>CAWHQR010000004.1:0-125402 GCA_963831605.1 uncultured Solirubrobacterales bacterium
TTGCAATTCCCCACAAGCATCTGACCAATGGGCAAGCAGCCAGGTTCTTCGGACAGCTACCTGGACCGAACGCGGAGGGTCGTGCGGTGGCGCTGCAGGCACGGGTCGGTCGCAAGTGGCGGACGTTCAAGCAGGTGCAAACCCGAGACGGCGGGCGCTTTCGTGGCAAGTACCGGTTCACCCAGACGGTCGGCCGGGTTCGATACATCTTCCGGGCGCTCGTCAAGAACCAGAGCGGCTACCCCTACGATCCGGGCGCATCGCGGAAGCGCAAGCTCGTCGTGCGCGGCTAGGGCGTCGGCTTTTCGGCCTTTTTCGAAAGGCACCGAGCGATCACAGTGATCGTGGCCTGATTTGCCCCATCGGCTGCTGAGCTCACGACCCAACCTTCGCTGATCGGGTCTGAGCCAATCAGGGCCGCATGGTCGCTGTCGACAAATCCTCCGCCTGAAACCACGCGCGTGCCGGCAGGACAATGGACAGTCGCGGTCGCGCTTGAAAATTTGCCATCGGGCCCACCGGGATCGCTGAACGTCGTTTGGTCCCTCACCTCAATCAGGCGCGTGAGGTCGCGCGCCGTCACGTTGTACGGCCGGATGCTCTTCGTGGTCACGGAGTTCTTGGGTGCTGTCGCTTTCATGGCGATCGCTGTGGTTCCCCCGGCGACCGCGATGACTAGCGCCAGGCTGGCCGCCGCGTTCGCGTAACTGAGATTCCGTCTGAGCCAATTCACCGGATCCTCCCTCCTGTGACTGCTCCTTCAAACCCGCATGGGGCTCATTTGACGCGGCGACCTTATAGCCGCCATCAGAAAATGAAAGTCTCCCAGCCGTGACATCAAGGGAGAGATTCTTCTTGGGGGGCACCGCGGTCATCACGGCGGTCGCCGGGGTGCTGCGTTATTCCGGCGCTGACGCCGTACTTGCCTTCGCCGCCGCGACTTTCGCTCTCGCTGGACTTGCGTGGGTGGTCGCCCTGGCGACCGAGCAGGTCGGGATGCGCTTCGGGCCGGCCGTCACCGGCTTCCTGCAGTCGACTCTCGGCAACCTGCCCGAGTTCTTCATCGTGCTCTTCGCGCTCAGCAACGGCGAGCTCGTGGTCGCGCAGACCTCCCTGATCGGGTCGATCTTCGCCAACGCCCTGCTGGTGCTCGGGCTGGTGATCGTCGCCGGCACGATCACGGCCGACGACAGCTGCATGCGATTCCGCCACCGATTGCCGCAGGACACGGCGACCCTGTTGCTCGTCTCGCTCTTCGTGATCGTGATCATCGGCCTTTCGATCGCCTCCTCGGACAAGGCGAGTCATCACATCGAGGGGCTCTCCAACATCGGTGCGATCTGCCTGCTCGTCGTCTACGGGGCCTGGATCTGGGGGTACCTGCGTTCGGACCCCGAGCCGAGTGAGGCTGGGGAGGAGGAGACCAAGCCGCGGTTCTCGATGGCATTCGCAGTGGTGCTGCTGACGATCGCCGGCGTCGGGGCGGCGTTTGTCTCGGACTGGTTCATCCACGCCCTCGACCCGGCGGTGCAGTCCCTCGGCATCTCCAAGGCGTTCGCAGGGCTGGTGATCGTCGCCATCGCCGGCAACGCCGTGGAGAACTTCACCGGGATCTTCCTTGCCGCGAAGGGCAAATCCGATCTGGCGATCTCGGTGGTGAAGAACTCGGTCGCCCAGATCGCGGCCTTCCTCTTCCCGGCCCTGGTGCTGACCTCGCTGCTGTTCACCACGCACCTGACCTTCGCCCTAGCGCCCGTCTACATAGGGGCGCTCTTCCTCACGGCGATCGCGATGTGGCAGATCACAGGCGACGGCGAGGCCCAGCTGTTCGAGGGCCTTGCGCTGATCGCCATCTACGTGGTGCTGGCGGCGTTCGCGCTCTACGACTGAACGGCGATAAGTGCGACGTCGTCTAGTCCACGCGTCACGGCTGTCGCGGTGGACTGCGCCTTGGCGCGGAGGGTTGAGCTCTCGAGGCGAGAGGCGTCACTCAGGATGGCTGCGTCCAGCCGCGAGGGCTGGTTCCGGTTCGAGTCCGGCGCCCTCCTCCTCAATTGTCTCTGGGTGGTGCACGGGACCCGCGTACCATTGCGGCACTGAGTGACGCACGGGACAAGGTCCCGTTTCAACCTCGAACGGCCCGCTTCGGCGGGCCGTTCGCTTTCGCCCCTAGCTGTCTTCGAGCTATCGGCAGTTTGGCTGGCCGAGCCGTCCAAATTCGACTTTGGCTCATCCGCACGATTGGGCGACTCTTGACACCGCCGACTAAGGGTCGTTGCGAACCGGCGTGGGGCGCTCCGCGGGGCGGTCGCCCTGATGTTTCGCGACCAAGGTGTCGTGGCGGGCCGGCGGCACGGAGCGATGCGAGGAGCCGCCGAGCGAGGGGAACATCGAGGCGGCGGCGAGCACAGCGAGAACGACCACCAGCCAGGTCCGGAGCTTGGCTCGACGCATCCCGGCTTTCTACCCGATCGTCCGCGCCGAAAACGCCGGGAGCAAGTGAACGGGCCGGATTCCTACGAGGAGACCAGCCGGCCGACCGCGCCCATCAGCTCCTGCACCTGCTCCTCGGATGCGCCCTTGCCGCCGCGCATGCAGTTGCGGACGTGGTCGTCGACCAGGGCGAGCGCGATCTTGTTGAGCGCCGCCTGGGCGGCCTCGATCTGGGTGAGGACGTCGATGCAGTAGCGGTCCTCCTCGACCATCCGGGTCACGCCGCGCACCTGGCCCTCGACGCGGGCCAGCCGCTTCAGGAGGTCGTCCTTCGATGCCTTGTATCCGGGTGTCTTCGTGTCGGTCATGTTCCGAGCATACCCCCATGGGGTATAGTCGTCAACCATGGCGGATGTGATCTCGACGATCGGCGAGGGGCTCAAGCAGTCCTTCCTGATGGCCTACGAGGTCTGGTGGGCCCTGGTGCTCGGCTTCGCGATCTCCGCGATCGTCCAGGCCTGGATCCCGCGGGAGAGGGTCGAGTCGGCGCTCTCGGGCAGCGGCTTCGTACCGCTGGCGAAGGCCACCGGCCTCGGCGCCGCCTCCTCGTCCTGTTCCTACGCCGCGATCGCCATCGCGAAGTCCCTCTTCCAGAAGGGCGCCTCGGCGGCGACCTCGCTCGCCTTCCAGTTCGCCTCGACCAACCTGGTCTGGGAGCTCGGCCTCGTCATCTGGATCCTGATCGGGTGGCAGTTCACGCTGGCGGAGTTCGTCGGCGGGATCGTGCTGATCGCCCTGATGGCGATCCTGCTGCGGCGCTTCGTCTCGCCGAAGCTGGAGGAGGAGGCGCGCGAGCACGCCCAGCAGGCGCAGGTCTCCCACATCCACACGGCCACGGAGACGAAGGGGGACTGGAGGGAGCGGCTGACGTCGGCGAACGCCTGGTCCGACGTCGCCCACAACTTCCGCGGCGACTGGCAGATGCTCTGGAAGGAGATCTCGATCGGCTTCCTGCTCGCCGGCTTCATCGGCCTGCTGGGCAACGACTTCTTCAACTCGCTCTTCCTCCAGGACGCGCCGCCGCTGGTCAAGACGATCGAGAACGTGATCGTCGGACCGATCATCGCGGTGCTCAGCTTCGTCTGCTCTGTCGGCAACGCGCCGCTCGCCGCGGTGCTCTGGTCGGGCGGGATCAGCTTCGCCGGCGTGATCGCGTTCATCTTCGCCGACCTGATCGTGCTGCCGATCGTCGCCGCCTACATCAAGTACTACGGTCGCGCCTATGCGCTCCGGATCACGGCGCTGATGTTCGTGGTGATCGTGATCGCGGCCCTGATCGTGGACGCGCTCTTCAGCGCTCTCGGCCTGATTCCGGACACGCGGCCGTCGCGCGACGAGATCTTCAGCTCGGTCCAGTTCGACTACAAGCTCTGGCTCAACCTCCTCGGGCTGGTGATCTTCGTGGCGCTCTTCTGGCTGACCGCCCGGCGGGGGGTCACCGACCCCGTCTGCGGGATGAAGGTGGATCGCACCCAGGCGCTCCACGCTGCACACGCCGGGCGGACCTACCACTTCTGCTCCGAGAACTGCCGCTCCCAGTTCCAAGCCGATCCGGAGGCGTACACCCGAAAGGGAGCGCCCGCTGCCGCGGCCCATGCCCACTGAGCGGCGTGGCTACCTGCCGGCGCTCCGCTTCTCCGCCCTGACGCGCATCTACGACCCGGTGGTCAGGGCCACGAGCAGGGAGGGCCGCTTCAAGGAGATGCTGGTCGAGCAGGCCGCACCGGCGGCCGGCCAGCGCATCCTCGACCTCGGCTGTGGCACGGGCACCCTGGCGATTCAGGTGAAGCGCCGGCAGCCGGGCGCCGAGGTGGTGGGGCTGGACGCCGATCCCGAGATGCTCGGCCGGGCCCGCGCCAAGGCGGAGCAGGCGGGCGTCGAGCTCCGTCTCGCGGAGGGGATGTCCGATGAGCTGCCCTTCGAGGACGGGAGCTTCGACCGGGTGCTCTCGACCCTCTTCTTCCACCACCTCGATCCCGAGCCGAAGCGCCGCACCGCGCGCGAGATCGCCCGCGTCCTGCGCAGGGGCGGGGAGCTCCACGTGGCCGACTGGGGAGCCCCGGCCGACCCGCTGATGGCGGCCGCGTTCCTCTCGATCCGGATGCTCGACGGCTTCGAGAACACCGCCGACAACGTTCACGGCGAGCTGCCGCGGATCTTCGAGGAGGCCGGGCTCGAGCACGCGGAGCAGACCGACCGGCTCCGGACCGTCCTCGGGACCCTGGCGCTCTACCGGGCCGATCGGCCGGCCTGACGCCGCGCTTTCGACTCGTATTACTCGAGCGAGAAGGGCGGGTACTCGTCGGTGACCAGGATGATCGCGTAGGCGGCAACCCGCAGTGCCCACCGCTGCCATCCCATCACGAAGTCGAACACCCCTCGCGGATAACGCCCGGTGAACAGGATCGCGAACCAGGCGTAGATCACCGCGAAGAACACTCCGATCCCCAGGAAGAACAGCACCACGTAGTGGGGGATCGCCAGGAACCACTTGACCAGCGGCATCCCGCGGGACAGATCGGTCTCGACGTTCGGGTACTCGAACTCCAGCTGGACCCATTGCTCCTCGTCCGTTGACGGGTACTGGTCGTTCATCAACACGGAATAGGTGTGGACTCGCGCCAGGAACCGCAGCAGCTCGCGGTTCCAGTCGAACCACCAGCGCGGGTACTTCCCGACGAACAGGATCATCAGCAGCGGTCCGAAGAACAGGATCCCGCCCGCACCGACGTAGCCCGTCGCCTGATCCCCCCAACCGCCGAACAGGTAGTGGTTGACGGTGGCGAGCACGATCGCAATCGGAATCACCATGAAGACCCGGAAGAAGGAGGTCAGCCGATCCAGCTCCCGGTCCGGATACTCCACCGAATAGGTCAGGGGATAGCTCTCGTCCATGTCTCACTCCCTTGTTGGTTGCCGTCCCGCGAAAACCGTACGCCGGGGATCGGACCGCAGCGCGCGATCGCCATCATCTGCGCATGACCCACCGCATCGCCTGGCTCGATGTCTTCACCGAGGTGCCGCTGGCAGGCAATGGCCTGGCCGTGGTCGCAGATGCCGACGGCGTCAGCGACGACGCCATGCTCGCCCTGGCCCAGGAGACGCGGCTCTCCGAGACGACCTTCGTCCAGTCGCCCTCGGCCGACGGCGCGGACTACCGCAACCGGATCTGGGATCCCCATGAGGAGCTCCCCTTCGCCGGCCATCCCTCGCTGGGGACAGCCGTGGCCGTCGCGCGCTGGCGCGGGCTCGACGAGGCGAGCTTCGTGCAGGAGACCGGCGCCGGTCTGCAACCGATCGACGTCCGCAAGGGGAACGGAAGCTGGAGTGCGTCGATGCTCCAGAACGAGGCCGAGTTCGGGCCGGAGCTGGACCGCGACGCGGTGATGACGGCCGTCGGCCTCCGCGCCGACGACTCGCACCCCGAGCTGCCGCCCCAGGTCGTCTCGACCGGGATGCCGCACGTGATGGCTCCCGTGGCGGAGCACGAGGCCCTCGCCCGTGCGCTGCCCGACTACTCGACCATCTACGAGCTCTCCGAGCCGCATGGCTCGATCGTCATCTACCTGGCCTGGCTCGATCCCGACGGCGTGACGGTTCGCGCACGATCCTTCACCCGGACCGCCGAGATGGGTGAGGACCCGGCGACGGGGTCAGCGGCCGGGCCACTGGGTGCCTACCTCCACCGGCGCGAAGGGCGCGAGCGGATCCGGATTCGCCAGGGCGAGGAGATGGGCCGCCCGAGCGTCCTCGATGTCGAGATGTCCGACGGCCGGCCCCGGGTCTCGGGCGGCGTGGTCCCGGTGATCGACGGAGAGGTCAGCCTGCCGTAGCCCGGCCGGCGCGCTTGCGCCCGAGCGCCCGGAGCCTGTCCCGGACCCGGCGGCGCTTCGTCTCCAGCTCGCCGCGCAGCGCTTCGATCTCGTCGCGGCGGTGGCGCACGAGCTCCAGCTGGTTCTCGATGTGCCCGAGCGACTGCTCGAGCACCTCGCGCTGGCGGACGGGGTCGTCGATGCCCTCATGCCATTCGCGCCGCAGCGCGGCGCGGGCGGTCTCGGCCGCAGCCAGTCCGCCAAGCTCCTCGAGCGAGACACCGAGCAGCTCTCGAAGCCTGAGCAGCTCCTGAAGCCGCTCGAGATCCTCATCGCCATAGGTGCGATGGGCACCGGGCTCCCGCGCCTGCTCGGAGGGGAGCAGGCCGATCTCCTCGTAGTAGCGGATCGTCCTCGGCGTGGTGCCCGTGAGCTTCGCCATGTCCCCGATGCGGAGGCGGCGCTCACTCATGCCGCGATCCGATCCGAAGCCGGGAGAGCGTCTGCGACCGGGTGCTTCACGTGCCGTGGCCGCAGGAGTGACACGCCGGCCCCGACCAGAGAGGTGGCGGCCAGGACCCAGAGGGCGGTGTGCATGTTCTGGATGAAGGCCTCGAGCTGGACGGTCGGTAGGCCGGACGCGAGCCCGGAGAAGATCTTGAAGAGGACATCCTTCGGCACGCCGGAGGTAACCACGGCGATCACGAAGGCGATCGAGAGGACAGCGCCCGTGTTCTGCAGCATCATCCGGGCACCCGCGGCGATTCCGCGGCGATTCGGCGGGACCGTTCCCATCATGGCCGCGGTGTTCGGCGAGTTGAACATTCCGGAGCCGATCCCCACGAGCCCGAGCCAGAGCGCGGTCTCCCAGTAGGCGGTGCCGGCCTCGATCGTGGTCATCGCCGCCAGCGCCACCGCGGAGACGAGCATGCCGAGCGCGGCCAGCGCCCGAGACCCGCGCCGGTCGGCCCAAATGCCGGCGAGCGGGGACGCGATCAGCATCCCGATCGCCATCGGCGAGAGCTTGATCCCGGCCGTGATCGGATCGTCGCCCTGAACGCCCTGGAAGTAGAAGACGAAGATGAAGAGGAGGGCGAAGCGGGAGAGGCCGTTGATGAACGCGGCTCCGGTGGCGGCGGCGAACATCCTGTTCTTGAAGATGCTCAGGTCGAGCATCGGGGCGGTCGCCCGCTGCTCGATCAGGACGAACAGCGGCAGCAGCACCGCGGCCACGGCCAGGGAGACGATCACGATCGGCTCGGTCCACCCCGAGATGCCGCCCTTTGACACACCGTAAACAAGCCCGGTGAGGCCGAAGAGGAAGACGCCGGTGCCGAGGAGGTCGAGGCCCCTCTCGGTATCCGGCTTCGCGAGCTCGTGGAGGATCAGCGCCCCCCACGCCGCGCCGGCCAGGCCGAGCGGGATGTTGAACCAGAAGACCCACTGCCAGCCGATCGCGACCAGTGCCCCGCCGAGCACGGGGCCGATCACCAGCCCGATCGCGGCCACCATCGTGTTGGTCCCCATGGCGACCCCGAGCTGCTCGCGCGGGAACGCGTCGGTGACGAGCGCGGCGGCGTTGGCGAAGAGAAAGGCGGCCCCGACGCCCTGGAAGATCCGCCAGAGGATCAGCTCGGTGCCGTTGTTCGCGAAGCCGGCCCCCAGCGAGGCCAGGGTGAAGAGGATGAAGCCGCCGACGTAGGCCTTCTTGCGGCCGAAGAGGTCCG
This sequence comes from uncultured Solirubrobacterales bacterium, assembly GCA_963831605.1. Classification (GTDB taxonomy): domain Bacteria; phylum Actinomycetota; class Thermoleophilia; order Solirubrobacterales; family 70-9; genus DASUPK01. The sequence continues at coordinate 8,033 of CAWHQR010000004.1, forward strand.
AGAGCCGCCCCGCCGTCAGCACCAGGACGGTCGAGGAGATCATGTAGGCGAGGATCACCCAGACGAGCTCGAGCAGGCTGGTCCCGAGGGATCGCTCGAGGTCCGGCAGGGCGATGATCAGCGTGCCGGAGTTGATCGTCGCCAGCAGCATCCCGAGGCTCGTGCAGCTGAGTGCCCACCACTTGTAGTTGCGATGCTCGGCGGAGACTCCCGGCCGGAACCGGCCTCGCCTGCCGTCATTCCCAATTCTTACGTTCACGTAAGGATTATGTTAGCGGGGCGGATTCGGCTCACGTCACCCTCACGATTCCCTCTGAGGCCATACGGTTGGCGCACTGATGGATCGCGACCGGCTCAAATCTCTGATCGCCGCGGAGCGTGATCGCTTCGAGACGGACCATCCGAAGTCCCGCGCCCTCTACGAGGAGGCGAGGCGAAACCTGGTCGGCGGCGTCCCGATGAGCTGGATGTCGCGCTGGCCCGGCGGTAACCCGATCTTCGCCGTCGAGGCCTCCGGTGCGCGGATCACCGACGCCGACGGGCTCGAGTACGTCGACCTCTGCCTCGGGGACACCGGAGCGATGGCGGGGCACGCGCCGAAAGCGACGGCCGAGGCCGTTGCCGACCGCTACGCGAAGGGCGCCACGCTGATGCTCCCGACCGAGGACTCGATCTGGGCCGCCGGCGAGCTCGCGAGGCGCTTCGGATTGCCCCAATGGCAGCTCACCCTGTCGGCGACAGACGCCAACCGTTTCGCGATCCGGCTGGCTCGTCAGATCACCGGCCGCAGGCGGATCCTCGTATTCAGCTACTGCTACCACGGCACGGTCGACGAGAGCTTCGTCGTCGTCGGGGCCGACGGGAAACCCGTTTCGAGGGAGGGCAATGTCGGCCCTCCCGTCGACCCGACGGAGACGACCGACGTGGTCGAGTTCAACGATGTCGACGCGCTCGAGAAGGTCCTGCGCGAAGAGGAGATCGCCTGCGTGATGACCGAGCCGGCGCTCACCAACATCGGGATCGTCCTCCCCGAGCCGGGATTCCACGACGCCCTTCGCGAGCTCACCAGAGCGACCGGGACGATGCTGCTGATCGACGAGACCCACACCTTCAGCGCCGGTCCGGGTGGCTATACCGCGGCCCATGGCCTGGAGCCGGACCTGCTCACCATCGGCAAGGCGATCGCGGGAGGCGTGCCGGTCGGAGCCTTCGGGATGAGCGCGGAGATCGCGACGCGGGTGGAGGGCGAGGTGGACGCCGACTACGAGGACACCGGCGGCGTGGGTGGGACCCTCGCGGGCAACGCTCTCTCGGCGGCCGCGACCCGCGCCACCCTCGATCGGGTCCTGACGGACGAGGCGTTCGATCGCATGATCGGCCTGGCGGGGCGCTTCACCGAGGGAGTGCAGGGCGTGATCGACGAACACGAGCTGCCCTGGCACGTGGTTCAGCTCGGCGCCAGGGCCGAGTACGGCTTCCTGCCGGAGCCCCCGATCAGCGGCGGGCAGTCGGCCGCCGGCGGCGATCCGGAGCTCGAGGAGTACCTCCATCTCTTCCTGCTGAACCGGGGAGTCCTGATCACCCCCTTCCACAACATGGCCCTGATGTCGCCGGCCACCGAGCCGGAGCACGTCGACCGCCACACCGAGGCCTTCGGCGAAGCCTGCGGGCAGCTCGTCGCCAGCTGAGGCGAGATACTTCCGGCGATGCATGACTGCGACGTCGTGGTTGTCGGAGCGGGCCTCGCCGGCCTGACCGCTGCTCGTGAGCTCACCGGTGCTGGCCTCGACGTGCAGGTGCTGGAGGCGCGCGACCGGGTCGGCGGGCGAACCCTGAACCAGTCGGTGGGCGAGAGGCCGGAGGACGTCGTCGAGCTCGGCGGCCAGTGGGTGGGGCCGACCCAGCTCGAGGTTCTGGCGCTGGCCGACGACCTTGGTCTCGAGACCTATCCCACGAACGCCGAGGGTAAGAATCTCTTCGAGGCCGACCTCGGGAAGGTGAAGCGCTACAGCGGCACGATCCCGATGCTCGGGCCGCTGGTGATGGCCGACTATGGCCGGGCCGACCTGCGGCTGAAGCGCCTGATCAAGAAGGTCACGGCCGAGGCCCCCTGGGAGGCACCGAAGGCGGAGGAACTCGACGAGCAGACCTTCGCAACCTGGATCCGCGGGGCCGCACGAACCCGAACCGCGCGCGAGGCGCTCGCCATGGTGTGTCGGGCGGTCTTCTCGGTTGAGCCCGCCGACGTCTCGCTGCTCCATGTTCTCTTCTACGCGGCCTCGTCCGGTGGCTGGGACGACCTGCTGGACACAGAGGGCGGCGCCCAGCAGGACCGGATCGTCGGCGGCTCGCAGCTGATCTCGCTGCGGATGGCGGAGGAGCTGGCTGACCGCGTGCGCCTCTCCTCGCCGGTCACCTCGATCCGCACGGAGGCCGACGGCGTCGTCGCCGGAGAGCTGAGGGCCAGGCGCGCCATCGTCGCGATTCCACCCGCTCTGGCGGGCCGAATCGAGTACGACCCGCCGCTGCCCGGCCCTCGCGATCAGCTCACCCAGCGGATGCCGATGGGCTCCGTGATCAAGACGATGGCGATCTACGACGAGCCGTTCTGGCGAGAGCAGGGGCTCTCCGGACAGGCAACCAGCCTGCCCGGGCCCGCGCAGGTGATCTTCGACAACACGCCATTCAATGGCTCGCCCGGAGTGCTCCTCGCCTTCCTCGAGGGCCGGGAGGCCCGCGTGCTCGGGCGAGCGAGCGAGGCCGAGCGCCGGGAGGCCGTGACCGGCGGCCTGGCCCGGATCTTCGGGCCGCAGGCCGCGAAGCCGAGCGGCTACATCGAGAAGGACTGGAGCGCCGAGCCCTACTCCCGTGGCTGCTACGCGGGGGTCCTGGGGCCGGGCGCCTGGACCGCATACGGCACCTGGCTGCGCGATCCGATCGACCGGATCCACTGGGCCGGCACGGAGACGGCGACTCGCTGGATGGGCTACTTCGACGGCGCCGTGCAATCCGGTAAGCGGTCGGCGGCCGAGGTGCTGCGCACCGAGGGGGCGGCGCTGGCCACCTCCGCCGGAGCCCGCGCGGCGCAGGCATCGCGCGTCGTTCCCGGATGAACCTGATCGACGTCCGCCACCTCGGCCGCGAGCGGGTGATCGGCTGCTGGGAGCTTGACGGCGTGCTGATCGATCCGGGTCCGACGAGCTCGATGGAGACCCTGATCGAGGCGCTCGGCGACAAGCAGCCGCGGGCGCTGCTGCTCACCCACGTCCACCTCGACCACGCCGGGGCGACGGGCAACCTGGTGAGGCGGTGGCCCGACCTCGCCGTGTACGTGCACGAGCGCGGCGCCCGGCACCTGGCCGATCCCTCGAAGCTGCTGGCGAGCGCCGAGCGGCTCTACGGGGATGACATGGGCCGGCTCTGGGGCGAGGTCGCCCCGGTGCCAGAGGGGAACCTCCATCCGCTCACCGGCGGCGAGGAGGTGCTCGGCTTCAAGGTCTCCTACACGCCTGGCCACGCCTCCCACCACGTCAGCTATTTCCATCCGCCGAGCGGGCGGGCCTTCGTCGGTGACATGGCGGCGGTGCGCATCCCGCCGAGCGACTTCGTCATGCCGCCTACTCCGCCGCCGGACATCGACCTCGATCTCTGGGAGGACTCAATCGATCGGATCCTCGACTGGGAGCCCGACAGTCTCGGCCTGACGCACTTCGGCGCGGTTGACGAGCCTGGCGAGCACCTCGAGCTCGTCCGCAGGCGCCTGCGCGAGCAGGGCAGGCTGGCCCGCGAGCTCTCGACCGAGGAGTTCGAGGACCAGATTCGTCAGCGGGTCGCCGAGGCGGCCGATCCGGATACCGCGAGAGGCGCTGCTCCAAGCGGTCCCGCCCGAACAGCAATGGGCGGGACTCGACCGCTACTGGAGCCGGTCGAGCTAGGCGGGCTCGGGGTCCGGCGGCTCGGGCTCGGGGTGGGAGAAGCGCATCGCGTGGATCGCGACCGTGCGGTTGCGCCCTCCGCGCTTCGCGTCGTAGAGGGCACGGTCCGCGCGGATCAGCAACTCCGCGCTGGATTCGATCCCGTCCCACTCGGCGATTCCCGCGGAGACCGTCTCCCTGCTGGGCACGCAGGCGCGCAGCGTCTCGATCAGGTCATGCGCCTGATCGGCGTTCGTCGAGGTGAGCAGAACGGCGAACTCCTCGCCCCCGTAGCGGGCGATCAGGTCGGCGGTCCGCAGGCGCGCGCTCCACACGTCCGCCGCCTCCTTCAGGTGGGTGTCGCCGGCCGGATGACCGTTCAGATCGTTGAACTCCTTGAACTTGTCGAGGTCGAGGAGCGCGACGCAGACCGGAGCGCCGCTGCGATTCGCCATCGCGAGCTCGCGGTCGAGCGCCTCGTCCCAGGCCCGGCGGTTCGGGAGGCCGGTGAGCGCGTCGGTTCGAGCCATGGTGCCGAGCTGCCTCTGAAGTCTTTCCCGCTGTCGCACCAGCGCGTTGATCGAGAACCCGATGATTCCGGCCACGCCCATCCAGAAGGCGGCGGCCAGGGGCTCGAGGGCCGGGTAGTGGTCGAAGGCGGGGGACGGGATCGCGAGTGTGACGCCCAGCAGGAGAACCGAGACCAGCAGCTGGCGGCGCGTGCCGTAGAACGCGAACCAGATCACCGGCAGAAGCACCACCGGCGTGTAGGCCGCGGTGACGCTCTCGTGTGAGCTGCGGACCAGGGCGACCATGGCGAAGGGCAACATCGGCGGGACCGCCTGACACCAGGTGGGCAGCCGCTCCCATGGCAGCAGCAGCGCGCTCCCGACGATCAACGGTACGAGTGCGAACGCCAACAGGTCCCCCGTCGCCGGCCAATCGGGGAGCAGCGGCAGGAAGACGCAGGCCAGGAGCCCGGCCGTGAGCCACGGCAGGCAGCGCAACAGGACCCCATCTCCGTCCAGCGGTCTCCCGCGGGTTACGTTGAGGCCCGCGTCGGTGATCCGCTGCAGGACCCGCTGCCCTTTGCTCCGCAACACGGCGCGAAGGTAGCCCTCTATCGGGTGCTGGGACAAGGCCCTTTCTTGGTAGCCCACGCGTCCACGCCCGCCCCTTCTCCGATTCGAGCCCGAAGCTCGGGTGCCGATGTTGTGTTTGCATCCTCGATCCCACACCCGCCCCCATCAGTAGCCTCGGGCAATGGCGCCCTCCCGCACGCTCCTGATCATCGACATCCAGCGCGACTACTTTCCCGGCGGCGCCTATCCGCTGGTCGAGCCCGAGGCGGCTGCCGAGGCAGCGAGCAGGGTCCTCGATGCGTTCCGGGAAGCGGGTGACCCGGTGATCCACATGAAGCACGTCTGGGACGAACCCGACGCCGAGTTCATGCGCCCCGGGACGGAGGGAATCGAGATCCATCCGGCCGTGGCGCCGGCCGACGGTGAGCTCGTTTTCGAGAAGGAGAGCCCGAACTCATTCCTCGGCACGCCGCTGGAGGCTGAGCTTCGGCGACAGGAGACTGAGGGTCTCGTGGTCGCCGGGATGATGAGCTCGATGTGCGTTGACGCGACGGTTCGCGCCGCGGCCGACCTGGGCTTCTCGCCCACGGTCGTCCACGACGCCTGCGCCGCCCCGGATCTCGAGTTCGGCGGCGTGGACGTTCCGGGCGCCGCCGTCCACGCGGCGTTCATGGCCGCGCTCGCCGACGGATATGCCGAGGCGACGAGCGCGGCCGAACTGTTGGCGGGCGACTAGTAGCCGTAACCCCCGCCGGACGATCCGCCCGATGAGCTGGAGCTGCTGCTCGTCGTGGTCGGCATGGCGGAGCTCCCGGTGCTCGCGGAGGCGCCGGTCGTCTTGGAGCCGCCCGTCGATGCGGCGGTCCAGGTGAACGAGGTGCCGCCGAAGCTGTCGGTGACACCGTTGCCGGTCGCCTCGACCGGGACTGTCCTGCACGAACGTATAGAGCGGCTGGCCGTTGAACGTCAGCTGCCCGTTCGCGACACCGAGCTTCGCCTGCACCGAGGAGTCCGATGAGGTGGGCTGTCCGCCGGACGCCATCGCCGCCGGCCAGATGCTCTGGCACGCGGCAGTGCACGCCATCTTCGAGCTGGTGTCCTGGTTGTTGGTGTAGAGCGTGTCGCCCTTCGAATCGACGAGCACGGTGCCGACGCCGCTGACGGACTTCGTCGAGACGGTGCCGGTGGCGGCGCTCGTCTGCGCCGGAGTTGTGCTCGCGGCGTTCGAGGAGCCGCTGCTCGAGTTGCTGCTCCCGCCGCACGCCGCCAGGCCGATGGCGAGGACGGGCACGGCGAGGAGCGCGAGATAACCACGTCTGAGATTCATCTGTCGTCCTTCTTTCCGTCGGTCCCCATTGACACTCCCGGCAGGTACTACGCCGGGGACGTCTCGACGGGATTCCCAAGAGTGGCCTCCGTCACATAGCGCCGGATTGACTTCGCCCGCGGAAGTAAGAAGAAGTAGTGCGGCCTGGTGGCCGCTGGCCTGTAGAGCGTCGTCCGGATGTCACGTTCCCGAACGACGCCGGGCCCCGTGAGGGGCCCGGCGTTGCTACAGGGAGGTGGCGGGTCGGCCCGCTACTTCCGCTTCGTCTTGCACTTCCTCCGCGCGCCGAGCTTCTTCGACGCCTTGCACTTCTTCTTCGAGCTGGCGACGACACTGGCCACTGCGCCGGCCGGACCCGTCGCGCCTGTCGCGCCCGACGCGCCCGTCTGGCCCTGGTGACCCTGGGCACCTGACGTCTGCGTGGCGTTCACCTCGATTGCCGGCTGCATGTTGCCAGCGCCGGCGGTGCCGTCGAACCAGCAGCCGGGGTCGAGTCGCAGCTCGTTCGTACCGGCGACGCCGTTGTCGCAGTACGCCCCGGTCCACGTCGAATCGATGTACGCGTCATCGACCCGCGGCAGCGAGCCCACCGTCGGCGGGCCCGTCAGGCCCACGTTCAGCGAGTCGTAGCCACAGCCCTGCGGCGTTCCCGTGCAGGGCTGCGTGCCGAGCGCGGGCTTGCCGTAGTGGCTGGTCGGATAGGCCAGTGCGACGATCACCCTGTCAGGCAGGCTGATGCCGTGGCCGCTGAGGTCGAACGTGATGTTGTTGGCGAACCCGTTGAAACAGGTCGCCGCCGTCCCGTCCTGGCTCCAACGTCCGTCTCCACAGACGCCCGGATTGGCGCTCGGCCGGTAGGGAATGTCGAACGTCTTGGTGACCGAGGCAATCTGCCCCCCCGGCTCGCCGTTCGGGAGCACGCTGTAGAGATTCAGCGTGATCGGGTGGGAGAACGTCGCCCCGGGAGTCGTCGTACAGACGCCTGCGGGACGGTTCTGACAGCCCCAGCTGCTCATCGTCACGGTGATGCTCGGGTCCTGGCGCTCGGTGTTCGCGAGCTTGATCTGACCGCCGAACTCCGACGTCGAGGTCGCCTCGAACGCCTGGCTGACCACATTGCCGGGCATCGGGCTGGGCACGTTGTCGTAGACCACGGCCGCTGACGCGGCCGAGGCGGGGACCAATATCCCGAGCGCCAGCAACGGCGCCAGCATCAGTCGCCGGCGTCGCTTCACCGGGTGGCGCCCCTTCGTTCCATCGGCCAGTTGATTTCTTGTTGCTTTGAACATGTCTCCTATCCGTTTGGTTGATGCGTGCCTTGTCGGCGCTCTTACGTCGTACTTTGTAACCTATTGATTCAAACTACACGAGAGTGTGCATATGTTTCAGACGAGGTTAGGATCCGCATATGACTCCTGATCCGCCGGCCTCGAAGGCCGAGGAGGTTCCCCGTCCGCTACTCCCCTGGCTGGGGCGCGCCTGTCGCACGGCGCGAGAGGAGGCGAACGTCAAGCAGGTCAAGATCGCGGCGGCGATCGAGGTGAACCAGGCGACGATCGCGCGATTTGAGGAGGGCACCGCCTGGCCGCGCCAGCCCGAGGAGGTGCTGATGGCCTACGCGAGCGAGCTCCATATGGACGTGCGGCTGCTCTGGCTGCACGCCTTCGTCCTCTGGATCGAGAACGAGCCGGTCCTGGACACGGACAGCAAGGAGCAGATTCGGGCGGCGCTCAAGCGCCTGCAGATCTAGCGCTCAGCCGCAGCCGGTGTTGTTGCCGCAGCTGGAGCACGTGTAGCAGGAGCCCGTGCGCTGCATCATGCCTCCGCACTGGTCGCAGGCCGGGCCCAGCTCGAGGTCTGCTCCCATCTTCGCCGGGACGACCGGCGGGGTGTCGGTGAGCGCGGTGGTCGCCGGCTTGGACTCGCCGTTGGCCTTCGCCTCACCGTTCGGCGAGCCGTTCCCGTTCCCGTTGCCCTCGCCGTTCGAGTGGCCGTTGGTCTCCTCGATCGGGAAGGCCTGCTGCGCATCCTTCCTGGCGCGGACCTCGTCGGTCAGGATCCCGAGGCTCTCGAGGTAGTCGACGTCATTGATGAACCGGCTGGCGAGCCAGCGCATGATGTAGTCGGGCAGGGACTTCGCGAAGGGGATCTCCGGGTTGCGGGTGATGCCCTCGGGCTCGAAGCGCATGTAGCTGAACTTGCGCACGTAGTCCTCGAGCGGGACCCCGTACTGCAGGCCCATCGAGATCGAGGTCGCGAAGGCGTTCATCAGGCCCTTGATCGTCGAGCCCTCCTTGCCCAGATCGGTGAGGAAGATCTCGCCGACCGATCCGTCCTCGTACTTGCCTGCCGTGATGTAGCCCTCCTGCATGCCGATCGAGAACTTGTGGGTGATCGACTCGCGCTCGCGCGGCATCCGCTTGCGCTGCGGGGCCACCTCCACGACCTCGACGGCGGCGTCCTTCTTGTCGCCGGCGTCGGTCTTCAGCGCCTGCGCGGTCTTCGAGCCGTCGCGATAGATCGCCAGAGCCTTGAGACCCTTCCTCCAGCCGTCGCTGTAGGCGTCGGCGATGTCGGCGATCGTCGCCGACTCCGGCAGGTTGACCGTCTTCGAGATCGCGCCCGAGAGGAACGGCTGAGCCGCGGCCATCATGTCGATGTGGCCGGTGTGCGAGATCGAACGCTCGCCGACCGCCACGTCGAAGACCTCGAGATGCTCGTCCTTCAGGCCGGGTGCCCCGATGATCGTGTTGTGCTCGTTGATGTGGGCGTCGATCTGCTCGACCTCCGTCTCGGAGTAGCCGAGCGTCTCGAGCGCCAGGTTGACCGAGCGGTTGACGATCTTCATCTGACCGCCGCCGACCAGCTCCTTGAACTTGACCAGCGAGAAGTCCGGCTCGATGCCGGTCGTGTCGCAGTCCATCAGGAAGGAGATCGTCCCGGTGGGGGCGAGCACGGTCGCCTGGGCGTTCCGGTAGCCGTGCTGCTCGCCGAGCGCGACCGCCTCGTCCCATGACTCGCGGGCGGCGTGGAGCAGTGGCTCCTCGACCAGGGTGTCCTCGATCTCGTAGGCGGCGGCCTGGTGCATCCGCATCACCCGGTTGTGGGGCTCGCGGTTCACCTCGTAGCCGTCGTACGCGCCCATCGAGCCGGCGATCTCGGCCGACATCTTGTAGCCGCGCCCCGTCATCAGCGAGGTGATCGAGCCGGCGAGGGTGCGGCCCTCGTCCGAGTCGTAGGCGAGGCCGTTGGACATCAGCAGCGCGCCGAGGTTGGCGTAGCCGAGGCCGAGCTGGCGGAAAGCCCTGGCGTTCTCGGTGATCTGCTCGGTCGGGTAGCTGGAGAAGCCGACCAGGATCTCCTGGGCCAGGAAGACGATGTCCACCGCGTGGGTGAAGTCGTCGACGTTGAAGGTCCCGTCTTCGTTGCGGAACTTCATCAGGTTGAGCGAGGCGAGATTGCAGGCCGAGTCGTCGATCGACATGTACTCGGAGCACGGATTCGACGCGGTGATCGGGCCCGTGTTCGGATCCGTGTGCCAGAGGTTGATCGTCGTGTCGTACTGGATGCCCGGATCGGCGCACTGCCAGGCCGCGTCAGCGATCTGGTCCATCAGCGCGCGGGCCTTGAGGGTCTTGATCGGCTTGCCGTCGACGCGGCCGACCAGGTCCCAGTCCTCGTCGTTCTCGACCGCCTGCATGAACTCGTCGGTGACCCGGACCGAGTTGTTGGCGTTCTGGAACTGGACCGAGGCGAAGGCGTCGGAGTCCAGGCGCATGTCGAAATCGGCGGCCTTCAGCGCCGCGGCCTTCTTCTCCTCGTCGGCCTTGCACCAGATGAACTTCTCGATGTCCGGGTGGTCGACGTCGAGCACCACCATCTTGGCCGCGCGGCGCGTGCCGCCACCCGACTTGATCGCGCCCGCCCAGGAGTCGGCACCGCGCATGAAGCTGACCGGGCCGGAGGCGATCCCGCCCTTGGAGAGGTGCTCCATGGAGCCGCGGATCTTGGAGAGGTTGATGCCGGAGCCCGACCCGCCCTTGAAGATGATCCCCTCCTTGGTGTTCCAGGAGAGGATGGAGTCCATGTCGTCCTCGACCGAGAGGATGAAGCAGGCCGACGCCTGCTCCTGCCCCGGCTCCTTCCAGCCGACGTTGAACCAGACCGGGCTGTTGAAGGCGGCCTTCTGGTTGACCAGGATCGAGGTGAGCTCGTCCTCGAAGGCGGCGACGTCCTCGTCGGTCGCGAAGTAGCCCTGCTCGCGGCCCACCTCGGCGATCCGGCCGGCGACCCGGCTGACCATCTGCTTGACGGAAGTCTCACGCTCGGGGGAGCCCGGCCGGCCGCGGAAGTACTTCTGGGCGACGATGTTCGTCGCGTTCTGCGACCAGGTCTTCGGGAACTCGACCCCGCGCTGCTCGAAGGCGGGCTTCTCCGGGTCGCCGATGATCGCGTCGCGGGTCTCCCACTCGAGCTCGTCGTAGGGATGCGCCCCTGCAGAGGTGAACCGGCGTTCGATGACGAGGCCCTTCTCGGTTGTGATTGCTGCCTTGGAAGTGGCCTTCGGCATCAGTTTTCTCCTCTCGGTCGGCTAGTGGGGTGAGCACCGCAGCATCCTCCGCCGATCGGACGGAACTGAGGGCCCGCTAGTTCGTTATTTGCGGGCATTTTCAAGATCCGCTCCGAGCAGCATCCGGCAGAGTTCCCGCAAACTGCTGATAGGCGCCGTGGTCGAGTTGCGCCAGTCCGTCGAGACAGAGCTCGGCGATCCGGGTCGCCATGACCTCGCCTCCGGCCCGTCGCGCTTCCTGCTCAACCCGGTCGACGATCTCCTCCAGCCGACGCGGATCGACGTCCCGCTTATGCGAGGCGCGAATCAGGGCGCCGCGGAGCTTCCCCCGATCGAATGGCTGGCGATGGCCGTCGCGCTTGACCACCTCGACGGTCTCGGAGACGGCGCGCTCATAGGTGGTGAAGCGATGCCCGCATCCGGGGCACTCGCGCCGGCGGCGCGTCGCCCCGTCCGGCACCCGGCGGGTCTCCAGGGTCTTGGTGGTGGCGTCGCAGCGGGGACAGTTCACTCGTCAGAGTCTAGCGGAGGCTAGTGTTCGGCTAACCCCGGCAATGAAGAGCAGCACTATATGTAGCGCCTACGTCGCTTACTCCCCAGAAGTTGGCGACTTTGACCGGCTATAGGCGGTCAAAGTCGCCACTCATCAACTGCGAGCAAGGAGCTTGGCCAGCTTCTCCGGCGTGTTCGCCTTGTCCACGGCCGAGTAGAGAACCAGGCGCTGCTCGAGGTTCTCGTTCGGGCGGAAGGGGGCGTGCTCGAAGTGGAGCTTGCCGGCCGTCGGGTGGTTGAGGACCTTGCGGCCGACGCCGCTGGTCGCGACCTCGTGCAGGTCCCACCATTCGCGGAACTCCGGGCTGCGCTCCCGCAGGGCCGAGATCAGGTCCTCGAAGTCGGGGTCTCCGACGTAGCGGGCGGCCTCCCCTCGGAACCGGGCGACGATGCGGCGCGCTCCCTCCTCCCAATCGGGATGGAGCTCGCGGCTTGCCGGGTCCGTGAAGAGACGCCAGAGCAGGTTGCGGCGCCCCTCCGGCATCTTGGCCGGGTCGCCGAACACAACGGCGTGGGCGCGATTCCAGGCCAGGATGTCGAAGCGACGGCCGGTGATGCAGGCTGGATTCGGATCCAGGTTCTGGACCAGCCGCCTGATGGTGGGATTGACCGTCTCCTTCGGCGCCCGAGTCGGCGCGACCTCCTCGCCGCGACCCAGCAGCATCACGTGGGCGTGCTCCGCGGGGGTCAGCTCGAGCGCACCGGAGATCGCCTCAAGCACGGACGCCGACGCGCGGACGTCCCTGCCCTGCTCGAGCCAGGTGTACCAGGTGGCCCCAACACCGGCGAGCTGGGCGACCTCCTCGCGGCGCAGGCCGGGGGTGCGGCGACGGCCGCCGCCGGGAAGCCCGACGTCCTCGGGGCGGATCGCCTCCCGGCGGTTGCGCAGGAAGTCGGCGAGCTCCGCCCGCTGGGGGGCGCCGTTGCCGTTCTCGATGCTCTTGGGTGGTGCTTTTGATACCAGGATAAATCCCTCTCTTGTACCTGGATCAAAATGATCGCACACTGTCCGTCAGATGGCAAGCAAACCGTCCAGATCGATCTCACGTACCACAGGGGGTCCTCGTTGAATCCACAGATGAACGACGCTCAGTCCACACCGAAACCCGCACGTCGCAGCCCGTGGCTCTTGCCGGTGCTCTTCGCCCCGGTCTTCATGGTTCTCCTCGATGTCTTCATCGTCAACGTCACGGCGCCGTCGCTGCGCACCGATCTCGGGGCCACCGATTCCGACCTCCAGTGGGTCGTCGCTGCATACCTGCTCACCTACGCGCTCTCGCTGATCACCGGTGGTCGCCTCGGCGACGTCTTCGGCCGTCGCCGGCTGTTCAAGCTCGGCATCGCCGGCTTCACGGTCGCCTCCGCGCTCTGCGCGGCGGCCCCGAGCCCGAGTGCGCTGATCGTCGCGCGGCTGCTGCAGGGCTTCGGGGGCGCCGCGATGTGGCCGCAGGTCCTCTCCATCATCCAGGTCGAGTTCTCGCCGGCCGAGCGGCCGAAGGCACTCGGCTTCCAGGGCCTCGTCCAGGGGCTGGCGGCGATCTCGGGGCAGATCGTCGGCGGCGGGCTGATCGCTCTCGACGTCCTCGGGTCTCGGTTGGCGCTCGGTCTTCCTGATCAACATCCCCGTCGGGGTGATCGCCCTGCTGGCGGCCGACAGGTTGATCCCCGAATCCCGCTCGGAGACCGCCCGCCGCCTCGACCTGGTCGGCGTCGGGCTCGCGACGCTCACCCTCAGCCTCGTGATGTTCCCGGCGGTGGAAGGCCGCGAGCTCGGCTGGCCCGCCTGGACGTTCGCGTGCTTCGCCGTTGCGCCGATCGCCGCCGCCCTCTTCGTCGCCGCGGAGCGGCGGATCACCGCCCGCGGCGGCTCCCCACTGGTCGAGCTGCGGCTCTTCGAGACGCGCGGATTCCGGATCGGCCTCGTCTCGGCCACCAGTCTCTACTTCGCGATCTCGTTCTTCTTCCTGCTCGGCATCTACCTGCAGGAGGGACTCGGGCTGAGCCCACTCGAGTCCGGCCTCGCCTTCACCCCGATCGCTGTCGCCTTCGTCACGGCCTCCCTGACCGGACCACGGTTGGCGGAAAGCGTTCGCGAATACCTGCCTCAGATCGGCGCGACTCTCGCGGCCGTGGGGCTGATCACGACGATCCTCGCGGTCCAGGCGACCGGGAACGGCTCGGTCTCGGCCTGGCTGCTCCTGGCGATGGTGCCGTTCGGCGCCGGGATGGGCACCGCGATTCCGCCGCTCATCCATCTCGTCCTGCGGGCGGTGCCCACCTCGGACGCGGGCGCGGCCTCCGGAACACTCGTCACCGCTCAGCAGATCGGAAATGCACTGGGCGTGGCGATCGTCGGAACGGTCTTCTTCTCCGAGCTCGGCTCCGGGACGAGCGCCGGCTCGTTCGGCGATGCCTTCACCGTCGCCATGGCGGTCCAGGCGGCCTTCGCGCTGACGGCCGCGGCCCTGGTCTCACGCGCGCGCCGGACCGCAACCGAGCGGGCCCCGGCGAGGATGCCGGCGGGCGAGGGCGCCTAGCCGTTCAGGTACGGATGTTGATCTCGTTCCCCGGACGGGCCCCCTCGGGGCCGAACGCGGGCATGACTGCCTCCGCCAGCTCCGCGACCGGCAAGGACTGCAAGCAGCCAGGCCCTCAGCTTCCGCCACCGGACCGCCCGGCGACTATGGTGGGGTGGAGATGGCGTCCGATGGAACGAAGTCTGGCCCCGATCCGCTCGGGGCCGCGCGCGATGCAGCTGATGCTGCCGGCGAGCGGCTCGGCGCCGCCCGCGACGCCGCGACCAAGCAGGTCGCCGCCGCCCGCGAGAGCGCCGCGATGGCCGCACACGCGGCGGCGCACAAGCTCTCGCAGAAGCCGCGGCTGCGCGGCGTCTCCCATCAGTGGGCGTTCTTCGTCTCGCTCGGCGCCGGCGCTGCCCTGATCCTGGCGGCAAGTGGCACCACGGCCGTGATCGCGATGTCGATCTACGCCTTCTCCCTCTCGGCGATGCTGGGGACGAGCGCCCTCTATCACCGCGTCACCTGGACGCCCGAGGTGAGGCAGTGGATGCGCCGGCTCGACCACACGATGATCTTCGTCTTCATCGCGGGGACCTATACGCCCTTCGCCCTGCTCGTCATGCACGGGACGCTGGCGAACGTGGTGCTGATCGTGGTCTGGGCGACGGCCCTGGGCGGGCTCATCCTCAATCTGGTGTGGATCACCGCTCCGTACTGGGTCAGCACGGTGATCTACCTGAGCACCGGCTGGGTCGCCATCGTCAGCCTGCCTCAGCTCTGGAACGAGATCGGGCCTGTCGGTGTCGGCCTGATCGCGCTCGGCGGCCTCCTCTACTCGGCCGGAGCTGTCGTGTACGCCCGCCGCAAGCCAGACCCACGGCCGGAGGTCTTCGGCTACCACGAGATCTTCCATGTCCTGGTGATCGCCGCCGCGGCCGTCCAGTACGTCGCTGTCGCGGTCTACGCGCTGCCCGCCAGCTAGCCCGCGCGGCCGTCCTTTGGCTGCAATCGAGATCAACGGCGTCAGCAAGCGCTTCGGCAGCGTGCAGGCCGTGTCCGATCTCTCCTTCGAGGTCGCCGCGGGACGCGTCACCGGCTTCCTCGGCCCGAATGGCGCCGGGAAGAGCACCACCCTGCGAATGCTGCTCGGGCTCGTTCATGCCGATGGGGGCACGGCCACCTTCGGCGGCCGCCGCTACGGCGATCTCGATCACCCGAGCGCCGAGGTCGGGGCGGTGCTCGAGGACGCGAGCTTCCATCCAGGACGGAGCGGGCGCAACCACCTGAGGATCCTGGCAGCCGCCGGGCGACACCCGAGGGACCGGGTGGATCACGTGCTTGAGGAGGTGGGCATCGCGGGTGCGGCGGACCGCCGGGTCAAGGGCTACTCGATGGGGATGCGCCAGCGGCTGGCGATCGCCGCGGCCCTGCTCGGCGATCCGGACGTGCTCATCCTCGACGAGCCCGCCAACGGCCTCGATCCGCCCGGCATCCGCTGGATCCGCGGGCTGCTGCGCGAGCAGGCCGAACGCGGCCGCGCCGTGCTCGTCTCGAGCCACCTGCTCTCGGAGGTGGCGCAGAGCGTCGACGACGTCGTTGTCATCTCGCACGGGAACCTGCGGGCGAGCGGGACCCTCGACAGCGTGCTCGGATCAGCCGACGGGCCCGGCACGAAGGTCCGGTCGGCGGACGATTTGCGGCTCGCCGCCGTGCTGGAGGCGAAGGGGTTGACGGTGGTGCGGGATTCCGCCGGCGGCCTGGTCGTTCACGGCGCCACCACCGAGCAGGTGGGACGGGAGGCGAACGAGGCCCGGATCGCGCTCACGGAGCTGGTCGCCGTCTCGCGCTCGCTCGAGGAGGCGTTCTTCGACCTGACCGAGGGGAACGAGTGAAGCCCCTGCTCGAGGCGGAGCTGATCAAGCTCCGCACCACCCGGACCTTCATCGCTCTATCGGGTGTCGCGATCGGCATCTCCCTCCTGATCACGATCCTGATCGCCTCGATCGACCACCCGACGAAGGACAGCGTTCTCAACGACGTCTTTCAGAACGACGCCAGCACCCTCTTCATCATGATCCTCGCGATCGTGGGAATCACCGGCGAGTGGCGCCACCGGACGATCACTAGCTCGCTGCTCGCCTCGCCGAACCGGACCCGTTTTCTTGCGGCGAAGACGCTCGCCTTTGCCGCCGCCGGGGCGCTGCTCTCGCTTGCGATCTCGGTCTCTGTCGCGATCGTCGGCTACGCGATCCTCGAGGCGCGCGGGCTGCCGACTCCCGAGCTCTCGGCCCTGCTCGAGCTGCTCGCACGGAACGCCGGGGTAGCGGCGCTGCTCGGCGCTTTCGGGGTGGGGATCGGCTCGCTGGTGCGGAACCAGCCGGTTGCGATCGTCGGGATCCTGATCGCAGCGTTCGTCGTCGATCCGCTCATCGCCCAGTTCGTGCCCAAGGTGGAGACGTTCAGCCCGACCGGCGCCCTGCCCAGCGCGATCCAGGGGGTCAGCCCCAACGATGTCGGGATGGAGAAGGTGGACTTCCTCGCTGCCGTTCCGGCGTTGGCCGTGTTGCTCGTCTGGATCGCGGCGCTCTTCGGGGCCGGCGCGACGCTGCTGGCAAGGCGCGACGTCGAGTAACCGAGCCGCGACTTGTGAGACGGTTCCGGCCAACCAACCGAGGGGAGTGGTGATGGCTGAACCGACCGAGGCACAGCAGCAGGCGCGGAAGTTGTGGTCGTCGGGCGACTATCCGACCGCGATGCGCGTGATTGCGAGCGTGGGCCCGCGCGTGGTTGAGACCGCGAGGGTGATCGGCGATGACGTGGTCCTCGATGTCGCCTGCGGAAGCGGCAACGCGACCATCCCAGCCGCCAAGACCGGTGCGAAGACGACCGGCCTCGACATCACCCCGGAGCTGCTCGAAGCCGGCGAGAAGGCGGCCGCCGAGGCGGGGGTTGAGATCGAGTGGATCGTGGGCGACGCCCAGGATCTTCCATTCGACGACGCGAGCTTCGACGTCGTCATATCGGTGTTCGGCTGCATGTTCGCCCCCGATCACCGCAGGACCGCCGAGGAGCTGGCTCGAGTCCTGAAGCCGGGGGGCCGGATGGTGCTCACGGCCTGGAGGCCTGAGGGCAACTTCGGCGCGATGTTCCGCACGATCGCCTCGCACCTGCCGCCACCACCCGAAGGATTCCAGCCGCCTCCGCTCTGGGGCAACGAGGAGCACGTTCGTGAGATCTTTGAGGGGACAGGGATCGATCTCGATCTCGAGCCAACGGAGGTCGAGTTCACCGCCGACTCCCCGGAGGCCTACCTCGATGAGATGGAGCGGGACCTGCCCCCGATGGTGATGGCGCGGGCGAACATGGAGCCGGACAAGTGGGATGCCCTGCGCTCCGACCTGCAGACGCTATACGCCGAGATGAACGAGTCCGAGTCGGCGTTCTCAGCGCCGCAGGAGTACCTGCTGATCAAGGGCGCAAAGAGCTAGACCGAGCCGCCGGCGTCGATTCAGCTTCCCCGTCGGATCCCCGTCACTTCCCATGCCCTCGCCAGCCCGCTGGCGTAGAGGACGGGGATCATCACGAGCAGGGCACGCTGGAGAGTGACGTCGTGAGGGCTGGTGAGGAGTGCGACGGACAGCCCGAGCTGCGTCGAGAAGCCCAACGCCGAGACGCCTGCAAAGACGATGTTCAGCTTCCGAGTGGGGAAGTCGCGAGCGAAGTTACCCGCGCGCGCCGCCCTGGGCATAAGCCGGCTGGTGGCGACCAACCCGATGGCCGCCATCGTCAGGCTGGCCAACCCGAAAACGACCGGTCCTCCCGTCAGCGCCAGGATCGAGACGAAGAAGGCGTCCGCGAGCGCCACGAAGGAGCTGCCTGCCAGCACTGTCCGTCGCTCTCTGGTCCGTGGGTCTGCTTCGCCGCTTTCGACGACCGTGAAGCCCACGAAGAGCAGCCCCAGAAAGGCGGCGGATGCGCCGACGCTGGCGACGAAGAAGCTTTCGTAGTGACCGAACACCGCCCCGGAATCTAGGCGGAGGCGCCGAGCGCGGCGGCGAACTTCCCCTTGCGCTCCTCGATCAGCCGCTGGACCTCGTTCTCGCGCCCCTGCTTGATCAGCTCGATCGGATCGGGGTCGCCGTTGACGATTCCCTCGAAGAACTCCTTGCGGTCCTGATAGGTGGGGAGGGTGCCCTTGGCCCAGCCGCGATGGTCGTTGAGGATCACCGCGAGGCGGGCGTACGACTCGCCGTAGGAGGCGGCGATCTCGCGCTTCATCCGCTTGGCGAGCGCGGGGGAGGCGCCGGCGGTGGAGATCGCGATCGCGAGCGGGCCCGAGCGCTCGATCGCAGGGAGGATGAAGTTGCAGAGCGGCGGCACGTCGACCACGTTGACCAGCATCGACCGGCGCTCCGCGCCGTCGTGGACGGAGATGTTGACGTCGGTGTCGTTGGTGGCCGCGATCGCCAGGAAGGAACCGTCGAGGTCGCCGTCGACGAAGGCCCGCTCGTCCCAGGTGATCGAGCCCTCCGCGGCGTAGGTCGCGAGCTCGGAGATGACCTCGGGTGCGACGACGTGGACGTCTCCCTCACAGAGCAGCAGCCCCTCCACCTTCTCGAGCGCGACGTCGCCGCCGCCGATCACGAGGCAGCGTCGGCCCTTCAGCTTCAGACAGGCCATGTAGAAGGGCGTCTCGAGCATGTCGCGAACGCAGGTCTGATCGCAGATCCCGCGCTTGAACTGGCAGACGCACTCCTTGCCCTCGAAGGCCGCGGCAGGCATGGCCCAGAGGTTAGAGGTGCTCAGGCCTCAGCCGCGAGCGTCTCGGAGAGCCCGTCGGCGATCGTGCGCTTCGCGCGCCAGCCGAGCCGCTCGGCGGCCAGCTTCGTGTCGAGCACCGTGCGCTCGATCTCGCCCGGCCGCTCCGGCGCGGTCTCCGGCTCGAAGTCGTCGCGCCCCGACAGCGCCCCGATCCGCTCGGCGAGCTCGAGGACTGTCGTCTCGACCCCGGTGCCTGCGTTGAGCGGCCCGCTCTCCTCGCTGTTCTCCATGGCCAGCAGTCCATCGACCACGTCCGCCACGTGGATGTAGTCGCGCGTCTGCATCCCGGTCCCGAAGACGGTGGGCCGGCCGCCATCGCGCGCCAGGTCGCAGAAGATCGCCACCACGCCGGCCTCCGTGGCCGGGTCCTGCCTCGGCCCGTAGACGTTGCCGAGGCGAAGCGTTCCCCCGGAGAGATCGCGCGTGCGGCCGAAGAGGTCGATGTAGCCCTCGGCAGCCAGCTTGCTCTGCCCGTAGACGGAGAAAGGCTCGCAGGGCGAGGTCTCGGCGAAGGGCAGCTCACCGGGTCGCTCGGCGCCCTCTCCGTAGATCGCGCCGCCGGTGGACGTGAAGAGGAGCCGTGAGGCGTCAGCGCGCGCTGCGGCCTCCAGCACGTTGACCGTGCCCACCACGTTCAGGCGGGCGTCGAATCCGGGATCCGCCATCGAGCGCCGCACGTCGATCTGAGCCGCGAGGTGGAAGACGCTCTCGGGCGCAAAGCTCTCGATCGCCTCGAAGACGGCGGCGGCGTCGGCCACGTCGAGCTCGGTGAGCCTCGCGCCCGCCTCGAGGGCTCCGGCGAGGTTCTCGCGCTTGCCGCTCGAGAGGTCATCGAGCACCAGAACCTCGTCCCCGCGAGCGGCCAGGGCATCCACCAGGTGCGAGCCGATGAACCCCGCCCCGCCTGTCACGACCGATTTCACGCAGGAGAGCCTACGGGCACAACGTTTTGGGCAGCCGAGAGCCCCCTGCTACTCTCGCCGACCGCTGGGGCCGACCTAAAGACCCATCGGCCGCCCTATATGTAGGGGTCATCTTGTGTCGCGGCTACCGTGGAGGGCCAGATGCGACTGATAGTCACCGAGAAGAACAACAGCGCGAAGAAGATCGCCGAGATCCTGAGCGGCGCAACCGCCAAGGAGGGCGCCTCCTTCAAGACGCCCTACTACGAGTGGACCGACGGGAACGGGGTCGACCAGATGACGATCGGCCTCAAGGGCCACGTCCTCAATCCCGCCTTCCCCGAGTCCTACAACAACTGGCAGGAGACGAATCCGCGCGACCTGATCGACGCCGACCTGATCAAGGAGCCGACGGACAAGAACGTGGTCCGCGCGCTGAAGAAGGTCGCCGCCGACGCCGACGACCTCGTGATCGCGACGGACTACGACCGCGAGGGCGAGCTGATCGGGCTCGAGGCCCTGCTGGAGATCGTCGAGGCGAACCCGGACCTCGCCACCGCTGAGGGTGTCCACGAGGACGGCACGCCGGTGAAGCGCGCCCGCTACTCCGCCCTCACCAAGGACGAGATCGAGCGCGCCTTCAACGAGCTCGACGAGCTCTCGATGCCGCTGGCCAACGCCGGCGCCGCGCGTCAGGACATGGATCTGATCTGGGGCGCCACGCTGACGCGGTCGGTGTCGATGGCCACGCGCCGCTTCGGCTCCAACTTCCTCTCGGTCGGCCGCGTCCAGAGCCCGACCCTCGGCCTGATCGTCCAGCGCGAGCTGGAGCGCCGCGCGCACGAGCCCGTGCCCTTCTGGGAGGTCACGGCGAGCTTCGCGCATGCCGACGGCAACTTCGTCGCCGAGCACACGACCGACAAGTTCTGGGAGGAGAAGGAGGCCAAGGCAGCGGTCGCCAACTCCAAGACCCCCGGCACGGTCAAGGAGATCACGGCGCGCAAGAACACCCGCAAGCCGCCGACCCCTCTCAACACCACCGCCTTCACCACCGACGCGTCCAGCCGCCTCGGCATCACGCCCTCCCGGGCGATGCGCATCGCCGAGGACCTCTACATGGACGGCTACGTCTCCTATCCGCGTACGGACAACACGGTCTATCCGAAGTCGCTCGACACCAAGGAGCTCGTCAAGCAGCTGGTCGCGGTCGACGACTTCAAGGCCGCCGAGTTCCTGCTCGACGGCCGCGAGCTGGAGGCGACCCGCGGCAAGAAGGAGACGACCGACCACCCGCCGATCTATCCGACCCAGGCGGTCAACCCGGTGCGCCTCGAGGCGCGCTCGGAGTCCCATCGGAAGGTCTACGAGCTGATCGCACGGCGCTTCCTCGCCACCTTCTCGCCACCGATGATCAGCGAGGGCACCCGCGCCAACATCGAGACCGCGAAGGGGACCGACTCAGCCGAGTCGGGTGAGACCTACTTCGTCCGCGGCTCCGTCGTCGTGGATCCTGGCTTCGCCGCCATCTACACCTATGCCCGGTCCGCCGACACCGAGATCCCGAAGCTCGAGGAGGGGCAGGAGCTCGCCATCGAGAGCGTCGACCTGGAGGGGAAGGAGACCCCGCCGCCGCCCCGGATCAGCCAGGGAAAGCTGATCGAGATGATGGAGGAAGCCGGCCTGGGCACCAAGGCGACGCGCGCGGACATCATCCAGAAGCTCTACGACCGCGGCTACGTCTTCAACAACCCGCCGGAGCCCTCCGAGACCGGGATCGCGATGTCCAAGGCCTTCGAGAACTACGTCCCGCGGATGGCGACGCCCGACATGACCGCCGAGATGGAGGCGGAGATGGACCAGATCGCCGCCGGCCAGATGACCAAGGACGAGGTCCTCAAGGACAGCCGCGACATGCTCCGCTCCGCCTTCGACGAGATGGGCGACGACGTCAAGACCGAGGACGAGGACGCCAAGTGGCGGAAGTTCGCCCGCGAGGTCTGGGCCGGCATGGACCAGGACCGGATCCTCGGCCCGTGCATCGTCTGCGAGGAGGCGGGCCGCAAGCAGGAGGATGGCTCCCCGAACATGCTGCGGATCATCAAGGCGCGCAAGTCGGGGAAGCGCTTCGTCGGTTGCGCCGGCTGGGACGGAGACAACCCCGACTCACCTGACTCCTGCGACACGACCTTCCCTCTCCCCCAGCGGGTGCGCGGGCTCTACAAGATCGAGGATGTCTGCTCGGTCTGCGGCCGCACCCCGCGCCTGCAGGTCGTGCCCTGGCGCGGTCGTCCCTGGAAGCTCTGCCTGAACGACGAGTGCCCCTCGATGGCCGAGATGAAGCGCCGCCGCGCCGAGCGCGAGGCCGCCAAGGCCGCCAAGGAGGCCGCCGAGGCCGCCGCCAAGGACGGCAAGGCTGATGGAGAGGACGCCGCGAAGGCCGAGGAGGCCGTCAAGGAGGCCGAGAAGATCGCGGGCCAGGCGTCTGCGACCAAGGTCAAGCGAGCCCGGGGCAATGGAACCAAGGCCAAGAACGGCGCGAAGAAGGCCGGCGCCAAGTCGGGCAACGGCTCGAAGGCCAAGCCCCGCGCGAAGAGCTAGCGGGGCGCTCGACCCCGCCACCCTCTCCTGGCCACCGATCGCGTATGCGGGCGCTACCCATTCGCGGTTCCGGAAAAACCCGCGGGTTGCAGGTAGTCCCTGGGAATGGCCACGGGACGGACGGTCGCGGGGGTTAGCCTGGGAGCGGCGATGTTCATCTCGCTCGAGGGAATCGATGGCTCCGGCAAGACCACGCAGGCGAAGCTCCTGGCGAAGGCGCTCGGCGAGGGGGTCGTGCTCGTGCGCGAGCCGGGCGGGACCGATGCGGGCGAGCGAATCCGCGGCCTGCTGAAGGACCCGAACCTGGAGCTCGATCCGCTTGCGGAGCTACTCCTCTTCTGCGCGGCCCGTGCTGAGCTGGTCGCTCAGGTCGTGGCCCCGGCGCGCGAGAGCGGCCGGGACGTCATCTGCGACCGCTTCAGCGACTCGAGCGTCGCCTACCAGGGCGTCGCCCGCGGCCTGGGCGCCGATCGGGTCGAGGAGATCTGCGACCTGGCCACCGGCGGCGTCTGGCCCGACGTCACGATCCTGCTGCGGATCAAGCCGGACCGCGCCGCGAAGCGGATCGGCCGGCGCAAGGCCGATCGTTTCGAGGAGGAGGGAATCGAGTTGCAACGCCTGGTCGCGGAGGGCTACGACGAGGTCGCGCGGCGGCATCCCGACCGGGTGCTGGTGGTGAACGCGGACGGCGATCGCGACACCGTTCACGCCGCGGTGCTTGGCGCGCTGAGGGCGGTGAGGGTGTGATGGAGGCAGCGGCGAGAGGTCCCGAGATCCCGGAAGCCCTGGCACAGGCGACCCGCCATCAGCCCCGAGCTCGCGCCGCCCTGGTCGCGGCCCTTGCTTCGCCCGGCCATGCCTACATCTTTCGCGGTCCGCGCGGGGCCGGCAAGGCCGCCGCCGCCCGGGCGTTCGCGGCGGAGCTGCTCTCCGAGGGCGCCTCCGATCCCCACGATGCCCGCCGCCGCGCCCTGCTTGACCCCTCGCCCCATCCCGACCTCGCCTGGCTGCGCCCGCCAGGGGCCCAGCATCTGGTCGAGGACGTCCGGGAGTCGGTGATCCGCGCCTCCAGCCTGAGCCCGGCCGAGGGCAGGCGCCGGGTCTTCGTCATCGAGGAGGCCGAGGATCTTCGCGACGAGAGCCAGAACGCGCTGCTGAAGACGCTCGAGGAGCCTGCGCCATTCGCCCACCTGATCCTGATCTGCTCGGAGCCCGAGCAGCTCGCCGAGACAATCCTCTCGCGCTGCGCCCCGGTCGAGTTCGGGCCGCTCGCGCCGGATGCGGTCCTCGAGGCGCTCGGCGCCGGCGAGGAGGCGGGAGCCGCGGCTCGCCTGAGCGGCGGAGACGTCGAGCTCGCCCGTCTGCTGCACGGCGAGGCGGGTACGGCGCTGCGCGCCACCGCCGAGGCCGCCGCACGGGCCGCGCGCTCGCACGAACCGGCACCCGAGCCCTGGCGCGGGCTGCTCGAAGCCGCCAGCGAGGCCGGCGCCGAGGCGGGCACGGAGGAGGAGAAGCGCCAATCCGAGGAGGCGCAGGCGATGGCGAAGCGGGGTCGCAAGGGAAAGCTCACCCGGGAGGCCACCGAGCAGGTGAAGCGCACAGAGCGCCGGGCGCGCACCCAGGCCCTGGACCTCGGCCTGGCGATCTGCTGCGCCTGGTACCGGGATCTGGCGGCCGTCGCCTCCGGCGCGGACGAGGTCGTGCTCAACTCCGACCGCCGCACCGAGCTCGCGGAGGACGCCCGGGATCTCGACCCGGCGAGGGCGAGGGAGGCGGTCGAATGGGTGCTCGACACCCGGCGGCGGCTGCGGGTGAACGTGTCTGAGGAGCTCGCCCTCGAGGCCCTCTGGCTCCGGCTCTCGGGAGCGCTCGGCGGCTGACTCCCCGCCCTCGGCCGCGAATCGCCCACACGAATGTGAGCAAGCGGTAACAATCTCCTGACCATGGCTGAGCGCACTAGGGGTTGGGAGAGGGGTCGCCGCGTACCGATGCGCCTGTGGCTCGGCGCCGCATTCGCCCTCGTCACGCTGATCACCGCCGCGTCGGTGTACGTCTTCGTCGACGACTCGTCCGGGCGGACGCTGCAGAGCCAGTCCGCCGACCTCGCCGTCGGCAAGACATCCAGCCTGGCCGACCAGCTCGGCAAGGCAGACAAGCTGCACGCCGCGAACGTGCTGGCCGAGGCGAACACCGGGAACTTCGAGGTGTGGGCAGTCAACCGGCACGGCAACGCGCTGGCACCCGGCCAGAACCTGTCCGCCCTCGGCGCCGTCCCCCAGAACGGCGAGGCGGTCCGCGTGGCCCTCGACAACCGGCGCTACAGCGCGAACATGCCGGGCAACGTGACGGTGGCGGCCGCGCCGATCTTCGGGAAAACCAAGGTGAGAGGCGCCGCGGTGGTCAGGGCCGAGCCGCCGCCTGCGCTGACCCGTGCGTTCGGCCAGCTGCGCGGGGACCGCCTGCGGGCGCTCCTGATCGCGATCGCGATCGGGGTGCTGGTCGGCTTCCTGGTCTCCTCTCTGATCGCGACCCGGGTGAGGCGGCTCGCCCAGGCCGCGGAGGAGATGGCGGCGGGAAACTTCGATGTGCGGCTGCGCCCTGGAGGAAGCGACGAGATCGGGGACTTGACCCGCTCCCTGGACTCGATGCGGGAGGAGCTCCGCAAGACGTTCACCCTGCTCGCCACGGAGCGCGATCGCCTCTCGGCGATCTTCGACGGGCTGACCGAGGCGGTGATCGTCGTGGGCGAGGACGGCTCGGTTCGCTTCGCGAATCCAGCCGCCGACCGCCTGGTCCGGGACGGGCAGCCCGCCACCGCGCTGATCCCAACGCTGCGGCGCTCGGCCGAGGGTGGCTCGGCCGAGATTCCCGTGCTCTGGATCGACGGGCGCGTCTACGGCGTACAGGCGCGGCGCGTTCCCGCCGAGCATGCTGTGCTGCTCGTGGTCCGCGACCGCACCGACGAGCTCAAGCGCGAGGAGGCGGAGCGCGAGTTCGTCTCCAACGCCGCGCACGAGCTTCGCAATCCGCTGGCGGGGATTACGAGCGGGATCGAGGTGCTGCGCAGCGGCGCCAAGGATGACCCGGACGCCCGTGACCGCTTCCTCACCAGGCTCTCGGTGGACGCGGAGCGGATGACGCGCCTGACCCAGTCGCTGCTCA
The DNA here is from genome assembly GCA_963831605.1 of uncultured Solirubrobacterales bacterium. Taxonomy (GTDB): domain Bacteria; phylum Actinomycetota; class Thermoleophilia; order Solirubrobacterales; family 70-9; genus DASUPK01. Next base: position 33,480 of record CAWHQR010000004.1, read on the forward strand.
CCCTCGCTCGCGTCGAGGCCGCCGGCGAGAGGGATGAGGCGCAGGTCGTCGACGTCTCGCTGGCGGGCGGCGAGGCTGCCGAGGCCGTCGTCGCACCCGAGGGCGTCGAGCTCCGCACCGAGATCGAGCCGGATCTGGTGGCCGAGGGCGATCCGGTGCTCCTGCGACAGGTGATGATCGGGCTGCTCACCAATGCCTGCGCCCACACGCCTCCGCCGGGCACGGTTACCCTTCGCGCGGCACGGGGGGAGGAGAAGACCGTGACCATCGAAGTCCACGACACAGGGAAGGGAATCCCGCCTGAGGAGCAGGACCGCGTCTTTGAGCGCTTCTATCGGGGATCCGCGACCCACGAGACCGAGGGCTTCGGCCTCGGCCTGGCGATCGCCAGGCGGATGGTGGACGTGATGAACGGTGAGATCGGAATGCGGTCGGTGCCCGGCGAGGGCAGCACCTTCTGGGTCCGGTTGCGCGCCGCCAAGCCAACCCCCACGCCGGTCGCATGAGCCCGACACCCCCCTCCATGAGCCGCATCCTGGTCGTCGATGACGAGGACTCCGTCCGCGAGTCCGTTGGCTACGCCCTCGAGCAGGAGGGCTTCGACGTCACCCTGGCATCCAACGGCGAGGAGGCCGAGGTGCAGATCTCGGAGGACCACTTCGACCTGCTGGTCCTTGACATCATGATGCCGGGCAAGAGCGGCCTCGACATCTGCCGCGAGGTTCGCGCGCACAGCCCGGTGCCGATCATCCTGCTGACCGCCAAGGACGCCGAGGTGGACAAGGTCGTCGGACTCGAGGTCGGCGCCGACGACTACGTCACCAAGCCGTTCTCGGTGCGTGAGCTGCTCGGTCGCGTCCGTGCCCAGCTCCGCCGCCGGGAGCTCGACCGTTCGACCGGGACCGAGGGGACCGCGATCGAGGCCGGCCCGGTCTCGATCGACCTGGCGCGTCACCTGGTCACCGTGCGCGGCGAGCCGATCAACCTGACCCGGTCGGAGTTCCAGGTGCTCCGGCTTCTGGCGGAGAACCCGGGCCAGGTCTTCTCGCGCAAGGAGATCATGGAGGAGCTCTGGCAGACCGAGTTCCGCGGCGACGTGCGCGCCTGCGACGTCCACATCTCGAACCTCCGCCAGAAGGTCGAGCGCGATCCCCAGAACCCCGAGCTGGTGCTCACGGTGCGCCGGGTCGGCTACCGATTCGCCGACGAGGGGTCCTAGCCAACTCCGAGGGCTAGAAGCTGAGGTGGTAGCCACCGCGATACTGAGCGGGGCCGCTGAAGATCTGATTCGGCGGAGTGGAGACCTGGATCGGGGATGGCGTGAGGCTGATGCCGGTGGCGCCGGAGGGCTCCTGGACGCTCGTTCGCAGCGAGAGCTTGGCGTTCAGGTTCTGGGTCGAGTTCGGTGGCATTCCGTATCTCTCTTCGCCGTCTTGCATCGGCCACCTTCTGGGAATCCTTGATTCCCAGCGTCAGGGAGAACCCCTGGCCTGACTCGGTGGATGACCCGGACCTAGAGGCCGGCGAGCTTGCAGCCCACGGGCACCGAGCCGCTCGCGGGGCCGACGGGCGCCCCGGCGGTCCAGGTGTAGCGGAGCTTCGTGAAGAGTCGGCGGCCGTTCGCGCAGGTGCGCGGCTTGGTCAGCAGCAGCTGCATCGGTGCGTCCTTCGTCGTGCCGTGCACGCAGTCGGGGGTGCAGTCGTTGACCTGGCCCGTCCCGGTGCCGAGCGCGGACTTCTTCGTCCAGCTCGACCAGGTCATCTCGCGGGCGCCCAGGCTGGCGTCTCCGCAGGCGATGATCACGTTGATCGGCTTGAACTTCGCCTTGGCGCAGTTGCTGATCAGCAGCGGCCGTTTGGCGCTGGCATCGGCGGCTCCGACTCCAAGCGCCAGAACTGCGGCAATCACGACCAACACCGCCTTCACAGCGCACACCCTATCCCCCCATTCGGGGGGTGTGTCCGAGAGCCGGGGCGTAACCGGTGCGAGGATGCAGGGGTAGCCCCATGGACGTGAGCATCAAGGAAGACTCGCTCCGCTCCGAGGCCCTGGACGTGGTCGTCCAGTTGCTCTTCCAGTTGGACGAAAGGAGAGAGCTCGACGACTTCTACGACCGCCTCTGCGAGGCCGTCTGCCTGCAGACCTCCATGGAGCGCGCCGTGATCTTTCTCTATGACGCCGAACGCCGTCTGGTGCTGCCCGCCGGACTTCATGGCCTCCACCGGGAGTTCGTCGCCCACGCCTACGGGAGCCTCGCGGAGACGCCGATCGCGCAGCGGGCTTTGGCTGAGGACCGGGTGGTCGAGACCACGGACCTCGCGGCGGCCGTCCCGGCCCGCTACAGCAACATGCCCGGCGTCACCAAGCTGACCTGCACTCCGGTCGCCGCCGCCGGGCGCTGGCTCGGCGTGATCTTCGCCGACCGCGACGGCGAGCATTTCGACCTGACCGACGGTGAGCGCTCGACCATGCATGCGCTCGGACGGACGGCGGCCCTCGCCAGCCACGTGCGAGAGGTCACGCGGCAGCTCGAGCGAAGTCGCCGTCTCTCCGAGCGGATCGACCTCGCCCGGGAGGTCCACGAGCGAGTCACCCAGAGGCTGTTCGGCGTCTCGATGGCGCTTGGATCGGACCGGCCGCTGGCCGATGACGATCGCGAGCGCTGCGTCGCCGAGATCGAGGCGGCCCTCGGCGACCTGCGGGAGGCGCTGATCGGGTCCGCAGGCAGCTCCCTGATGGAGCTGCAGGATGGTGGGCTGCGGGCAGAGCTCGAGCGTCTCGGCCGCCAGTACAAGATGCTTCCGCTGGTGGTGGACTGGCATGAGGGGGTGGACGTCCCGGAGAGCCTCGAGCCGCTCGCCGTGTCGGTCCTGAACGAGACGCTTCGCAACGCGGAGAGGCACGCGGACCCCGCTGAGGTCCGGGTGACGATCGAAGGGCGCGACGGGGCCTTCGTGCTCGAGGTGCGAAATGACGGGCTGCCGCCGATTGGTGACGAGAGCGGGGCTCGCGGATCGCGGATGGGCCTGCGGCTCGCGTCCTACGAGGCGCTGCAGCGAGGCGGCATGCTCGAATACGGCCGTGAGGAGGACCGATGGCGGGTGCGCCTGGTGCTGCCGAGCAGCTGAACGGCGCGAAGAAGCTTCGCGTGCTCGTGGTCGATGATCACGCCGTCGTGCAGTGGGGGTTTCGCCTGCTGCTCGGGCGGCAGCCGTGGGTCGGGGACTGCGTGGTGGCCTCGACCCCGGAGGAGGCCGTCGAGCTCGCGGGCAAGGGCCGTCCCGATGTCGCGTTGGTTGACCTGTTCCTCGGTGAGCGTTCGGGCGCCGAGCTCTGTGAGGCGCTGCGCGAGGCCTCGCCGAAGACGCGTGTGCTGCTGATCTCGGGAGCCGGCTGGATCTCGCCCGAAGCGGCCAAGGCGGCCGGCGCCGCGGGCTTCATATCCAAGGACTGGAGCGCCGATGAGGTTGCGAACGCGGTGCGCATGGTGGGCAGGGGAATGACGGTCTACGCGCGTCAGGCCGATGGGCCGGCGACCCCGCTCTCACCGCGCGAGCGGGAGGTCCTCGAGCTGATCGGTGCCGGGGCCACCAACCGCGAGATCGCCGAGCGGCTCTTTCTCTCGCCGCACACGATCAAGGACCACACGACCGCTCTCTACCGGAAGCTCGGTGTGCGCAACCGTGCCGAGGCGACACGGAAGGCCCAACAGCTTGGCTTGACGCGCGGCGCAGCGTCGTCGGACCTCTGAGTGGAGAAGTGCCGCGTAGGATTGCGGCCGTGCCGTTCACGCACCGGAATCTCAAGGAGGACCCGCCGGATGTCGGGTCCAACTTCGACGGGGCGCCGGACCTGGAGTTCCGCCTGGCGACCGAGGCGCTCGAGCTCGAGCAATCCGGCCTGAGCTACCAGCGCGTCCCGCCGGACCATCGCTTTCCGTACGGCCACACGCACGAGAGGCAGGAGGAGGTGTACGTGGTCGTGGGCGGGAGCGGGCGCATGAAGCTCGACGACGAGATCGTCGAGCTCAAGCAGTGGGACGCGGTGCGCGTCCCGCCCGGCACGTGGCGAGGCTACGAGGCCGGGCCGGAGGGCCTCGAGATCATCGTCATCGGCGCGCCCAGTCTCGGCGACGGTCGGCGCGAAGACGTCGAGGGCGAGCGCGACTGGTGGGCTGACTAGCCGAAGCTGCGCTAGCCGTCGTTCCCGGCCGTCCAGTCCCTCCGCCAGGAATCCAAGGTGTCGCTCAGGCTCTTCAGCTCGTCCGCTGTTGCCTTGTGCCCGGCAACCCGGGGAACGTCGCTGTCGAATGCAGCGGCCGCCGTGTCCGAGGTTTCGTCATCCAGCTTCGAAACCACGGCGATCAATCTGTCGAGGGCGTCGGCGAGGCCCGTGATCCGTTCCTCGAGTTCGGTGGGGCTGGGCCCCGGATCCGCCATGCGCGGATTCTTTCGACCCGAGGCACGCCGGCGCGCGGTGCCTCCTCTCCTGACCCCCCGCTCGTCCCCCTGAACCCCCCCGAACGGGGGGCATGGCGGCGAATTTCTTCACGCATCCGGACCTCGCGGTTAGTGATTGGGGCATGGATGCGAATTCAGCTTCGGCGATTCTCTTTCCGGGTCAGGGGGTCGGGGATCCGTCGAGCCGCGAGGCAGTGGCGGATCTCCGCCCGGACCTGCTTGATCTGGCCACAGAGCTGGTCGGTGAGGATCCCTTCGAGCGCATGGCGGAAGGCACCGCCTACGCCCAGCCGGCCGTCTACTGCGCCTCGATGGCCGGCTATGAGCGCCTGAGGCGTCCCGGCGCCGAGTACTTCGCCGGGCACTCACTGGGCGAGGTCGGGGCCCTGGCCGCCGCCGGAGCGATCGATGATGCCGACGGGCTGCGGATCGTCGTGGCCCGAGGGCGGGTGATGGACGACGCCGCCCGCGCGGGTGAGGCCGGTGGCATGCTCGCCGTCGGTTCCGATCGCGACCGCGCCGAGTCCCTGGCTTCTGAGCACGGCCTGACTCTCGCGAACGAGAACTCGCCACGGCAATTCGTTCTCTCCGGTCCTCTGACTCGGATCGAGCAGGCGGAGGAGGCCGCCAAGGCCTCCGGTGTGCGAGCGAAGAAGCTCGCGGTCGCGGGCGCGTTCCACACCGAGGCGATGGCCTGCGGCGTGGAGGCCTTCCGCGCGGAGCTCGCGGAGATCGAGTTCGAAGCGCCCGTGGCCCCGGTGATCTCCTCGACCAAGGCTGACTTCTTCCCGGACGATCCGCGCGACGACCTCGCAGCGTCGCTCATCCGCCCGATCCGCTGGACGTCACTGCTCGCGAAGCTCGAGGAGCTGGGCGTGCGGCGCTTCCTTGACGTCGGTCCCGGAAAGGTCCTCGCCGGGCTGGTCAAGAGGACGCTGGCCGATTCGGACGTCGAGATCGTCTCGAACCGGGAGTCGGCCCTTGCCTGAGCTCTCGCCCGGACAGCAGTGGGAGGTCGACTCCTCTCTCGTCGATCCCGAGGGGCTCGTCGCGCGGGCAACGGGCGCGACGGCCAACGGCGCAAAGCGGACGGCCGGGCCGGGAATCGCCGCCATTGCGGCATCCCTCCCGGAGCGCGTGGTCGAAAACGAGGAGATCGCCGGCCCGCTGGGGGTCGAGCCGGAGTGGATCTCCTCGCGGACCGGAATCCATCGCCGCCGCAAGGTGAACGGCGAGAGCCTGGTCGACCTGGCCGCCGACGCCGGTTCGGATGCGCTCGCGCTCGCCGGGTTCGATGCCGCCGATCTCGACCTGGTCATGGTCGCCACCTGCACGCCGGACCAGCAGTTGCCGAACGCGGCTCCCCAGGTCGCGAGCCGAATTGGAGCCACAACGGCTGGAGCCATGGACATCGGTGCCGCCTGCACGGGTTTTCTCTCGGCCCTCTCGCTCGCCACCGGGCTGCTCGAGGCCGGGAGGGCCCGGGCCGTGCTCGTCGTCGGAGCCGAGGTGCTGAGCAGCGTGATCGACTACTCGGACCGGCGAACGGCGGGCCTGTTTGGCGACGGGGCGGGGGCCGCGCTGGTCACTCTGGGCGGCCCCGGCCTGATCGGCCCGATCGCCCTCCGCTCGGACGGGGCGCGGGGAGAGCTGATCCGCATTTCGAACGAGGAACGCCTGGTGAGGATGGATGGCCGCGCCACCTTCCGCGCGGCGGTCGCGGCGATGAGCGGCGCGACGCAGCAGGTCGTCTCAGAGGCCGGACTGTCGCTCGACCAGATCGACCTGTTCGTCTACCACCAGGCCAACTCGCGGATCATCTCCGCGGTGGGGGAGCGGCTGGTCCTGCCGCCCGACCGGGTCATCGACTGCCTGGCCGACTACGGCAACACCTCGGCAGCGAGCATCCCGATCGCGCTCGCGGAGGCCGCATCGTCCGGCCTGCTCCGCAAAGGATCCCGCGTATTGCTCTCCGCCTTCGGCGCGGGCCTCACCTGGGGCGCCGGGATCGTCGAGTGGGAGGGGACGGCGTGAGTGCGACCGAAACAGCGGCGAATCCCGACGGCGTCGCCGCAAAGCAGAGCTTGGGCAGCGCCCTGGTCACCGGCGCATCCCGCGGCATCGGAGCCGCGACGGCGCGTGCGCTGGCCGAGGACGGCTGGTCGGTCGCCGTCAACTACTCCCGCGACCGCGAGGGCGCCGAGTCGGTCGCCGGCTCGATCGAGGATGCCGGAGGGACCGCGCTCGTGGTCGGTGCCGACGTGGCCGATGCCGGCGCGACCGAGCAGATGCTCTCCGAGGTCACCGAGCGGCTCGGACCCGTGCTGGTTCTCGTCAACAACGCCGGCATCACGGCGGACAACCTGTCGATGAGGCTGAGCGACGAGGACTGGAACCGCGTCCTCGACGTCAACCTGACGGGCGCATTCCGGCTCACTCGGGATGCGATCGGATCGATGATGCGCCAGCGCTTCGGCCGGGTGATCAACGTCTCCTCCGTCGTCGGCCTGCGGGCCAACCCCGGTCAGGCGAACTACGCGGCCTCGAAGGCGGGATTGATCGCCTTCACCCGCACCGTGGCGGCGGAGGTCGCGCGGCGCGGAGTGACGGTGAACGCGGTCGCGCCCGGGTTGATCGAGACCCATCTGACCCGCGAGTTCACCGGCAACGGCACGGACTCGAACGGGTCCGCCGGCCTGCTCGACGCGATCCCCGCGCGGCGGACCGGATCGCCGGAGGAGGTCGCCGCCTGCATCCGCTTCCTCGCGTCCGACGACGCCTCGTATGTGACCGGAGCCGTGCTGCCCGTTGACGGCGGCATGTCCGTCTGACCAACAACCGAACGAAAGGAGTCGCAATGACAACCGCAACCAAGGATCAGGTGACCGAGAGGGTGATCTCGGCGCTGGTCGAGTTCGGCGAGGAGCCGGAGAACGTCAAGCCGGACTCGCGCTTCGAGGACCTGGACATCGACTCGCTCGACCTGGTCGAGCTCGCGCAGGTGATCGAGGACGAGTACAGCATCGAGATCAGCGACGCCGAGATGGAGAAGATCACGACCGTCCAGGACGTGGTCGACTTCGTGACCCAGCGCCAGCAATGACTCGCCGGGTCGCCATCACCGGGATCGGCGCGGTCACCCCGCTGGGCGTCGGCGCGCCGGCCTTGCACGAGCGCTGGTCAGCCGGCGAGTCCGGGATCGAGGACGGTCTCGCCCGCTGCTCGGACTTCGAGGCGACCGACCACCTGACGCGCCGCCAGGTGCGCCGCACCGATCGCTTCACGCAGCTCGCGCTGGTCGCGGCTGCCGAGGCGATCTCCCAGGCGGGCCTGGACGAGTCGCCCTACGACCGCACCGAGATCGGCAGCGTGATCGGCACCGGGATCGGCGGCCTCTCCACGATCGAGTCCGAGCACACCGTCCTGGAGGAGCACGGCCAGGGCAAGGTCTCCCCCCATTGCGTGCCCCAGATGATGGCGAACTCCGCGTCGGGCGCTCTGGCGATCGAGCACGACCTGCGCGGGCAGTGCTTCGGCACCGTCTCGGCCTGTGCGGCGGGAGCCCACGCCGTCGGCGCCGCGGCCCGGATGATCTCCTACGGCGACGCGGTCGCCTGTGTCACCGGCGGCGCCGAATCCGCGATGACCCCGTTGGCCACGGCGGCCTTCGCCGAGATGGGTGCGACCTCCGAGTCCGGGATCTCTCGGCCATTCGACCGTCGTCGCGATGGCTTCGTGATGGGAGAGGGCGCCGGGGTGATGGTGCTCGAGGACGCCGAGACGGCCGAGCTTCGCGGTGCCCAGATCCTGGGCTACGTGAGGGGCTACGGCGCCACCGCGGACGCCCATCACATGACCGCGCCCGAGCCGAGCGGCGACGGCGCAGCTCGCGCGATCCGCAAGGCACTTGCCGACGCGGAGATCGAGCCGAGCGACCTGGCGTACGTCAACGCCCACGGCACCTCGACCCCGCTCAACGACCGCTCGGAGACCGAGGCCCTGAAGACGGCTCTCGGCGAGTCGGCGTTCCGGGTCCCGACCTCATCGACCAAGTCGGCGATCGGGCACCTGCTCGGGGCCGCCGGCGCCGTCGAGGCCGTCGAGACCCTGCAGGCGCTCCGGGCCAAGCAGGCGCCGCCCACCCTCAACTACGAGGAGCCGGACGAGGGGCTCGACCTCGACTACGTCCCCGGCGAGGCGAAGGCGCTGTCGCTGAACGGCCATCCGGCCATCGGGATCAGCAACTCATTCGGCTTCGGCGGCCACAACGTCGTGCTCTGCATCGAGGCGGCGGCGTGAGCCGCCGCCGTACAAAGGGGTGGGCTTCGGCGTGAACCTGATGCTCGCCGAGAAGGAAGCGGTGCGGCGCGAGCGACTGACTCCGCTGCGACAGCTCGAGGCGCTCTGCGATCCCGGCTCGCTCGAGCTGTTCCGCACGCGGATCGCATCGCGCTCGGCCCGCTCCGCGCCCGGCGACGGAGTGGTGGCGGGCGCGGGCAGCGTAGGCGGGCGGCCGGTCTACTGCTACGCGCAGGACCAGAGCTTCGCCGGCGGCTCGCTCGGTACGGCCCAGGCCGAGACGATCGTTCGCCTTCTCGAACTTGCCGGGAGGGCGGAGGCCCCGGTGGTGGGCTTCATCGCCTCCGGTGGCGCGCGCATCGACGAGGGGGCCGGGGCGCTCGGCGGCTACGGCGCGATCTTCAGGCAGCATGTGGCGCTCTCGGGGCACGTTCCGCAGATCAGCGTGATCACGGGGACCTCCGCGGGCGGCGGCGCATACTCGCCCGCCCTCACCGACTTCGTGGTGATGACCGAGGAGGCCCGGCTCTTCCTCACCGGTCCGGGCGTGGTCGAGGAGGTGATGGGCGAGAGCGTGACGATGGACGAGCTCGGCGGCGCTCGGGTCCACTCGCGAAACGGGGTCTGCGATCTCGTTGCTCCGGACGACGCGGCGGCCGCCGAATTGGTCCGCGACCTGCTTGGCCATCTGCCGCAGAGCTCCGCGTCGTCACCGGATCCGGTGTTGCCGCAGGAGCCGCTCGGGCGCGATCCGGGGACGGCCGTTCCCGCCAACCCCCGCAAGGTCTACGACGTCCGCTCTGTGATCCGCTGCGTCGCCGACTCCAGCTCGATGCTCGAGCTCTCGCCCCGCTGGGCCCGCAACATGGTCACGGCTCTCGTTCGGCTGAACGGCCACCCCGTGGGGGTCGTCGCCAACCAGCCGCACCACCTCGGCGGGGTGATCGACTCCGCGGCCTCCGAGAAGGCGGCCGGCTTCATACGCCGCTGCGACTCCTTCGGCCTCCCGCTTGCCGTGCTCGTCGACACCCCCGGCTTCCTCCCCGGCACCAGGCAGGAGGGAATGGGTGTGATCCGGCATGGCGCCGGCCTCCTGCACGCCTTCTCGGCCGCCCGGGTGGCGAAGGTGACCGTCGTGCTTCGCAAGGCCTACGGCGGCGGCTTCATCACGATGAACTCGCGCGAGCTGGGCGCGGATGTCGTCCTCGCCTGGCCGGGCGCCGAGATCGGTGTCCTGGGAGCCCGACAGGCGGTGGGGATCATCCACCGGCGGGCGATCGAGGGCTCGGGCGATTCGGCTGCCGAACACACGCGGCTGGCCGAGGAGTACGCGGAGGAACATCTGAGGGCCGACGTTGCGGCGGCCGCCGGATACGTGGACGAGGTGATCGAGCCGGGCGAGACGAGAGGGCGACTGATCTGGGCGCTCTCGGCCCTCGGCGGAGCCAACGGACGAAGGAGACCTGCATGACGACCGAGACGATCGAGCGCACCCGCGAGGGGCCGCTGTGGCGCGAGGCGCCGCCCTACTTCGACGACCTCGAGGTCGGGGATTCGATGGAGTCCTCCGGCCGGACGGTGACCGAGTACGACGTGGTCTCGTTCGCCGCACTGACCGGCGACTGGCACCCACAGCACGCCGATGCCGCCTGGGCCGCCGAGAGTGCCTTCGGGCGGCGGATCGCGCACGGGATGCTGGTCCTCTCCTACGCGCTCGGCCTGCTCCCGATCGATCCACGCGTCGTGCTCGCGCTGCGCTCGATCGACGGGGCCGTGCTGAAGCGGCCGGTCGGGCTGGGGGACACGATTCGCGTCCGCGCGCGGCTCGCCGACAAGCGCGAGCTCGGAGCGGAGACGGGGCTGGTCACGCTGGCGGTCCGGATCGTCAACCAGGCCGACGAGCTGGTGGCGCGCATGGAGATCGTCGTGATCTGGCGCCGGGAGCCGGAGCGCGCCCAGGTGGCCTCCTCAGCCGACGACGAGCTCTCGCCGCTCCAGGACGGCAGGCTGCTCGCGTGATGCTGGCCGGCAAGCGATTCCTGATCACGGGCGTTCTGACCCGGAAGAGCATCGCCTTCGCCGTGGCCAAGGAGGCGCAGCTCGCCGGCGCCGAGGTGCTGCTCACCGGCTTCGGCCGGACCCGGCGGATGACCGAGCGCTCGGCCGCGCGGTTGCCGGAGCCGCCGGACGTGCTCGAGCTGGACGTCAACTCCGAGGAGGACCTCGCCGATCTCGCCCGCGAGGTCGATGGGCGGTGGGGTGGTCTCGACGGTGTTCTGCATGCGATCGCCTTCGCGCCTGCGGACGCGATCGGCGGCCGCTTCATGGAGACGCCTCCCGAGAGCGCGCTCGAGGCCTTCCGGACGAGCGCCTACTCCTACCAGGCGCTCGCTCGCCATCTCGTCCCGCTGCTGGACGGCGGCGGCAGCGTCGTCGGCCTCGACTTCGACGCATCGGTCGCCTGGCCGTCGTACGACTGGATGGGCGTGGCCAAGGCGGCCCTGGAGTCCGTCAATCGCTACCTGGCGAGAGAGCTTGGCCCACGCGGCATCCGCTCGAACCTGATCTCAGCGGGGCCGATCTCCTCGCCGGCCGCGAGCGGCATCGACGGCTTCGAGGTGCTGGCCGCGGGCTGGCCGGACGCCGCACCGCTCGGCTGGGACACCGAGGACCCGACCCCTGTGGCTCGCGCCGTTCTCTTCCTGCTCTCGGACTGGTCCGAGGCGATCAGCGGGGAGGTGATTCACGTCGACGGCGGGGCGCACGCCGTGGCCACCGGCGCCGAGCAGCGAACGGGCTCGAACGGAAGGGCCCGAGCTTCTTCAGTAGTTCAGTCCTAGTGGTGGTGCGGGTTGGAGCGGTCTAGCGCCCGCGCCAGTTCGGAGCGCGTTTCTCGCTGAAGGCTGTGGCGCCCTCGATCGCATCCTCCGAAGTGAAGACGGGGGCGACGATCTCGCCCTGCTTTGCCCAGAAGGTCTCGTCGTCCCAGGAGCCCTGCTGGTTGAGGATCGTCTTCGAGGCCGCGGTGGCGAGCGGGGCGTTCGCGGCGACCTCGGCCGCCAGCTCCAGAGCGACGTCCAGCGCCGTGCCTGGGTCGGCGAGGCGATTGATCAGCCCGAGCTCCGCGGCGCGCTCGGCTGTGATCGTCTCGCCGGTGAGCGCCAGCTCCATCGCGATCGCGGCCGGCAGGCGGCGGGGCAGCTGGCGAAGCGCTCCCGCCGCCGCGACCAGTCCGCGCTTTGCCTCGGGAATGCCGAGCTTCGCGCCCTTGGCGGCGACGATCAGATCACAGGCGAGCGCGATCTCGAGGCCGCCCGCGACGGCGAAGCCCTCGATCGCGGCGATCAGCGGCTTGGCCGCCGGCTTCTGCACGATGCCGGCGAAGCCGCGGTCCTTCGCCCAGGGGCGCTCACCGGTCGCGAACGCCTTCAGGTCCATCCCGGAGCTGAAGCCCTTGCCCTCGCCGGCGATCACGCCGACGCTGAGCTCGTCGGTCGCGTCGAGCTCGTCGAGGGCGGCGGCCATGGCCTCGGCCATCGCCAGGTTGACCGCGTTGCGGGCGTCCGGGCGGTTCAGCGTGATCAGCAGGACGCGATCGCGGCGCTCGGTCAGAAGTGGCTGCTCGGTCATGGGCCGGGACCTTACAATCGCCGGTCAGTACGAGCGCCCAGGTAGCTCAGTTGGTAGAGCACATCTCTCGTAATGATGAGGTCGCCGGTTCGAGCCCGGCCCTGGGCTGGCCGTGTAGGGTCTCCCGGAGAGGAGAGGTGCAGGTGAGAGGGAGCTCGAAGCTGGCAGCGGTGATGGTCGCGGCGTTCTGCTGCGCGGCGGTCGTCTTTGCGTTGCCGGCCAGCGCCGGTGCCGGCAAGAAGGCGAAGGGTGTCGCCCTTCTGGGCACGGGCCAGACGAAGTTGCTGAAGCGCGGACTGCGCGTCCGGCTCCCGGGGAAGCACTCGGCCGGGCTGAAGGTGCGGGCGACCTCGACGACCTTCGACGACCCGGCGCCGGCTCCGCTGACCAAGGTGGGTCACGCCCGCCGGGGCAAGCGCATCGTCAACCTGAAGCTGACGGCGGCGGGCAAGGCCGAGGTGGCGAGCTGTGAGGCGAGGGCGATCCAGGTCCGCGCCGGAAAGAGAACCTCCAGCGCGAGCCTGATCCGCAACAGCCCGGCCTGCAGCCCGAAGCCCGTCGACCTGAGCCGCGCCGGCGACTGCGACTTCATCGGCCAGCAGCAGGGCTCGCTGTGCCTGCTGCCCTTCCCCGACGACTACTACACGGTGGCCGACCAATCGACCGGCACCGGCCGGCGGATCGACTTCCATACGGGCGGGATGCCGAAGAATGCGTCGAGTGTTCCGATCAACCCCTCGCCGTACAGCCTGAACGACGGCTTCAGCCCGGGGGTGGGGATGGTCGTCCGGGTCCCCGGCCTGGACAACCCGGCGGCGCTGCAGCAGACGAACGCGGTGCCGATCAACCACCTGGGCCGTTTCTCCGAGCCAGATCAGCCCATCGTGGTGATCGATACGACCACCGGCCAGCGCGTGCCGATCTGGGTGGAGATCGACTCGAACGGCGGCAGCCCCGACAGCACCGCGCTCGAGATCCATCCGGCAGTCAACTTCGCGTCGGGCCACCGCTACGTGGTCGCGATGCGAAACCTGAAGAACTCCGCCGGCCAGACGATCGCGGCCCCGGAGGGCTTCCGCTACTACCGCGACCAGCTTCCCTCTGACCAGGGTCCGATCAACGCCCAGCGGCCTCGCTTCGAGTCGATCTTCAACACCCTCCGGGGGGCGGGCATCAGGCGCTCGAACCTCTACCTGGCCTGGGACTTCACCGTCGCCACGGACGAGAACATCGCCGCCCGGGAGCTGCACATCCGGGACGACGCGCTCGCCTCGCTTGGCGACACGACCCCGGGGAACGGCGTGATGGACGGCAGCGCGCCGTCCTTCCAGGTGACGCAGGTTGACAACTTCACGCCGGTGCAGGATCCGGAGATCGCGCGTCGCGTCCGCGGCACCTTCACGGTCCCCTGCTACCTGCAGCCGACCTGCGCGCCCGGCGGGAGCTTCCAGTTGGGGTCGAATGGGTTGCCCAGTCGCAACACGGGCAACGACTGGACGGCGAACTTCGACTGCATCATCCCCCGCACCGCGGTCGACGGCACGCCCGCGTCAGCGCGGCCGGCGATCTACGGGCATGGCCTCTTCGGCAGTGCGTCCGAGGTCTTCAACGCCGACATCCAGCAGCAGCTCGCCAATACCTACGGCTTCGTCCTCTGCGCCACCGACGAGATCGGAATGGCCGGGGCCGACCTCGGCAACACGGCCGGCATCCTCGCCGACGTGTCCAACTTCCCCCAGCTCGCCGATCGCCTCCAGCAGGGCCTCCTCGACGAGATCTTCCTCGGGCGCCTGATGGGCATGACGAGTGGCTTCAGCAGCGACGTCGCCTTCCATGCCGACGGAACCACACTGGGCAGCAACCCCGTGATCGACACCTCCGAGCTCTACTACCAGGGCTCGAGCCAGGGCGGGATCATGGGCGGCGCCCTCACCGCCGTGGACCCCGACTTCACGCGATCGGTCCTCAACGTCCCGGCCATGAACTACTCGGTGCTGCTGCCGCGGTCGGTCGACTACGACTCGTTCGCCGGGATCCTCAATGGCGCCTACACAGATCCGCTGGAGCGCCCGCTGCTGCTCTCGCTGATCCAGATGCTCTGGGACCGCGGCGAGCCGGACGGCTACGCGCACCGGATGACGACGAATCCCCTGCCGGGCAATCCGGCCCACACGGTGCTGATGAACATCGCGCTCGGAGACCACCAGGTCACCAACTTCCAGTCGGATGTCGAGGCCCGGACGATCGGCGCCTCCACACACACCCCGATCCTGGATCCGGGGCGCTGGCCCGACAACGACATCCTTTGGAACGTCCCGGCGATCTCCGCGTACCCGTTCAGCGGCTCGGCGGCGATCTACGGCGACATCGGGCCCGTCCGCGCCAATCCGAGCCCGCCGCCGACCAACATCGGCGTGCCGCCGCCTCCCTTCACCAACACGCCGAATCGCACGGGCGAGGACCCACACGGAGCGCCGCGGGGGGCGCCGTCGGCCCTGCAGCTGATCTCTGACTTCCTCAAGCCCACGGGAGCGGTGACGAACGTCTGCGGACCGGCTCCCTGCTACGCGGGCGGCTACACCGGGCCTGGCCCCTAGGCGCTTCCTCTTCAGGGCCCACCAAGACCGGCCGCCCTCCGGATGAAACCCAGCCGGTCGGCGACCCGGGCGTAGATGCTGGCACCGCCCAGGCCGCAGGGGAAGACGCCCGCGCTGACGGCTCCGATCAGGCGGGGGCCGTTGGGCGTGTCGGCGACCAGCGGGCCGCCGCTGTCGCCCTCGCAGGAGGTCGTTCGGAAGGGGAGGCGGCTGTGGGTCCGGCCGATGCGCTTGCCGAGGGCGCAGATCATCGAAGCCTGCTGAAAGCCGCGGGACTTGCCGTACTCGCGGTCGCACTTGCGGGCCGGGTAGATCCGCTCCTTGGTCGTCTTCAACCGGCGCGCGATGTTGAACCCCCAGGCGCTGCGAGTGCCCCAGCCGGCCGAGCGGACGATGCTCCCCGGCCTGGTGGCAGCCCTGGTCTCCACCTGCGTGGCGAGGGTGATCGGTTGCGCATCGGGCGCGCTCGCCAGCGTCAGCACCGAGAAGTCGTGGGCATCCTTTTTCCCGTTGTAGGCCGGGTCGATCGCGACCGCCGCCACCTTGATCCGGGGCCTGCGCCTCTTGGGCGTGATCCAGGGACTGCCCGCCAGCACCGACAGCTGCCGGCGCTTTCCGCCCTTCACGCAGTGGGCCGCCGTCAGCACCTTGGTTGGGGCGATCAGAGAGCCGCTGCAGATGAAGCGGCGCCTCTGCCTGAGCGCGATCGCGAACTGCCAGCCGGCCGGGTTTGCCTTGCCACCGCCGACGATGCGCGGCGAGGAGCCTGCGGCGCCTCCGCTCCCGGGAGCGAGCGCGAGCAGCAGAAGGCACAGTCCCAGGACGGCGCCCCCCAAGCGCCGGTGCGGGCTCATCCCCCGCTATTCCCCCTGCAAACTGCGGTAACGCTCGGTCATGAAGTCGAGAGCGGCCTGGCGATGGTCCTCGGCCGCGATCAGCTCCGAGTAGGTCAGCTCCGCGCCCTTGAAGCCGGTGGCGTTCCAGAGCTCCCCGGAGACCTCGGCGCTCCAGGGCCCGACGTACAGGTAGGGCTCGTCATGGTCGGCATCGCCCGGAGAGGCGCCGAAGTTGGCGCGCCTCCCCGCCGCCTCGGAGCCGAGCTCGACCGCGATGTCGAAGTGCTCGGGCCAGAGCTGGACCAGGGAGGGGTCGCCATCCGGCTGATCGGCGCGCAGCTGCTCGAGCACTGAGCAGCCCAACCCGTAGAACTCACCGAGCGCGGTGGCGGCCGCCCTGTCGACTCCGGGTAGGGGCTCGCGCGTCTCCCTGTCTCCCCGCTGGCGCACCAGCTCGCCGTGCTCGACCCGAACCTGGCAGTCGGCTCCATCCTGCTCGAAGAACGGCGTGCCGAAGCCGCCCCGCGTGTAGCGCAGGGCGATCTCGCTGGCGGGCATGCGGGCCGGCGCGACCACGGTCTCCGCGACCTTGTGGAGCGCGACCCGCGCCTTCGCGAAGGAGTCGGGCAGCGGCTCGAGCCGCTTCCATGCACCGAGCCAGCGGTCCGCGCACCAGGGCGCGAGCTCGGGCTCCTCGCGCGGCGATCTCGTTCCAGGTGAGGTCGCCGCGGTTGTGGACGGGGGAGACGAGCTCCCGGCCCTCCGGTACCTCACCGGGATGCACCGGATCGTCGGCGTACGGCGGCTCGCCGACCGCCGGCGGCGAGGGCTCCAGAACCCTCGCCTCGTAATCGCCGCCGAGCTTGTCCTCGGCCTCTGCCCTTGGATTTGCCATCGGGTGCGAACCCTAGTCCGCCGCGACCGCGGGGCGTTGCCGAAATCACCTGTAACGGGCAGGTGGCCGGCTGGACTCCTCGCCATGCGGATCAGGCCTCTTCTCGTCATGGCGACCCTGGTGGCGGCCCTCGCCGGCTGTGGCTCCTCCACCTCGAGCGCGAAGGACGATCCCGCCACCGCGGCGGCGAACCAGCCGACGGCCGCGCCGTCCACCACCGCGGCGAGCACCCGCGGTCCCAAGCTGAAGGTGGTCTCGAGCGACTACGGCCGGATCCTCGCCGACGGCCACGGCAGGGCCCTCTATCTGTTCACTGCGGACAGGGGCAAGCGGAGCAACTGCTACGGCGACTGCGCCACCGCCTGGCCGCCGTATCTCGTCAAGTCCAAGCCGGCGGCCGTCTCGGGTGCGAGGCCGGGCAAGGTGGGGACGATTCGACGCAGCGACGGGAAGCTGCAGGCCACCTATGCGGGCCACCCCGTCTACTACTACGTCGGGGACCGCTCGCCTGGCGAGGTCAACTGCCAGGCCGCCGTGGAGTTCGGCGGCTACTGGTACGTGCTGCGCACGGACGGCACGGCGGTCCACTAGAGGCTCGCCGCGCCCGGTCTAGACTCGCGGCGTGTTCCGCCGCGAGCCGCTCACCATGCCGTTCGCAGACCAGCTTGGCGACCTTCGGCGGGTGATCCTCTCGGAGGGGCGGGTCGAGCCGGCGGCGCCGGAGCGGTTCGTGACCGCCGCGGTCGATCATCGGGTGATCGGAGCCTGCGTCCTGGCGCTGAGCGAGGAGCGGCTGATCCTGCCGGAGCGGGATGCGAGCTCGCTGCGCGACGCACACGCCGTCTCGGCGCTGAGCGCGGCGCTCGTCGCCCGGGAGCTGCCGGCCGTGGCAGCGGCGATCGCGCAAGCCACCTCCGCCCCCGGGATCGTCCTCAAGGGCCCGGCGATCAGCGACCGTCTCTACCCGGACCCCGGCCTGCGCCCCTACAACGACCTCGACCTGCTGGTCGCGCGCGAGTCGCTCGAGGACGCGAAGGCGGCGCTCTCGGCGATCGGCTACCAGGCGAGAATCCAATTCCGGCCCGGCTTCGAGGTCGCTCACGGCCACACGCTCGACCTGGTTCGCGCGGTGGGCCGCAAGTCGGTCCACGTCGAGGTTCACTGGCGGGTGAGCGACGACCGGGTCGGAGAGGCGATCTCCCACGCCTCCCTCTCGGAGGGCGCGGAGCCGGTGCCCGGAGTGCCGGGTGCCGCATACCCGTCACTGCCGGACCAGCTGCTCGTCTGCGCGCTGCATCTGATGAGCCACCGCGAGAAGCGCCTCGCCTGGCTCGAGGACGTCAGGCGGCTGAACCTTGCGGCCACGGAGGCCGAGTGGGACGCGGGCTTCCGGAGAGCGGAGCAGCTCGGCCTGCTCTGGGTGCTGAACCGCGCTCTCGACTACGCCGAGCGGTATCTGGGATTGACCGTGGCTCGCCCGATCGGTCCGGGTGAGCCGCCCCCCTTCGGGCCGGTCCGCGCGGTGGAGGAGCTCGACCTGCAGGCCTCGGCCAACATCGGCCGCCTGGCGGCGCTGCCGTGGAGGCAGCGTCCCGCGCTCGTCTGGGACATCCTGATTCCCAGCAGCGACGGCCTGGACGGCCTGGTGGGCGGAGACGGAGCGGGCCGGCTTCGGATGGTGGCCAGGCACGCCCGCCTGATCGCCCGCGGCGTCACCATGCGCCGCTAGGGGGTCTCGGCGAGGATCGCCAGCCGCTCGGCGGCCTCGTTGACCGCGTCGAGGGAGTCAGGCACGCGGAGAAGCACGCCACGGACGGATTCCGCCACCCGGGCCGACCCGGCGAACTCGCTGGTGCCGAGGCGGCCCGCCGTGAGCAGATGGTCGAGGAGCTCTCGATGGGTCTTCGCCGAGTCCGTCTCCTCGATCGCGATGGTCGACCCGCTGCGCTCCCGGAGAAAGGCGACGAGCGCCACCTGACCGGGACGATCGGCCGAGCGGAGGCCATCGTGCAAGCGTCGCCCCCGCGGGTCGGCCGGGCCGTTCGTGGACTCGGCCCCGATCGCCGCGGCCGCGGGCTCGGTGAGCAGGGAGCCGCGGGCCCCGGGCCAGGCCGCATGACCCGCGTCGGAGCGCCGAAGGACGACTCCATCCTCGGCGAGCGAGGGATGTCCGGCGGCCGCCAGGGCAGCCGAGAGAGTCGACTTTCCGCGACCGGTCACCCCGCAGATCACCACCACCCGGTCGCCGACCAGGTTCGCTGCGGCGTGCAGGGAAAGACCGCCCAGCTCACCGAGAAGGAGAGGAATCGCGCTCGAGGCCAGCCTGTCCTCCCAGCGCTCGGCGCCGAGCTCGAGAGCGGTGTCCGCGGCCCGGTGGCCGATCCTCATCGAGGCCGGGTCGATCACGAAGGTGCCCGCATCGGAGTGCCAGGCCAGGACCCGGTCGCCGAGCCGGGCCGCTGCGTACTGAGGGCTCCAATCGGCATCGACGACAAGGCGAACGAGCTCGGCCGGCTCCTCGAGCGGCCGACCACGCTCTGCTCTCACCGTGATCCGGCCGAGCTCACCCGGTGCCTCGCTGGCCCGCTCGAGCGGCACATCCGAGTCGATCTCGTATCCGTGGAGGCTGCTCACAGGAAGCGCGGCGGTCGCGGGGGCCCAAGGCTAACCTCCGGCGCCATGCCGGAGAAGGTGACCGCAACCACTCGTGTCGCTCGCAGCGAGGGACTGGTCGCGGAGCCGATGGAGGGCGGCATCGTGATGCTCGACCCCGAGACCGACCGCTACCTGCGCCTGAACGCGACAGGCCGGTTGATCTGGGAGGCCCTCGCGCAGCCGGCGACGGTGGCGGAGCTCGCGCGGGTGTTGAGCGAGCGGGGTGGCATATCCCGCCGAGCGCGCCGAGGCTGACGCGGCCACGTTCATCGAGGGTCTGCTCGATTTCGGCGCCGCCCGGCCCGCGTAGCCGGGTCTCAGTCGGGCAGTCCGCTCAGTGAGCCCTCATCGGCGGCCGCGGCGAGGTCGTCTCGAGCGGCGAGGGCCGGCACCGCGATGCCCGCTTCGATCAGATCGGAGACGGCGTCGAGCGCGTCCCGTTCGATCCGATCCCGAGCGATCCCGGAATTGCCGGCTATCAGGGCCCCGATGGCGTCTTCGGCGGTACCGCCGTCGAGTGCGTCCATCACGGCCCCGGCGGTCCGGTTCAGGCGCTTCACCTGGCCGGAGGCGACCACCCTGACCAGGCGCTCCCCCTCGCGACTCCCGCCCCAGCGCACCTCGCCCAGGCGATAGCGGCGGCCCAGAGCCAGCTCGCTGATCCGCGCGGTGGCCGAGTCGATGTCCCCACGGTCGTCGGCGGGAAAGTCGGGCATCTTCGACTGGAGGACCGCCATCGCCCGGTCGAGCTCGGGCCCTTCCTTCCCCTGCCGGCCGGTCTCTGGAGCCAGCCCGGTGACGGCCCTCTCCTCGTCGCGGTAGGGAACGAGGTCTCGCGCGGCGGCCTGCTCGCCGTTGCGCGCTCCGGCGCGCCAATCGGCCACGCGCTGGTCGCGCCACGTCGCGCGCAGCCCCCGCCAGCATTCGTCGAGGTCCTGCCGGCTGGCGTCCCCGAACGAGAAGGGGTGCTGCGAATCGGCGAGGAAGGCGCCGTTGGGGCGCACGAGGAACGCGCGCGGAGCCGTGTCCAGCGCGACCACGGAGGACGGCACCTCGCTGCCCAGGAGAATCCTCGGCCTGGGTGGGTCACCGAAGCGGCCAACGGTCGCGCGCACGGCCTCGAAGTCCACCGCCCATCTCCCCTCACGCGCTGCCGCGCCGATCAGACCGACCGGAACGACCCGCACCGAGGTCGGGGCGAGCAGGCGCATCTGGTCGAGGAACTCGCCGAAGGTCGCCTCATTGCTCGGGGTGACGACGTGGACAACCTGGACGCGCCCTCCGCGGGTGAGCATCAGGTCGATCGCCTCCACCGCGCGCCGCCAGCTGCCCGGGACGCCGCGCGAAGCGTCGTGCAGCTCCGCGGAGGCGCCGTCGAGAGAGACGTGCACCCGCGCGCCGGTCTCCGCGAGGCGATCGGCGGCCTCGGGGTCGAGGAACCAGCCGTTCGTGTTGAGCGTGACCATCATCCCCGCGGCGGTGAGCCGCTCCACGGTCTCGAGCGTCAGCTCGCGTCGCAGAAGGGGCTCCCCTCCGGTGATCACGGCCTCGATCAGCCCGAGCTCGATCGCCTCGCCGACGATTCGCCGCCACTGCTCGTCGCTCATCTCCACGGTGCGGGCGAGAGTCCGGCGCGGCGAGTCCGTGTAACAGAATCCGCACCGCAGGTTGCAGTGGTAGGTCAGCTCGAGCTTCGCCCCGATCGGCCGCTCGGGCACCTCGAGCGGCCGGACGTCGTGCAGCACCCGGCGCCCGAGCCGGCGCAGCCGGTAGCTGCCGCGAATCCGCGGCGGGGCGCGCTCGATCAGATGCGAGCGGAACGCGGTCAGACCGTGGTGGTGTTGCCGCTGTTCTGGCCCGCGGCGGTCACCGCGGGCTGATCCTCGGTCTCGATCTGCTCCACCTTCGGCGCCTCGTAGGCGTCCTCGGGCTGCTTGGACTCGGTCAACTGCCCCTCCTTGGTCGTCTGATCACGGCGGCGGCGTGGTGTGGTCCGCTGTCCCCGCGGCGGTCACCGCGGGCTGATCCTCGGTCTCGATCTGCTCCACCTTCGGCGCCTCGTAGGCGTCCTCGGGCTGCTTGGACTCGGTCACTGCCCCTCCTTGGTCGTCTGATCACGGCGGCGGCGGGTCGTGGTTCCGCTGTTCCCGGCGGCGGTCACCGCGGGCTGATCCTCGGTCTCGATCTGCTCCACCTTCGGCGCCTCGTAGGCGTCCTCGGGCTGCTTGGAATCGGGCATCGAATGCCTCTTTCGTCGGGTTGGCCAACCCTATATCGGCTGGGGGCCCGTGGGTAGGGCTTTGGCACAACCCGGCTTTTGCCATCCGCTCCAACGTGGAGCGGCCTGGCTTCGCCATCAGATCGCGGCCACAGGCGGCCGCCCCACATAAGTCGCTCCGGCTTCGCCTCCGCTCCAAAGTGGAGCGGCCTGGTGGCTGCTACAGCCTCACCAGGTTCGACGCCTCGATTCCGCGGGTGACCCCGCGGAAGTCGATCACGAGCGGGGAGTCGTCGACGACCTGCTGGTAGTCGATCGTGGGATGCGCGGTGACGATGCAGACCAGGTCGGCGGACGAGAGCGACTCGTCGAGCGGGGCGGAGGTCAGCTCAAGATCCTGCAGCTCGGGCACATGGGGGTCGTGGTAGGCGACGTCGGCCCCGAGGTCCCGCAGCAGGTGGATGATCTTCAGCGCCGGCGACTCCCGGATGTCGCCGACTCCGGCCTTGTAGGAGACGCCGAGCAGGACGACCTTCGAGCCTCTCGTCGCCTTGCCCGCGTCGTTCAGCGCGCGCTCGATCCGGCGGACGCACCAGTGCGGCTGGTTCTGGTTGATCTTGCCGGCGAGCTCGATGAACTCGGTGTAGAAGTCGTGCTCCCGGGCCTTGTAGGAGAGGTAGAAGGGATCGACCGGCAGGCAGTGGCCCCCCATCCCGGGCCCCGGATCGAAGCGCATGAATCCGAAGGGCTTGGAGGATGCCGCGTCGATCACCTCCCAGACGTCGATCCCGAGGCGCTCGCAGAGCATCGCGATCTCGTTGACGAGTGCGATGTTGACCGAGCGGAAGATGTTCTCGAGCAGCTTGGAGAGCTCGGCAGCGTCGGGGCTGCTGACCTCGAGGACCTCGTCGCAGACGAGCGAGTAGAGCTCGACGGCGCGCTTCGTCGACGCCTCGTTGATGCCTCCGACCACCTTGGGCGTGGTGCGGATCGTGAAGTCGGTGCGGCCCGGGTCGATCCGCTCGGGCGAGAAGGCCAGGTGGAAATCCTTGCCGCCTGCGAGCCCGGACTCCTCGAGGATCGGACGCAGGCGCTCACGGGTCGTGCCCGGATAGGTGGTCGACTCCAGCACGATCAGCTGACCCTTCTGCAGCACCGCCGCCAGCGAGGTCGCGGCGTCCACCATGTAGCTCAGGTCCGGCTCGCGGGAGTTGGTGAGAGGGGTCGGGACGCAGATGATCACCGCGTCGCAGGCGCTCATGTCCGGATAGCGGCTGGTGGCCGTCAGCTTGCCGTCGAGCGCGGCGAGGCGATCGGACGAGACGTCCTCGATGTAGCTCCGGCCCTCCGATAGGGCATCGACCTTGCGCGGGTCGGCGTCCAGCCCCACCACCTCGTGTCCCTCCTCGGCGAAGGCGACGGCAAGCGGAAGTCCCACGTATCCAAGCCCGATCACTCCGACTTTCATGGGCGCCAGTGTAGGGACGCGGCTACTTGCCCTTGGATGCTGCCTTGCCCTGGGTCTGGCCCTGGCTCGCAGTCTGGACGCCGATCAGATGGTCCACGAACAGCCCGCATGCGGCCGCCGTCGGCAACACTTTGAAGCCGTCCGGGTTGACCGCCGTCAGGTTCCCAATCACCGCGGGGGCATCGACTCCGATCAGCGACTGGAACCAGTTGACGTCGTCCGCCGTCACGCTGACGGTCACCGGGCCGCCCCCACTGGTGATGGTGCCGACGGGCCAGTACGGGCCCTGGTCGGGCCTGTAGGGGATCGCCGCGTCGACCCCGGCGGGCAGATGCACGTTGAGGCCGGGCGCCTTCACGGTCAGCCCCGTCACGGGGCTGACGTACTGGAGCGATAGCTCCCAGCGGCCGGCCGGCAGCACGATCCGCTGGCTGGCCGTCTCTCCGGGCGCCAGGTTGTTGTCGATCGGAGCACGCTTGGCGGCGGCCACCCCGCCTTCGCCGAGGGCCCCGGCGGCCCCCCCGGCCTTCCAGTAGAGCCGCTTCGCGATCACCGTGCGCGGCTGCCAGGTGAGGGCGCTCCCGCCCGCGTTGACGTAGTTCCGGAACTTCGGTTTCTTGCAGCGGAAGATCCGGCCGGGGCGGGCCTCTTCCGCGAGCTGCTGGATCGGCGGCGTCTTCCCGGTCCGCTTCCAGAGCCGGTAGGAATCGTTGGAGTCGACCAGAGTCCAGCCAGGCGGCGCCTGGCTCTGGTAGATCGCGCTGGTGGTCACCGCGTAGGGGAACTGGTTGAGCACGGAGGTGGGCACCGAGTCGAAGTCGATCGGGAGGCGCTGAGACTTCGATCCGACGGAGGGGACGCGGATCTCGGCGTTGAAGGCGGGGCTCGAGACCTGGGCGGTCCGCAGGCCGTAGTCGGAGAAGCGGTCGCCTGTCAGCGCGAGAACCTTCTGTCCGGAGACCTCATGTTGGAACTCGCCGAGCTGCTGCAGACGGTCGTCTGGCGCGATCACGGTGTCGCGGAGCGCGAGGAAGGTCGAGTAGCCGGCCAGGGCGATGAAGACGACGGCGAAGATCCGCTTCGGCCAGCCCCCTCCGGGGGCGAGCAGGGCGGCGAGCACGAGCAGCATCACCACCGAGGCCGGCACCACCACGGCCTTGGCCAGTATGTAGAGCCCGCCGTTCTCTATGTACTTCGTCCCGAGCCAGATGATGATTCCCGAGATCACCGCCGCCGGGACCGCGTAGTCGAGTCGGCCGATCCACCAGACCAGGCCGATGATCAGTCCGGCGAGGCCAATCGCCCCGAAGATCCAGTAGTGGGTCACGTCGTGCGTCCCCAGCAGCCAGTTCCCGCTCGGCCAGATGCCCAGCGTCTCCAGCGGCGAGACGACGAAGCGGAGCTTGCTGTCCGTCTCGGCGACATTCCCGATCGAACCCGATCGGAGGAAGTCGAGCACCTTCGGGAGCTGCGTCGCCAGGACGACGACGAGGACGATCACCGCGGGGATGACGATTCGCATGGAGCCGCGCACCAGCTCCCGGACTCCGCTCGCCCCCTTTTCCGCCCGGACCTGCAGGAGGCTGGCAAGGAGCCAGATTCCGGCGGTGAGCGCGAGCCAGGCCACGCCGGGCAGGCTGTAGACCGGGACCATCGCGGCGGTGATCAGCGCCAGGCCGATCAGGATCGCGATGCGACCCTCCGGCTCCCGTTCGATCTCCCGCAACCCAAGCGCGAAGGCGATCAGGAACATCCCGGCGATCAGCTCCTTGAAGCCGGCGACGCCGAGGGCGGAGGCCGACAGGTAGGCGAGCGCGACCAGCGTCCCGCCGAGCAGGCGGCGCCAGCCGGGCAGCTCGCGGAGCCCGCCGAGCGCGGTGATCCCGGTGAGTACCGGCACCGCGACGAGCAGCCCGAGCCAGCCGTAGAGCGGCTGGGTGCCGAACACGCTGACCACGGTCCCCACCAGGCTGTGCGGTCCGAGCGGGTAGCCGTTGATCACGCTCTGCGGCGTGGGACGGCTCGGGTCGACGAGATAGTCGACGTCCACCAGGTGCATGGCCATGTCGTTGTTGAGGCCCACGCCCGGGATGCCGATGTGGCCGCTCGCGATGAACGGGAACGAGGCGAGGAGCAGGCAGACCAGCCCGACGGGGGCCGCGATGACCACGGCGGGGCCGAACACCGACTCGGGCCGGGCGATCAGGAAGACGATCGACGCGACGACCAGGATCGCGCAGCAGACGATTGAGGTGGCCTCGTTGCCGGGCAGCCTGATGGCGACCGTGCAGACCAGGATCAGCGTGGCGAAGCCGACGGCTCCCTCGAGGAAGCAGGCGTCTCTGCGGCCGAGGGCAAGCAGAATGGCCCGGCCGACCAGCAGGGAGGCGAGCAGGATCACCCCTGCCGTGACGTAGGTTCCAGCGAAGACGCCCACGGGAGTCGGGAAGGATATGGAGTCAGCGCGAAACGGGAGCTAAGGGGCTAGGCGCCGATGCGGTCCCTCGACGATTCGCCGCGCTCGCGCCCGAGCGTCAGGAACTGGTCGAGCGGATAACCCCAGCGCAGCCCGCGCAGCACCGCCCAGTCGGACCGTTCCCTGACCGAGTCGACCTGCTCGCGGCGCGCCCTGATCTCCGCGCGGTTCGCGCGCACCCAGCCGTAGCTCCGCCACTTCGCCCGCAGGAACTTCGGTCCGCGCAGCAGGCAGTAGCCCCACATGATCAGTTCGCTGAGCGCGAGCAGCGGCGAGATCGCCAGGCGGGTGCGCCCGCGGAGGTCGGCGAGCAACATCCGCCAGCGGTTGCGCTCGAGAAGGAAGAGCTTGTGGGGGAACATCGAGAGGTGGTAATCGTGGGAGACGGTCGAGGCGGGCTCGCACCAGATCTCGCTGCCGGCGATGTGCAGCAGCCAGGAGAGCTCGACGTCCTCGAAGTAGAGGAAGCCGGTCTCATCCCAGCCGCCGAGGCGCTCCAGCAACTGCCTGCGGACGACGAAGGCGGCGCCGTGTAACCCGGTGACCTGGAAGGCGCCGGTCCCGGCGACCTCCCGCGACTTGCCGAGCCAGCGGTTGAAACCGAGCCCGGTCTTGTTGAGGTTCTGCCCCGCGGCCATGATCCGGCCGGGATCGGACTCGAGCAGGATCAGCGGGCAGGCGACGCCGGCGGCCGGGTTCGCCTCCAGCAGCGCGACCAGTGGGGCGAGCCAATTCGAGCCGGCGACCACGTCCATGTTGAGCACGGCGATGTGGTCGCCGCGCGCCTCCGACAGGGCGAAGTTGACGGCCCCGGCGTATCCGCGGTTGGTCGGAGAGCGCAGCAGGCTCACCTCCTCGTGCTCGCTCGCGAGTCGCTCGGCGATCGCTCCGCTGTCGTCGGAGGAGGCGTTGTCAACTACCAGCACCTCGACCTGCACCTCGCCGGCGTGCGCCAGCACGGCGCGGACGCATTCCTCCAGGCAGTCCGCACCGTTGTAGTTGACGACTACGACCGAGACCAGTTGGAGGAGCCCTCCTCGGCGAGTCGGCTGATCCGGCCGCTGAAGATGGAGATGAAGAGCGCGGCCGAGAGCATCTGCAGGCCGAGGACCAGGAAGCTGGTGGAGAGCACCAGCGCCCGCGTGTCGGTGAAGACGTTGTTGCCCGCCCACTGGACGGTGAGCTGGATCAGCTTGGCGAACGAGCCCACCATCAGGACCATTCCAAGACCGGCCACGCCGAGCCGGAACCGCACCGAGATCACGCGCAGCAGCCACCGGGGCGGCTCCTTGCCCGCCTCGACGCCGTAGAGGGCGGCGGCGACTCCGAAGATCGTCAGCTGGAAGGCGGCCAGCACGCCGAGTGTCACGACGATGAAGCTGTTGATGTCGAGCCCGAGGAAGAAGGTCTTCACCGGCCCGGTGATGGCGAGCACGATCGCGCCGGTGATCGTGATCCCCATCAGGGCCAGCCCCGGCACGATGAAGGTCGCCGTCGGGTTGTAGATCAGCAGGAGCACGATCACCCGACCCAGGATCCGCAGCCCGTCCTTCCAGGGGCTGAGCTTCTTCTCCCCGACCCGCGGCAGGTAGGAGATCGGGATCTCGGCCTCGCGCAGGCCGCGGGCCTTGGCCTTGATTCCGATCTCGGTCTCGATGTCGAAGCCGCGCGCCTCTGTGCCGAGGCGCACAGCCTCCGAGCGCCGGATCGCATAGAGGCCGGTGAGCTGGTCGGCACCCTCGAGGCCGTGGCTGATCGCGAGCAGCTTGTTGAAGAGCCAGTTCCCGATGCGATTGACGACCGGCATCGACTCCGGCTCGGACTCCCGGATCCCGCGGACCAGGTCGTTCTCGTCGAGCAGCTCGACCATCTCCTTGATGGCCGGCACCGGGTAGGTCGCGTCGGCGTCCATGATCACCACGTTCTCGCCCTGCGCCTCGGCGATACCGGTGCGGATCGCTA
Source organism: uncultured Solirubrobacterales bacterium (assembly GCA_963831605.1). Lineage (GTDB taxonomy): Bacteria > Actinomycetota > Thermoleophilia > Solirubrobacterales > 70-9 > DASUPK01. The sequence continues at coordinate 60,977 of CAWHQR010000004.1, forward strand.
CGCCCTTGCCGCGGTTCGTCTTGTGCTTGATCAAGCGGACCGGGTAGCGCTCGGCGACGTCGGCGGTGTCGTCGTTCGAGCCGTCGTCCACCACCAGGACCTCATAGGAGTCATCCAGGTACTCACCGAGCTCGTCGAGGACGTGCGGGAGCGCCGCGCCCTCGTTGTACGCGGGGAGGACCACGGTGGTGCGGATGACGTCGGCGCTCGCGGCGCCCTCGTCGCCCGCTCTCTTCGAAGCGGTTGCCGCCATGGGGATGGGAAGGATAGGAGCGAAGGGCGCAGGGTGTGGGCGGGTTCCGCCCGCCTATTCGCCCGCTGCGTGACGCGCCTTCATGATCTCGTCGCGCTCGGTCAGGCGATTGCGCCTGCGGGTCTCGGCCTCACGCTGGCGGCGCTCCTCCGTCGGCCCCTCGACCTCGAGCGGCGGCACCGGCACGGGGTTGCCGTGCTCGTCGACGGCGACCATGGTCAGGTAGGCGGTGCTGGTGTGGCGAACCTCGCGGCTGATGGCATTCTCGGCCTCGACGCGCACTCCGACCTCCATCGAGGTTCGCCAGGCGGCGTTGACGCTCGCGATGCAGCGCAGCAGCTCGCCGACGTACAGCGGCAGGGCGAAGGTCATCCGGTCCATTCCGGCGGTCACCACCCTGCAGCCGCTGTGGCGGATCGCCGCGATCCCAGCGACCTCGTCGCACATCCTCATCACCACACCGCCGTGGATGAACCCCGCGGAGTTCGCATCCTGGATGCTCATCCACCGGATCAACTCGGATTCCGAACCCGCGACCGTGCGTGCGCCGCTGTGCTCCTTCTCGGCCATGAGGCCGATCCTAGTCGGGCTACTCTCCGCCCGAATGTCCCGCCACGGCGACATCACGGTCGTGATCCCCTGTTTCAACCATGGGCGCTTCCTGTTCGAATCGGTCGAGCGGGCGCTCGGCCAGGACGGCGGGCCGCCGAAGGTGATCGTGGTCGACGACGGCTCCACCGACGCCGAGACCGAGAGGGCCCTCGATGCCCTGCCCGACGGCGTCCGTCTGATCCGCCAGGAGAACGCGGGGGTGGCCGTCGCTCGGAACGCGGGCTTTGAGAACTCCGACTCCGAGCTCCTGCTGATGGTCGACGCCGACGACCGTCTCACGCTCGATGCTCTCGACACACTGCGCCCGCCGCTCGAAGCGAACGCGGATGTCGGCTACTGCTACGGGCTGATGAAGCTGATCGGCGCCTGGTCCGGCGTGCTGCGCTTTCCGGACTTCGACCCCTACATCCTGTTGCACCGCTCGATCGCGGGAGCCCAGCTGGGGCTGGTCAGGCGGCGCTGCTGGGAGGACGCGGGAGGCTTCGACCCGGCGATCGACGGCTACGAGGACTGGGACTTCTGTCTGAGCGCGCTGGAGAAGGGCTGGCGAGGCCTGCAGATCGACCAGGTGACGCACGAGTACCGCAAGCACGAGCGCTCCGGCGAGGAGGGCCATCGCCGCCAGTACCGCCACATCTACCGCCAGCTGCGCGCCAAGCATGCGGAGCTGTTCGCCCGTCGCCCCGAGTTCGCCCGCGAGACGCCGCTCGGCCCGTTTCACCGTCTCGTCTACCGGACCTACTTCGCCTGGCGCCCTGTGCCGGCGAAGCTGGAGAAGGCTCTCTACCGCAACGTCATCTTCCGCAGGGATACCGCCGCCCAGTAGTCACAAGGGAGAGGAGAAGAGCCCTACCTAAACAGGACGGGGTGCTGCTTTGCATGGAAAGCGCCGGTCCCTCGTCGGTTAGTGCGCACCGGCCATAGGGTTGGATCGTGAGCAGCGACGAGTCATCCGTCGAAGGTGATCCGAGAATCGAGTTCAAGCGGCGCGGTGATCGGCGATGAGCGGAACCGGAAATCCAGGACTTGCGATCCGGCTGGCGATGGCGATGTTTGTATTCGTCATCGACACGTCCCTGATGAACGTCTCGATCTCAGCGGTCGTCCACGACCTCCACACGACCACGAGCGGGGTCCAATCGGCGATCGCCATCGAGGCCTTGGTTTCCGCGGCCTTCATCCTGATCGGCAGCAAGATCGCCGACCTCTGGAGCCGCAAGCGGGCCTACATCCTCGGTCTGGTCCTGTACGCGGTAGGTGCCATCGCGATGACTGTCGCTCAGGACCTTGCGGCGGTCATCGTCTTCTGGGCAGTGATCGGTGGCCTTGGTGCCTCCCTCTATTTCCCTGCGATGCAGGCGCTGATCCACGGCAACTTCGAGGGCAAGGCCCAGGTGAAGGTCTACGCCCTGGCCGGTGCAGCGGCCGCCGTCGGCGCCGCCATCGGACCCCTGATCGGTGGCTTTCTCACCACTCTGCTCTCTTGGCGCGTCGGTTTCCTGCTCGAAGCCGTGGTCATCGCGGTCGTGCTCTCCGGCTCAGGGCTCATCCGCGACGTGCCCTACACCGGCGATCGTGGCATCGACATCGTCGGCTCGGTCCTCTCCGTCCTGGGCATGGGCTGCCTCGTCCTGGGAATCCTGGCGTGGCAGGAGGGCGGCGACTCGGTTGCGGCTCTCCTGGCGCTGGGCCTGATCGGGCTGGGAGCCCTCGTCTGGTGGCTCCGGCGGCGCAAGCGTGACGGGAAACCCATCCTGCTCGATCCGGACCTGTTCAGGATCAGGCTGTTCAGCTTCGGGCTCACGGCCGGGGTCCTACAGCAGATCGCCCTGGGCGGATTGCTGATCGCGTTGCCGCTCTATCTGCAGCTCGATCTGGGCTACAACGCGCTGCAGGCAGGCCTGTCGCTCGCTCCCCTGTCGCTCACCGTCTTCGGCGTCGCGCTGCTCGCCGGGAAGCGGGCGGGCAAGCGGCGTCCGAGCAGCCTCATCCGAGCAGGGTTCGCCCTGCTCGGCGCGGGGGTGCTGCTTCTGATCCCGTTCGTGCCGCGGGTGGACAGCGGTTGGTACCTGGTGGTTCCGCTGCTGCTTGCGGGAGCCGGTCTGGGCCTCCTGGTCTCGCAGACCAACAGCTACACGCTCTCTCCAGTCGATGAGGAGCGCGCCGGCGAAGCTTCCGGCGTCAATTCAGCGGTCAGTTCCTTCGGCCTCTCCGTGGGTTTGGCGTTTGCCGGGGCGATCCTGCTGGCGGCGCTCTCCATCACCTTCACCAACAAGACCGAGGCGAGCAAGGTCCTCACGCCCGCCGAGCAGCAGCGCGTTGCCGACGCCCTGGAGGACGACGCCCAGGTGATGAGCGATGCTCAGCTCAACGAGCTGCTCGCGGGACAGCCCAAGGAGACCAGAGAGGAGATCGTCAGCATCAACGACGATGCGCGCCCCGAGGCCCTGCAGTTCGCCCTGCTGGTTCCGCTCATGGCCGCCGTGGCCGGATTGATTGCCTCGTTCCCGATGGTGCGCCTGCCGGACCCGGTGGCACCGGACGCGCCTGAGACGGCTCTCGCTTAGCCGCAGTCCAAACGCGAACTGGATTGTGTGCACGTTCCGCGACGCGAGACTGGTTCGCTTCGACTCGTTCTCGGACCGAGCGGAGCCCTCGAACCCGCTGGGCTGTCGGAGTGCTGCTTTGGACGAAAAGCGACACCTTGATACATGTGAGTCAGCCCCCCGCCGCCAGAGTAGGCCGTGCGGGTTGGCCGGAGTACGGAGGAGCCCCCACCGCGAGATTTCTTCGGCTCTAGGGCGAAAGCTTCCCCACCCGTACCCATTTGACCCGCTGCGGCGCTTCTCTGGATAGGCAAAGGACGCCTGTAGAGGCGAGAAGACGAATGGGTTTCCAGAGCAAGAAGCAATCGAATGGCATGCACGCCTGCCCCACCTGCTCCTCGTCCTGGTCCAGCCGGTCACCTGGCATGAGCAGGGCGACGGTGCCTGGCACGTCGAGCTCCGTTGCCCCGAGTGCGACTGGTGGGGCCGCAACACCTACAGCCAGACCGAGGTCGACACCTACGACGAGGAGCTTGATCGCGGCGGGCAGGAGCTGATCGAGGACCTTCGCTCGCTCACCCGGGCGAACATGGAGGAGGAGGCCGATCGGTTCACCGCGGCCCTGGCCTGCGACAGCATCCTCCCCGAGGACTTCGATACCGGTGCGGATGAGACACAACGCCGCTCCAATCACAAAAGATGACGGACGAGACGCGTTCACATACTGTCGGCGTGCCGCGGGCGGGCCGTTGTTACCTCCCATCGACTGTCCGCCCCGGCTCGCCGGATTCGACGCGGCTGCCAAGTCAGCATCACAGCCAGATCTCCTGATAGGAAGTCACCTAGCCCCCCGCGCCGTCGAAGGTGGCCGCGCCGGCTGGTCGGAGTAACGGAGAGGCCCCCACCGCGCGTCTAGGCCCTTCGACGCCGCTGGTTATCTGCACCCTCCCCGCTGCTTTGCATGGAAAGAGGCGGTTTCGGCCTCTAGGGGGCGCGAGGAGATTCAGGGCTTCTTGGAGGAGATGTACACGGCATTTGAGGCGAGGACCGTGGAGCCCGAGGAGATCTTCGAGTCCGGCGAGCAGCAGGTAGCGGTCGTCGTCAACCGTCGGCTGCGGCCCAAGGGCAGCAGTGCGGAGATCGTGGTTTCGGCAGTTCATGAAGGTTCTTCCGGTCCGGGGGCCGAATAGGATCGCCTCACACCCACAATTGGAGGCCCCTCACGCTTATCCCCGTCGACCAGCTTGAGCGCCGCCTGCGCAGAGGACCCTCGTCGTGACGGCGGCGCTCGGATGGGGCGCGCTCGCCGCGTCGTCGCTGGTCATCGGCGCGTTGCTCGGGATCGCCAGGCCCTGGCCCGATCGCCTCATCGGGCTCGTGCTCGCCTTCGGAGCAGGCGCTCTGATCAGCGCCGTCAGCTTCGACCTCGCGGAACAAGGCGCACGACTCGGCGACCGTGGGGTGCTGGGCGTTGGCCTGGGCCTGGGCGCGGCCACCTTCTTCGCACTCAACCGATGGCTGGAACGACGACGCCGGGGCGGTAACGGGGCGGCGGCCGATGAGGACTCCGGGACCGCGCTCGCCCTCGGCGCGTTCCTCGACGGCGTCCCCGAGCAGCTCGTGCTCGGAATCGGGATCGCGGCGGGCGAGGGGGTCAGTGTCGGGCTGCTCGTCGCGATCTTCGTCTCCAACCTCCCGGAGGCGGTCGGCTCGTCCGTCGCGATGCGCGCCGCAGGGACCCGACCGGCAGCAATCCGCCGGCTCTGGATCTGTATCGCCCTGATCTGCACCGCGGCCTCCGTCGCTGGCTACACGATCGCTGACAACGTGTCGGACAACCTGAACGCCGGCGTTGACGGGTTCGCCGCCGGTGCGCTTCTGGTCATGCTGATCGACTCGATGGTCCCGGAGGCGGTCCGCAAGGGTGGCGACATCGCGGGTCTGGTCACCGTTCTGGGCTTCGCGATCGCTGCCGCCCTTTCAGGAATCAGATGAGCGCAGGCTGCGCAAAATCCGGCTTCTGATTTCCATGCAAAGCAGCACCCTGTCTCCGCCCAGTAGTCACACGCGGGCGCTCCATCTCGTCCCTTGGTGTAGAGCGACGAAAGGAGCCGTGATGAGCACTGAGGCGAAGTCCGCCGAGAGAAATGAGGTCATCGAGGAGTTCTCGAAATGGGGTGTGGGCGCCGGGATCCTCGTCGTGGCACTCGCCCCGCTGGCGATCCCGATCCTGGTCCTGACGGGGGCGACGCTCGCCGTGATGGCGCTGCCGGCGATCCCGCTCGCCCTGATCGCGGGCCTGATCTACCTCCCCGTCCGGATCGTCCGCGGCCTGCGGGCGCGCCGCCGGCCGCTAGGCCGCGGGGGCGCGGCAGAGGAAGAGGTGCTCGTCGGGGTCGAGTTCCGACCGGCGCACCACTGATTCGGAGAACAGCTCCGCGGGGGTCCGGTCCTCGACCTCGAACCCGGCATCGCGGAGGCGATCCGCGAGATCCGCCCCGTAGATCCGGACGTGGTCCTGCTGGCCGAAGGCGACCATGCGATCGAGCGGCGCCGTGATCGCGGGATCCTCGTAGGTGGACACCTCGGGGCGGTAGGGCGTCAGGACGAGCGCCAGGCCCCCGGGGGCGAGAACCCTTCGCAGCTCGGACATCGCCGCGCGGTCGTCGGGCACGTGCTCGAGGACGTGGCTGCAGAGGATCAGGTCGAAGGAGGCGTCCTCGAGGTCCATCTTGGTGATGTCGAGCGCGAGGTCGGCGGGCGCGTAGAGGTCCGCGGTGGTCCGCTCGATCTCGGGCAGCCGGGCGAAGACTGGGTCGAAGAGGGGCTCGGGGGCGAAATGCAGCAATCGGTGGCCGGGCAGATCGCCGCGGGCGAGCAGCAGCGCGATGGCGCGGTGGCGCGGATGGGAGCGGCAGCGCGGGCAGATGCCGCCGAAGCCGGCGAGCCGGCGCTCCGACATCCGCTTGAAGTGGCCGCCGCAGCAGGGACACTCGCGGCCCTCGCCGCGAAGCAGCCGGGCGCTGAGGCGGCCGTTCAGCTCGGCGGCCGCGTAGAGAACACTCGCCAGGCGGTGATGGCGCAGGACCCACTCGATCGCCTCGGCGAGCCAGACCGCGACTCGCAGTCGAAGCGTGGGCGCCTCGAAGACCGGACCCCCCTGGGCAACGTCAGCCACGCGCGCCGATCTTCCGGAGCAGCTTGACCAGGCCACGCGGCTCCGGATGCGGCCAGGATGAGATCCGCGGCAGGATCGCCCGCCTCGTCCCCTCGTAGCCGCGCATGATCCCCCGCTGCACCGGGTTGCGGGCCCAGCGCAGCCGGATCTCCTTCGCCTCGTTGAGCTGGGTCCAGACGTCCGTCGTCGTCTTGCTGGTCGGGTGGTAGCGGAAGTTGAGAACCGGCTCGTCGATCCTCTCCACCCGCACCCCGCGCAGCAGCCGCAGGTAGAAGTCGTAGTCGGCCGCGTCGACGTAGCCCTCGTTCAGCGAGGGCGCCCGGTCCATCAGCTCCCGGCGCCAGATGATCGTCGGGGTGGTGACGAAGGCGCCGAAGTAGAGGTAGCGGCGCCAGCTGAACCTCGGCGGAACCAGGGTGCGGAAGATCTTGCCGTGCTCGTCGACGTAGTTGACAGCGCCGAAGATCGCGCCGAGGCCCGGGTCGCGCTCGAAGCGATCGAGCGCCCGATCGACCACATCCGGGATGTAGGCGTCGTCGGCGTTCACCCAGGCGAGCAGGTCGCCCTGCGCGATCCGCAGTCCCTTGTTGACGGCGTTGGTCTGTCCGGAATCGGGCTCGGAGATCCAGGTCAGATGGGGGTCCTCGCGCCCCTCGAGCAGCTCGATCGTGCCGTCGTCCGAGCGCCCGTCGACGACGATGTGCTCGTGCGGGGTACGCAGGGCGGCCACGCTTTCCAGCGTGTCGGGCAGGTACCGGGCCATGTTGTAGGTGGGGGTGACGACCGAGAGCATCGGAGCGGGCGCAGGTTAGCCGCCACCGAGATGGCATCATTCCCGCCCCCATGGAGGTGTTGCCGAACCAGCTCGAGGGCCCGATCCTGTTGCAACCGAAGGTCTTCAGCGACGAGCGGGGGTTCTTCCACGAGACCTATCGCCGGAACGTCTTCGAGGAGCTCGGCATCTCCGACGAGTTCGTCCAGGACAACCACTCGCGCTCGGCGCGAGGGATCGTGCGCGGGATGCACTATCAGCCCGGCATGGCCAAGCACGTGCGGTGTGCCCGGGGCGAGATCGTCGACGTCCTCGTTGACATCAGGAAGGGCTCGCCGACGTTCGGGGAGTGGGAGGCATTCACCCTCAACGACGAGAACCTCCGCCAGCTCTACTGCCCCGACGGCTTCGCGCACGGCTTCTGCGTCACCAGCGACGTCGCGGACGTGATCTACATGTGCTCGGCCTACTACGACCCCGAGACCGAGAGCGGGATCTCATACCGCGATCCCGACATCGGCATCGAGTGGCCCGACATCGAGCTGACCGCCTCGGAGAAGGACGCCGCCGCCCCGCTCCTCAAGGATGTTGAGAGTCGGCTCCCCTTCGTCTACGAGGGCTAGCGCCCTCCGGCTGCTCCCGCGAAGGCCCGGCCGCAGGCGGACCACCTGACCGGATAGACGCGGCTGGTCGAGAGGAAGACGAGCTGGGCGTCGTCACGACGGGCGAGCTCGAGGCAGTTGTAGGCGCCGGTCAGGTTCGTCTGGACCGTGTAGGCGGTCTCACCGTCGGTGCCCGCGAGGGCGGAGGGCTCGGCCGAGCACTCGATCAGCGCGTCGATCGGCTCGGTCCGCATCAGCTCGTCCGGGTCGCGGACGTCGCCCGTGACGAAGCGGATTCCGGCCTCCTGGAGGCGCGGCAGGTTGAGCTCCGAGCCTCGCCGGTGCAGGTTGTCGTAGGCGACGATCTCCCAGTCGGGATGGCGCCTCGCAGCGAGATACCGAGGCTGGCAGCCCACGAAGCCCGCGCCTCCTGTGATCAGGACCCGCATCTCGGGGTGAGGTTAACCGCTGCCCTCTCGGGGAGGTGAACCGCCCGTCTTCTGCGACCATTCCGCGCCGGATATGAATGAGAGGAACGAGAAACGCGCCCTGATCACCGGCATCTCCGGCCAGGACGGCTCCTACCTCGCCGAGCTCCTGCTCGACAAGGGATACGAGGTCCACGGGATCGTGCGGCGCTCATCGAGCTTCAACACCCACCGGATCGACCACCTCTACCACGACCCCCACGAGCAGGGGGTCCGGCTCTTCACCCACTACGGCGATCTGACCGACTCGACCGCACTGGTCAAGCTGCTCTACGAGCTTCAGCCCGCCGAGATCTACCACCTGGGGGCGCAGAGCCACGTTCGCGTCTCCTTCGACATCCCGGAGTACACCTTCGACGTCACAGGGGCCGGCACGGTGCGGTTGCTGGAGGCGGTCCGCGAGGCCGGCGTCAACCCGCGCTTCTACCAGGCGTCCTCATCGGAGATGTTCGGTGCGGCGCCGCCGCCGCAGAACGAGCAGACGCCCTTCCACCCGCGCAGCCCGTACGGCGTCGCGAAGCTCGCGGCCTACTGGGCGACCGTCAACTACCGCGAGGCGTACGACATGTTCGCCGTCAACGGGATCCTCTTCAACCACGAGTCCCCGCGCCGTGGCGAGACCTTCGTCACCCGCAAGATCACTCGCGCGGTCGCGCGCATTGCGGCCGGGCTGCAGGAGCGGCTCTTTCTCGGCAACCTCGACGCCCAGCGCGACTGGGGCTACGCGAAGGAGTACGTCGAGGCCATGTGGCTGATGCTCCAGGCCGACGAGCCCGAGGACTTCGTGATCGCCACCGGCGAGACGCACACCGTTCGCGAGGCTGTCGAGATCGCCTTCGCCCGGGCCGGTCTGAGCGCCGACGATCATGTGGAGATCGATCCGAAGTACTACCGGCCGTCCGAGGTCGATGTGCTGCTGGGCGACGCGTCCAAGGCCAAGGAGGCCCTCGGCTGGGAGGCCAAGGTCCGGTTCAAGGAGCTGGTCGAGTTGATGGTCGACGCGGACGTTGCCGCCCTCGAGGATCAGATGGCGGGCAAGGTGACTCGCTACAGCCACGAAGGCGCCTAGCCGGCGCCCACGCCCTCACTTCTCGGCGATCGGGGACCCCTCCAGAGGCGGCAGGCCCTCTGTGAGCGACGTGATGGCGTAGTCGGCTCCGGCCTCGCGGAGCTGGTCGGCGCTGTAGTGGTGGCTGCCGACTCCGACGCACTCGATCCCGGCCGCGTGGGCGCCGGTCACGTCGAGGGGGGTGTCGCCGACGCTGAAGGCACGGTCGCGCTCGACCTCCGCTCCGTAGACGAGACTCGCGCGCTGCAGAGCGATCTTGGTCAGTTCGCCGCGCTCTTCCGAATCGGAGCCGTAGCCCCCGAAGGAGAAGAACCGGTTGAGGTTGGCTCGGTGCAGCTTGATGTGCGCAGCTGCCTCGACGTTGCCTGTGACGATCCCGAGCAGGTATCCCCCGTCGATCAGCTCGGAAAGGAGCTCGTCGACGCCCGGCAGGACCTCATAGCCCTTCGACTCCCGGACGGTCTGGTGGAGGTGGAAATTGCGCCGTTCCATCAGGCGCGTGAATTCCTTGCTCTCCGGCTCTCTCTTCAGCTCCGCCTCGAAGGTCTTTCTGCCGACCACGGGATCGGTCATTCCCGTGTCGGTGAACTTCCCGATGTCGGCCGGGATCCCGTAGAGCTCGTCGAAGGCGAGCCGCCAGGAAGCTGCTCCAGCACCGGACGTATTGATCAGGGTGCCGTCGATGTCGAAGAGGATGGCGAGTGTGTCCATGGACGTGGTGCCTTCCGGCGTGCCGGGCGCTGAGACTAGGCGAAGCCGGGTACCGTCGCGCGCGATGAAGATTGCGATCGTCTACGACTGCCTCTTCCCCAACACCGTCGGGGGTGCCGAGCGCTGGTACCGCAATCTCGCCGAGCGACTCGGCGCGAGCCATTCGGTCACCTACCTGACCCGCAGGCAGTGGGGGGAGGAGGGGCCGGAGACCCCCTTCGCGACGCTGGCGGTCTCTCCGGCGAGCGAGCTCTACACGCGCTCCGGGCGGCGGCGCATCTGGCCTCCGCTTCGCTTCGGCCTCGGCGTCTTCTGGCACCTGCTCCGCCACGGACGGCGCTACGACGCCGTCCACACCGCGTCATTCCCGTACTTCCAGGTGATCGGGGCGCGGCTCGCGCTCTGGCTCTCACGCTCGTCCGCGCCGCTGATCGTCGACTGGCATGAGGTCTGGGGACGCCGGTACTGGCGCTCCTACCTGGGCCCAGTCGCCGGGCGGATCGGCTTCGCCGTGGAGCGCCTCTGCCTGCGTCTTCCCGACCGGAGCTTCACCTTCTCGCTCCTCGCCGAGGAGCGCCTGCGCGAATACGGTCACCGCGCCCCGATCGCGAGGCTCACCGGCGAGTACGCCGGCGATGACTGGGCCGATTCCCGTTCACGCGACGACGCGGCGGCCGAGCCCGAGCCGCCGCTGGTGATCTCCGCGGGGCGCCACATCCCGGAGAAGCGCGTGCCGGAGATTCCCGCCGCGATCGCCGCCGCCCGCAGGCGTGTCCCCGGCCTGCGCGGCGTGATCCTCGGCGACGGCCCCGACTTCGAGGCGACTCGGGAGCGCATCCGCGAACTGGGCCTCGAGGATGAGGTCGAGCTGTCCGGGCGGGTCGACCACGCCGAGCTCATGCGCCGGATCGCGGCGGCGTCCTGCCTGCTCCACCCCTCCGAGCGGGAGGGCTACGGCATGGTGGTCGTCGAGGCGGTCTCCCTGGGGACCCCCGCGATCGTCGTCCGGGGATCAGAGAACGCGGCCACCGAGCTCGTCGATGACGGCGTCAACGGCTTCGTCGTCGAGTCGGCGGAGACGGAGGCGATGGCCGACGCGATCGTCCGGGCGGTGGAGGGCGGCTCGGGCCTTCGCACCTCCTCCTTCGACTGGTACCGGGACCGCCGGGAGGAGCTCTCGATCGAGAAGTCGCTGGCGGAGGTCGAGGCCTCGTATGGGTCGGTCCCGGAGGCGCCATGAGCCCGCTCGGCGACCGGCCGCTCGGCTTCATCGCGCGCGAGGCCGTCCGCCCCTCGAACTGGGTGGCGCTCGCCCGGATGCCGCGTCGCTACCGCCACCCCGCCGACGGCGCCCGGCGGTACTTCACGCCCGGCGGGGACTATCCGTACCGGTGCGAGGTCCGCACCCCGCTCGGCATGGTGGCCCCGACCCTCCACAGCCAGCACGACATGATCACCGTCAACGAGATCTTCTGCCGGGAGGACTACCGGGTCTCGGATGAGGCCGAGGTGATCGTGGACGTCGGATCGAACATCGGGATCTCGGCGCTGTACTTCCTGACCCGCACCGAGCGGGCGCGGGCCTGGCTCTTCGAGCCGGTGCCGCGGAACACCGAGCGCCTGCGCGAGAACCTCGCCTCATTCGAGGGGCGGTGGCGCCTGGAGGAGGCTGCGGTCGCGGACCGCGAAGGCGAGGAGACCTTCTCGATCGAGCCGACCGGCCGCTACGGCGGGCTCGGGCCCGGCCAGGCCGACTCCATCGCCGTGCGGGTTCGCCACATCGACGACGTGCTCCGGGAGGTGCTCGAGGAGGAGGGCACGATCGACGTGCTCAAACTCGACACCGAGGGCGTCGAGGCCCGCACGCTCGCGGCGGCCTCCCCCGAGCTGCTCTCTCGGGTCGGTGTGATCTTCGCCGAGGACTTCGCCAGGGAGATCCATCCGCCTCCGGGCTTCCGGGCATCGCGCCGGGCGTCGGTGCTGCGGCTCTCTCAGCCGGACTCGGCCGCCGCACGCTCGTAGACGTCCTCGTAGCGCTCGGCGATCCGGTCCCAGGTGAACTCCTCCAGCCAGCGGGACCGCCCACTCGCGGCAAGCCGCGAGCGCTCGTCCTCGTCGTTCCACAACCGGCCGACCGCGGCGGCGAAGTCGTCCGGGCTCGCGTTGACCACTCCGTTCTCGTGAACGGAGGGGACGACCACGCCGCCCCCGGTCCATTCGGCGATCTCCTCGGCGTTGCCGGCGGCGGTGCTCACGAACGGCGTCCCGGAAGCGACAGCCTCGAAGAGCACCAGCGGCGAGCATTCGACCTGGGAGCCGAAGACGAAGAGATCGGCCGCCGCGTAGGCGGAGAGCACCTCGGCTCGCGGGACGTCGAGGATCCTCACCCGCTTGCGGCCCGCGGTCCCGATCCGGGCGGTCAGCGCCCGGCGCCGGCAGTCCCACTGGCAGCCTGCGCGCAGCGGCCTGTTCCCGATCACGACCAGCGTGCCGCCGCCGGTGTCGGCCCGCCGAAAGCCCTCGATTGCGAGGGCGTGGCCCTTGCGCCAGTTGTGCGGCCCGACGGTGAGCAGCAGCGGCTCGGCAGGGTCGATCCCGTGCCGCTCGCGGAAGTCCGAGTCCGTGCCCTCGAACTCCTCGCGGCTCGCGCCGTTCGGGACGACGTTCAGGTTCTCGAGCGCGGCGCGGCGCGCGAACTCGATGTCCTGGTAGGTGCCGGAGTGGAAGATCAGCTCGTCGAAGCTCCGGAGCGCCGCGGGCAGGGTCGCGAAGTAGTCCTCATAGGCGCGGTCCGTGAGCCCCGAGAAGCCGCACGGAGCGAGGACGGTCCCAGCCGGGATCCGGTCGAGCACATCGATCAGCGCGTCCGTCGTCCATTGCTGGGCGGCGTAGGTCATGACGACGTCAAAGCCGCCGTCCACGACGAAGCTGCGGTAACGGTCGACCTCTCCTCTCATCCCCCGAACCGCGTTCCCGGAGATCTCGAACTGCTCGATCCGCGCCCCGTCCAGCTCGGCCTCCTGCCGGTGGGGCAGGCGTGTGGTGGCCACCGTGACCTCATGTCCGCGCCGGACGAGCTCCCGCGAGACGTTCCTGACCACGGCCTGGGCTCCCCCCGGACTCGGGTGGTAGAACTCGACGCAGTGCAGGATTCTCAGAGCCATGCCGTGACCGCGGCGCTCTGGGCCGTGGGGTGCGCAGGGTAGTGAGCGGACTGCGCCTGAACCTCGGCTCCGGGACGACACCCATCCCGGGTTTCGTCAACGTGGACGCGCTGGAGGATGCGCCCGGGGTCGATGTCGTCGCCGACATCGGCGAGCGGCTGCCCTTCGACGACGGCGCGGCGGAGCTCGTCTACGCCAGTCACCTGCTCGAGCATTTCGCGACCGACCGGGTGCCCGATCTGCTGGCCGAGTGGCGTCGCGTGCTTCGCCCTGGCGGGGTCCTGCTGATCGCGGTCCCCGACCTGGAGGCGATCGCCTCGGTCCTGATCTCGCGCGAGGACTGGTTCACGCCGCCGCACGACCCCTGGATCGGGGCGATCTACGGAGGCCAGAAGGACGAGTACGACTTCCACAAGACAGGGTTCACCGGCCCGTGGCTCGCCCATTTGATGCGGGAGGCCGGCTTCGGCCAGATCGAACGGGTCACCCGGTTCGAGGAGATACCCGGTCGCCGATGCGTCCTTCTCGCCGCTGCCGTTTGGGGTCAACATCTCCCTGAACATGCGCGGGATCGCAGGTGGCGCGGACCGTCTCGAGGAGACGATGGCGACCGGCGACTGGGTCCGCATTTTCGACTGGGTTCGATCGCCTCCTGATGTTCGCCATGCACGTCTCGACCGGGCTCCGTGCTCGGTTCATGAGGCGTCGGCGGGCCCGACTCGAGCGTTCGCTGCGGTTCCCGGGGCGATCGATGAGCGACGAGCGGCCGCGGATCAGCGTCGTCATCCCGACCTACCAGCGGGCCGCAGACTGCCTTGTCGCGGTCGAATCCGCGCTGGAACAGGAGCTCTGCCCCGCTCGAGGTGCTCGTCTGCGATGACGGCTCCACGGATGAGACGGAGGAGGTGTTCACGAGGCTGTCAGGAGAGGATCCGCGCGTCCGGTACCTGAGCCTCCCGGAGAACCACGGTACGCCCGCGCCGGCCCGAAATCTCGGCATCGCCAGCAGCAGGGGCGATTGGATCGCCTTTCTCGACTCGGACGATCGATGGCTGCCGGCGAAATTGGCGAAGCAGAGCGAGTTCTTCGCCCACGGCGGCTACGACGTCGTGGCCTCCGACGCCGAGCGCACGAGCGGCGGCTCCTATTTCGGTCTGCAGGGTCGCCGCGAGCTCGAGCGCAGGGAGTTCCTCGCCCACAATCCGGTGATCGTCTCGAGTGCGGTCGCCCGCAAGTCGGTCCTCGCGGCGGCCGGGGGCTTTCCTACCTCGGCGCTCGGGTACGGCATCCGTGGCGTCGAGGATTACGGGCTGTGGATGCTGCTCGCCTATGCCGGGTGCCGCTTCCTGCTGCTCCCGGACGAACTCGTCGTCTACGACGACTCCGCCCGGGGTCGGATGAGTGACGCCGTCTACCGGCAGGAGGCGGCGGCCGCGGCGGTGCGCTGGCGGACTTGGCTCAAGCGGCCGCTCGACGGTGCGGTACTGCGCTCAGCTGTCCTCGGCACCGTCGACGCCGCCCGCTGGCGCTTCGGGCGTCGCGTTCAGTAGATGCGCGGTCCGGTCGTCGATCCACTCGGTCCCACGCACCTCGGTCGAGAACCGGCCGAACGGCTTCTCAGGCTTCTCGATCACCGCGATGTACGGGTACAGGTGGATTCCCTCGATGATCTGCTGGAGGCCTGTCGTCGGCTGATCCTCGCTCGCAACCTCGGGGTCCAGGAAGGACAGGCCCCGCGCCAGACCGCCGAGGTAGGAATGAAACTCGTTGTCCGCCCCGCCAATGTCCTCGCAGATGTAGACGCCGCCGTTCGAGATGTGCGGCAGCAGCGCCTCAAGCGTGGCGACCTGGTGCTCCGGGACGTGACTGCCGTCATCGATGACGATGTCGATCTGCGGGACGCGATCGACGAAGGTCCTCCAGAAGCCGCGATCCGACTGGTCGCCGATGACGATCTCGATGTGGTCGGACTCGAATCGGAGACATTCCTGATCGATGTCGATGCCGTGGATCGTCGCTTTCCCGCCGAAATACTCGCGCCACATTCCCAGGCTGCCGCCGCTATACACCCCGACCTCGACAACGTTGACGGCCCGGCCAACGAACCTGCCGAGATGACGGGCGTAGACCTTGAAGTACTGTCGTGGTTTCCAGATTCCGGCACCCTCGCGGTGGGCATCGAAGATCTCAAACAGGCGGTTCTCGCCGACATCCTCCCGATCCACGGCAGCATGATCGGGACTCAAGTTCTCGGCAAATTCGGCGCCCGCCGCGGCGAACGCCTCGTTCACTTGCCGAGTGACCCATCCCGGCGCCAGCCGCTGTGCGACGCGCAGCGGTAGAGAGCTTCTGCGTGTTCCATCCCCTGGTCCCTGCACCAGCATCGACGAGATCATAGGTTGCACGGTCGGGTGCGGATCCTCCTCAGTCACAGCGAGGTTCATTTCGACCCTGCTCTGCCGCGCGGGGATCACCCCTATTGGGGGTCGTCCGCCAACGTCATCGCCCGGACCCTGCACGAGACCCTGTCACGCCGGGGGGAGGTGACCTATGTGGACGCGGCCGAGCCGGAGCAGGTGAAGGGGCAGGAGTTCGATCTGTTCGTCGGCATCGCGCGGAACTTCGGCCGGTTCCTCGATCTCTGCACTGTCGATCGCAGCATCCTGGTCGCCGTCAACATGCATCCCGCCGAGCACAATCGGCTGCTGTTGGATTTCGTCGTCCGCGAGGGGCTTTCCGCCCAGGCCATCCACGCGGTCGACATCCTGGACGTCGAGCAGCGGGCGCTGGATCTCGCCGCCGCAGACGGAATCCTGCTGTTCGGCAGCGTCGAGACACTCAACAGCTACACCCGACACGAGGTCGACGGGGAGAAGATCTGCCTCGCGAACTACGGCTCCGATCTCGGCGCGGCACCCGATGGCGGTCGTACTCGGTCATCCTCCGAGACCCACTTTCTCTATTGCGCCTCTGAGATTGGGCTCCGCAAGGGGTTCGACATCGTCGCGGCCACCCTTGGGAGGCTTGACTTGGAGGCGCTGGGCGCGCACCTCCACGTGGTCGGGACCACCTCCTACCCGCACTACGAGGCGAGGCTCGCTGAGCTTGAGGCGCTCCTCGGCCCCCGGATGACGAATCACGGCTGGCTCGCTTCGGACAGCCGCGAGTACCGGGAGCTGCTCGACCGCTGCGACTACCTCCTCTTTCCCTCGCTTGAGGAGGGTCAGGCGGGGACGATCATTGATGCCGCGGCCCGAGGCGTCATTCCATTGATCAGCCGGAACAGTGGCATCGACTTCGCTCCGCTGGGCTTCCTGCGCCCTCGAGACGGAATCGGAGCGGAACGACGCGCTTGTGAAGGAGGCGTGCGCTCGCCCGTACGAGGATCGAGAGCGGTTGCGCCGGAAGACCCTCGAGTACTACGACGAGTTTCACGGTGGCTTCGAGCGAAGGCTCGAGCTGAAGCTGAACGACCTCCTCGCTGGATCGCCGCGTCCGTTGGTGAGCGTGGTCCTCCCGATCCACGACAAGGCCTCGATTCTCTCGGATCTGCTCAGGCCGCTCGACCGCACCCTCGTTTCGTACGGGAAGGTGGACCTCTGCGTGATCCTAGATGGTTGCAGTGACGATTCGGAGGCCATCGTGCGGCAGTTCTTCAACGACCGCGACGATTACCCCGTCGCGATCCTCACGACTCCGGACGTCTTCGAGGTGAAAACCAACAACATCGGCCTACGAAGGGCGACGGGGAGGTACGCGATGGTTGTTCAGGACGACAACTTCATCTACGACCGCAACTGCATCCTCGAGGCGGTGACATTCATGGACAGAAGCAGCCGCGCCGTGATCGTCGGAGGGCTCGCCGGTGTGAATTTCTACCCGCGAGGAACCGAGGGCCTGGAGGGCCCGGGCCAGATCGCGGTCACCGAGAACGAGGTGTACTGGCGCCAGGACACCGAGACCGACCCGGCCCTCAAGGACCGCATCTTCGGCGTCGACGCCTGCATGCGTGGGCCGCTGTTCTTCAGCAAGGCATTTCTCGACGAGCACGGCTATCTGGACGAGGCGTTCGCGCCGCTCTATGCCGACGACATGGACCTCTGCTTCCGTGCCGCGTCGGTGGGCGGGAAGGTCTATTGCATCCTGATGGACGTCGAGAACGATTCCCTCTCGCAGAGGGATTACGACGCCGAGAAGGCGAGATGGTTCGCGGAGGTCATGCGGCGCAACACGGACCTCTTCTACAGCCGGTGGCAGCCGTCCACCGAGAAGGACTACCTCTGGCTCCATCGCGCCCCGATCGCCGACGAGATCGGCGGGGGACAGGGGATCGCAAGGTTCCCACAGCGTGCACGGCGCCGGTACCTCGCTGCGAGAAGGCGATGGCTTCACGCTGGGAAGGCGGTCCAGGCGTTGGGTGCGCTACGGCGCAGACTGCGCGTCTGAGTGCGTCACGCCTGTCGCTCCCAGCTCTCCCAGATCCACGGGTAGCTCCACATCTGACGGTGCGTCCTGGCCAGGCCGCTTTGGATGGCGCGCATACGCGCCGGCGCGTTGGGCGCCCCTCGATGGAACTGGATCTGCAGGTGGCGGAATCGCTCGACGAGACCGGCCTCCAGCAGCCTCTCGAGCAGCTCGTACTCCCCGCCCTCGATGTTGATCTTGATCAGGTCCACCTCGGGGCGGGCGAGCCCCTCCATCACCTGCGCCACGTCCCGCAGCTCGATCTCCTCCCGTGCCCCGGCGGCCCCGACGGGCTCCAGAACCGCCGATGACGCTCCCTCGTCGAGCACCATCACCTCGCGGCGGTCCCGCCCGGCCAGCCCGTAGCGGTGCACCGTGACGCTCGGATTAGCCGCGAAGCGGCGCTCGATGCCATCGGCGAATGCCCTGACGGGCTCGAAGACCTCGATCCGGCAGGCGAACCGGCAGAACAGGTCGGCGGACCAGTTCCCGCGGTAGCCGCCGACGTCGATCACCAGCGCCTCGGGCCCCAGGTCGTAGTCGAGCCGGAGCGTCTCGTCCCCGTGGCCGGCGTTCCACTGCCGCTCTTCAGCGAGGCGCCTCCGAGTCGCGCGCTCTCGCTGCGATCGGTAGATCAGGGGAGCGAGCCGGCTCAGGGCGCCCGCCGCGAGCTCGAAGATCCGGCGAAGCGCCCGCCGCAGGGTTGTGACCAGCCCGGGCCCGTCCTCCATCAGGCGGGCTGCGCGGAGTAAGCCTCGGCTACCTCGTCGATTGCGCCGCGCATCCGGATCTTGCCGCGGTCGAGCCACATCCCGTTCGAGCACACCGAACGGACCAGGTCGAGGTCGTGGCTCATGAAGATGATCGTGCGGCCTTCGGCGTTCAGCCGCTTGAGTGCCGTCGCGCACTGATCGCGGAAGGAGTCGTCGACCACGGCGAGGACCTCGTCGAAGACGTAGGTGTCCGCCGGGAAGCAGGTGGCGGTGGCGAACGAGAGCCTCGCCGCCATGCCGCTCGAGTAGCGCTTCAGAGGCGTGTCCATATAGCGGTGGATCCCGGCGAAATCCGTGATCGCCTCCATCTCGTCCCGGATCGCCTTTCGGCCCAGCCCGAGGATCGTCCCGAGAAGCTCGACGTTCTCGCGGCCGGTGAGCTCGGGATGGAAGCCCGCGCCGACCTCGAGCAGCGGGATCAGCCGGCCCCAGACCTCGATCTTGCCGGCGTCCTGCATCGCGATCCCCGAGACCAGCTGGGTGAGCGTTGACTTGCCGGAGCCGTTGGCTCCGACGATTCCGAAGAAGTCCCCGCGCCTCACCTCGAAGCTCACGTCGGTCAGGGCCCAGAAGCGGTCCCTGTCGTAGTCGCGGCGGACGAGCGTGCTCAGGGTGTGCTGAAGGCTCAGCTCCTCGCCCAGGCCGTAGCTCTTGCCCACTCCCTCGCAGCGGATGGCGAGGTCGTCGCGAGCCTCGGCCCCGTTGAGGTCAGACGTAGTCGGCAAAGCGGGTCTCCATCCGCCCGAAGACGTACCAGCCCATCACGATCATGACGACCATCTCGACCAGCCCGACGATGATCGCGAACATGTCCGGCGAGCTCCCGAGCAGCGACCAGCGCCAGCTCTCGATGATCCCGGACGCCGGGTTGAAGGCCAATACCTTGGCGAAGTTGCCGGCCGCGCTGAGCGGATAGCCGACCGGCGTCAGGAAGATGCCGGCCTGGACGACGAGCGGTGCCATCGCGACGGCGTCGCGGAAGCGACCCCCGAGCGCGGTGACGAGGAGCGTGAACCCGAAGGTCATGAGAAGCAGCCAGGCGACGAGGATGGGCATCGCCAGAGCCTGAATCGAGAGGGTGCCGCTGATCCCTGCCGCCACGATGCTTGCTGCCAGCACGACGGCCAACGGCGGCAGCACCGAGACCAAGGTGCCGGTGACGAAGGCGAGACGGGGACAGGGGCTGCGGCGCACCACCTGGTAGTTGGCCTGAAGCACCTGCGGGGCGACGGTGATCGCCATCTGCACGTAGGTCCAGACCGCGAGCCCCACCAGCGCAAAGGTGATGTACGGCACGCCCCCCGTGTTGACCGTGGTCACCTTCGAGAACGCGATCGAGACGGCGGCCAGCATGCCAAGTGGCTGCAGCACGAGCCAGAGCGGACCCAGTGCCGACTGCTTGTACTTGGCCTTGATGTCCCGGAGGCCCAGCATGAAGCCGACGTGGCGGCTGGTCCAGAGGTCGGACAGGCGGATGCGGCGGCGCTTCGGGACCGTCACCTTCAGGGTGGGGTGCACGAGACCGACGGAGGCGCCGCCGAGATCGGCTGCCGCGGTCGGCTCAGTCTGTATGGAGCTCGGGCTCATGTGGACCGGAAGTCTAGGAGGGACGGGGCATGACAACGACAGTCGCGTAGCTCCAGCGCTCGTCGAGCGGCGTGCCGCGCTCCGGGCGCCGCCTCACGCGGGTGCTGGGCCTGCCGAGGGCCCGCCGTGCGTAGGGGACCGGGTTGACGAACTGCAGCGAGTACGCGAAGGAGTCGCCGAAGAACTCCGGCCCCCTCACACCGAGGCGCGCACAGATCCCCTCGAGCTCCGCGCGCGTGAAGGGCACCTCGACTCCGAGCTTCCAGCGCCCGGTGCGCTCGGCCAACCACTTCGAGGCGCGATATGGGGCGTTCCGCGCGTTGGGGACCGAGACGATCGCGATCCCGCCGTCCCGGAGGGCGTCGAGGTGCGCCTGGAAGATCCCGTCCCGCTCGGCGCCGGTGAAATGCTCGTTGAGGCCGAAGGACATGGCGACGTCGAAGCCACCGCGCAGCTCGTCTGGGAGCTCCAGAGCGTTGGCCTCGACGAATTCGGCCTGGAGCCCGTTCGCCTCGAAGAGCTCCCGTGCCTTGCCCAGTGCCTTTGGCGAGTAGTCGAGCAGGGTCACCGAGGCGCCGCGTTTCGCCATCGCCGCGGCGTTGGTGCCGGCGCCGGCGCCGATCTCGATCACGCGCAGATCCTCGAGGGCACCGAACCGCGCGCGCACGCGCTCCTCGATGCGACGCCACCGAATCGAGAGCTCCTCCCGGGCGACGTTCGCCCGGTGTTCCCCCGCGCTCGTCCCGGCCCTCCAGATGTCGTCCCAGAGCTCGGGGGTGTTCGGGTCCGTCATCCGGCGCCGACCCTCTCGAAGATCTCGGCGAAGCGGTGGTCGTAGGTGTGCTCCGCCCGCACCCGGCGGTAGCCGGCCTCGGCCGCCTGAGCCCGCTCGTCCTCGTGCTCGAGCCACCAGCGGACCTGCCCCGCCAGGTCGTCGGGAGACTCGAAGACGCCGATCTCCCTGCCCGGCGTGAGGTAGTCCTCGAGGTAGGCGACGCGGTCCGTGAGCAGGAAGCCGCCACTGCCGGGCACCTCGAAGGTGCGGCCCTTGATCTGGCTCTTCCGCTCCTCCCTGGTCTTGCGGAAGCGCTGGATCAGCCGGCTGGGCAGCCGTCCGGGCGGCGAGAAGGCGCTCGAGAGGTTGAGGTTGATTCGGCTCGCGCCGAAGACCCGGACCATCTCCTCGTGCTCGATCCGGCCCTCGGGCCAGCCGAAGCCCCAGCAGCGCACGTCGATCCCCTCGGCCCGCAGGCGCTCCACGGTCGCGGGCCGCTCGCCGTAGGACTGCCCGATGAAGGTCACGTCGTAGTCGAGTCCGTCGGCCGTCCTGTCGTAGGCGTAGCGGTTGCAGGCCCACTGGGAGAGGATGACCCGCTCGTAGCCGATCGCCTCGTACTTGGGGAGGGAGTCGCGGTCGGTCGTGACAGACCAGTCGAAGGCGGGAGCGAAGTGCCGGCTGAAGCGGTCGAAGCGCCAGTGGTCGTCGGTGAACCAGTTGACCGCCGGGCCGCCCGCCCGGCTCACGCCTCCGATCGTCTCGGTGTCGATCTCGTCCTCGAAGAGGACGAAGAACGAGAGATCCGGTGAGGCCTCCTCGGCGGCCGCGAGCAGGCGCCGGTTCATCTCGCCCTTGCCGTGCTCGCGCTTCTCGGCCATGAAGTCGAATGGGATGACCTCGTGGCCCATGCCATCGAGCGCGCTGCGGAAGTTGGTCTCCTCGAAGCTCGGTCCCCGGCTGGGGTCACCGTAGTCATCGGCCATCGCCACGTAGAGGATCCTCATCCCGTCAGCTGCCGATCCCGGCGGAGGCCCTGCGGATCCGGGGCGCCACGCTGCTGACCGCCCTGGCCACCCCCGGCACCGTCATGGCAATCGCCGCCGCCAGCGAGAGCGGGCTGAGCCGGGTCCCGAGCGAGGCGCGGAACGAGCGGCGAGCATCGCCCGAGCGGCCGAGCGCCGCGCGGCAGTAGCCGATCATCAGCAGGTCGTGGGCCAGGGTGCGGCGGACGAGCTCGGGATCGCCGGCGAGCTCCGCGTAGCGCTCGTGGATCAGGTGCTTCGTCTCCCAGATCTCGAGTGCCCGATAGGAGAGGTTGCCGCCGTGTTCCCGCAGCCGCACGATCAACCGAGGGTCGAAGTGGAAGGTCGCGCCGGCCGACAGGGCGCGCATCCAGAACTCGTAGTCCTCGCCGACCAGCGGCTCGTATCCGCCGAGGTCGAGATAGAGCGAGCGCCGCACGACCGCGCTCGGGTCCGCGATCAGGTTCTCGGGGTACATCTCCCGCGCGAACGCCCGGGTGTCGAGAACGCCGTCCTGGAGCGGGCGCTGGTGCGCGCCGCTCGCCAGGCCGAAACGCTCTGCGGCGCCGAAGGAGACGTCCACCTCGGGATGCCGCGCCAGAGTTTCGCGCTGCCATTCGAGCTTCCGCGGCTCCCAGACGTCGTCGGCCGGGCAGAGAGCGACGAAGTCCCCCGCCGCCTCCCGGAAGCCCGTGTCGAAGGCGCCGGGGCAGCCGCGGTTCTCCTGCCCGAACAGGCGGACCCGGTCGCCGTAGCTCCCGGCGATCTCGGCGGTGGCGTCGGTCGAGCCGTCATCGACGACGATCACCTCGAGGGGCGCGTCCGTCTGGGCGAGGATCGCGTCGAGCGCCTCGGCGATGTAGCTCTCCTCGTTGTAGGCGGGCACCACGACGCTGATCGTCGGCCCCTCGGCGGCGTTCATCCGCGGCAGGTTAGGGATGGGTCCCCCAAATCTGTGTGCGAACCTGCGGCCCTTGAAGGTCGGTCTCAACCTGCTGCACCTCGTCCCCGGCCAGACCGGCGGATCCGAGGTCTATGCGAGACATCTGGTCCCCGCCCTGCTCGAGGTGGGCGGACACGAGCTCGTCCTCTTCGCCTCGCGCGAGGGGGCGCCCGGGATTCGCTCGGAGCCCTGGGCCGGGGAGCTCGAGGTGGTGGAGATCCCGGTGAGGGCTGTGAGCCGGGCGCGCCGCGTCGTCGCCGAGCAGACGGCGCTGCCCCGAGCCGCACGCCGCGCCGGAATCGATCTCCTCCACAACCTCTTCACCACGGCCCCCGCCGCCCCCGGCGTCCCACAGGTGACGACCATCCTCGACCTGATCTACAAGCGGTTTCCCGAGGCTCACTCCGGCCTTCGATCCCTCGGGATGAGGATGCTGGTCCCGCTGTCCGCGCGGCGCTCGGCGCGGGTCATCGCGATCTCGGAGGCGACCAAGTCCGACGTCGTCGCCCACCTCGGGGTGGACGCCTCCCGGGTCGACGTCACCTATCTGGCCCCGGGCCTGAGCGAGGCGGTCGACCCCGTCCCGGAGGCGGCGCTGCGCGAGCGGCACTCCCTCGGCGACGCGCCGATCGTGCTGAGCGTGTCGGCGCACCGCCCGCACAAGAACATCGAGCGCCTCGTCGACGCGGTCGCGGCGCTGGAGCGCCCGGCCGTCCTGGTCGTCCCCGGCTACGGGACCGAATGGGAGGGCGAGCTCGCCGCGCACGTGCGACGGCGCGGAGCGGAGGACCGGGTCCGCCTGCTGGGCTGGCTGGGGGACGCGGAGCTCGAGGGGTTCTACGAATCTGCGACCTGCCTCGCCTTCCCCTCGCTCGCCGAGGGCTTCGGCCTGCCGGTGCTGGAGGCGATGGCTCGCGGCCTACCGGTCGCCTGCTCGGACGCGACCTCCCTGCCGGAGGTGGCCGGCGACGCCGCCCTCTACTTCGACCCGCTCGACGTCCCAGCAATGACCGGCGCGATCGAGCGCCTGCTCGCCGACGGCGAGCTCCGCGCACGGCTCGCGGCGGCCGGCCGCGAGCGGGCCGCCGGCTTCACCTGGCCGAAGACGGCCGAGGGAACGCTGCGCTCCTACGAGCGCGCCCTGGCGAGCTGAGCGGCGGCGTCGACGCCGGCGATCGCCTGCTCGGGCCCGAACCGCGCGATCAGCTCGTCCAATCGGCGCCGCCGGCGAGCGCGGCGCACGCAGCGCCGTGGCCAGTGTCGTCCACGGAGCCGTAGCCGGGCGACGGGCAGACCGTCGAAGTCCGGGGAGTAGAGGGGATCGCGCACAATCACCGGGATGCCGTGGGTGAGCGCCTCGATGATCGCGGTGGGTTGGGCCTCCTTCCCGACGGACGGCACCACCAGCGTGTCGATCGAGCCGAGGAAGCCCGGCACGTCGTCGGTCTCCCCGATCAGGCGGATGCGGTCGGCCAGGCCAAGGTCTGCGATCAGCCGCTCCACCCGCTCCGCGTAGGCAGGCGTCCTGCCTCCCTCCGGCGATCACCAGATTCAGCCAGCCGGAGCGGGCGGCCGGAGAGGCGAGCTCCTCGATCAGCTCGGCGATGCCCTTCTCGGGGATCAGCCGCGCCAGCACGCCGATCGTTCATTCGTCGTGGTGCGGCGAGAGCACCCGCTCTCCGCGGGCGCGCTCGAAGTCGGCCGCGGCCAGGAAGTTGTTGACCTTGGTGATCTCGATGCCGGGGAGCCGCGCCTCGTACTCGCGGGCGGCGTTTGCCCCGATCACCACCAGCGCACCGAAGCGCCGGTAGGCGAAGCGGGCGATTCCCCGTCCGGCGCTCTCCCGCTCGTGCGCGATGTTGACGATCGCGGGGCCGCCCGAGCGCGGCGCCGCGGCGTAGAGGAATGCGTGGACGCGCGGATGGTTCCCGATCACGATCGCCTCCTGGCCCACGCCGTTCAGGAAGCGGCGGGTTCGCCGAATGGCCGGAGGCACGGCCGGGTTCCAGGGGGCCGGAGTGGGGAAGGAAAGGTCAGCGACCTCGGCGTTCCGCCCCGAATCGCGAAGAGCCTCCACGAGGCGGAGGCCGAAGCGCTGCCCCCCGCCGAGGATCTCGTCGTGGTCGAGCAGCCAGACGTCGCCGGTCTCCGCTCGGCAACGGGTCAGCCGTAGAACCGGGTGAGGGTGAGCAGCATCGCCGCCGCCGAGTGGGCGACGGCGAGGCAGACCAGGAGCACGCCCACGCGCCGGGCCGTAGCGGCGACCGGCCCCGCGAGCGGCGATCGCGATCAGGGCGCCGTACAGGGCCATCAGGGGGAAGAGGTAGCGAGGCTGCTCGTAGCCGGTCGCGCCGCCGATCCGGGCGATGTAGCTCACGGCACCGATCAGGAGGAGCAGCCCGGCGATCAGGGACAGATAGGTGATCAGCTCTCCGAGTCTCGAGCGGATCACGCTCCGCATCCTGTAGAGCTCGCGCCCCGCGAGGACCAGGATCCCGACGGCGATCACGAGGGCGAGGTCGTAGACCCAATTCGCGAACTTGGTGTCGAGCCAGCCGAACTCTCCGATGAATCCGTTGAACCAGATCTGCCGCAGCGGATAGAACTCGAAGACCGAGTGCATCGAGGGCAGGCGCGGGAGGTAGAACTGCCACATGTAGTTGAACGCGTCGCCCAGGGTCGCCGATGGCCGTGCTCTGTCGATCCAGGAACCACGATCCCGGTCGGCCCCTGGACGCCGCCGTGGCCGAAGTAGAGCCCGCGGTCCCAGATGGTCGAGTTGAGCAGCATGTACACCCCGAGCGGCACCAGAACCACGGCGAAAGCCGCCAGCGCCCCGTCGAGTGCCTCTCCGCGGCGCCGCCTCGCCTCCCGGAGCACCAGCGCGGCGATCCCCACCAGGATCCCCGGCGCGAGGCCGATCATGTTCATCTTGGAGAGGATCCCGACGGCTGCGAACCCCCCGATCGCCAGGCCACGAGTGGTAGTCAGCCCGCGCCTGAATGCCAGGGCCAGCGTGTAGAAGACCCCGGCGGATGTGAGGTAGAGGACGCTGTCGCTCGTCACGCCGCTGGAGGTGAAGGCGAACATCGGCTGGAAGGCGACCGCGAGGGCGCCGACCGGCCAGGCCCACGGGGTGCTCGGCAGGAGCTCTCTCAGAAAGAGAAAGATCAGCAGCACGGTGCAGGCGGTGAGCAGCGCGGAGAAGAGGCGCAGGAAGTGGACCCGGTCGGGGAGCGAGGTCCAGGGCGAGAGGTGGTACACGCCCGCGGCCGTGAAGTAATAGAGAGGAGGGTTGTTGGTGTCCGTCGTGTACCCGCCCCGGTTCGAGCGGTCGTAGGAGGTGCTGACGTCCTGCTGGAGGTGCTGCTGGTAGTTCGCCGTACCCGGCACCCGAACGTCCGTGCGCCGCTGGACGGCCTTCCACCGGATCGTGTCGATCAGGCGGCGCTCCTCCTGTGAGAAGTGCTGGACGTCGAACTTCCCGATCGGGGGCCTCCCCGTCTCGGCTATGCGCTGGACGTAGGCGAAATGGCCGGCTTCGTCCGGCACCTGGAAGAGCGGAGTGATCAGGCCCCAGACGACAGCGTTCAGAAACGCAACGGCGACGCAGACCCAGGCGGCCGTCGGGAGCCGGAAGCGCCCGCCGGATGTGGTCGGGGCCGGCGTCTGCCTGTGCTCCCGCGTCTCCTGCGTGCGGCGCAGCAGGTCGCTGGCGGTCGCCATCACGATGGCCGTCCGGGGAGGATGACGACGGAGTAGATCGCAAGACCGGCGGCGCAGAGGGCGATCAGCGCGGCGGCCCATATCGTCCAGCCGCCGAGCGGGCCGGTCTGGGCATTCGCGTAACGGTCGGCGACGTTGCCGGCCTGCGAAACCCAGCTTGCCGAGCCGGGGAAGACGAAGATCACGCTGGCGACGTTGTGCCTCTCTGCTGTGTTACCGGGGGCGGTGGTCGGAACCCGCTTCGCGGCACCGCCGAGCACGATCCTTCCCTGGCCCGGGTTGGAGAAACAGATCTGGGCCTGGCGGGAGAGCCGGGTGCGCGGCTTGAGGGTGACCAGCGTTTCACCGATCTCAATGGACTTCGCGTCTCCGGACGAAACCAGTCCGCGGCGGTCGGTGATCTCCAGGTGCAGGTGGCGAGCGCCGCCCGTCACATAGGTGATGAGCAGGCGGACCCGATCGGCCCCCGCCGGGATGCGACCGATCAGCTGGCACTCCCGGCCCCCCGCGTCCAGGAAGACGCTCGGGGTGATCGGCTCCACGGTGTTGGTGGCCGCCGTGACGGGCCGCGAGCTCAATGAGAAGGCGATGAGCGCGGCGGCGATCAGGACGAGTCCCGCGGCCGCAGCAGCCAGGCGCTCCTTCATCTACTCGGGTCGCCGCAGGCCGATTATCGAGAGCAGGAACGAGGTGAAGAACACCTCAGCGCCGACCGTGACCAGCGTGGCCGAGAGGACGGCCAGTTGCCCCTCCGCGAGGCTGCCGAAGCCATTGTCGATCCACATTCCGAGAAGCACGCCACCCGAGATCAGCCCGGCGACAGCGATGGCCCCGCCGATCAGCAATCCATGCTCGAGCCGGAAGCGGTTCCGCATTCGCCCGAACCAGTCGTCCGTCTCACCCATGAAGTAGACGCCGTAGGCACGCGCACAGAGGCCGAGGGCGAGCAGCTGCACCCCGAGCACGACCAGGAGCGACCCTCCGATCTCCGCGTGGATGCCCCACTCGCGGCCGAGCAGCGAGATCTGGGTGACCACGATGGCCATGATCAGGGCTCCGGCGGCGACCATCACGGTGCCCGGGATCAGAAAGAGATGCCGCGGGCTGTGGATCAACAGGAAGCGGAGATGCCGCCAGCCGTCGCTCCAGGTCGAGAGCTTCGACTCGCCCTGGCGCGGGTGATACTCGATCGGGAACTGGCGGATGTCGAGGCCGGCCTTGGCGGCGCGGATCACCATCTCCGAGGCGAGCTCCATCCCGCTCGTCCGGAGGTCGAGCCGCGGCAGGACGTCGCGCCGCACCGCCCGCATCCCGCAGTGCGCGTCCTTCACCTCGGTGCCGAACAGGGTGTTGAGAAGCCCGGTGAGGACCGGGTTTCCGACGTGGCGATGCAGCCAGGGCATCGCTCCGGGCTGGATCCCCTCCATCCGGTCGCCGAGCACCATGTCCCCGCCGTCCTCCAGCGCCGCGACGAAGCGGGGCAGCTCGCCCGCGTCATAGGTCAAGTCGGCATCGAGCATCACGATGTAGCGGCCTCGGGCAGCGGCGAGGCCTGCGAGATAGGCATTGCCATAGCCCCGCCTCGGCTCGACGACTATCCGGGCCCCAGCGCCGGCCGCGAGCTCTCCACTGCCATCGGTCGACCCGTTGTCGACGACCAGGACCTCGCCCAGGTAGCCGCCCTCGTCGAGCGCCCTGTGCGCTGCGCGCACGCATGCCTCGATGGACTCGGCCTCGTTCAGACAGGGGATCACCACGGACACTTGAAGCGTCGAGGAATCCGCCGGTCGCTCGGCGATTTCAGGTACGGAGATCCCGCTCATGGCTGCCTCCGCCGGGAGTCTAGGGCGCTGATTCGGCTATGGCGCGGATAGATTTGCCGGATGGCCGGCGGACCCCCCAGCCACTGCAAGCTCTGCGAGCTCGAGGACTTCTCCGACCCCGAGCTCCGCGAGCTGATCCGCGACGTCTACGCGTCCGATCGCGAGCACTTCGGGGATCCCGACTTCCCCGCCGGGCGGGAGTACCGGAAGTACTGGGAGGTGGCGATGACGCTTCGGGCCTTCCGGTCGCTGGGCGTCCTCCGCGACGATGCGAGGGTCCTCGGCGTCGGAGCGGGCCGTGAGGCGACGGTCTACTGGCTAACCCGCCACGTCGGCGAGGTCGTCGCGACCGATCTCTACGAGACCGCGGACGACTGGTCCGAGCGCGATTCGAGCGCCGACATGCTCACCGATCCGGGCCGCTACTGGGACGGGGAGTGGAACCAGGACCGCCTCACGGTCAGGCACATGGACGCGCTCGAGCTCTCCTTCGAGGACGAGTCCTTCGACGCGATCTTCTCCTCGAGCTCGATCGAGCACTTCGGCGACTTCCCGGAGGTTCGCCGCAGCGTCGAGGAGATGTTCCGGGTCCTGCGGCCGGGCGGGATCCTCGCCCTGGCCACGGAGTTCCGCCTGGAGGGCGACCGCATCGGGTATCCGGGGCTGCTCCGCTTCGACGAGCCGGAGTTGCGGGCGCTCCTCCTCGATGGGCTCTGGTGGGACCCGGCCACGCCGATGAGGCTGCGGATCTCGGACGAGACGCGCGCCGGCGCGGTCGAGATGCGGGAGGCAATCGCGGACCAGGAGGCGGGTCTCCGCGGCTGGAGCCGCTACCCCCACCTGGTCCTCCGGCACGAGCAGTTCCTCTGGACCAGCGTCCACGTCGCCCTGGTCAAGTCCGGGCTGAGCTCGGCCGAGTGGCGGCGGCGTGCACCCGAGCTGCCGCCGACGGTCTCGGTCGGCGAGAAGATGAAGAGACGCGCCTATCCGGCCGTGGCCTGGGGCCGACGCAGGTTGGGGCGGGACTCAGGCTGAGCCGCTGAGCCCCTCCAGGTCGGCCCGGACCATCAGCTCGACCAGCTCCTCGAAGCCCACGCTCGCCTCCCAGCCGAGCTTCTCCTTGGCCCGCTTCGGATCGGCGACGACCTCCTCGATGTCGGCTGGGCGGACGAGGTCCTGGTCGATCCGGACATGGTCCTCACGCCGCAGGTCGACGCAGGCGAAGGCGGCGTCCACGAAGTCCTCCACCGAATGCGCGACCCCCGTCCCGATCACGAAGTCGGCCGGCTGGTCCTGCTGGAGCATCAGCCACATCGCCTCGACGTACTCCTTCGCGTAGCCCCAGTCGCGGCGGGCTTCGAGATTGCCGAGGACCAGCTCGTCGGTGAGCCCGAGCTTGATCCGGGCCACGCCCTGGCTGATCCGCCGGGTGACGAAGGACTCCCCGCGGCGTGGCGACTCGTGGTTGAAGAGGATGCCGGAGCTGGTGTAGAGGCCGAAGCTCTCGCGGTAGTTCACGGTGATGAAGTGGCCGTAGGCCTTCGCCACTCCGTAGGGGCTGCGTGGATAGAACGGGGTGCTCTCGCTCTGGGGGGTCTCCTGGGCCCGTCCGAACATCTCGGATGAGGAGGCCTGGTAGAAGCGGGCCTCGGGGCAGACCTCGCGGATTCCCTCGAGCAGCCTGGTCACCCCGACCGCCGTGTACTCGGCCGTCGCGACCGCGAGCCGCCACGACTGCGCCACGGAGGACATGGCGGCCAGGTTGTAGATCTCGTCGGGTTGCGCCTGGCGCAGCACGTCGACCAGCGAGGACTCGTCGAGCAGGTCCCCGGGGTAGAGCTTGATCCGGTCGACGACCGGCTCGAGCCGCTCGAAGGGACGCTCGGCGGAGCCGTGCACGAGGCCGTGGACCTCGTAGCCCTTCTCGAGCAGGAGCTCGGTCAGGTAGCTGCCGTCCTGGCCGGTGATCCCGGTGATCAGGGCGCGCTTCACGAGATCGCGGGCGCGGTGCGGTCGAGTGGCGTCTCGAGCGCCCGCTGATAGCCGTCGAGCGTCCGCTCTGCGACCCGCTCCCAGGTGTAGAGGGCGACGCGCCGGCGCGAGCGCTCGCGCAGGGCCTCGAGCTGGCCTGGGGTCTCGAGGACGTCGCGTATGCAGCGCGCGATGTCGGCCGGGTCGCCGGGGTCGAAGGTCGCGTCGAGGTCGCCGAGCAGCTCCGGCATCGCCGAGGTGTTGCTCGATGCGACGGGGGCGCCGCAGGTCATCGCCTCGAGGATCGGCAGTCCGGCGCCCTCGTAGAGGGAGGGGAAGACGAAGAGCTCGCAGCTGCGGTAGAGAGCGGCCAGGTCGCGGTCGGAGACGAAGCCGGTGAGCAGCAGGTTGCGCGACTCGATGCCGAGGCGCCGGGCGAAGATCCGCAGGGTGAAGCGCAGGTGGGGGACGAGGTTGCAGGCGATCACCAGCTGGTGGGCGTCGCGCATCGCCGCCGGGAGCTCGGCGTAGCCGCGGATCGCGCCCTCGAGGTTCTTGCGGTAGTCGACGCCCCCGACGTAGAGCAGGAAGCCGGGCCGGACCTTCGGCAGCTCGGTGCGGAGGATCGATTCCGCCTCCTCCTTCGTGCGGACCAGGGAGGAGAAGCGGTCCGAGACGCCCGAGTCGATCACGGTGATCCGCTCCTCCGGGACGTTCAGGTGCTCCATGGCGTCGTCCGCGGTCCGCTGGGAGATGGTCAGGATCTGCTGGGCGGAGCCGAGCAGGCCGAGGCGCGCGATCCACGCCGTCGCCATGTACCCCCAGTCCGCGTTGTAGCGCTCGCGCATGATCAGCGGGATCAGGTCGTACAGGGTGACCACGAGGCGCGAGCCACGGCTCCAGCGGGGCCAGATCTCCTCCAGGTCGAGCTCGGCCTCGAAGGGCGACATGACGTGGTAGATCGGGGGGACACCGCCGGCGGGACCCTGCTCGCGCGTCTGCCAGGCCGACTTGGTGGAATCCCGCAACGGCGCCGCGGTCGGCGGCACCGGCACGTCCGGGCTGAGGCCGATCCCGCCGATCATCTCCGGGGCCAGGTCCAGCAGGGCCCGGGCGTGCTCGGTCACGTAGCGGGCGATGCCGCGCTCGGCATGGCCGACGCTCTGGGTCCCGCGGGCGTCGAGCCAGACGGAACCCGGATCGAGATGGGGCGCTTCCGGACCGGGCACTAGCCGGCGTGGGGACGGGCCTCGACGGGCTCGTCGTCCGCGGCGCCGGAGCCCTCGCGGCGCTCCAGGAGCTCGCGCAGGGCGGTGAGCTCGCGCTCGATCGCCGCGAGCCGGGTCTCCAGAGCCCGGACCTCGCCGCCGAGGTGGGTCACCGCCTCGACCGAGGCCGAGCCGAGCCGCTCCGTCTGCTGGTCGATGTGCTGCAGGCGGTCGCGGAAGACCACCTGGTTGATCGTGCTCAGGGCTCGTCGCAGCGCGGAGAGCAGGCCCACCAGCGCGCGCTGGAGCACGGGGGTTGCGTCCTTGTCGGAAGATCCGGTGTCCACGTCGCGAAAAGGCCTGCGTTCAGGCGGGAGGCGGAGCCGCCAGAAGGATACGGTCTTCCTCTGCAAGGCTCCGCCCGCCGATTCGGCGGTAGTGGGCGCGGAACAGGCGCGCGGTGCGGTCCCAGCTGAAGAGCTTGTCCCGCTCCAGGCCGCGCTTCGCCAGGTCGCGCCGCAGGCCCTCGTCGGTCCAGATCCGCTGCACGGAATCCGCGATCTGCTCCACGCTCTCGGGGTCGAAGATCAGGCCGGCATCGCCGACCAGCTCGGGCAGTCCGGTGGCCGAAGAGGAGGCGACGGGCAGGCCCGCGGAGAACGCCTCGCACACTGGCAGCCCCCAGCCCTCGAACCGGCTGGGGAAGGCGAGAGCCGTGGCGAGCTCGTAGAGGCCGCGCAGCTCCGTCGGGCTGACGAAACCCGGGAAGGTGGTCGTTTCCCCAAAGCCGAGCTCGACGGCGCGGTCCCTGACCTGGTGGAAGTGTCCTGCGGGCGCGCCGGAGCAGACGAGGGGAATCGTGTTCCCGGTCCGCTCGCGGACCAGCGCCAGGGCCTCGAGCAGGAGCTCGTGGTTCTTGTGGGGCCAGGGCTGCGCTGGATAGAAGAGGAAGGAGCCCGGGAGCGAGAACCGCTCCCGGATCTGATCCAGGTCCGCGCCGCCCGGGGCCGGGTACTCGGGCAGGACCGAGGCTCCCGGGACGACCCAGACCCGCTCCTCGGGGAGGCCGTAGCTTCGGATGAAGTCGCGGCGCCCCCAGGACGTCATCGCCACCACGGCCTCGGCCCGCTCGCAGTGCGTGCGGTAGATGATCTCCCGCCGCTTCGCGCTCCAGGGCGAGAAGAGGTCGGGCAGGTGAAGATGCTGGAGGTCGTGCGGCTGGTAGATGCTCGGCACGTCCGTGGTGAAGGCGTCCTGGAACGGGAAATGGACCACGTTCACGCCCGCAGCCTCGATCGTTCCATCCGAGGGGCGGACCGAGAACCGAGGGCCGACCGCCGGAATCCGCTCGGCCACTCCCCGGCCGATCGCGCGGGCCCTGCGCCGCGCGTAGCCGATCCGTGGGTGAAGAGGCAGGCACGGGCCCTGGAGGTAGGGCAGCAGCCACTCCTCCTGCTCGGGGTGGGTGAGGAAGAGGAACTCCTCGTCCTCATCGCCGATTCTCGACAGTCCCGACGCCACGCCGATCACCACCTGCTCGACGCCGCCGAACCGGCCGCTGCCGAGACGGGCGTCGATGCAGACGCGCAGCGCGCTCATCCCCGCCCCGCTATACACGCCGACGACATGGCGGCTCCGGAGCCCAAGGTCTCGATCGTGATCCCGAACCGCGACGGTGCGACGCCCCGCGACGGGCTGACCTTCCTCGACATGGTCCGGGACACGCTGGCTGGGCAGAGCTTCCGCGACTTCGAGGTGGTCGTGGTGGACAACGGATCCTCTGACGACTCGATCGCGCACCTGCGGGAGCACTGGCCGGAGGCGAGGGTGATCGAGCTGGGGGAGAACCGGGGCTTCTCGGGTGCCGTCAACCCAGGCATCTTCGCCGCGGGCAGCCCGTACGTCGCCCTGCTCAACACCGACATCGAGCTCTCAACGGACTGGCTCGAGTTGCTGGTCGGAGAGCTCGAGCGCGATGCGCGCCTCGGCTTCGTCACCGGCAAGATCATGCGGTTCGACGATCGCGGTGTCATCGAGCAAGTGGGGCATGACTTCTACACGTGCGGCCGGTTCGAGCCGCGCGGGCTCGACGAGCGCGATGAGGGACAGTACGACGAACGCCGGGCGACGCCGGTCGTCTCCGCGGCCGCGGCGCTCTACCGCCGCGAGGCACTCGACCGGGCCGGCGGCTTCGACGAGGACTACTTCCTCTACTGCGAGGACGGCGACGTCTGCCTGCGGATGCTGCTCCTCGGCTACTCGGGGCTCTACGTGCCGGAGCCGAAGGCGTTCCACGTCCGGGGCGGGACGGTCGGCCCCTCGACCGACCTGCCGCGCTTCTACCTGGTGCGCAACGGCCTCGTCACGGTGTTCAAGGACCTGCCGGCGTCCGTGCTGCTGCGGTCGCTGCCCAAGATCGCGCTCTACAACTGGGGGGCGCTGATGGCCGGGCGCCGGGACGGGTACGCCGGGAAGGTGCTGCGGGCCTTCGTCTCATTCCTGGGGATGATCCCGGGGACCCTGCGGAAGCGGTGGGGGGTCCAGCGCCGCAGGGAGGTGGCCCCGGCCGCCTTCGCCTCGCAGGTGAGCACCGAGTACCCATTCCCGAGCCGGATCGGGCGGCTGCTCTGATGGCGCGCGCGGACCAGGGCCTGGAGACGCCGGTCGCGCTGCTCCTCTTCCGCCGCCCGGAGGAGACGGCGCGCGTCTTCGAGAGGATCCGGGAGGCGCGCCCGCGCAGGCTCTTCCTGATCGCCGACGGGCCGCGGCCGGGTAACGAGGAGGACGAACGCGGCTGCGAGCAGGCCAGGGCCGTGGTCGAGCGGGTCGACTGGGACTGCGAGGTCATCAGGGACTTCGCCGACCGGAACCTCGGTCTGAAGCGGCGGATCCCCAGCGGCCTCGACCGCGTCTTTGAGGAGTCCGAGGAGGCGATCGTCCTGGAGGACGACTGCCTGCCTCATCCGACCTTCTTCCCCTACTGCGCCGAGCTGCTCCACCGCTACCGCGACGACGAGCGCATCGTTCACATCACCGGGAGCCAGCTTCTGCGGACCCCGCCGTCCGGGGCCAGCTATCACTTCTCCCGCTATCCCCATGTCTGGGGGTGGGCGAGCTGGCGGCGAGCCTGGGAGCTCTACGACGTCGATCTCTCGGACTGGCATTCGGACACCGAGGCCGAGCGCGAGACGCGGCTGCACCGAATGTTCGAGGAGGAGGACGAGCGGCGCTATTGGGGCTGGGTCTGGGACCACTCGCCGGAGATCGACAACTGGGATGCCCAGTGGAGCTATGTCGGGCTCAGCCGGGGCCTGCTCAGCGTCAATCCGAATCGGAACCTGATCTCCAACATCGGCTTCAGCGAGGATGCAACCAATGCCACCGCGGACCCGCTCGGAATCGCGGGCCGGCCGCTCGAGGGGATCGAGTTCCCGCTCGAGCACCCCGCCGAGGTCGGGCGCGACGAGCAGGCCGATGCGCTCGCCTCGCGCTTCTTCAGGCGACCAGCGCCGCCGCTCTGGCACCGAATCGCCGGTCGTTTGCGCGGGGTACGGCCTGGGAGCGGACGCTAGCCTTCGGCCATGGCCTCCTCGCGACCAGATCCTGGGTTCTGGTCCGGCAAGTCCGTCGCGGTGACCGGCGGCGCCGGCTTTCTCGGACGCCCGACTGTCGCCCTGCTCGAGGAGCTGGGCGCGGGGGTTCGGGTCATTCGCTCGGCTGAGCACGACCTCCGTGACAGGGACGCGTGCTTCGACGCCCTGAGCGGAGCGCAGGTGGTGCTGCATCTCGCCGCCAACGTGGGGGGCATCGGCTACAACCGGCGGAACCCCGGCCCGCTCGCCAACGACAACCTGGCGATGGGGCTGAACGTCTTCGAGGCCTGCCGGGAGCTGGGCGCCGAGAAGCTGGTTGCGGCCTGCTCCGTCTGCGCCTATCCGAAGATCACGCCGGTCCCGTTCTCCGAGGAGAACATCTGGGACGGCTATCCGGAGGAGTCGAATGCGCCGTACGGGCTGGCGAAGAAGATGCTGCTCGTGCTGAGCGACGCCTACCGGCGCCAGTACGGGCTCGACTCGTGCGCGCCGGTGATGGCGAACCTCTACGGGCCCGGCGACAACTTCGACCTCGAGGATTCGCACGTGATCGCGGCGATGGTCCACAAGTACGTGCTCGCGGCCGAGCGGGGCGATCCGGAGGTCGTCCTCTGGGGGACGGGGAAGCCCTCGCGCGAGTTTCTCTACGTGGACGATGCGGCGCGCGCGCTGGTCCTCTGTGCGGAGAAGCTCGACATCTCCGACCCGGTCAATATCGGCACGGGCAAGGAGACGAGCATCCGTGAGCTGGCGGAGACGATCGAGGAGCTGGCCGGCTTCGAGGGAAAGACGGTCTGGGACGACTCCCGCCCGGACGGGCAGCCGAAGCGCTACCTCGATGTGAGCCGGGCGAAGGAGCTGATCGGCTTCGAGGCCGAGACGGCCCTGAGCGAGGGCTTGGGCCTGACGATCGAGTCCTTCCGCGCCGCCGGCCTGGCCACCGCCGGCTCCTCCGCTTGACGGAGACGGTTCGCGGCCTCGCGTCGGAGATCACCTCGTGTACCCGCTGCCCTCGGCTGGTCGAGTGGCGGGAGAGCTGCGCCGCGGAGCCGCCGCGCCGCTATCGCGGGGAGCGCTATTGGGCGAGGCCGCTGCCCGGATTCGGGGACGCGAGGGCGCGGATCGCGGTGGTGGGACTGGCGCCGGCCGCCCACGGCGGAAACCGGACCGGCCGGGTGTTCACCGGCGATCGCTCGGGCGACTGGCTGTACGCCGCGCTCTTTCGAGCCGGACTCGCCAATCAGCCGGAGTCGGTTAGCCGCGATGACGGTTTGCGGCTGCGCGGCGCCTACGTCACCGCGGTGAACCGCTGCCCGCCGCCGCAGAACCGCCCGACGACCGAGGAGCGGGACAACTGCCTGCCATATCTGGTGCGGGAGCTGAGGCTGCTGCGCTCGGCCCGGGTGGTGGTGGCGCTCGGGTCCTATGCGTGGACGGGATCGCTGCTGGCACTGACCGAGCTCGGTGCCGAGGTGCCGCGGCCGCGGCCGCGGTTCGGGCACGGCGCCGAGGCGCGGCTCGAGACGGTCGAGGGACGGCGGCGGCGGGAGTGGGCGATGGTCGGCTGCTTTCACCCCTCCCAACAGAACACGTTCACCGGCCGGTTGACCGAGCCGATGCTGGACGAGGTGTTCGCGCGGGCCGGGGCGCTCGCGTCCGGCTGAGGCAGGGATACTGAGCGCGGTGTTCCAGCTCAACCTGCCCAATGCGCTCACGCTGATCCGCATCCTCCTGGTGCCGGTGGTGGTCGTGGCGCTGCTGGACGAGACGCCCAACGGGGATGCGATTGCGGCGGGCGTATTCGCGCTGGCGGCGCTCACCGACACGCTCGACGGCTATATCGCACGCCACCGGAACGCAGTCACGACTTTCGGCAAGCTGATGGACCCGATCGCGGACAAGCTGCTGATCGCGGCGTCGCTGATCGCGCTGGTCTCGCTCGACCGCCTCGCTGCCTGGATCGCGATGGTGATCATCGCGCGCGAGTTCGCGGTCACGGGGCTGCGGCTGGTGGCCGCCGAGCAGGGGGTGGTGATTCAGGCGAGTTGGCTGGGCAAGGTCAAGACGATCCTGCAGGTGGCCGCGATCATCTGCCTGATCGCCGTCAACCCGGCGCCGCTCGGCGTCAACCTGCTGGTGTACGCCGCGGTGGCGGCGACCGTGATCAGCGGGGTCGACTACTTCTTCGGCTTCAGGCGGATGATGGAGTCGAGATCGTCTCGGAAGACGGCTTCGCCATGAGCGTCGCAGCCACGAGCGGCCGCTAAGCGGCCGGCGCCTCTAGCCACTCGCGCATCGTCGTGTGATGGCGGGAGTGGGTGCCGCTCTCCAGCTCGCCGACGATCTCGGACAGCAGGCCGTAGCGCTCGGCGACCACGTTGTGGCGATGGATGGTCTCGAGGTTCTCCTGGCGGGCGTGGACGAAGGCGCCGTCGCGGAGCTCGGGGAAGGTCTCGGTCAGGAGGCGGATCATCTCGCGGACGCAGTCCTCGACGAAGCGGGGATTGGCGTGGGCCTTCTCGACCACGGCTCGTTCGTCGGCTCGCTTCATCAGCTCGTAGATCTCGCTCGACATCGAGCTCTCGACGATGCGCAGGAGACGGCGGGCGTCGATGTCCACACCGGAGTTCTCGGGAGTGCCGATATAGAGGGTGCCGATGCCGCGCTGGTTATGGGTGGCGAGAGGGACCGCGTCGACGATGCGGTCGATGTCCTCGGAGACGAAGCCCTCTTCGGCGAGTCGCTCGCGGGCGCCGTCCTCGACCAGTCCCTGGGCGCAGGGGCAGGCGGTCATTCCCTGCGCCTCGACACCGATCAGGGTCCTGGTGCCGCGGTCGGACGCGACGGCGGTGCCGAAGAGGGTGTAGAGCTCCTGGGTGGGCAGGCCTGAGACCGGGGCCGGGACGGTCTCGGGATAGCGGGCCGCGATCTTGACCTCGGCGCGAATGCCGCCCTGGCGCTCCCGGACCTGCTCGGCGATGTGGGCGGCGAGGCCCTCGGCGCGGAGAGCTTCGCCGAGGACGACGGTGTCGATGGCCTCGTTGACGACCTCCTCGAAGCGGGACATGTGGACTCCGGCCTGCTCAGGGTTGAGGTCGACGAAGCACTCGAGGTCGGCGTGGTAGAGGGACTCGTCGGCGGGATCACCGCCGTTCTGAGATGCGCAGACGCGGATGATCTTCTCTACTCCGACGACGCCGACGCGGGAGAGGCTGACCTTGGTGGCCGGAGCCTCGGCCTGGGCGTCGCGGCTCGGGGATGTGACGGTCTGTTCGGCCATCTCCTCCAGTATGGCGGGCTGCGATTGCCGGGTACGGAAATTGCCTGAAAAGTGGGTCAAATAGCTGCTCAGCCCGCCCGTATACTCCCGCTCGCTTTAGTCCGGATCGCGTCTAGGGGAGAGGCCGGGCATCCGGGAGTACTGGGAGAAGGAGAGAGAGATGGCGTCTATTGGCGAGGCAGCGGTCGCCGCGGAGCAGCCCTTGGAGGGCAGCGACGAGCTGGGCGGCCTGATCGCAAAAGGGACTGAGCGGGGTTATCTGACGTTCGAGGAGATCGCCTCGACGCTCGAGGAGGTGGAGGTCACCAAGGAACAGGTGTCCGATCTGCACAGTCACCTCGTCGAGCAGGGTGTGGACGTGATCGCCGCCGACGGCGTCACGGCCTACAAGGAGAGCAAGGGAGAGGGTTCCTCCAACGGGAATGGGAAGAGGCAGGAGCTGGATCTGACTGTCGAGCCGAGTCTGGACTCGCTGCGGCTCTATCTGCGCTCGATCGGGACCGTGGATCTGCTCACCGCCGGAGAAGAGGTGGCGCTGGCGAAGCGGATCGAGCGGGGTGACATGGCGGCGAAGCGGCACATGGTCGAGGCGAATCTGCGGCTGGTCGTGTCGATTTCGAAGTCCTATCTCGGGCGGGGGCTGAGCTTCCTCGACCTGATTCAGGAGGGGTCGCTGGGACTGATTCGCGCCGTGGAGAAGTTCGACTACCGGCGGGGGTACAAGTTCTCGACCTACGCCACCTGGTGGATCCGCCAGGCGGTGACGAGGGCGCTGGCCGACAAATCGAGGACGATCCGAATTCCGGTCCACATGGTGGAGAAGCTGAATCGGGTGGTCCACGTGGAGCGGAGCCTCGTCCAGCAACTCGGGCGCGAGCCGGAGCCGGCCGAGATCGGCGCGCAGCTGGGCTGGACCGCTCGCGAGGTGCGTGAGGTGCTCAGGGTCAGTCAGATGCCGGTCTCGCTGGAGAAGCCGGTAGGCGACGAGGACGATTCCGAGCTGGGCGATTTCGTCGCGGACGAGCAGACCGAGTCGCCGTTCGAGGCGGCCTCCGACAACCTGCAGCGGGAGGACGTTGCGCGGGCGCTGGCGGCGCTGCCGAGCCGGGACCGCGAGGTCCTTGAGCTGCGCTATGGGCTCGGCGGTCGGCAGCCGATGACGCTCGAGGAGGTCGGTGTTGCGTTCGGGGTGACCCGCGAGCGGATCCGGCAGATCGAGAACAACACGCTGAAGCGGCTCAAGGCGATGCCCGAGTCGCAATGCCTGCGCGGCCTGGGCTGAGCACGGAACGTCTGGTGGGCTGAGGGCTCCGGGTCATCCGGGGGAGCGGCGTTCGGCCTTGGCCGACCCAGTCGCGAGGTATTCGTCGAGCCGAGTGATCGCGACCCGGCCTTTGCCGACCGCGTGAACTCGGAAGCGGTCGCCGACCCGCAGCTCTGCCGCCTCGTAGGTTCCCCTCGGGATGGTCAGTTGATGGTTCGCGGAGAGCCGCGTCCGATCCACCACCCGCGAAGCGAGCTGTTCCGAACCGGGTGACTCATCAGTCGGAGGCGGCGGAGATGGGGGGGGTGGGAATCGAACCCACTCAGGCTGTGCCACCGGATTTACAGTCCGGCCCGGCTCTCCAACTCCGGCGCCCCCC
Source organism: uncultured Solirubrobacterales bacterium (assembly GCA_963831605.1). Taxonomy (GTDB): domain Bacteria; phylum Actinomycetota; class Thermoleophilia; order Solirubrobacterales; family 70-9; genus DASUPK01. The sequence goes on from CAWHQR010000004.1 coordinate 101,183, forward strand.
CTCCGGGCGCGGAGTGTAGAACGGGTGGAGAAGGGGGTGGTCAAGCGGCTCAGCTCTCCCGACCTGGAACTCGGAGTACTTCTCGCCGCCAAGGACGATCTGGTGACTCGCTCCAATCTCGCTCGACGGGACGAACCACCTCCTCCCGTCCCCGACCATGCACGAACAGAAAATCGAACCGGGAGGGATCGAACTTCTTCACCACTCGATTCCAGCTCTGGTTGCCGCCGGAGGTCGCCAGCTGAACGGCGAAGTTGTCCCTCACGCGGTGTCTGCAGGTGGACGTCTTCACCTGAACCCTGAACAGGCCGCGACCGAGATCGACGACCAGGTCGTAGTTCGGACTGTGAAACAGCGGAGATCGCGACAACCCCGCCGATCGAAGTCAGCCATTGGATTGCGGCCGCCTCTCCAAGGTCCCCCTGGTGCCTGGGGTGGTACTTGGTCATGCGCAGGAACCTAGGCCCGGCCGATTCGCGCGGGACACCCGGACTGAAACAAATCCGTGGACGAAAGAGTCCGCAGAGCCATGCTGAGACGGATAGCGTCATCGCCATGACCGATCTCGAAGGAAGGGTCATCGCCATCGCCGGGGCCGGCGGCGGCCTCGGCCCCATCGTCGCCCAGCGCCTCGCCGACGCCGGCGCCAGCCTCTCCCTCGCCGACCGCAGCCAGGAGATCGCCGACGGCGTCGCCCACGACCTCGGCCTCCCCTCCGACCGCGTCGACCCCCACGCCGTCGACCTCCTCGACGAGGCCGCCGCCAACGCCTGGGCCGCCGAGATCGAGAAGCGCTTCGGCCAAATCGACGGCCTCATCCACCTCGTCGGCGGCTATCGCGGCGGCGACCCCATCCAAAGCTTCGACCTCGCCGACTACGAGTTCCTCCACGACCTCCTCGTCCGCACTCTCCAACTCGCCAGCCGCGCATTCCACTCCGCCCTCACCCGGAGCGCCCACGGCCGCTTCGTCCTGGTCTCATCCGCCGCGGCCCAGAACCCGGAGAGCACCAACGCCGCCTACGCCTCGGCCAAGGCCGCCGCCGAGGCCTGGACCCTCGCACTCGCGGATTCCTTCGCCGGCACCCCGGCCACCGCGAACATCATCGTCGTCAACGCGATCGAGACTCCCAGCATGCGCGAGGAGAGCCCCGAGACCGAGCGCCCCACCTTCACCCCGGCCGAGGACCTGGCCGACGCAATCGCCTTCCTCTCCTCCGACTCGGCCGCCCGGATGAACGGCCAGCGCCTCTCTCTCCACTCCTGAAGGCCGCCCTGATCGTGGGGACGCCCTCGCTACAGTGCGGGACTCGCCCGGATAGCTCAGTTGGTAGAGCACTTCCATGGTAAGGAAGGGGTCGCCGGTTCGAGTCCGGCTCCGGGCTCTGGGGCCACGCCACCGGCAGGAGCCACCGCCCAGAGCGCACAGTCCCGCCGCTTCGTCTGAGTACGCTCCTGGCTCGCTTGCGGGATAAACGCACATCTCTGCTTCACCGCTTGGGGGAAGCCGGATCGACCTTGGGCCGGGAGCCCCCCCGCCACCCGCTGGTCCGCATCGCCGTCCAGGCCGGGCTCACGGCGGTCGTCCTCGGGTTCCTGATCTTCACGGTCGTCGACCAGTGGCGCGAGTTGCAGGCGCAGGACATCCGCTTTGCCGGCGGATGGCTCGTCCCGGCCGTCATCACCCTGTTCGCGTTCCAGGCGAGCATCGGTTTCGCCTGGCAGCTCCAACTCCGCATGCTGGGGCAATCACCGAGCTGGCTCGGGACCCAGATGGCGTGGGGCAAGTCCCTGCTTGCGAGATACGTGCCAGGAGGCGTCCTCTTCGTTGTCAGCCGCGTCGTCCTCACCGAACGCGAGGGCGTGCCGCGGAGGGTGACCGTGACGGCCATGGCCTACGAGACGGTCCTTCAGTTCGCTTCGGCCGCGGCCCTGACCGCCTGGTTCCTGCTCGCACACCCGGACCGGGCGGGCGCATGGCTGGGGTGGACGACGCTGGCCACCGTGCCGCTCTCGCTCGCCTGTCTTCACCCGCGTCTCTTCGAGCCGATTGCCAACAAGCTGCTGGGCGCAATCGGACGCGGGAATGTTCCGGCGCTTCTCTCGTCCCGCCAGCTGCTGGCGCTGTTCGTCTACTACCTGGCGACGTGGGCCGTGATGGGATTCGGAATGTTCTTCGTCGCTCGAGCCATCTTTCCCGCCACGAGCTCCGACTGGAGCGTGATCGCCTCGGCCCAGGCCCTGGCCTTCTGCGCCGCCGTCGTCACGCTCGTCTTTCCCGGTGGGCTTGGGATCCGCGACGGCGCCTTCGCCTGGGGGATGCGGTCGGCCGTGCCGGGCCAATCGTTCGCCGTCGCAACGGCGATCGCGCTGATGGGCCGCCTGGCGCTGACGGCCTCCGAGGTGATCTACGCGGGCGTGATGACGGTCGCAGCGCGGCACCGGTCGCCCCGCTCTTCCCGCGCGGCCGATGTCCCTCAAGTCGCCGATCGTCCTCCGGTGCGTGACGCATCCGTGGGAGCCGGTCCCGGCTAGATTGAGATCGCGCATGGTCTCAACCGAAGCGACCACGTCCGACCAGCGGCCCGCGGCGGCGATGGCCGACGGGATCCGCCGGATCGTGATCCAACAGTCGAAGCGTGCCAACATCGGCCACATCGGCTCTGCCCTCTCGATCGCCGATCTCCTCGGTGCTCTCTACGCAGAGGTGCTGAGCTCCCCGGGGACCGAGGAATCCGACCGGGACCGGTTCGTCCTCTCGAAGGGCCACGCGGCTCTCGCCCTGTACGCCGCGCTTCACCTTCGCGGGGATATCGAGGTGGGCACCCTCGACACCTTCGCCAGCGACGGCAGCGGGCTCGGCGCTCATCCCGAGCACGCCGTTCCGGGCATCGATTTCTCCACCGGGTCGCTCGGGCACGGCCTCTCGGTCGCATGCGGCGCCGCCCTCGCCGCGCGGATGGACGGCTCGCGTCGCCGGGCCTTCGCGCTGCTCAGCGACGCCGAGTGCAACGAGGGCTCCACCTGGGAAGCGGTCATGTTCGCCGCCCACCACCAGGTCTCGAACGTGATCGCGATCGTTGACGCCAACGGGCAGCAGGCGCTCGGCTACACGCGCGACGTGCTCGATCTGGGCTCGATCTCCGACCGCTTCGACTCCTTCGGCTGGGATGTGCACGAGGTCGAGGGTCACGACGTCGATCGCCTGATCTCCACGATCGAGGGGCTTGACACCGCTTCGGGGCCGCCGCACGCGATCATCGCTCGCACCACCTTCGGCAAGGGCGTGTCGTTCATGGAGTCGAAGATCGAGTGGCACTACCTCCCGATGTCCGATCAGCACTACGAGCAGGCGCTCGGGGAGCTGGAGGGAGACGGGCCATGAGGAACGAATTCATCGAGCGACTGGGTGAGCTCGCCGAGCAGGACCCGCGCATCGTGCTGCTGACGGGGGATCTCGGGTTCACGGTCGTCGAGGACTTCGCCGAGCGCTTCCCGGACCGGTTCTTCAACGCAGGAGTCGCCGAGCAGAACATGGTCGGTATGGCGACCGGGCTCGCGGAGGCGGGCCGCATCCCGTTCGTCTACTCGATCGCCACCTTCGCGTCGATGCGGCCGTACGAGTTCATTCGCAATGGTCCGGCTCTCCACGAGCTGCCCGTGCGGATCGTGGCGATCGGTGGAGGAGTCGACTACGGCTACAACGGCGTCACCCACTACGCCCTCGAGGACGTCGCTCTGATGCGGGTGCAGCCGTCGATCACGACCGTAGCCCCGGCGGATGCGGCACAGGCGGTCTCGGCCCTCGACGCGACGTGGGAGCTCCCCTCAGCCGTGTACTACCGGCTCGGAAAGCAGGCGAACGCGGTCTCGGCCCTCGCCGGCCGCTTCGAGCTCGGGCGCGCAGAGGTCCTCGCCGACGGCGACGACCTCGCGATCCTCGCCCTCGGCACCACCGCGGCCGAGGCGCTCCGGGCGGGGACGCTGCTCGAGGGCGACGACATCCGGGCCTCGGTCGCCCTGGTCTCGAGCTTCAACCCGTCGCCGGTCGACGACCTCGCGGAGCTGCTCGACGGAAAGCCCGTCGCGCTCACGGTCGAAGATCACTTCGAGACGGGGGGGCTCGGGTCGCTCGTCGCGGAGACGATCGCCGAGCGAGGACTGGATTGCCGGCTCGTTCGCTGCGCGGTCAGCGAGATGCCCCGGGGAATGGTCGGGACGCGCGAATACCTCTATCGCGAACTGGGACTCGACGCGGAGAGCATCGCCCGGTCCGCCGTCGAGGCAGCCGCCCCGGCACGCCCCTGAGCGCTGGCGACGACGATGCCGCCGAGCACAACGATCGTTCTCCCTGTCCACAACCAGGACGAGCACATCGAGTCGACCGTGCAGGCATACGTGGCGAAGCTCCGCGAGTTGCCCACGGAGCACGAGGTGATCCTGGTGACGAACGCCTGCACCGACAACTCGGTCGCGGTCTGCGGCTCGCTCGCGGAGCGAGAGGAGATGATCCGCCACATCGACCTGGCGGAAGGAGGCTGGGGCCAGGCGGTCAAGGTGGGTCTCGATGCCGCCGCCGGAGATGTCCTCTGCTACACGAACTCAGCCCGCACCACTCCCGAGATGCTGACGCTGATGCTCGCCTACGGGTTCGCCTACCCGGACGCCGTCCTCAAGGCCAACCGGAGGATCCGAGCGAGCTTCCAGCGCCGGCTCGGATCGCTCCTGTACAACCTCGAGTGCCGGATGCTGTTCGACCTCGCGACCTGGGACATCAACGGCACGCCGAAGGTGTTCCCGCGCTCGTTCGGCCGCCTGCTCGAGCTGCGGTCCGACGACGACATGATCGATGCCGAGTTCGTCGTCACCTGCAAGCGCGAGGACTACCCGATCGTCGAGGTGCCGATCCTCGCGACCGTGCGGCACGGCGGACGCTCCACGACCAACTACGGCTCCGCGATGCGGATGTATGTGGGCGCCTACAAGATGCATCGCCGCCTGCGGTGACCGCCGGGCACGGCGATGCCGAGCTGCGGGAGCTGTGGGAGGGACACGGCGCCCGCTGGCGCGATCCAGGCCAGGTCGTCGCCGACTGGGAGGGGGCGGAGCGCACCGACCCCCGGCTGCTCCGCTACCGCGCCAAGGGCGGATTCTGGGCCGCGCTCGAGCGGGCCCGGGCCACCCTGCTCGTCTCGCGTGAGTACGAGCACCTCCTCGTCGCGCTCACGGTCAGGGCGGGCAAGCCGGTCGTCACCTACCTCCCGATGCCGCATCCGTCGGGGATAGCCCTCGACGCCGCGCGCGGGATCGTCCACGTCGCCAGCACCCGCAACCCGAACCGGGTGTTCGACCTCGCCCCCGCTCGGTCGGCGCTGGATCGCACCGACTCCCCAGCGCCCGACCTCGAGGGAGCTCCGCTGATGCCCCAGAGCGCCCGCTTCTATCCCGGCGCTCTCTATATCCACGACATGGCGATGGTGGGCGGTGAGCTGCATGCCAACGCCGTCGGCGAGAACGCCGTCGTCCGGCTGCGCGACGGCGGTGGCTACGACCGTGTCTGGTGGCCGAAGGCGATCGAGCGCCGACGGCAAGCCGGACTTCGGGCGCAACTACCTGCAGCTCAACTCGATCGCGGCCGGCAAGGACCTGCGCTCGTCGTTCTTCACGGCATCGGCCGAAAGGATCGGCAGCCGCCGACCCGGCCACCGCGACTTCAAGGTCGACCGCCGGGGGGTCGTGTTCTCGGGCGCGACCCGGGAGCCGATCGCTCGCGGGCTCACCCGGCCGCACTCGGCGCGCCGCCACCGCAGCCGGCTGTGGGCCCTCGACTCCGGATACGGGGGCCTCTGCTCGATTCGCGGCGGTGAGATGGAGACGGTCGCGCGTCTGCCGGGTTGGACCCGCGGCCTCGGCTTTCGGGGTGGCGTCGCCTTCGTCGCCACCTCGCGGGTGATCCCCCGGTTTCGCAACTATGCGCCGGGGCTGGAGCTCGACCGGAGCGTATGCGCGGTCCACGCTCTCGACCCGAGCAGCGGTGAGACGCTCGGTTCGATCGTCTGGCCCTCGGGCAACCAGATCTTCGCGGTCGAGCCGATTCCGGCAGGGCTTTCCATAGGATTTCCCCTTCCCGCCGGACAGCGCCGACCGTCGGCCCGGACCCGAGACCTCTACTACGCCTACGCGCCGCGCAAGGAGTCAGAGTGAGCAACGAGATCCGCCTGCTGATGATCGGGGCCATGTACGAGAACGGGGGCAACACCGCCCACCGGTTTCTCGACGGCCACCCCCAGCTCTTCGTCTACCCCTTCGAGTCGCAGCTCGGCACCCGGCTGGTCACTGACCAGCTCTCCTCGACCTTCCCGGTCAAGTACCGCTGGCCGACCTTTGCGCTTCACGCCACGCCGACCGAGGACTACGCAGCGATCATCGACGAGGAGGGGAAGGTCCGGGCGCGGACGCCGCAGGTGAGCAAGTTCCGTGACTGGCCGATGGACCTCTCCGACGACGATCGGCGCGATGCCTACCTCCGCCACGTCGAGAAGACCGGGCGCTCGCGCGGCGACAACGTGGCTGCCTTCTTCCGCGCCACCTTCGAGGCATGGAAGGACCATGCCGCGTCCGGTCGAGAGGAGGTGTATGTCGGCTACAGCCCGATCGTCGTCGTGGACGCCGAAAAGATTCTCGGCGACCTGCCGAACTCCCACTTCCTCCACATCGTCCGCAATCCGTGGTCGGCGTATGCGGACACGAAGAAGCGGGCGGTGCCGCTGTCGCTGGCCGGCTACATGCTGGGATGGACGCTGAACCAGCAATTCGCGCTGCTCGCGCGCGAGCTCTTCCCGGACCGCGTCCACATCGTCCGCACCGAGGATGTGATGGAGGACTCCAAGTCCGCGCTCGGCCCGGTCTGCGAGGCGATCGGCGTCGAGGTCGCCGATTCCCTCAAGGAGGTGAGCTGGAACGGTCGTGCCCTCGATCAGGTCTATCCGTGGGGCACGATCCGAACGCCGACTCCGGAGGCGAACCTGGCGACCGCCAACGAGCTCGACGGTCAGGAGAAGCGGGAGGTCGAGGTCCGCGCCGGCCGCTTTCTCGAGCCGTTCGGCTACGACCACTTCCTCGGCGGCTGAGGCGGCGTGGCGAAGCGGGTGCTGATCACGGGCGCCGCGGGCTTCGTCGGGGCGAACCTGGCGCGCCGCACTCTGGCGCGGGGCGACGAGGTCTTCCTCGCGATTGGGCCGGACACCGATCGATACCGGCTGCGGGAGATCGAGGGCGACGCGGAGCTGATCGAGGCCGATCTGCGCGAACCCGACTCGGCGCAGCGCCTGGTGGCCGCATCGAGGCCCGAACTCGTGCTCCATCTCGCCACCCACGGCGCCTACTCGTGGCAAACCGATGCCGAGCGCATCTTCGAGACCACCGTCCTCGGAACCGTACGGCTGCTGCGCGCCTGCGGCGATGCCGGAGTGCGGCGCCTGATCAACGCGGGGTCCTCGTCCGAGTACGGGTTCAAGGACCATCCGCCCGACGAGGCCGAGCTGCCCGAGCCGAACAGCGACTACGCGGCCGCCAAGGTGGGGGCGACGGCCTACTGCGGGCACTTCGCCCGCAGCCACGACACCGACGCGATCACGCTGCGGCTCTACTCGGTCTACGGGCCCTGGGAGCATCCCGATCGCCTCATCCCGAAGCTCGTGGGAGAGGCCCTGGCGGGAAGGCTGCCACCGCTCGTCAACCCCGAGGTCGCCCGTGACTTCGTCTTCATCGACGATGCGTGTTCGGCGTTCCTCGCGGCCGCCGAGTCAGTCGAGGCGGCTCCCGATGCGGTCTACAACGTCGCGAGCGGCCGCGAGACGACCATCGGCGAAATCGTGGAGACGGCCCGCTCGGCGTTCGGAGTCGAGGCCGAGCCGGACTGGGGATCGATGCCGGAGCGGGACTGGGACACGACGTCCTGGGTCGGCAATCCCGCCCGGATCGAGCGCGAGCTCGGTTGGCGCGCCGAAACCGACCTCACGGAGGGGCTGCGCCGAACGGCGGAGTGGATGACCCGCAGCTAGTTGGTACGCCGGCGAACGATTCGATTGACCGGCGTCGGCCATGTGTGATACGAATGCGAGCGTGGACAGGCGCCATGAACGACGGCCCTTCGCGGTACCGCTTTTGTGCGCGGTGGCGCTCGCCCTCGTTGCGTTGATCGGCGCAGGATCAGCCCCGGCCCAGAGCACGATCAACGCCTGCGTCAAGAAGAAGAAGCCGAACAAGGGCGCGGTCCTGTTCAAGAACAAGTGCCCGAAGGGGTACAAGAAAACCACCATCAACAACCAGCCCGGCTCGGCAGGCCCCGCCGGTCCCGCCGGTCCGACCGGCCCCGGCGGCACCGGCCCGAGCGGCCCCAGCGGCCCGAGCGGTCCCAGCGGGGGCCCCAGCGGCCCCAGCGGCCCAAGCGGCGCCGCGGGTCCCAGCGGCCCGAGTGGCCCGACTGGCGTCAGTGGCCCGAGTGGCCCGGCTGGCCCGACCGGCACTACGGGCCCCAGCGGCCCGAGCGGCCCGACCGGTGACTCCGGCCCGAGCGGCCCGACCGGTGACTCCGGCCCGAGCGGCCCGACCGGTGACTCCGGCCCGAGCGGCCCGACCGGTGACTCCGGCCCGAGCGGCCCGACCGGTGACTCCGGCCCGAGCGGCCCGACCGGTGACACCGGCCCGAGCGGCCCGACCGGTGACTCCGGCCCGAGCGGCCCGACCGGTGACACGGGTGCAACCGGAGACGACCGGCCCCAGTGGCCCCAGCGGTCCGAGCGGTCCGGCCGGCCCGAGTGGCCCGACTGGTGTGACCGGTGCGACCGGCGCGACCGGCGCGACCGGTACGACCGGTACGAGCGGCCCCAGCGGCCCGAGCGGCCCGACCGGTGGCTCAGGCCCGAGCGGCCCGAGCGGCCCCAGCGGCACGAGCGGCCCGAGCGGCCCGACCGGCCCGACCGGGGCGGGAGTCGGAACGCCTGCCACGGGTCAGGTGCTCACCTCGGAAGCGACGACCTCCGCCACCTACACAAACCTGACGACCACCGGTCCGTCGGCGACCATCACGTCGACGGCTTCCACCACCAGCGCGCTGGTCACCGTGACCGGCAGCATTAATCCGAACACCTCCGCTGAGGGTTGGATGAGCTTCCAGGTTGACGCCGTTGCGATCGTCACTGGCACGCTCGACGCAAGGGCGGTCATCCGTGAACACGGAGGCAGCGGCGTCGGCACCGGGCTGATACAGGCCAGCGCCACAACCTTGATCACTGGCCTCGCTCCGGGATCGCACACCTTCACGGCGAAGTACAGGACCAACGGCACCTCGACGGCGTTCTCGAACAGGACCATCACGGCCGTTCCGCTGCCCTAGGGGCCGCGCTTCCAGAGCGGCTGTGGCGCGGCTGGGCTGACGATCGGCCCGGATGACTAGATGGATCTCCTGATCAACTGGCTGATCGGCCCGATCGTCCTGATCGTCGTTGCGGTCGGGTTGTCGCTGCTGGTCGAGCGGCTCGCCGATCTAACCGTCCCGTGGACGATCAGGCCCGCGCTGGGACTCACAGCCGCGATCGTCGTCGCCCAGATCCTCACCGTCGCCGACGAGACCGCAGAGCTGGCGGTCCCCGCGATCCTCGTCTTGGCCGTCGTCGGCCTGTTGCTCGGCTGGGGCCACACCGGCTCGAGGCCGTCCGGCTGGGCGCTGGGTGCGGCGGGGCTTGTCTTCGCCGTCTTCGCGGCGCCTTTCGTCGTCCTGGGGGACGCGACCTGGTCCGGATTCATCAAGCTCGACGACACCGCCACCTTCATGGGCCTGATCGACCACACCTTCGAGTTCGGAAGGGGGGTGGGGGGCCTCGCCCCTTCCACGCACGAGGCGATGATCGTCGATCTCGGCGGGAACTACCCGATCGGCTCGATCACTCCGGCGGCGGTGACGTCGCGGTTGCTCGCCCAGGACCCCGCCTGGACGCTGATGCCGTCGCTGGCGGTCGCCCCTCCCGTGATGTGCCTGCTGATCTTCGAGCTGGTGCGCCGTCTCGTGCGCACCGGCCTCACCGCGTTCGGGATCGCGGTGATCGGATCGCTGTCCGCGACGCTGATGGGCTACTACCTGTGGGGTGGCGTGAAGGAGCTGATGGCGGCGGCGCTGCTGCCGCTCGGGCCTGCGCTCGTCGGCCACGGCAAGCGACTGGGCTGGCCGCGGACAATCTGGGTCCCGATCGCCGTCTCGATCGCCGGCTTCATCGGCGTGCTGGGGGCCGGAGGGGGCGTCTGGCTGTTGCCGACGCTGCTGCCCGCCCTGATCGTCTTGGTCCGGGAGCGTGGCCGCTCAGAGGCCCTGGCGATCGCCGGCCCGGCGCTCGGGCTCGCCGTCGTCCTCGCGCTGCCGATCCTGATCACGCCCGACGGCCTCCTCAATCCGCTCTCGAAGAACTTCATCGAGAACACCGTGCTCGGCAACCTGACGGGCCCCCTCAACCTCTTTCACATCTCCGGGATCTGGCCCTCGCTCGACTTTCGATCCGACCCGGGACTGAAGCCGGCGGTGCTCGTGCTCGGCGGGCTCTGCATCGCGCTCGCCGCGGGGGCGGTGCTCGCGTGCACGAGGATCCCCTCAGGCGAGGGGCTTCCGTTCGCGAGCTATGCCGGCGGAGGGGCGGTCGGCGCCGTTGTGGTCATCCTCGCGGGCTCGCCCTGGATCGACGGCAAGGCGATGGCGATCCTCTCACCGGCCGTGCTCGCCGGAGCGATGCTGGCGACCGCCCTGATTGCGGAGCGGTCAAGCTTCAGGTTCGAGGCCGCGGCGCTCGCGGCCGTCATCGGCGGGGTGACGCTGTGGTCCGCCTACCTCGCCTATCACGGTGTCTGGTTCGCTCCCCGATCCCATTTCACCGAGCTGGAGCACATCGGCAAGCAGTTCGCGGGGACCGGGCCCACCCTGAGCACCGAGGCCCCCAGCTACGGCCCGCGGCACTTCCTGAGGAATATGGACGCCGAGGGCGCGACCGACCTTCGCCGCAGACCGGTCCTGCTCTTGAACGGGGCCCCACCCCCAAAGGGGCAGTACCTCGACCTCGACCAGATTCGGCCGGATCAGCTCGACCCCTACCAGACCCTGGTCATCCGCCGTGGACCGGCAACCAGCAGGCCTCCAGCGAGCTTCGAGCTCGCCTACTCGGGCGAGTACTACGAGGTGTGGCGCAGGACGGGCCACCCACCGGGCTCCCTCGTCGTGCACGTTCCGCTGAGCAGCGATCTGGGGAACGGAGGGACCTTGGACTGCAACGGGGTCGCCGCGCTCGCCAAGGAGGCCGGCAAGGGGGGGAGCCTCGTCGCGGCCCGAGCAAGCACGCCGACGCCGGTCGACCTCTCGGCGGGCGAGAGCCCCGAGTCGTGGAACGCGGCACCGACCGGTTTCATTCCGACGGGCTCGGGGACGCTGACCACGAGCGTGGACGTGTCCAAGGCGGGGGACTACGAGCTGTGGCTGGGCGGTTACATCTTCGGGGGACTCGAGGTGAGGGTGGACGGGACGGAGGTCGGTTCCAAGCGGGCGGTGATCAACTCGGCGGGCGGCTACGAGCCGCTCGGCACCGTCGCCCTGAACCCGGGACGTCATACGGTCGAGCTCGACTACGACCGGGGGATCCTCCAGCCGGGCACGGGCGGGGGGAATTTCGGCATCGGCCCGCTGATGATGGACAGCAAATCCGATGGCGATCTCGGCACGGTCACGGTCCCCGCCTCGGACTACCGGCGGCTCTGTGGGCGGCGCTGGGACTGGATCGAGGCGTACTCGTGAGGCGGCGATAGGGCCCTCCGGCTCGGTAGGCTACGGACGTTGCAGGATCGGGAAGGGGCCCAAGCGGTCGCCTCAGCGGCCATCTGGTGCTGAGCGCAAGAGCAACCGAGGAGGACGCAGCAGATTGAGGGACAATGGAAGCTAGAACGGTGCGAATCGGGCTGTTGGTGGTGCTCGTCGTCGCCGGAGCGATCTTCGCCGTCGTCAAGCTGAGCGAAAATGGCAACAGTGACGACAACGGAGCGGGGCCCGTCGGCCTCTCCGAGAGCGAGCTCGTCGCCACGGCGCCCGGCCTGGACCACGTCGCGTACTGGGTCGGTCCCGAGCCCGGAGTCAGCCAATACGAGCTGACCTCGACGCCGGACGGGCGAATCTACATCCGCTACCTGGTCAATGCGCAGCCCGGCGACCCGAGTGCGAACTTCCTCAGCGTCGGCACCTATGCGGTGCCCGGGGCCGCCGATGCGCTGCGCGAGGCCGAAAGCGCGGGCGGAACCAAGGGAATCAAGAAGGGGAATGGGTACGAGGCGCTCCAGGGCGGCAACGGCCTGAGCGTATACGTGGTCTTCGATGACCAGCCCGACCTCCAGATCGAGGTCTACGATCCGAGGCCCGGGAACGCGCTCAAGTTCGTTCAAGCCGGGCAGCTGCAGCCCCTGAGCTGATTCGAGCGCATGCTTCGCTAGCCTGAACGACCGTCCGGGCTCCTTCATCTTGGTCGCCGATCCAACACCCAACTTCGCGGGGCGCGGCAGGGCGCGATGGATCGCCCTGCTCTCGATCCTCGCCCTGCTCGTCAGCTTCGCCATTCCCACCGCAGCTTCGGCAACCCGCGGCCTGATGACCGGCTTCTCGGACGGCGACGAGTATCAGGGCGCCGACGCCTCACAGCGGGACCTCTGGCTGAACCGCACCGTGGACGCCGGAGCCGGAATCGTCCGCCTGGGCGTCGAATGGCCCGCGATCGCTGGAGCCACGAAGCCCCCGGACCCGACGAACCCGGGCAGCGCCTCCTACGACTTCTCCTCGGTCGACGGCGCGGTCACCGCGGCCGAGTCCCGCGGCCTCAAGGTCCTCCTCAGCATCAACCACGCCCCCACCTGGGCCGAGGGTCCCGGCCGCCCATCCACCGCCGCCACCGGCACCTGGAAGCCCAACCCAGCCGACGTCGCCGACTTCGCCCAGGCCGTGGCCGCCCGCTATTCCGGCAACTTCATGGGCCTACCCGCCGTCCAGGCGATCGAGGTCTGGGACGAACCCAACAGCGGCGACTGGCTCACCCCACAGTTCGAGGGCAAGACCTTCACCGGCGCCGCCCTCTACCGCGACATGCTGAACGCGGCCTACACGTCGATCAAGTCGGTCAACCCCGCGGTCCAGGTGGTCGTCGGCGGCACCGATCCCTACGGCGATCCCCCCGGCGGCCCCTATCCGGCGAGCGGCGCCCGCGCCCGCCCCGTGCAGTTCTGGCAGCAGGTCCTCTGCGTCAAGCCGGTCAAGAGCAAGAAGAAGAAGAAGGGCAAGAAGCCGGCCAAGACCAAGTACCAGCGGACCTCCGGCTGCAACGGCCCCGTCAATTTCGACGTCTTCGCCCACCACCCGATCAACAACACGGGCGGCGGCCCCCTGGAGTCCGGCCCCAACCAGTACGACGCCTCCACCCCCGACCTCGGCCGAGTCGTCAGCGTCCTCCGCGGCGCCGAGAAGGTGGGCACGGTCGCCAAGACGCAAGCATCCGGTCTGGGTCACGGAGTTCTGGTGGGACAGCAAGCCGCCCAACCCCGTCGGCGCCCCACTCGCGACCCAGGCCCGCTGGATCCAGCAGTCCATGTACCTCTTCTGGAAGGCCGGCGCGAGCGCCGCGATCAACTTCCAGATCGACGACTCGAACGACCGCCCCAACGTCCACGCGGGCTTCCAATCGGGCGTCTACTTCATCGACGGCCGCCCCAAGACGTCCCTGACCGCCTTCCGCTTCCCCTTCGTCACCAACCGCACCGACCGCAGCAAGCTCGAGGCGTGGGGCAAGGCGCCGGCGAGCGGCAAGCTCCTCATCCAGCGGCAGCAGGGCTCCCGCTGGATCACCGTCAAGAAGCTCAAGGTCAGCAAGGGCGGAGTCTTCGACACGACCCTCCGCCTGAGCGGCAAGCAGCGGCTCCGGGCGACCATCGGCGGCACCCAGAGCCTGGTCTGGAAGCAGGCGGCGGCCGTGACGCCCAGCAGCGAGAGCGGCGGCCCTTCCCCTGCGGTGATCCTCCTGATCGGCCTCGGGGGCATCGCAGCCGTCCTGACGGCGCTCCGCCTGAGAGCTCGCCGCCGTCTCCGGATCCGCCAGACCCGTGCCCGGCCTCTCCCCGCCAAGCCGGCCTGACCAACACCCCATGTCTCGCCCGGCGCCCCGCCGCCTCGCCCCACACCCCTACGCCGAGAGCAACATCCCGGCGCTCGCGGCCGCCTTCATCGGCCCCCTCTCCATCCTCCTCATCTTCCTCAGCCCCGGCGGCTTCTTCATCGCCCTGCCCTGCGGCATCGCCGCGATCATCCTCGGAGCGATCGGCAGCAACGCCGCCGCGCGGTCCGGATACACCGCCTCGCCCGCATCGGCCGCTTCACCGGAATGATCGGCACCCTCATCTCCCTGATCGCCCTGACCCTCTTCCTCGTCCTCCGAGCGATACCTGGCTGAGCAGCCAGTCTCCGCCGCGGACAGCTAGGCTCCCCCCGCCGTGGACTTCAAGCTGACCGACGAGCAGCGCGACTTCGTCTCCGCCATCCGTGACTTCTGCGAGCGCGAGGCCGGCACCCACGAGAAGCGCGAAGAGCTCACCAAGAAGCACACCGAGCTCCACAACCAGGAGCTCTACGAGCAGATGGCCGACCTCGGTTGGCTCGGGCTCACCATCCCGGAGGAGTACGGCGGCGCCGGGGGCACCATGCTCGACGCCTGCCTCTTCATGGAGGAGACGTCGCGCGGCATGGCCCCGATCGGTGGCTACGCGACCACCCTGATCGTCGCCGGAGCCACAAAGCGCTTCGGCACCGACGAGCAGAAGCAGAAGATCCTCGGCGGGATCTCCAATGGCTCCGTCGAGGCCATCGCCATGACCGAACCCGAGTCGGGCTCCGACGTCGGCTCCCTCTCCACCGAGGCCGCCCGCTCCAACGGCGGCTACGTCATCAACGGGCAGAAGGTCTTCATCTCCAACGCCCACATCTCCGACCACGTCCTGGTCGTCTGCCGCACCACCAAGGGCGAGTCGAAGCACGAGGGCCTCTCGATGATCTTCGTCCCGAAGGACACCCCCGGGATGGAGATGCAGCCCATCGACACAATGGGCGGCCGCGAGACCAACACCGTCTACTTCAATGACTGCGAGGTCCCCGCCGACCAGCTCCTCGGCGAGCAGGACCACGGCTGGACCCAGCTGATGGCCGGCCTCAACACGGAGCGCCTGATCCTCGCCGCCACCATGCTCGGCATCGGCCAGCGCGCCTTCGACGACGCCCTCGCCTACGCCAAGGAGCGCAAACAGTTCGGCCGCCCGATCGGCTCCTTCCAGGCGCTCCAGCACCGTTTCGCCGACCTCGCCACCGACCTCGAGGCCGCCCGCCTGATGACCTGGTGGGTCGCCTCCCTGAACGACGAGGACCCCGACCGCATGCTCCCCAAGGAGGCTTCGATGGTGAAGCTCTTCGTCACAGAGACCGCCCAGCGCGTCGCGCTCGAGGGCATGCAGATGATGGGCGGATACGGCTACTCATCCGAGTACGACATGGAGCGCCTCGTCCGCGCCACCCTGGTCTCAACGATCTACGGTGGGACCTCCGAGATCCAGCGCGGCATCATCGCCAAGACCCTGGGCCTCTAGAACAACGACGGGCGCTGGCCCTGATCGCCGTGATCGTCTTCAGCGTGGTCAAGGCAGCGCAGGGCCTCTGATCCACGGACGTCGCCCATCGCCGGGGTTTCGCCTTCGGGGGGCCGGGTACGGGTGAGGAAGACCGGGGCAGGGAGGCCCGCAACCAGCTAGGTCCCATCGCGGGGCCGAAGGAGGAAGCATGTTGCGGAACATGAAGCTCGTCGTCGCTCTGGGAGCGATGATGGTGCTGGGCGTCACGGGGCTCGCGAGAGCCGATGCCCTCGGCCCCATCAACTTCGAGAGCGGCTACACGGCGGGCAACATCAACAACCAGCACGGCTGGTCGAACACCGGAGGCTTCGACGCGGCGGTCGCCAACGTCTCGGGTTTCCCGGCCGCGGCGAGCTACGGATTCGGGTCCAAGGCGCTCCGGATCTCGGACGCCGTCACCAGCGGCTCGTTCGGCGACCAGACCTTCTCGCCGGGCCTCGCCAATGAGGCGGGCGAGACGAGCGCCGACAGCGGCGGTACGCCTGTCGGCACCCGCCAGAAGCATTTCGAGGTCTCCTTCCAGATCGGCACCACGCAGTCGACGGAGCAGCCCGGGCTGCACATGTCGATGAGCCCGGATCGAGGCGACGGCGCGCGGATGAGCTATCTGCGCTTCGACGATCTCTCCAACGGCGTGCACGTCTACTTCGACGACGTCACGAACTCGGGACCCCTCGGAGCACCGGCTGATTTCAACGAGCGATCGATCGCCACGCTCAGCCGGTCCTCCGCTCACACCATCCGCATGACCATCGACTTCAACGATGGCCCAGGCCAACGACGTCGTCAAGGTGTTCGTCGACGGCACGCTGGTCGCCACGGGTGGCAGCTGGGAGGACTACTACCGCTTCGATCCGGAGCAGGCCGGCGGCGGCAACAACGTGCCGACGGTCGACAAGGTCCTCTTCCGGGAGAGCGGCGACGCCGACGCGGGCAACGCCGGTCAGGGATACCTGATCGACAACATCGGCCTCACCTCATCGCCGACGCCGACCACCCCCGGCGGTGGCACCGCCGCTGGCGGCGGAGCCGGCGGCGTGGCCGGAGCGATCGGAAAGAAGTGCAAGAAGCACCGCAAGAAGCACGTCGCGCAGCCGCCCAGGGCTGCAGAGGCACAAGAAGCACCACTGAGCCGCAAGGGAAGCGACGAGCGCCGGGCCCGCTGGGCCCGGCGCCGTCCTCTCCTCACCTCAGCTCTCTATGGCCCGTGTAGCCGTTCGAGTAGCACGGCCGCGGCGTGCCGACGCCGCCGCACTGAGCGATGGACGCGCTGGGCGACAGCCAGGTGGCGTCATGCGCCACCCCGTCCACCGACCGCCGCGGATACTGGTGCGGATCGCAGCCGTACACGCTCGTCGGATTCGGCGGCAGCTCCACGATCGGTGCCGGCGCCGTCCCGTGGTGCACGGCGCTGTTCTCGTCCGTGCACGTCTGAACCGGGCGTGCCGTGCGGCTGGCGTCGCGTAGTCGAGCGGACCGCCGTCGTAGTAGACCATCGCCGCGGACCCCGATGTACGGATAGGAGCCGATTGGCGTCAGCCCGAAGAGCGGATTCGTCGCCCAGTGTCGCCCGGTGTCCAGCTCAGGCGTGTGGACCTGTGCGCCGATCGTCCGCGCCTCCACCTCGCCCGCCAGGTTCGAGACCTGATGGTCGCCGTATGCCATCTGCAGCAGCACGTGGTGCGCTGGCGTGTTCGGCAGCGGGTCGCTGGTCATGTGCTCCGCGTATCCATTGGCCTCTCCGCGGTCCCAGAGCAGCTGCATCAGCGACAGGATCAGCGGCCGCTGCTGCAGGTTCGGGTAGTGAGCCCAGAGCCCGAGCCCCGCGGTGTCCAGGTACTGCCCGGAGTCCGAGCTGCGGCGCAGCAGCGTCGAGTAGTTCATCCCGGTCACGTTCAGCACCGACTGGGTCAGATCCGGCTCGAGCGCGGTCAGGGCCCCGCCCATGATCGCGCCCTGGCTGATCCCCTCCCAGTACGAGATGGCCCGAACCGGTCTGCAGCACCGGGCCGGAGGGGTTCCGGCTCCCGCCGTCCGGATCGATCTGGAAGGCGGGATCGGTGTCGAACCCGCTCGCCATCGTCATCGCCCGGCCCAGGTAGATCATGTTCACGAAGCCCTGCTGCATCCGGTCGCCCATCTGCGGGAACTTCGAGATATCGCCGAGCATGCCGATCACCGTGCCGATGTCGTCCGACGAGAACCCGGCCCAGTTGGTCGCGCACCAGCTCGTGTTGCTGATGTTGGCCTCGCTCTGGGGGAACCGGATCATGTCGTCGACCTGGGTGAAGTCGCCGAGCAGGCCGTGCCCGAAGATCCCGCTCTGCGTCGGGTGGAGCGTGCCCCCCGCGACCGCCGAGTTGGGAATCAGGCAGCTCGAACCTGCACGCCGGTGGTGCCCGTGTCCGGGTCGTCGGCCGTTCCGGTCGGGGTCGCGTTCACGTCGCCGTTCGACTGGAAGTTGAACGTCCCGCCCGGGTGACAGTCCCCGTTGTTCAGGTAGCAGGGTACGTTCGTCAGCTCGCCGTCGACCTGCTCGAGCGTGTTCGCCGGGCAGGTTGGCGGGATTGGTCCCGACGCTCGAGACGTGGAACGTCGGCGCGCTCCCGTCCATGATTGCCGTCTCCCGGCGTCGTGTCGCCGAGTGGTGCGAGCGCGTTGTCGCGAATCGCGAGAGCGCGGCCCGCGAGGCTGTGCTCGCTGGCCACGGTGAAGTCCCAGCTCATGTACAGATTCGAACGCTGGATGCCGTGCGATCTGCAGCGTCGAGATCAGGTCCTCCATGTGGGGGCGCCGGCTCTCGACCGCCGGGTCCTGGGTGGTCAGCCTGTCCCGGTAGACGCGGAAGCCCGGCGGTCGGATCGACCGGGTTGTTCTGCGCGTCGCGCAGTCCGCTCAGGGCGACGATGTAGCGATGCCCCTCGATGAAGTTCTTCATCGGGCGAATGATCAGGTTGACGTCCTGCGTGTCACCCGGCTGGTTCAGGTTCGGATTGGGGTCCAGCTCAGCGAAGATCGGCTGGCGCTGCCCGGTGGCGGCGTCGATCACGACGACCGGCTGGTTGGCGTCCGAATACGCAGCCGGGATTGGTGATCGAAACGAAGCCCGCTGTTGTTGAAGGCCGCCTGAGTCTCGACCTGAGGGATCTTGAGCGTGATCAGGTTGCCCGGGGCTGAAGCCGTCCGCCCGGTTGATGTCGGTCGGGTCGACGTGAACTCCGCTGGTGTTGGCCGGCATGGAATTCACGTTCAGGTTGAGACGCCTGCCGGTGTCGGTGGATGCGTCCGCGACCGTGTAAGTAGTCGTTCGGCCACGGCTGCAGGCAGACCGTGGGATCCATGAAGTCGCAGCGATTCGCGGTCGAGGTGTCGATCGCCGGGCCGTAGTACGGCCGCGAGGTCGGATTCTCCGAGCCGACGCTGCAGACCGCCTCGTCGCGGTCGAGCGGGGTGACCGCGCCCGACTTGCTCTTCTTGCCCTTCTTCTTCTTCTTCGACTTGCCCTTGGTGAACCTGGCCCTGAGGCCGGTGACCGAGCAGCCGCCGATCGTGGACTTGCCCGAGGCCGAGAGGGGAACGTTGACGGTGCGCTTTCCAGCCTTCACGGACTTCTTCGAAGTGAGAGTGACTGAGCCGGTCGTGGTGATCCCGTCCACCACGACGCGCTTGCCACCTTGGCCCTTCGACTTGACGCTGATGGCGCCGGCGTTCAGGACCGCCTGATGTTGCTGCGACGTGAGCACGGTGAGCTTGCCGCCGCCCTTGCCCTTCTTCTTGCCGTCCGCGGCTCCGACCGCCAGTGCACAGCCCAGCAGCGCGACACACGCAACGATCACCAGCGAGTCCCTTCGCTTCACGAGCACCTCTCCTCTCGGCGCCTGGCGGCGCAATGTCTTTCGACCGCACCCTCCCCGGGTGCCGGCTGCAAACCTATCGGAACGAGCGCTGATGATCTGGGCCAAACCGAAAGTCGAACAGAAATCGGTAGCGCCACAGGGCTCAGTCCGTGATTTAGTACGGACCACACGTGCAGTGACCGAGGAGGAGAGATGGACCTGGAGATCTTTGAGGACGAGCGCTTCGACTTCGAGGCGCTGGAGTCCGAGCCGAAGCTGGGCCGCCGGCAATTCCTGATCGCGGGCCTGGCCACCGGGGCGGCGGTCACTGCACTGCCCAACTATGCGGCAATGGCGCGCAACCGCAGGATCCCGGTCGCCAAGTCCGGCACCTTCCCGCTCGGCGTCGCCTCTGGGTTCCCGTATCCGAAGGGCACCATCCTCTGGACGCAGCTCGGCGGCGCCAAGCGCACTTCCCGGCTGAAGCTCCAGGTCGCCAAGGACTCCGACTTCAAGCACGTCGTCCTGGAGAAGACCGTGACCGCGCGGAAGGAGCGTGACTTCACCGCCCGGACCCGGGTCCGCGACCTCAAGCCCTCGCAGGAGTACTTCTACCGGTTCCACACGAAGGACAAGGGATCTCCGGTCGGCCGCTTCCGTACGGCGCCGCCCCACAACTCGAACCAGCCGCTCAAGATCGCCTTCCTCTCCTGCCAGAGCTTCGAGGCCGGCTTCTACAACGCCCAGGCGGCGATCGCCAAGGAGCCCGACATCGACCTCGTCCTCCATCTGGGCGACTACATCTACGAGTCGCACTACTACCCCGGCCCGCGCCCGGACACCAGCGGCTTCAACCACGACGGGAATGTCGAGTTCCTGGAGGAGTACCGGCAGAAGTACCGGCTCTACAAGGCGGACCCCGACCTGAAGGCGATGCACGCCGCGCACAACTTCGTCTCGGTCTGGGACGACCACGAGGTCGAGGACAACTACGCGGACGGGCTGGCCAGCTCGCACGCGCAGCCGGGCTTGACGAACAACGGCCTACCCCGCCGGGTCTCGATTCAGGAGCGCAGGGCCAACGGCTACCAGGCCTACTTCAACTACATGCCGAGAATTCGCTGGGACGGGGATCGGGATCGCATCTACGAGCACGTCCGCATCGGCAAGCTCGTCGATCTGATCCTGACCGACGAGCGCCAGTACCGGGACCAGCAGCCGTGCAACGACGCCCAGCTCGTCACCTGTCCCGATCAGCAGAACCCGAATCGAACCATGCTGGGCGCGAAGCAGAAGGCGTGGTTCAAGCAGACACTTGCCGGATCGCCACAGGTCTGGAAGCTGTGGGCCAACGAGGTGATGCTGATGGGTTTCCAGAACGGGCCCCAGAACGGAGCCAACAACGACCAGTGGGACGGCTACGCGGCCGAGCGCAAGGAGCTGCTCGATTTCGCGCTCGCCAACAACGTCAAGAACCTGCTCCCCCTGACCGGCGACATTCACAACTTCTTCGTCGGCACCGCGACCACCGACGGCAGCGATACCGGAACCCCGGTGTGCGGCGAGTTCGTCGGTGGCTCCACCACGTCGCTCGGGCTCCCGGAGGAGACCGGCATCCCTGCTTCGACGATTCAGGCGCTGATCAACGCCCTCGACCACCACATCTCGTTCTCGGACCTGACCGACCGCGGATACTCGGTCCTTGAGGTCTCACCCAGCCAGGCGACCTGCGAGTTCAAGAAGGTGCAGACGCAGAGCCGCGACGGCGGACGGGCGTCGAGCATCGCCAAGTTCTCCCTGCCGAGCGGCTCGGTGACGCCGCAGCAGGTGGCTTAGCCCCGCAACTTCCTGCTCGATTCGTGTTTTCACTGTTCGGCAACATCTGATTAGATAGGCGCTGAAGGGAGAGGACCGATGGGAGCCAGGAAGGCAAGAGATCGTCGTGGGGTTGTGGTGATTGCGTTCGCAATCGCCGCCGTCGCCGTGCTCCTTCCGGCACTTGCCTTCGCTCACATCGAGCGCGCCTCCTACTGGCCCGATCCGGGTCCCGACACCTCCGTCAAGCCGGCGGCCGGCGGAGCGGTCCCAGCGATCCGCAAGCTCTTCAGCGCCCTCGACAAGAAGAAGCCGGGCAAGACGCGAGTCGTCTGCGCCAAGATGCCGAGCAAGAAGCTGAAGAAGCACGGCACCACCAAGCAGCTCTCCAAGAACAAGTCGATCAAGGCCCTGAACAAGGACCTGAAGCAGGCGCAGAAGAAGGGCTACACGATCCAGCCTTCCCAGCCGAAGATCAAGATCAAGAAGAAGAAGGCCAAGAAGCTTCGGAAGTTCAACATCAAGCTGCTCCGCCAGTGCAAGTACACCTCGATTCAGGCCGCGGTCACCGCGGCCCACAACAACGACCGGATCGAGATCATGCCCGGCCTCTACACGGAGCCGAAGTCGCGTGCTCAGCTGACGAACGACCCAGCCTGCGCCCAGTACAAGATCACCAACGACAAGAACCAGGCCGGCGCGGTCTCATACGCCTACCAGTGGCATTGTCCGAACGACCAGAACCTGATCGCGGTTCTGGGACGAGCGCTGACAAACACGCCGGTGCCGCAGCCGCCCAGCCTCGACCGCCACGTGATTCCCGACGCGGGAGCGTGCATCCGCTGCAACCTGCAGATCCAGGGGACCGGAGCTTCCCCTGACGCCATCACGATCGACGCAGGCGACACCAAGTCCGGTGACAGCACGCCGATCGGCTCGGTCAAGGACGTCGGCATCCGAGCCGACCGTGCCGACGGCTTCGTTCTCGACAACGTCAAGGTGCGGCACGCGAAGGAGCACGACGTGTACGTCCCGGAGACGGATGGCTCTCATCTCAACCGGCTCAAGGTCCCATACGCGGGCGAGTACGGGGTACTCACGTTCGTCGCCGACCACTCCCTGATCGAGAACTGCGATGCGTGGGGGAACGGCGATTCAGGCCTGTATCCGGGAGCCAGCGCCGACCTTGGCGAGGCGGTCCCGCCGGACCAGAGGCGCTACGGGACGGAGATCCGCAATTGCGACATGCACCACAACCTGCTCGGCTTCTCAGGGACGGACGGCAACGCCGTCTGGGTGCACAACAACCAGTTCTACGACAACACGATGGGCTACTCGACTGACGTGTTCACGGCGCCGGGGCATCCGGGTTTCCCTCAGGATTCGAACCTGCTCGAGGGCAACGACTTCTACTCCAATAACTTCAACTCTTACCTGCCGCCCTGCCAAGGAAGCCATAAGCCCGGGCCCAACGGTCCAAACCAGGGCTGTTCGGACGTCACCCCGGCAGAGCCGGTGCCGGTCGGGACGGGGATGTGGGTCGCTGGCGGGAACGCAAACGTCGTGCGCAACAACCGCTTCTGGGACAACTGGCGCCGCGGGGCGATGCTGTTCCAGGTGCCGGATGCCTTCGTCTGCAACGACCCGGACAACCAGGTGGCCGGCTGTGATCCGACTGCGACCGTACCTGCCACCTCGTACCGCAACCAGTTCTACGGCAACAAGATGGGGGTTGCTCCCGACGGCAGCCATCAGCGCAACGGGGTTGACTTCTGGTGGGACCAGGGCGGCATCTCGGTCGATCCCACGCTCAACACGGGCAACTGCTGGTACGACAACACCGGCCCCGATGGCAGTGCCGGGAGCGTGACCGGTGTGCCGTCGCCGAGCGGCGCTGCGCCGAACAACCTGCCGTCCAACTGTGCCGCCAGCCCATCGGTTGGCGCCCAGGATGGGCAGGTCAACGAGCTTCTAACGTGCAGCACGGTCCCCTTCGGAGACCCGAGCTGCCCGTGGTTCACGACCCCTCCCAAGCCATAGCGCTTCTCACTCGAGGTCGTCGATCCCGCCGCGTTGTGGGAATCCTCGGTGCCGTCGCCGCGGGAGTTCTGGCCGCCGGCTGCGGTGGCGGGCCGAACACGCAGCCGCAGATCGACGTTGGACCGAACGTCGGCCAGCCGATCGCCCTCGCCGACTGCCACGACTGGAACCAGGCCAACACCGAGCAGCGCCTCGGAACGATCCAGGAGCTCAAGGACTTCGCGAGTGGCCCGGTCGTCGGCAATAACGCCAACTCTCCCCACGGCACGGGGTCGGTCCTCGACGACAAGCAGGCGTACAACCTCTTCAACAGCTACTGCAAGGAGACCTTCGCCCGCGGCTTCAAGCTGTACCACCTCTACCAGCGAGCGGCAGGGTTCGCCGGACAGCCGCCGCAGTAGTCCCCCGCGAAGATGAGGTCCAGGAAGGCGGTCGCCGCCAAGAAGTGCAAGCGGAAGAAGAAGTAACGAAGACGGGGCGGCTGAGCCCCTTTGATAGCCGCACTCGACGCCGGGCCCTACAAAAGGGCTCGGCGTCGCTATTCTGTTGGCGTACCTCGGGCCTGGGGCCGGGGGTTTTTTTCTGTCCTAACCCGCGGCGTTTTTTGTGGCCGCCGCGTATGGCGAAGCCATAGCTGACCAACTACAGAAGTAGAGAGACATGGCCTCTGATGTGCGAATCGGCGTGACGCTCGCGTGTGAGGAGTGCAAGCGCCGCAACTATGAGACGAACAAATCCCGGCGGAACACGCCGGACCGGATCGAGATCCGGAAGTTCTGTCGTTGGTGC
>CAWHQR010000005.1:0-513415 GCA_963831605.1 uncultured Solirubrobacterales bacterium
GATCGCGGTCAGAGCAGCTCGATCAGGCCACGCGCGATCAGCAGAATGCGCGATGGTCTCGCCACGCAAGAGGCCCCGTCCCCAGTTGTTGCCACCGAACGAAGGGGCAAGGATCACCCAGCGTTTCCGCGCTGGGATGCGGGATTGCGGGACTCGACGAAGCGCGCCCGACAGGATTCGAACCTGTGACCTTCGGTTTCGTAGACCGACGCTCTATCCAACTGAGCTACGGGCGCGTGCGGGCAACAGAGTAGCGACGAGCGTCGGGGCTTAGACCCGCTCGCGATCGGCCGCTTCGGCACGGCGCTTCGCCGCACCCTCCTCGCGCTCGGCGAGCTTCCGCTCGTACTTCTCGAGCGTTTCCGCGGGATTTCGGCCCGCATCGACGGGCGGCGCGAGGGCGCGAAGCTCATCGAGCAGCCGCTGGGAGAGGTGTGCGGCGGTCTCCGAGGGATCGGTCTGACCCGAAGCCGGGTCGAAGAAGCGAACGCGGATGCGTGGGCGCTGTGGAAATCGGGCGAGGGCCGGCGCGCCCTCGACCGTGGCGCACACCAGGCGAGCCTCCGGGACCTCGAGTGCGAGGCGGCCGATGCCACTGCGCGCCCTCAGGGTGCGCCCGACCGAGATCGTTCCCTCCGGGAACACTCCGATGCAGGAGCCGCGGCGCAGTGCAGCGACTGCGTTCACGAGGGCGTCGGCGTCGCCGGCCGCGCGCTCGATGGGAATCTGACCCATCCCGTCGAGGACTCGGCCCAGTCCTGGCTTGTCCCACAGGCTCCGCTTGGCGAGGGCGCGGATCTGACGCCTCTTTCGCGCCGCCACTCCCACCGCAAGGGGATCGGTCTGCGAGTCGTGGTTGGCGACCACCAGCGTGGGGCCGCTCCGGGGCAGGACCTCCAGCCCCTCCACCTGCAATCGCCCCCACCAGCTCACCAAGGGGACGCAGACTGCCATCGCGGCCCGGTAGGTGAGGGTGAACGGCTCCGGAGAGTCCATCAGGTGAGCTCCGGCAGATGTGGCTCGATGTGGGCGCTGATCGTCTCGCGGACCCAGCGCTGCTCGTCGGAATCGGCCATCCGGTAGCGGCCGATCAGCATCTGCTGGTCGTCGAGCGGGAGGCCGGAGATCTCCCACCGAACCGCCAGGCGCTCGAAGAGCATCTCGTGCCGCCGCGCCCAGACGTCCTCGGCGGACGCGCGTCCTTGCGGTGGGGCTTGTTGATCTTCCGGATCTCTTGTCGCTGAGCGACTGACGGAGCGTCAGCACGTTGCCTTCGGGATCGGTGTAGTCCACCGTCTCGACCGGCTCCCTTCGCGACGTCTTCGCGCCATGAGGAAAAGCATCTCAGCCCGGCGCCTCCGGCAGAGGCGCCGGGCTGAGCGAGAACTACGCGGTCGCGGCCGCCGGCGCGCCGGTACATCAGGATGCTGGCGACGATGATCCAGATGCCGGTGAGGCAGAATGCGAAGAAACCGACTGGGCCGCGAAGAAAAGGATCCCGATGCACGATCGCGACCCAGCCGATCCATTTCGGCAGGCCGCCCTCCCTTCAGGGTGGCCCCGGCCGCGCCGAACAACATGATCGCCGAGAGGGAACGCGAACGCGAAGAAATCCCGTTGTCCAGCGCGTTTATGGCGATCATCGCGTCGGGGCTCAGGGAGCTTGTTGTGGCCGCCGTCGACCAGGGCGACGTGGAGGTGATCGCCAGGCAGAAACCCGGCAACCGAGCGACCCCGCCCACCAGCGCGACCGTCGGCCAGAAGTCACCGCCCGCCGGCTCCCCTCAGGTAGTCCCTGAGCGCGACGACGAACATCGCCAGGAAGACACGCCGAAAGCCAACGATCATCGCGGCAGCGATCTCCTTGGCCTGATGGTCGTGGTAGAAGGCCGAAGATCTTCGCCGCGCTGTCGTCCCTGCCGGGTGTCTGGCCTCCGACCGGGCCGAAACCGATGACCAGAAGCACGACAAAATCAATCCCGGTCAAGCGGCGCGAACCGTGGCAATTTCATCCCGTCTCCTTTGTCTCATCCCCACTTCCCCCCGACAGGACGACCCTAATGCCTGTCGCGGTCGCCGAATAGCCTTTCCGCGTCTCCGATCCCCTCAACATCGCTGACCTCGAACGGCTGGCCTTCGAGAAGCTCGAGCCCGGCGCGCACGGCTACTTCGCGGGCGGCGCCGGCGACGAGCGGACCCTGCGGCGGAACGCCGAGGCGTACGAGGATTGGGAGCTCCGGCCGCGGGTCCTGGTCGATGTCTCGGACGTCTCGACCAAGGCGACCGTCCTCGGCAGCGAGCTGGAGGTCCCGTTCCTGGTGGCCCCGGTGGCGTTCCAGCTCCTTGCGCACCCGGACGGCGAGGAGGGAATGGCGCGAGCCGCCCGCGACGCCGGAACCGTCATGTGCCTTTCCAGCCTGACCAGCACCCGTCCGGCCGAGGTCGCCGCCGCGGCGCCGGAGGGCAGGCGCTGGATGCAGGTCTACTGCTTCCGGGACCGCGGAGTGACCCGGGCGATGGTCGAGGAGGCCACCGAGGCGGGGTACGAGGCGCTGCTGCTCACGGTCGACGCTCCGTATGCGGGCAAGCGCGAGCGAGACTTTCGCACCGGCTTCGAGGTGCCGGCTGAGATCCGTGCGCCGGCGATCGAGGCCGCTGCCGGGCACAGGAGCCTCACCCCCGCCGAGGTCTTCGCGCTCGTCGATCCCTCGATCACCTGGAAGGACCTCGAGCAGCTCTGCGGCGAGTTCGATCTGCCGATCCTGGTCAAGGGCCTGATCACCGGTGAGGACGCAGCGCTCGCGGTCGAGCACGGAGCCGCCGGCGTGGTGGTCTCGAATCACGGGGGCCGCCAGCTCGACAACGCTCCGGCCACCATCGACGCGCTTCCCGAGGTCGTCGAGGCGGTCGCGGGACGCATCCCGGTGCTGATCGACGGCGGCATCCGGCGCGGGACCGACATCGCCGTCGCCCTCGCGCTCGGCGCCAAAGCGGTGCTCGTCGGCAGGCCCGCGCTCTGGGGCCTCGCATGGGACGGCGAGGCGGGCGCGCGGCGCGCCCTCGAGATGCTCGCCGATGAGCTGCGCCTGGCTTTGGCGCTGCTCGGCGCTCCCAGCCCGGCCGACCTGACCGACGATCACGTCCAGCGCAGACAGCGGCAGTGAACGGCGAGGTGCGGCTTGGCATGGTCCAGAACACGGTCCCCCTAGGCGTGGATGAAGACCGGCGCTCCGAGCGGCACCCGGGCGAACAGCGAGATCATGTCCGGGTCGGACGCCCGCAGGCAGCCGTGCGACGTCGCGCCGCCGATTGACCCGGATGTCCCGTGGATCGCCATGCGATTGCCCCCGATCCATCCCGGGGGCAGGTTCGGCTGATGTCCTGAGAGAGCCAATGCGCAGCAGCCGTACCAGGGACCGAGTCCCTTGCCGACCAGCCCATCGGTGACCGAGTAGTCGCCGAGCGGCGTAGGCGAGCTCGGCGACCCGACGGTGATCGGAAACCGGTCGAGGACCCGATTTGCATAGTGGAGCTCGAGGATCTGGCGCGAGACGTCCGCGTCGATCCAGAAGTGGGTCTGCGACACATCGACGGCGAGGCGATCGTCCCGGATCCAGGCCAGCTCGCCGTCCGGCATCTCTGGAGCGGGGACTCCGAACCACCCGTCCCGGACCTGGTCGATCCAGAACACCCGAATCGAGCCGAAGTCGGTGCGGTCGCCGACCCGGGTGACGACCCGTCCTCCGGGCGAAGCGTGCAGGGCGATCCGTTGCCCAGCCCTGACGGTGGCGATCGGGAAGCTCGGCCCCTTGACCTTCGGCGGCGGCGGGTTGATCCGAGTCTCCGGCAGGGGGACGGAAGCCCGCAGCGCCTGGACGGCGGGATTCCCGGTTCCCGAAGACGCCGCGACAGCCAGAGCCGCGATCAGGGCGAGGAACGTCATTGACCGAGTTTAGGAAGCGCAGATGCGGTCCCCGTGCGACGGCGCCGCGCTAGGCGTGGATGAAGACCGGGGTCCCCAGGGGAACGTGCGCGAACAGCGACCTCATGTCCGCGTCGGAGGCCCGCAGGCAGCCGTGTGAGTCAGCCCCTCCGATCGGTCCCGGGGTTCCATGGATCGCAATGCGGTCGCCGCCGATCCACCCGGAGGGCAGATTGGTCTGGTGGCCCGTGAGGGCGAGGATGCAGCATCCGTACCAGGGGCCGAGTCCGCTTCCCGCGAGCCCGTCGGTTACGGCGTAGTTCCCGAGCGGAGTGGGCGATGTCCGGGAGCCGACGGTCACAGGAAACCGGTTCAACAGCCGCTTCGCGTAGTGAAGCTCCATTCGGTGGCTCGAGAGGTCGGCGCGGATCCAGAAATGTGTCTGCGAGATGCTCAGCTCGGACCGGTCGTCGCGAATCCAGGCGAGTCTGCCGTTCGGCAGATCCGGCGTCGGAACGCCGAACCACGACCCCCTGACCTGCTCGATCCAGTAGACGCGTGCGGAGCCGAACTCGGTTCGATCCCCGACCTGCTCCAACACGGTGCCACCCGGCGACTTGTGCAGCGCGATCCGCTGCCCGGCGGCGACGGTCGCGATCGGGAAGCTCGGGCCCTTGACCTGGTCAGGAGCCGGGTCGAGGCGGATGTGAGGCACGGGGACGCTCGCGCCCACGTCGTTCGCGTCGGAGTGCGCCTTGCTCGGGTGTTCCGGAGCAGGGGAGCCAATCACCGGAGCCGTCACCGTGGGCAGCGTCACAACGACGGGCGCCGCCGGGCTGTTGCCATTGCTGCCGAGAAGGAGATAGGCAGACGCACCAACGATCGCAAGCACGGCGATCGCCGCGAGCAGCTTCATGTCCTTGGCCGATGGCATCCCGCAAAGATGTTGAGCGGAGAGGGAGGGATTCGAACCCTCGAGAGAGCTATTAGCCCCCTACTCGCTTAGCAGGCGAGTGCCTTCAGCCACTCGGCCACCTCTCCGGGGGCGACGGTCGCCGAAGCGACCACGCGGCACGATTGTAGGCTGGGACGAGAGGGTGCTGCGTACGCGAAGCGGAGCAGCAACCCGATTCATGATGCCGACCACGCAAGAGAAGCCCACCCCCACGCCGCCGCCGGTCGACGAGGAGACTCGGCCGGTCTCGGCGATCGATACGCCGACGCCCCTCCCCCTGCCGACGCCGATGGAGGCTCACGAGCGCTTCGAGACCGTCTTCGGCGGCAGGCAGGCACCCTTCGCCTTCCTGGACCTGGACGCGGTCTGGGCCAACGCCGCCGACATGCTGCGCCGCTCCCGCGGCAAGCCGATCCGAATCGCGAGCCGGTCGATCCGCTCGCGTCCGGTCCTCCAGCGCCTGCTCGACCTCGATCCAGGCTTTCAGGGCACGCTGACCCATTCCCTCCCCGAGACCCTCTGGCTCTGGGAGCGCGGCCTGAGGGATCTCATCGTTTCCCGGCCCACGGCCGACCGCGCCAGCCTGACGAGACTCGCTCGGATCACCTCCGAGGACCCGGAGGAGGCACCCGTGGTCGTGGTGGACAGCACCGAGCACATCGACCTGATCGAGGAGGCCGCCGCCTCCTTCGTGGCGCCGATCCGGGTGGCGCTCGACATCGATCTCTCCTGGTGGCCGCTCGGCGGGGTCGTCAAGATCGGCCCGAGGCGCTCACCGATCCGGACCGCCGATGACGCGGTGGCGCTGGCGCAGGAGATCGACCGGCGCGAGCGAGTGAAGCTGGTCGGCGTGAGGGCCTACGAGGAGCAGATCGCCGGCATCGGCGACAACGTGCCAGGCAAGGCGATCACCAACCTGCTCGTCAGGCGCATGCAGTCCGCCTCCGCCCGGGATGTGGAGGAGCGGCGGGCCGAGATCGTGACCGCGCTCGCCGAAGTAGCCCAGCTGGAGTTCGTCAACGGAGGTGGGACCGGCTCGATCGAGAGGACCGCATCGGAATGGGCGGTCACCGAGATCGGAGCAGGGTCGGGCTTTCAGGCGCCGGTGCGCCTCGACCACTACCGCTCCTTCCGGCCGCACCCGGCCGCCATGTTCGCGCTGCCCGTGACCCGCTCGTCCGGCGTCGATGAGGTCCCGGAGGGGGCTCGGCAGGCGCTGCCGCAGTCGCGGCCGGACCGGCTCGCCATCGGCGACCGCGTCTACTACCGCGATCTCCAGGCCGGCGATCTCTGCGAGCGCTTCGACCGCCTCATGCTGGTCACCGGGACCACCATCCGCGACGAGGTGCCGACGTACCGCGGCGAGGGTAAATCGTTTCTCTGAGGCGGCTTCGCATCGATCGCCGCCGCGGCGGCGGCTAGAACGAGCGTCCAAATCACGTCCGGTACCGAATAGAGGCCTTTCTCCGCTGCTCGGCGAGTTCTACCTTCGATCGCTCCCAGGGGAGGAATCCGGATCGCTTGGGGCTTGGAGGGGGACTTCGAGAGAGGACGGAGATGGGCCACCGACCAGCCGCTGCTGCGCGCTATCAGGGCGATCGTGGCTGGCCTCGAGCGATGGGTCTCGAGGTCGAGCCGGGTCGCTTCTTCGACGGCGCCCACGTCGCCTGGCGGATCGCGCCGTTCGTCGCCGCGGGAGTACTTCCGTTCGCCCTCGTCCCCGTCGCCGGCCTCTCCTTCACAGATCCGCGGGTTGCGATCGCGGCGGGGATGGCCCCCCTCATCGTCGGCGCCGCGCTGTTCGTACCCTGGGAGCGCCTCCCCGCCTGGCCGCAGGGAATCCCTCCGCTCGCCTACTTCATCATTCTCGCCCTGCTCCGAGACGCGAGCGGGGATCTGCCGACGGTCTTCGACCCGCTGCTCGCGATCCCGATCGCCTGGTTCGCGCTCTACGGAACAGGACGCCAGTTGGCCGTGTCGATCGTGGCGATGGGCGTGACGCTGCTGCTCCCGATGATGCTCCACGGGGGATACGACGGCCAGCAGGTCGAGCGCGCCATCGTCGCCGTGGTGCTCGCCGCGACCATCGGGCCGGCGGTCCATGAGCTGGTGCGGGCGCTGCGACGCACCAGCACGGAGCTCGCCGAGGCGGAGGAGCTGTTCCGGAACGCGTTCGACGACAGCCAGGTCGGGATGGCCTTGGTCTCGCTCAGCGGCCGGTTCCTGCGGGTGAACCGCGCCCTGCGCCGGATCACCGGCTATCGGGAGGACGAGCTGCTCGGCAGGACCTTCAGCGAGATCACCCACCCGGACGACGTGGACACGGACCTCGACGCCCTGCGCGACCTGGTCGAGGGGGAGCGCTACGGGTATCGGACCGAGAAGCGCTACGTGCATGCCGACGGCCATTCGGTGTGGATCTCGCTGAACGCCTCTCCCGTCTACGACGGCGAGGGCAAGCTCAGCTGTCTGATCAGCCAGATCGAGGACATCTCGGACCGCAAGGAGTCCGAGGAGCGTCTCACCCGCGCAGCGCTGCACGACTCGCTCACCGGGCTGCCGAACCGGACGCTGTTCGCCGATCGCGTCCGCATGTCGGCCAGCCGCCGCAGCACGACGGGCTACGCGATCGTGTACCTCGACCTCGACGGCTTCAAGCTCGTCAACGACACGCTCGGCCATGCCGCCGGCGACCAGGTCCTGATCGAGGTCGCCCGTCGCCTCGAGCGGCTGCTCCGCGCCGGCGACACGCTGGCGCGCCTGGGCGGCGACGAGTTCGCGCTGCTCTGCGAGGAGGTCAATGAGCGCGAGGCGCGCGCGATCGCCAACCGGGTGATCGATGCGATGAGCAAGCCGATCGAGGTGCAGGGCAGGGCGGTCACCCAGGCCGCCAGCATCGGGATCTCCCTCTACTCGGCCGGGGGCCCCAGCACGGAGCCCGACCAGATGCTCGGGGAGGCGGACCTCGCCATGTACCGGGCCAAGGCGGCGGGCAAGTCGCGCTACGCGCTGTTCGAGACCTGGATGCGAACGGGTGAGACCGACCGGACCGCACTCGAGCTGGACCTCCGGGCGGCGATCGCCAACGGAGAGGTCATCGTCTACTACCAGCCCGAGGTCGACCTGAGCAGCGGGGAGATCACCGGCGCCGAGGCCCTCGTGCGCTGGCAGCACCCAGATCGCGGGCTGCTCGAGCCGGCCCAGTTCCTCCACGTCGCCGAGGGGTCCAACCTGATCGCCGAGATCGACGACCTGGTGATGCGCCAGGCCTGCCTCCAGGCGGCGCGCTGGCGCGAGGAGCTGCCGGCCTCGGAGGGCTTCACGGTGTCGGTCAACATCAGCGATCGCCGGCTGGCGGACCCGGGGCTGAGCAGCAAGATCGCGCAGGCGATCGCCGACGCCCAGGTGCCGGCCAGCTCCCTCTGCCTGGAGATCGCCGAGCGAGCTGTGATGGACCGCCGGGCCGCCGCGCTCGGCGCCATTCCGGATCTGGAGGCACTGGGGATCCGCCTGCTGATCGATGACTTCGGCGTCGCCATCTCGTCCTTCGGGAACCTCAAGCGCCTGCCTCGCCTGAACGCCATCAAGATCGACGCATCCTTCATCGCCGGCCTGGGCCGTGCGCGCGAGGACTCCGCGGGGGTCGCCGCGATCGTCGGCCTGGCGCATGGGCTTGGCCTGACCGCGACGGCGGAGGGGCTCGAGCGGGAGGAACAGCTCCGCGAGCTTCAGGCCCTCAACTGCGACCGCGGCCAGGGCTACTACTTCGCGCGGCCGCAGCCGCCGGAGGCACTCGGCGAGGTGCTCCGCTCGGCGCGGGTAGGCGAGCTGATCTCGTAGAGTCATCCGCGCATGGGGCGCGTTTCCGCATACGACCCGAATGAGCCGAAGGGCCTCTGGATGACCTCCCTCTCCTGGGCGGCGCGGCAACCTCCCATGACCTGGTTCCTGGTCAACGTCGGGAACAAGATCGACCCGTACCTGATGCGCGCCACGGGCGGTCGGGTGAAGACCACGATCAACGCCCCAACGGTGCTCCTCACCCACACCGGGGCGAAGAGCGGCAAGCAGCGCTCGACGCCGCTCGCCTACTTCACCGACGGCGATGACGTGATCCTGATCGCCTCGCGAGGAGGGCACCGGGACCACCCGGGCTGGTACTTCAACCTCCAGGCCAACCCCGAGGTGGAGCTCTGGACCAAGGGCGGTGGCGGCGACTATCGGGCCAAGGAGGCCGAGGGGGCGGAGCGCCAGCGGCTCTGGGACCTCGCCACGGAGTTCTATCCCGGCTTCGCGCGGTATCAGGAGCGGGCCGGAGACCGGCGGATTCCGGTCATGGTCTGCACGCCCGAGGACGACTAGTCCGCAGCCGCGGCTCTAGCCTCTCCATTCACCCGGAGGGGTGGCAGAGTCTGGTTGATTGCGGCAGCC
Source organism: uncultured Solirubrobacterales bacterium (assembly GCA_963831605.1). Taxonomy (GTDB): domain Bacteria; phylum Actinomycetota; class Thermoleophilia; order Solirubrobacterales; family 70-9; genus DASUPK01. Next base: position 9,309 of record CAWHQR010000005.1, read on the forward strand.
TTGAAAGCTGTTGACCGGGTCCTCCCGGTCCGGGGGTTCGAATCCCTCCCCCTCCGCTAGCGCAGCTTGGCACCCGTGATGTCGAGCGTGCCAATCGCATCACCCGCGGCGAAGTCGTCGCTGGCGTTCCCGGACTCGGTCGGGAAGACCGTGTTGAGGGTGACTGCGGCGAGAACCTGAAGGCTGACCGTCGCACCGGTCACCGTGAGGGTCTTGGTGTTCGGATCAACCGACCGGGTGCCGGTGGAGAAGTCGACAGTGGCGAGCGGGGCGCGAAGGACTGTGCCGTTGGGAAGCGCCGCGGTCGATTGCAGGAAGTTCTGCGCGAAAGCCACGCCCAGGTCGGTGCTGTCGAGGTTCGACCCAATGGGAGGGGCGGCGCTGGCGCATGCGCTGGGCGTGCCGAGCCCGCCGGTCTTGGTGATCCTCTGACCGCCGCCGGTGAGCAGCTCGCCCGCGCTGAAGTCCGGTGCCGCGCTGCCTCCGGTGACCGGGAAGGTGAAGTCCGCAAGGGACTGGGTGGCCGGTGCGATCGGCGTGACTCCGGTCAGGGCAAAGACGCAGTGCTGGGGAAGTTTCGTGGCGAAGGAGCCGGTCAGGTTGGTGTGGAGGGTCATCGTTCCCGTCCCCGGTACCACCTCCACTGACAGCGGGTCCGTCGTGACCGAGACCACCGTTCCCAGGGACTGACCGGCCTTCACCCGGCCGCCCGAGGACTTGCCTGCCCCCTTGCGGGGCGAGAAAACCCGGTTGAGCGCCTGGGCACCCTTTCCGGCGATCGTGGCCTTGATGTCGGAGATCTTGGCGCCCCATCCGTCCCGCGCCACCGAGCCGCCCGTCAGGTTGCCGAAGACGGGGACCTTGTTCTTGCCGACCTTGGCGGAGATGGTGCCCGGGCCGCCGTTGGCGCCCAGGTTGAGAGCCGTGATCGTCACCTTGGCCTTGCCCTTGCCGCGCTTGGCCTTGAGGCCGCCGGTTACCTGCACGGTCCCCGAGCCATCGATGGGATCGACGGCGCCGCCCGCGATCGGCAGGCTGAGGCTGCCGGGCTTCAGCTTGAGGCCGCGCGAGCCCTGCAGCTGGATCACCACCGAGCCGCCCTTCAGCTGGTCCTGGCCGGCGAAGGCCGAGCTCGAGGCGGCGAGCAGCGCAAGCAGCGCCAATCCAACGGCGAGCAGGCCGCGCGTCGCTGCGGTGTGCTTGTCCCTGAGGTTGGTCATCCGGGCTTGAAGCTCGATCCCCATGCGCAGCCAGTGTCTCAAGGCCTCGCTCACCGTGCGCCGGTCAAAACGGAACCGGGCGCCCAACTGAGCGCCCGGTTCCTGGGGAGATTCGATTGATGCGAGGGTGCGCGTCAGCGCAACCCGTTTGAGGCGTTACTTGACCAGCTCGACCTTCTCGAACGTGGTGCCCTCGAGCTCGGCCTCGTGGACCACCGTGCCCCGGGGTGAGGTCGGCAGTCGTGCAGACGCTGCCGCCGTCGCCGGGACCGGAGTTGTCGTCGCCCGACTCGCCACCGGAGCCGCCGTCATGCGACGCCATCGCGGTGTTGTTGTGGTTTTCGTCGTCGCCCTCGTGCTCGTCCTCCGTCTCGCAGCGGATCCGGGTGGACGCGTCTACGGTGCCCGAGACCTGGCCGCCGCCGGCGATGTCGATGGTCAGCGTCGTGCCGTCGAAGCTGGCGATCGTGCCGGGGTTCTCTTCGCCGTCCTCGACGCCGTTGTTGTCGGTGTCCTGATCGTCGGGGAGGTTCGCGGTCTGGTCCTCACCCATGTTGTTGAGGCCGTCGTGATCCGAGTCCTCCCTGCCATCAGGGCGACCGTCGTTGTCGCTGTCCCTGTCGCGAGGGTTCGTGCCCTCCTGAAACTCGTTCAGGTTGTCGACGTGGTCGCGGTCCTGGTCCTTGTTCGCCTGATCGACCTTCAGCGAGAGATGGAACTTCTTCTCCCACTTGTCGCCGATGTGGTCATGGTTTCGGTCCTTGGCGACCGCGCTGCCGCCGAACGCGACAACCGTGAGCGCGAGCGCCCCGGCGGCGGCCACCGAGAAAGCCTTCATCTTTCCTCTCATCAGTTCCTCCGTTCAGTCGCGGCCACCCTCTGAAGAAACGTGCTCCGGCCGCCTTTGAGTTGACCCGGCAACTATCGGCGGTGACCGGTCAGGCACCAGTTAGCCACGGGTTAGGTCTTGGTAAGGGTTGACGGCCGTTCAGGTGCGATCGGCGACGAGAAGCGTCTGGGCCGCTCGGCCGATCGGGCCACGCTCGTCGAGCAGGCGGGTATCGGCCATCCCGATCCCGTTCGGCTCCGGCAGCGTCACCGCGTCCAGGCAGACCCATTCGCCTTCGGGCAGCCGATGCAGGTGGACCGAGAGGTCCACGTTGATGAACAGGTACCTGGACCAGTCGAGCGCGGCGCTGACGCCGTTTCCCGAATCGGCGGCGGCCAGCACGCGCTGCAGCGGGGACGGCTCCTCGCCGGCCAGCAGCGGGACGGCCATCCGCATCCAGACGGTCGCGGGGCCGCGCTCCATGAACGCACCGCGCGTGAACCGGTACTCCATGGCCGTGTGGTAGCCGACGTCGTGGCCCGTGTGGAAGAACTGCCCGGGCTCGCCGCTCTCTGGCCCCGGCGGGGGCTCGGGAGCCGGCTCCGGGTCCTCAAAGTCCACCGGTTCCGTGCGCAACCGCCAGCCCTGCGCCCGCATCAGCGCCTCGCCCGTCTCGTCGGTGAGCGTGGCCCCGAACATCTCCACCCGCCTCCCGGGCCGGACGATTCTCGCCTCCACGCGCAGCGGGGCGATCGGCACCGAGCGGAGCACCTCGTAGGTGATGCGGCCGACCTGCGCCGGCGGTCCACCCTCGCCGCCGATCCTGCCCCCGCCCAGGCGTTCGACCTCACGCCCGATCAGCGCGGCGGGCGGCCCGGCGTGCTGGGCGCCGGGGTCCCAGGGCCCCCGGGTGAGCTCGGTGGAGACGTAGAGCTGGCCGTCGGGCTCGTAGAAGGAGTCGGGCACGGCCGGGAGCCTAGTAACGGCGGGGCCCCCCGAGGGACTATGAACTGGCCGGGTTAACCTGGTCGATACCCCAAGGAAGCGAGGTAAGAGAACTTGGAGAAGGTCAAGAAGAGCGAGCAGGAGTGGCAGCAGGAGCTGACGCCCGAGCAGTACGAGGTCGTGCGCAAGAAGGGCACCGAGGCGCCGTTCACGAGCGAGCTCAACGACGTCAAGGATCCCGGGCAGTTCGTCTGTGTGGCCTGTGGACAGCCGCTGTTCGACTCGGAGCACAAGTTCGACTCCGGGACCGGCTGGCCGAGCTTCGACCGGCCGATGGAGGGCGAGAACGTCGAGACGGCGGCTGACAACGGTCTCTTCATGAAGCGCACCGAGGTGCTCTGTTCACGCTGTGACGCGCACCTGGGTCACGTCTTCGACGACGGCCCTCAGGACACGACCGGACAGCGCTTCTGCATCAACGGCTGCGCCCTCGAGTTCAAGCCCGAGGACTCAGACAACTCGTAGATCAGACCTTGCCGCCGGCGCCCAGATAGCTGAAGCGCACGGCGAGGGCCACCGCCTCGGTCCGCGTATCGACCTCCATCCGCGCAATCGCATTGCGGACGTGGGTGTGGACCGTGGCGGGGCTCAGCGAGAGCCGATCGGCGATCTGCTTGACGCGCAGGCCCTCCGCGAGCAATTCGAGGATTTCACGCTCGCGGGGGGTCAGCTCGAGCAGCTTCTCGACCTCCCCGGCACCCTGGCCGAGCTCGGTGCCGACGAACGTGCCGCCGCCCGCGACCACCTCGATCGCGCGAGCGATGTCCTCGCTCGGAGCTGACTTGAGCACGTAGCCGGAGGCACCGGCGCGCAGCGCAAGCGTCAGCAGGTCGGGCTGGGCGTGGGCCGTGAAGATGATGACCCGGGTCTCGGGACGGGCCTTGAGGATGTCCTTGGTCGCATCGATGCCGTCCTTGCCCGGAAGCTCCACGTCGACGATGCAGACGTCGGGCTCGAGCTCCCTGACGACGTCAACGACCTCCTCGCCGGTCTCGGCCTCACCGACGATCTCGACGCCTTCTACTGCGGCCATTCGGGCCTTGATCGCCTCGCGCACGATCTCATGGTCGTCGCAGAGAACTACTCGCTTGGGAGTTGAGCTACTCATTTATGTGGGAATGCTCTGTGGGGAGCCAAATTCCTGCAACACGGACGGAAGTTCCACGCTCCCGTCTTCGGTCTGACCGTTCTCCAGCAGCGCGATCATGGTTCTACCCACAGCCACGGCTGTTCCGTTCAGCGTGTGCACGGGTTCGGGGGATTCGTCTTGGCCGGGACGGTACCGGGCTGACAGGCGTCTTGCCTGATAGTCGGTGGTGTTGGAGCAGCTCGTCAGCTCCCGGAAGCGTTTCTGACTCGGGATCCAGCCCTCGCAATCGAACTTGCGAGCCGCGGGGGCGCCGAGATCGCCGACGGCCACGTCGACCACGCGGTAGGGGATTTCGAGGTCGGTGAGGATGCCCTCCTCGATCGCGAGGAGCCGCTCGTGCTCCTCACGGCTCGCGCCTGGCTCGACGAAGCTGAACATCTCGACCTTGTCGAACTGATGGACCCGGAAGATCCCGCGGGTGTCCCGCCCCGCCGCCCCGGCCTCGCGGCGAAAGCAGGTGGAGAAGCCGGCGTAGCGCTTCGGCAGGTCGCCGGCATCCATGATCTTGCCGGCGTGCAGCGAGGCGAGCGAGACCTCCGAGGTGCCGACCAGGAAGAGCTCGTCGCGCGGGACTTCGTAGATCATCTCGCGCTCGCCGGGGAAGTAGCCCGTGCCGTAGAGCGCCTGCTCGCGGACGAGCACCGGCGGGATCGTGGGCGTGAAGCCCTCGGCGCGCACCCGCTCCATCGCGAAGCGGACCAGGGCGAACTCCAGCATGGCGAGGTCGCCGAGCAGATAGGCGAAGCGAGATCCCGAGGTTTCCGCCGCGGCCTCCATCTCGATCCAGCCGTGTCGCTGGGCGAGGTCGAGATGATCGAGCGGGTCAAAGGCGAACTGCGGGACCTCCCCCACCTCGCGGAGAGGGACGTTGTCCTCGTCGGTCTCGCCGTCCGGGGCCTCCGGCTCGGGGATGTTCGGGAGCGCGGCGAGCAGCTCATCCCGCTTCTCGCTCAGCTCCGCCAGCTGCGGCTCGAGCTCCTTGAGCTCCGACTTGAGCTCGCTCGAGGCATCGCGAAGCTTCTTGAACTCCGGATCGTCGGTGTCGCCGCCCTGTGCGGCCTCCTTGACCTGCTTCGAGAGCTTGTTCTGCTCGGCGCGGACCTGGTCGATCCGGGTGTTCAGCTCTCGGCGCCGCTCGTCGGCGCCGAGCAGCTCGTCGAGCCGGTCCGCGGCGCCGCGGCGCGCCAGCGCCTCGCGCACCGGCCCGGGGTCGCTGCGGATCTGCTTGAGGTCGAGCGTGGCTCCGCTCCGCAGCCGCTTAGGGCGCGGCGGTTGCCGAGGTCGTCGTGGCCGCCGGCGCGGGCTGGCTGGTGACGTCCTGCCCGGCGTACTTGGAGACGAAGGCGGCGACCTTCTGCACGTCGGCCCCCACGACGATGTTCTGGGGCATGATCGCCCCGGAGAAGCCGCCGTTGCGAATCGCGTACATCACGTCGGCCATCGTCTCGTGGCGCTGGTCGAGATTCGGGCCCTGCACGCGCTCCGAGCGGTTGGCGGTTCCCTCGGTGCCCGCCGGGGTCAACGTGTGGCAGCCCGAGCAGCGCTCCGAGAAGATCACGGCACCCTCATGGGTCGGATCGTTGCTCGAAACCTGGACGCCCTGAGTCCCGCAACCGGTGACGGCCGCGACCACGGCGACTGCGATCAGTGGAAATGCCCCTCGCACGCGGCGGGATCATATGCGAGGACTCACGTAGCGTTCACCCATGCCCGTCAGCCCCGACCAGTTCCGCGCCGCGCTCGGCGCCTATCCCACCGGCGTGACCGTCGTCACCGCCATCGGTGAGAACGGCCCCTCCGGCGCGACCGCGAACGCCGTCACCTCGCTGTCGCTCGACCCGCCGATGATGCTCGCCTGCCTGGACCGCGACTCCCGCACCCTCACCTCGGTCCGCGCCCAGGGCCGCTTCGGCGTCAACGCTCTCTCGGCGGGCCAGGAGGAACTGGCACGCCGCTTCGCCGGCAAGGACGCGGAGGCGGAGAAGTGGCAGATGGTCGAGTGGGCCGAGAGCGACGAGCTGCCTCGTCTGGCCGGATCGCTGATGTGGGTCGCCTGCGAGCTCCGCGACCTGATCGACGGCGGCGACCACCTGATCCTGACCGGCAACGTGCTCGCCGCCGAGTCGCGGGAGGGCCTGCCGCTGATCTTCCATCGCGGGGACTATCGCGATTTGCTGGCCGAGAGCTAGGCCGAAAATCGGCAATGAAGAGGCCGGGACAGTCGCTCCGGCCGCCCATTGGCGGGTTTGTCACCCATAGGGTGACTTTCCCGCCAACTCCTCAGCTCAGCGCTCGAAACAGGCCGTTCACGGCCCGCCGCCCTCCGTCAACCGCCACTGCTCCGGACTCCACCGCCTTCCCCAGCCGGTTTCCGCCGAAGACGACTCCGGCGATGATGCCGGGGTCGCTCCGAATCGTCGCGTCCGGTCGCTCGGCCTCCCCCCTGGCCGCTTCGAACCTCCCTCCCCTCACGGCGATACTGAACGGGATCCCTCCCAGCCAAAGCTCATAGGTCGCGTCAAGCCCCTCGGCCTTCTCCGGCTGGAACGCTGTCTTCAGCGCCAGCACCAGCGAGTCCGGTCCCATCTCGGCACCAATCGGAAACGAGGGCGAGCGGCTGGCCCAGCGCCCCAGCGCGAGGACGGCCGGCTCCAGCTCCCGTCCCCACTCGGTGAGCTCGTAGACCTGGGCTGCGGCCGGTGGCGCGAGCCTCCGCCGCGCCACGATCCCCGACTCCTGCAGCTCGCGCAGCCGCTGACCGAGGACGTTGGGGCTGATGTCCGGGATCCCGGCGCGCAGATCGGTGAACCGCTTCGGCCCGAGCAGCAGCTCGCGGACCAGCAGCAGGGCCCAGCGCTGCCCGAGCAGCTCCTGCGAGTGCGCGATCCCACAGCCGTCCTCGATCGTCCTGGTGCGAGCCATCCGAACCAGCTTACTAGTGATTCAGGACTTGATGATTAGTTTTTAGGACTATCTGGTACGTTCCTCCGAGAAATGAGGACAACAGCTATTCAGGAGGACATTCGATGAGCGACCGAGATGGCTTTGCACCTGGCGTCCCCTGCCTGGTCACGGGAGTGTTCCCCGACCCGCGGGCAGCCGCGGACCTCTATTCGGACCTGTTCGACTGGGAGACGGAAGATCTGATGCCGGATGACCATCCGGGCAGCTACGTCCTCGGCCGCGTCCGCGGCCGCGACGCGGCCGCGATCGTTTCCCAGCACGGAGCCCCGGCGCCGCCCGAGCCGGTTTGGACCACGCTGATCTGGGTCGAGAGCGCGGACGAGGCGGCCGCCAAGGCAGCGGAGGCCGGTGGACAGGTCGTCGGCGAGCCCTTCGACTCACCGGGCGGTGGCCGGCAGGCCGTGCTCGCCGACCCGGCCGGAGCGGTGTTCTCGGTCTGGGAACCGCGCGAGCGTCGCGGTGCACAGGTGGTCAACGAGCCGGGTGCCTGGGCGATGAGCATGCTGAGCACCGACGACCCGGACGGCGCGAGGCGGTTCTACTCGGACCTCTTCGGCTGGGATACCCGCAGCTTCGACATGGGTGGAGGCGAGATCACGATGTTCACGGTGCCGGACTACGTCGGCGGCGAGCCGCAGCAGCCGGTTCCCCGCGACGTCGTCGCTGTGATGGCGCCGCCGAGCGGCGACGACGCGGGCCCTCCCAGGTGGACGGTCGACTTCTGGGTCGCGGACATCGATGCCGCCGTGTCCAAGGTCTCCGACGCGGGCGGCGAGGCCCTCGTTCCGCCCTATGAGCTCATGGGCGGTGTGATGCGGCAGGCCGTCGTCCGCGACCCGCAGGGCGCGGTGCTCACCCTCACCCAGCCGCCAGGCGCCGCGCCTGACGCCTAGAAGGCGCTGCTGGTCCCAGCCGCCCGCAGCGCCAGCAGGAAGATCACCAGGCAGGCCGTCGCCATGATCCCCGTGTCGCGCCGGACGATCGCAAGCGCAATCTGGGTCTGGCGCTCCTCGGAGAGGGAGCGGAGGTCCAGGTCCCCGACCTCGTACTGGGCGGACCCCGCGCGAACCACCTCGGCGAGCAGGGAGATGACGAGCGGCAGAACGCCGTAGAGGATGTGCAGCTGCTCGGCGTGGTGGCCCGAGAAGACGAGGAGGAGACCGAGCAGGGCCTGGAGGATCACCGACGCCTGGGCGACTCGGAGCGCGTACCAGAAGCCGGTCGTCGGACGATCCTGGAGCCAGGCGATCCCTCCCCACACCCCCGCCACCAGATTGGCGGCGATCAGCAGGACGCCGACTACGAGATGGACTTCCGCCACGGGCGCGGGAGCTTAGAGAGGGGATCCGGCGAAAGCCGTCACAAAGGGTCGGAATTCGGCTTGCTGATGCGGAAAAGCACTATGTAACACCTTGCTACAAAGTCCTTGTCGCGGTGGTATAAGACCGAACGAATCGTGCTCCAGAGCTACCTCCCCGTTCTCGTGTTTGCCGGCCTAGGGGTCATCGTGGGGAGCGCCTTCGCACTGTTGAACTCGATCACCGGGCCGAAGCGCCCGAATCCGATCAAGGGGCAGCCGTATGAGTGCGGGCTCCCCTCCCACATCACCCGGACCTTCCGCTTCGGCGTGAGCTTCTACATGATCGCGATGCTGTTCATCCTGTTCGACATCGAGGTCGTCTTCCTCTACCCGGTCGGCGTCCTCGTCCACGCCACCAAGAGCGTCTTCGTGCTGGGAGAGATCCTCGTCTTCGTCGCGCTGTTGCTCGTCGCCCTGGTCTTCGTCTGGCGTCGGGGAGCGCTCGATTGGAAGTAGAGCGCGAGAGCCTCAGATCACGGCAGCTGAAGGCCCGCGACCTGTTGCGCGGGGACCTCGAGGGAAGGGACCTCGAGGAGTACGTCGAGGAACGGCTGCTCACGACGACGCTGGAGAACGCGCTCAACTGGGGGCGGGCCAACGCCATCTTCCCTCTGACCTTCGGCCTCGCCTGCTGCGCAATCGAGCAGATCTCGCTGGTCACCTCTCGCTACGACATCGCCCGCTTCGGGGCCGAGGCTTTCAGAGCCACTCCCCGGCAGGCGGATCTGTTGATCCTCTCGGGCCGCGTCTCGATCAAGATGGCGCCGGTCGTCCGTCGCGTCTACGACCAGATGCTCGAGCCCAAATGGGTGATGGCGATGGGAGCGTGCTCGTCGTCCGGGGGCATGTTCGCCAACTACGCGGTGGTCCAGGGCGCCGACAAGTTCATGCCGGTCGACATCCACGTCCCCGGCTGCCCACCGCGGCCGGAGGCCGTACTGCACGGCTTGAACAAGCTGCAGCGGCTGGTCCGGGGGCGCCCGGATCTGGGATGGCGCCAGCGCTACAACGCGGTCGGCACGGAGGAGTGGGCCCGATTCGAGACCGGCGAGCCGACGCCCGAGGCACTCGAGCAGGCCGCCAAGGCGGTCAAGGATGCCTGACGCTCCCGGGCTGGAGCTGATCGCCCAGGGAATCGACAAGGGGCGGGCGGGAACGGTCATCGAGACCTCGGTCGAGCACGACCGCGCGACGCTCGTGATCAACCCGGACAGCGTCCTGCACGCCCTCACCTGGCTGCGCGACACCCCCGAGCAGGGCTACCGCTTCCTCTCCAGCGTCCACGCCGCCGACTACCTGCCCGCCACCCCTCGCTTCGCGGTCCACTACGAGCTGCTCTGCCGCGACCGGATGGAGCGTGTGCACGTCAAGGCGCTGCTCGCCGACCCGGCCGCCGGCGACACCTCCAACGGAGCACTGGGGACCGAGAAGCTCCCGGAACTGGACTCCTGCGTCGAGCTCTTCCCAACCGCCGACTTTCAGGAACGGGAGGCCTACGACTTCTTCGGAATCGTGTTCCGCGGGCACCCAGATCTGCGCCGCATCGCGATGCCCGAGGACTATGTGGGCTGGCCGCAGCGTCGTGACTTCCCGATCGGCGGGGAGCCGGTGCTCTACACGTACAACGAGATCGAAGCTCCGCGCTGGTTCGAGTGATGGCCGACGAGATCCTCAGAGACGAAGCGGACATCACTGAGCGGGGTGTCGAGCGGTTCACCGAAGACCCGTCGGCCGCCCTCATGGATGAGAGCGCCGAGCGCGCCGAGCGGGAGCTCGAAGGGCCGGGGCTCGAGCCGGAGCAGGAGATCCTCACGATCAACATGGGACCCCACCACCCGGCCACTCACGGCGTGCTGCGCGTGATCGTCACCCTCCAGGGCGAGCGCGTCATCGACCTGAAGCCGGTGATGGGCTATCTGCACACCGGGATCGAGAAGTCCTGCGAGGAAAAGAGCTACTGGAAGGTCATCCCGTTCGTCGAGCGGATGGACTACCTCTCGTACTTCTTCCAGATGGAGGCCTTCTGCGGCTGCGTGGAGCGCCTGGTGGAGCTGGAGATACCAAGGCGGGCTCAGTACCTGCGCGTGCTCCACATGGAGCTCTGCCGGATCATGTCCCACCTGGTCTGGTTGGGCACGACCGCCCTCGACATCGGCGCGATCTCGATGCTCTGGTACTGCTTCCGCGAGCGGGACAGGATCCTCGACCTGTTCGAGATGTCGGCGGGACAGCGGATGCACACCCGCTATTTCCAGGTCGGCGGCGTTTTCGAGGACATCCCGGTCGGCTTCGAGCAGAAGGTGCGGGAATTCTGCGCCGTGATGCCCACCCGGATCGACCAGTACGAGGCTCTGCTCGACCGCAATGAGATCTTCCTCCACCGAACCCGCGACGTCGGGATCGTCTCTCGGGAGCGAATGCTCGAGCTCGGCGTCACCGGCCCGCTGCTGCGGGCCGCGGGCGAGCCCTGGGATCTGCGGAAGGTCGATCCCTACCTGGCGTATGAGGACTTCGACTTCCAGATCCCCGTCGGCACGGTCGGGGATGGCTACGACCGCTACCGGGTCCGCGTGCAGGAGATGCGGGAGTCAGTGCGGATCATCGAGCAGTGCCTGGACGGCCTGCCCGAGGGCCCGTGGATAGCCGACGATCGCAAGTACGTCCTGCCGCCCAGGAATGAGCTCTCCACCTCGATGGAGGCGCTCATCCACCATTTCAAGCTCGTCACCGAGGGCTACCGCGTGGCGCCGGGCGAGCTCTACTACTCGATCGAGTCGCCGCGGGGTGAGCTCGGCTGCTTTGTCCTCGCCGACGGTTCATCGAAGCCCGCGCGCGTCCATTTCCGCGACCCATCCTTCGTCAACATGCAGTCCCTCCGGGACATGTCGGTCGGCGGGCTGATCGCAGACCTGATCCAGAACCTCGGGATGCTCGACCCGATCATCGGAGGGGTCGACCGGTGAGCCCGCTCATCCCCAAGGGCGAGCGGCCCTGGACCACGGACCCCGGGCACATCCACGACGTGCCCGAGCCACCGCCGATGCCCGATGAGCAGGAGCAGGTCGGCGTCGACATCCCGAGCGAGGTGATCGAGGTCATCCAGGCCAGTCAGGAGGAGCGCGAGCCGCTTGGCGAGCCTGCCCCGGTGCCAGAGCCCTCCGAGGTCGAAGTGCCGCGAGCCCTCGCGCAGGAGATCCGGCGGGCGATGAAGCGCTACCCGGAGAGCCGGTCTGCTTCGATTCCGGCGCTCTGGGCCGTTCAGCGGCGCTACGGCTGGTGCAGCCCGGAGGGCATCGAGCAGGCGGCCGCCGTCATGGGAGTGACCCCTGGCTACCTCGAGTCCGTCGCCAGCTTCTACGACCTCTTCCGCCTCGAGCCCGAGGGCGAGCACCAGGTGCTGGTCTGCACCAACATCAGCTGCTGGCTGCGCGGCGCTGACCGCCTGCTCGAGGCGTTCGGGGAGGCCGCCGGCGTCGATGGCCAGGGCAGCTCCGAGGACGGCAAGGTCTTCGTCCGAAGCTTCGAGTGCATGGGCGCCTGCGACCTCGCGCCGATGGCCTCGATCGACGAGCGCTACTACGGGCCACTCACCGAGGAGGACGCCGGGACGGCCGTCGAGCAGCTGCGAAAGAACAGCAAGAGCATCCTGCCCGAAAAGCGGCTCCAGGATCGCCCGAGCGCCGGCGACGCGAAGCCTCCGGCCGACCCGCGGCTTTCACGCCACTCCGTCAACAAGGCACCGCCGAAGCCGAGGGAGAAGTCCTGATGCCACCACTGAATGCCTTCGAGACGCGAATGCTGTTCCGGAACATCGACGAGCCGGACCTGAGCTCAATCAAGACATACGAGAGGTTTGGCGGCTACCAGTCGGCCCGCAAGGCCTACAAGGAGATGACCCCCGAGGAGGTCCTCAAGGAGCTGGAGGACTCGGGTCTGCGCGGCCGCGGCGGCGCAGGCTTCTCGATGGGCAAGAAGGCCTCATTCCTGCCGCGCGGCGACATGGACAAGTACCTCTGCTGCAACGCCGACGAGTCCGAGCCCGGCGCCTTCAAGGACCGCGAGCTCATGCAGAAGAACCCTCACCAGCTGATCGAGGGGCTGATCATCGCCGCCCGCGCCGCCGGCGCGAACCGCTGCTTCATCTACATCCGCGGCGAATACGACCTGCAGGGGGACATCCTGGAAAAGGCGGTCGAGGAGGCATACGAAGCCGGTTTCCTCGGCGACGACGTGCTCGGCACGGGCGAGCAGGTCGAGCTCGTCGTCCATCGCGGCGCGGGCGCGTACATCTGCGGCGAGGAAACGGCGCTGCTCGACTCGCTCGAGGGCAAGCGCGGGAACCCGCGGCTCAAGCCCCCCTTCCCCGCCGTCCAGGGCCTCTACGACGGCCCGACGCTGATCAACAACGTGGAGACCCTGTCCAACGCGCCGCACATCATCGCCTCGGGGGCCGACTGGTTCAAGAGCTTCGGCACGGAGCAGAGCCCCGGCACCAAGGTGGTCTCCGTCTCCGGCGACGTGCAGCGGCCCGGCAACTATGAGATCGAGCTCGGCATCGAGACCAAGCGGCTGATCAACGGGCTCGCCGGCGGGCCGCTGCCCGGCAGGAAGATCAAGGGCATCTTCCCGGGCGGCTCCTCTTCGCCCGTGCTGCTCCCCGAGGAGGCCTTGGACGTTCCCTACAGCTTCGAGGCCATGCAGGCCGCCGGGTCGATGCTCGGCTCCGGCTCGATCATCGTCTTCGACGACACCACCAGCGTGGTCGAGCTGGCTCTGCGGACCGCGCGCTTCTACCACCACGAGTCCTGCGGGAAGTGCACTCCCTGCCGCGAGGGAACGAACTGGACCGTGAAGATGCTCGAGCGGATGATCCGCGGCGAGGCGACCCCGATCGACCTGGAGACCGTCGCCTCGGTCCAGGACAACATCATCGGCAACTGCCTCTGCGTGCTCGGCGACTCGATGGCGATGCCCGTCGGCGCGATGGTCAAGAAGTTCCGCGACGAGTTCATCGAGGCGATTCAGCACGGCGTGCCGGAGGAGGCGCTGGCCGCATGACCCGCCAGATCCGCAACGCCGTGACCCTCGTCGTCGACGGCCGCGAGGTGACGGCTCCCGAGGGCACGATGCTCCATGACGCCGCCAAGATGGGCGACATCGAGATCCCCGTCTTCTGTTACGAGCCGAAGCTCGGGGAGCCCGTTGGGGCCTGTCGGATGTGCCTCGTGGAGATCGAGGGGATGCCGAAGCTGCAGACCTCCTGCTCGACCCCGATCCGCGACGGCATGGTCGTCTACACGCAGACCGACCGGGTCAAGGAGGCGCAGAACGCAGTCGTCGAGTTCCTGCTCGTCAACCACCCGCTCGACTGCCCGGTCTGCGACAAGGGCGGCGAGTGCCCGCTCCAGGACATCGCGATGGGCTGGGGCCCGGGCAAGAGCCGCTTCACCGACCCGAAGCGTCACTTCGAGAAGCCGCTCGAGCTCTCGCCGCTGGTGGCGATCGACCGCGAGCGCTGCATCCTCTGTTACCGCTGCGTCCGCTTCAGCCAGGAGATCGCCGAGGACGAGCAGCTGCAGCTGCTCGAGCGGGGCGACAAGACCTTCGTCGGCACCTTCGACGAGCGGCCGTACATCGCGCCCTTCCACGGCAACATCACGGAGCTCTGCCCGGTCGGCGCGCTGACCTCCTACACCTATCGCTTCCGCGCGCGGCCCTGGGACATCGAGGATGCGGGCTCGATCTGCACGCTCTGCCCGAGCCAGTGCAACGTCAAGTTCACCATCCGCGACGAGGGGGTCCTGCGCGTGCTCGCCCGCGACAACGCCGAGGTGGACGACGGCTGGCTCTGCGACAAGGGCCGCTTCGCCTTCCAGATGTTCAACTCCGAGGAACGGATCACCCGGCCGATGGTCCGCGCCGGCGACGGCAGCCTCAGCCCGATCTCCTGGGACGAGGCGGTCACCAAGGTCGCTGAGGCGATCCGCGGCGCCGGCGAGAAGGCCGCCGCGATCGTCGGCGGCAGCACCTCCAACGAGGAGGGCTGGCTCGTCCAGAGGATCCTCCGCAGCGCCGGGTCGTCGAACATCGACTGCTCCGCCAGCCCGGTCGACGCCGGCCTCCTCGGCGAGCTCTCGCGGCCCGAGCTCGGCTCCAAGATCTCGGACCTCGACCACGCCGACGCGATCCTGGTGATCGGCACTGATCCCCTGCACGAGATGCCGATCCTCGACCTGCGCATCCGCAAGGCCGTGCGGCGGGCCAACGCCAAGCTGATGGTGGCCTCCGAGCGCCCGACCGCACTGGACGGCGGAGCGGCCGAGGCGATCCGCTACCTGCCCGGTGACGCGGCCTCCTTCATCAGCGCGCTCGCCGGAGCGCTCGGCGCCCGAGGGCTACGACGCCACGGGTCCCTTCAAGAACGAGGCCGCCGCCGTCGCCGAGATCCTGCGTGACGCTCCGGACCAGGCGATCATCTGGGGCGAACGCCTCTGGCGGAACCCAGGCGCCGTCGAGGCCCTCCACGCGTGCGCCCGCGCGCTCGAGATGCACCAGCGGATCGGCCCGGGCCTCCTGGAGGTGCCCGAGGAATCGAACGGCCGCGGCCTGCGCGAGGTCGGCTGCCTTCCCGGCGCCAAGCCGGGCCTGGAGGCCACCGAGGCCGGACGCGGCAGCGCCGCCATCAAGGACGGCCTCGCGGCCCACGAGCTCGGCGCCACCCTGCTGGTCAACGTGGACCCGGTTCGCACCCAGCCCGACTCCGACGGCTGGCGCCAGGCGCTCGCCGGCAACTTCGTGGTCGCCATCGCCGGCTTCGAGGACGAGTCGACCAGGCTCGCCAACCTGGTCATCCCCGCCGAGACCTTCGCCGAGAAGGAGGGCACCGTCACCCACCCGGACGGCCGCCTCCAGCGCCTGCGCCGCAACGTCCCCCTTCCCGAGGGCATGATCTCGGGCTGGCGCTTCCTGGCCGCCGTCGCTGCGGAGCTCGGCAGCGACCTGACGCCGGAGTCTCCCGCCGAGGTCTTCGACGCGCTCTCGAACGAGGTCCCTTTCTACGACTCGATCACCTACGAGGAGATCGGCGGCACGGGGCTGCGCTGGGGCGACAGGGATCCAGGGCAGTCTTGGACGCCCGACGCGCCGCCGGCGGGGGCCTCCTCGGGCCGGCATACGCCGGGAGTTCCCTCGGATGCCCCCACCGACGACACGTCGGGTGGCTCGTGCTCGGGACCTATCGGGACCTGTGGGCCACCGACGTCACCAAGCGCAATCCGGCGCTTCGCTTCTTGATGCCAAGCAGAAGTTGGAGCTCGCTGCCAAGGATGCGGAAGTCCCTGGACCTGGCGCAACGGCGACGCGGTTACGGTTGCCGTCAACGGCCACAGCGTCCAGGCGACCGTTGCGATTCGCGAGCGGATGCAGCAGGGGGCCGCGTTCCTGATCGAGGGCACCGATGACGCCAACGGCAACGTGCTCACCAACGGCGTTCCCCAGCGCATCACGGTGAGCAAGCGATGAGCCTGCCGATCCCTCTTCCCATCGCGGAGGTCGACTACGTCGAGGCGACCTGGGTGATGGTGGTCAAGTCGCTGGTCATCTTCCTCGGCGTCTTCATGATCGTGCCGATCCTGACGCTCGTCGAGCGCAAGCTGATCGGACGCTTCCAGAACCGCTACGGCCCCAACCGGGTCGGTCCGGTCGGGCTGGTTCAGCCCCTGGCGGACATCGTCAAGCTCGCGGGCAAGGAGATGTTCCGGCCGAACGCAGCGGTCCCGCTCCTCTTCGCGATCGCCCCGGCGATCGTGATCTTCTCCGGCATCGTCACCCTGGCGATCCTGCCGTTCGGCAACGTCCAGGACGGCATCGGCCTCTATGGGATCGACGTCTCGATCGGCGTCCTCTACTTCTTCGCCTTCGGCTCCCTCTCGTTCTACGGCCTGCTCCTGGCGGGCTGGTCCTCCGGCTCGAAGTACAGCTTCCTCGGCGCGATGCGCTCGGCGGCGCAGCTGATCTCGTACGAGGTCTCGATGGGCCTGTCCCTGCTCGGCGTGGTGATGATGACCGGCTCCCTCTCGCTCACCCACATCGTCGACGCACAGGGCGAGATCTGGAACATCGTCCCCCAGATCATCGGGTTCCTGGTCTTCATGATCGCCGGGTTCGCCGAGACCAACCGCGCCCCGTTCGACCTGCCGGAGGCCGATGCCGAGCTGGTGCAGGGATACATGACGGAGTACGGCGGGATGCGCTTCGGCTCATATCTCCTCGCCGAGTACCTGGAGATGTTCGTCGTCTCCGGGATCGCGGTCACCTTCTTCCTCGGCGGCTGGATGGGCCCCGGCCCGGGCTGGCTCGACCCCGTCTGGATGGTGGCCAAGACCCTGACACTGGTCTGCTTCTTCATCTGGATCCGGGCGACCCTCCCCCGCCTTCGCTACGACCAGCTCATGGCGCTGGGCTGGAAGGTGATGCTGCCGCTGGCGACCCTCAACATCCTCGCCACCGCGGTGATCGTGACGGTGAGCTGATGCAGGCGAAGCTCAACACCGAGAAGACCGACTGGACCGAGTTCCCCTATCTGGAGAGCCACGAGGACGTGATCTCCGTTCAGCGCGGTCCCGAGCCCGGCGGCGCCGGAGGCGCCTACCGCGCCTTCGGCGAGACGCTCCGCGGGCTGCGCACCACCTTCGGCCGGGTGCTCGAGGGGACGGTCACGATCCAGTACCCCGAGGAGAAGACGCCGGTCTACCAGCGCTTCCGCGGCCGCCACAAGTTGCACCGCTTCGAGGACAGCGGACTTGAGAAGTGCGTCGGGTGCTCGCTCTGCGCAGCCGCCTGCCCGGCCGACTGCATCCGGGTCGTCGCCCAAGAGAACGACCCGAACCACCGCGTCTCCGCCGGAGAGCGCTACGCCGAGGTCTACGAGATCAACCTCTCCCGCTGCATCTTCTGCGGCTACTGCGAGGTCGCCTGCCCATTCGACGCGATCACGATGGGTCACGACTACGAGATGTCCGACTACAACCGCTCGGACCTGATCTTCACGAAGGAGATGCTGCTCGCCGAGCCGATCGACCGGACTCCGCTGCGGAGCGAGGGCGAGTGATCCAGGTCTGTTTCTTCCTCGGCGCGATCGGCTGCCTGGGCGGCGCGATCGCCGTGATCGCGCTCCGCAACCCCTTCTACAGCGTGCTCGCCCTGATCGTCCATCTGATCTCCCTCGCCGGGCTGTTCCTGCTGCTCCAGGGCGAGTTCCTGGCGGCGGCCCAGATCGTCGTCTACGCCGGCGCGGTGATGGTCCTCTACGTCTTCGTCGCGGCCTATGTCGGGAACGTCGACGAGCCGCTCTGGGAGCCGATCCCCGGCCAGCGCTTCATCGCACCGGTGCTCGGCATCGCCCTGTTCGTCGAGCTGGCGATCGCGATCACGGGATCGGGCCTGCAGGCGATCGACACTCACGGCCCGACCGTCGAGCTCGGCTTCGGCTCACCCTCGGCGATCGGCAAGCTGCTCCTGGAGCGCTTCCTGATCGCCTTCGAGGCCGCGTCCCTCCTGCTCCTGATCGCAGCCGTCGGCGCCGTTGTTCTCGCTGGCCGCCACCGGCCCGGCGACGCCGCTCCTCCGCAGGAGACCGCCTGATGGACATCACCTGGTATCTCGTGCTGTCGGCCCTGCTGTTCGCCGTGGGCGTCACGGGTGTCCTCCTCCGGCGCAGCCCGCTGGTGATCCTGCTCTGCCTGGAGCTGATGCTGAACGCCGGCAACCTGGCGCTGCTCGCCTTCTCCCGCTCGCTCGGCAACCAGGACGGGCAGGTCTTCGCGCTGATCGTGATGGTGATCGCGGCCTGCGAGGTCGTGGTCGGGCTGGGCATCATCGTCGCTGCCTACCGGCGCCGGATCCCGCTCAACGTCGACGACCTGCGCAGTCTGCGGGGCTGATCGGTTGAGCGCGACCACCTACGGCTGGCTGGTCCTCGCCTTCCCGCTCGCCGGGAGCCTGGCGATCGCGTTCCTCTACAAGAGGCTCCCCGGGCGAACGGCCGGCTGGATCGGAACGGCGATGATCGGCCTCTCCTTCCTGGCCTCGATCGGGATGCTGGTCAAGATCCTGGACCTCCCGGTCGACCACCGGCAGCTGACCAACTCGCTTTATGACTACGCGAGCGCCGCCGGGCTGAACATCCAGCTGAACGTCCTGGTCGACCCGCTGTCGATCTACATGTGCCTGATCGTCACCGGAGTCTCGATGCTGATCCACCTCTACTCGATCAGCTATCTGACCTCGGACCGCGGCTTCAACCGCTTCTTCTCCTACCTCAACTTCTTCGTCTTCTCGATGCTGCTCCTCATCCTGGCGGGGAACCTGATCCTGCTGATCGTCGGCTGGGCGTTCGTCGGCTTCGCCTCCTATGCGCTGATCAGCTTCTGGTACCGGCGGGAAACGGCGACCAAGGCCGGGATGAAGGCCTTCGTCATCAACGTGATCGGCGACATCGGGATGGTCCTGGCGGCGCTGTTCATCTTCCGCGAACTCGGCACGTTCGACCTGCTCTCGATCTTCAGCAAGGCGCCCGACACCTTCCACACCAATCAGGGCGTCGTCGTCGCGATCTGTTGCCTGCTGCTGGTCGGCGCGTTCGCCAAGTCCGCCCAGATCCCGTTCCACACCTGGCTGCCCGACGCGATGGAGGGCCCCACCCCGGTCTCGGCGCTGATCCACGCCGCGACGATGGTGACCGCCGGCGTCTACCTGATCGCCCGCTTCCATCCGCTCTTCGAGATCGCCCTGACCGCCGCCGACATCGCCGCATTCGTGGGCCTGGCGACGCTGCTGATCGCGGCGACGATCGCCCTCGTCGTCACCGATCTGAAGCGGATCATCGCCTACTCGACCATGAGCCAGATCGGGTACATGGTCATGGGGGTCGGCATCGGCGCCTACTCCGAGGGGCTCTTCCACCTGATGACCCACGCCTTCTTCAAGGCCCTCCTCTTCATGGCGGCCGGCTCGGTGATCGGCGCGATGGCGAACCGCCAGAACATCGACCTGATGGGTGGGTTCCGCAAATCCCTGCCCTTCACCTCGGCGATGCTGATCATCGGCGCCCTCTCGCTGGCCGCCTTCCCGCTCACCGCGGGCTGGTTCTCGAAGGACGAGATCCTCGACTTCGCCGCCTGGCGCGGCGGCTTCTACGTGATCTTCTCGATCGGCGGCTACATCGGCGCGCTGCTGACCGCCTTCTATGCGTTCCGGATCGGATTCCGGGTCGTCTTCGGGCCGCCGTGCGAAGTCGCGCGCGACCTCGAGCAGGGCGTCCACGACCACATCCCGCCCCAGAACCCGGCGACCGGCGAGCTCGAGGACACGGACGTCGGCTTCCCCGGCGAGAAGCACACAGTCGCCGAGGACGCCTGGCCGATGAAGATCGCGATGGGCATCCTGGCGTTCGGAGCCCTGTTCGGCGGCCTCGTCCAGATCCCGGGCGTGGACGACGTCGTCCACAAGTTCCTGCACGGCTCGTTCCTCGACTCCAGCTTCTACGAGCAGGGGCCAAGCACGACCTCGGCGTATGACGGCCTCCTGCTCGGCGGCCTGATCTCGGTACTCGGGATCGCGATCGCCTACTACGCCTATCTCCGGCGGCCGGGCACCACGGCCGCGCTCCAGAAGCGCCTCCCCTGGCTGCACGACTTTCTCGAACGCAAGTGGTACTTCGACGAGGCGATCGACATCCTCGTCGTCCGTCCCGCCCTTGCGGTCGGCCGCTGGTCCAACGCGATCTTCGAGCGGTACGTCGTCCAGGGATTGGTCGTCGGGGTGACCGACCTGGTGCGCGGCGCCGGCGCTGGAGTCCGCGGCGCCCAGTCGGGCTACCTCCGCTCCTACGCCCTGTTCCTGGTCACCGGCTTCGCCGGGCTCGGCCTCTACTTCCTCCTACAGAGCTCATGAGGAGCGGCTCATGATCCAGGTGCTCCTCTGGGCGCCGTTGGCTGCGGGACTCGTTGCGTGCGCCGTTCCGCGCAGCGCCTCCGGCTGGGTCGCGGTGCTCGGCTCTCTCGTCACGCTGGTGCTGGGAATCGTGATCGTCGCCCAGTTCGATCCATCCGGCGGCCTCCAGCACACGGTGGACGAGAGCTGGATCCCGACCCTCGGCGTTCGCTACCAGCTCGGGATCGACGGGATCAGCCTCTTCCTGGTCCTGCTCACGGCCGTCCTCTGGTTCGCCGCAACCCTCTGGTCGGCGATCAACACCCCGGAGCGGCCCCGGAACTACTTCCTCATGTTCGGCCTGGCCGAGTCCGCAGTGCTCGGCGCCTTCCTCGCCCAGGACCTGATCCTGTTCGTCCTCTTCTTCGACCTGATGCTGATCCCGTTCTACTTCCTGTTCGGGAGCTGGGGAACCGAGCACCCGGGGCGGCCGGAGGAAGGCGAGGGGCCGATCCGGCCGCAGCCGGCCGTGATCAAGATGCTCGTCTACACGCTCGTCGGGTCGCTGCTGATGCTGGTCGGGGCGATCGCCACCGGGATCCTCGCCGCCAACGGGGGGCCGATCGACTTCAACATCCAGCACCTCGCCGCACACCCGCTCGGCAGCGGCAGCCAGTACTGGATCTTCTGGTTCTTCGCCGCGGCTTTCCTGGTGAAGATGCCGGCCTTCCCGCTGCACGCCTGGATGCCGGACGCCTACCGAGTCGCTCCGTTGCCGGCGCTCGCCCTGTTCTCCGGCGTGCTGTCGAAGGTCGGGGCCTACGGATTCCTGAGGGTGGTCCTGCCCGTCTTCCCGGCAGCAACGGCCCACTTCCAGGAGGTCATCCTGATCGTCGCCGTCGTTTCGATCCTCTACGGCTCCGTGATGGCGTTCACCCAGACGAGCGCCCGCCTCGTCCTCGGGTACTCCTCCGTCGCGCAGCTCGGCTTCATCACGCTCGGCATCTTCAGCCTCCGGCCTGACGGGGCGGACGGCGCCGTCCTGCAGATGGTCAACCACGGCCTGGTGATCGCGCCCCTGATGCTGATCGCCGTCGTACTCGTCGACCGGGCGGGGACCGACGACATCACCAAGATGGGCGGGCTCGCACTGCGCGCACCGGTCCTCGCCGCCCTCTTCCTGGTCGCGACGATGGCCCTGCTCGCCATCCCCGGCTCCTCCAACTTCATCGGCGAGTTCTACATCCTGAACGGCATCTTCCAGGAGAAGATCGTCTTCGCCTTCATCGCCGCATTCGGCATCGCGATGGCCGCCTACTACGCGCTCCGCATGTACCAGCACGCGATGCACAACCGCAAGCCGGACGGGATCGAATCGCGAGAGGTCGGCCTGCTCGACGGCGCGGTGATCGCCGGCCTGGTCGCCTGCATCGTCGCCCTGGCGCTCTACCCGGGGCTGATCCTGCACCGGGCCGATCACGCGACCTCGGCCTCCGTCACCGCCTCGCAGCCGGCGCCGACCCAGGTGGCTGAGCGATGAACTTCAACGCCCCCCACGTCGACTACGCCGGGCTTTCGCCCGTCATCGCGCTGACGGCGGGGATCGTCGTGGTCCTGATGGTCGGGCTGATTCCAGCGGTGGGCGCTTCATGATCGCGGGCCTCACGATCGCGGTGCTTGCGTGCCACGGCCGGGCGTGCTCGATCGAGTGGGAATCACGAACGACGGACCTGGTTGCCGGCGCTCTGCGTCTCGACGCGTTCGGCCTCGCTGCGGCGCTGATCGCCTGCACTCGCTGCGGCGATCGTCGTGTTGCTCTCGATCCGGGAGCCCGCCGCCGAGGAGGCGACCCATGGCGCCTTCTACGCGCTGCTGCTCGGCTCGGTACTCGGCATGACCCTGATCGGGCAGGCGCAGAACCTCGTCGCGTTCTTCGTCGCCCTCGAGCTCCTCTCGATCCCGCTCTACGTGCTCTGCGCGTCGGCTCGCCGTCGAGGAACGCTCGCTCGAGTCGGGCCTGAAGTACCTGATCATCGGCTCGATCGGCTCGGCGACGGTGCTCTACGGATTCGCCCTGCTCTACGGCGCCTCGGGCTCCACCGACTTCTCCGGGATCGCTCACGCGCTCGGCCCCGGAGGCAACGGCAACGACACCCTCGTCCTGATCGGCACCGCGATGGTCCTGACCGGCCTCGCCTTCAAGACCTCCCTGGCCCCCTTCCACCAGTGGACGCCCGACGTCTACCAGGGCGCCCCGACCCCGGTCACCGCCTTCATGGCCGTGGCGACCAAGGCCGCCGCGTTCATCGCCCTGGCCCGCCTCTTCGAGGTGGCGCTCGGGCCGATCGCCCACGACTGGAAGCCGGCCCTCGCCGCGATCGCCGTGATCTCGATCGCCGTCGGAAACATCGGCGCGCTCGGCCAGAACTCGCTGAAGCGGCTGCTCGGCTATTCGGGCATCGCCCAGGCCGGCTACATGCTGGCCGGCGTGGTGGTGGCGACGGAAACCGGCCTGAAGGCCCTGGTCTTCTACCTCGCCGCCTACACGCTCATGAACCTGGCGGTCTTTGCCGTCGTGGTCGCACGAGAGCGCCAGACGAACCGAGGCGATGACATCGAGGCGGTCGCGGGGCTCGGCCGCTCCAATCCGTCGCTGGCGTGGCCGCTGACGATCGGGATGCTTGCGCTCGCCGGGCTCCCGGGCACCTCGGGCTTCATGGGCAAGCTCTTCCTGATCGAGGCGACCGTCGACGGTGACTACACCTGGCTCGGCGTGATCATCGTGATCGGCTCGATGGTGTCGCTCGTCTACTACCTGCGGGTGGTGGCGGCGGTCTGGATGCAGCCCGACCCGGCGGCAGCCCCGATCGACGCTATGCCCGCGATCGCGGGCGGCTCACCGGAGGCGGACGCCGCGGCGCCGGACTGCGCGCCGGGGCCAGGCTGGTGGCTCGTCGTCGTCTCCGGCCTCGCCTGCGCCACGGCGACCGTGGTCTTCGGCATCGCCCCCTCGCCGCTGATCGATTGGGCCTCGCACGCGGCCGGTTCTCTGACAACGGTCCTCTAGGGTCACGGGCACGCATGGCGCTTGCCTTCCTGCCCATCGCTTTCGTTGCCGGCTTCACAGTCGGGGATCCTCGCCGGGCGACCGGTGTCTCCTTGGTGATCTGGCTCGCCGCCCTCGTGGGACTCCTCGCCGCGAATCTCGCAGGCGTTGCAGTTTCGCCTTGGGAGGCGCTCGTCCTCGCTATCTGCCTGCCTCCAGCGGTCTTGCTGACGAGGTTCGCCGCCCGTCTGCGGCAACGATCAGGCTCGTCGGCTCGCTGAACGTCCGCTAGTCGATGAATTCCCCGGCCCCGCCGGGTCAATACTTTCAGTGGAGATGCCCACGCCGCGCTCGATCCAGCGCACCTACCTGCTGCTGATGGCGGGGAACACCCTGGCCACCTCCCTGATCTGGGGCATCAACACCATCTTCCTGCTCGACGCGGGGCTCAGCAACCTCGAGGCCTTCGCGGCGAACGCCTTCTTCACCGCCGGCATGGTCATCTTCGAGATCCCCACCGGGATCGTCGCCGACACGATCGGCAGGCGGATGTCCTACCTCCTCGGCACGCTGACGCTCTCCGCGGCGAGCCTGGTCTACGTCCTGCTCTGGCAGATCGGGGCGCCCTTCTGGGGGTGGGCGGCCGTCTCCCTCGGCCTGGGCCTCGGCTTCACCTTCTTCTCGGGCGCGGTCGAAGCCTGGCTCGTCGATGCCCTGACCGCCACCGGCTACACCGGCGATCTGGAGACGGTCTTCGGCCGCGGCCAGATCGTCACGGGCATCGGGATGCTGACCGGCTCGATCGCGGGAGGCTTCCTGGCCCAGCAGGTCAGCCTCGGCTTTCCGTTCGTCCTCCGCGGGGTGATCCTGATCGTCATGTTCGCGGTCGCCTTCAGGCTCATGTACGACGTCGGCTTCACGCCGGTGAAGGGCGGACGCCCGCTGGCGGAGATGCGGAAGATCGCCTCGAACTCGATCGACTACGGCTGGCGCGTCCCGGCGGTCAAGTGGTTGATGGTCGAGGCGCTCTTCACAGGCGGCGTCGGAATCTACGCGTTCTATGCGCTGCAGCCGTACCTGCTCCAGCTCTACGGCGATCCGCATGCCTACCAGGTGGCCGGCCTGGCGGCCGCGATCGTGGCCGCCGCCCAGATCCTCGGCGGCATCGCGGCGCCGCGCATCCGGGGGCTCTTCAGGCGCCGCACCTCCGCCCTCCTCTTGATGGCGGCGGCAAGCGCCGTCACGCTCGTGCTGGTCGGATCGGTCAAGAGCTTCTGGCCGGTGATCGGCCTGACCACCATCTGGGGCCTGCTGTTCGCGGCGACGATGCCGATCAGGCAGACCTACATCAACGGGATGATCCCCTCGCAGCAGCGAGCGACGATCCTCTCCTTCGACTCGATGATGTCCTCCACCGGAGGGGTCTGGACACAGCCGGTGCTCGGCAAGGCGGCCGATGTATATGGGTACCCCACCTCGTACGTGATCTCGGGCGCAATCGGCGCCCTCGCTCTGCCTTTCCTCGCCCTCTCACGGCGTCAGAACAATCCGGCGGACACGCTCGAGGTGGCCGAGGCGGAGCCGGTGCCCCAGCCGGCCTGACCGAGCCCTCGCCCGAACCGCGAGGATGCCGCTCCCTTGGGCGTCCTCCTCACCGTCGCCGCGATCGCGATCTCCGGCTCCGCCGGGATCGCCGCCGAGCGCCGCTGGCCCGCGAGTGCGGTGGGCTGGGCGCGGCGCCTTCTGGTGATCTCCCTCTACACGCTCCTGCCGTTCGTCGTCTTCTTCAACCTCGATCGCGCACACCTGAACGCCAACGTCACAGGAGGGCTGCTGATCGGCTGGGTGGCGATCCTCGCGGCCGCGGGCCTCGCCTGGCTGGTGAGCCTGCGGCTGCTCCGCCTGCCGCGGCCCTCGGCCGGCTCCGTGATCGTCGGGACTCTCGCCCCGAACACGGGCTACCTGGGCTACCCGCTCTGCGCCTCGCTGCTCGGCTTCCATGCGCTGGGGCAGGCGGTCGTCTACGACGTGGTGGTCTCCATCCCGTGCCTGCTGCTGCTCGGCTTCGGCGTCGGGGCCGCCTTCGGCACCAAGGCCGGTGAGGGCCCGAGGGAAAGGCTGATCGCGTTCTTCACGCGGAACCCGCCGCTCTACGCCGCGATCCTGGCCGTGATCGCGCCCGACTCATGGGCGCCGAACACGCTGGTCGACATCTCGCGCGGCGTCGTGGTGGCGCTGCTCCCGATCGGCTTCTTCGCGGTCGGCGCTGTGCTCGCCGAGGAGGTCGAAGAGCGGCGTGTCAGGATCGGCTCCCCGTTCGACCCGCCGGTCGGCGCCACGATCCTGCTGCGTCTGGCGATCGCGCCCGGCCTGCTGCTCCTGCTCTCGCTCCCATTCATCGACCTGCCGGGCCCCTACCTGCTGCTGGCGGCGATGCCGTGCGGCGTCAACACCCTGCTGGTCGCGCACATCTACGGGCTCGACTCCAAGCTGGCGGCCCAGGCCGTGGCCTGGACCACCGCAATAGCGGTGGTCGCGGCCATCGCGGCTCAGATCGTCTGGGGATAGGCCCCGGGGGAGACCTGAGCCATCCCGCGCTGGCATTACGATGGCTCGCTCGTGCGCTACCCGGTCGAGGAATTCACGGATGAGGAACGGAGGCTCCTCTCCCCCCACTTCACCAATCTCGACCGACCCGTTTTCGCGCTCGTCAACCTGCCGGAGACGATCAAGGGGGCGCTCTTCGCCCGCTACTCACGCTACGCCGGGACCCTGCGGCGCCTCTACCTGGACGAGTTCGCCGAGGATGTGCCCGAGGGCGGCCGTCCATTCGAGGGCGAGGAGGGCGAGCGAGCCGCAGGCCTCTACGAGCGCGTCTTCATGGGCTACGGCGATGACTCGATCGCCCAGGTCGGCGGAGCCCACGTCGCCTGCGAGTGGGTCTCGAACGTCCTCACCAAGGTGCTGCAGCGGGGCCGCCTCGCCGCCTACCTGGAGCAGTCGACCCGCTACATCCCCTACGACCAGCCGCTCCCCGAATCGGCCGGCGGCGGGTATCGCTTCTATCGCGACGACGAGCTCGGGCCCGAATACGCGGCGGCGATGGACGAGCTCTTCGCGATCTATTCCCGCTCACTGGCGGAGGTCAGGGAGTGGGCGGCGGAACGCTGGCCCCGCGGCGACGAGCCCGAGGCGGCCTGGGAGCGCTCGATCAAGGCCAAGGCGCTGGATCTGCTGCGCGGCCTGCTCCCGGCAGCGACCCTGAGCCACGTCGGCATCTTCGCGTCGGGTCAGGCCTACGAGCAGCTGATGCTGAGGATGCTCGCGTCGCCTCTCCCGGAGGCCCGGCACTTCGCGACGATGATCCTGGAGGAGCTCAAGAAGGTGATGCCGAGCTTCGTGGCCCGGGTGGAGCGGCCCGACCGCGGCGGAGAGTGGGTTTCCTACTTGGAGCGGCGCCGAGAGGCGGCCGAGCGCTGGGCGGCGCGCATGGGGCTCGACCGTCCCGAGGGCGAGGATGTCCCCTCCGTCGAGTTGATCGACGTGGAGGGCTCCGAGGACGACCTGATCGCGGCCTCGCTGTTCGAGTCCTCGGCGACCTCCGAGCGCGCGATCCTCGATCGCGTTCGCACCCTCCCGCCCCACGAGCAGGCCGAGATGATCGCCGACCTCGCCGGCGATCGCGCGAACCGGCGCCACCGGCCCGGGCGCGGCTGGGAGGCCGTGCGCTACCGCTTCGAGATCGTCTCGGACTACGGCGGCTTCCGCGACCTGCAGCGCCACCGGATGCTGACCTGCCAGTGGCAGGCGCTGAGCCCGGACCTGGGAGCCGGCATCCCGGAGGAAGTGCGGGAGGCCGGCGCCGGCTCGGAATATGAGCGGGCGCTGGAGATCTCGCGGGTCGAGCATGACCGGCTCGCCGGCTCGGGCCTGGCGGACGCCGCCCCCTACGCACTCTGCCTGGGCTACCGGATCCGCTACCTGCTCGACCTGAACGCTCGCGAGGCGATGCACCTGATCGAGCTGCGCTCAGGCCGCGAGGGACACCCGACCTACCGAGCCGTGGCCCAGGCGATGCACGAGCGGATCGCCTCGGTCCATCCGGCGATCGCCGCGGCGATGAGCCATGTCGATGCGTCCACCGAGCCCCGGCTCGAGCGGATCATGAGCGAGATCCGAACCCACCGGAAGCGGGTGGCGGCCGAGCAGGAGCCGGAGCCCTCCGACGCCCCACCGGGCGTCAGCGCGCTCGGCTGAACCCGTCGCGCATACCTCCAATCCAGAAGCCCCGATATTTCGTAGTTGACTACAAGTCAATGGTCCGTAGGATTCGGAGAGTGAAGGGAGCAAGAGCCCTGGCGAGCGGGATGCTCGTCCTGGCGGCGATCTGCGCCGTGCCCGCTATCTCGGCGGCGCAGGATGTCGGCACGACTACGGACACGACGGCGACGACGACCGTCCCCACGACGACGATCGCCACCACACCGGATCCGGCGGCTCCCGCGACCGATCCGACGACCACCACGAGCTCACCGGCCACCCCATCGGTCTCCGTCTCGACCCCGAGCCGCAAGGCCCATAGCTCGGCCTCCACCAGCGTCACGATGGGCGACTACTTCTTCTCGGCCGCGACGGTGACGGTCAACGTCGGCGACACCGTGACCTGGCATAACACCGGCCAGGCCCCGCACACAGCCACGGCGGACGACGGCAGCTTCGACACCGGCACGATCAACACCGGCGGCAGCGGTTCCCACACCTTCAACTCGCCCGGGACCTTCAGCTACATCTGCACGATCCACCCGAACATGAAGGGCACCGTCCGCGTGCTGAGCGCGTCCGGTGGAGGCGGCGGCGGAGGCGGCGGAGGCGGTGCGAGCTCGAGCAGCTCGGGGACCTCGGAGTCATCCGCGGTCGCGTCCCCAAACGCTGCGGGCACCTCCTCCACCCTGCCGATGACCGGCATGGCGGTGGGAGCGCTCGCTCTGGTCGGCGCCGCGCTGCTCGCCTCGGGACTGATCGCACGGCGTGCCGACGATTCGCGCGATCGCCGGCCGTCAAGCTTCTAGGCGTGCTCCACCACGTCTCGCTGGAGGTCCCCCCGGAGGAGGCCGATCGCTCGGTCGAGTTCTGGGGCCTGCTCGGGTTCGAGGAGGTTCCCGCAGCCGACGTGCTCGGTGACTCCGTCCGCTGGCTCGAGCGGGACGCGACACAGATCCACCTGATCCTCACCGAGCAGCACACCGCTCCGGTCTTGGGCCACGCCGCAGTGGTCGCGCCGGACCACGCCGAGGCCAAGCAGCGGCTGCGCGACGCCGGCTTCCAGGTCGATGACACGCGCCAGCTCTGGGGCGCCGACCGCGCCTTTGCGATCGCGCCGGGCGGCCACCGGGTCGAGCTGATGGCGGCCCCACCGCCGCCGAAGCAAGACTAGTTTCGCCGCTTGCGCTTCTTCCGCCGCTGCCCCTGAGTCTCGCCGTAGGGCGGCTCGGGAGGTTGGCCGTTGCCGTCACCCTGCTCGAGCAGCGGCGACTCGGAGACCTCGCGCCCGCTCCCCTCGACGGTGCCGCCCGGTCCTCGTTCTTCCGGTGGCGGCCCGAGGTCGTCACTGCGCCTCTGCCACGGGATCGCCTCTCCGGCGGCCCAGGCCGGAGGCAGCGGCCTCGGCCAATACCCGGCGAGCATCAGACCGGTGACGGCGAACCAGAGAACGAGAGCGGGGATCGGAGGCAACAGCGGGATGATCAGGAACAGCCCAAACGCCATGCCCACCGATCCCCAGAACCGCGTCAGCAGGCCGAGTCGCATGCACCAGAGGCTGGTGTAGATCATCGCGAAGACGAGAGCGAGGACGCCGATGGTCGAAAACAGGCCTCCGGCTATGAGCACGGTCGTGTGCTTGTTGAGATGGTCGGCGAGGCCCTCGCGGGCGTCGTGGGCGGCCTGATCCGGGGTCTTCGGGGCAGCGGCGGTCGTGGTCGTCCCGGTGGTGGTCGACCCGGTCCCAGTGGTGGTCGACCCCGTGGTCGTGCTCGGCGCGGTGGTGGTCGACTGAGTCGCGGCCGGCGGCTTCGCGGGCTTCCCGGTCTGCTTGGCGCTCGACGCCTGCGCCTGCGCGGCATGCTGCCGGGCACTCTGCACGACCGCCGGCTCCTGCTTGACGAAGTCGCTGGCGGCCTGCGAGCTGCCCGCCGCGGAGACGACCAGGCCGACGCCAAAGGCCAGCGGCCCGAGCAGGACCAGGGCGAAGAAGGAGTTCCGGATGCGCTGTGTCCGAGAGGCCGCCGAGCGGAACAGGACAGCCAGTGGGAGGGCGAAGAGGGCGAAGCCGATCCCCTGGAGGATCGACGAGTAGATCAGCCGCGAGCTGTGAGCGTGCGCGAAGACGAGCTGGTCTGCATCCGAGTTTCCGTTCGGGAGATGAAGGCCGACCCGCTGGAGCCCGATCGAAGCGGCGATGATCAGGGCGCCCGCCACCGCAGCGAGGCCGGCTCTGCGCAGCCAGCGATCCTGGAAGGCGAGAATCTCCTCCTTGCTCGGCAACTGACGACCTGTGGTGGGCGGCACGGCGTTCACGGTGTCAGCAGTCTCCCCTGACTCCCCCTCGAATGCCCTGACGACCCCGCGGTCATGATCTCGCGGAGCTGCATGGCGGGACTGTATCTTGGCCGCCGTGCCGCTTATCTCCCGCCAATCCGGGCCGATCGCCGTCTACGGAGCCACCGGCTACACCGGCCGGCTGGTCGTGGCCGAGCTCGCGAACGCCGAGGCCGACTTCGTCATCTCGGGCCGCAACGCCCGGAAGCTCGAGGCGCTGCGGAAGGATCTTGATCTCGACGCCCCCGCCGTCCCGGCTCGGATCGACGACCCCTCCTCGCTGAGTGACCTGCTCGCCGATTGCGCCGCGGTGATCGACTGCGCAGGCCCGTTCGTGAAGTTCGGCGAGCCCGTGCTCGCCGCCGCGGTCGAGACCGGGACCCACTACCTGGACACAACCGGCGAGCAGCCGTACATGAAGATGGCCTACGAGCGCTACGGCCCGGGCGCCGCGCGCGCCGGGGTGGCGGTGATCCCCGCCATGGGCTTCGATTACGTGCCTGGGGACATGCTGGCCTCGCTGACCGCCGAGGGCATGGGCGAGCTCGACGAGCTCAACCTGCACTACTGCTGGCGCGACTTCACCCCCAGCCAGGGAACGGCCCGGACCACCCTCGAGATGATCGGCGGCAAGGACATCGAGTGGAGCGAGGGGAAGTGGGTCGAGGCCAGGGGCGGCGTCTCGCGCGGGGCGTTCGAGTTTCCGGAGCCATTCGGCCGCCAGCGGATGTTCCGCTACCCCTCCGGCGAGCAGATCACGGTGCCGCGTCACGTCCCGACCCGCAACGTGCGGGCGTCGATGAACGCGGGGGCCTTCTCGAGCGACCGGCTCGCGCCGATCTTCAGCGCGATGGTGAGGCCGGCGGGCCTGGCGATGCGGACGCCGCTGAAGCGCCTCGCGAACGCCGCGATCTCCCGGCTCCCGGAGGGTCAGACGCCTCTGCAGCGGGAGCGGATGACGTGGACGATCGTCTGCGAGGCGAAGCGCGGCGAGGTCGAGCGCCGGGGTGTGATCGCCGGCAGGGACGTCTACGGGCTGACCGCCGCCGCGATCGCGCAGGGGGCGCTGCTCGCGTCGCGCAAGGGATTCGACGGGCGCGGCGGCCTGGCCCCCTCCCAGGCCTTCGACCCCAAGGACTTCCTCGAGGGGCTCGACCGGTTCGGCGTGCACTGGCGGATCTTCGAAACCAACGTCCCGGTCGCGGTCGAGGTCTAGCGTGGAAAGGGAGATCGGACTTCCCGCCCGCAGGGCACGGAGGGTGAGCCTCGAGGAGGGAGCCGCTCCCGGCTCGGTGCGCTGCCCGGCCTGCGGTCAGCCGCTCTTCGTCTGGCTCGAGACTGAGGGCTTTGGTCCCCGCGAGGACCAGGTCATCGACCGCTGCGAGAACTGCGGCCTGGTCGCCGCCCGCGATTCCGTGCCCTCGCCGGACCACGCGATCGACGAGCTCCTCTCCGGCCGTGAGGAGAACGGGACGGAGGTGGCGGTTCGCGCCGACAACGCGGCCAGCCTGCAGGCCTGGCTGGGGGCGGAGAACTGGGCGGCCCTTCGCCCGGGCGGACACGCCATCAAGCCGACGCCGCGCGCGGCACGCCTGCTCCTCGCCAGGCGCGGGCTGGACGTGCGGCGGATTCGCCATCTGATCCGCCCGGGGATGGCATCCATGTGGCAGACGCTGCTCAACCTGCTCACCTTCCACCGGGACTTCGCCTCAGAGGCCGTCTCGGGCCGGCTGCGCCCCGGGACCGGCCGAGGGGTGGCCGCGTTCTGGATCGACGCCGCCGTCACCGTGCTCGCCGCGATTCCCACGGCGATCATCGCCGTGGTGCTCGAGACGGGCGCCGTCCTGGCGCGCCGCGGCGGGGCGATCGAGATACGGGCCGAACGGCTTCCCGCTACGGACTGAGCTCGGCCACGATCGACGCGACCTCCGCCGCCCCGCCGACGTGCGGCGGGACCTCCGGCGAGCTCACCTCACGGGTCGCGCTCCCGGCCAGGCGGGCACCGAGCGACTGGGCCGCTTCCCGAATCAGCGGCGGGGTCGACTCGGAGGTGACGATCGCCGAGGGTCGCTCCGCGCTCGCCAGCCTCGGCAGGGGCATCCGCCAGGCGGCCGGGATCCCGAGCTCGGCCATCACGCTGCGCGGACGGGCTCGGGCCGCCTCGGCGGCCGAGCCGGGCATCCGGGTCACACCCGGCCCGAGCGCCGGCAGGGCTCCTGAGAGGTAGACGTCGATCACGTTCTCCCGGTTGCCGGCGGCGATCTCCATCCTGTGGCGGTCCTGGGAGAGCGCCTCGGTGGCGATCGGCGTGAGCTGCAGGAGGGTCGGCTCGATCAGGACCGCGCCGGAGACCAGCTCGTCGCGCCGCAGCATCAGATCGAGGGCGATCACCGCCCCCACTCCGGCCCCGCAGACGATGGCGGGACCGTCCGCGGTGGCCTCGATCACGGCCGCGGCGTCCTCGCTCTGCTCCTCGATCGTCGTGCGCCGATAGTCGTCGGGCTCGCCGGATGCGCCCCACCCGCGCCGGTCATACGCGATCGGCCGGAGCTCCTGAGCGAGGGCCTCCGCCAGGGGCTCCCAGGCGGCCTGGGTGGCGGCGGTCTCGTGGATCAGGAGGACCGGAGAACCCCGGCCGCGCTCACTCCACGCGATCTCGACGCCGCGGGCCTCGAGGGTGGGCATACGTCAGACGTTGCGCCAGATCCGGCTGATCAGCGGCAGTGCGAGTGCGCGCGGGCTGTGCTGTCCGGCCAGCGCGCCGGCGCGGTTGAGCGCACCCGGAACGACCACGCGCCGGTCGTTCGCCGCGCCGTCAACCGCGTGCTGAGCGATCTCCTCCGCCGACATCCAGACCGCGCTTGGGGTGCGATCCTCGACGCCGCCGAATCCGGCGACCTCGGTGAACTCGGTCCTCACCGGCCCGGGGCAGACCGCCGTCACAGTGACGCCGGTGCCGCGCAGCTCGG
Source organism: uncultured Solirubrobacterales bacterium (assembly GCA_963831605.1). Classification (GTDB taxonomy): domain Bacteria; phylum Actinomycetota; class Thermoleophilia; order Solirubrobacterales; family 70-9; genus DASUPK01. Next base: position 42,380 of record CAWHQR010000005.1, read on the forward strand.
TGCGGATCGCCTCGCTGAAGGAGAGGACGAACGACTTGCTCGCCGCATACACGGCCGAGCCGGGCAGGGGCTGGAAGGCGGCCGTCGAGGCGACGTTGATCACGCTGCCGCGGCCGCGATCGACCATGCCGGTCAAGAAGCGGCTCGTCAGGTCGACCACCGCCCCAACGTTGAGGTCGACCATCTCCATCATGCGCTCGCGCGGACTGGTGGCGAAGTCAGCCTGGTGGCCGAAGCCGGCGTTGTTGACCAGCACCTCGACCACGCGGGCGCGGCCGCGCAGCTCCTCGACCATCTGCTCCCGGCCTTCGGGCTTCCCGAGGTCGGCCACGATCACCTCCGCCGCCACACCGTGGGCCGAGGTCAGCTCCGTCGCCAGGGTCCGCAGGCGCTCCTCGCGCCGGGCGACCAGCGTGAGGGAATGGCCCCGGGAGGCGAGCTCCGTCGCGATGGCGGCGCCGATCCCCGACGAAGCGCCGGTGACCACCGAGGTGCCCACCACCGAGGGCTCGGGGAGGCCCATGGTCAGGCCCCGCGGGCGGTGGAGGGCATCAGTCCTGCAGGCCCTCGCGGGCCTCTCTGACCAGGGTCACGGCCTCGGGGAAGACGATCCGGATCGCGTCGCGGACCTGGACGGCCTGCTCGTCGCTCGAACCGGTCAGCTCCATCGAGCTGATCGCGGCGACCGTCATCTCGACAGCCAGCTTGATCGCGTTGTCGGCCCAGGCGACCTTCTGGGCTCCCTGCATCTGCTCCTGGAGCTCCTCCATCCGCCTGCGCATCTCCTCGGGATCGCCGAAGAGTCCACCGAAACCTTCCATGGGTTCGATCATAGACCGGTCACCGTTTCGGCACCCATGCATGCCCTGCGGTACCGACCCGGCGGGACCTTGGACAGGTGCGTTCCCGCCCAGACCGCAGCCGAGGCGCCGCCTCCGTCGAATACCTCGCGCTCGCGGGCCTGATCGGCGTCCTGATCGTCGCCGCCGTCGCGGCCCTGGTCGCCTCCCCGCCGAGCCGAGGTGAGCGGGAATTGGGCGAGATGCTCGCACGGCGGATCGCCTGCACCCCGCGCTATCCCGTGCCGTGCGGGCGCAACCCCCTCGCACTCGCCTACGGCTTCCCGATCGGCAAGCTGGTCCGGTATCTGGCCCCGCCGCCGGCGGCGAGGAACGGAGAGCTTCCGGTCGACTTCCGCTACTGCCGCCAGCCGAGCTGCGCGGCGCCCGGCTCCGATTCGGGCCTCACCGCATCCCGCCGTCGCGTCACGGAGTTCATCGTCGTCGAGGACCCACGAAGAACGGGAAGCCAGATTCGGATCACCTACTGGCTCTACCGGCCGGGTATCGGTTGGGAGCGAATCGTGCGGATGGCGGGTGCAGCGCAGATCGAGGCCGCCTCGAGCCTCCGGCTCAGCCTCGACGACGACCCCGCGCTGGTTCCACTTGAGACGCTCCCGGGGAAAGACCACTACGACTTCGCTCCGGGCGAGGATCCGCCCTGGCGCTGGCGCACTTCCTCCCGTCCGGCGACCTAGCGGTTTAGCTCGGCCTCTTCCCCTTGACCTTCAGCTTCGTCGTCTTGCCGTTTGACGTCCCGCCCTGGGGCATGAACGTGATCCTGGCATGGACGCTGACCTTGCCCTTGGCGCGTAGCCGCTGCCTGGCGAGCTTCGTCAGGCGGAGCGGGACGACGATCGCGGGCGGGTTCCCCGAGCCGCCGGACGGCGCGAGCAGCAGGCGCCGCCTCTTCTTGGCGCCCGTGGCGCCGAGAGGGGCCGCCGCGTCGCTGACGGCGACGGCTCCGGGCGACTTGACGCTCACCAGCAGCTTCTTGCCGCGAACGGTGAAGCTGAAGCTGTTGTCGATCGCCGGCTGCTGGAGCGCGTACAGCTCGGCGCTCGCCAGCGGCGGACCGTTGGCGATGCCGCCCGCGAACAGGACACGTCCGTCCGAGAGCGGGGCGGCCGCCACTATTTGGCGGGCGGTGCCCATCGACCCTACCCCCACCGGGCTGAAGGTCCGAGTGGCCGGATCGAATACCTCAGCGGAACCCAACGGCGAGCCACTGACGCTGGGGATTCCGCCCGCGATCAGCACCCGCCCGTCCGGCAGCGGGGCCGCGGCCGCGTAGCGTCGCGGGCTCACCATCGAGCCGATGCCCGCGGAGCTGAAGCTGCCCGTCCCCGGATCGAAGATCTCGGCGCTCGCCAGCACCCCGTCGCTCGTGTTGTAGCCGCCGGCCACGAGCACCCGGCCGCCGGGGAGTGGCGCGGCCACGGCGCCGGAGCGAACCTTGCCCATCGACCCCGTATAGCTGAAGTTGCCCGTGTTCGGGTTGAAGAGCTCGGCGGTCTGGAGCGAGGCCGAGCCGTCGTAGCCGCCCGCGATCAGCACCTCTCCGTTCGACAGGAGAGCCGCGGCGGCATCCTGGCGCTTCGTCTGGAGGGCGCCGAGCCCCGCGGAGCTGAAGGAGCCGCTGCTTGGATCGAAGATCTCAGCGCTTGGGAGGACCCCGAGCACGCCGTCGGTGCCGCCCACCACGAGCACCCGCCCATCCGCCAGCGGGGAGGCGGCGGCGCCGAGGCGCGGGCTGCCCATCGGGCCGGTTGAGGTGAACATGCCCGTGGCGCCGCTGAAGATCTCCGCACTTGAGAGAAACGGCGGCGAGCCGTTGGCGCCGCCGGCAACCAGCGCGCGGTCACCTGGCAGCTCCGCCGCGACGAGTCCCGCGCGAGGGGTTCCCATCGAACCTGTCGGGCTGAAGAAGCCCGGCTGCGCCGCGCTCGAGAGCTGCGGGGAGAGCAGACCAAGGGCGAGCGCGATCAGCGGTGCGGCGACCCATGCTCTGCGCGCTTCTCCGGCCACTGGACTAATCGTACGGGCGGAGCCATTGCCTTGATTTCCCGCTTAGTACCCCCCTCCATACTGGGTCACACGATGGAATCTCTCGAGATAACTGTGCTGCCGGTCGTTCTCATCGGCGTCCTCCTCCTCGGTGCCATCTGGACCAAAGTGTTGGCCCACTGGCTCAGGAGCACCCGGCCACTCCGGTAACGGGTTAGACCTGCGCTGCGCCCGGAACCTTGGGTTTTCGGGTCAGCCATTTCACGTTGCCCTGACCGTCCTCCATCTTCAGCTTCACCGCGATCCGTTTTCCGGCGAGGCTCCGGCCGATCGGGAAGGCGAGGGTTCGCTTGCCGGGCGCGTAGCCCTTGGTGCGACGTTTGGCTCGCACCTTCTTGCCGCTCTTCAGCACGCCTCTGATTGCGGCGTACTCGCGGGCTTTGACCCGCACCTTCAGGAGAGCCTTGGAGCCGCTCAGGTCGAAATGGATGGAGGCGAGAGACGCGGCGACGGAGGAGTCGACCTTCTCGCCGGGCCGGAGCTCGTAGAACCCCTGAGGTGGATTCGCGTTGACGACCCTTCCCGGCTCGCAGGTGGCGCGGAAGGGGGCGAAGCGGGTCGACGGATGCTGGGCGCTGAACCGGTAGACCCCCGCAGGCACCACGGGCCAGACGACGCCGCCGTCGACGGAAGAGGAGGTCAGCGAGGCGTCCGGGATGACCGACTCGTTGAAGTACACCGGGTTGGGCAGCGCCGGGCTCGCGCTGGCCGTCGCGCCGGCGACTCCGTGGGCTCCGTACGCGACGAAGTCGTTGAAGCTGGCGTCGCGCACGTTGATGGTGCTGAAGGTGGAGACCACCGCGCAGCTGACCAGCTCGTTGTTCGCGTCCCGCGGCACCGCGAGGACCAACGCAAGCAGGTTGTAGGCCGTGTCGCTCGGCGTCTGGAAGTTCACCCGCTCGAGGTTCTTGCCCTGGCTGACATATGTCTGCAGGTAGATTCGGTGGTGGCCGGCGGCATCAACGTACGGCGTGAATTTGGTCCCGTCGGGAACCACGAGGTCGTACGTGCCGTCGGGAGCCGTCTGCGCGCTCACGCCTGGAAGCTCCGCGACCCTCACCGTCGCGCCTGCGATGGGGGTCTGATTGTCGAACGTGTAGACCGTCCCGCGCACATGGATCGGCGGCAGGCCCGCCTTCTTCTTCGCCGCGGCGCTGGCTGGGGTCAGACCGACCAAGGCGGCGAGCGCGAGAGCAAGGGCTGTGAGCAGAACCAGGCGGGATCGGCCGCCGCTGATGGGACCACGCATGAAGGACACCCTGACCGATTACGCCTTCGCGTGCTGATCGGCCTCGTGGCTCGCGCTGCGCATCAGACTGCGCCAATTCGTCGTGCGGAAAACGAAGATCAGGGCGATGGCGCCGAGGATCACGGTCCAGGCGGCGATCGCGATCTGCTGGCCGACCGAGTAGGTGAGGACGGCGATCGGGCCTGGGCCCACCAGGGTTGCGACGAGGAGTGCCTGCTGGGCGCCGGCGCCGCCGGGCGTCAGCGGCAGCAGCGTGGAGATCGCCTGCACGCTCATCACCAACAGGACGTTCTGGAAGGTCCCCCCGATGTGGAAGGCCTCGAGGAAGAACCAGTAGGAGAAGAAGCGCAGGACCCAGCCCAGACCCTGCCACGAGGCGACCGTCTTCAGGTAGAGCATCGGCGTCGCCAGCACGATCGCGCCCTGCTTGACGCGGTCCCAGAACGCTTCGACCCGACGGGCGAGGAGCGCGAAGGCGACGACGAGCGCGATGGCCAGCGCGGTCAGGGTGAAGACGAGGAAATCCGGGTGTTGCGCCCAGAAGGCGATGTCGAAGGCCGGGAGGTCGGGGAGCTCCGGGGGCTTCGGCAGCAGCCCCTGGCTGAGCGCATAGACGAAGACGAGGATTCCGGCCGCGGTGTCGAAGACCGAGCCGACGAAGAACGAGGAGACGACGGTCGGATAGGTCGAGCGCCGAATTGAGCGCTTGGTGAGGAAGATCTTCACGGCATCGCCGACGCGAGCCGGGACCACGCTGTTCATCCCCGCGCCGACCAGGTACGCGGCGGCGATCCGCGCGAACGGCACCTTGCGGTCCGGATAGGCCGCCCGCAGGACGTTCTGCCAGGCGCGGCTCCGCGCCAGCAGGTGGCCGAGGTAGAAGGCGAGCGCCACCGCCATCGAGAGCCAGCCGATCTCGGAGAGGCGGTGGAAGAACTCCTGGGCGCCGTGCTGGAAGCTGTCGAAGCTGGCGCCCAGGTCAACCCCGACGGGGGCGACCATCAATCCTCGTCCACGGCCCTGTAGCCCTCGGCGTTGAAGAGAGCGCCGAGGAGGAACGCGAGGTTCCCGAGCCAAAGCCAGATCAGCAGCGAGATCATCGCGCCGAGGGTGCCATACGTCTTGTCATAAGAGCCGAAATGGGAGACGTAGAGCGTGAAGAGAAGGGAAACGGCGAACCACACCGCGGTGCCCACCGCCGCTCCGGGCAGGACCGAGCGAAGCGACCGGTCACCCTTGCGGGGCGTGCGGCGCGGCCCCAGGGCATAGACGATCGCAAACGCGGCGAGCATGGCCGCGGCGCCGATCGGCCAGCGCAGATAGCCGACCAGGCCCTTGACGATCGGGGGGAATCCAGCGGCGTCGGCGATCGAGCCGAACAGGGGCCCGGCGATGACGACCGACAGGAACGAAACGAGGACCAGCACCGTGACCAGGAGGGTCAACCCCAGCCTTACACCGAGGTTGGGCAGGAAGTCCCGTCCCTTCGGCGCGTGATTGATCGCCTCGAGCGAGCGCATCGCGGCACCCATCGCGCCGGAGGCCGAGTAGAACGCGAGAACGATCCCCACGGCCAGGAGGAATCCGGCGTCGCTGCGGTTGGAGAGGGCGTCCCGCAGAGCACTGTCGATCGTGTCTACGGCGGTGCCGGGCGCGGCATCGTGCAGCGTGTTGATGATGCTGCGATAGGTGTCCGGGTAGTGCCCGAGCAGGGTGAGCAGCGAGACGACCACCAGGAGCCCCGGGAACAGCGAGAGGATCGAGTAGTAGGTCTGCGCCGCGGCCCGATCGGTGACCTGGACCTCCCCGAAGCGACCGTAGATCGCCTTCGCCATGGTGATCCACTCCTGCTTACCAGACGGCATCGTGTGCCTCCATCACGCCGAGCGCGGACTCGACGTGGAGGCCCATGAGAGTCCCGGTGAAGGTGCCGAGCGGCGCCTCGTAGTCAGAGCGCGCCAGCAGCGGGATGCCCTCGTGATGCGATCGCTGCGTTTCCGCCGTGAAGTTGAGCCGCGACTCGTCCTCGAAGTGGATTGAGTCAACCCCCTGAAACCGAACGGGACCCGGCTCGGTCGGCTCCCCGGCCAGCCAGATGGTGCGCTCGCTCGAGGCTGGGGGATCGTTGATGCCGCTGACCAGGTTCCAGCCGAAGGCGCGGCCGTCGGTTGCGGTGCCGACGCCGGCCGACCAGTTCCATGACGTGTAGCGCGGGTGATAGCCGGCCGAATCGTCCTCGACACCCAGTCCCTCCAGCATGTTCGTTCTGCGACCGATGCGGACCTCGCCGCGGACCGGCATGCCGGCCGCCTTCCTGGTCCAGGTGTACCCGCCCTCACCGTTCGCGCACATGCACTCGATCGGATTGCCCTCGGCGAGCTCGAGGTCGAACTCGATGTTGCCGGCCCGAACATGGACGGAGCGGCCGCGCATATCCACGTCGCGGCGGCGGCCCGGAAGGCCCCGGCGAGTTCGTTCCCAGAGCCGGCGCCGCTCGCGATCCCAGACGCCCCAGAAGGTCATTGAGGCCGGGCCGACCTGGACCACCGCAGCGAACACCATCAGGTTGCCGGCGAAGGCGCCGACCCATCGCCAGCGCTTGCGAAGGCGCCGGCCATTCAGCAGAGGCATGGGCGCGGGCGGCACCGGCAGGCGCGGGCGGTCGTCCTCCCGGCCGCGCCACGGGAGCCGAGCCAGCTCGGCATTGGGCTGATCAGACGTCAAGCGAGGACGCGGAGCATCTCATCCGCGATCTGCTCACCCCGGTCCTCTTGCAGGAAGTGTGCGGCGCCCTCGATCTTCACCTGCTCGGAGACGCCCGGGATCAGATCCACGAAGCGATCGCCCGCCTTCGGGAATGGGAAGACGGGATCGCTGTCCGAGAACGCGACCAGCGCCGGCTTCTGCCAGGTTCCGAGCTCCTCCCGCATCTGACGCTGCTGGGCGACCATCGGCTCGTCCTCGGACATCGGGACGAGCAGCGGGAACTGGGCCGCACCCGCCTTCGACTCCGGCGTCGGGAACGGCGCCTCGTAGGCGGCGACGACCTCGTCGGGCAGTTCCGTGGTCGTGCCTCCCTGGACCACGAAGCCAACCGGGAGGTCGGGATTCTTCTCGGCGAAGTTCCGCCAGGCGATGAAGCCCTTCGAGACCCGCCCGAGGAAGAGGCCTGTGTTGAGGATCACGATGGCCCCGACACGGTCCGCGTTCTCGGTGGCCCAGCGCAGCCCGACCGGGCCTCCCCAGTCCTGGACGACCACGGTCGCGTCGGAGAGATCGAGCCCGGCCAGCAGCCCGCCGGTCAATTCGCTGTGACGGTCGTACGTGTACCAGTCGCGATCGGTCGGCTTGTCCGAGCGGCCGAATCCGGCCATGTCGGGGCAGATCACGCGGTTCCCCGCCTCGACCAGCGGCCCGAGCATCTTCCGATAGAGGTAGGCCCAGGTCGGCTCCCCGTGGAAGCAGACGACGGGGCGCCCCTCGCCCTCGTCCACGTAGTGGAGCCGCAGGCCGTCGATCTCGGAGTAGTGCGGCTCGAAGTCGTAGCCGGGCAGGCCCTCGAAGCGCTCGTCTGGAGTTCGAAAGACGTCCATCGCGAGCGACGCTAACATGCCCGCCTCCATGGCTGCCGTAGCTACTCCGGCCATGCCTCCCCCCACGCACGATCCCGCCGATGAGGCGATGTGCCTGCGGGCGCGAGAGCGCTATGCCGCCGATCGCAAGCGGGGCGGCCGCGTGCCCAGACGCCGCCGCAGGCACGCCGCGCTGCCGAACCTGATCATCATCGGCGGGCTCAAGTGCGGCACGACGAGCATCCATCACTACCTGGGTCTTCATCCCGAGATCAACATGTCAAAGCCGAAGGAGCTCAACTTCTTCGTCGACGAGCTCAACTGGGACCTGGGCCTCGACTGGTACCGCGGCCGCTTTGACGAGCGGTTCGACGTCCGCGGCGAGTCCTCGCCCCACTACACGAACCTTCCGTACTTCGAGGGGGTCCCGGACCGCATTCACGAGCACATCCCGGACGCCAAGCTGATCTACATGGTGCGCGATCCGATCTCGCGGATCCTCTCGCACTGGTGCCATGCCGTCGGCGCCGGCTACGAGACCCGGCCGATGGAGGACGCCCTCGCCCGCTCGGACCAGACCTACGTGACCCGCTCCCGCTACTGGATGCAGCTCCAGCCCTACCTCGAGCGCTTCGACCGCTCCCAGATCGAGGTCATCGCCCAGGAGGAGCTGCAGACCGACCGCGAGGGCACGATGCGAAAGGCGTTCGCCTTCGCCGGCGTCGAGGCCGACTTCACCTCCGAGCAATTCGATCGCGAGTGGGAGAAGTCCTCGGCGAAGGAGACGGAGAAGTACCAGTTCATGGAGAAGCTGATCAAGCTCCCCGGCTTCCGCTCCTTCGACCGGAACTTCGACCGCCTGCCGGAGCGGATGCGCTGGATGGTGGAGAAGATCGTCCACGACCCAGAGGCCCCATCGGCTCCCAAGCCGGAGATCCCGGAGTCGATCATGGAGATCCTGAGGCCACAGTTCACCGAGGAAGTCGCGGCCCTGCAGGAGTTCGCCGGCCGCGAGTTCTCTGGCTGGAAGCAGTACTGATCCAGCCATGAGGGTCGCCGGCGTCGCCGAGGCGCTGCTGGGCGAGCTCCGGAACCGGAACCTGCGCGCAACCTCCGAGGCCGAGGGCCGATGAGCGGGATTCCCGGGCAGACTCACCCGGTCAGGCGTCTGCTTCCCGAGCCGGCCGACACCACCGTGGCCGAGCAGCTCGCCGAGCTCGACCTGAGGGAGCTCGCCCACCCCGACCGCCCGTACCTCATCCTCAACTTCGCCACCACCCTCGACGGCCGCGCCGCGATCTCGGGTCGCTCGGGTGGGATCGGCAGCGAAACCGACGCCGAGATGCTTCAGCGCCTGCGCACTCGAGTGGACGCGGTGATGATCGGCGCGGGGACGATGCGCGCCGAGCGCTACGGCCGCATGGTCTCGGACCCCGAATTCCGGGGCTACCGGGAGGCCATCGGGCTCACCGGCGATCCGCTCGGCGTGATCGTCTCGAACCGCCTCGAGCTTCCGTGGGATGCCGGCCTGTTCACGAACGGAGGCGGCCAGATCGTGGTCTTCACGGCCTCCGAGGAGGAGCCCCCCGAGACGGCGACCCCGGTGACCGTGGTGCGGCATCCGGAGGGCGTGGAGCTCGAAAGGGCTCTCGGGTGGTTGCTCGCCGAGCGCGACATCAGGTCCATCCTCTGCGAGGGCGGCCCGACGCTTCACGGCCGGCTCCGCGAGGGCGGCCTGGCGGACGAGCTCTTCCTGACGATCGCGCCGAAGATCGCGGGCGGCGAGGGGCCGCGGATCCTGGAGGGAGCGCTGCCCGACGTCGAGGGGGTCCACCTCGCGTGGCTGCTCGAATCCGAGGGCGAGCTCTTCGCTCGCTATCGCGGGATGGCGTAGGGTCCAGATAATGGACTTCAATCCCTCGCCCGAGGTCGAGTCCCTCCGAGAGCGCATCGAGGCGTTCATGGACGAGCACTGCTACCCGGTCGAGTCGGAGGTCATCAGGGCGATCGACGACGAGGTCAAGCCGGGGGTCCCCTATCCCGAGATCCTGGTCGAGATCAGGGCCAAGGCCAAGGAGGAGGGACTGTGGAACCTCTTCCTTCCCGGCGATGAGTTCGGCGCCGGTCTGACCAACTGGGAGTACGGGATCCTCTGCGAGCAGATGGGCCGCAGCCCGATCGTCGCGCCGATGTCCTTCAACTGCTCGGCGCCCGACACCGGCAACGCTGAGATCCTCGCCGACCACGGCACGCCCGAGCAGAAGGAGACCTATCTCCAGGGACTGCTCGAAGGCGAGATCCGCAGCTGCTTCTCGATGACCGAGCCCGAGGTGTCCGGCTCCGACCCGACCACCCTGCAGACCCGCGCCGAGCTCCAGGACGGCGAGTGGGTGATCAACGGCCACAAGTGGTTCACCTCCGGCGCCAACGGCGCGGAGTTCGCGATCGCGATGGTCGTCACCGACCCCGACGCCGCCCCCTACACGCGGGCGAGCATGATCATCGTCCCCATCGACAACCCCGGCTTCGACCTGATCCGCAACGTGTCCGTGATGGGACACGACGGCGGGCCAGGCCATTGCGAGATCCGCTACACCGACTGCCGCGTTCCCGAATCCAATCTGCTCGGCGAGCGCGGCGCGGGCTTCGTGATCGCCCAGGACCGCCTCGGCCCTGGCCGCATCCATCACTGCATGCGCGCCATCGGCACCGCTGAGCGGGCCATCGAGATGATGTGCGAGCGGGCCAACTCCCGCGAGTCGTTCGGCGGCCCGCTGGCCGACAAGCAGTTCGTCCAGGACTTCATCGCCAAGTCACGGATGGAGGTCGACCAGGCTCGCCTGCTCACCCTCTACGCCGCCTGGCAGATGGACACCGAGGGCAAGCGACGCGCCCGCCAGGCGATCTCGATGATCAAGGTCGTCGCGGCGAACGTCGTCATGGACGTGCTCGACCGCGCGATCCAGCTCCACGGCTCGCTCGGGATGTCCGACGACACCCCGCTCGCCGGCATGTGGCGCTTCAGCCGCATGCTGCGCGTCGCGGACGGGCCCGACGAGGTCCACAAGATGGTGATCGCCCGCCGCGAGCTCAACCGCGCGGCGAGACGGGCGGAAGCGCCCGACTCGGGCGACGCCCCGCGCCACGCCGAAGTCGCCGCAAGCTAGCCCTCGCCCACTGCGTTCTTCGCTCCCTTCGCCACCAACAGGCGGCCCATCGTCGAAGGCGGCACGCCGTACATCGCCGCCGCTTTCAGGAGGTCGCCGTAGGCATCCTCGTCAAGGCGGATGCTGATCTGGCGCGTGCGCGCGTAGGGACCGGGCCGAGACTTCGGGTCCGGGTCCGCGCCCTTCGGCAACCTCGCGGCGCGGATGTCCTTACGCTTTCGCTTCGGCTCGAGCGATGCCGGCCGGTCGGGGCCGGTCCGCGAATTGCGGAAGTACTCACCCAGGGATGCAAATCCGTAGCGATTCCACCAACCCTCGCTCGGTTCGCTGAACATACTCTCGAAGTCGAGGGGGTCCTCCTCGGAGTGGGTGCGTTCGCTCCCATCGTGGGTGCGTTCGCTCCCATCGTGGGTGCGTTCGCTCTCGCGCCGTTTTCGCTTGCGTCGTCCGATGCGCCCAGGGTCGGTCCCGGGGCATCACGAGATGGGGTCAAGTAGCTCAAGGGCCGCGCGAATCGGTGACGAATCAGGAATCGCGCTCGGCCAGGCGACCGATGATCGCGGTGGCGCGGCTCAATACCTCCTGATCCCGCTTCGGCAGCTCCTCGATCGCCGAGACGAGCCAGCCAACGCGGCGGCTGCGATCGTCCTCGAGCATGCGGCGGCCGGATGAGGTCAGCTCGACCAGCGCCCGGCGGCCGTCATCGGGGTCCGGTCGCCGCTTGACGAGCCCATCCGCCTCGAGCTCGCCCACGGTCTGCGCCATCGACTGAGGGCGGACCTTCTCGGCCAAGGCCAGAGCGCTGACGCTGACCGGGCCCTCGCGGTCGATGCGGCCCAGAACGGCACCGTGGTGGATCGGGAAGCGGTGTTCTGCCCTCAGCCGGCGCATCAGCTGGCCCAGGACGACCCGCAACTCGCTGGCGGTGCGGGCGGTGTCGGATGGGGTCCTCGTGGTTGCGGCCATGGCCTGAGTATACGGTCAGATAGACAGGTAACTTGTACAGGTTGCCTGTATAGTCCTCCCCATGCAGGACCGCTACAAGTGGGTCGCACTCTCGTGCTGCACGCTCGGAGTCCTGCTGGCGACCCTCGATGCATCGATCACCCTGATCGCGATGCCGGACATCTTCCGCGGCATCCGCCTCGATCCGCTCGTCCCCGCGAACAGCTTCTACCTGCTCTGGATGATCCTCGGGTATCTCGTCGTCACCAGCGTCCTGATCGTCAGCCTGGGCCGGCTCGGGGACATGTACGGGCGGGTCCGGATCTTCAACCTCGGTTTCGTCATCTACACGGTGGCCTCCCTGCTGCTGACAATCGACTGGATGACGGGGGAAGCGGGGGCGCTCTACCTGGTCGTCTTCCGGATCGCTCAGGGCGTCGGCGGCGCTTGCCTCCTCGCCAATGCCGCAGCGATCATCACGGACGCCTTCCCGGCGAACCAGCGCGGGATGGCGCTCGGGATCAACAACATCGTCGGGGTCAGCGGCATGTTCGTGGGCCTGGTCCTCGGCGGGTTGCTGGCGCCGATCGACTGGCGGCTCGTCTTCCTGATCTCCGTTCCCGTCGGGCTCTTCGGCACCGTCTGGTCCTATCTCAAGCTCGAGGAGCGGAGCGCTCCTCGGCCGGCCACGATCGACTGGTGGGGCAACCTCACCTTCGCCCTCGGCCTGGTGTTGGCGATGGTTTCGGTCACCTACGGGATCCGCCCGTACGGCGGCTCGCCGACCGGCTGGGAGAGCCCGCGGGTGCTGATCCTGCTCGCCTGCTCCGTCGCCTCGCTGATCGCCTTCGTCCAGGTCGAGCGGCGCGTCAAGGACCCGATGTTCCGGCTTCCGCTCTTCCACATCCGCGCCTTCACGTTCGGCACTCTCTCCACCTTCCTGGCGGCAGTCGCCCGAGGCGGCCTGATGTTCATGCTGATCATCTGGCTGCAGGGCATCTGGCTGCCGCTGCACGGCTACGACTTCACCGAGACGCCGCTCTGGGCCGGCATCTACATGCTGCCGTTGACCCTCGGAATGCTGGTCGCGGGACCCACCTCCGGCTATCTCTCGGATCGCTTCGGCGCCCGTCCCTTCGCCACCGGCGGGATGCTCCTCACGGCCCTCAGCTTCGGGCTCCTGATGACCCTGCCGATCGACTTCGCCTATCCGGTCTTCGCTGGGATCCTGCTGCTCACGGGCATCGGGATGGGGCTCTTCGCCTCGCCGAACCGCGCGGCGGTGATGAACAGCCTCCCGGCCCGCGACCGTGGCGTCGGCGGCGGCATGAACCAGACGTTCCAGAACTCCGCGCAGGTGATCTCGATCGGAATCTTCTTCACGCTGCTGGTGATCGGGCTCTCCTCGACGCTGAGCTCGACCCTGACCGACGGGCTCCAGGCGCATGGCGTCTCGGCGGCCGCCGCTCACAACGCGTCCGACGTGCCGCCGATCTCCGTCCTGTTCGCCGCCTTCCTCGGCTACAACCCGATCCAGCATCTGGTCGGGCCCCACGCTCTCGCGGCGCTGACCCCACAGCAGCACGCCGCTCTCACCGGCCACACGTTCTTCCCGCACCTGATCGCGGGCCCGTTCAGCGATGGGCTCACCGCCGCCTTCACCTTCGCAATCTTCGCCTGCCTCGTCGCGGCCGGCGCCTCGCTGCTGCGCGGCGGCCGCTACCACCACGCGGAGGAACCGGAGGCGCGTCCACACATCCCGAGACTGGAGGAGCAACATGCGCGTTGAGTGGCACGGGCAGTCGGCCTTCACGCTGACCGCCGATGACACCAGGGTCGTCATCGACCCCTTCACGGACATGTCCGCCCTGGCGAAGGACCGCGGGATGCAGTGGGAGTACCCGCCGATCCATGCGGACGACGTCGATCTGCTGCTTGTCACCCATGAGCACGTCGACCACAACGGCACCGATGCCGTGACCGGCGAGCCCACCGTCCTTCGGGCGACGGCGGGCACCCACGAGTCGCCCGTCGGCGAGGTCATCGGGATCGCCTCGGAGCACGACGACGAGGCCGGAACCCAGCGCGGCCCCAACACGATCTTCGTCTTCGAGCTCGATGGTCTGCGGGTCGCGCATTTCGGCGACTTCGGTCAGGGCGGGCTGCGGCCCGAGCAGGCTGCGGCCCTCGAGGGGGTCGACCTTCTCTTTCTCCCCGTCGGCGGTGGTCCGACCATCGGCGCCGATGCGGCGGCCGCGATCGTCGATTCCCTCGGGCCACGCTGGGTCGTCCCGATGCACTACCGAACGCCGCGCATCGGCTTCCTCGAGACCGAGGAGGAGTTCGTGGGCCTGGTGCCACGCGTCGAGAGGCTGGCGGGCTCCGCGTTCGAGACCTCGGAGCTGCCCGAGGGAGACGGGCCGCTGGTCGTGGTGCCGGCCGCTCCCTAGGCCGAACCAGGGAGCCGGGCGGCGGCGTCGTTTGCCGCCGCCGCGAGCCGCTCCACGATCTTCGCGAACTCCTGAAAGCCCTCGTCGGTCTTGCCGTACTGGCCGGAGGCGTAGCGGGCGTAGACGCCCTCGAGGATGATCGCCAGCTTCCAGAAGCCGAGCGCGATGAAGAAGTCGATCTGGCCGAGGTCGCGGCCCGAGCGCTCGGCGTATCGCTCGCGAATCTCGTCGCGCTTGGGGAAGCCCGGCGCGATGGTCGCGGGCGCGAACAGGGGCATGAAGTCGTCGCCCTCCTCGGACCAGTAGACCAGCAGCATCCCCACGTCAGCGAGCGGATCACCGAGCGTGCAGAGCTCCCAGTCGACGACCGCAGCCACCTCTCCGGACGGCGTCAGGATCATGTTGTCGAGGCGGTAATCGCCGTGGACGATCGTGGCCGGCCCCTGCTCGGGGATGCGGGCCGAGAGCCGCTCATGGACGGAGTCCACCGCCGACAGCTCCCGCGTCTTGGACTTCTCCCACTGTCCCTGCCAGCGCTTCAGCTGGCGCTCGACGTACGCCTCCTTGCGCCCCAGTTCGCCGAGCCCCACGGAGTCGGGATCGACCGCGTGGATCTCAACGAGCGTGTCGACCACGCGCTCCCCGATCGCACGGCGCTCCCCCTCGTCGAATTGCTTCGCCTCGTCGGACGAGCGCAGGATCGGCCCCTCGACGAAGCCCATCACGTAGAAGGGCGCCTCGTTCACCGACTCGTCCTCACACAGCCCGATCACGGGCGGCACCGGAACCGGTGTGTCCTGGAGCGCCGCGATCACGCGATGCTCGCGCCCCATGTCGTGGGCCGAGCCGAGCCGCTTGCCGAGCGGCGGCCGGCGCAGAGCCCAGGCATGCCCCGCGGAATCCCGGACGCCGAAGGTCATGTTGGAGCGGCCGCCGGAGATCCGGTCGAAGCTCAGCGGGAGCTCGACGCCGGGCACGTTCGACTCGAACCAGCCCTCCACCCCGTCGCGATCGATGCCCTCCGGCGCCTCTGTAGCCTGCTCGGCCATGGCGGGAGCATATGCGGCGGTTCTCTTTGATTTCGGCGGGGTGCTGACCACCCCGGTCTGGGACAGCTTCTCGGCGTTCTGCCGCTCCGAGGACCTCGACCCGGACGCGATCAAGGCCCTCTTCCGCACGGATCCCGAGGCGCTCAGGGAGCTGCGTGGGCTGGAGACGGGCGAGCTCAGCGAGACTGACTTCGAGGCCACCTTCGGGAAGCGCCTCGGGCTCAGCAACCCCGACGGCCTGATCGACAGCATGTTCGCCGGGATGAAGCCGCTCGAGACGATGGTGGACGCGGTGCGGCGGGTCCGCGCGAGCGAACTGCTCACCGGGCTGGTCTCGAACTCCTGGAGCACCGCGCACTACGACCGGAAGCTGCTCGCCGAGCTCTTCGACGTAGTCGTGATCTCGGCCGAGGTCGGTATGCACAAACCGCAGCCGGAGATCTATCGACTTGCGGCCGAGCGCCTCGAGGTCGAGCCGGAGGCGTGCATCTTCGTGGACGACCTGAAGGAGAATTGCGAGGGCGCCGAGGCGGTTGGGATGACGGCCATCATGCACATAAGCGCGCCGGAGACGATCGCCCGGCTCACCGAGCTGACCGGCATCGCGCTGGCTCCGGCCTAGGCCTGGCCGGTGCGGGCCAGCTCCTCCGCCAGCCTGGTGATCATCGCATCGAGCTCGGGGTCGTCGGGCTCCCAATCCGAGCAGAGGGACTCGAGGCCACGTCGCCGGGCGTTGTTGAGGTCGAACCGGATCGTCACCCCCTTGGGGCTCAGCCGCGCCGGCGGGTCTAAGCCCTCGACCAATCCCTTGTCGCTGAGTTGCACGAGCGCCTGCCGCAGAAGCGCGGTGTCCGCGGGGTCGCGGGCCTCGATCGCGTCCGCGGGGATCGCTCCGTCCTCGGCCCGTCCGAGCAGCCACCCCTCAGCGGGAGTCAGATCGGCCTCCGCCTCAGCGATCACCCCCTCGATGAAACGCCGGGTCCGCTCACGGCCCACGGCGCGGCTCAGCTCACGCGTGATCTCACCGAGTGAGTCCGTTTCCTGGGGCGGTGGGAAGGCGTCACCCACGTCGCGGTCCTCGATCGTCTTGCGGAGCGGCCGCTCCTCCAAGGTCCACGACAGCAGAAAGGCGACGCCCACCACGACGGCCGCGATCACGAACACGGTGGAGAGGGAATCGGTGAAGGAGTGCACGAAGCCGTCGTGGAGCGCGGGAGGCAGGGACGAGACCTGGGAAGGATTGATCTGGCCTGAGGTGAGGTTCGAGGTGGCCGGCGCACCGGCCGGCAGCTGTGAGGCGAGCTCGTGCGCGAGCCGGTTGGAGAAGATCGCACCGAGGATCGCCGTCCCCAGCGATCCGCCGATCGAGCGAAAGAGGGTCGCGGAGGAGGTCGCGATGCCCAGCTGCGAATAGGGAACCGAGTTCTGGACCGCGAGGATCAGCACCTGCATCACAAAGCCCAGGCCAAGCCCGAGGACGAGCATGTAGAACGCGGCCTCGAGCGAGCCGGTCTGCGGATCCAGGCCCGAGAGGAGGTACAGACCGACCGCGCTGATCGCGGTGCCGATGATGGGAAAGACCTTGTAGCGCCCGGTCCGCGAGATCACCTGGCCCGAGCCGATCGAGGTCGCGAGCAACCCGGCCATGAGCGGGACGAGCTGGAGGCCGGAAGCGGTCGGGCTGAGGCCACGGACGATCTGCTGGAAGAGGGGCAGGTAGGTGAGTGCGCCGAACAGTGCGAACCCGACGACGAAGCCGATCATGCCCGTGACCACGAAGACGCGGTTGCGAAAGAGCTCGAGCGGAAGAACCGGCTCGGGGGCCCGATGCTCGACCAGGATGAATGCTGCGAGTGCCAGCGCGGCGAGCGCCCCGAGGCCGATGGTGAACGCGGAGTCCCATGCATAGGTCGTGCCGCCGAGGGTGGTCAGCAGCACCAGGGACGCGAGGCAGACGCCCAGCAGAACGGTGCCCAGGTAGTCGACGCGGTGCTCCTTGCGTTCGCGGACGCTCGGCAGTGCGACCGCGAGAACCGCGAAGGCCAGGGCTCCCAGCGGGATGTTGATGTAGAAGATCCAGCGCCAGCTCGTGTGGGTGGTGAAGAACCCGCCGATCAGCGGTCCCGCCACGCTGGCCACGCCGAAGACGGCGCCGAAGAGCCCGAGGTAGCGGCCGCGCTCACGCGGCGAGACCACGTCCCCGACCGCCGCCTGGGCGCTGACCAGCAAGCCCCCGCCGCCCAGGCCCTGGATTGCCCGAAAGGCGATCAGCTCGGTCATACCCTGTGCCTGTCCGCAGAGTCCCGAACCGACCAGAAAAAGAACCAGCGCTCCCTGCAGAACGATCTTGCGGCCGTAGAGATCGCCGAGCTTCCCGTAAAGCGGAGTGACGATCGTGATTGCGAGCAGGTAGGACGTGACGACCCAGGAGAGGTGGTTGAGACCCCCGAGGTCGCCGACGATCGTCGGCAGGGCGGTCGAGACGATCGTCTGGTCGAGCGCCGCCAGCAGCATCGTCAGCATCAGCGCCCCTATGACGATCAGGACGCGGCGTCTCGGTGGCGCCTCCGGGATCGTGGGAGAAGCAGCCACGTTCCGAAGCGTACGGAACGGAGCTAGCTGCCCGCGGCGATCAGGGCGACTCCCACCAGGGCGAGGACTACGCCCGCCCATTGGATCCGCGCCAGGCGCTCACCGAGCACTCCATGCGCGAGCGCGATGGTGAACGCCGGGTACATGGAGCCACCGACCGCGATCACGGGAAGCACCCCCTTGGTCGAGGCCACGGCGAAGAGCGTGGTGGCGAGCACATCGAAGAACCCGATCGTGAGCAGGACCGCGATCGAGCCGGACACCGCTGCAAGGCGAGGCCTTGAAATCAGCACCGCGATCGCCACGGTGATCACTCCCCCGATGCGAACGGCGAGGACCGCCCAGCCGGGACGGTCCGGGGACGCGATGTCCAGCCCGGTGAAGAAGATTCCGAACCCGAGGCCGGCGACGATCGCCAGGATGATCGAGCGGCGGGCGATCCCGGCGTGCTCGGGATGCTCCTCGTAGCCGAGAATCACAACGCCGGCGATTGCCGGGACGAGGCCGATGAGCTGTATCGCCGCGGGGGCGTCTCCCCTGGCCAGTCCGACGGCCACCGGCACGACCACTCCGAGGGACGCGATCGGGGCGACGACACTGACGGTGCCCATCGCCATCGCCGTGTAAAAAGCCCAGAGGCCGCCCAGCGAAGCCGCCCCGGCGAGCGCGGCGATCCCGAGCTTGTCCGCGGGGATCGGATCCGCCCCGAAGACCACGATCACCAGCGCGATCAGCACGAGCCCGGCCGGCTGGGAGACGGCCAGCACGGCGAGGACCGGCAGGCGCCGGCTCGTCAGGCCTCCCAGGAAGTCGGAGACTCCCCAGGAGAAGGCGGAGGCGAGGCTGATCGCGAACGCGAGCAACCCGATTGAGTCTTACGGCTTCGCGATCACGCGGCCCGGTGGCCGCTTACTTGCCGCCGAGCAGGCCGTTGACGGTGTTGTTGACGCCGCCCACAACGTTGTTGACCGTCCCGTTGACGATGTCGGTCGCGCCGCCCACGGCTCCGCCGACGGCTCCGCCCGAGCCACCGCCGGGCAGGCTGATCTGCGGGGTGGTCGGCGTGTTGAGCGTCGGCGTCTGGGTCCCGCTCGAGGAGCCGCTGGACCCGCTGGTGTCGGTGGATCCGCTCGGGCTCGTGATGCCTGTCGAACCGCCGCCTTGGCCGCCGGCCGAATTGCCCTGGCCGGACGCGGAGCCAGTCGACGCGGTCTGCCTGCTGGCGAGGGCGACGACCGCCCGGTTCAGCCTGGTCGGCCCGGTCTGGGCCGAGGCGGGCACGGAATCCGGGCCGCTCGTCACCGAGGACAGCCCGCCGGCCACCCCCGCGAAGCCGCTGCCGAAGCCGATCAGCGCAGCCACGGCCACGGGAACCGCGAAGAGCGCGGCTCCGGCCAGTCCGCGCGCCACAATCCTGCGGCGCCACCAGGCAAGTAATCCTTTACCCATGAGATCCCCTTGGCCGTAGTGTACGCAAAGACGGGATCTCCATAAAACAGATGAGCTTCAACCCCTCACTAACTGCACGGCTGCGGATCGGATTCCTGGTTCTGTTCGCGCTGCTGCTCGTCGTCTCCCTGCTGGGCGTGGGCAGGCTGTTCCAGATCCGGGTCAATTACGAGAACGACATCACCCGGTACTTCCAGCTCGAGTTGCAGAGCGAGCGGCTGCGCTCGGCATTCATCCTCGAGCAGGCGGCGGTCAGGCCGGCCACGGCGCACCAGAGGCCCAGCCAGGCCGAGCTCGACCAGGCGGCCGCGAGCTTCACGGCCGCCGCCGGCGAGGCCCGCAAGGAAACCGATGGCGATCCCGTTCTGACGGCCAAGCTGAACAAGCTGGTCGTGACCGAGGCCGCCTGGCGAAAAACCGTCGCCGAGCCGCTGATCCACGAGAAGGTGCCTCCCCCACCCGTTGATCGCCGGCTCACCTCGGCGGTCACCAACAGCGGCGAGGAGCTCGCGAACGAGACGCGAGCCGCGCGGGACGCAGCGCGCGAGAAGGCCCGCACTGACACCCGGAACACGACCATCCTGGTCGCGGCCGGCCTCGCCGGCGCGCTGCTCGCCGCCCTCATCCTCTTCTCGGGCCTGATCAACTCGATGCGTGCTCCGCTGGGCCGCCTGGTCGAGGGCGCCAGGCGCCTCGCCGGCGGAGACCTGCGCACGCGTGTGGAGGTGGGCGGCCCCGTCGAGATCGCGACCCTGGGACGGGCCTTCAACGAGATGGCGAACTCACTCGAGCGAGACGCCCGGGAGCGCGACCGCGTCGAGCAGATGAAGGACGACTTCGTGCTCACCGTCTCGCATGAGCTGCGCACGCCGGTGACCGTGGTGAAGGGGTTCGCGGAGATGCTCACCGCCCAGCGCAAGTCCCTCAACTCCCGCCAGTTCGAGGCCGCCGAGGTGATCGCCGAGAGCGCCGGCCAGCTTCAGAAGATGATCAACGACCTCCTCGACCTGGCCCGCAGCGACGCGGGCAAGCTCAGGATCGAGCCCGAGCCCACCCCCGTTCGCCCCCTGGCGCAACGGATCGGACGGCAGATGCGGCCGAACTTCGAGGGCAAGGACCAGAGCTTCACTGTCAGCGTCGAGAAGGACCTGCCCGACATCCAGGCGGACGCCGGACGGATCGGTCAGGTGCTCGCCAACCTGCTGACGAACGCGAACAAGTACGCCCCGGAGGGCTCCCAGGTCCAGCTCGCGGCCACCCAGGCCGGCGACGAGGTCGAGTTCGCCGTCTCCGACACCGGCCCGGGCCTCGACGAGGACCAGCTGGACCACGTCTTCGACCGCTTCTGGCGCGCGGACAGCAGCGAGTCGCAGTCGGTCGGCGGCACCGGCCTGGGGCTGGCGATAGCCAAGTCGCTGGTCGAGCTGCACGGTGGCGCGATCTCCGCAGCCTCGTCTCCGGGCGAGGGCGCTACCTTTCGCTTCGTGCTGCCGATCGCCAAGGATGGCCGACCGACGCAGGAGACCCCCGCGGACAGGACGAAGGCGGGGGCCGCCGGTTGACCCGACTGCTGGTCGCCGATGATTCGGAGACCGTGCTGCTCATGCTCCAGCGCCGCCTGGAGATGGAGGGCTACGAGGTCGTCACCGCCACCGACGGGGTCGAGGCGCTCGACCGCCTTCGGGAGCTCGGGTCGAGGGAGCCGGACGTGATCCTGCTCGACGCGATGATGCCCAACAAGTCGGGCACCGAGGTTCTCGAGGAGATCCGCGGGAGGGGCTCGGAGATCCCGGTCGTGATGATCTCCGCCCACCTGGACGCACAGGAGCCCGAGCGGATGCGCAAGCTCGGCGCGACGGACGTCGTGCCGAAGCCGTTCGAGTGGGAGGACCTGATCGGCGTGATCGAGGAACTCGCCAACGGCGGCACCTAGCGCGTCTAGCTGCGGGCGATCTCCATCCGGATCTGCTTGCCCTTGAGCTTCGTACCGTCGAGGTACTCGACCGCCCTCTCGGCCTGATCGGCCGCGACCTCAACGAACGAGAAGCGGTCGAGAACACGGATCGAGTGGATCGCCTCCTTCGGGAGGACGGCGCCCTCGGTCAGCGCCCAGTTCAGGTCCTCCTCGGTGAGCCCCCCGCTCTTGCCTCGGTTGACGAACAGCTTGACGCTGCCGTTGGCCGGCTTGGGCGGCGGGCCCTCCCGCCGACGCGGGGCCGGAGCGTGCTCGAGCCGCTCCTCCGGCGGCTCCCATTCGCCGATGTGTGCCTTGACGACCCGCTCGATCTCCTGCAGCTCGCCCTTCTGCTTCGCGGTCGCGAAGGTGATCGCCCGCCCCGTGCGGCCGACTCGCCCCGTCCGCCCGATTCGGTGGACATAGATCTCCGGGTTGTTCGGCAGGTCGTAGTTGATGACGTGGGTGACGTGCTCGATGTCGAGGCCGCGGGCCGCGATGTCGGTGGCCACCAGGAGCGGCGTCTTGTGCTC
Organism: uncultured Solirubrobacterales bacterium; assembly: GCA_963831605.1. Classification (GTDB taxonomy): domain Bacteria; phylum Actinomycetota; class Thermoleophilia; order Solirubrobacterales; family 70-9; genus DASUPK01. The sequence continues at coordinate 64,246 of CAWHQR010000005.1, forward strand.
CTTGAACGAGATCATCACGCCGTCGCGCTGGCCCTGGCTCAGGTCGCCATGCAGTGCCTTGACGCGCAGGCCCTGGTCCGCGAGGTCCCTGCCGAGGCGCGCCGCGCCGATCTTGGTGCGGACGAAGATGATCGCCTGCTCCGGCTCCTCGGCCTTCAGCACCTCCGCCAGGCGCCGGAACTTCTCCTTCGGCTCCACCATCACGTAGGCCTGCTCGACGGAGTCGACGGTGAGCTTCTTCGGAGTCACCCGGATCGTCACGGGGTCGTACATGTAGGTCTCGGCCAGCCGTGCGACCGGCGCCGGCATCGTCGCCGAGAAGAGCAGGGTCTGGCGCCCGTTCGGGCACATCCGCAGGATCTTCTCCACGTCCTCGATGAAGCCGAGGTCGAGCATCTCGTCGGCCTCGTCGAGAACGACGTAGCGGGCCGCGGTCAGCACCAGAGACTTGCGCGAGATCAGATCCATCATGCGGCCGACGGTCGCCACCACCACCTGGGCGCCGTGACGGAGCCGCGACTGCTGCTCGCGGATCGGCGCGCCGCCGAACACGGCCACCACGTTCACGCCGTCCAGATGCTCGGCGTACGCCCGCAGCGCCTGGGTCACCTGGATGCAGAGCTCACGAGTCGGCGTCATGACGATCGCCTGGGTTTCCTCGTTCTCGGGATCGATGTACTCGAGCATCGGCAGCCCGAAGGCGGCCGTCTTGCCGCTGCCGGTCTGCGCCTGGCCGATCACGTCGTGGCCGTTGAGCAGCTCGGGGATCGCCTGCGCCTGGATCGGCGTCGGCTCGGCATAGCCGAGCTCCTCGAGGGTCTGCTGGAGGCCCTCGGACAGGCCCAGATCCTTGAAGGAGGTTGCCGTCTTTGTCTCAGCCATCTACTTCGAGGGGTCGAGGAGCAGCTTGCCGCTCGTACCCCGCTCCTGCATGGCCTCGTGGGCGCGGGCGGCCTCGCTGAGCGGGTAGGTATCCCCGATGACCACCTCGAGGTCCCCCGCGGCGACCGCGCCGAGCAGCTCCGCGATCATCGAGGCGAGCAGATCCTGGCGCCGGGCGACCAGCGCGACGAGCCAGAAGCCGAGCACCGACTTCGAGGTCTGCAGCAGGTAGTTCGTCGCCACCTCGTTCGGATGGCGGGCGGCGTTCCCGAAGCAGACGATCCTGCCGAGCATGTTGAGCGAGCCGAGCTCTGCCTCGAAGCCGGTGCCACTCATGTGGAGGACGACGTCCACCTTCTCGCCGCCGTTGGCCTCGAGGATCGCCTCCTTGAGATCGTCAGCGCGAGAGTCGGCGGTGGCGTCTGCACCGAGTCGTTCTGCGAGCGTCCGCTTCTCCTCGGTCGAGGCCAGGCCGATCACCTTGGCGCCCGCCCTCTTGGCGAGCTGGACCGCGAGCGAGCCGGTTCCGCCTCCGGCCGCCTCAACCACCACGGTCTCGCCCTCCTCGACGTGGGCGCAGTAGTGCAGCAGCGCATGAGCGGTCAGCCCCTGCAGCAGCAGACCCGCCGCCTGTTCGTCGGAGACCTCGTCGGGAAGCGGCACGAGGAAGGCCTCCGGGACCGCGACCTTCTGCGCGTATCCCCCGTTGCTGGTCAGCGCGGCGACGCGTTTCCCGTCGGGGGTGATCCCGGCGATCTCGGCGCCGGGAATCAGCGGCAGCTCCTGCTCGGCGAGGTAGTCGTTGCGGATCGCGTGGGTGTCCGCCCAGTTCATCCCGGAGCGGGCGACGTCCACGACGACCATGCCGTCGGACGGCTCGGGGTCCGGGACCTCGACCAGCTTGAGCTGCTCTGGCCCGCCGAATTCCTCGATCTGAATAGCCTTCACTCCTCAAGGATATGTCGCTAACCGCCGTAGGGTCGATTGCCTTTGATTCCGTGCGCACGCCGTTCGGCGAGCGCGACCGGATGCTGGGCGGCTCAGCCGTCCATTTCTCGCTTGCAGCGAGCTTCTTCACCGACGTGCGAGTGGTCGGGCCGGTCGGCGGCGACTTCGGCGAGGAGCAGATCAAGGTGCTCGAAGGCCGCGGCGTGATCACCGACGACATCGAGAGGGTCGAGGGCGGCGAGACCTTCTTCTGGCGGGGCCACTACGAGTACGACATGAACGTGGCGCACACCGACGACACGCAGCTCAACGTCTTCGCGGACTTCGACCCGAAGCTCTCCGACGCCGCGGGCGGGGCGCAGATGCTCTTCCTCGGGAACATCCAGCCCGATCTCCAGCGGAGCGTCCGGGCACGCTGCCGCGAAGCCGAGTTCGCCGCCCTCGACTCGATGAACCTCTGGATCGAGACGGCGCGCGACTCGCTGACGAGCGCGATCGCGGAGGTCGACTGCCTGCTGCTCAACGACGCCGAGATCCGGGAGCTGACCGGCGAGCCCAACCTGGCTCGTGCCGCGCGCGCCGCGATGGAGATGGGCCCGAAGGTCGTGGTCGCAAAGCGCGGCGAGTACGGAGCGGCGCTCTTCAGCGGCGACGAGTTCTTCGCGATCCCGGGCTTCATGCTCGAGGACGTCCGCGACCCGACCGGCGCCGGCGACACCTTCGCCGGTGGCTTCCTCGGCTACCTCGACAACCGCCGTGCGGCCGGGGACTCCCCACTCGACCATGAGGTCCTCCGCCAGGGGATGGCCTACGGCTCGGTGCTCGCCTCGTTCAACGTCGAGGACTTCGGCACCGAGCGGGTCCGGTCGTTGACGCGCGACGAGATCGACGAGCGCCTGCGCGAGTTCCGCCGGATCACCGATTTCGATGCAGAGCCTGTGCAGACCTAGGTCCCAAGCCGCGCCTCGTCCAGGTCGAGGTCGCGCTGGATGCGGCGGAAGAGGTCCTGCCTGATGCGGCCGTCGTTGCGCATGCCGAGCAGCGTCTCGCGCTCAGTTCGGATCAGCTCCTCGCGCAGCCTCCGGTAGCCGCTCAGCGGGTCCTCGATCGGCAGCTCTGCGTCCTGCCCCTGAAGAGCAGCGACGCAGCGCGCGAAGCGCGCCTGGTAGAGCTCGCGCAGCCGGGCCACGGCGGTCTCCGAGGTGGGCGTCGCCTCCGAGTCCAGCTCGTCCAGCTTGTCGAGGGCAGCCTGCGCGGCGGCCAGCCGCGCCACCGCCTCATCCGGCGCCCAGGCCTCGTGCGAGCTGAGGCCGAGCCACCTGACCAGTGCCGGCAGCGTCAATCCCTGCCCGACCAGCGTGACGAAGATGACCGCCACGGTGAGGTAGACGATCAGGTCGCGAGAGTCGAAGGCGGCGCCCGAATCGAGCGTGAAGGGCAGGGCGAGTGCAGCCGCCAGCGAGACGGCCCCTCGCATCCCGGTCCAGCCGACCAGCAGCCGCTCGCGCCAGTTGTCTCCGCCTCCGGTGTCGCCGATCTTGGGCAGAAGCCGGCCGAGTGAGGGCGGGAGGAACTGCCAGATGACGCGCACCGCGATCACGACGGCGGAGACCATCAGGCCGTACCCGACGATCTCGCCCGGTGAGAAGGTCTCGCCCACCTTGCGCAGGATCTCCGGAAACTGCTCGCCCACGAGGACGAAGAGGATCGCGTTGAGCGCGAAGACGAGCACCCGCCAGAACGACTGCGCGTTCAGGCGCATGTCCGCGTCGAAGATGAGGTGCGAGCGCCATCCCGAGAAGAGGCCGCTGCTGACCGCCGCGAGGACCCCCGAGGCGCCGACGCCGTCGGCCAGAGCAAACGAGGCGTAGGCCGTGAACACCGTGAGCAGGATCGCCAGCGGCGCATCGTCGAGCCGCCGAAGCGCGATCTGGGACACCCCTGAGACGGCCAGCCCGATCGCAACGCCACCGATCACCCCGATCACCAGATCGTCGACCGCCTCACCGGCCGTGAGGGTGCCGCTGATCACGGCGGCCAGGGCGACCTTGTACGAGACCAGGGCGACGGCGTCATTGAGCATGCTCTCGCCCTCCACCAGGGTCGCGACCCGGTCGGGCACGCCGACCCGCTGGAATGTGGCGATCGCAGCCACCGGGTCCGTCGGGGCGACGATGGCCCCCAGCACGAAGCCCTCGGCCCAGTTGATGCTGGGAATCACCGCCTGCGCCACCGCCGCGACCGCGACCATCGTGGCCAGCGTGAGCCCGATCACCAGCCAGGTGAGCGGGACCAGCTCCGCGCGGAGCTCCTTCGGCGAGGACCAGTAGCCCGCGGACTGAAGCAGGGGCGGCAGAAAGACCAGGAAGACGACGTCCGGCTGGAGCTCGAGGGTCGGCCCTCCAGGGATGAAGCCGATCCCCAACCCGCCGAGCACCAGGACGATCGGGTAGGGGATCGAGATCGCGTCCGCGAGGCGAACCAGGACGATCGCCGCGGCCACCAGCGCAATCAGGATCTCGATGTCGTTCACGCCGCGAGTCTAAGCTCGCTCATCCTTGAGCCAGCTGACTCCACCCATCTCGGCTGAGGACCACGTCGACGGCCCGGATCGGGCGGAGCTCGAGCTCGTCATGTACGGGGACTTCCAATGCCCGTACTGCACGGCGGCCTTCCCGATCGTCCTCCGGATCCGCGACCAGCTCGCCGGCCGTCTGCTCTTCGCCTTCCGCCACTTCCCGCTGCGGGAGATCCACCCCGACGCCGAGGGCGCCGCCCAGGCGTCGGAAGCGGCCGCGGCACAGGGCGCCTTCTGGCAGATGCATGACCGCATGTACGAGTCGCGCGGCGCGCTCGGCCGCGAGGACCTGATCCACTACGCGACCGAGTTGGGCCTCGACACGGATCGATTCACCGAGGAGCTGGATTCCGGAGTCCATGCGCAGCGGGTCCAACGCGACGTCGACAGCGGCCTGGCGAGCGGGGTCACCGGCACGCCGGGATTCTTCGTCGGGGGCCGCCTCCACACCGGCTCCTTCGACGCCGCCTCGCTGACGGCAGCGCTCGAGGCCACCGCTCAGTAGCGGATTACGACCAGCCCGACAGCGAGGACGACGACCGCCCAGGAGAGCCCGCGCAACGACGCATCGAGCGGTCCGGAGATCTCCGCCGCGGTCAGGGGGATGACGGTGCCGTCGTCGAGCCGCTGCTCTCCGCTGACGGAGACGGTCTTGCGCCTCAGCCTCCTCACCGGGGTCGAGAGCGTCCTCTGCACGCTGACCAGGCCGAAGCACCCGGCCGCGACCAGGATTCCCGCCACGTCGACCTTCAGCGAGGCGAAGGAGAGGGTGTTCACCCACCACGAGGTGAGCGCCGGGAAGGCGGCCCAGGCGAAGGCAAGCCAGAACGCAGTGTGAAAGCGGCCGCCGAAGAGCTCGAGGTTGTAGGCGACGACGAAGAACCCGCCCGCCAGCACGAACGGGATCAGCGTGGCCGACACGATGATGCAGCCGGCCACCCCGATCGCCATCGCGCCCGCCAGCGAGACGGCCGCGAGCACCTTCAGGGTCAGATCGGAGAGCTCGGTCTTGAGCGGCCGCCCGTTGAGCTCGTCGAGCGTGTGCGCGCTGATCCCGACGGCGAGGAAGAAGGCGGCCAGCGTGGCGACGAACCTGTCGGTGTGGATCTGAGCCGCGGCGGCGGCTCCGAAGCAGACGTTGGCGAGGTTCCAGGCCGTGTATGGCGGATGCAGCACGGTGACGAGATCGCGCCAGCCTCCGGGACGCAGGGCGTAGAAGGCCGGACGCTGCTCAGGCACGGGTGCCCCAGATCACGACGCCGCCGCCGAGGCTCATCACCCTGGCCTGGGGCCGCTCGATCCCGGCCGCGCTCCACAGCTCGAGCTGGCTGTCCAGCGGAAGGCGCTCGTAGAGCTCGGTGATGCTCGGTCCCAGGAACCGTCCCACCCCCTCCCAGTCGGGGGAGATCAGGCGCCCGAGCGGAGGCATGGCGAAGCGCGTGTAGAGCTTCCAGAGCGCGCGGGCCACCCGGTTCGGCGGGAGCATGAACTCCAGCGAGGCGATTCGGCCTCCGGGTTTCACCACCCGTGCCAGCTCGCCGAGCGTCGCCCCCGCATCCGCCACGTAGCGGAGCAGGTAGGTGAAGGTGAGATGGTCGAACGCGTCGTCAGGAAAGGGAAGGGACTCGGCCTCACCCCGGACCAGCTCGACCCGAGCCGCCAGCTCGGGGCGGGCATCGAGCTTCGCCCGGGCACCGGCGAGCATCTCCGGGCTCTGGTCCAGGCCGACCACCGAGCATCCGTACCTCCGGACGAGCGCCTCGGCGACCATCCCCGTGCCGGTCGCGACGTCCAAGACCCTGTCGTCCGGGCGGGCCTCCACCGCGCGCACCATCGCCCGGCGCCAGCGAGGGTCCTGACCGAAGCTGAGCAGCGCGCCGGCCAGGTCGTAGCGCCGTGGCAGGCCCGAGAAGAGGCGCAGCGTTTCCTCCTTGGTCAGCCTGTTTGCCGATATCGCCACCGTGAGAAGATATTGGGCGTAGGTGTACGCAGCACCCGAGCGAGGAGGTCGGATGGCAACGAAACAGGAGACTCAGGCAGAGCCGCAGGCGGACGCGTCGCGTGACGGCGCTTCCAGCGGCGACACGCTCAGCATCACCGACAACAGGACCGGGGAGTCCTACGACGTCGAGGTGACGGACGGGACCATCCGCACGATGGACCTGCGCCAGATCAAGGTCTCGGACGACGACTTCGGCCTGATGGGGTACGACCCCGCCTTCACGAACACCGCGTCCTGCCGCTCGGCGATCACCTACATCGACGGCGAGGCGGGCGTCCTCCAGCATCGCGGCATCCCGATCGAGCAGCTCTGTGAGCACTCCACCTACCTCGAGGTCGCCTATCTCCTCATCTTCGGCGAGCTCCCGACCCCCGCCCAGCTCGATCGCTGGACCTACGACGTCACGCACCACACCTTCGCCCACGAGGACATCAAGAAGTTCAACGAGGGCTTCCGGCACGACGCCCACCCGATGGGCATGCTGCTCGCCAACGTCGGAGCCCTCTCGACCTTCTATCCGGAGGCGAAGCACATCGACGATCCGGAGGAGCGCTACATGGCGGCGATCCGGCTGATCGCCAAGGTCCCGACCCTCGCCGCCTGGGCGTACCGGCACAGCATGGGGCTCCCCTACGTCTATCCGGACAACGAGCTCAGCTACTCGGAGAACTTCCTCTCGATGCTCTTCAAGATGGAGAACAGCTTCGAGCCCGATCCTCGCCTGGCGAAGGCTCTCGATGTGCTCTTCATCCTGCATGCGGACCACGAGCAGAACTGCTCCACGAACGCGGTCCGCTCCGTCGGCTCATCCGGAGTCGACCCCTATTCGGCGGTGGCCGCGGGAGTGGCCGCCCTCTACGGGCCGCTCCATGGCGGCGCCAATGAGGCCGTGCTGCAGATGCTCCGCCGCATCGAGACCGTCGACAACATCCCCGGCTTCCTCGAAGGCGTCAAGAACCGCGACGAGAAGCTGATGGGCTTCGGGCATCGCGTCTACAAGAACTACGACCCGCGGGCGCGAATCATCAAGAAGCACGTCGAGGAGGTGCTCGAGGCGACCACCGGCGACAACCCCCTCCTCGACATCGCGACCGAGTTGGAGAAGCGCGCGCTCGATGACGACTACTTCACCTCGCGCAAGCTCTATCCGAACGTCGACTTCTACTCGGGCCTGATCTACGAGGCGATGGGCGTCCCCAACGACATGTTCACGGTGATCTTCGCGATCCCGCGGACCTCCGGCTGGGTGGCCCAGTGGATGGAGCAGAACTCCGACCCGGATTTGAAGATCGCCAGGCCGCGCCAGATCTACACCGGCCGCCGCGACGTCGACTACACCCCGCCCGAGAAGCGCGAGGGCCCCGAGAAGATCACGGGGCCGCCGGCGAAGCGTCCGAAGAAGCCGCGGCGCGGCGCCTAGCCGGCCGAAGCGGCCTCGAGCGCGCCCTCCCGGCTGGCGAAGACGTCGATCCGGGCGATTCGGCGGTCCCGCAGCGTGAACAGGACCGACGACAGCTCGTCAACCTCCATGCCCCGCATCCGCCCGACATTGCGCTGGATCACGACGACCTGCTCCCCGGCCTCCTTGAACTCGAGCGGGTCGATCAGGAACTCGTCGAAGGTCGCCAGCAGGTCGCGCCAATTGCGCACGATGCCCTGGTAGCCGCGCTCGATGCTGCCGCCGATCGGGCCCCCCGGCGGGTGGATCTCCACCTCGGGATCGAAGAGCTCGGCGGCGCGGGTCGTGTCTCCCTCGAACAGATCCTCGAAGTGAGCGAGCTCGATGGGCGCGAGGCCACCGTCGGGGTTCAGTCCCCACAGGCGAAGCGCCTCCCGAACGACCTCGACGTTCTCCCTCGCCATCGCGGCGCAGTATCCCAGGCTAGTCTGGCTCCGGTGAGCTGGAAGGTCACGGTTCGGCACGGCTCCAAGGTCGGAAGGGAGAAGTTCGACTCGCTCGGCGAGGCGATCGATGACGCACGGCGCCGGGTCGAGGAGGTTCGGCGGGACGGCGGCCTGCCCGCGATCAGCGCTTTCCGCGAGCACCCTCCCGGCCAGCGCGTCGAGGCGCGAATCGAGATCTCGGGGCCCGGCTTCTTCCGCTCGCGAGAGGGAGGCATCGACGTGATGGGCAACGGCCACGCGATCGCCTACACCGGCGCCATCCGCAAGGAGACGATCGAGGCCGACACGCTGGACGAGGCCTTCGCTCGCTTACAGGAGGCGCTCGGTTAGGCTGTCGGCAAGTGGGGCAGACGATGCGGAGTGGCGGAGAGGGTATGGCGGTGAAAGCCGGGCGCGGGCGCCGGATGGGCGTCCTCCTGGTCGCAGTGGGTTTGCTCGCCCTTGCGTCCGCACCCGCGGCGCTCGGGGCGGATCGGCTCTACTGGGGCAACGGCGGTAACACCACGATCTCGTACGCCAACCTGGACGGATCGGGAGGCGGCCACGACCTGGACCTCTCCGGGTCGGACCCAAACAGCCCCAGGGGTGTGGCGATCGATTCCGCGGCGGGGCGGATCTACTGGGCCAATCAGGGCAACAACACGATCTCCTACGCCAACCTCGACGGATCAGGTGGCGGCGGCCAGCTCAACATCACCGGGACGTTGCCGAACAAACCCCACGGCCTGGCGATCGACCCCGCGGCGGGGAAGATCTACTTCGCCAACGACGACGGCACGATCTCCTACGCCAACCTCGACGGATCAGGTGGCGGCCAGCTCGACATAACCGGGGCTACCCCGGTCTCCCCCTACGGCGCGGCGATCGACACCGCGGCGGGGAAGATCTACTGGGCCAATCTGGACGCCAACACGATCTCCTACGCCAACCTGGACGGATCGGGTGGCGGCGGCGAGCTTGATATCTCCGGGTCGCACCCAAACGAGCCCCACGGCTTGGTGCTCGACACCGCCGCGGGGAAGCTCTACTGGGCCAACATCGGCAACACGATCTCCTACGCCAACCTGGACGGATCGGGTGGCGGCGGCGAGCTCAACCTCGCCGGCGCGACCGAGAGAGGGGCCGTCGGCCTTGGTATCGACCCCACGACGGGGAGGATCTACTGGGGCAACCTCGGCGGCGACAACCTCTCCTACGTCAACCTCGACGGATCTGGCGGCGGCGGTTTGTTCAACACCTCCCCGGTGACCCCGAGTGACCCTCGCTTCGTGGCCCTGCTTCGCGCGCCGAGCGCCACCGGCGCGCCGCAGATCACAGGTGGCTCGAGCCCGAACGCCGTGCTCAGCTGCTCGCAGGGCGAGTGGGCGCCCGACGCGCTCGGGTCCTTCTTCTACCGCGCGCCGCAGAGCTTCGTATACCAGTGGACTCGCAATGGCGTCCGAGATCAACGGCGCGACGGAGGCGTCGTACGCCGCTTCTCTCTCAGGCGACTACCGCTGCCGGGTGACGGCGACCAACGCGGCGGGCTCCACCTCCCAGACGAGCGACCCGAACATGGTCGCCGCGAGCCCTCCCGACACGATGCTGACCCGGGCGAAGATGAATCCCGCCCGGCACAAGGTGAGGTTCGAGTTCCAGGGGACTGGCGAGGTCTCGGGCTTCAAATGCACGCTGGAGCGCCCGCAGGGGCCCACCTCCGTCAAACGCTGTGACTCCCCGAGGATCTACAGGCACCTGCAACCGGGCCAGTACCTGTTCGAGGTCCACGCCTTCGGCCCAGGCGGTCGCGACCCCACCCCCACCGAGAAGCAGCTCACGATTCAGTAGCCCGGCTAGTCTGACCGCCGATGGCCGAGAGCTACGAAGCAGGACGTCGCGTCCGGCTGCCGCGCGGAGCCCAGCGACCGATCCAGGTGTTCATCAACGGCACCGAGCAGCGGGAGGGACCAGACTTCTCGATCCACGACGAGCTGATCGTCTTCTCGCGGCCGCTCGTCAAGGAGAAGGTGAGCCGCAGCCGCTGGATCGCCATGAGTCTTGGGCTGTTCGGGAGCTACGGCAAGAACGAATCCGTCGATGTCCACTTCCGCCGGGGAGGCAAGACGCAGGTCATCTCCGACGCTGAGATCCTTCCCGACTGATGCGCATCTGCCTGATGATCGAGGGTCAGGAGTCCGTCACCTGGGAGGAGTGGCTGGAGCTCGCCAGGGCCTGCGAGGAAAGCCCGATCGACGCCCTCTTTCGCTCGGACCACTACCAGTCGGTGATGGGGCAGACCCAGCGCAGCTCACTCGATGCCTGGGCGACGATCTGCGGGCTCGCGGCAGTCACCTCCACCCTCCGCCTCGGCACGCTGGTCTCGCCCGTCACCTTTCGCCATCCGTCCGTGCTCGCCAAGAACGTCGTCACCGCCGACCACATCGCGGGCGGCGGCCGTATCGAACTCGGCATGGGCTCGGGCTGGCTCGAGGCGGAGCACGAGGCCTACGGCTTTCCCTTCCCTCCCACCGGCGACCGCGTCCGGATGTTCGAGGAGCAGATCGAGATCATCAGCCGCCAGTGGGATGAAGAGCCCTTCGACTTCGAGGGCGAGCACTATCGGATCAATGGCGGCAACGCCCAGCCGAAGCCACTCTCGCGGCCGAACCTGATCGTCGGCGGCACCGCCAAGCCGCGCACGCTCGCGGCGGCGGCCAGTTGGGCCGACGAATACAACCTGGTGATGATGAGCGCCGAGCAGGCCCGTGAGGCGGTTCCGCTCGTCAGGAAGGCGTGGGAGGACGCCGGGCGCCCGGCACCGGTGATCTCACTGATGACCCACGGGATCATCGGCTCCGATCGGGTCGACCTGCTGGAACGCGCACACAGGGTCGCCGAGATCCGCGGCGAAGACGCCTCCGACCCTGAGGCCTACATCGGGGGCCTCCGCGAGAACACGCTCGTCGGCACGGTGGCAGAGATCGGCAAGAAGCTATCTGCGCTCGAGGAGGTGGGGGTCGAACGGCTGATGTTCCAGCACCTGACCCACCACGACCTCGACGGCGTCGACCTGATCGCCGAGCTGGCCGAGGCCGCGTAGAGCAGCTAGCGGTTCTTCTTCGACGGAACGTTCTTCTTCAGCGGAACCGTCAGGGACTGGGATCGAGCGGAACCGCCGACCGGCGTGTAGGTGAAGGTCGGGACGACGTTGACCTTGCCCTTCACGTTCAGCTTCCTCCGCTTCCTGCCCATGGGGACGATCCGAAGTTGGCCGCCACCGGCTGCAAAGAAGGAGGTGCTCCGGCTCTTGACTCCTCTGCCCGAGATCGTCATTGCCCCGGGATTGGGCACGCGCACATCGATGCTTGCGGTGCCCAGATTCCGGTATCGAGTCAGAACGCCGAAGCTGAATGTGTTGGTCGGTTCGGCAGTGGCCGAGACGTTCAGCCGGTGATTCGAAACCATTGAGGCGATCGGGCCCGATGCACCGTCCGACAGGTTCCCGCTGCCGAAGAAGATGTTGTCTCCCGCCGGGGCCGCGAAATCGCAGGCAGTGCTGGTCGGTGGGTCGACCGAGTTGTCGTTCATCCCGAGGAGATCGCCGGCCTTCGCCACGATGCTCGCGGGAAAGGTGTTGAGCACTCCGCTGGTGAGGGCGTGTGGCCCGTCGTGGCCGACGACCTTGTAGGTGGTCCCGGAGACCTTTCGAAACACCTTCATGGTCCAGTTTTGCTTGGCCGTGGTCGAGGCAAAGGTGCTCCAAGACGTAATCGTCCATGACGCGACGCCAGGGGTTGCCGGCACCACGTATGAGTTGCCCGAGACCTCGGTCGGCTGCACCCAGTCATCGACGACGTTGCTGCAACTGCTGGGCGGGGTGCTCGGGGGAACCTGGCCGATCGTCACGGCTGCCCCAGCGGGGGAGGCAAATACGGTGAGCGCCAGCAACAGCGCGATCCCGCAACCTGACGCGTGGACAACGGGACGTCTCATCGTCTTGATTCTCCTATACGGCGGCGGGCTCGCCGGCGCCCATGCCGGAGAGGTCGGCGACCCGCTCGCGGTGGTCGCGCGGTGTCCCGAGCATGCGCCCGGCAACACGGCCGCGCTTGAGCCAGAACTGCAGGTCGTGCTCCCAGGTGAAGCCGATGCCGCCGAAGACCTGGAGAGCGGACGCCGGCACCTCCCAGCCGGCGTCGGCGGAGCGCGCGCCGGCCATCGCGGCGGCCAGCGGCAGCGACTCGGGCTCGGCGTCGGCAGTCCAGGAGGCGAAGTAGGTGAGCGAGCGGGACTCCTCGGTGGCGAGGAGCATCGCTGCACAGCGGTGGCCCACTCCCTGGTACGCGCCGATCGGCCGGCCGAACTGCTGGCGCTCGCGCGCGTATTCGACAGCCATCTCCATCGTCCGCTGGGCGATACCGGTGAGTTCCGCGGCGATCGCGACCGCGAGCCAGTCCCGGCCCCCGTCCACGTCGCCGGGCAGCCGCTCGCCGGCGGCGCCTGAGACCAGTCCGTAGGAGCGGGTCGCGTCAATGGCCTCGAAGGGCTCAAAGTCAACCTCGGAGGACGGCGCCAGCAGAGCGCCTTCGCCGTCGAAGGTGACGACGACATCGGCCGTGGGGAGGTCGCAGAAAAGTGTGCTTTGACCGTCGGCGTAGCCTCCGAAGGATCCGGTCGCCTCGCCGGAGGCGAGCTTGGGAAGCCACTCGGCCCGCTGCTCATCGGAGCCGGCCGCCGAGATGACGAGCGCCGCTCCGGCGGTGCCCAGCAGCGGGCTGGGTGCGCAGGCGTACCCGGACTCCTCGAGCAGGATGGCGAGCTCGACCATCCCGAGTCCCTGGCCACCGTCGTCCTCGGAGATCGCGATCCCGGGCCAGCCGAGCTCGGAGATCTCCTTCCAGAGGCCGTCGTCGTAGGTGCGAGCCTCCGCCAGCTCCCTGACTTTCAAGGGAGAAAAACGGGAGGCCAGGAACTCGTGCGCGGTTCGCTTGATCTCCTGCTGTTCGTCGTTCAGGTCGAAGTTCATGGCTACCTCAGCCGCGGCAGGCCGAGCACGCGCTCGGCGATGATGTTCTTCAGCACCTCGGTGGTGCCGCCCTCGATTGAGTTCGCGCGGGAGCGCAGGAAGCGGTAGCTCCACTCGGTGTTGACACGCATCCCCTCGGGCCCGAGCACCTCGTTGCCGAGCTCGGTGAGCGCCTGGTTGTAGTCCGCCCACTGCCATTTCGAGAGTGAGCCCTCGGGACCCGGGATTCCCGTCTTCATCGTGGCGGTCAGTGAGCGCAGGGCGCCCAGACGCATCGCCTCGATCCCGATCTGCAGGTCGGCGATCCGCTGGCGGATCACCGGGTCCTCATCGAGTCCGCGCTCGCGGATCACGGCGAGCAGGTCCTCCATCGTGCGCTTCAGGCCGATGACCGCAGCGGCCCCGAGGCCGGCGCGCTCGAACATCAGCGTGGTGATCGCGACTCCCCAGCCGCCCCCGGCCTGGCCGATGATGTTCTCGTCGGGAACCTCGGCCTCCTCGAGGAAGATCTCGTTGAACTCGGCCTCGCCGGTGATCTGGCGGAGGGGCCGCACATCGACGTTGGGCTGGTCCATGTCGAGGATGAAGTAGGTGATCCCCTTGTGCTTGGGGGCGTCCTGGTCGGTGCGAGCGAGGAGCATGCAGTACTTGGCCTCGTGCGCGTATGTGGTCCAGACCTTCTGCCCGGTCACCTTCCAGCTTCCATTCGTCTTCACGGCGCGGGTCTTGAGCGAGGCGAGATCTGAACCCGACTCGGGCTCGGAGAAGCCCTGGCACCAGATCTCATCGCCGGAGAGAATCGGGTCGAGGAAGCGCTCCTTCTGATCCTCTGTCCCGTGGGCGATCACCACCGGGCCACCCATCACCAGGCCGAGCACGTTCGCCGGGGCCGGAACGCGCTGCCGCGCCAGCTCTTCATTGAAGATCGACTGCTCGATCAGGGTCGCGCCCTTGCCGCCGTACTCCTCAGGCCAGGAGAGGCCCGCCCAGCCGGCCTCGTGCATCTTCTTCTGCCAGGCACGGCGGAACTCGAACTCGGCCTGATCGTCGCCCTCGGGTGAGGGGCCGGGATGATTCTCCTCCAGCCAGCTCCGCACCTCGTCCCGGAAGGCGGCCTCCGAGTCGGTCAGCGTCAGGTCCACGGGCGGGACACTACCGAACTGGCCGACTGGCCAGTCAGTCCGAATGTCCAGGCGAATCCAGCCCCTCTCAGGCGCCGCCGGCAGGGTGCCGATCCTCACGACATGTCGATCCGTCGTCTCTGCCTGCTCTTCGTCGTGCTCGTCGTCGTGCTCGTGGTCCCGGTCTCCTCGGGCTCGGCCGCGGGCCTTCAGAACTGCGGCGGCGGAGTCCGTGCCGCGAAGGTGGCCTGCTCGAAGGCGAAGCGCATCGCGACCGAGTACACGAAGACCCACGCTCACTCGTTGCAGGGGTACACGTGCTCCGAGGGCGGCCGCCACGGCCGCTGCATCCTCGACCGCAAGGTCGTGACCTTCCCGCTCTAGTGGTAGATCGCGAGCAGGATGCCGACGCTCGCCACCCACGTGACCGCCGCGCCGATCATCCCGTAGTCCTCGAGCAGGATCTCGTCGGTCGACCGCGTGTCCTTGCGGTCGTAGATCAAATACAGGTAGCGGAAGATCCCGTAGATCACGGGCGGCAGGGTGCCCAGCATCTTCGAGCCGATCAGCGGGGAGTTGACCGCATAGATCGCGTAGCTCATCACCGTCGAGGCGGTGACCATCGCAACCATCTGATCGAGGAAGGGGATCGAGTAGTGCTCGAGCACCGGCCTGGACGAGGTCCCGGAGTGGAGTTCCGAGGTCGCCTCCTGGCGGCGCTTCGTGAAGCCGAGGAAGAGGGCGACCATCCCCGTACAGAGCAGCAGGAAAGCGGAGGCGTCAGCCCCGACGGCGACCGCTCCCGCAAGGACCCGCAGGACGAAGAGCCCGGCGATCGTCATCACGTCGAGGATCACCTCGTGCTTCAGCACGTACGAGTAGAGCGTGGTCCCCACTCCGTAGGCGAGAACCAGTCCGCCGACCTCGAGCCCTTCCAGCGCCGTCGAGCCCGCGAGCGCGATGACGGCGAGCACCACGGCGAGGGTGATCGCCGTCGGGATGCTGAGCTCGCCGGCGGCGATGGGGCGAAACCGCTTCGTCGGGTGCTGCCGGTCCTCGGCGACGTCGTGAGCGTCGTTGACCAGGTAGCCGGCAGAGGCGACCATGCAGAAGGCGGCGAAGGTGACGCTCGCGTCCACGACGGCGCCGAAGTCCCGGAACTTCGCCGAGAAGAGCAGGCCCGCGAAAACGAGGGTGTTCTTGACCCACTCCTGCGGGCGCAGGGCCTTGATCACCGCGCGAACGGGCCCGCGGCGGGGCCTCGGGGACTCGCCGCCGGCGGCGATCGGCTCCACCTGCGGCTCGGTCCGCTCTTGGAGAGCGTCAGCCATGAGGGCGCAGGGTAGTGGTCACGACACCGCATTCGCCATCAGATCGCGTCCGCAAGCACCCGCCCATCAACCCTCGCCACGGCTTCGCCCCTCTCCCGAGAATCAGCCGTCCAGTGACATCGGAAGCGGAGTTAGGCACCGACATCGACGGAATTGGCGACTTACTGTCGCTATGAGCCAGTAAGTCGCCAAATCACCAAGTTGAGCGGCGGACGGCGTACCCGCAATCGCCAAAAGCGTCGCTTCTCGTCCAAAGCAGCGGTTTCCAACTACTCCGACAAGCCGGCGGCTTCCAAGGCTTCCTTCCGTTCCCGATACAACCGAAGTCTCGTGATTTTCTGATCGGACACCGCGACGAGCCAAGCCGAGCGAAAATCGACCTCGATCCCACTGGCCCTCCCTCTACCAAGCGAGCGGACAAAGACCACCACGAGGCTGCCGGAATCGAAGACGTCCTCGATCTCCACCTCAAAGCGATCCCAGGCCTCCGCGATATCACGGCGAAACCGCATCAGGCCGTCGATCCCGGTGTAGATATCTGGGTTCAGGATGCGGCCGGACGCATCGAGCTCAGCGTCAGGCGAGAAAAGCTGCAAGGCCGTCTTTTCATCTTGTCGGTTCCAGGCGTCTGAATGCCCTCCGCACAAGCTCGACGTTCTCCTCCGACATCCCTCGCGCAGTATGTCGCGGGCGACCGCTGCCTTCCATGCAAAGCGGATAGCTGCTTCTCGTCCAAAGCAGCTATGCCGGCTCTACCCGGCCACCACCCAGCCGCCATCCACGTGGATCACCTGACCGGTGATGTACCCGGCCCCGTCCGAGGCCAAGAACAGGACGGTCTCGGCGATCTCCTCCGGTTTGCCGAAACGCTTTAGCGGGTTCATGGCGATTGCCTCGTCGATGTGCTCGGGCGAGACTCCCCACTCGGTCTCCCATTCGCCTGAGATTGGCCCGGGTGCGAGTGCGTTTACGCGAATCTCCGGGGCCAGGTCCCTAGCCAGCGTGGTGGTGAAGCCGCGGATCGCTCCCTTCGCGGTGGAGTAGGTGACGGGAACGAAGTTGATTGCGTTTTCGGGATTGATCCCGTTCCCGTAGGTGCTCGAGAAATTGACGATGGCGCCGCGGCGACCTTCGAGCATCATCGGCCTCACCGCGTGACACATACGCATTGCCCCGATCACGTCGACCTGGAAGAGGGCGCTCGCCGCAGCAGGGTCCATTTTGCTGAATCTCACAGTGTCCGCCTCGTCGAGGCGGCCCGCGGCGTTGACGAGGACGTCCAACCGGCCGTAGCGCTCCATGACGTCGGCGACGAAGGCGTCCACCGAGTCCTGATCCGTGACGTCTAGCTGGCCCGAGTGAGCTTGTCCGCCCTGGCCTTCCAGACCCGCCACGATCTCCCCGGCGTTGGACGCAGAGGAGCGATAGCCGATTGCAACCGAGGCTCCCTCCGAACCGAAGCCTCTGGCGACCGCTCCGCCAAGCGTTCCTCCGCCCCCGGTGACCACCGCCACTCTCCCGTCGAACCGCCGCCCGTCGTTCCATTGAGCATCCATGGTCCTCCTCCGGTGGGTATCCCCTGGGCCAGCGATTAGATCAGACGCGGTATGAGCGCGATCCCAGGCGGTCCACGCAAACCGCTGCTTTCCATGCAAAACAGCGGTCCGCGAATCACACCATCAAGGAAGCGGCCGCTACGGGTCGATCAGCACGCCCGGGTTCAGCACGGCCTTCGGGTCCAGCCGGCGCTTCGCAGCCCGCAGCGCGTCCGCGAACGGATCCGGGCGCTGCCGGTCATACCAAGGGCGATGATCGCGGCCGACGGCGTGATGGTGGGTGATCGTGCCGCCCGCATCGATCAGCGTTTCGGAGACCGCCGCCTTGATCTCATCCCACTGCGCGACCTCGTCCCCCCGCCTCGCCGGCGCCAGCACCGTGTAGTAGGGCGCCGGCCCGTCGGGATAGACGTGGGTGAAGCGGCAGCTGATCCGCGGCGAACCTCGTCCGTCGCCCCTCGTTCCGCTCGCCTCGGCGACCGCTCGCTTCGCCGTCTCCATCACCTCGGCGTGGAAGTCGGGGAACCGATCCCAGGTGATCGCCGTCTCGAAGGTGTCGGAGAGGATCCCGCAGGCGACCAGGGAGTCCCGCAGGTAGGGAGCGGAGAGGAACGCGCTGCGCCAGGCATTGACGGCGTCCTCGCCGCCGGCGCCTGACTCGCGCCCGCCGCCCCGCCGGGGCTCGCCCGGCTCCCCTCCGTGGCTGCGGCAGATGTCGAGGGCCAGGGACATCGGCTCCTCGACCGGGACGTGCGCCGATTCGAAGCCGAGCACCAGCAGCGCCTTGCCGGGCGGCCCGGCCGAGGTCGTGTCCGACTCGAGCGGGTCGAGCAACCTGCAGTTGGAGGGGTTGAGGCCCGACTGCGAGATCTCCCGGACCGCCTCGGCGCCCGTGGCGAAGTCGTCGTAGGCGACCCCGCAGGAGATCTTCTCGGTGGGGCGCTCGCGCACGCGAACCCAGGCATCGACGATCACCCCGAGGATCCCCTCGGAGCCGATCAGCATCCGGTCCGGGCTTGGCCCCGCCCCCGATCCCGGCAGCCGCCTGCTCTCCCACTCTGCGTCCAGCGTCACCGCCCGGACCGACTCGACCAGGTCGTCGATGTGGGTCTCGAGCATCGCGAAGTGCCCGCCCGCGCGGGTCGCGATCCAGCCTCCCAGGGTGGAGTACTCGAACGACTGCGGGAAGTGCCGCAGGGTGAGCCCGTGCTCACGGAGCTGGTGCTCGAGCAGCGGGCCGGTCGCGCCGGCCTGGATGCGGGCCGCCTTCGACAAGGGGTCAACCTCGAGCACCCGGTCCATCCGCTTCAGATCGATGCTGACCACGCCCGGGTACCGATCGCGCATCCGCGGCTCCACTCCCCCGACGACGCTCGTGCCGCCGCCGAACGGGATCGCGGCCGCGCCCTCGTCGGCGCAGTAGTTGAGGACGATGTCCACGTCCTCCGCCGACTCCGGGTAGGCGACCAGATCAGGCGGATTCGAAAACTCGCCGCGGAAGCCACGGACCACGTCCCGGTAGGCCTTGCCGAGGGAATGCGAAACGCGGTCGTAGCGGTCGGAGGAGAACATCTCTGCGAACCGCGCCGGGGGCCTGATGCGTGGCTCGGGCAGCTCCACCGACTCGAGCGGGACCGGATTCTCGATCCGATCTACCTTAAAACCGAGACGTTCCGTGACCGCCTTGGCGGTAGCCTCCACCTGGTCGCGCGGGGGCTGTTGATCTTCGTATCCCCAGCCCCAATGCTTGAGCCGCCGGGTCGCCGTCGCCACGCGCCGACATTACTTCACAGGCGACGACCCCAGCCAGGGAGCGTCGGCGGTCCGTTCCAGAAACCAAAGGGAGAGTGGGCAAGTGAAGCGGGTAATCCAGTCGCGCTACGCGTGGGCGATCGCCAGCGGAGTTCTGGTGGCCTTGATCGCCATAGGAGGGGTCGCCGTCGCGGGAACGGCTACCTCGTCGAAGAAGAAGAGCAAGGGTCTCACCGCTGCGCAGGCGAGATCGATCGCGGATCAGCAGATCGCCGCGCAGGCACCGGGCCTCTCCGTCGCCAGGGCCGCCAACGCAACGAACGCCGACAACGCGACCAATGCGGGCAATGCAAGCACGGCGGGGAGCGCGAATCCGATCGCCTTCGCCCACATCAACTCCGATGGGTCGATCGATCAGGCGAAGTCGAAGAACATGGCGAACGCCACCGTCAGCCGCCCCAGCACGGGGATGTACTGCTTCTACCACCTCGGATTTGCCTTCAAGGGCGCGCAGGTGACCGTGGACTACGACGACTCCCACAACCAGTACGGGCCGCAGTTCGGGAGCACGGACTCGAGCGCCTGCACCCCCGCAGCCGACGCTTACGTCTTGATGGTGATTACGGACGGGACGGCGGTCGATGACGCCGGCTTCTTCATCGTCTTCTACAACTGAGCCCTGAGCGGCGCAAGCACTAAACGGGTCGCGCTGCCGCGCGCCCTCGCATTACCAGTGCACGCCGCGCATCAGGTACGCGAAGGCGACGCCCTCGGTGGAGAGCTCCTGCTCCTTCTCGGCGGGCTTCCCGTCGTCCTTCCCCTTGCCCTTCGCAGCGCTCGATTCCGGGAAGAGCTTGTAGGCGGTGTTGAGGATCGCGTCCGAGGCCTTCGGGGCGACGTTGTAGAGCAGCTCGCCGAAGTTCCCGAGGCGGGTCGCGACCTTCTTCGGCTTGCGGATCATCGCGTCGCAGATCATGTCCGCGGCCTCCTCGGGCGTGATCGTCGGGAAGGCGTCGTACATCTTGGTCGGCGCGATCATCGGCGTTCGGACGAGCGGCATGTGGATGGTCGTGATGTGGACGCCGTCATCGATCACCTCGGAGGCGACGCACCGTGACCAGGCGTCGAGGGCCGCCTTGGAGGCGACGTAGGCCGAGAAGCGGGGCGTGTTGGTCTGCACCCCGATCGAGCTGATGTTGATGATGTGGCCGCCCTTGCGCCCCACGCTGCGCTTGCGCATGCTGGGCAGCACGCTCAGGATCAGCCGGAGCGCTCCGAAGTAGTTGAGCTGCATGGTCCGCTCGAAGTCGTGGAAGCGCTCGTAGGAGTTCTCGATCGAGCGCCGGATCGAGCGGCCGGCGTTGTTGACCAGGATGTCCACGCGCTCGTGCTGGTCGAGCACCTCCTTGGCCATCCGCTCCACGTCTTCCAGGTCGGAGAGGTCGCATTGGTGGATGTGCGCGCTGCCACCGGCCTCCTCGATTTCCGCCCTGGTCTCCTCGAGCTTCTCCGGGGTGCGCGCCACCAGCAGCACCTCGGCGCCGGCGTCGCCGCACTTGACTGCACAGGCCTTGCCGATCCCCGACGAGGCCCCCGTGATCAGGACGACCTTGCCGCCGATCGCCCCGGAGAGCGAGCGGTCCTTGAACAGATCCGGGTCGAGGTTCCGCTCCCAGTAGTCCCAGAGCCTGTCGGCGTAGCCGGGCAGCGGTGGGACGGAGATCCCACTCCCCTCCAGCGCCTCCTGCGTCTTGGTCGAGTCGAAATCGGTCGGGTAGTTGATGTAGACGAGCACCGAGCGCGGGATACCCAGGTCGGCGAGCACCTGGTCGCTGATCCGCTTGACTGGCGGCAGCATCGTCAGCCCACCGCGGACCTGCTTCGGGATGAAGTCGAACATCCGCGAGTCGATCCTCATGACCGCCTCGGGCGCGTGCGCTGCCTTCGCGAAGGTGTTGATCACCTGGCCCGCCGACAGCGGATTCGGGTCGGTGAGGTGGAATGCCTGCCCGTCGAGCCCATCGATGTGGGCGATGTGGTCCATCGCCTTGGCGACGAAGTCGACCGGGACGATGTTGATCTTCCGTCCCTCGATCCCGATCCCGGGGAACCACTGCGGGACGGCGTTCCGGGCTCGCTGCAAGAGCTTGAAGAAGTAGTACGGGCCATCGACCTTGTCCATCTCGCCGGTCTCCGAGTGACCGACCACGATGCCCGGCCGATAGACCCGCCACGGCACCTCGCACTCCTCCCGCACCACTGCCTCGGACTCGTGCTTGGTCTGGAAGTAGGGGTGGTTGTCCACCTCCTCGGCCTCCTCGAACATGTCCTCGGTGAAGGTGCCCTTGTAAAGGCCGGCAGCGGCGATCGAACTGACCATGTGGAAGTGCTTGGCGTCGAGCTCCTTGGCGAGCTTGACGGCCTCCCTGGTGCCCTCGACGTTCGCGATGCGCTGGCTCTCGGCGTCCGCGGTCATGTCGTAGATCGCGGCGAGATGGAAGAAGTGGTCGACCTTCCCCTGCAGCTCCGAGATCCGATCACCGCAGCCCAGGTGCTCCTGGGAGAGGTCGCCGATGACCGGCACGATCCGGTCGTCGTCCGCGCCCCAGCGGCTCAGGAGCTCCTCGAGCCGGCCACGTGACCCCTCGCGGACGAGGACGTAGATGGTGCCCTCGCGCGCAAGCAGCTGCTCGACCAGGTTGCGGCCGATGAAACCGGTTGCGCCCGTGACGAAGTAGCTCATCTCACCTCCTCACGGGGAACTTACACCGCGAGCCAAGTAGCCGGAACCGCTAGAGCTTGCCCTTCTCGCAGCCCTTGCCGGTGTCCTTGCCGGGGCCACCGACGCACCGATCCTTGGAGCCCTTCGCCGCGACCAGCTTGTCCTTGCCGGCCCCACCGCAGATCCTGTCGTTGCCGCCCTTGCCCTTGATCTTGTCGTTGCCGCCGTTGCCGACGATCACGTCGGGTCCCTTCGTCCCCTTGAGCTTCTCTGCAGAGTCGGTGCCGATGATGGTCGCGCGGCGGCCTGCACACTTGTAGACGTATTCCCAGTCCGGCTGGAACTCGTTCTTCGGTGCCGGCGTGTTGGTCAGGTCGACCTGGCCGGAGCCGTCGGCGTTCATCGCCCAGATGTCCAGGACACTCCCGCTCTGTCGCTTGAATGCGATCAGCTTGTCGTCCGGCGAGTAGGCCGGCGAGGTGTCCTGTGCCCCCGCCGCGTTGGACAGGTCGATCTGGCCGGTGCCATCAGCGTTCATCGCCCAGATATCCGACTCGCTGCTGCCGTTGAAGCGCTCGTAGGCGATCCGCGCACCGTCGGACGAATACGCCGGCTCCTCCTCGCCCGCCGGCGACGGGGTATTGGTCAGGTCCCTCTGGTCGGAGCCATCCACGTTCATGCTCCAGATGTCGAGCTGGGCGGATGTTCCGCGGAAGAAGGCGACCCGTTGCCCGTGGGCGAGAACGGAGGGTCGCATTCGCCGCTGTTCGGTGTGTTGGTCAGGTCCCTCTGGCCACTCCCGTCGATGTTCATGATCCAGACGTCGCAGTCGCTGCCGTTGTACCTGACGAAGGCGATCTGGCGGCCGTTGGGCGAGAAGTTGGGTCGAAGTCCTGGTTCGGGGCGGCCGTCCTGGTGAGGTCGACCTGCCCCGAGCCGTCGGCGTTCATCAGCCAGACGTCCTCCTGCATCCCGTCAGCACGGACGAAGGCGATCAGGCGCCCGTCCGGGGAGAAGGAAGGGCTGGTGTCGTCGACGCCCGGCGTGTTGGTCAACTCGATCCGCCCCGAGCCATCACCGTTCATCACGTCGACGTGGCACTTGGTCCCACAGCTGGCGAACGCGATCCGGCCATTCGTCCCGATCGGGAAGGCGGCGGAGGCGATCGTCGGCACCGCAAGGAGAGCCACTGCGCAAGCCAGCACTGCGACACCCAGGACACCTGACCGTTGGGAATCCCCAGCTCCCATCGCTCAGAACCTACACCGTGGCAGGCCGGCTCGGGCCGAGCGCAATAATCAAGTCGTGGGGCTCTTCTACGACCCGGCCAGCAACCTCGATCCGAAGCGCGACGAGCGGCTGCGCGCCGCCGCGGCCAGGGTCGAGATCCGTCCCGCGGAGCGGGCGGCCTGGCTCGGGATGAGGTCCCTCGCCTGCCCGGAGTGCGACATGCCGCTCGCGCTCTCGGGACCGGTCGGCTTCTCGGACATGATCGCCTGCGCCTTCTGCGAGACGGTGGCGCCGACCCGCGAGTTCATCCGGGAGAACGGCTGGCCCGCGGTCGACCTGATCGCTCGGATCGGGTAGTGCAAAGCAGCTTTAGAGAACGTCATACAGTTAGTAAGGGGAATGGCGACTAAGCAGAAGGTTCAGCTCTTGATGCCCGAAATGGGCGAGTCGGTGACGGAGGGCACCGTGCTCGAGTGGCATGTCTCGGAGGGCGATTCCGTGGAAGAGGGCGACACGATGGTCGAGGTCTCGACCGACAAGGTCGACGCCGAGGTCCCCGCCCCCGCCAGCGGCACCGTCACGAAGATCCTGGTGCAGCCCGACGATGAGATCGAGGTCGGCAAACCGATGGCCGAGATCGATCCGAACGGCGGACCACCGGAGAAGGAGGCCGAAGCCTCCGGGGACGCTTCTCTGATCGCGAAGCCGGGTCGAACGGCGCCGGCGAGTCCACGACTGCCACCACGGACGACTCCTCGGTCTCCGCTGGGAAGAGCCTGGAGGGCGGAGGCCTGGAGATCGTCATGCCCGAGATGGGCGAGTCGGTCACCGAGGGAACCGTCCTCGAGTGGCACGTCTCCGAGGGCGATCAGATCGCGGAAGGCGACACCGTCGTCGAGGTCTCCACCGACAAGGTCGACGCCGAGGTCCCCGCTCCCGCCAGCGGCACGATCACCAAGATCCTGGTCGGTCCCGACGAGACCATCGAGGTCGGCAAGCCGCTCGCCGAGATGACCAAGGGCGAAGCTCCGAGCGCCGACGGCGCGGCGACCAGGGTTGCCAAGCCAGACACACCCACGCCCGATACGGCCGCAGCCGAAGGCGAGGCCGTGGCGGGTGATGGCGAAGCCGTCAGCCAGGCCGCCAACGCCACTCCGGTGGCGCGGCGGGCGGCTCAGGCGAACGGAGTGGATCTGGCCGGCGTCAAGGGCAGCGGTCCAGGCGGCAAGATCACCAAAGCGGACGTCCTGAACGGGGGCGACGGCGCCGCGCCCGCCAAGGCCGCTGAGGGCGAGGCGACGCCGCTGCGGGGACCGGCCGCCACGCTCGCCAAGGCGATGGACGAGAGCCGCTCGATTCCGACGGCAACCTCGTTCCGTGAGCTCGCAGTCGACACCCTTGACGCCAAGCGCAGGGCGCTGAACGAGGTGCTGAAGGAGCGCGGGATGAAGGTGAGCTTCACTCACCTGATCGCCTGGGCCATCGTCAAGGCCGCGCAGGAATGGCCCGTGATGGGGCGGGCCTTCGAGGAACGCGATGGCAAGCCGACCGTGATCGAGCCGGGGGGCGTCAACCTGGGCATCGCCGTCGACGTGGAGCGCAAGGGCAAGCGCTCCCTGCTGGTCCCCTGCATCAAGGGCGCGGATCGGCTCGACTTCAAGGGCTTCCACTCCTACTACGAGGAGCTGATCACGAAGACCCGGGAGAACAGCCTCACCGCAGACGACTTCCAGGGGACCAACATCAGCCTCACCAACCCGGGTGGGCTCGGGACCGTCGCCTCAGTGCCGCGCCTGCTCAAGGGTCAGGGCACGATCGTCGCCTGCGGCTCGCTCGCCTATCCGGTCGAGTGGAGGCACGCTCCGCCGGAGAAGATCAAGGCGCTGGGGGTCTCGAAGGTGATGACGATGACCTCCACGTATGACCACCGAGTGATCCAAGGTGCCGAGTCCGGATCCTTCCTGCGCCGCATCGAGGAGCTGCTGCAGGGCGAGGACGACTTCTACGAGTCGGTCGCGCGGGAGCTCGAGGTCGACCCCACTCCCATCACCTCCGCGCACGCGGCGTCGGCCTCCTCGCCACCGCTGGCGGCGCCCGGCTCGCCCGGCGGACCGACAGCCCCCAGCGTCGCCGCGAGGCCCAGCACCGAGCTCCTCCAGGGCGTGCAGGCCGCGACCTCCCTGCTCAAGGCCTACCGCACGCACGGCCACCTGGCCGCCCGGCTGGATCCGCTCGGCTCCGAGCCCAAGGGCGATCCGGCGATCCAGCCCGAGACGCTCAACCTGACCCCCGAGCTGATGGCCCAGATCCCGGCGGAGATCCTCCGCATCGGGGTCGAGGGCGAAACGCTCCTCGAGGTCCTGCCGCGGATGCGCGAGGCCTACTGCGGCACGATCGCCTACCAGATCGAGCACCTCTCCTCGCATCAGCAGCGGATGTGGCTCAGGGACATGATCGAGACGGGCTGGCACCGCAAGCCGCTCGACGCCGACGAGAAGCAGCGCCTCCTCGACCGGCTGATCTCGGTGTTCGGCTTCGAGCGCTATCTGGAGAAGGCCTACCTCGGCCAGAAGATGTTCTCGATCGAGGGTCTCGACGCCGTCGTGCCGATGCTCGACGAGGTCTTCGAGATGGCCCACACGGAGGGCGCCCACGACGTGGTCATCGGCATGGCCCACCGCGGCCGGCTCGCCGTCCTCGCCCACAACATCTGCCGTCCCGTCGAGGCGATCCTGGCCGAGTTCGAGGGCGCCAAGGCGATCGAAGCGGTCAAGTCGCTGGCAGCGATCCCGACCGGCGGCACCGGCGACGTCAAGTACCACTACGGCCACGGCGGCCTCTACAAGACGAAGGACGGCTCCGAGATCGGCGTCCGCCTCTATCCGAACCCGAGCCACCTCGAGTTCGTCGACCCGGTGGTCACGGGCGCCGCGCGAGCCTCCCAGACCAGCCGCCAGAACGGCCGCCTCGAGCACGACCCGATGGCCGCCGTCCCGGTGCTCCTCCACGGCGACGCGGCCTTCCCGGCACAGGGAGTCGTGGCGGAGACGCTCAACCTCCAGTCGCTGAAGGGCTACGCGACGGGCGGCACGATCCACATCATCCAGGACAACCAGATCGGTTTCACCACCGACCCCGAGGAGGGACGCTCCACGCCCTACGCGGCCGACATGGCGAAGGGCTTCAACGTGCCGATCATCCACGTGAACGCCGACGACCCGGAGGCCTCCGTCGCCGCCGTCCGTCTGGCGATGGCCTACCGCGAGCGCTGGGGCCGCGACGTCGTCATCGACCTGATCGGCTATCGCCGGTTCGGCCACAACGAGACCGACGAGCCGGCCTACACGCAGCCGCTGATGGCGGCCAAGATCAAGGAGCACCCACCGGTCAGCCAGATCTACGCCGAGGAGCTGGTCAAGGAGGGCATGGTCACGCCCAACGAGGTCGAGGAGCGGAACAACGAGCGCCAGCAGGGGCTCAAGGCGACCCACGACGAGCTCCGCCGCAAGATCGAGTCCGGCGACTTCGCAGACCCAACCGCGACGGGCACCGGGGAGCTCGACCGCACCCGCAGCCCCAGCGTCGACACCGCGGTCCCCGAGGAGCGGCTGCGGAAGCTGAACGAGGAGCTCCTCCGGGTGCCGGACAGCTTCACCATCCACCGCAAGCTCCGCAAGCCCCTCTCCAAGCGGCTCGATGCGATGAACGACGGCGGGATCGAGTTCGGCCACGCCGAGGCCCTCGCGTTGGCGTCGATGCTGACGGAGGAGGTCCACGTCCGCTTCACCGGCCAGGACACGGAACGCGGGACGTTCTCCAACCGCCACCTCGTCCTGCATGACGAGAAGACGGGACTGCGCTACGCCCCGATTCAGAACCTGGCCGAGGCGAACGCGCCGCTCGAGCTCCACAACAGCCCGCTCTCGGAAACGGCCTGCCTCGGCTTCGAGTACGGCTACTCGGCGGCCTCGCCGGACAGCCTGATCCTCTGGGAGGCCCAGTTCGGTGACTTCGGCAACTCGGCGCAGGTGATCATCGACAGCTTCATCGTCTCCGCCGAGGCGAAGTGGGGGCAGACCTCACGCCTCACCCTGCTGCTCCCCCACGGCTACGAGGGCGCGGGCCCCGAGCACTCGAGCGCCCGGATCGAGCGCTTCATCCAGCTCGCGGCAGAGGGCAACATCCGGATCGCCAATCCATCCACCGCCGCGCAGTACTTCCATCTGCTGCGCCGCCAGGCCCACATCCAGAAGGCCAGGCCGATGGTGGTCTTCACGCCGAAGGGCCTCCTGCGCCTGCCTCGGGCGACTTCGACGCTCGAGGATCTGACCACCGGCTCCTTCGAGTTCGTGCTCGACGACCCTCACGCCGAGGGCCGCAAGGACAAGGTCGAGCGCCTCGTCCTCTGCAGCGGCAAGATCTACTACGACATCGACGCCGCCCCCAAGCGTGAGGAGATCGAGAACGTCGCGATCGCCCGAGCCGAGCTCCTCTACCCGTTCGCGAAGGAGCAGCTCACCGAGCTGATCGCCAGCTACCCCAGCCTGAAGGAGATCGTCTGGGTCCAGGAGGAGCCGCGGAACATGGGCGCCTGGTCGGTGATGCAGCGGCGCATGCCCGAGCTGCTTCCCGAGGGCGTCGAGCTTGGCTACATCGGCCGGCCGCCGCGCGCGAGCCCCGGCGAGGGGTACGCGGTCGCCCACACCAAGGAGCAGGAGCGGATAGTCCTCACGGCCCTGATGGGCCGGGCGGATCCGGCGTAGCTACTCCTCGAGGCCCGCGCCTTCGAGGGCCTCCGCCCGCTCGGAGAACGCTTCCAGGCCGATCACAAGACCGTCATCACCTTGTCCCCCGCCGGGATGAACTCCAGTCCCTCGAGGTAGACGCCCTCCATCGCGTCGCCGAACGAGTCGAAATAGCGGCGAACGCCGTCATGGCCACGGTAAGTGTCGGGCTCCGAGGCGA
Organism: uncultured Solirubrobacterales bacterium; assembly: GCA_963831605.1. GTDB lineage: Bacteria > Actinomycetota > Thermoleophilia > Solirubrobacterales > 70-9 > DASUPK01. The sequence goes on from CAWHQR010000005.1 coordinate 92,243, forward strand.
GTGAGGCTGGGGTGATCATCTCGAAGTCCGGGTGCGTGAAGGCGAGCATCTCCTCGACCCCCTGCTTCTCGAGGGCTGCGTACGCCCTGCGCATGATTTCCGCGTTCTCCTGGGACATCGCCACGCAGTATCTCGCGTGGTCGCGGCCGGCCTGTGGGTGCCGTCCTCGCGGGCGATCGTCCGGAGTTGGGAAGTCCCTCCGGCTATCCCGGAACAACTCACCGAGTAGCTGCTTCTCGGCTGCAGTTCGGGCGGTCAGGTGTTGAGTCCGTCCGGATCGGGAAAGCACTCCGCGTGCGGACGGACCCGCTGCAAACTTGCATGAGCTCACCGGCGACGAGGACTCGATACGGGAGCGCTTCGTACAGTCAGGCCCTGATCTTCGTTCCACTCGCCGTGGCTCACCATCAGATCCATGGGCCATCAATCGGATACGCGGCGATCGCCCTGGCCGCTGCCATCAGCTGGTTCGGTCTACCGGGGCCCGGGGAGGCCGTGCTGATCGGTGCCGGGGTGCTCGCCGCTCACCACCGGCTCGACATCGCAATGGTCATCGCGCTGGCAATGGCCGGTGCCATCGCAGGCGGCGTCGCTGGTTGGCTCGTCGGGAGGAAGGCCACCCGCCCCCTGCTCACCGCGCGGGGGCCCCTGCGAAGGACCCGCCGGGCGCTCATCGCCAGGGGCGAGCGTTTCTTCGAGCGTCATGGCCCGCTCGGGGTCTTCGCGGCCCCGTCCTGGGCTGCCGGCGTCCACAACATGAGAGCGTCGCGGTTCCTTCCCCTCAACGCGATCGCTGCGATCGGCTGGGCGGCTGCCTATGGCGGCGCAGCGTTCCTGCTGGGTCCCGACATCGCCAACGCCCTCGGCGACTTCGGCGCGGTGCTCCCCGTGATCGCCCTGGCGCTGCTGTTCGGCTTCCTACTGGTTCGCCGGTGGAGGCGGTCGCGTCCGCGCTTGCGGAACCAGAAGATCAGGCTTCGAGAGAGCTAGTCCGCGAACCAGTGGGCTGCTTCTGGCTACTCCGACAGCCCGGCGGCCTCAAAGACCTGCGCACGATGAGAGAACATCGACGCAGGCAACACCGCCATTGCGGGTGATGAGTTTCCGCGCCGGCCTGAGCGGGCCGTCCGCGCGGGCCATCGCCCCCGCACGAACAGCCCGCGCTGGCGTCTTTCAGACCGGCCCCGTGAGCGCCGCCCGTCTGATCACGGCCACCGAGAGGGAGCGGCCGCAATCGGGACAGGAGCTGAGTCGAGCCCAGGAGTGATGTTCTGCATCACAGCTCGCGCACCGATACGAGCGCTGCAACCGCACGAGCCTTCTCATGCTCACGTTGGAACCTTGATCTCCGTGGAATTGGTCCATGGCGCGCATCTTGCCTGCCGGCCCTCAACAAAACCATGGACAGCCGGTATGAAGATCGCCCCATGACACTCCGACCGGGTGTCGAGTCCGGACAGCCGCTACTTTCAACCTCATGGCGACGGCCGAGCAGGGAGATGCCTCACCCAGGCCGGTCCCCGGGCGCCTCTTCCACTGGGTCAAGATCGCGTCCTGGTTCGAGCTCGGCCTGTTCACGGCACTGCTCTTCTTCTGGATCGCGCCCGGCTACCCCTCGGAGACCGCCCTCTTCGGCCTGCTGCACGGAATCGGCTACCTGGGCCTCTGCGCGCTGATCTTCTGGGCGATCATGCGCCGGGAGGCACCCTGGCCCCTGCTTGCGGCCACCCTCACGCCGCTCGGGCCGGTGGGCGCGGTGATCGGAATCGAGCTGATTGAGCGTCGCGGATGGGGAATCTCAGAGCCGGAGTTGACACCGCACAACGAAACGGGGAATAATCAAATGAGGCGGGAGGACGTATTAACTTGACAAACTCGTTCCCGGGCTAGTCCCGCCTCCGGGAACGATCGCGTCGGAAATCCCTCCCTGGCTACCGACGCGCAGGCGTGGCGCGGGCCGTGTGGACCCCCTGCCTCCCGCGGCCCCGCCACGCCGCTTCTTCCGTGCCACCAAACGAAATAGGGGAAACGGGGGGCCGGCCATTCGGTTCCCCCCTGCGCATTCGCGAGTAGGCTGATGCGCACTCGCGCATGGCTGTCGACCTGGTCATCGACATCGAGAACACCCCCGGCGCACTGGCCGAGGTGGCGGCCTCGATCAGCGATGCGGGGGTGAACATCGCGGCCGCCACGTGCGTCGGCGCCGGTGAGCGCGCCGAGCTCCACATCCTGGTCCCGCACGCCGAGGCGGTGAAGCACGCACTGGCGATCTCCCACGTCGGGGTGACCCGCGAGCGGGAGGTGGTCGTGGTCAACGTCGAGGACCGGCCAGGCGTGTTGGCGGACCTTGCCCGGAAGGTCGCTCAAGCCGGGGTGAACCTCGACCTCGTCTATATCGCCACTCAGAACCGGCTTGTCTTCGGGGCCGAGGACATCGCCGCTCTACGGGCCGTCCTCGAGGACGCGAACCAACCCTAGGCGTGGGCGCGCAGGTCCCGCAGGACGCGGTGCAGGATGCCGCCGTTCTGGAAGTAGCTGACCTCGTTCGGCGTATCGATCCGCACCGTCGCCTCGAAGCTGACGTCGTCACCGCCATCGCGGTGGGCGGTGACCTCGACCTTCTTCGCCTCGCCGTTTCGGAGGTCGCCGACGTCGAAGGTCTCCTCTCCCGTCAGGCCGAGCGAGTCGATCGATTCGCCGTCGGGAAACTGCAGGGGCAGCACGCCCATCCCGATCAGGTTGGAGCGGTGGATCCGCTCGAAGCTCTCCGCGATCACCGCTCGGACCCCGAGCAGGTTGGTGCCCTTGGCCGCCCAGTCGCGTGAAGAGCCCGAGCCGTACTCCTTGCCGGCGAGCACGACCAGCGGCACGCCCTCATCGGCGTAGCTCATCGCCGCCTCATAGATCGTCGTCTCCTCCGCGTCCGGGAAGTGTTTCGTGAAGCCCCCCTCCTTCTCGACCAGCCGATTGCGCAGCCGGACGTTCGCGAAGGTGCCGCGGATCATCACCTCGTGGTTGCCTCGCCGCGACCCGTAGGAGTTGAAGTCGCGAACCTCCACTCCCTGCTCCTGGAGCCACCTCCCGGCCGGGCTGTCCTTCTTGATCGCTCCGGCCGGCGAGATGTGGTCCGTCGTCACGGAGTCCCCGAGCACGGCCAGCACCCGCGCGCTCTCGATCGGCTGCACCGGCGCGGGGTCCTGGTCCATCCCCTCGAAGAAGCTCGGCTTGCGCACGTAGGTGGAGTCCGGCCAGGTGTAGCGGTCGCCCTCCGGGATCTCGATCCCCTTCCAGCGCACATCGCCCGTGAAGACATCCGCATAGCTCTTGGTGAACATGTCCGCGCGGACCGCCTCACCAACGACCTTCTTGATCTCGTCGGAGCTGGGCCAGATGTCAGAGAGGTAGACCGGCTGGTCGTCAGAGTCACAGCCGAGCGGCTCGTGGGTCAGGTCGATGTCCATCCGGCCGGCGAGGGCGTAGGCGACCACCAGCGGCGGCGAGGCGAGGTAGTTGGCGCGGGTGTCCGGGTTGATCCGGCCCTCGAAGTTCCGGTTGCCGGAGAGGACCGAGCAGACGACCAGATCGTTGTCGTTGACGGCCTCCGAGATCTCCTTTGGTAGGGGCCCGGAGTTCCCGATGCAGGTCGTGCAGCCGTAGCCGACGAGGTTGAACTGGAGCTGGTCCAGATAGCGGTCGAGGCCGGACTTCTCCAGGTACTCGGTGACCACGGTCGAGCCGGGCGCGAGAGAGGTCTTGACCCAGGGCTTGCGGGCGAGTCCGCGCTCAACCGCCTTCTTGGCGATCAGACCGGCCCCGAGCATGACCGACGGATTCGAGGTGTTGGTGCAGCTCGTGATCGCCGCGATCACGACCATGCCGTGGTCGAGCTCGATCGTCTGACCGTCCTCGAGCTGAACGGACACGCAATCGCTCGTCTTGCTCTGCTCGGCGACGGCGGTCAGGCCGGCCCTTCGCGGCTTGCCGTTCTCGCCGTCGTGTTCCTCGGCCGGCGGATCGGAGGCCGGGAAGGACTCGTCGATCGCGACGTCGAGCATGTTGCTGAGCTCGTCGCCCGCCTCGGGATCCCACTCCTGCATGGCCTCGAGGAAAGCCGGCTTGGCGTTGGAGAGCGCGATCCGGTCCTGGGGGCGCTTCGGGCCCGCGATGCTCGGCTCGACCTCACCGAGGTCGAGCTCCAGGGTGTCGCTGTAGGTCGCCTCCTCGTCGTCGGGCTCGTGGAAGAGGCCCTGCTCGCGCGTGTAGGCGTCGACCAACTCGATCTGCTCGGTCGGGCGGCCCGTGAACTCGAGGTAGCGCAGCGTCTCGGCGTCGATCGGGAAGATCGCGCAGGTCGAGCCGAACTCGGGGGACATGTTCCCGATCGTCGCCCGGTCGGCGAGGCCGAGATCGGCGATGCCCGGGCCGAAGAACTCGACGAACTTCGAGACGACGCCCTTCTCGCGCAGCATCTCGGTGACGGTCAGGACGAGGTCGGTTGCCGTCGCGCCCTCGCGCAGCTCGCCGGTCAGCCTGAAGCCGATCACCTGAGGGAGCAGCATCGAGATCGGCTGCCCGAGCATCGCGGCCTCGGCCTCGATCCCGCCCACGCCCCAGCCCAGCACGCCGAGGCCGTTGATCATCGTCGTGTGGGAGTCCGTGCCGACCAGCGTGTCCGGGTAGGCCTGGGTGGTCCCGTCCCGCTCGCGCGTGTAGACGCACTGCCCGAGGTACTCGAGGTTGACCTGGTGACAGATGCCCGTCGCCGGCGGCACCACCCTGAAGTTGTCGAACGCGGTCTGTCCCCAGCGGAGAAAGGCGTAGCGCTCCCCGTTGCGCTCGTAGTCGCGCTCCTCGTTGATCCCGAACGCCTTCTGGTTCCCGAATGCATCCACCTGGACGGAGTGATCGATGATCAGGTCCACGTCGACCTGCGGGTTGATCGCGCTGGGGGCGCCCACCCAGGTCCTCCATCGCGTCCCTCATCGCCGCGAGGTCGACCACGGCGGGCACGCCGGTGAAATCCTGCATCAGCACGCGCGCGGGCTGGAACGGGATCTCAACCGACGGAATCGCCTTGGCGTCCCAGGTGGCGATCGCCTCCACGTCCTCGGAGGACACGGAGGTCCCGTCCTCGAGGCGCAGCGCGTTCTCGAGCAGCACCTTCAGGCAGTACGGCAGCCGCGCGACGTCGAACTTCTCCTGCAGGGCATCGAGCCGGTGGATCTCCACCGTCCGGCCCGAAACGTCGAGCTCGGCGCGCGCTTCGAAGCTATCGCTGCTCACAGGGGCAGTATGACCAGTGACGCCCGGCGGCTGACGCCGCCGGGCGGGTCACCGTCGCTACTTCTTGTGCTTCTTCTTGCCCTTCTTGCCCTGCTTGCCGAGCTTCACCTTCGAGGTTTGCACGGTGTTGCCGGCGGCATCGACCGTGGTGATCTCGACCCGCACGGCCTTCCCCTTCGAGACGGTCTGCTGCCCATGCTTGGTCAGCTTGACGTTGACCGTCGCGCTCTGTCCGCCCCCGATCGTGGCGCTGCCCTTGCCGAGGGAACCGCCCTTCTTCTTCTTCTTCTTCTTGGCGGAGCTGGCGGTCCCCTTGCCCGAGCCCAGCAGCTTCACCTGGACCTGGCAGGGGTTCGGGCCCGGTGACGAGTCGACCGGCACCTTGGCCTTCTTGCCCTTGATCTTGACCTTGCCGCTCCCCAGGGAGGCGCGCAGGTAGGACGCCGAGGAGTACTCCGGCGCGATCGCCATCCCGCAGGGAAGGGGCAACGCCGGCGCTGCGCCGACCTGGCCACCGGCCGCAGCCCGGATCGTCCGACACGGGCAGCCGCAGGTCGAGGTTCGAGACCGTGATGTCGCCCTGGCCGTTCGCAGGACGGCCGTAGCTGTTCAGCGACCCGCCGCCGGCATCCTTCGGCAGCAGCTCCAGCTTCGCGACGTGGCCGGGCGCGAAGAGGTGTCCACTGGGATGCAGCTCGAACACCTGGCGTGAGGTACCGACCTGCGGCCGGTAGAGCTGCCTGGCGACGAGCGTCTCGGTGCCTCTGGGGTCGACATCCAGGAGCCGCGCCGCCATCTCGGAATTGGCCACCGGGTTTGCGATCGTCGCCACGATCGTCGGTGAGCCGAGCAGCGTGTAGCCGCTTCCGGCAGCCGCGCGGAAGCCGATACGTCGCGACGCCGTTGATGTCACCGCCAGGTGCCGTCTGGCAGGCGTTCCCTCCGCCTCCGTTCTGAACCGGATCGAAGGTGGCGTCGACGCTGGAGTCCCCGCCGCTCGCCGAGATCGTCTTGCTGCCGCTGTCGAGGAAGCGAACCACCCCGTGCGACAGTCCTGCCCAGCTGCCCGCCTGGTACGGGCCGCCGGATGGCGCCGACGACGGACAGGTGAGCGTGTAGGCGGTCGTACCCTGGAACGGCTGCGACCCGGTGCCCTTCACGTAGTAGTCGAGCCAGGCGTTATCCGCATCTGTGAGCGCGTTGGTCACGTCCGCCTTGTTGAGCGCCCGCATGTGCCCGAAGTCACCGAAGAACAGCGAGATCGGCGCGTCCGGGTACTGCGAGCGGATCCGGTTGTAGTAGCCGATTGCCTCGTCCGCGGGGAAGAGGTCGTCCGAGAAGCCGTTCGAGATCAGCAGCGGCGCCGGCGGCTCGGAGTGGTCGATGTAGTAGGCCGAGTGGTGCGCCTTGATCTCGTCGAGAATCGCCTGCGAGGACGGATCGCCGTCGTAGGGCTCCCCCTGCTCGATGCGCGTCTTCCACGAGGTCACGTTAGCCCCGAAGTCGGTGCACGGTGACGGGTACGGCGCCATGCCGCAATAGAGGCCCGCGCCCAGCGTGACGGTTGCGTACAGACCGTTGTTGAACGACTCCTTCTCGATCCCCATCCGGCCGGTGTAGGCCGGGTCGGCGACGTAGTCGAGCTTCTGCCCGTTGGGGGTGAGCGAGTAGGCCAGGTCGCTCCAAGGGATGTCAGGAGCCGCCGCGGCGATTCGCATCGGAATGCCGTTCACCGGACTCGTCCAGGGCACGAGGCTGCCGTCAGGCATCATCACGCGGTCCTTGAGCGCGGCGAGCTGCAGTGACAGGCCGCCGCCATAGGACCCACCGATGGCGCCGACCTGCTGGCCGTTGACCAGACCCTCGTCGGCGAGCTCGCCGGCGTAGAACTGAGCGTCCCTGATCTCGTAGCGATCGTCCATCAGGTGGATGTAGCCGTTGTCGCACGCCGAGCCACCGGCGCGTCACCGACGCTGCCGAGCCGCAGGACTGGTGGAAGCCCCGGTCGGTCATGCTGAAGACGGCGTAGCCGCGGCTGGTGAATTGCCTAGCCCATCGGTGCCGCCGGAGGTCCGAAGCCGATCTTCGAGCCACCGTAGCCGTGGCCGATGATGATCAGCGGGTAGTTGTCGTCCGATCCGCTGGCGGGCGGAAAGGCGACGTTCACGTCGATGGGAGTGGTGTCCCAGCTCGGTGCGGTGCTGCGAGGAGAGGTGTTGCCGCATTCGCGCACACCATCCCCGGCGACGGTGCAGGTGACGGCACCACCGAAGACGTCCGGAATCGCGGCGTGAGCGGCGGGTGCGGCCAGCAGCGACCCGAGAACGACCGACACCAACACGAGCTTTCGCATATCCCTCTCCTGACTGTTTTTCCGACGCGTCCCTCGGCGCGCCGCGCGTCTTCTCCTTGACGCGCGGTCAACAGATTACTTCAACGCTTGTTCGACTGTCCGGCGGCGAGATCGGAGGCGATCCGCTCAGCGCCGCCGCGCCGCTGCATCCGCGCTGCGAGCCCTGGATGGCGGTAGCCGAATTCAGCCGCGAAGCGTTGCCGGCGCGGCGCCACGGTGATCTCGTTGCGGTTGCGCTCGATCGCCCGCGCGACGGCGTTGGCGACCTTCGCCGGCGTCGTCGTCCCGATCATGGGCGGCGGATCGACCTCGGCATCGGCCCACATGCCGGCGCCTCGCACGAACCCCGGGGAGACGATGGAGACGCCGACGCCACTCTCGTGGAGGTCCTCGCGCAGCGCGAAGGAGAATCCCCGGAGGCCGAACTTGGTCGCACCGTAGAGGGCTGCCCGCGGGGAGCCGACCTTCCCGGACAGCGAAGAGATGAAGACGAGATGGCCCTCGCCCTTCTCCGCCAGCTTCGGGGCGAGCGCCCGGGCCATCAGGATCGGCGACTCGAGGTTGACTCGGATCGCGCGCTGGACCTCCTCCGAGCTGAAGTCGTCGAGCTTGCCGCTCGCCGGCAGGGCGGCGTTGGCGACCATGCCGTCCACGTCACCGGCGTCCTCGATCAGCTTCTCTGCCGCGCCGGACTCTGCGAGGTCGGCGACGATCACCTCGTGTCCCCCGCCGGGGAGCGACCTGGCGAGCTCCCCGAGCTCCTCCCTGCGGCGTGAGCTCAACACCAGGTGCGCCCCGTGTCCCGCGAGCTTCTCGGCAATCGCCCGGCCGATTCCCCCGGTGGCTCCGCTGAGCAACACCCGCTTCCCCTCGAGATCCACGCCGTGAAACTACCTGTCCGGATCTATGAGCGCTCGCTCACATTCAGGCCAGGCTCTGCTACGGTCGATTGCAGGGAAAAGGAGGGACCGCTGCCTCGCTCGAGTCGCCAAACCCGCAGGCTTGGAATCGCAGGACTTCTGTTCTGCGCCGCCCTGATCGCCGCCGCTCCGGCGGCCGGACAGACCGATGGAACGACCACGCTCCCGCCGGGCGCGCCCGAGGGGTCGCCGCCCGCCGTCACCAGCGGAGCCACGATCCTGCCTGGCGGCAAGGCGAGCATCCCCGCCGGTGCCCCGTCCGCCGTGGTGGGGGCGATCCAGGCGGCCAACCGGATCCACCGGAGGACCTACATCTGGGGTGGCGGACACCGGAGCTTCAAGGCGAGGGGCTATGACTGCTCGGGGGCCGTCAGCTACGTCCTGCACGCGGCGGGGGTGCTGAGCTCGCCGCTCGTCTCCGGGCAGCTCGCCTTCTGGGGCATGCCGGGGCCCGGCGCCTGGATCACGGTCTTCGCCAACAGGGTCCACACCTACATGTACATCGCCGGGCTGCGCTACGACACCTCTCCCCGCGGCGAGACTGTCGACCAGGGCCGCGGCCCCCGCTGGCGCTACACCCTGCGCACGGGAGCGGGCTTCGCCGTGCGCCACTACCCCGGCTTGTAGCGCTTCTGCGGAGATTGCGCGCTCTCTGTGAGTAGCTGCTCACAGATTTTCCGACCCTGCTAGTCTGCCGCGCGAACCAAACGCCGAGTCTCGGCCCCGAAAGTGCGGGCCGGGAGCGGGGGAACCAAGCAGTTGGGGCGAATCCACCGGTCAGGTGGAGCCGCAAGCTCCTTTCGCGGTAGTCCGTCAGCTAACCCCGTAGGCCGACGAAGGAGAACGGTTTGCGGTCAGAAACTCTCAGCAGAAGCATGAAGGTGGCTTTCGCAGGGCTGCTGTTGGTCGCGTCGCTCGGCGCCGCGGTGCCGGCCATGGCCCAGACTGGCGGCACGGGCTCACCCGGCAGCGTCACGACGTCCACGGCACCGAGCGGTACCGCTCAGATCCAATCCGACGGCACGGCCATCGCCCCGGCGAACGCGCCGACGCAGGTGCGCAAGGCAATCGCCGCCGCCAACAAGATTCACAAACGCCCCTACATCTGGGGCGGCGGGCACCGAAGCTTCAAGTCCAAGGGCTACGACTGCTCCGGAGCCGTGAGCTACGTGCTGCACGCGGCAGGACTGCTCCGCAGCCCTGAGGCCTCCGGGCCGCTGATGGCCTGGGGCGTCCCGGGCATCGGTTCCTGGATCACCGTCTACGCCAACCGGACCCACGCCTGGATGACGGTCGCGGGGCTTCGGTTCGACACCTCGGCAGCGGGCGAGTCCCTGAATCAGGGTTCGGGCCCACGGTGGCGCTTCAACATGCGGGCGGGCACCGGCTACTCGACGCGCTTCTCCCCAGGCCTCTAGCCGCCCCCGGGCGGCCTCCTGGAGGCCACCTCTCCTCCCCTAGGTACGCCGCGCCGCCTCTCCCGGGCGGCGCGGCGCTGCCTCTTCGCGGGGATCCAATTTCCTTCCATCAGGCGGCAGGAGGCTGCGTCACAGGCGTCGAATCCAGAGATCGTGCCTGAAGTCACGAGCAGACGGTTGTCGATTGCAAAGGATCTCTCACGTTTGGTAACGTCCCGCGCCAGTTACGCCGAGTCCCATCCCAGAGAGAGGATGGGAGCGGGGGAACCAAGTATTGGGGCTAACCCACCGCAGTCGAAGGGTGGGGGCGCAGGCTCCTCAAGCGCCAGCCCGTCAGCTAACCCCGCAGGCCTGCAAAGGAGAACTGTTGATGCGAAGCACACCTAGCTCGAAGCGTCGTCTCGCAGTGGCGGGGGTCACAGCGATTGCAATCTTGGCCGCGGCAGTGCCCGCAGCCGCCCAGACGGGCGGGTCCGGACCTCCCGGCGGAACCACCACCACGCCGACCGATCCCGCAGCTCCCGTCGGGCCTCCTGGCCGCGCGAAGCTGCGGAAGGACGGCACGGCCCTCGCGCCCGCGGACGCGCCCGCCAACATCCAGGCGGCGATCGCGGCGGGTAACGCGATCCACACCTTCCCGTACCGCTGGGGCGGCGGACACCGCTCCTTCACGGACACCGGATATGACTGCTCAGGCTCGGTGAGCTACGTGCTCCACGCGGCCGGCTTCCTCTCCAGCCCGGAGCCCTCCGGTCCCCTGGCGAGCAGCTGGGGCGTCCCCGGCAAGGGTCGCTGGATCACGGTCTACGCGAACTCCAGCCACGCCTACATGGTCGTCGCGGGCCTGCGGTTCGACACCTCCGCGGTCGGCGAGCGCCTGAACCAGGGCTCGGGACCGCGCTGGCGCCGGACGAAGCGCAAGCCTGCGGGTTACACGGCCAAGTACTACCCCGGTTACTAGCGACCACCAGGCCGCTCCACCTTGGAGCGGAGGGCGAAGCCCGTAGCGACTTATGTGGGGCGGCCGCTTGTGGTCGCTCTGATGGCGAGGCGTCCTGGCTCCGCCGGGACTCCCGTATGTAGAACGCGGTTTGTCCAAGCCTGCTCGCAAAGATTGTCCATCACGTCCTCGCGAGGCAGGGCGGCGCTCGGATATACCTATGCCCTGAGCGGGCCGCGTTGTACGGTGCGCACAGCGCCGCCCGATAGGGAAGTCAGCGAAGGAGACTGCCGTAGCCTCGACCCAGGCATCGACGAGTGAAGAGGAGCCAGGCGCCGCAGCGGGCGCGGACGACCTCGATGTCCATCTGGTTGGGGTGAGCAAGCACTACGGCGAGGTCGTGGCCGTCCAGGGTCTCGACCTCGAGGTGAAGCGGGGAGAGTTCTTCACGCTCCTCGGCCCCTCGGGATCCGGCAAGACCACGACGCTTCGGATGATCGCGGGCTTCGAGGAGCCGGACACGGGCCGCGTGGAGCTGGGCGGCAAGGACGTCACCGGGCTGCCGCCGTACGACCGCTCGGTCAACACCGTCTTCCAGGACTACGCCCTCTTCCCCCACATGACCGTCGGGGACAACGTCGCCTACGGGCTGCGCGTCAAGGGCGTCGGCAAGGAGGAGCGCCGCAAGCGCGCCACCGAGGCCCTGGCCACCGTCAGGCTCGGCGGCTACGAGGGCCGCAAGCCGAATCAGCTTTCGGGCGGCCAGCAGCAGCGCGTCGCCCTCGCCCGGGCGATCATCAACGAGCCGCGCGTCCTGTTGCTGGACGAGCCGCTCGGCGCCCTCGACCTGAAGCTGCGCGAGCAGATGCAGGTCGAGCTGAAGACGATCCAGGGCCAGGTCGGGATCACGTTCATCTACGTGACCCACGACCAGGAGGAGGCGCTGACGATGTCCGACCGGATCGCCGTCTTCAACGAGGGCAGGATCGAGCAGATCGGTCCGCCCACGGAGATCTACGAGCGGCCCCAGAACGCCTTCGTCGCCGGCTTCGTCGGCGTCTCGAACCTGCTCGAGCGCGATGGCCAGCGCTTCACGGTGCGCCCCGAGAAGATCTCGTTCATCGAGAACGGTGCGGCGCCCGACGGACTTCACATCGAGGAGGGGACGATCAAGGACGTCTCCTACGCCGGAATGATCACCCGATATCTCGTCGACCTCGAGTCGGGGGGACAGCTCCAAATCGTCCGCCAGAACCTGGAGACGACCTCCGCGGAGGTCCAGGCAGAACGCGGCCGCAAAGTGAAAATTGGATGGCGAGCGGATCAGACCGTCGCCGTAGAGGGAGAGGAGGAAGGAAAGTGAGCAAATTCAAAGCTCGCTCCGCCTGGCTGCCCGCCGCGATCGTCGGAGGGCTCGCCGCCACGATGTTGGTGGTCGCCGGGTGTGGTGGAAGCAGCAGCAGCAGCAGCGACAACGGAACCGCACAGAAGTCCGTCGGGGCCGGCGAGGGGCAGTTGAACCTCGTCGCCTGGCCGGGCTACGTCGCCGACCCGTGGAAGTCCGACTTCGAGAAGCAGACGGGCTGCCAGATCAAGCTGAAGGAGGCCGGCACGTCCGACGAGATGGTCGACCTGATGCGCACCGGCCAGTGGGACGGCGTCTCGGCGTCGGGCAACGCGACAGCGAAGCTCGTTGACGGTGGTGACGTCGCCCCGGTGAACACCAGCCTGGTGCCGAACTACGCGACGATCTTCGACGACCTCAAGAACCAGCCGTACAACACGTTCAACGGTGTCAACTACGGGATTCCGCACGGGCGCGGTGCGAACCTCTTGATGTGGAACTCGAACAGCGTCAAGCCGGCCCCGACCTCGTGGTCGGTGATTCTCGACCCAGCCCAGGCAGCGAAGTACAAGGGCAAGATCAGCGTGTACGACGACCCGATCTACATCGCGGATGCCGCCGTGTACCTGAAGGCCCACCAGCCTGATCTGGGGATCACGAACCCGTACGAGCTCGACGACGAACCAATTCAACGCTGCCGTCGATCTGCTCAAGCAGCAGCATCCGAACGTCGGGCAGTACTGGGCGCTTGCCACGCCGCAGATCAACTCGTTCACCAACGGTGACTCCGTGGTGGGCTCAACGTGGCAGTACCAGTACTTCGCACTGAAGGCCGGCGGGCGCTCCGGTGGCGGCACCTGGTCCGAGCACCGGGTTCCTGCCACTCGGAGGGCGCGACGGGTTGGTCAGACACCTGGATGATCGCCAAGAACGCGGCGCATCCGAACTGCATGTACAAGTGGATGAATTTCATCGTCTCGCCGCAGGCGAACGCCGAGGTCGCTCAGTACTTCGGTGAGGCGCCCGCACAGAGCAAGTCGTGTGATCCATCCACGTTGACTGCGGCGGCGAAGGCGGATGCCACTATCCCGCGGATCCGCAGTTCTGCAACGAGTACCGCGCAGCGGACCCGAATTTCTGGAAGCGGGTCTACTACTGGCAGGTGCCTCTTGCGGACTGCGGTGATAGCCGCGGTAGCACATGCAAGGACTACAACGACTGGTCCGCTGCATGGACCCAGATCAAGGGTTGAGTAACAGGTCATGGAAGCGGCCGGCCTAGGCGCCGCGCCGCAGAAGAGGTCGGCGAGCCGCAGGCTCGCCGACCTCTTCCATGGCCGCCCGCGGCTGCAGGTGGGTGCCCTGCTGGCCGGCCCGCTCGGCTGGCTGGTCATCCTCTACCTGGGGTCCCTGGCGGTCCTGCTGGTCGCCTCCTTCTGGAGCGTGGACGCCCTCAGCGGCGAGTTGGTCAAGGGCTTCACCTTCGACAACTTCAAGGAGCTCTGGAACACCGACGTCTACCGCTCGGTGGCATTCCGGACGATCGGCGTGGCCTCGGCCGTGACTGTCACCGACGCGCTCTTGGCATTCCCGATCGCCTTCTACATGGCGAAGATCGCCTCGCCCAGGGCCAAGGGTTTCCTGGTGGTGGCGGTCCTGATGCCGCTCTGGTCCTTCTATCTGGTCAAGGTATATGCCTGGCAGACGATGCTTGGGGCCAATGGAATCATCAATTGGGCCCTCGACCCGATCGGCCTGAACGGCCCGGGCTTCGGGACGACGGCGGTCTGGATCGTGGAGAGCTACCTCTGGCTGCCGTACATGATCCTGCCGATCTACGCGGGCCTCGAGCGCATCCCGGACTCGCTGCTCTCCGCATCCGAGGACCTCGGCGCGAAACCCGGTCCGAACGTTCCGGCGGGTGATCCTGCCCCTCGTCTTCCCGGCCGTGGTCGCCGGCTCGATCTTCACTTTCTCGCTGACATTGGGCGACTACATCACGCCCTCGCTGGTTTCGCCGAGCACCCAGTTCATTGGGAACGTCGTCTTCACCAGCCATACCGACAACCTGCCCCTGGCCTCCGCATTCGCGACCGTGCCGATCGCGGTGATGGTGGTCTATCTGCTGATCGCCCGCCGGCTCGGGGCCTTCGAGCACCTCTGAGCCGATGACCCTTTCCCCCCGCTACAGAACCCTGCTGCGCGTCGGCGTCGGGATCACCCTCGCCTTCATCTACATCCCGCTGCTGGTGATCGCGGTCTACGCCTTCAACGGAGGCACCACGCTGAAGTGGCCCCTCGACAGCGTCACGACGAAGTGGTTCAGCGAGGCATTCCACGACCACGCCGCGCGGAGCGCCTTCTTCACCTCGATCAAGGTTGGGCTCGCCGCGACCGGGATCGCGCTCGTCCTCGGCACGCTTGCCTCCTTCGCGGTCGCTCGGCATCGCTTCTTCGGACGGGAGACTGTCTCGTTCCTGGTCGTGATCCCGATCGCGCTGCCGGGCATCGTCACGGGCCTCGCCCTGAGCGACACCTTCACCCAGGTGCTCGGGGTGACGCTCGGCCTGTTCACCGTGATCGTGGCGCACGCCACCTTCTGCATCGTGGTCATCTACAACAACGTGATCGCCCGCCTGAGACGGGTGTCGGAGAACCTCGAGGAGGCCTCGGCCGATCTCGGCGCACACACCTGGCAGACCTTCCGGCACGTCACCCTGCCCGGCATGCAGACGGCGCTGGTCGCGGGCGCGCTGTTGGCGTTCGCGCTCTCCTTCGACGAGATCATCGTCACTACCTTCACGCTTGGCGCCGGCCAGCAGACCCTGCCGATCTGGATCCTCGACAACCTCTTCCGTGGCCAGCAGCTGCCGATCACCAACGTGGTCGCGGTGATCGTCGTGCTGCTCTCGATCATCCCGGTCTACCTGGCACATCGCCTGACCCGCGAGGAGAGCATCAGCGCGCGCGGCGGCGGCGGGGCGGTCAGCTCGGCGGAGAGCGCCGTCGTCATCAACTAGCCGGCCCGCTCGCCTAGACTGACCGGGCCATGCGGGTTCGCCAGGGAACGCTTCTGCTCGCCGGGCTCTGCCTTCTCGCCGTGTTCGCGGTTTCCGCACACGGCGCCGGAGAGCCGGCCTTCGACTGCAAGACGGTTCACCGCGGCAAGGCGACCTTCAATCCGAACCCGAAGGGACAGGCGCCCGTCGCGATCGGGGACTCGACGATGATCCTGCCGATTCCCAACCTGGACGCGGTCGGCTTCTCGGTCAATGCCAGGGGCTGCCGCGGATTCAAGGAGGCGGTCAACATCGCCCGGAAGCTGAAGGCGAAGGGCCACCTGCCGCATCTCGTGATGATCAACGCCTACGGCAACGGCGGGGTCAATCCAGGCCTGATCTCGGAGGCGCTGAGCGTGCTCGGCAAGAGCCGGGTCCTGGGCCTGCTCACCGCCTATGACGCCGATACCGGCCATCCGCCGGCGCCGAACACCGACGTGATCTTCAAGGCCGCCAAGCGATATCCGCACCGGGTCTTCGTTCTCGACTGGGTGAAGTACAGCCTTGACCACCACGCCGCCGAGCCGACTCCGGGCGCCTGGTTCCTGCCCGACCTCTTCCACCCGAACTACACCGGCGCCGACGCGTACGCGAACTTCCTCGCTCAGGCGCTGCCGCTGGCCAAGGACGGTCGCTTCCCGCCCTTGCCCTTGCCCTGACCCTTGCCCGCGCCGGGGGGCGACGCCAGTGGGATCAATTTCCTCAGGAGCCGCGCGAACGCCTTGGCCCCGCTGAAGGTGAGGTGGAGGCCGTCGGGCTGGAACCAGCTCGAGTGCCCGGCGCTGTAGTGGACCCAGTCGAGGACCTTGACCCTCTCCGGGTCGCGCTGCCCGGCGTTGCGGATCACGTCCGCGTCGTTCGACTGGCCGCCCCCAAGCTCGCGGGGCGTGACCAGGCCGAGCCTGCGCTTCGGCCCGAGGATCTTCTTCGCCTGGTTGATCTGGCCGCCGGTCACCGAGGCATCGGCGCCGAGCGCCATCACGACCAGGTGCGGAAGCTGGTGATGGCGCCTCGCGTCACGCAGAATGCGCAGTCCCTCGCCGAACTGGCGGCAGCCGCGGGCGTTCGCCTTGTAGCCCACCCGGCTCAGCGCCGGCAGAGCGAGCAGCATCGAGGAGTCGCCGATCGCGAGCGGCGGACGCGGCGCCACCTTGTGCTTCGGGGTCGCGATCTCGACTCCGCCGCAGCCCGCCCGAGCGGTCGAAGCTGATAGGGCGGGCGCCAGGACGGCGAGGGTGGCGCCGAGCGCGATCCGTACCCTGACGCCCGTGCTCTTCCCCACAGTCGAGTTCGCGATCTTCTTTCCGATCGTCCTGGCGCTCTCCTGGGCGCTCATGCCGCGCCAGCAGATCTGGAAGCCGTTCATCGTCGTGGCAAGTTATGTCTTTTACGCGGCGGCGGATCCGCGGTTCTGCCTGTTGCTCGCCGCGATCACCCTGGTCAGCCAGCTGGCCGTCGTCGCAATCCACCGCACCGACGACGAGCGCCTGCGGAAATGGTTCACGGCCGCGGGAGTGGTCTTCGACCTGGGGATCCTCGCGGTCTTCAAGTACTACGGCTTCTTCGTCTCCGACGTCTCCGACGTCCTCGACTCGATCGGGCTCGGCATGCCCCTGCCGCTGGTCACGATCGCGCTGCCCGTAGGAGTCAGCTTCTTCAGCTTCCAGGCCGTCACCTACGTGGTCGACGTCAAGCGGCGCCAGACCGAACCGGCCTCCCTGCTCGACGCCGCCATCTACCTGAGCTTCTTCCCCCACCTGGTCGCCGGCCCGATCGTCCGGGCAAGCGAGTTCCTCCCCCAGCTGCGGAAGCCGAGGGACCCCGACCATGTGGCGGTGGGCGCGGGGCTCACCCTGATCGCCCTGGGGCTGATCAAGAAGGTGATGATCGCCGACTACCTGGCGCGGGAGGTGGTCGACAAGGTCTTCGCCGTGCCGCAGGCGTACAGCGCGCCCGACGCGATCCTTGGCGCATACGCCTATGCGGCGCAGATCTTCTGCGACTTCTCCGGCTACACGGACATGGCGATCGGGCTCGCGCTGTTGATGGGCTTCGTCTTCCCGCAGAACTTCAACAGCCCCTATCGGGCGACGGGCTTCCGCGACTTCTGGCGTCGCTGGCACATGACGCTCTCGCGCTTCCTGCGGGACTACCTCTACATCCCACTCGGCGGCAACCGGAAGGGGAAGGTCCGGACCTACATCAACCTGATGCTCACCATGGCGCTGGGCGGCCTCTGGCACGGCGCCGCCTGGAACTTCGTCGCCTGGGGCGCCTACCAGGGGACCGGATTGTCGGCCGAGCATGCGATCAACGGCCGGCTCGGCCGGATCTTCCCCGGCTGGCTGCGCTGGTTCGTCACCTTCAACCTGATCGTCGTCGGCTGGATCCTCTTCCGCTCAACCGACCTGACCGTGTTCGGCGACTACATGTCAGCGCTGGTGCGCTCCGGGCCGGCGACCCTCTACTCGGTCCCGGTGGTGGGAGCGATCGTCCTGGTGATCGGGCTCCAGCTGCTGCCCGAGCGCCCGATGGAGGGCATCGAGCTGCGGATCGGGCGGCTGCGGCCGCTGCTGCTCGGCGTCGCCCTCGCCGCCGTCGTCCTGATCGTCGGCGCCACCGTCCCGAGCCAGGGCGTTCCCCCGTTCATCTACTTCCGCTTCTGATCTGATGGCAGAGACAACGAAAAGACAGTCGCGAGCCGGGTCAGGCGAATTCGAGACGATCGCCGAGATGGAGGCCGAGTCCCGGCCAGGCGCCGAGGGCGAGCCCCACGGCGACGACAGCCTGATGGGCCGGTTCGACCGCTGGGACCTCCGGCGCTTCAGCGGCTGGGACGCGGTGAAGGCCGTCGCCCTGACGACCTTCCTGCTGCTGATCTTCGCCGGGGGCTCGGTGCGGAAGGCGGCGGACGAGCTCAAGCCGGGCCTCGGCCAGGACATCGTCAAGGCCATCGCCGGACCCGCCGGATGGATCTCGGACCAGCTCCCGCTCGCCGACACGCGCCGCGACCTCACCTCCTGGCTCTCCCCCGACCAGCAGCTCTCCGGTCACGGCTTCCGGGCCGCTCCGGGCGGAGCGGGCAGGCCGACGGTCCAGGTTCCGACCACGCCGCAGCCGCTCGACCGGCTCCTGGTCACCGGCGACTCGCTCTCGACGCCGCTCGACATCGAGATCGCGCGCAAGCTCGCCGACCAGGGCGCCTCGGTCCAGGTCACGCGCGACCCGCATCTCGCCACCGGGATCTCCAACACGGGCCTGGTCGACTGGGGCAAGCTCTCGAGCACCCAGGCCGCCGATGACAACCCCGACGCCGTCGTCCTCTTCATCGGCGCCAACGAGGGCTATCCGATGCCCGGTCCCGATGGGAGGCAGGTGAGCTGCTGCGGCCCGGCCTGGGAGGCGATCTTCCAGTCGAGGGTCGGCCAGATGATGGACAACTACCTGAGGGGCGGCGCGCAGCGGATCTATTGGCTCACGGTGCCCACCCAGCGCGACCCGGCCCGCAAGCCGATCGCCGACGACGTCAACCAGGCGATCCGGGCGGAGGCCGCCAAGCGGGACGGCGCGGTTCGCGTGGTCGACCTGATCCCGACCTTCACGCCGGGAGACACCTACCGCGACTCGATTCCGATCGACGGCAAGGAAACGATCGTGCGCCTGCCCGACGGCATCCACCTGAACGAGGACGGCTCGTCGGTGGCGGCAGACATGGTGCTGGCGGCGATCAACCGGGACTTCAACTACTGATTCACGGCTTCGCCATCAGGTCGGGGCCACGAGCGGCCGCCCCACATGAGTCGCTACGGGCTTCGCCCTCCGCTCCGAGGTGGAGCGGCCTGGTGGCCCCTCAGTCGTTCTGGGTGTAGCGGCTCTTCACGCGCTTGGACGCGTTCGAGACCTTGTGGCACTTCGCGGTGGCGTTGTACTGGACGTTCGGCACGCCGGTCCGCTTGCCGTCCTTGCACTTGAAGCCGAGCAGCGTCGACGCACACGTCCCGGCCGGGCCGCCGCTCTGGTGGCGGCACTGGTGGTAGGCGGTGATCACCTTCTCGCCCTTGGTGCAGCCGACGCCCTGGACCTTCAGCGAGGTGACGTAGGAGGCCCCGAGGTTCTGCTGCTTCCCGTCGATGTTGCAGGGCGAGAAGCCGGCGGTGTGCGCGATCGGGGCGGCGCTGCCGCTCGAGATCAGCAGAGCGGTGAGCATGCCCGCGAGCGCGAGCGTCCCTGTCAGCGACCTCCTCAAGGTGCGCGCGATCCTACCGCGGCGACCCGCGGGGCGGACGCTCGGTGGCCGTGACCGCAACTAGACTGGCGCGACCTTGAAACGGCTCGCGCTCCTCATCCTCCTCGGCACCGCGGTGCTCGCCGGCTGCGGCGGCGGCTCGTCCGACAGCAGCAGCACGACCGCGGCCGCCCTGAGTTCCTGCGACATCAACGGCCGCCAGCAGGACCTCGGGGCCTCCTACGTCACCTCGATCCAGGTGGCGGGGGTGAGCTGCGGGCAGGCCGAGAAGGTCGTGGTCGCCTACCACCACTGCCGCCTGCAGAACGGCGGCGCCGGCGGCACCTGCAAGACGGCCGTGATGGGCTTCGACTGCACCGAGGGGGCGCGCCAGTCCGTGCCCGGTGTCCAGTACAACGCCACGGCCGATTGCCGCAAGGGCGACGTGGAGATCAAGAGCACCTACACGCAGAATTTCTAGGCTGAGACGACGAGGGTGAAGACGAAGGCGGGATTCCTGGCTCTTGGCCTACTCGTGGTCGGCCTATGGCAGGCGAGCGCTGCATCGGCGGTCGGCGAACCCGCATTCGGCTGCGGGCACGTGCACACCGGGCAGGCGCAGCGGAACCCGTACGGCACCGGCCACGGGCCACCTCCGATCGCGATCGGCGACTCGACCATGCTGCTGCCGATCCCGGATCTGACCCGAGTCGGGTTCGACGTCAACGCTCTGGGCTGCCGCGGGTTCAAGCAGAGCATCTGGGTAGCCCGGGACCTGCGGAACCGGGGCAAGCTGCCGAAGCTGATCCTGATGAACGCCTACGGCAACGGGGGGGTCAACGACGACCTGATCAAGTTCGCGCTGAAGGTGATCGGGCCGAAGCGGAAACTGGTCCTGGTAACCGCCTACGACGCCGACACCGGGCATCCGCCTGCCCCCGACACCGATGTGCTCGTCAAGGCGGCGAAGGACCATCCCGACCAGGTGAAGCTGCTCGATTGGGTCCACCACTCCCTGCCCCACCACCGGGCCGATCCCGCGCCGGGCGCCTGGTTTCTGCCGGACCTGTTCCACCCCAACTTCGCCGGAGCCCACGCCTACGGACGCTTCCTCGCACAGGTGCTTCCGGGCGGACTGGCCGCGGCAGAGCCGAAGCCGTCGTCCAGCGGCGAAAGCGGAAATGACGATGGCGGCGTGCCCTGGTGGCCCTTCGCCGTGGGAGGCGTCATCCTCATCGGTGGCCTGGTGCTCCTGATTCGGCGGCGCTCCTCCCAGAACTCTTCGCCCGTCTCGTAGACTTCGGGCGGAGAGTCCCCGGGCTGGAGTCCGTGGAGGAGCGAGCAGACAAGGAGTTGGTCAAGTTGAGCATGTACGCGGTCGTGAACCCAGCCACCGGCGAGCAGCTTGAGGAGTATCCAGAGATCTCAGACGGCGATCTCGATGCCGCTATCGCCAGGTCTTGGGAGGCGCGTGAAGCGCTCAGTTCGCTCTCCGTGGCCGAGCGCGCCGAGAAGATCAAGCGCGTCGGCGAGCTTCACCTCGAGCGACGTGAGGCGCTTGCCGCAATCGCGGTGAAGGAGATGGGGAAGCCCATGGAGCAGGCCCTCGGCGAGGTCGACTTCTGCGGCGATATCTACTCCTACTACGCCGATCGTGCCGAGGACTTCCTCAAGGACGAGCCGATCGAGTTGCTTGCGGGCGAGGGCACGGCCGTGATCCGCCGCTCGGCGACGGGGCCGCTGCTCGGAATCATGCCCTGGAACTTCCCGTACTACCAAGTGGCCCGCTTCGCGGGACCGAACCTGATCGTCGGCAACCCGATCCTGCTCAAGCCGGCGCCCCAGTGCCCGGAGTCGGCCGAGGCGATCCAGGAGATGTACGACGAGATCGGCCTTCCGGAGGGCGCCTTCCAGACGATCTTCGCGACCCACGAGCAGATCGCCGAGAAGGTGATCCCCGACCCGCGGGTACGGGGCGTCTCGGTCACCGGTTCCGAGCGAGCGGGCGCCGCGGTCGCCGAGGTCGCCGGGCGGAACCTCAAGAAGGTGGTCCTCGAGATGGGAGGCTCCGACCCGTTCATCGTGCTCGCGACCCAGAATCTCGACGAGGTCGTCGACGCCGCGGTGGAAGCGCGCCTCGACAACACCGGCCAGTCGTGCAACGCCGCGAAGCGCTTCATCGTCGTGGACGAGCTCTATGACGACTTCCTTTCGAAGCTGACGGAGAAGATGAAGGAGGTGGAGCCCGGGGATCCGGTCGAGGACTCGGCGATGGGGCCACTCTCGTCCTCGACGGCGGCAGAACGCCTTCAGGACCAGATCGACCGCGCGAAGGCCCAGGGCGCTCAGGCCGTTCTCGATGGCGACCGGAAGGACAACTTCTTCGGTCCGACGATCCTCACCGGCATCAATCCCGAGAGCGACGCCTACCGGGAGGAGTTCTTCGGGCCGGTCGCGAGCGTTTACCGGGTTTCGTCCGAGGAGGAGGCGGTCCGGGTTGCGAACGACACACCATTCGGCCTCGGCTCCTACGTCTTCACGACCGACCCCGAGCAGGGCGACCGCGTCGCCAACGACATCGACGCCGGCATGGTCTTCGTGAACGGCGTCCTTGCTGACGGCGCCGAGTTGCCGTTCGGGGGTGTCAAGCGTTCCGGCTTCGGGCGCGAGCTCGGCCCGTACGGGATGGACGAGTTCGTCAACAAGAAGTTGATCCGCGTCCTGAAGTAGCGCGCTCAGACTTTCTGTTTGCTGCCGAGCACGTCCTCGACCGGCGTGTGGTCAACCCCGACGGCTTCCGCTACGGCGGGATGAGTGACCCTACCGCCGGCGACATTGATCCCCAACCTGAGGCCGGGATCTCGGCGGGCTGCTTCCGCGACGCCGTGGTCCGCAAGGGCCAGGACATACGGAAGCGTTGCGTTGGTGAGTGCATAGGTCGAAGTGATCGGCACTGCGCCGGGCATATTGGCGACGCAGTAGTGAGTGATCCCGTCGACCTCGAAGACAGGATCGCGATGGGTGGTCGGGTGTGAGGTCTCGAAGCAGCCGCCCTGGTCGATCGCGACGTCGACCAGCACGGCGTTCTTCTTCATCAGCTTGAGCTGCTCCTTGCGGACGACGTAGGGAGCCTTCGCCCCATGAACGAGGACCGCCCCGATCACCAGGTCCGCCCGCGGCAGCATCTCCTCGATCGCGAGGGTCGAGGAGAAGACCGTCGAGGCGCGTCCCCCGAAGGCGACGTCGAGCTCGCGGAGCTTGTCGATCGAGACGTCGTAGACGAAGACGTCGGCCTCCATTCCGATCGCGATGAAGGCGGCGTGCATGCCGACGGCGCCGCCGCCGATCACCATCACGTTCGCCGGCGCGACGCCCGGGACCCCTCCGAGCAGGATCCCCCGGCCGCCCAGCGGCTTCTCGAGGAAGAAGGCGCCCGCCTGGGTGGCGATCTTGCCCGCGACCTCGCTCATCGGCGCCAGCAGCGGCAGGCGGCCCTGGGAGTCCTCAACGGTCTCGTAGGCGACGCAGGTCGCACCGCTCTCCTGAAGCCCCTTGGTGAGCTCCGGGTCCGGCGCGAGGTGCAGGTAGGTGAAGAGGGTGTGCTCGGGCCGGAGCATGTTGACCTCCTCGGGCTGCGGCTCCTTGACCCCGAGGACCATCTCGGCCTGCTCGAAGACGGCATCGGCGTCGGGGAGGATCGTCACGCCCTGGGCGATGTACGCCTCGTCCGTGATCGCGCTTCCCTCCCCCGCCCCGGCCTGCAGCAGTACCTCGTGCCCGTGCTCGCGGAGCTCACGCGCGCCCGCGGGCGTCAGCGCGACGCGGTACTCGTCGTCCTTGATCTCGGTGGGGACGCCGACCTTCGATGACCCGGTCTTCGTGGAGAGGGTGGCCGCCTTCTCGAGCGGGGCGGTGGAGACGTCAAAACGCACGCCCCGGGCCTCGAGCTCCCCGAACATCTCGTCCGGGTCGATGCAGCTCTCCGGCGGCAGCGCCCCGCGCTTCGTGATGGCGCCGCGGGCGAACAGGCGAACCGCGGCGGCGGCGGGGGTGGCCGTGGAGACGATGCCGCCTCCCAGGCCCCACTCCTCGTTGGGCGGCGTCACGCTGCGAGCGCGGATCACCGTGTCGGGGCCCGTGACCTCGACGATGTGGATCGAGGTGGTGGTGGCTGACGGGGGGCGATGCAGAGCGTGCAACTTCGGCTATCCGCTCCTCGCTCGCCCCCGCCAGCTCCTTCAGGCTCTCGAGCACCACTGGTGGCAACGAGAGCGCAAAGGTGACGTTCGGCACTCCGAAGCTGCTGCCGAACGTGAGGACTTCCGAATGAAGGGTGAAGATCGTCTCGGCCTCGCCGATCGGGTCGCCGAAGTCGGCGCGAGGCCCTTCCTGAAGCGGCTTCATCTCCTCGGCGCGGCCGTTGATCAGCGCCATCGGCGGCATCGTGATCTCGTCGAGCAGGGTCCTCAGGGCGTACGGAAAGCTGAGCTCCCCGGTCGGCTTCAGGTCGCGGCCGCCTGCGAGCACCGAGATCGAGACGGGCTTGCCGGGCAGCTCCGTCATCGCCCGGGCCGCCAGCAGGTTCGTCTTGCCCGGCGCCGACCCGATGCCCAGCAGGGCCAGCTTGCCGCGCTGCTCGAACTCGCCGGAGAGCTGGAGCTGCTCCGCGGTCACGTGGTAGAGGCCGCCGAGGTCCATGTAGTGGCAGCCGGCGTCGAGGCAGGCGCGCATGGCCGCGAGGTTGATCCGGTAGGCCGCCGAGTTGACGAGCACCTCCATTCCCTCGAGCTGCTCCGCGAGACCGGCGGTCGCGTCGGCCTGGCGGGCCTGCGCCTTGCCGCCCCCGTGCTCCATCGCCACCGCCTCGGCCTTGCGCAGGTCGATATCGAGCAGCCGCATCGCGGTGACCTCCTCGGACTCCGCGAGGTCGCGAACGATCGCCGGTGCGATGGTCCCGCCCGCGCCGAGGATCGCCACCCTCACGAGATCAGCTCCCGTGCCCTGAGGGCGAGCCAGAGCTCGACGCGGTCGTTCGCCCGGCTCAGGTCACGTCCGGTGAGCTCCTCGATGCGCTTGATCCGATAGCGGAGGGTGTGGCGGTGGCAGTAGCAGTCGCCCGCCGCCCGTTCCCAGTGGCCATTGCGGTCGATGTAGGCCTCGAGCGAGCGAAGCAGCTCACCCGCGTAGCGCTCGTCGGAGTCCTCGATCGGCCCGAGCACGCTCTCGCAATAGAGGCGCAGCGCCTCTCCGTCCTGGACGGAGAGGAGCAGCGTGAAGGCCCCGAGGTCCCGGTGCGAAGCGACGTCGGGTGCGGCGCCATTCGCGAACGCAGTCGCCTCCAGCGCGCAGCGCGCCTCGTGGAAGGAGTGCCGAACCCGCTCGGTCGGCAGCAGGCGGCTGGTGGCGGCCCGAGTCGGGCCGTGGACCTTCTCCAGTGCCAGACGCGCCTGGCTCGCGAGCTCCAGGGGGTCCCCCTTGGTGCCGTCGACGACGGCGCAGAGCAGCTCCCGCCTGCCGGCCGGATGAGGCGCCACCAGGGCCGCCCGGTTCTGGCTCGACAGGTGATCGGCGAGGGTCGGCTCGGCAGCCGGCGCGTCACCGAGCTCGAAAGCAAGCACCACCGCCCGCTCGCCGATCCCGAAGGGCGCGAGCCGGTCACGGATGTCGTCGGGCGCCAGCCGCCCCGAGAGCGTCGCCGCGAGGACCTCACCGGAGAGGCGGCGCTCGGTCTCCTGCGCAACGCGTTCGCGCATCAGCTCGAGTGCCACGACGATCGCCGCCTGCTGCACACAGAGCCGCTCGAAGTCCCCGAGCTCGCCGGAGCGCCGCACGACCACGAGCCAGGCCTCCGCCGCGCCGGCACGGGGCGAGACAGGATGCGCGAGTGCGCGGCCCCGGAGGTCGGGCTGGTTGGGCACGAACGGCGCGGCCGCGGTGCCACGGGGCACGACCTCGGCGCGAACCGCCTCGAGCAGGTAGTCGGGCAGCCGGCGCCCGCCGCTGGCGAGCACCTCACCGCGACCGTCCAGGACGACCGAGCTTCCGCCGATCGCAGCGGCGATCTCCTTCGCGACCTCATCGAGCCCCCCGCCCTGCAGAACCAGCCGCTCCAGGCGCTCGTTGACCGCGATTCCCCGGGAGAGCACGTCGTACTGCTCGTTGACGAGCCGGCTGAAGGCGGCCTCCGTGATGGCGATGAACGGCGTCTCGTACGGGACCTCGAAGATCGGGAATTCGGCGGCCTGCGCCTCGGCGAGTACGGCCTTCGGCACCTTGGCGTGGTCGAATCCGGTGCCGAAGCCGAGGCCCGCCACGCCCGAGTCGACGAGCAGCCGGATGAACTTTCGCTGCTTCTCCGCGTTCTCGAGCCGGATGCCGGTGGTGAGCAGGAGCTCTCCGCCGGAGAGCCACGGGGTCGGGTCGAGCAGCTCCGTGATGTGGACCCAGCGGATCTCCCGCTCAGTGGGGGCGTCACCCCCAGCGGCGACCTTGAGGCCGAGCTCGGAGGTGAGGCTCTCGACGGTGAGCATCAGTGTCCTATGCGGCGTGCTGCCTCTTCGAGGACCGGACGCAGGACGTCGACGATCTCCTCGAACTGCTCCGTGTCGGCGATCAGCGGCGGCGCGAGCTGCACGACCGGGTCTCCTCGGTCATCGGCGCGGCAGATCAGCCCACGCCTGTAGAGCTCGCCGGAGAGGTAGCCGCGGAGCAGCTTCTCGGACTCCTCGTCCTCCATGTGCTCCTTGGTCTCCTTGTCCTTGACGAGCTCGATCGCCAGGAAGTAGCCATCTCCTCGAATGTCTCCGACGATCGGGATGTCGTAGAGGGACTCGAGCGCCGCTCGGAACTCGCCCTCCTTGGCCAGCACATGGCCGCAGAGGTCCTCGCGCTCGAAGACGTCGAGGTTCGCCATCGCGGTCGCCGCCGCGACCGGGTGCCCGGCGAAGGTCGAGCCGTGGGCGAACGACGCGGTCCCCTCGGCGAAGGGCTCGAACACCGCATCGCTGACGATCATGCCGCCCATCGGCACGTAGGCCGAGGTCAGTGCCTTCGCGACCGTGACGATGTCGGGCTGGTACCCGTAGCGCTGGCAGCCGAAGTAGTGGCCGAGCCGGCCCCAGGCACAGATCACCTCATCGGAGATCAGTAGGACGTCATAGCGGTCGCAGATCTCCCGGACTCGCTGGAAGTAGCCCTCCTGCGGAGTGATGCAGCCGCCTGCGTTCTGCAGCGGCTCGAGGATCACGGCGCCCACCGTCTCCGGCCCCTCGAACAGGATCCGCTCCTCGATCTGATCCGCGGCCCAGAGCGGGTCGCGGTCCTCGGGCCAGCGGTAGCTGTTGGTGTTGGGCACATGGACGCCACCCGGTGCGAGCGGCTCGAACTGGGTGCGGAGCGCGGGGATCCCGGTGGCGCTGAGGGCGCCGAGGGTGGTGCCGTGGTAGGCGATCTCGCGAGCGATCAGCTTCGTCTTCTGGGCCTTCCCCTGCGCACGGTGGTAGCTCCGCGCCAGCTTGATCGCCGACTCGACCGCCTCGGAGCCGCTGTTGGTGAAGAAGACCCGGTTCAGGTCGCCCGGCGTCAGCGTCGAGATCCGCGTTGCCAGCTCGATCGCGCGGGGGTGGGCGTAGCTCCAGACGGTGATGAAGTCGAGCTCGCGGACCTGGGCCGCCATCGCGTCGCCGAGCTCGCTGCGGCCGTGACCGGAGTTGACGCAGAAGAGGGCCGAGAGGCCGTCGAGATAGCGGTTGCCGTGGTCGTCCCAGACGTAGCACCCGTCACCGCGGACGATGATCGGGACCTCATGGTCCGGGCCGAACGACCCCATCTGGGTGAAGTGCATCCAGAGGTGGCGTTGTGCCTGCTCCTGGAGCGCATTTGCCTCAGTTTTGGCGGTCTGCGTGGCGCTGCTTGCTGCCATCCCTCTCCTCCAGTCTCTCTAGCCTCACCGTACAACGCTACCCCCAGTCGGTCGGCCCTACAAGCGGAGATGTGTGAAATCAGCTTTAAACGACTTGTACACGCTGTACAACGGTGGTATCTACTTTTAGGGCTTTCGCCCCTTGCGACGATTCGTCGAGGTTCCTAGGGTCAGGCGTCCAGTAGGCCAAAAGCGGCCTTCACGGGAAGGAGACAAATTGGAGAGCGCGGCGGTTCCGCTTTCGGCAAGACGACCCGGAGGGCTCGGCGGCCGGGGGGCAAGGGCCTGAAGACGCGGGGCCCTCGGCTACATCTCCAATCTGGTCATCGGCGTCGCCTCGACCGCGCCGGGCTACAGCCTCGCGGCCACCCTCGGCTTCATCGTCGCGGTGCAGGGAATGGGGTACCACGCGCCGGCGATCATGCTCGTCTCGTTCGTCCCGATGCTGCTGATCGCGGCCGCGTACTACTACATGAACAGGGCTGACCCGGACTGCGGCACCAGCTTCACCTGGGTGACGAGGGCGATGGGCCCCCGTCTCGGGTGGCTCACCGGCTGGGCGATCGTCGCCGCCGACGTCATCGTCATGGCGGCCCTCGCCTACATCGCGGGTGTCTACACGTTCCTGCTCTTCGGCCTCGACGCGGCAGCGGCCAACTTGCTCGACGTCAGCATCGTCGCGGCCATCTGGATCATCGTGATGACCGCGATCTGCTACATCGGCATCGAGCTCTCAGCGCGCACCCAGTACTTCCTGCTCGCCGCCGAGATCGCCGCCCTGGCGATCTTCTCCGTGGTCGCACTCGCGCACGTGTACATCGGCAGCCAGGGCACTCCGGTCCAGCTCGACTGGTTCAACCCGTTCACGCTGCACGGCGGCTTTACGGCTGTCATCGACGGCGTCCTCCTCGGGATTTTCATCTACTGGGGGTGGGACAGCGGCGTCTGCGTCAATGAGGAGTCGGAGGACAGCGCCAACGGCCCGGGCCGGGCGGCGGTGATGAGCACGATTCTCCTGGTGCTGATCTATGTGGTGGTGACCGTGTCGGCCCAGGCATATGCCGGAACGGTCTTCCTGAAGCACCACGGCAACGATGTGCTCAGCGCGTTGGGTGGGCCGGTGCTCGGCTCACCGCTCGACAAGATCCTGATCATCGCGGTGCTCACCTCAGCGTCCGCGTCAA
This sequence comes from uncultured Solirubrobacterales bacterium, assembly GCA_963831605.1. Classification (GTDB taxonomy): domain Bacteria; phylum Actinomycetota; class Thermoleophilia; order Solirubrobacterales; family 70-9; genus DASUPK01. The sequence continues at coordinate 120,890 of CAWHQR010000005.1, forward strand.
CGCAGACGACGATCCTGCCGACCGCGAGGACCACGCTGTCGATGGCGCGCTTCGGCGCGATCCCCAAGATCTTCGGGCGGATCCACCCACGCTACCTGACGCCCGACGTCTCGACGCTGACGATGGGCGCGGTCTCCCTGGTCTGGACGCTGCTCATCATCAACGTCAGCCAGAACGTGCTCAGTGACTCGATCACCGGGATCGGCTTCATGATCGCCTTCTACTACGGGTTCACGGGCTTCGCCTGCTGCGTCTTCTACCGCAAGGAGATCTTCAAGAGCTTGAAGAACTTCATCATGGTCGGGGTGGCGCCCTTCCTCGGGGGGGCGATGCTGATGTTCGTCTTTATCAAGGCCTTCCTCGACTACAAGACCACGAGCACCGACGTCAACTACTCGGGCGGCTTCCTGGGAGTCGGAACTCCGGTCGCGATCGGTGTCGGAGGGATGCTCGTCGGCGTCGTCGTGCTGGTGTTCGCCAACTTCGTCTACCCGAAGTTCTTCAGGCGGAAGTGGGAGACGGCCGCTACCAGGCGTTCTCGAGGGGACGGTCAAGGGCGAAGCATCCGTGATGTGCGGACTGAGGAGGAGACGATGGGCGAGATAGTCATCGGATACGACGGCTCCGACTCCTCGAAGTCGGCGCTGAATCAGGCATTCGATTTCGCCAAGGCGCTCGGAGACACCGTCGTGATCGTCTTCGCCGACGCGCCCGGCGGCTACGGTGGCGGCGAGGTTCCCGAGCAGCGCAAGGCCGTCGAGGAGTTCGGCGAGAAGATGATGGGAGAGGCGGTGGAGATCGCGAAGGCCGCCGGTCGAGTACAAGGTCGAGTTCATCAACGAGCATCCCCACGATGCGCTGATCACCGCAGGCGACAAACACGATGCGCGCATGATCGTCGTCGGCAGCCATGGCGATCGATCCGGTCGTGGGAGCGATCATCGGCGCAACCCCGTACAAGCTCGTGCAGCTGTCCGACCGTCCGGTACTGGTCGTTCGCGCGTGACCCCCGAGACGGGCGGAGCGGGAGGCCCGTGCGTCGTCCTCAGCTCAGTCACGAAGCGGTTCGGTCAGCTCACCGCCGTAGACGCCATCGACCTGGACATCGCCGAGGGCGAGTTCTTCACGATGCTCGGCCCCAGCGGTTGCGGCAAGACGACGACGCTGCGGATGATCGCCGGCTTCGAGGACGTCACGGACGGTCGGCTGACGATCGACGACGCGGACATGTTCGGCATCCCGCCGCACAAGCGGCCGACCAACACGGTCTTCCAGAGCTACGCCCTGTTTCCCCACCTGAGCGTCAAGGAAAACGTCGCCTTCGGCCTGAAGCGCAAGGGTGCGGACAAGGATGAGATCGAGCGCCGGGTGGGTGAGGAGCTCGACCGGGTGGGACTGGCCCGGGAGGCGAATCGCCGCCCTGCGCAGCTCTCGGGAGGGATGCAGCAGCGAGTGGCGCTCGCCCGCGCCCTGGTCAACCTGCCGCGCGTTCTGCTGCTGGACGAGCCCCTCGGCGCACTCGACCTGAAGCTCCGCAAGGGACTGCAGGTGGAGCTCAAGAAGATCCAGCGCGAGGTCGGGATCACCTTCGTCTACGTCACCCATGACCAGGAGGAGGCGCTGACCATGTCCGACCGGATCGCGGTGATGAACCGCGGCCATATCGAGCAGATCGGCGACCCGGAGGAGGTCTACGACCGCCCCAGCACGACCTTCGTCGCCGGCTTCATCGGCGTCTCCAACCTGATGCCGGGAGTGATCCGCAAGACCGGCGAGGGAGGCGAGGTCGAGCTGGACGGCGGAGTCAAGGTGAGCACCGGCGTCGACGGCTTCTCCGTCGGCGAGCGCTGCCATGCGGTCGTGCGCCCCGAGAAGCTCGCAATCGGCGATGGAGACAGCGGCGATCCGTCCGTGGAAGGGCTGGTCGAGAGCTCGCTCTACCTCGGCACGGCCACCCAGCTGATCGTGAAGCTGGCCGGGGACGTGCGCATGACCGTGCTCGTGCCGAACGCCGACGAGGCGGAGCGCCAGCGCCTCCCGGGCGGTGGCGCGAACGTGAAGCTTTCTTGGAGCCCTGACCATATGCACGTGGTCAAGGAGTCGGCTAACGGGACAGCGCCGCAGACGGAGGCGGCGGAAGCAGCTTGAGCGAACCAATTAGGAGGGAAACGTGACGAGCAAGAGGAAATTCCGCGGAATGATCGCGGCTGCTGGGGCATTCGCGGCGGCGATCGCCCTCGCCGCCTGCGGCGGCGGTGGGATCGAGGGTGGCGGCGGATCGGCGGCGGTGACGACCGTGAAGTACCAACCCCCGCCCCAGGGCAACCTGACGATCTCGAACTGGCCGCTGTACATCGACAAGAACACCGTGTCGGACTTCGACAAGGCCACCGGGGTCAACACCAACTACATCGAGGACGTGAACGACAACCAGGAGTTCTTCGCCAAGATGCAGCCCCTGCTGTCCAAGGGCCAGTCGGGAGGCCGCAGCATGATCGTGGTGACCGACTGGATGGCCGAGAAGATGCATCAGCTCGGCTACGTCCAGAACCTCGACAAGGCCGGCATCCCGAATGTCGAGAAGAACATCCGCCCGGACCTGAAGAACGTGCAGTTCGATCCGGGCCGCAACTACTCAGTCCCGTGGCAGAGCGGCATGACCGGGCTGATCGTCAACACGAGGCTGGCGCCGAACGTGCACTCGATCAACGACCTGTTCGACCCGCAGTACAAGGGCAAGGTCGAGATGCTCACCGAGCTGCGCGACACGGTGCCGCTGGTGATGAAGGCCGACGGGATCGATCCGAACAAGGCCACGCAGCAGCAGTGGCTGGACACGATCGACAAGCTCAAGTCGGCCGTTGCCTCTGGCCAGATTCGGCGGTTCACGGGCAACGACTACACCCGCGACATGGCGAACGGCGACGTGTCCGCGATCATCGGCTGGTCCGGTGACGCGGTCCAGCTGCAGGCCGACAACCCGGACATCCAGTTCCGAATGCCGACCGAGGGCTGCATCCTCTGGTCGGACAACATGGAGATCCCGGTTGGTGCGCCGAACCCGACCGCGGCGGAGGCGTTCATGAACTACGTCTACGACCCGCAGCATCAGGCGCAGATCGCGTCCTACAACAGCTATGTCACTCCGGTGGACGGGGTCCAGGACATCTTCCGGACCACCAACCCGGACCTGGTGAACGACCCTCTGATCTTCCCGACGGAGGCCTTCACCAAGAAATGCTCCACTCAGCCCAACCTGACGGGACAGGAGGAGCAAACGGTGACGAGGGCGTTCGAGGGCGTCCTCAACAGCTAGGCCGAGGGATCCGAATGAGCGGCGGCGGAGAGCACGATGCGTGACCCGCGCATCGTCGTTCTTCGCCGTCGTCTCATCCCCTACTTCCTGCTCGGGCCGGGGATCCTCTGGCTGATCCTCTTCTTCGTCGTGCCCCTGTACTTCATGGGACGGCTCTCGCTCGACTCGGGAATCTTCCCCCAGTTCAAGTTCAACTGGCAGTTCTCGAACTACACGGACACGCTCAGCGCCTACGACACCCAGTTCTTCCGGGCGTTCCGGTACTCGGCCATCGCGACGGTGATCGCCCTGCTGATCGCCTACCCCCTGGCCTACGCGATCGCCTTCCGGGGCGGCCGCTGGAAGAACGCGATGCTGCTCGCGGTGATCGCTCCCTTCTTCACCACCTACCTGATCCGGACACTGGCGTGGGAGACGATCCTCTCCGACAACGGCTTCGTCGTCCACACGCTGCAGAACCTCGGCCTCGTCTCGAGCGACGGCCGCGTCCTGGCGACCAGCTCGGCCGTGATCGCGGGCCTCACCTACAACTTCCTCCCCTTCATGATCCTGCCGATCTACGCCAGCCTCGAACGGCTCGACACGAGCCTGGTGGAGGCGGCGAAGGACCTGTACGCGTCGTCCCGCCAGGCCTTCCTGAGGGTGACCCTTCCCCTCTCGATGCCCGGCGTCGTGGCCGGGACGTTGCTGACCTTCATCCCGGCGACCGGCGACTACGTCAACGCCCAGTTCCTGGGCGGCGCCCAGCAGTCGATGGTCGGCAACGTCATCCAGTCCCTCTACCTGAAGCAGACCGACTACCCGTCGGCTGCCGCCCTCTCCTTCACTCTGATGGCGGTGCTGCTGGTGATCGTGTTCATCTACATCCGGATCGCCGGCTCCGAGGCCCTGATGGGCGAGGAGATCGGCGGCGCCGACGTGATCGAGTAGACGATGGAAGCCCACGCCGCCACCCTGCCCCAGCGACGCCGCGAGTCGGCCGGATCGCGCGCGTGGAAGTGGCTGAAGCGAAACGGGATCGTGATCTACGGCGGCCTCGCGATCGCCTACATGCTGGTCCCGATTGTCCTGATCATCGTCTTCTCGTTCAACGACCCGGCGGGCAAGTTCAACTTCACCTGGCAGGGCTTCACCCTCTCCCACTGGGCCCACCCGTTCCAGATCTCCGAGCTCACCGACGCGCTGCTGCTCAGCCTGCGCCTGGCCCTGCTGGCGACCCTGATCTCGACCATCCTCGGGACAATGATCGCCCTCGCCCTGGTCCGCTACAACTTCTTTGGCCGTCGCGCGTCGAATTACCTGATCGTCATCCCCACCGCGACTCCCGAGGTGGTGCTGGGCGCCTCGCTGCTCTCCATGTTCCTGATCTACGGCCTCCAGCTGGGCTTCACCACGCTGCTGATCGCCCACGTCATGTTCTGCATCAGCTTCGTCGTGATCGTCGTCCGCTCACGGCTGATCGGCTTCGACCGAAGCCTCGAGGAGGCCGCTCAGGACCTCGGCGCGGACGCGTTTACGACCTTCCGCAAGATCACCATGCCCCTGATCTGGCCGGGGATCATCGCGGGCGCCCTGCTCGCCTTCGCGTTGTCGATCGACGACTTCGTGGTCTCCAACTTCACGGCCGGGACCGAGGTGACCTTCCCCCTCTACATCTTCGGCGCCGCCCAGCGCGGGATCCCGGTTCAGGTCTACATCATCGCCACGATGCTCTTCGCGACGACGGTGCTGGCGATGATCTTCACCGTCTGGCAGCAGCGCCGGGCGGATCGCATCGCCTCTGTTCGCCCTGACCAGGAGGTTTGAGTGCCCCCCGATCAAGGTAGGTTCGCCAGTGTGCGGACTGGGGAGCTCGCGCTCGAGCGAAGCGATGCGGGTTTGACCGTGCTGACCATCTCCGGTGAGCACGATCTGAGCACGGCCCCTACGCTGCGGCGGCGGATCGACATCCTCCTCGACGAGGGCACCCCCACCGTGATCGACCTCTCCCCAGCCACGTTCATCGACTCGTCCATTCTCGGAGTGATCCTCGACGGGCGCCGGCGGGCGGCCGAGGCCGGAGTCGGCCTCGCGGTCTTCCATGAGGACGGCGCCGATGCGGTGGATCGGGTGCTCGAGGTGACCGGTCTGCGGACCGAGCTCCCCGTGCACACCCGGCGGGAGGCGGCCTTTGCCGAGGTCTCGGGCTCCGGGGAGCCCGCCCTATGAGCGAAGGCGGCCTCGAGCTGACGCTGCCGGCAACCGCGGAGAACGTGATCGTGGTCCGCCAGGCCATCGCGGGAATCGCCGAGGCGCTGGGCCTCGACGGACAGCGGATCGCCGACCTGAAGACGGTTGTATCGGAGGCCTGCAACAACGTCGTCCTGCACGCGTACGAGGGCGACCCAGGGCCGCTTCAGGTGAGCGCCGAGCCGAAGGACGGCGAGCTCGTCATCGAGGTGGCGGACCAGGGTCACGGCTTCCGCCCCCGGGCCAACGAGGGCGAGGTATCACTCGGGCTCGGCCTGCCGCTGATCGCGGCGCTCTCCGACAGCTTCGAGATCAGCGGCGGCAGCGGACGGGGAAGCCGGACCACCATCCGCTTCGGCTATTCAGCGCCCGAGGCCAGGGACAACGGAAAGCCTGTCACGGTGCCGAAGGATCTCGAGATCGCCCTCGTCCCGGGCGCGATGGTGAAGCCTGTCCTAGCCCGCGTGATCGGGGTCCTCGCCGCGCGCGCCGAGTTCTCGGTGGACCGGCTGGCGGACACGGTGCTGCTCGGCGATGCCGTCTCGGCGTCGGGCGGAGACGACTTCTCGGACGGCCGGGTGGGCATCTCGATCAGCGACCGCGCCGGCACCCTCGGCATGCGTGTCGGCCCGCTGGTGAAGGGCGGCGGAGAGCGGCTGATGGACGAGATGGAGGTGCCGGGTGCCGGGACCCTGCGCACGCTGACCAGCAGCATGGAGGTCACCGAAGGACAGACCTCCGAGGGCGAGCCCGCGGAGTTCCTCGAATTCGAGGTCACTCAGTAGTCAGCGTTCCTCTTCTGGGATCCGCTGGCGCAGCTTTTCGATGGTCGCCCGCAGGATTCGCGAGACGTGCATCTGGGAGACACCGACCCGGTCGGCGATCTCGCTCTGCGTGAGGTCCTCGACGAAGCGCAGGTGCAGGACCTGCCGATCGCGATCCGAGATCTCCGCGAGCACCGGGGCGATCGCCTCTCCGTACTCGACGGTGTCGAAGGAGAGATCCTCGGAGCCGATCCTGTCCCGCAGCGGCTGGGGTTCGTCGCCATCGCCCATCGTCGAGGTCGCGTCCAGGGACACGGCGTGATGGCCCTGTGAGGCGTGCATGGCCTCCAGCACCTCTTCGTCGGAGGCCTGGATGCGCTCGCCGATCTCCTGGACGGTCGGCGAATGACCCAGCTTCGCCGGCAGCTCCGCCATCGCACGCTCGACCTTGAGGATGCGCTCCTGAACGTCACGGGGCACGTGCACCGACCAGCCGCGGTCACGGAAGTGGCGCTTCAGCTCTCCCAGGATCGTCGGGACCGCGAAGGTGGAGAAGGCGGTGCCGCGCTCAGGATCGAAGCGGTCGATCGCCTTGACGAGGCCCACACTCGCCACCTGCATCAGGTCGTCGAACGGCTCGGCTCCGCCGGCGTAGCGGGCGGCCAGGCGCCGGGCGAGCGGCATGAACCGGTCGACCAGCTCCTCGCGCACGATCGGCGACTGATCCTGGGCGTAACGCTCCAGCAGCCGCCGCTCGCCGAGCAGCTGCTCCTCAGGCCCGGGAGAGGGAGTCGAGCTCATTTGGTTGTCTGCCAAGGCAAGTTCGGTCACTGAATCGGCTCCTCGGTGCCCGTGGCTGCTTCGCCCCTGGGGAGCCCGAGGTATGGCCGCCCACACAAGGTAGCTACCCAGGATCGAGGGGCCGGGAAACCCTCTTTTTAGGGATACGAGCCATTTCCGCAAACTCGGCGTATACACAGGTTTAGGTAGGGAGTGCTTGGGTAATCTATTTTGGAGTCGAGGCAGCGGGCGGGCGTTCGGAGACCCCCTACTCCGGCGCCCGCCCACATATTCATTTGCCTCGCTCCGCCGGGTTTCAGCCTCGGCGCAGGCGGGCGGATAGGGCGGCCGGTTTCCTTCTCCCCCTGGTCGTCCTTCCCCGCCTACCTAGCCCTGATGTGGTCGCTATAGCATCGAGTCATGGCCGACCTTGACACCCGGATGCTGATCGGCGGCGAAGCAGTGGCCGGCAACGGGTCGCCGCTCGAGGTCGAGAACCCGTACACCGAGGAGACCGTCGCCTCGGTCGGCACCGCTGATCCGGAGCAGCTCGACGCCGCCTTCGCGGCGGCCCGCGAGGCATCCCGCGAGTGGGCCCGGACGCCGGCGGTGGATCGCGGTGAGCTGCTGCGGGAGGTCGCCACACGACTTCGCGACCGAACCGGCGAGCTCGCCGAGGTGATGACGCTGGAGGGCGGCAAGCCGCTGGTCGAGAACTCCGATGAGGTCAGCTGGACGGCCGCCTGCTTCGACTACTACGCCGAGATCGGCCGGGATTCGGCCGGGCGCGTCATCCCCTCGATCGAGTCCAGCCAGCTCTCGCTGGTGGTGAAGGAGCCCCTCGGCGTGATCGGCTGCATCGTCCCCTGGAACTACCCCCTGCTGCTGCTCGCCTGGAAGATGGCGCCGGCGCTGGCGGCCGGGAACACGCTGGTCTGCAAGCCCTCGGAGCTCACCCCGCTCTCGACCCTGATGCTCGCGCCCTGCCTGGATCATCTGCCTGCCGGCGTGGTCAATCTCGTCGCAGGGGGCCCAGAGGTCGGCGGCGCGATCGCCTCCGAGTCCCGGGTGGACGGTGTCGCCTTCACCGGCTCCGTCGCGACCGGGAAGAAGGTCGCGCGGGCCTGCATCGATCGCATGGCCCGCGTCAACCTGGAGATGGGCGGCAAGGACCCCTTCATCGTCTGCTCGGACGTCGCGGACCGGATCGACGTCGCCGCCAAGGGCGGCGCCTGGGCTGCATTCCTGAATTCCGGCCAGGTCTGCACCAGCGCGGAGCGCTTCTACGTGATGGAGGACGTCTACGACGACTACCTGAACGCGTTCGTCGACTACACGAAGAGCCTCGTGATCGGAGACCCGATGCAGAGCAACACGGACATCGGGCCGATGATCTCCGGGACCCAGCGGGGAAAGGTCGCCGCGCAGGTCGAGGCCGCCGTCGGCTCCGGCGCCGAGGTCGTCGTCGGTGGCGATGCCGCAGGCCAGGAGCGCGGGCACTTCTTCGCTCCGGCGGTTGTCACCGGGGCGCCGGCCGAGACCGATCTGCTGAGCGAGGAGACCTTCGGGCCGGTGGCCCCACTGGTCCCCGTGAAGAGCCTCGACGAGGCGATCGAGCTGGCCAACTCGACCCCCTTCGGGCTCGGGGCGAACATCTACACCGAGGACTTCAAGACGATCCTCCGCTGCATGCGCGAGGTGAAGGCGGGGACGGTCTGGTTCAACGACCCGCTCACCGACAACGACGCCGGCCCGTTCGGCGGGTTCAAGCAGTCCGGACTGGGCCGGGAGCTCGGGCGGGAGGGCCTCGAGGCGTTCCAGGAGACCAAGCACGTCCACATCGAGAGCGAGGTGGCTCCGAAGGAGTGGTGGTACCCGTACTCGCGCTACACCGGCGGCGAGCCGCCGCACGGAGCTTGATCACCTAGTGGCCGACCAAAACGAAGCCCCCTACCTCGACGCGGTCGTCTCCTATGTCGCACGCAACCCGGGGCGCTTCCACATCCCGGGACACAAGGGGACGGGCGCCGACCCCGGCCTGATCGAGGCCTTCGGCGAGGCGGCCATCCTCAACGACGTTCCGCCGAGCATCGAGGGGATCGACGTTGGGCCGGAGCCAACACCCTTCCAGCGCGCTCAGCACCTGGCGGCCGATGCCTGGGGGGCTCAGCGGAGCTGGTTTCTGGTCAATGGAGCTTCCGGCGGGAACCACGCGATCTGCATGAGCCTGGCGCACGCATCGGGAAAGCTCAGAACCGGCCCTCCACATCGCGGGCCGGTCGTGGTGCAGCGCAACGTCCACTCCTCGATCATCGACGGGCTCGTGCTCTCGGGCCTACGGCCGACCTTCGTCGCCCCAGAGATCGACAAAGAGCTCGGCATCGCGCACTGCGTCATGCCCGAGGCGCTCGACGCCGTTCTGGCGGCGGAGCCGGATGCCGAGGCGGCGATGCTCGTCTCGCCCACTTACTTCGGGGCGGTCGCGCGGATCGAGGAGCTGGCCGAGGTCGCGCACGCCAGGGGCGTCCCGCTGGTCGTCGACGAGGCGTGGGGATCCCACCTGTACTTCCACGAGGCCCTGCCGACCGGTGCGTTGCGGTGCGGTGCCGATCTGGTCCTCTCCAGCACCCACAAGATCGTCGGCAGTCTCACCCAGTCCGCAATTCTGCACCTGGGCAAGGGTGGACGGGTCGACGAGGACATCATCGACCGCTCCGTCACCTTGGTGGAGTCGACCAGCCCCAATGCCCTGCTGACGGCCTCGCTCGACGCCGCAAGGCGCTTCGCCGCAACCAGGGGACATGAGCTGCTCGACAAGACGCTTCCGACGCTGGAGAGGACCCGCCAGCGGGTCCGTGAGATCCCCGGTCTCGATGTGCTCGACGAGCGCCTCGCCGGGCGGACGAGCGTCGCCGCCTGGGACCCACTGAGGCTTTCCGTCGACGTGCGGGGGACCGGCGCGACCGGCCACCGCATCGCGCAGCTGATGCGAGAGAAGGACGACGTGGTCCTCGAGCTCTTCTCAGAGAACGTGATCGTTGCCGTGTTCGGACTCGGCGAGACCGAGACCGCCTCAGCTGACCGGCTGGTTGAAGCGCTTCGACACGCAGTCGAGCAGATCGGGCCGAGCGACCTCGACGAGCGGCGGGCCTTTGCGGAGCCTCCGCCCTGGGGCCCGCTCGAGCTCGCCCCGCGAGACGCCTTCCTGGGGCCGCAGGACGTGGTGCCCTTCGAGCAGGCCGAGGGCAGGATCGCGGCCGAGTCGCTCGCTGCCTATCCGCCGGGCGTCCCCAACGTGCTCCCCGGCGAGCGATTGACCGGCCCCACCATCGCCTACATCGCCGATTCCCTCGCCCATGGAGGGCTTGTCCGCGGCGCCAGCGACCGCACGCTCCGCACCATCCGGGTGGTGACCGAATGAGCGCCGAGCCCGCCTGGGGCGTCGACTCCGAGCACGGGCGGCTGCTCGACGTCCTGGTCTGCCGGCCGGACAACTTCCGATGGCGCCCGACCAGCGCGATCAGCCAGGCGACCCTTGACGCGGGCCTTGAGTTCGATGCCGAGCTGGCGGCCTCGCAGCACGCCACGCTGGTCAGCGCCTACGAGGACGCGGGTGTTCAGGTCCACCACCTGGAGCCCGACCCGCCCCTGCCGTACCAGGTGTTCACCCGGGACTCGAGCACGATGGGACCGAACGGCACGGTCGTCACCCAGCCGGCGCAGTGGTGGAGGCGCGGTGAGTACGCGCCAGTCATCCGCTTCCATCAGGAGGCCGCCATCCCGATCCGCGGCATGATCACGGCCGGTTCGCTGGAGGGCGGCGACGTGATGATCGTGGAGCCCGGCAGCGTCCTGATCGGCGCCGGGGAGACGCGGACCCAGGAGGTCGCGGCGAACCAGCTGGCGAAGTGGTTCCGCGAGGACGGCTGGGAGGCGCGCGTGCAGCCGATTCCGGAGCGCTACGTCCACATCGACGTGCTGGTCGCCGTGCTTGGCGAGAAGCTGGCCGCCGTCTGCTCGGAGGTGCTGCCGTCCGCCGCGGTCGAGTGGCTGCGGGGCAAGGGCTTCGACCTGATCGACGTGACCGAGGAGCAGGCCTTCACGCTCGGGGTAAACGCGATCTCGCTCGGCGACGAGCGGGTGATCTCAGCGGCCGGCGCCGAGGAGTTGAACGCCGCGCTGCGCGATCGCGGCATCGAGGTGATCGAGATCGACCTCACCATGTTCACCCTCGGCGGCGGCGGGCCTCACTGCCTGAGCCAGGCGCTGAGAAGGGAACGGCTCGGTTGAACGGACCGGCGATCGACGCTGAGCGCGTGATCGCCGACCTGCGCGAGCTTCAGCGGCGCACTGGTGACGCCGGCGGCGCTCAGCGGCTCTGTTGGGGCGAGGGCTGGCGGGAGGCGCGGGAGTTCCTCGGCGAGCTGCTCGGGGAGATCGGTCTCGACTACGAGGTCGACGAGGCCGGCAACGCGTGGACCTACCTGGAAGGAGAAACCGAGCCCGCCCTGGCGGTCGGCTCGCATCTCGACTCGGTGCCCGACGGCGGCTGGCTCGATGGCGCGCTCGGGGTGATGGGCGCGCTCGGGGTGCTGCGGGGGTGGGCCGGTGCCGAGGGGAAGCCGCCGCGGTCGATCGCCCTCGTCGACTGGGCCGACGAGGAGGGCGCCCGGTTCGGGCGCAGCCTGTTCGGCAGTTCGGCCGCCGCGGGAACCTTTGACCCGGCCGAGCTGGCGAACGCACGCGACGCCGACGGCCGCCGTGCCGCGGGCGTCCTGGCCGAGAACGGCGTCGACCTCGACCGGGTCCTGGAGTGCGGCTCCCGTCTCGAGCGGCTCGGCTCCTATCTCGAGCTGCACATCGAGCAGGGGCCCGTGCTGGAAGCCGAGGGAATCCGGGCCGCGGCGGTGAGCGGGTGCGCCGGCGTCGAGCGGGTTCGCTTCGTGGTGTCGGGACAGGCCGCTCACGCGGGAACCACCCCAATGGACGGGCGGCGAGATCCCGGCCTGGTGGCCGCAGCGGCCGCGCTGCGCATCGAGGAGATCGCGCGGGCGGAGGGCGGCGTCGGCACCGTCGGCTCGATGACGTTCGATCCGGGCATCCCGACCGCGGTGCCGGGGACGGTCTCGATGCTGGTCGACCTGCGGCATCCGGACGCGGCCGCGCTGGCGCGAATGCTCGAGGCCGCCCGCGCGTCAATCCGCGCGGCCGCCGCGGAGCGGCGCTGCGAGGTCGCCGAGGAGCCGATCTGGCGGATCGAGCCCATCTCCTTCGACCCGGAGCTGGTCGAGCTCGCCAGGGAGGCGTGCGAGCAGGTCACCGGCACCCCTTATGAGCTGCCCAGCGGTGCGCTGCACGACGCTGCCTCGATGGCACCGCTCCTGCCGGCGGCGATGGTCTTCTCCCCCTCCATCGGCGGCATCAGCCACGCCCGCGAGGAGGACACCGCCGAGGGGGACCTGGCGGCGGCGATTGAGAGCTTCGGGGCGCTGGCGAATCTGCGCCTCACCTGACCTCGCCGCGACTGCAACGGACCTCGCGTGTTGAGGCAGTGAGCGCCTTTAGCTTGGCGACACTCGTCCCAAATGGCAGGAATCGCCTCACATCCACATGGGAGCGCATCGCGGCGCGCCCGCAGCGTGATCGTCGCGATCGCGACGGCCGCCCTGCTCGCGGCGCTGCTGATCGCCGCCCGCTCGGCGGCGCCGGACCCCGCCTCGGCCGCGAAGGCATCCGCGGGTTGCCCGCCCCTTCCGTCGGGCCTCGCGCCGACCGGCTCCGGGCCGACCCGGTTCACGATGATGATCCGGATCAACACCCAGGGAAACGTCGATACCTACACGAAGCCCGAGGGGGGGATGAACAACCGGATCCAGCCCCAGGACATCTTCGTCCTCAACTCGCGCTTCACCGGCAGCGGCAGCTTCCCCGCGATGACTCCCCCGGTGGCGGCCAGCCTCGCGGCGAACCTGCGCGCGACCTTCCCCTGCAACCGGATCGTCGCTCTCAACGGCCTCAGCTTCGACTTCACCTCAGCGGGCTATGCCTTCACCGGCATCGACGATCCGAACGTCTATGCGCTGATGAGCGACTACGAGCACGATGACTGGAACAGCGGCCGCTCCACCGCCCCGGGCCGGCCACCTTGGATCGACAACTTCGCGAAGGCCTTTCCACAGCTGCGCGGCTGGAACTTCGGCTTCACCTCGACCCTGGCCGCCAACCCGGTGGGCGCCGGCAAGAAGACCGGCCTCGCCCCGCAGGACGTGGGCGGCTGGAACTACGGCCAGGTCGCCCAGAACATCGACAAGCAGAACGCCCGGCTCGGCGCCCGCCACCTCGGGCCACAGAGCGTTCAGACCCAGGACGCCTGCGCCGATGGCGGCGCCGCCGGCTTCGGCGGCCGGGCCAAGGCGCTGCGCCTCCAATACAACTTCAAGTTCATCACCCGGAAGGTGCGGGTCAAGGGCAAGAACAAGAGGGTGCGGAAGACCTTCCGCGAGCCGCTCCACAAGAAGGCCAAGCCCAACATGAGCAACCTGGGCATGGAGATCTCGTTCACCGACAGCCCGGAGGCCTCAGCGAGCCAGGCGATCCTCAGCACCTCCGCCGCTCAGGCCGCAGCCTGCGTCGGCCCCGCCCTGAAGCAGGGCGGGGGCGCCTTCTTCTTCTTCGCCTCGGACGACTCGATGAAGCTGCTCTTCCAGCAGCCCCAGATCAATCTGCTGCGGCCGGTGCAGGCGACCGGCAGCGGCGGCAACACCGGCGGCGTCGGCGCGCCGCACTAACTCGCTCGAGCCACCACCGTCTTGGCGCGCAGGTCCGAGAGCGCCTCGGCCGCGTCATCCCAGTCCACCCGGTTCACCGTCATCGGATCCGGGTCGAACTTGCCCTCCCGCACCAGGTCGAGGACCTGAGGCATGATCGTGCGCACGTGCGGGCGGCCGGTGACGAAGGTGATGCCCTGCGTGAACATGTCCAGAAGCGGAAGCGGCGTCGGCTCGAGGTAGATCCCGATGCTCGTCGAGTAGCCGTCCCGGTCGGTCGAGCGCAGCACGCAGGCGATCCCCTCCGGATCGGCGCTGGCGTCGACCGTGACCGGGTAGTAGCCGACCCGGTTCGGGAATTCCTCGTCCAGGACGTTCGCGCCCAGCTTCGCGGCCAGCTCGCGGTCGCGCTCGTTGCCGCCGACTACGTCCACGCGCTCCGCGCCCAGCGCGAGCGCGATCGCGACCGCGTAGAGCGCGATCGAACCGGCCCCCATCGCAATCAGGACCGGCGCGCCGGGTCGATCGGCGAGCGCCGGCGCAACGCATCGCCAGGCGTCCGGGATGTTGTCCGAGAGGCTCGCGACCGTCGTGGCGCTGACGCCGTCGGGGATCGGGACCAGCATCGCGTCCGGGTAGGGGACCTTGACCGAATCGCTGGCGAAGCCACCGTAGTCGTCCCCGATCGGGAGGCCGTAGGTGGAGAGCCGCGCCACGGAGTCGCAGTTGCCGGTCCTCCCCGCGCGGCAGGCGTCGCACTCGCCACAGGAGATCTGGAAGGGGACGCTGACCAGATCCCCGGGCGCGACGGACTTCACCCCGTCACCGACGTCGGTCACCTCGGCGACGCACTCGTGCCCGAACGGGAACGACTGCGCGGGGAACCGGCCCTGGACGAAGGCGACGTCGATGTCGCAGGTCGCCAGCGCGACGGGCCGCACGACCGCCTCGCCGTCGCCCTCCACTTTCGGGTCGGGCGCCTCACGCCACTCGAGCTTGCCCTTCTCGACGAACTGGAGCTGCCTCACGCGGGGACCTCCTCACCCGCCTTGGCCGCCGGGACCTCGTCCTTGCCCGAGCCCTCCTGCTCGCGCTCGGCCTTGGCGGCGGCGCGGAGCTGCTCGAAGCGAACCACCTGTCCTCCGGCGCCCCAATTCCCTTCCGGTACCTCGTGAATCAGCGTCCAGACGCGCACGCCCGCGTCCGGCCCCCAGCCGGTCGCGTCGAGGACGACCTTGGTCGCGTCCTCCACCAGCCCGGCCTTTCTCCGCTCGCTGAGCGCGCCGCTCGGAACGGTGACGTCGATGACAGCGTGCGGCTCGGCGACGCCGTCCGGCGTCTGGATCGAGTCCGCCGGCAGGGCGTGCACGTGCGCCCAGGTGATCGAGCGGAAGAACTCCGTGTCGGGCGCGCCCTCCCAGTGCAGGAGCGTCGCACCGAGGTCACGCGCCAGTTGCTGCTGGGCATCCTCGGAGAGGGCGTCGGCGGTAATGGTCAGGTCGAGCTTCGGCATCGGGTCCTCCTCATCGGATCCTGGGTTCTGAAGATGGACGCAGCCTATAGGGTTCGGATTCCGAACGTAGCCTCGCTATGCTGGCTCGGATGCGCGCCGCGGAGCTAGCCGACGAGAGATGCTCGATCGCCAGGCCGGCCTCCCTCCTGGGAGACCGCTGGACCCTGGTGATCCTGCGTCAGTGCTTCAACGGCGTCAAGCGCTTCGAGGACTTCCAGTCCAGCCTGGGCATCTCCCGCTCCCTGCTCTCCGAGCGCCTCGGCCGCCTGGTCGACGCCGGCGTCCTGCGCCGCGAGCCCTACAAGGACGCGGTCCGCACCCGCGACCGCTACCGCCTCACCGAGATGGGCCTGGACCTCTACCCCGTCCTGATGGCCCTGCGCGAGTGGGGCGACCGCTACATGGCGGAGGACGGGCCGCCGATCGAGATCCGCCACAGGGGCTGCGGCGGCGAGCCGACCCTCGAGCTGCGCTGTTCCGAGTGCGGCGAGGAGGTCGGCGCGAGGGACGCCGAGGCCGTTCCGGGCCCCGGCCTCAAGGTCGCCTAGCCGACTCACGTTCGCGGAGCCTCTACCTTGGGGGTCGTCTTGAAAGGCTGAGGACGACAACTCGACCCAGGAGGCCACGGATGGCCAGACGAACTAGGACGTTTCTGATCACGGCGGTGGCAGGGGCCGCGGCTCTGATACCGGCGGCCGGCGCATCTGCCGGGACTCTGGACCAGCAGCAGACGCTCGTCACCTTCGGCGGCCTCCAGGTCGACAGCACCAACTCCAAGGCGCAGACCTTCACCGCCGGCCTCACCGGGCAGCTGGATCAGGTCGATCTGGCCCTCAGCGGCTTGAGCCTGACCACCCCGCTCACGGTCCAGATCCGCGACGGATCCGCGACGGCTCCCGGCGCCACGGTCCTCGCCAGCGCGTCGGTCCCGACATCGGCGGTGACGGGCAGTGCGTCGTTCGTCCCTGCCACCTTCACCTCTACCGCTTCGGTCACCGCGGGGACCCAGTACTCGATCGTGGCGCTCACGCAACGACAGTTCCAGCTGGTTCTGGTACGCGGGGGGGCCGGTAACCGATTCGCCCTATGTGGGCGGGAGGTTCTACGGCAGCTCGGACGGCCCCCCGGCGATGGGCACCTGGACCAGGGCAACCCTCAGGCTGACTTCGCGTTCAAGACCTACGTCGCGCCGCCCCCGCCCCCGCCCCCGGGCGGCGGTTCCGGCGGGGGCAGCACCGGCGCGGCCCCCGCGACCGGCGAGCGCGCCGCGGCGCTGAAGAAGTGCAAGAAGAAGCGCTCGCAGACGGCGAAGAAGAAGTGCAGGAAGAAGGCGAAGACGAAGCCGGTCTGAGGCGTAGGTCGGTCTAGGTGGGCGTCAAGACCATCACCGGGATGAGGCGCTTGGTCTGCTTCTGGTATTCGGCGAACTGTGGGACACGCTCGGCCTGAATGCGGAAGATGCGCTCACGTTCCTCGTCGGTCGCCTCGCTGGCGACGACATCGACCGTGTCGGTCCCGACCTCGATCGTCGTGTTGGGGTGGGCCTTGAGGTTGTGGTACCAGTCAGGATGCGTCGGCGCCCCGCCCTTCGAGGCGAACACGACGTAGCGTCCACCGTCGCTCAGGTAGGCGAGCGGATTGATGCGGCTCTTGCCCGACTTCGCCCCGGTGTGGTGCAACAACAGCAGTGGATTCCCCTCGAATCTGCCGCCGACGCGACCTTCATTCGCGCGGAACTCCTCGATGATCTGCTCGTTGTAGTTCGCGGGCGACGTGGGGCCACTCACTTCTGGCCGATCACGATCGGTACGACGGTCCCCGGAGGGAAGGTCGAGCCCGGCTGCTTCTTCTGCTTGAGCACCTTGCCGCGGAACTTCTTCTTGTGAGTCTCCTTCTTCTTCACCTTGACCCCACAGTCAACCGCCGCGAGCACCTTCTTGGCCGTGACCTTCTTGAGCTTGTGCAGGTTCGGGACCGCGCAGAACTTCACCGTCGCCTGGAGGAGCAGCTCGTGCCCAGGGGTGGGCGTGAAGCCCGCGGTGGCGCCGTCCGCCTGGCCGGCGGGGTTGTAGGCGAGCACGTTCGAGCCAGAGGTGTTGTGCTGCGGGATTCCGGCGTCGGAGTCACCTGCCACGGATCCGATCCCAATCGCATCACCCTGACTGATGGGGAGCGACACGGGATAGGTCAGAACGGCGTTCGCCCACGCTGCCTGGATCCGCACCGAACGAGGTGACGACGATCGTGTACGTATTCGTCCCAGCGGGGCGCAGAATCCGGAAGCCGTAGGTGACGTTGTCGGTCGACCGGAACGACCACTGGGTGACGATCCCGTTCACGGGCGAGGTCAGGGGGTTGGGACTGGAGCCGCCGCTCTGGCTCTGCTGGACGGCGATGCACGGAGTGACGCAGGAGTCGCTGTCCGAGGTGGCGCTCAGATCGCTCCCGATCGTCACGGTGTTGGCCAACGCCGTGCCGGCGACGGCGAGTACGCCGACGCTCGTGAATCCGGCCGTGATCAAAGCCCTGCTGACAATGCGCTTCATCTCCGCTGCCTTGATGGTCCTTACGGCCCGAAGTTCCGGCAGGGCTCGCCGCGCAGGCCCGGACAGGGCGGCAGCGGCGTCGGCGCCGTGATTCCCGGGACGAGCGGGAGGATCAGACGGGACGGATGCTTGCTGTTGGAGGCGATCCTCACCTGGGCGGTGCCCTGCGGCACGGTCTCAGCGAAGGCCCAGACGGGCTGGTCGCCGTTCGGCGAGCTCACTGTGACGCGGATGCGCGAGCCCGCGCGATACATGTGGCCCTCGTAGTAGAGGGGGATTGCCACCTTGGTGAACCGGCCCTTGGGCAGCTTCGCGGCGGTCTCCCGCCGGAGGCTGAGGACCGGGTCGAGCGGCGTGCTCTTGCGCTTGTCGAGCTTGCGGAGGCTGGTGCGCAGATAGCCGCTCTGCACATAGGTCTCCTTGCCGTCGGGCCGGACCTCGGACACGGTGACCTGCAGGTCGACGTCCGGGACCGATGCCTTGATCCAGGCCTGGACCGCGCCCGCGCCGATGATCGCCGTGTCAGAGGACAGAGGAGGCGTCAGATACGAGGCGGCGGTGCCCGCCGGAGGCTGGCGCCAGTCGAAGCTCGGATGGTTGGTCCAGAGGTCTCCGCCGCCGGTGTCGTGGCCCGCGAAGTCGATCGCCGGCCTGGCAGTCTTGTCCCAGGTGAAGCTCTGGCTTCCGCCCTTCTTCGGCGCCTTGCCGGTCAGTGTCCCGTTCGGGCCGAAGAACCACGAGCGGGCCCTCGTCCCTGGGATCGGGAACCGGCTGAAGTCCCGCTCGAAGCCCGGGTACGGGAGACCGGGCGCCCCGCCGGCGCCGTTGTCGAACATGACCTTCACCTGCGGCTGGGCCTGGAAGGCGGCGAGCGCGGCGCCGTAGCTCGGCTGGTTCTGGATCGGGTCCGGCGGCAGGTTCACGCCGTCGATACCCATGGCCTGCTGGTAGATCACCGAGGCCGACGATTTGAGCAGGGGCGAGAGCTCGGGTTTTCGCCCGGCCACGTAGAGCTCGAGGAAGTCGAACCATCGGTTGAAGGTCTCCGGGTCCAGCGAGTCGATGTGGAAGCCGTTCTCGAACGTGAACCACTTGCGCCTGGTGCTGGTGAAGCGGTCGGCGAGGTTGGCGCAGTGGCCGCCCGTCTGCTCGTCCTCGAACTGACAGGCCATGAAGACCGGGACGTTGATCCGGTTGACGAAGGTCGAGGGGTTGAGCGGATTGGCGACCCGCGGACGGTAGAAGCGGTTTCGGTGAACCTTGCTGATCAGGTCCGCGGCCGCCGTGTGCAGCGTCTGGTTCGCCTTGCAGATCTGGTCGCCGTCCTGGATCTGCTGGTACGCCCAGCCCTGGCCGTCCGTCGCCGTGGCGGGCTGCGAGTCGTCCACCCGGTCCTGCGCCCACTGCAGCGCGAACCCGGTGTTGAGATAGCCGCCCGGATAGAGAGTCGTCGCGGTGTTGTCGATCACCGAGAGCGGCGTGATCGCGGCCAGATGCGGAGGCCGCGTCGCGCCGACGAAGAGCTGGCTGATCCCGCCGTATGAGACGCCGGCCATGCCGACGCGGCCGTTCAGGACCCACGGCTGGTGCGCGGTCGTCTCGACCACGTCGTAGCCATCGAGGCTCTGCAGCTTCTCGAAGTAGTCGAAGGCGCCGCCGGAGCAGCCGGTGCCTCGCATGTTGACGTCCACCACCGCGAAGCCGAGCAGGTTGAGGATCTGGCTGATCCCGCTCTCGGCTCCGGCCGGATTGGCGTAGCCGTAGCCCGCGTACTCCACCAGGGTCGGATACGGGCCGTCCGAGGCGGGCCCGGGCAGCCGCACGTCGACCGACAGGCTGGTCCCGTCCCGCGTCGTCATGTAGCCGTAGCCCCCGGCGGGAAGGCTCTGGTTGTAGATGGAGGGGTCCTTCGGCGCCGCCCGGGCGCTCATCACGCCGATGCGCGCGGAGCGCGAGCCGTCGGCGGCGCGGACCCGATAGCCCTTGCCGGCCGGGACGCGGCGGAAGACGACCCCGCCGAGCGAGCCGACGGGCCTGCTGGACACCTTCCGGCCCTTGCGGTCGATCAATCGCAGGCTCGTCCCGGGCTGAGCGCCAGTGACATAGACCTGGTTGACGCTGCCGTGAACGGCGAGGCTGTTGGCCGCTGACGCCGACGCCGGGAGCAGTGCGACGAGGGCCAGCGCAGCCGCCAATGCGGCAACGGTCGTCCGCCTCTGATTCCTCACCAGCCCTGCGCTGCTCATCGGTTGCCTCTCCTTGGCTTCCCTTCCCCCGGAAGCATATTCGACGTTACGACTGGTTGACATCCGCTGCATTCGGGGGAATAGGGTCGGGCCCGATGCCCGACTCGCATCGTCGTCTGCCATGGACGGTCGGCCTCCTGATCCTGCCGCTCCTCATCGCCCTCGCTCCCGCCGCCTCGTCCGGCGACCCCCCGAGCTGCCCGGCGGCGCCGTACCAGCTGGCCCCCAAGGGCGGGCGGGCGGCCCGCTTCACGATGCTGATCCGGGTGAACAAGCCGTCGAACGTCAACACCTACGACCAGTTGCAGTCCACCTATGGGCAGCTCCGCACACGGGACGTCTTCGTCGTCAACACACGGTGGAAGGGCACCAGCCCGGCTCTCCAGGACGCGATCCTCGCCCGCCTGCACAACTCGTTTCCGTGCAACCGGGTGATCGCGCTGAACGGCCTCGGCGCCGATCCGAGGCGCCCCGGCTACGCCCTCAGCCTCACCGGGTCGGCACAGCCCTGGGGAGTGGTGCTGGACTGGGAGCGCGAAGACTGGGCCCACGCGCGGGCGACCAACCACCACCTGTCGCGCTGGAAGCAGGGCTTCGGCCGCAGCATCCACCGGCTCGGCTCGCTGATCGGCCGTGTCGCGGGCAACATCCGGGCCTCGGATACGGGCATCCAGAAGGTCGGAGCCGCACCGGGCTTCTTCGGCAACTGGCAATACGGGCGAATCGCCCGGATGCTCGACCACCGCAATCGCCGTTTCGGACATCGGCGCGGCGGCATCCAGCTCGTCGGGACGCAGGCCTCGTGCATGAAGCGCCGCAGCGGCCAACCGGGGATGCGCTCGACCGCGGCGCACCTCTACCGCGAGTACCGCCGCACCCATCGGAAGCGGCACAACCTCGCCGTCGAGATCTCCTTCAGCGATCACGCTCGCACCAAGCGCCATCTGCCGATCCGCGCCGTCAACGAGAGCCGCGCCGCGAGCTGCCTGCGGGCGGCGCTGGCGGGCGGCGCCGGAGCCGTTCTCTTCTGGGCCTCGCCCGATTCGATGTGGGCCCTGGCCCAGACCCACCACTTCCGCAGGCTGCGTCACCGCAACTGATCCCTGGGAGGCCGAGAGCGGCCGGTCGGTAGCCTCCGCCGCGATGTCCAGCTACGACGCGATCAAGGACCTGCCGCTCGAGGTCGACGGCTACGAGCTCGAGGGGCTCGAGTTCCAGGTGCCGGACTCGTTCGAGCGGCTCACCACCGTGATTCACCTCAAGGGTGGCTCCCAGGAGGGACTCGGAGAGGACGTCGTCTATGACGCGCTCGACCACGTCGCCTTCCAGGACGCCGGTCCGGTGCTCGACCTGGCCGGCAAGCACACCATCGGCTCGTTCTCCGAGCTGCTCGACGGCGTCGAGCTCTTCCCCAGCCCGCCCGAGCGGGAGGTGTCGGTCAACTACCGGCGCTGGGCGTTCGAGAGCGCCGCGCTCGACCTCGCGCTTCGCCAGGCCGGCAAATCGCTGCATGAGGTGGTTGGCCGAGAGCCGGGGCCGGTCACCTTCGTGGTCTCGATGCGCCTGACGCCCCCGGGCTCGGAGGAGGTCTCGACCATCGAGCCCGTCCGCAAGCGCCTCGAGATCTATCCAACCCTCCGCTTCAAGCTGGACCCCACCAACGACTGGACCGACGAGCTGATCGGGCAGCTCGCCGAAACCGGTGCGGTCGACTCCCTCGACCTGAAGGGCCAATACAAGGGCACGCCCGTCGACGTCGACACCGATCCGGAGCTCTACCGCAAGCTGATCGAGACCTTCGCTGATGCCTGGCTCGAGGATCCGGACGTGAACGACGACACCAAGCCGATCCTCGACCCGGTCGCCGACAGAGTCACCTGGGACGCGCCGATCCACTCGGTCGACGACATCAAGGCGCAGCCCTGGATGCCGAAGATGGTGAACATCAAGCCGTCGCGATTCGGGCCGTTGCACGAGCTCTTCGCCGGCTATGACTTCTGCGAGGAGAACGGCATCGGCGCGTACGGGGGCGGCCAGTGGGAGCTCGGCCCCGGCCGCGGCCATATCCAGTACCTCGCCTCGATCTTCCACCCGGATACGCCGAACGACGTGGCGCCCTCTGGCTACAACACCGCCGGGACCGAGCCGGGTCTGCCGTCCAGTCCGCTCGAACCCATGCCCACGCCGACCGGCTTCCGCTGGGGCGAGTAGCTAGGCTGCCGACCATGGCCGATCAGAGCTTCGCCGACGCCCTCAACGAGCAGATCTCGAACGAGTTCGCCGCGCAGCAGCAGTACATCGGCGCGGCCGTCTACTACGACTCGGAGACGCTGCCACGCCTCGCGGCCTTCTTCTACCGCCAGGCGGTCGAGGAGCGAAACCACGCGATGATCATGGTCCAGTACCTGCTGGATACCGATGAAGAGGTGAAGATCCCCGACATCACCTCCCAGCAGACCCGCTATGACGACATCGTCGGGCCGGTGAAGATGGCCCTCGAGCAGGAGAAGCGGGTCAGCGACGAGATCAACGACCTCTTCAAGCTGGCCCGCAACCAGGGCGACTTCCGCGCCGAGCAGTTCCTCACCTGGTTCGTGAAGGAGCAGGTCGAGGAGGTCTCCTCGATGAACGACCTCCTCAACGTCTGCGAGCAGGCCAAGAACAGCCCGCTGCTGATCGAGGACTTCCTGGCGCGCGAGCAGATCGGCGACGAGGGCGGCGATCCCTCGATGCCGCCCGCCGCCGGCGGCGCGCTCTAGTCGAGCCTGCCCGGGCGCCGACGGTGCGCCCGGCGTCGCGCTGCGCGCGTGGCGAGCGTCTGACGCAGCTCGAGGATGTCCGCGCGGGTGCCGTTGATCGGCGGGCGGCTGTCCTCCAGCTGACGGGAGGCGAGCTCCACCTCGCGCGCGCTGGCGTTCTCAAGCGTCACCTCCCAGACTGCGGCGCCCTCGCGGGCGCTGACCGTCTCGGAGAGCTCGGCATCCTCGAACAGGGCACCCGTCTGATCCTCGAGCCCCAACCCCGGCTCCAGCTCCCCGCTCGCGACCGCGCGGAGGAACCGGCGCCGTCGCACGGGCTCGGTCAGGTAGTGGACGCAGAGGCTGCCGGGCAGAACTCCGAATCCGCTCGCGACCGCGGGATCGCCCTGCGAGCTGGTGATGCCGCCCGCAAACCAGCACATCGCCCCGGCGCTCTGGCCGACGATCAGGATTCCCTCGGCCCAGCACTCGCGGAGGATCTCGTCGAGGCCGTGCGCTCGCCAGATCGCGATCAGGTTGACCATGCTGCCGCCGCCGGCGTAGATCACGTCCTGGTTGAGGAGCTCCTCGCGCAGGTCGACCGGGTTCTCACCGAGGCGGAAGAGGGAGATCGTCTGCGGCACACAGTCGCGCTCGGCGAAGGCGCGCCGGAAGCGGGCGATCTGATCCTCGGGGTCACCGCTCGCCGTCGGCAGCAGGCAGATCTTCGGCCGCGGGGAGTCGGCGAGCTCGACGATCAGGTCGCAGATGGCATCGTTTCCCGCACGGCGGTCGAAGTCATGGCCGCCGAGGGCGAGGATGCGACGCCTGGAAGTCACAAATGTCAGCCTAGGCTGCCTGGCGCACGAGCGGGACGACGTTGTCCGGGGCCTCAGCGCCCAGGTACCGGGTGGCCAACCTCGTCTCGAGGATCTGGGTCCCTCGTCGCTCCAGCTTGTAGGCCCGCGCCTCAGGGCGGGAGGCCACGACCTCGACCAGCTCGTCGCCCACGAAGCGCAGCGCGGCGCCGTCCTCGGCGGCGAACCCCGCCGGCATTCCGTCGAGCAGATGGCGATGGAACGCCCCCCGCCTTGTCCCGTCGCAGTAGTGGACCGCGTTCGAATGCGGCAGGAAGCCGAGTGCCTGAACGCGGTTGACCTCGTCGTGATAGCCGCTGACCGCCTCGGCGAACCAGCAGAGCGAGCCGGCGGACAGGCCGCAGAGGATCACCCCGGCCTCGTAGGCCTCGCGCAGCATCGAGTCGATGCCGTGCGCGCGCCACACGCCGAGCAGGCTGATCAGGCTGCCGCCGCCCACGTAGATCACGTCCTGCGCCAGCAGGTGCGAGCGGATGTCGGGCACCCCCCGCTCCCGCCGGAAGAGGCTGATGTGTGAGGGCCGCGCGCGATCGCGGAAGGCGTTGTAGAAGCGAACGACGTAGTGGTCCGCGTCCCCACTCGCCGTCGGCAGGAAGCAGACGCGCGGATTCGCCGTCCCCGTGAGACCGAGGACGTAGTCGTCGAGCAGTGGGTTGCCGGACTCCTGGGAGAACCCACCGCCGCCGAACGCCACGACCTGTCTCATAGCTCCCGCCATACAGAAATTGTCCGCTCGGCGCGGGAACCGATCCTTGGCCCGATGTCGAAAGATCGCGGAAGAGCCCTCGACCGCCTGTCGAATTCGTGCGTGGCTCAGGCGTGCAGGATCGCCCGTTCCGGGCCCCGGCGCGGTGCGAACAGGGCGACCAGGACGAGCGGAGCGAACCAGGTCACGTACGGGTAGAACCAATGATTCGCGGTGACCTGAACCGCGATCAGCAGGACCGCGCCGAGCGCCGCGACCTGCAGCGTGGAGCGCCGCGAGGGCACGAAGAAGAAGAGGACGGCGAGGCCGAGCGCGAACACCTTGCTCAGGGTCTGGAGGAAGTGCAGCGACGGCGCCTGCCCCCAGAGGCTGAACGGCGAGCCGCGCGAGGCCTGGTAGCCCAGGGTGCGGTCATACAGCTCGCGGAAGCCGCCATCGGGAAGCAGCGGGATCGTCACGACCGCCGCGGTGATGAGGAAGGCGAGGGCGAAAAGGATCAGCGTGCGTGGCCTCCGCTCGCCGTGCCCCGCGGCGAGGAGCGGCGCGAGGATCAGCGGCCCGAACTTGGTCAGGCCCGCCAGGGCCGCGAGCGCTCCTCGGGCCGGTGGCGAGGAGAGCACGAGCAGGGAGCAGACGACCAGCAGGGCGACAAGCCCGTCGTTGAAGCTCGAGCCGAGCGTGTACATCGTGAACGGGAAGGCAAGCCAGGCATATGCCAGGGAGATCCCGAGGGTGCCTCCCTCCGTGCCGGCCCTCAGCCTCCGGCCCAGCGCGAAGAGAGCGAGCGCCGTGAGCAGCTCGAAGCCCAGCGCTGCGGCGCGTGCAGCCGAGACCTCGTCCCAGCTCCCGCTCCACGGGAGCGCCTGTTCGAACGGCACGTAGGCCAGGTAGTTGACCGGCCCGTAGACGTCGCCGCGGATCGGCATACCCGATGACGCGCCCTGGCCGTAGACCTCATCTCCCTTGACGAGCCGGTCGGCCCCGATGACGCCGGCCAATCCGACGTCGATCACCTTCCCCTCCCGCGCGACATAGACGGTGTGGAAGGCGACCAGGGCGACGATGCCCGCGACCAGCAGGCCGCGCGGCGCGAATGGCAGGAGGCGATCGCGGGTCTCAACCGGCCTGAAGCCGGCGATCAGCATCCGCACGAAGACGTAGGCCAGCACCGGATAGACCAGCACGACCGACGCCTCGATCTTGGCGTGGTTGAAGAGCGCGAGCGAGACGCTGAATCCGAGCAGCGCGAGCAGGTCGAGGTGGATCAGCCGCAGCGGCCGGCGCGGGTCCACGAAGGGCGCCAGGAAGAGGACGCAGAGCGGCAGCCAGATCCAGAGGTGGTTGACGTCCCCTGAGACCGCGCCCGGATAGCCGCGAGCGAGCTTGGTGTCGACCTGGGTCCCGGTCCACTTCTCCAGCACGCAGCCGCCCGCATCGTCGATCAGGACCTGCCCGACGTCATTTCCGCCCGCATCGAAGTAGTCGACCTGCCACTGGTGAGGCATTCCCGAGCCGGTGCGGGTGCGGACCTCGAAGCGGCGCACCGACCCGCTCGGGGTCAGGGCTCCGGTGGCGATCGCCGCCGCCCGGCCGGGGGTGAGCTCGAAGCCGGGAATCCTCTCCCCCTGGCGGAGCGGCGAGGAGAGCGTCGTCGTCTGCCCACCGAAGGGGGGCTGGTTCGCCGGGTCGAAAGAGCCGCGGTTGCAAGCCTGGGCGGTCGCGGGCAGCGCGAGTAGAAGCGCAACGGCGAGCATGGCGGCGCGCGATGGACGCATGACCGGCGCAGTTTCACCGATCCGGGTTTCGGAAAACTCCTGATGACCGCGACCGGCCCGGCGAAGAAGCTGCCGGTCTGGCCTAGGCCGATTGCGCCGCGATGGCGGGGGCGCAGGTGGCGAACTCCTGGCCGCTCGGCATATCCCGGCGAAGCATCCAGAAGGCGATCCCACCCACGATCAGCGGTAGCCAGAAGAGGATGATCCGGTAGGCGAGGACCGCCGCTGCCGTGGCCGCGGCTGGGGCGCCGTAGACGATCAGCGCTCCGATCAGCCCGAGGTCGATCCCGCCGATCCCCCCCGGGAGCGGGAGCGCACCGCCGAGCTGGCCGATCAGATAGCCCATCAGGATCACCGTCAGCGGCGGCGATGCGCCGAAGGCGTGGTAGGTGGCCCAGAGAACGAGGTTGTCGAAGGCCCAGTAGCCGATCGCCCCGGCGATCACGGCGGGGTGTCGCCGGTGGAGGATCTTGCCGGCCTCACCGGTGCCGTCGATGAGGGCCCGCCTCGTCGCGCTCCACCATCGGGTCAGCCTGGGATCGTCCGGCTCAGCGCGGGCGCCCGGACCGAAGCGCGGCAACACGGCGACCAGTCCGATCGAGGCGGCGGCGAGGAAGGCCGGCAGGGCGGTCAGCCAGAGCGAGAGGTGGGGGCCGAGCAGGCCGATCGCGAGCGCGAATCCCAGGATCGCGACGGCGGCGAAATTCGCCCCGCTCTTGATCATGAAGAACGCGACCGAGCGCCGGGCGATTCGCTCACCGCCCATGCCGCCACGGTTGAGCACCCACGCGCCGAGGACCAGGCCGCCTGCGCCGCTCGCGGGAACGATCGAGCCCATCGCGAGCTCGGTCCCGCCGATCTGCCAGCTCCGGTTCCAGTTCAGGCCGGTGCAGAAGATCGGGCCGAACATGATCAGATACGAGACGAAGGAGAGCCCCTCCAGCGCGACGGCGAGCACCAGCCAGCCGGGATTCGCCTTCACCAGCAGGTCGCGGACGTCGCCAAGGCCCGGGGCCAGGAGGAAGACCGCCACCAGCAGCCCGAGCGCGACGAGCGCCTGCAGTACGCGCTTCCGCAGGTTGCGCGATTGGAATTCCTGGGGCAGATCCTCCTGCTGAGGCGTCAGATAGACGACCTGGGACTCGTCGACCATTCCGTAAGCATCGCGGAGAGACGATCCCTGCAGTCGCGCGCCTCCTTAGGTGCCGATCAACCTCGCATGGGAGGATGAACACTGGCGGGATGCAACAGACGCAGGAGAAACCAGTCACGGAAGTCCGGCTCGCGGAGCTGCTGGCTGACGCCGGCGAGTTCTTCGAGGACTATCTCTGGGAGTCTGACCGCGCCGGAGCAGCGCGAGCGGTGCTTGACGGCCATGGCCTCGATGAGGAGGTGATCCGCCGTTTCGGCGTGGGTTACGCGCCGGTCGGCCCGGACGAGCTCATGTCGCATCTGCGCGAGCAGGGCTATTCGACTGAGGAGATCGTCGCGTCGGGGCTGGCCCGCCTCTCCGGGCGTGGCCGGGTGCACGCCTTCTTCCGCTCGCGAATCACGTTCCCGGTCCGAGACCGCGACGGCCACGTCCTGGGCTTCGCCGGGCTCGGCACGCACCTCGGCCCTTCATGGCCGATGTGGGTCGTCTCCCCCGACGTCGGTCTCTATCAGCGCTCCGAGGCCGTCTTCGGCCTTGACCTCGCAGCGAAGCGGATCGCATCCAGCAAGACGGCGGTCGTGGTCGGCGGGTGCATCGAGGTTCTGCAGGCGCACCAGGACGGACGGCCCAACGCGGTCACGGTCCACACCGGCGGAGTCACGCCTGAGCAGATCGAGTCGATGGCGGCCGGGGTCCGCGGCGGCGAGAGCGTCATGGATCTCGACCTGGATGGAATCGGGCTGGAGCCCGAGTTCGATCCGCGCGAACTGGCGACGGCGAGCCTCCCGACGCCCGTGCTTGACTGGGAGCCGCCGGCGCATCTGGAGCTCAAGCGGATGCTCCTGGTGGCGGGGACGGCCATCGTCGGCATCAACACCTTCACCGGGGCGCCGCTGTTGGCGATCTGGGTCGGCTCCCGGGCGCAGGGAGGGAGGGTGCTGAGCCTGCGCGGGGTGGTGACGGTGCTCGTCGTTCTCGCCGTCCTGGAGTTCATCCTCGGCCTCGCCCTGACCTGGCTGAGCCGGACGTATGACCGGGTCACCGGGCGGCCGAGGTTCGCCGGGGAGACCTCGCCGTGGCAGCGCGCCAAGCGAGGCGACCGGGTTCAGGACATCAGGTCGAGGTTCGGTATGAGCGCGCCCGAGCGGGTGGTCGCGGCGTGCGTCGTGCTCGGCGTGCTGGTCTTCGAGCTCTGGTTCTTCTTCCTCGCCGGCTCGTCACTGCCGCATCAGTGAAGAACGGGAGCGACGGGACTCGAACCCGCGGCCTCCGGCGTGACAGGCCGGCGCTCTAACCAACTGAGCTACGCCCCCGAGGGCCATTGGAGGCTAGCCGCTCGTCAGCGAAACGTTCGTCGCGACCGGGCCCTTCGGGCCCTCCTCGGACTCGTAGCTGACCTTCGCACCATCGTCGAGCCCTAGATGGCGCGAGAACCTAACGAACCCGCCAGCGACATGCCCACGCGGCGACTAGGGTGGCCGCCATGAGACTCGTGACCTACGCGGCGGACGGTGCCGGCAGGGCCGGCGTCCAAACCGAGGCGGGGGTGATCGACGCGGCCGCGGTGCTCGGCGTCGAGTCCATCACCGTGCGCGAGCTGATCGAAGCGGATCGCGTGGGGGAACTGGCCGAGGGGGTCGGGGCAGGTGGTCTGGCACCGGTTCCCGATCCGGTTCTGCTCCCACCGCTGCCGGACCCGGACAAGATCATCTGCATCGGGCTCAACTACCGCTCGCACGCCGCCGAGGCCGGAATCGACCCACCCGAGCAGCCGACCTTCTTCGCCAAGTTCCGTAACGCACTCGCGCCGGCCGGGGCGACGGTCGAGCTTCCGGCGGCGAGCGAGAAGGTCGACTACGAGGCCGAGGTCGCCTTCGTCGTCGGCAGGCGCTGCAGGGAGGTCGAGCCCGGGCAGGCGCTCGAGGCGATCGCCGGCTACATGCTCCTCAACGACCTCTCCGCCCGCGACCTCCAGTTCGCGACGCCGCAATGGATGCCGGGGAAGGTCTTCGACGGCTCCGCCCCATGCGGCCCGGCGCTCGTCACACCGGACGAGGCGGGGGCGCCGGACGAGATCTCCTTCACGCTCGACCTCAACGGCGAGCGCATGCAGGACGCCTCGACCTCGGATCTGGTCTTCTCCGTGGCCGAGCTGGTGGCGCGCCTCTCCCGCTGGATGACCCTGGAACCCGGCGACATCGTCTCGACGGGAACTCCCTCCGGGGTCGGCAGCGTGCGCGATCCCCGGGTCTGGCTGAAGCCTGGCGACGAGATCGCGATCACCTCGCCCACGCTGGGCGAGCTCCGCACGTCGATCGCCTAGCCGTGCGGCGTGCTTCGACCGCTTCAACAGCGGCCGGTGACTACTCGGAGCGTTCCTCGACGAGCTTTTCGATGCTCCGATAGACGCCCGGGGCGTCCTTCTTCAGCCGCTTCACCTCGAAGTGCCCGAGGCTGATCAGCCTGAGCCGGGAGGTGGCGGTGACCGTCGCGCTGCGCATCGAGTCATCGAGCATCCCCGCCTCGCCGAAGACGTCGCCCTGCCCCAGGTCCGCGATCTTCTCGCCGTCCCGGGTCACCTCCGCAGTGCCCTCCTCGATCGCGAGCAGCTCGCGGGAGAAGCCACCCTCCTCCAGGATCACCTCTCCCTCCGGGACCTCCTTCGACTGCGCGAAGACCGCGACCTGCCTGAGGTCCTCGTCGGAGGCGTCCGAGAAGAGCGGAATGCGCTTCAGCTGAGTTGCGTCCATATTGCGACCGTATCCCAAAGCCGCTCGGATAGAGTGCCCCGTCCACCACAGACCACGGGGAGAGGAGCATCAGATGGGATTGATGGACAACATCAAGAAGGCCCAGGAGCAGGCTCAGCAAGGGATGCAGGGGGGAGCTGGCCAGATGAGCCCCTCGGCCGGCGACGTCGAGTACGCCAACCTGGCGATGAAGTTGAACCAGAACGGCGTGCCCGGCACGGCCACGATCAACTCGGTCACCGAGTCCGGCGAGGGGTCCGATCCGGTCAACAAGGCCTACGACATCGCCGTCAGCGTCGAGCTCGAGAGCGGCCAGAGCTACGACACGACCGTCCACCAGTACCTGACCCAGGACGCCCTCAACGCTTACCAGCCCGGCAAGAAGTTCGAGATCAAGGCGGACCCGGACGACACGACCAAGGTCATGCTCTACGGGGAGGCGTAGCCCCGGAAGCAAGATCAGCTTCAGGCACGGGGCTCGCCTGCCGATAGGTTGGGTGGACGCCCCAAATGCCCCTGCTCGCATCGATCCCTGACTTCTTCTTCACGTGGTACCCGGTCTTCGGCGTGGCCTTCTCGGCCGGGATCCTGACCGTCTTCATCATCCTGCTGCGGAGCACGATGGGGTCGACTCGCCCGGAGACGATCAAGGCGAGCTCCATCGCGCCCGTGCTCTGGGACGAGGTGCAGGGGGTCGATGCCGCCAAGGAGGAATTGGTGGACGTCGCGGAATGGCTCAAGGACCCGAAGCGCTTCGAGGCGCTCGGCGCGCGGGCACCTCGAGGCGTGCTGCTCTACGGACCCCCCGGCACCGGCAAGACGATGCTGGCCCGCGCCGTCGCCGCGCATGCCGGGGTTGACTTCTTCGCGGCCTCCGGCTCGAGCTTCGTCGAGATGTTCGTCGGACGCGGCGCTGCGCGGATCCGGCGTCTCTTCAAGGAGGCGCGCAGCTCCGGGCGCGCCGTCATCTTCATCGACGAGCTCGATGCCGTCGGCGGCCACCGCAGCTCCGGCGGCGGTGACGGCGGGACGTCCGAGCGCGAGCAGGCCCTGAACCAGCTGCTCGTCGAGCTGGACGGCTTCGAGCGGGACCCCGGCACCGTGATCGTCCTCGCCGCGTCGAACCAGATCGAGAAGCTCGACAAGGCGCTCCTGCGCCCAGGGCGCTTCGACCGGCAGGTCCTGGTGGCGCCACCGGATCGCGACGGGCGCGAGGCGATCCTGCGCTCGCACGGCAGGGACAAGGTGCTCGCGGACACGATCGACCTCACCGACGTCGCTCGCAAGACGACTGGTCTGACGGGTGCGCAGCTTGCCAACGCGCTGAACGAGGCGGCGATCATCGCCGGCCGCGCCGGGCAGATGGCGATCCAGCGCGAGGACCTGGACGAGGCCCTGCTCCGCCAGTCCGTCGGCTCGCAGCAGTCCCGCCGCCTGACCGAGGGCGAGCGGCGAATCGTCGCCTACCACGAGGCTGGGCATGCGCTCTCTCGCCGTCTCTGTGGCCTGGACCCGCCAGAGATCCTCAGCATCGTTCCCCGCGGACCGGCCCTCGGCTTCGTCGCACACTCGCCGAGCGAGGACCGGTACCTGCGCTCGCGCAAGCAGCTCATGGACGAGATCGTGATCCTGCTCGGCGGCCGCGCCGCCGAGGAGGAGGTCTTCGACGAGGCCTACTCCGGTGCCGCGGACGACCTGGCCCGCGTACAGAAGATCTGCGTGCAGATGGTCACTGAGTTCGGCATGACCATTTCGCACGGTCCACCCGAGAGCGCACCGCTGGCTCAGCCGACAGGCGACTACGCGATCTCGGATCGAACCCGGCAGGACGTCGACCGGAACGCGCAGGAGCTCGCGCACATGGCCTACGCGCGAGCGCGCCAGCTGATGAAGGTCAACCGGCGCTGTCTCGAGGACCTGGCGAGCAACGCCCTCGAGCACGAGACGCTCACCCGGGAGGATCTCGACGAGATCTTCAACGCGCACGATCTGCGCCGCACCTTCCTGCCCGAGGACGTCCAGTCCGAGGCGAAGAAGCTGATCGCCCGCGACCGGTCTCGCTCAACCGGCGCCCTGATGCCGCAGCACATCAGGGGCGACGACCCCGAGAAGCCAGCCGAGTAGGCGGCTCTAGGCGGGGCGCAGCTCGCCGCTGGCGACGCCGTGCGCGAAGGGAGTCGAGGCTGGCAAGGCTCGGAACTTCTATCGCAGACCGCCCCCTGGCCCGCCGCCGCCGGCAAGCCGGCGACAGCGGGTCCGGGCACGGGTCCCGACTCCAAGGTTCGGAGGCTGGGGTGGTCAGATGGTGCGCGTACGGCCACGTCCCATGAAGAAGATCAGGAGCGCGACTATCGCCAGCGCAAACAGCACGGGATGGATGATGGCCCCGCCCGCAATGGCGATGATCAACAGGACGACACCTGCAATTAGCCACAACATGAGCATTCCCTCCTTCCTTGGACTGACTTACTCGGCGCTCGTATACCCGCGTCGGGGTCGCCAAACCAAGGCAGTGGGAACAGCGGGTTAAGAAGTGGGCGGTGCCGGGCTCGAACCGGCGACCTCTTCGGTGTAAACGAAGCGCTCTCCCAACTGAGCTAACCGCCCCTGGGCACGCCGATTATGACCGGCGCGCGGGCCGCCGGGCGGTGGTACCGTCGCGCGCCACTAGCGGCTGCCCCCGCGGGATACTGAGCGATGGATGGCCAGCAAGAACGTCCAGATCGTCCAGGCCTATTTCGAGCACCTCGATCAGATCTTGGCCCAGTACTGGATTGACCCGGTGCCGATCAGCGAATCTCCGCTCGTTGACAAAGCCTTCGCCGGGGTGTCTTCTGACGCCGAGTGGAAGCCCCCGTTCATGAGAGAAGCCGTTCGCGGAAAGGATGCATGGCTGGCACTGGTCACCGGATGGCTGGAAGCTGCCGACGATTGGCGGATCTCCGTCGAAGACGTCTCGGATCTCGGTGACGAGCAGGTCCTCTGCGTCTCGCAGAACGCGATCCACGGAAAGGACAGCGGCGCTGCGGTGCACCAGCGCATCTTCACGGTCGTCACCGTTCAGGACGCTCAGATCGTGCTGATCAGGGACTTCACGGAGCGGCAGGAGGCGATTGCCGCGGCGTCAGGCTGAGGGACTGCGACGGCAAGCTGGCCCGGTGGCGCACCTTCCCGGACCAGGACTCCGCTCTGGAGGCTGTCGGCCTGTCGTAGGGTCCTGGGCATGAGGATTCTCGTGACCAGCTCGCGGATGCCCTTCGCGCTCGACGTGATTCGGAAGCTCGGCGAGGCCGGGCAGGAGGTCTTCGCCTGCGACAGCTACGACGCCTCACCCGGAAGCCACTCCAAGTACCTCTCGGGGCATTTCACCACCGCCTCCGCAACCGGTGACCCCGCTCAGTTCGCGTCCGACGTCGAGCGGATCGCCGAGATCAATGAGATCCAGGTCGTCATCCCGATGTTCGAGGAGGTCTTCTACCTGGCGGCTCAGCACGAGCGGCTCTCAGCGGTGACCAGGCTCTACTCGCCGCCCTTCCGGACCCTCGCCCAGGTCCACGACAAGGGCACCTTCCAGGAGCTCTGCGACCGGCTCGAGATCCGCACGCCACACACGACCCTCGCCCACAGCCCGGAGGAGCTCGAGCAGGCGATCGGGAGCTACCCGCGCTACTTCGCCCGTGCCGCCTTCTCGCGCGGAGGCGTCGGGCTGCTCACCAACACGGGTCCGCTCGCAGGCCATCTCGCGATCGACGCCTGCCAGCCGACGGAGGCGAATCCGTGGCTCGTTCAGGAATTCGTCGACGGCCCGATGCACTGCACGTACTCCTGTCTGCACGACGGGAGCGTCGCGGCCCACATGTCCTACCGGGCGCCGCGACAGTGGGAGCACTCGACCGGGATCCAGTTCCTCTCGGTCAACGCCTCGGACACGCTGCCCACCGTCGAGAAGCTCGGGAGCGAGCTCGGCTGGGACGGCCAGATGTCCCTCGACTTCATCGAGACCGACGATGGCCTGGTGATGATCGAGTGCAACCCACGGCCGACCGACGGCGTGCTGCTGATGACCGCCGAGGAGCTCGAGCGGGGCCTGGTCGCGCCGGAGGACGAAACGATCGAAGTGCCGGAGGGCCGGACGTCTCAGCTCGACTTCGCGGTCTTCGCACAGATCTTCAGGGAGCCGCTGAAGGAGGCGCCGAAGACCATCGAAGACCTGGCGAAAATCCATGGCACCGACCACGGCTGGCGGGACGCGATGCCGAAGCTGTACTCCTTCCTCGCCCTGGCCAGGTTCGAGAAGCTCAGCATGCGTGAGCGCGAGCAGCTCTTCGTCGCGATGTCCGACGGGATCACCTGGGACGGCCAGTCGATCCCGGGCCTGCCGCCCGACGACGCGGCGTATCTCGCCACACTGACCGGGTGATGGACCGATCGATCCTCTGGCGCGCGGCGCTGGCGCAGGTCGTGGCGGTGGCCGCGGTCTCGCTGATTCTCGCGGTGGCCCTCCCCCACTCGTTCTTCGACGACTGGGGCTGGCTGACCGGTCCCGCCGCCTGGCTCGGCTGCGCGGCCCTCGTGGCATGGGCTCTCCACCTCAACATGCCCGGCGTGCTGCTCGGTGCCGTCCTGGCCGGCATCCCGAGCGCGATCGCGGTCGTCGCCGGCGTCCACTGGCTCGGCGTGGCGATCGCAGTCGCCGCGTTCGCTGCATGGTGCGCCTGGCTCTCCCGCCGTCCCGGAGGCGCGCTGTGGACCTAGGCATCGAGGGCCGCGTCGCGCTGGTGTTGGGCGCCAGCAAGGGCATCGGGAAGGGAATCGCCGGCGCGCTTGCGCGGGAGGGCGCGAGGGTGGCGATCTCGAGCCGCTCCGAGGAATCACTGCAAGCCGCGGCCGAGGAGATCGAGGGGGAGGTCCAGGTCTTCCCCGCCGACACCGGGGACCTGGACCGGATCCGAGAGCTGCCGGGCGAGGTGGCCGAGGGGGTTGGGCCCATCGACATCCTGGTGGCCAACACGGGAGGGCCCCCGACCGGTGCCGCGCTCGACAACTCCCTGGAGGAATGGGAGCAGGCGTTCCGCTCGCTCGTCCTCGCCCCCAGGATCCTCCTGGAGGCGGTGGTGCCGGGAATGAGGGAGCGCGGATGGGGACGGATCGTGAACGTCTCCTCCATCTCGATACGCGAGCCGATTCCCTACCTGACGCTGTCGAACGCGAACCGGATGGCCGCCCTCGGCCTGCTCAAGACCCTCGCGGACGAGGTGGCGGCCGACGGCATCACGGTGAACACGGTCGCAACGGGCATGTTCGCGACGGACCGGCTCGCGGACCCGGAGGGCTCGCTGAAGGGCGCGGAGGAAGCCGCCAAGCAGCGGGTCCCGGCCAAGCGACTGGGGCAGCCCGGGGAGTACGGCGACCTGGTCGCGTTCCTCTGTTCGGAACGGGCCGCCTATCTCACGGGAGCGGTGATCCCGCTCGACGGCGGCCTGCTCCGGTCGGCCTAGAGCTGCTCGGGCTCCTCGGCGGAATCCTCGGACTCCTCGGAGTCCTCTGTGATTCTCAGGCCGTCGCCGGCCGCGGAGCCCGCCGGAAGGCCACGAGCAGCCAGACGCCGCCGGCGATCATCATCACGACGCTGATCAGCTGGGCCTGGGTGAGACCGAGGGCGACGTCGTCGTTGCGGCGGATGAACTCCACCAGGAAGCGCTCGGCCCCGGCGAGCAGCAGGTAGAGGGCGAACAGCGTGCCGTTCGTGAATCGGTCTCGGAGCCGCCAGAGCAAGAGGGCCACGAGGCCCATCGTCAGCGTCTCGTAGACCGGAGTGGGGTGAACGGTCTGGTCGGTCGGCTTGGTCCCGTCGGGATAGGCCATCGCCCACGGACCGTTCCAGGCCTTGCCGTAGTCGCCGTCGCCCGAGAGCTGGCAGCCGCAGCGGCCGATCGCATACCCGACGGCCAGCGCCGGGGCCGCCACGTCGAGCAGGGTGAGATTGAAGAAGCCGCGCCACCACGCCCAGATGAACACGCCGATCGCGCCGCCGATCGCGCCTCCGTACCAGACCAGTCCCGAGCCCGAGAACAGGTTGCCGAGCAGGTCCCCCTTGACGTCGCTGTAGTTCTCGATGATGAAGTCGAGCCGCGAGCCGACGAGCCCCCCGACCAACGCCGCGAAGCCCATCTCGTAGGCCCAGTCCACCGGCTTGCCGAGCTCCCCGAGCCGGCGCCAGACCACGGCTCCCGCCGCGATGAAGGCGGCCGCGAAGCAGATCCCGAAGGTCTGGAGGGTCAGCGGTCCGAGATGGATCTCAGGGAGCACCGGACGGGAGGCTAGTCGAGCGAGCTAAATAGCCCCGACGGGAATCGAACCCGTGTTCCCAGGTTGAAAACCTGATGTCCTAGCCGTTGGACGACGGGGCCAACGGCCAGCAAGTCTAGGCAGCCCGGTTCCCAGATCCGTCCGGGACAACGGCGAACATATGTTCGATCTCAATGGGATGCCGACGTCCTGAACTTCGCCAGGAAGTCCGCAGACTTCGCGCAGCCGGCGAACCGTTCAAGCGAATTGCGACTTCACTTGGACTCCCGGTCTCGACAGTCCACGCTTGGTCGCGTGACATAGATCTCAGTCAGGCGCAGATCCGCGCCAACCTCCGGGGGCCACGCGGGCCTCAGAGTCGCCTCCACATCGAGCGCCGATCGTTGGCTCGAAGGAGAAGTGCTCGAGAGCGCCGCCGGGCCTTCCAAGAGGAGGGCCGTCGAAGGGCACGGCTTGGTGATTCCCTGCATATGGCTGGCTGCATGCTCTACTGGGCCGAGGGAGCCAAAGAGCGAAACGTCGTGAAGTTCGCCAATTCGGACGCGGCGATGGTGCGTTTCTTCGTCCGGTTTCTGAGGGAAGGCTTCGACGTTCCTTCTGCCGATTTCCGCCTTCGTCTCAACGTCTACACGAACAACGGGCTCAGCGTGAGGCAGATCGAAGACCACTGGCTCGAAGTCCTAGGTCTGCCGCGAGGGTGCCTGCGAGGGCACTCACTGAACGCGTATCCGACCTCGACCAGCGGCAAGAAACAGAAGAAGCTGCCCTACGGCGTCTGCTTCCTGACTGTCGCGAAGAGCACGCGGATTCTTCAGCACATCTATGGAGCGATCCAGGAATACGGCAGCTTTGAGGAGCCGCGGTGGTTGGACGGACCGCCACGGAAGGATGGCCACTCCCGACAGCACTCACGCGTTGGCTAGGACAGCAACCGTTCGAGCAGCGCCTTCTGGGCGTGCAGGCGATTCTCGGCCTGGTCCCAGACGGCGGAGCGCCCCCCGTAGAGTACATCTGCACTGATCTCCTCACCGGGGTGAGCAGGCAGGCAGTGCATGGCGATCACCCGCTCCGAGGCTGCGCCGAGCAGCTCATCGTTCACCTGGAAGGGCGCGAGGTCGGCGCGGCGCCGATCGGCGGTCTCCTCATCACCCATGCTCACCCAGACGTCGGTGTAGATCGCATCGGCCCCGGCGACGGCAGCCTTCGGATCGTCGACCAGCTCGACCAAGCCCTCCTCGAGCCGATAGCCCTCGGGGCTCGCGACCACCACGTCGACACCGGCGATCCGCCCGAGGATCGCCAGGGACCGGGCGACGTTGTTGCCGTCGCCGACATACGCGAGCCGCAGCCCGTCCAGCTCTCCGAAGCGCTCCTTGAGGGTGAGCAGGTCGGCGAGCACCTGACACGGATGGTGGGCGGGCGTCAGCCCGTTGATGACCGGCACGGTTGCGCCGTCCGCGAGCTCGCGCACCCGCTCATCGGAGCCCGAGCGGATCACGATCCCGTGCAGATAGCCGGAGAGGATCCGGCCGGTGTCGGACATCGACTCGCCGCGGGTCAGCTGGAGCTCATCGGCCCGCAGGACGATCGGGGTGGCGCCGAGCTCCGCGACACCGACCTCGAAGGACAGGCGCGTCCGGGTCGAGGGCTTCTCGAAGATCAGAGCGACCGAACGCCCGGCGAGCGAATCCCGCCCGTCGCCGCGCTCACGGCCTCGCTTGAGCTCCTCGGCGCGGTCGAGCAGCGCCACCAGGTCGCCGCGATCGAGCTCCTCCCCGGTCAGGAAGTTGCTCGCGGATCGATGTGCGGTCGCGGAGGTCATCGGGCCACCGATACTAGGGACGTGCAGCTCACCGCAATGACATGGAACTTGTTCCACGGGCGGGACTGGCCGCCGGTGCCGGAGCTTCAGGTGCGCGGCCACAAGGGCAACTTCCGCCGCGGGCCGCGTCTCGGCTCCGAGTACGAGCAGACGAATTGGGACCTGTTCGGTGAGTTCGCGGCCCTGATCGACTCGGTGGCCTGGGACGTTGCCCTCTTCCAGGAGTTCCCGCCGAGCTGGAGGGGACGGCTGGCCGAGGCGTGCGGGGCCGAGGCGCACCGCGCCCTGAGCGGGCGGAATTGGCTACAGCCGATCACCTCGCTGATCGGGCGCTGGCGCCCAGACCTGCTCGGCGCCTGGGAGGGCGGATCGAACACGACGTTCGCGCGAGGCGCCGCGGGGCCGATCGCCGAGAGGCGACGGGAGGTGCTCACCCGACGCCCGGAGCTCCGCGTGCTGGCGCTCACCCGGCTCGAGGCCGGGCCCTCCATCGCGAACCTTCACGTCAGCACCACACCCTCGTCGGCCGAGCGGGAGCTGCTCGACGCGGCCGGGCGCGCGGTTGCGTTCGCCGGCTCCGACCCTCTGATCTTCGGCGGCGACTTCAACGTCCGACCGAAGGCGAGCGCCGTCTTCGACCAACTCGAGGAGCGCTTCGGCCTGGCGCCCCCGACCGCCCCGGACCGCCTCAGCCACCTGCTGGTCCGCGGGCTGGAGGTGGTCGAGCATCCCGCCGCCTGGCCACCGGAGGCGCGTGATCGGGTCGATCCGGACACCGGCCTCAAGATCCGCCTCTCCGATCACAACCCCGTGATTGGAAAGTTCGCCTCTGTGGGATAGTGCGTTCAATGACAAGCGCGCCAACGGAGTCAGAGGAGAGCACCCGCGCCGAGCAGAGCGTGCAGGCGTTTCGTGACGCTCTCGAGAAGAGCATCACGATCTCCCGCGACCGGCTGCAGGAGGTCGTCGATGACGCGGTCCGCCGCGGGCGGATGACTCGTGGGGACGCCGAGGAGATGATCGGCCGGCTCGCGACCAGGAGCCGGGAGCAGGCAGAGGAACTGCTCTCTCAGCTCGATCGGCTCCTATCGCAGGTCCGCGAGGCGCCCGACCGTGCCAAGCAGCAGGCCGGCGAGCGGGCGGAGGCGGCCCGGAAGCGGACGGTTGCCGCGGTGGAGCGGCCCCTCGCGAGCGCCGATCGTGTGCGCCGCGCGACCCGTGCCCCGGGCTTCCCGATCACGGCATACGACCAGCTCTCCACCCGGCAGATCGACCGCCGGCTGCAGGAGCTCAGTCGCCAGGAGCTGCGGAGGGTCCGCGACTACGAGCGCGGAAACAAGGCGCGCAAGGGCCTCCTGCGAGCCTTGGACCGCAAACTCCAGAAGGACTGACTACTTCAGGGCTTGGCGGCGCTCGTCGACCTCCTTGGCGATCTCGTCGAGCGACTCGACCGAGCCCTGCGCACGGACGGCGAGCTTGGCGAGCTCCTTGCGGACGTCCTCGGTTGCCTTGTCCAGGGTGTCGCGCCAGCTCGAGACCTGATCCTGGGCCTTTGTAACTGGGTCACTGGATATTTCGCGCAACTGCGACACGGCCGAGTCGATGCCCGAGCGCACGTCGCCGGTCGCCTTTTCGCCGGCCGCCCGGAGGTCGTCGATCGCCTTCTGAACGTGATCCCTGACTCCACTGCTATCGCTTGCTTCCACTTGGACCTCCTGCTCGGAATTTCGCAAATTGCGGGATCAGCCTATACGGCGATCAGCTCGGAGGCCAACCGGCCGAAGTCGAGCGCACCGCCGGTTGCGCCGGTGAGCAGAGGGTCGGCGTCGAGCCGCTGGCCCTGCGCCCAGATCCCACGCAGCCACTCCCCCGCCTCGGCGCTCTCGAACCAGGTGGCGCCGAATCGATCCCGGAGGGCGGTTCGCCAATCGACCTCGAGCGCCCAGGCTCTCAGATAACAGGCGACGTAGAAGCCCGGGTCGACGTCCGAGAGCCAGTTCTCGCGCGGCCACGGGACGCCGATCCGATCCCCGAGCAGCGTGGCGTAGCGCTCCGGCATCGCGCTCAGGTCGGCTCCCGGCCCGTGCAGCTCCACCTCGTAGGCGATCTTCGCCGAGTACCGGCGCAGCATCACCAGCCGCGCCGCCCGCGCGTGCTCGATGGCCGCGGCCGCATCGCCGGCGCCGAGCAGGGCCTCCAGCCAGTCCGGAGCGGCGGTGAGCCCCTCGAACAGGAACGCGAACGACTCCGTCACCGAGTTGTCGCCGAGGTGCCTGAACTCGAATGCGAGGTCCGGATCGGTGCAGGCGAAGTGCTCGGTATGGCCGGCCTCGTGGAAGAGCGCCGCGTAGTCCTCCCGGCCGCCGATCGGCGGGATCACCAGGTAGACCTCCTGCGGGATCCTCGGCGTCGAGCAGAAGGCTCGCGGGCTCTTGGTGGGCCGGGTCTCGGTGTCCAGAATGACGTTCGACTGCGCATCGAGGTCGATGCCCAGGCCGGACAGGGTCTCGCGGAGGGCGGGGACCATGCTGTCCGAGGGGAAGAGGCCGTCCAGGTGGGAGGCCCGGAAGAAGCGCGCCAGATCGGAGCGGCGGAGCTCGCCGAGCCGGGCACCGACAGTGCGCTCCAGCTCGGGGTCGACCGTTCGCGCGTAGTCCCCCTCGGTCGCGCGAACGAACTCCTCGAGCTCGGCGGCCAGCGCCCTGAGGTCGAGCGCGCGCACGTCGCAGTAGGCGTCGAGATAGGAGGGCCAGCCCAGCTCGACGCAGGCCGCGTGTGAGGACTCGAGGTCCTCCAGGTACAGAGGGTTGAGCCGTTCGTCCAGCATCGCGGTCCGTGCGGCCTCGATCGCGGCACGCCGGTCGCCGTCCTCCTCGTTCGCCTGGATCACCGGAGCCATGCGGTACGGCATCGTCTCCCCGTCGACCTCGATCTCGAGCGAGGCCTCCAGGTCGGCCAGCCTCGCCTCGAGCTCCCGGGTGCGCGCGCCCAGGTATCCGTCGAGCGCGAACTGGTGCAGGTAGCGCAGCCGCGTCTCCTCCTCGCCCGTCGCGGCTCGCCTGGCATCGCCGACTCGGTCGACCGCCTCGCGCTCGAAGAGACTCTCATGGCGCTCGTAGATCGGCTCGATTGCGAGATCGGGCTTGTGACCAGCCCCCTGCAGGTAGTACTCGCGGCTCAGCTCCTCGAGGAACTCCTCCGCCTCGCGCCGGTATTCGCCGAGATCCAAGCTCATCGCGGCTGCAACGATAGGCCGACGATGCCGGACGGGACGATCACCTCCGAGCGCCCGCCCCGCGGCGAGCTGCTCACCCTCGACGTCGAGACCCTGGCGTACGGCGGCAAGGGCGTGGCGCGGCGCAACGGCTACGTCGTCTTCGTCGCCGGAGCACTGCCCGGGGACCGCGTCACGGCCGAGGTGACCAAGTCCAAGCGGGGCTACGCCGAGGCCCAGGCGAAGGAGCTGCTGCGCCCCTCACCTGACCGCGTCCCACCCAGATGCGACCACGGCGGCGAGCCGTGTCCCGGCGCTCCCTGGCAGGGCCTCGCCTATGAGCAGCAGCTCCACCACAAGCAGGCCCAGGTGGAGGACGCCCTGGTGCGTCTCGGCAAGCTGGACGGATTCGAGCTCCAGCCGATCGAGCCGGCCGTCGAGCAGTGGCGCTACCGGAACAAGCTCGAGTACTCATTCGGCGAGCGGGAGGGAGAGCTGGTTCTGGGCTTCCACGCCCGCGGCCGCTGGGATCTGATCGTCGACGCCGAGGACTGCCAGCTCGCCTCAGAGCGCAACAACACCCGGCGCAACGAGCTCCGCGACTGGGCCCGGTCGACCGGGTTGCCCGCCTGGGACGCCCGCGCCGGTGAGGGGACCTATCGCAACCTCGTGATCCGCGAGGGCCGGCGCACCGGTCAGCTGC
Source organism: uncultured Solirubrobacterales bacterium (assembly GCA_963831605.1). Taxonomy (GTDB): domain Bacteria; phylum Actinomycetota; class Thermoleophilia; order Solirubrobacterales; family 70-9; genus DASUPK01. Next base: position 163,099 of record CAWHQR010000005.1, read on the forward strand.
AGAGCCGGCTGGTCACCTCGCCTGCCGAGATACCTCGCCCGCCCGTGGACCTCCACACGATCGTCGAGGGCCCGGGCAGCGCCACGGACGGGCCCACGGGCGCGCTCGGCGAGGAGTACCTGGAGGAGGAGCTCTGCGGGCTGCGCTTCCGCATCTCCCACCGCGCCTTCTTCCAGACCAACACCGAGATGGCGGAGCGGCTCTACGGAATCGCAACCGAGATGGCAGGCCTGACCGGCGCCGAGCGCGTCTTCGACCTCTTCTGCGGAATCGGGACGCTTGGCCTGAGCATGGCCAGAAACGCCGGCGAGGTCTGGGGAATCGAGCTGGTCGGGGAGGCGATCGTCGATGCAGAGGAGAACGCTCGCCGCAACGGGATCGAGAACGCGCGCTTCCGGACCGGCGACGCCCGCAAGGAGATCCGCCCCCTGCTGGAGGAGGCCGGCACGCCCGACGTCGTCGTCGTCGACCCTCCCCGGGCCGGGCTCTCCAAGAAGATCGTCCGCCGGCTGATCGAGTGCGAGGCGCCGCGCATCGTCTACGTCTCCTGCAACCCCACCACGCTCGCGCCCAACGCGGCCCAGCTCGCGGAGGCCGGCTATAGGCTCCGCCGCGTGAAGCCGGTCGACATGTTCCCCCAGACGCCCCACATCGAGTGCGTGGCGCTGCTGGAGAAGCCATGAGCCGCGCTTTCGGCGTCACCGCGGGACTTGACCCGGAGATCGCCAGCCCACTGGCCGGTCGCTGCCAGGAGCTCGGCTATGACTCGATGTGGTCGAACGACCACCCGGGCGCGAAGGGACTCGAGACCCTGGCCGAATACGCGAAGGGCGCGGAGCGGATCGACCTGGGTGTCGCGGTGATCGCTCTCGATCGCCAGTCACCGGACGAGATCGCCGCGGACATCGAGCGCCTCGGCTTCGACAAGGAGCGCCTCTGGCTCGGTCTCGGCGCCGGTTTCACCGAGAAGCCCCTCACGACGATGCGCGAGGCCCTTCCGGCCCTCCGCGAAGCCCTGCCCGGTATTCGCCTCGTCTTGGCGGCGATGGGCCCGAAGATGTGCGCCTTCGCCGGAGCCGAATGGGATGGCGCCTTCTTCAACTGGATCACCCCGGAGTTCGCGGCCAAGGCCCGCGGTTGGGTCGAGGAGGGTGCCCGTGAAGCAGACCGCGAGCCACCGACGGTCTTCGGCTATGTCCGGACCGCCGTGGGCGACGATGCGGAAGGACGGCTCGCCAAGGACGAGTCCTTCTACCGGGACATGCACCAGGGATACCGGAGGCACTTCGACCGCCAGGGCGCCCCGGAAGGGACCGTGGGCGTCGCGGGCGAGAACGAGAGCGTCGTCCAGGCTGGCCTCGCCCGCTACCGCGCCCTCGACGTGAACGTGGTCAGGGCCCTCGCCAGCGCGACGATCGAGGACATGAGCGCGCTGGCGGAGGCGGCTGCTCCCGGGGACTGACTACCCGGCTTCGCCATCAGATCGCGGCCACGGGCGGCCACCCCACCTAAGTCGCTTCGGGCTTCGCCCTTCGCTCCAAAGTGGAGTGGCCTGGTGGCCGCTGGACGGGGCGCCTGGGGAAGACGCCCCGTCCCGGGAATCGGCCCTGGAGAGAGCTAGTCCTGCTCGCCGGCCGCGGCGTGCGCCAGCCTCGGCTGCAGCCGCTCCCGCAGGAGCGGCACCACGGTGATGCCGATGCCGATGACCGCGATGGCCAGTGAGGTCAGGATCGCCGGATGGAATCCGTCGAGCAGCGCCGCGGAACTCCCGGCGGGCGCGCTGGACGCGGTGGTGCCGGCGTCGATCACCGCCGTGGCGATGGCGAGTCCGATCGCCCCGCCGACCTGGAATGAGGTGTAGACGAGCCCGGAGGCCAGCCCCTGCTCCTGGGGCGCCACGCCCCCGGTCGCGGCCATGTTCAATGGCCCGAAGGTGAGCGCGAAGCCGATTCCGGCCAGGATGAAGGTCGGGAGCATCCCGGTCAGGTAGTCCGTGTTCGCCCCGATGTTGAGGAACAGCACGTACGAGGCCGCCAGGCTGGTCAGCCCGATCGCGATCGGCAGCGTCGTCCCCACCCGGTTGACGATCCGGCCGATGTTCGGAGAGGCGGTCGCCACGATGATCCCGGTGGGCAGGAAGGCGAGGGCCATCTCAATCGCGGACCAGTCCCTGAGGTCCTGCATGTACAGGGTCCCCATGAACTGGAAGCCGAACCAGCTGCCGAGCAGCGCCATGGCCCCGAAGTTGGCGCGACGCAGCTGGCCCGAGCGCAGGATGCCGAGCCGGACCAGGGGATTCGGGCTGTGTTGCTCGATCAGCACGAAGGCGCTGAGCAACGCAGCCACACCGACGAAGGAGAGCAGCGTGCGAGGCGATCCCCAGCCGACGCTCGGCGCCTCGACCACGGTGTAGACGAGACCCAGCATCGTCGCCGCCAGGGTCGCCGTCCCCGGGAAGTCGAGCTTCCGGAGCGAGAACCCGGAGGCCGCCTCGTCGCGATCGAGGTAGCGCGGCAGCAGGAACAGGATGGCCGCCGCGATCGGCACCGGCATGAAGAACGTCCACCGCCAGCCCAACTCGGTCAGCAGCCCGCCGAAGATCAGGCCGGCCGACCAGCCGCTCGCGCCTGTCGCCGTGTAGACGCTGAGCGCCTTGTTCCGCGCCGGCCCCTCGGCGAACTTGGTGGTGATGATCGAGAGCCCCGCGGGCGCAGTGAAGGCCGCCGACGCGCCCTTGATGAAGCGGGTCGCGATCAGCGTGGTGCCGTCGTTGGCTATGCCGCCGATGAAGGACGCGACCACGAAGACAGCCAGGCCGGCGAGCAGAACCTTGCGGCGGCCGATCAGGTCAGCCGCGCGTCCGCCCAGCAGCAGCAATCCGCCGTAGCCGAGGACGTAGCCGCTGACGATCCACTGCAGCGAGCTGGGCTGCAGATCGAGCTCGTGGCCGATGTTCGGCAGCGCCACCGCCACCATGGAGACATCCATCCCGTCGAGGAAGAGGACGCCGCAGAGGAGCAGCAGGAGTCCCCAGAGACGGGAATCGAATCGAGTTGCGGGTGAAGTCTGTGTCGCTTGCTCCATCTGTTCCTCCCAAACGGGTCCGGGGTGGGATCTGTGAGGCGGCTAGTATATGCATACGCATGCATTGTGTCAACAAAAACTGCGCAAGCAACTTTTGCTATAATCCCCGCCGCGTGGGGTGGAGAAGGAGTTGAGGCGAGATGCCAGCAGCAACGAAGAACACGGAGAGAGATCAGCTTCTGGAGAGGTGGAGTGAGCTCGAGGCCGAGCACGCGCGCGTGCGCGAGGCCCTCGAGCATCGCCTGCAGCGAGAGCACCGTCTCTCCCTCACCGAGTACGAGGTGCTGCGGCGCCTGGCGGAGTCCCCTGAGGGCCACCGCCGCATCCAGGAGCTCGCCGAGGAGATCCACCTGAGTCAGAGCGCGCTCTCGCGACTGGTTCAGCGCCTCGAGGACGACGGCTACGTCTGCAGGAACGTCTGCGATCACGATCGCCGCGGCGTCTTCGCGTGCGTGACCGACGCCGGCCGCAAGGCCCAGGCGGAGGCCCGCCCCACCCACGTCTCGGTCCTCTCCGAGACGCTGGGCGAGACCGCCTAGAGGGGCGCACTCGCGCCATACTGGCGCCGTGCGCAGGGCGAGGAGAGCCATGGCGACGGTCGCGGTGGCGGCTGTCGGCGCGATCGCATTCGCGTCCGCGGCCCAGGCGGCCCCCACCGCCCCGCTCAGCCATTCCGGCCGCTGGATCACCGACGCGAAGGGCCGCGTGGCCATCCTGCACGGCGTCAACATGGTGAACAAGCAGCCGCCCTACGCGCCATCGGCGCAGGGCTTCGGGGACGACGACGCCGCCTTCCTGCAGCGATTCGGCTTCGACGCCGTCCGGCTCGGGCTGATCTACAAGGCCGTCGAGCCATCGCCGGGCGGCTACAGCGACGCCTATCTCAACGACATCGCCGCGACCGAGTCGGATCTCGCCCGCCACGGCGTCTTCAGCCAGCTCGACTTCCATCAGGACCTCTTCAACGAGCGCTTCCAGGGAGAGGGCTGGCCCGACTGGGCCGTGCAGGACGACGGGCTGCCCAACCCCCAGAACGGCTTTCCGACCAACTATCTGACGAACCCGGCACTGAACCGGGCGTTCGACCATTTCTGGGCGAACGATGCCGGACCCGGCGGGGTCGGCCTCCAGGCGCGCTACGCGGCCGCCTGGGGGCATGTGGCGGCGCGCTTCGCCTCCGCCAAGCACACACTCGGCTTCGATCTGATGAACGAGCCCTGGCCCGGGACCGCCTACCCGCCCTGCGCCGTCCTCACCGGATGCCCCGGCTTCGACAACAACGTGCTCGCGCCCTTCTACCGCAGCCTGATCGCAGCGATCCGGAGCGCGGACCCCGGGAAGCTCCTCTGGTACGAGCCCAACGTGATCTTCAACTTCGGAGCAGACACGAACCTCCCGGCGATGGGCGACCACTCGCTCGGAATGAGCTTCCACCTCTACTGCCTCGCCGGGCTGGTCACCGGGACCGCCGGCCAGACCTGTCCGGCGCTGAACGAGCAGGTGCTCCAGAACGCCGACAAGCATGCCCAGACGACCGGGGACGCGCTGATGCTGAGCGAGTTCGGCGCCACCGACGATCTCGCGACGATCCGGCAGAACGTGCAGCAGGCCGACCAGCACATGGTCTCCTGGGAGTACTGGCACTACTGCGAGTGCCTGGACCCGACCACCTCCGGCTCAGGCACCCAGGCGATCGTGATCGACCCGAACCAGCCGCCGACCGGCTCCAACGTCAAGCAGGCGAAGCTCGACGTGCTCTCCGAGCCCTATCCGCAGGTGGTCGCCGGCACGCCCACGTCCTACGGCTTCGACCCAGCGACCGGGCGCTTCGCGCTGGCCTACTCGACCAGCGGGCCAACCGGGAAGAAGTTCGCGCGGCGGCTTCCCAAGGGGCGGTCAGCCAAGAAGAAGGCGAAATTCCGCCAGACGCAGATCTTCCTGCCCAGGGACCACTACCAGAACGGGTACTCGGCGGTGGTGCGCGGCGGTGGGATCGCCTCGAAGCGAAAGGCCGACCTGCTGAAGGTCATCGCCTGTCCCGGAAAGTCCGATGTCAGCGTCACCGTTCTGCCCGGCCGTGGCCGCAATCACGTCGGCTGCAGGGTGACTCCGAAGCTCAGGAAACGCGGCCGCTAGTAGGGCGGCAAACGGTCGTACCAGTCACCCAGCACCCTGAACGACGACCAGAAGCGCTGCTTCGCGTCCTCGGTGTCGAGGGAGTCGTCGATGTCGGGCACATAGAGCGCGTCCATCGTGGGCGTGAGCCGCTGCACCTCGCCCTCGAGCGGGTCGATCCGCTCGGAGAGCGGCAGCTCGAGGTCATTCAGGGTGTCCAGGGCCTCATCCCCCATCACCACGATGATCCGCGGCTGCACGATTGCGATCTCCTCGGCGACCCTGGCGACGCACTCATCCGAAGCGTGGGTGGGATCGGTGAGCGGGCACTTCACGCAGAGCGTCCCGAAGACGACGATCGGATCGATCGCGAGCCGCTTGAAGCTCTTCATCAGCGCGGTGCCGGCCCGGCCGTAGAACGCGACGCCCTCCTCGATCTCCGAGGCGGTCGCGGAGCGCTTCAGCATCATGATGTCGGCCTGCGGATGGCCTGAACCCTGGACGGGCATCACGTTCCCCCGGGGGCAGTCCTGGCAGGCGGCGAGCTCCCTGCCCAGGTCGTTCAGCTCCCGGATCGCGCGCTCGAGGTACTTCTCGCGGATCTCGTCGTCGGTGATGGATGACACGGCGCCTTGCCTCTTCTTCGGGCCGGGCTCGGCCCCTTGCGGGTGCATCAACTCTTGCTCGCGCTGCGACGCCGGGCCCGCGCCTTCCCCCCGTCGCGCGCCGCCAGGGAACGTCCGCCGCGCCCTCCGCTCGTCTGCAGGAACTTCAGTGCCTGGACGTAGACGAGGTTCTTGTGCTTGCGGACGATGTCCGCCTCCCTCATCGACTCGAGGAACTCCTGCGGGCCGTCGAAGTCCCGCAGGCGGATCTTGACGCTGCCGAGACCCTGCGCGACATGACTGTCCGATCCCGCTCCGGGGACGATCGAGTACTTGCGCGCGAAGCGCACGGCCTCCTCGTTGAAGGCGGAGAGTGCAACCCGCGGGTTGAACACCTCGAGGATGTCGATCTCCTCGACGATCTCGAGCAGATGCTCGTAGTCGGGGACCGAGTGGAGCCGGTCGAAGGGATGCGGCACGTAGACCAGACCGTCCTGGCGGCGGATCTCGGCGATCGTCTCCGCCATTGTCATCCCGCGCTCGATCCGCTCCGTGAGGAACAGCCCGATCACCTCTCCCTCGTGAGCGGTCTTCACCTCCTCGGCGACGATCACCCGGATGCCGCCGATCCGCCGGGCGATCTCCTCCGCCTCGAGGGCGCCTGAGATCTCGTTGTGGTCGGTGATCGCGATGGCGCCGAGCCCCTGCTCCTTGGCGGTCTCGAGCAACAGCTCGGCGGGAGTGGCGCAGTCCGGCGAATGGTCGGTGTGCATGTGGAGATCGACGTGCAGGTGCTCGCGGTCGCTCAGGCGCCGCCGGATCTCGGGGTTGCCCTCAGGGTCGTGCCGGCGTGCTGCGAGGCGGCGATAGACGGCCTCGACGTCGTCGGCCACCTCGGCCCACGGACGGGACTCACCGGAGTCGCGCGCGGCCGCTCGCAGCTCGTCGCGGAGGGCGGCGTCGCGGCAGAGCCTCTCCAGCTGCGCCGAGAGGGTGATCACGTCGCCCAGCGGGAAGAGCAGCCCGCGCTCGCCCTCACCGACCAGCTCCCGATACAGCTCCAGATCGGACACCACCGGCACGGCTCCCGCCGCAAAGGCCTTTCTGATCAGCCCAGGCGCAGCGCGCACCCCTCCCGAGGCGAGGCAGGCGATGTCGGCTCCGGCCAGGAACTCCGCCGGCTCACCGTCGCGCGGCCTCACCACCCGGAGGTGCTCGCGCAACCGCCTGCTGACCCGAGCGAGGGGATCCGTCGGGCCGTCGAACCAGATCACGCCCTCCCAGTCGACGTCATCCGGCAGCTTGCGAAGTGCCCGCAGCAACAGGCGGAGGGCGCCGCGCTCCTCCTCCGCGCAGTGCACGATCCGTATCCGCCCGGGCGGGGCCGGGTCGAGCGCCGGCTCCGCGACGTCCGCACCCGGCCTGATCAGCTGGTACTGCCCGGGGAAGAACCGCTGCAGAAGCTCGCCCGTTGCCTCGTTGCTCGCGGTGCGCTCGTCGATCCGCCCGAAGAAGACCTCGACCAGCATCCGCGCCACCTGCGTGGAGAGAACCCGCTCGACGGGCTCATGGAAGGTGGCCACGTTGAGCGACTGGGAGTGGCGAAGGGCGGCTGAGCCGGTGCTGGGCGCGAAGGGCTCGTGCACGTGCACCAGGTCGAGCGGGACCGCCCCGAGCAGGCGCTCGAGGGCGCCGCTGATGTCGAGCGGAAGCGGCGCCGGCCGGCGTCGCGGCCCGCTGGGCAGTGGGATGCTCTGGCCGATGGCGAGCACTCGCGGGTTCTGGCCGCCGAGCAGCGCCCTCGGATTGCTCGCCGCCTCGCGAATCAGCCTGCGGCTCTCGCGGATCGCCGTCCGCGATTCGGACGGGGCGACGATCAGGACTCGATGACCGCGATTCGCGAGCTCGTCCGAGGTTCGCGCGACGAACTCGTTGATCTCGTGCCGCTTCTCCCACGGGTGGGGAGAAACCTGCGCGATGGAGAGTGAGTCGGCGCCCACGCGCCCCGCAGCATAGGCACAACGAGAAACGGGCCCCGAGGGGCCCGTTCTCAGAGTTTCTTTGTCGCCTGAGCTACTTGCCCTCGCCTTGGCCTTCTTGTACTTCTTGCCCTTCTTCTCCTTGTCGGAGGGAACCCCGCGTTGCCGGGCGTACTTGGCGATGAACGCCTCGGTGTCCTCCCGCGCCTGCGAGTCGGGCCGCTGGTTGTGAGGCGACTTCATCAGGTAGCTGGATGGGCCATCGAGCTGGCCTGAGATGCCGTGGTTCAGCGCCAGCTTCACGAGCCGGACGGCGTCGATGACGATGCCGGCGGAGTTGGGCGAGTCCCAGACCTCGAGCTTGAGCTCCAGGTTGAGGGGCACGTCGCCGAAGGACTTGCCCTCGACACGGATGTGCGCCCACTTGCGGTCGGTCAACCATGGCACGTAGTCCGAGGGGCCGATGTAGACGTCCTCGGGCGGCAGCTCGTGATCCATGATCGAGGTGACGGCGTTGGTCTTCGAGATCTTCTTGGACTCCAGCCGCTCGCGCTCGAGCATGTTGTAGAAGTCCATGTTGCCGCCGACATTGAGCTGGCTGGTGCGCTCGATGCGCACACCGCGGTCGGCGAACAGCCTCGCCAGCTGGCGATGCACGATGGTGGCACCCACCTGCGACTTGATGTCGTCGCCGATGATCGGGAGGCCTGCCTCCTCGAAGCGCCGGTCCCAGTAGTCCTCGCGGGCGATGAAGACCGGCAGGCAGTTGACGAAACCCACGCCGGCGGCGAGAGCCTGCTCGACGTACCACTTGGTCGCCTGCTCGGAGCCGACCGGCAGGTAACAGACCACGACGTCGGTCTGCGTGTCCTGCAGGATCCCGACGATGTCGGCGGTCTCTCCGGGGGCCTTGGTGATCTTCTCCTTCAGGTACTTGCCGAGTCCGTCGTGGGTCATGCCGCGATGGACCTTGACCCCGAGCTTCGGGACCTCCGAGAACTCGTAGGTGTTGTTCTGGCCCGAGAAGATCGCCTCCGAGAGGTCCTTCCCGACCTTCTCCGCGTCGATGTCGAACGCGGCGGTGAACTCGATGTCGCGGACGTGGTAGCCGCCCAGGTCCACATGCATCAGGCCGGGGACCTGCTCGGCCGGGTCAGCGTCCTTGTAGTACTCGACGCCCTGCACGAAAGAGCTCGCGCAGTTCCCGACGCCGACAATCGCGACCCGAACCTTGCTCGTCGCGAGCGCCGTTTCGCCGGGCGCCATTCGCTCTTCCATTCACGGTGCTCATCTTTCGAAAATCCTCCTAGATAAGAAAGTCAGCTTTGAAACCACACTTGCGCTTTGGAGTGGTTACACGTCGTCGGCTGGAACCGCGGGCTCAGCGGGCGCCTGCTGCAGATCGGCGCCGCGCTGCTTGAGCGCGTTCCTGACGTGCCAAACGCGCTGTACCACGGTGAAAGCCGTCAGGGCCGCCATAGCGTAGATGGCTGGAGCCAGAAGATCTGCATCGAATACTCCGGCGCCCTTCGCGAAGACCAGCCCGATGGAGAGTATGACCACACGCACGGGACGCGTGGCCAGGCCCACCTTGCACTCGACTCCGAGCGCCTCCGCTCGCGCCCGGGTATAGGAGACCATCAGGGAGCCGAGCACGACCACCACGCACATCGCCGCGGCGAACTCGTCGCCGTTGAGCGCGAAGCGGTACGCGACCGCCGTCAGCACCAGGCCCTCCTCGACCCGGTCGAGAGTCGAGTCCAGGAACGCCCCGAACAGCGTCCCCTTGCCCGACGCGCGCGCGTAGCGCCCATCGAGCGTGTCCATGATGGAGCCGATGATGAATGCCACTCCTCCGAGGAAATAGAGGCCCTGCCAGATCAGGACCGCGGCCGCCAGGTTGCCGACCAGCCCCACCATCGAGATGGCGTTCGGGGTGAGACGCGACTCGATCAGGCGATTGCGAACCGTCGCTGAGAACTCCATCTAGGCGGGCGCGGCCTCGGGCTCGGGCCGAGGCTCGAGCTCCGCGGCCGGCTGCCGCGATCCGAACGGAGCGAACGACCAGTCGGGGTTCAGGCGAGCGAGCAGCAACGCCACGCCCGTCGCCAGGGCCGCCGTGAGCAGCCCGAAGACCGCGTCGAGCCAGAAGTGGTTGCCGCTGGCCACCACGACGAAGGTCATCAGCAGCGGATAGGCGAAGAGCACTCCCCGGATCACGGGCTGGCGGACGAGCATCGCCAGCGACCAGGCCAGGATCAGGGAAAGTCCGACGTGCATCGACGGAACCGCGGCGAATGGATTGAAGAGCGCGTCGTTCGGGTTCGAGAGGAGTGGGTTGTTGCCCGTGACCGAGCTCGAGGGGTCGAGGCCGAGCTCGGGCAGGAAGCGCGGCGGTGCGGTCGGGAAGAGCGCGTACCCGATCACCGAGATCGCCATCGCCGCGAAGACGGCGTTGCGGACAAAACCGAAGCTGCCGCGATAGCGGAAGTAGAGGACCGCCAGCATCAGGCAGCTGCCCTTGAAGTGCAGGTTCGCGTAGCCCCAGCGGGCCACCTCGGCGGGCCAGCCGGCGCTGACCGCCCAGTGCTGGACGCTCGGCTCGATCAGCAATCCGAGCGAGCGCTCGGCGCTGACCAGGTCGCGCGCATGGGAGAAGGAGAGGCCCATGCTGCCGTCGACCGCGCCGCGCGCGTGGCGCCAGGCCCAGTAGGCGGCCGCGAGGAGGAGGATCTGAAGCGCGAGGTCAAGCGGGCCACGCGGCAGGAAGTTGAACTTTCGGAGCCGGGATGGGCTCACGGACTACCGCCCATTCGGGCGATCCGAGCCGCGCGGCCGGCCGAGGACTGCGCCGATCCGTACTGGATCACAGGCTCCTGGTGGCAGCGGGGGCCGGAGCTGACCGCGCGCACCGGCGAGAAGTCGATGCCCACGCGGAAGCGCCCGGGGGTGGTGACGTCGATCATCGTGTAGCCGCCCGGGGCCTGCTCGACGCACCCGGTGCCCTGCTCGATCGACCAGTAGGGCGTCCAGTGCACGCGGACCAGCACCGTGCCCGGGGCGCTCGCGTCGACCACGAAGCCCTGCGGGGTCAGCTTCACCATCTTGCCCCCGATCGCGAGCGGCGAGGGATGGCTGACCGCATAGACGTTCCAGTTCTTGCTGTGGAAGACCTTGTGGAGGTACGAGGGCGGACCCTTCTTGATCAGCCGCTTCTCCCCCAGGGCGGCGTAGTCGAGGGGAGCGCGCGGCACGGCGACATAGCCCACCCCGAGGTCATCCAGCCAGCTGCGGTACTGAAGTCCGGTGAGCGGAGCGGATTGGTAGAAGAGCGGATTGAGCTTGCGGTCGAGCTGGCGCTCCCAGCCGCGGGCGATGTAGAGACCATTGGGAACATAGGCGGACTCCCAGTGGTGCTCCTCCGGAAGGACCTCGACGCGCTGCGAGTCCCTGTGGGGCCGTCCCCGGAGAAAGTCGACGAGGGGCGCGTAGTACCCGGCGCTCACCGAGGGCTGGGCGCTCACCTGCTCGAGGTCGCGCACAACGGGCGACCACTGCCAGTAGATCAGGACGGGTATCAGCAGAACGAGCGCGAACCTCTGCCGGCGCCAGAGGCCGAAGGCCAGGATCGGCCCCAGGAGCAGCGACCCGAGGCGGGTCGCGTTGCCGCCCATCGGGCTCTGAATCAGGAACGCTCCCGCCAGCGCAGCGCCGTAGACGGCGACGCCGTAGCGAAGCAGACGCTCCTCCGGCGGCAGGGCCACGAACACGGCGATCGCGACGAGGATCGCCGGCTCGAAGCTCGAGAAGTCGAACGGCTCGGTCCCGCCCTCCGGGAACGCAGCCGAGATCAGCAGCGCCACGCCGACGGTGACGACCGCCAGCTCCAGGCCCTTGCGGCTTCGCTCCGCGATCGCGTACGCCACCACGGCGCAGGCGAGGAACAGGGCGGCCACGGGGCTCGCGAAGGGGGTGAGCATGGCGAAGCCGACCGCCAGGATCCGGTGTCCCCTCTGCGCCGCGAGGACCGCGCAGAGCGCCACGGCGACGCCGAGGGCGAAGGTGAGACGGCCGGTGAACAGGCTGATGGCGGTGGCGGTCGCGAACCAGATCACGCCGAGCCGCGCGCGATCGCCGAAGCGCCGATAGGCGATCGCGGAGAAGAGCAGCGCCGCGACGATCGTCGCGATGACACCGACCAGCCGCGGGCCGATCACCGCGCTCAGGATCGGGAGGAGGATCCCGTAGCCCGGCAGGTGGTGGCCGCCGAACCAGAAGTTGTCCCAGGTGACCAGACCGTCGTGGGCGAACAGGCCCGAGCGAAACACCTGGGCGGCGTGGTCCGCGCTGTCGGGCTGGATGATCAGGTAGGCGGCGCCGAGGGCAGCCGCGACCAGCCCCGGCTCGCCATAGCGGCGGAGCGTCTCTCGCGCGCTCAAGCCGTTGCCGGACGCCAGGACCAGACGGCCGGCCGGACGCGGGCCAGGATCTGTGTGGCGGTGACGGCCGACAGCGCTGCGACGAGCAGGCCGAAGGCGCCGTCGACCCAGAAGTGGTTCGCGGTGACGATCACGACCCAGAACACCAGGATGGGATAGGCGGCCCAGATGACCTTGGTGACCCTGTGCTTGGAGATCAGGACGCCGGTCACGCCGATCATCGTGGAGAAGGCGACGTGCATGCTGGGGATCGCCGCGTAGGGGTTGATGAAGAGCTTCACGAGACCGGAGTCATGGTTGACCTGGGCGTATTGGGTGATCGTGTCGACAAGACCGTCGCCGGGGAAGAGCCGCGGCGGTGCGGTCGGCAATAGCGCGTAGCCCACGACCGCCAGCCCCATAGCAACCATGAACATGTTGCGCACGAAGTAAAAATTCTGGTTCCTGAAGAGATAGAGCCAGACCAGGAACGCCGTGGTCACCACGAAGTGGCTGTTCATGTACATGAAGTTGGCGAAGTCGACGATCCACCGCTGATGAATGAACACCGCCTGCAGGTTGGGCTCGAAGAACGTGTGGAGGCTCTTCTCGAAATCGATCACGTTCTGGCCGTTGGCGAGGGCCGTCGCGCGCTGTCCGTCGGCGACGCCGCGGACTGCCTCGTAGCAGAGCTCCGCGACCACGAACAGGCTGAGCTGGCGACCCGCATCCCCGTATCCGTGGGGAAGCCAGTTACCGAATTTGTCGATTAGGGCACGCATGACCGGAAGATTCTAGTCACCAGGGGGCGTCTGGTTACGGCGGAATAACACCTTCGTCAGGAATTGCGGAAGTCTTCGTCGGTTGTAAGAAAGCGGATCACCCGGTCGACGATCTCCGGAGCGTCGATCCAGGGCCAATGACCCGCCTCGGGCACCTCGATCAGCTCCGAGCTGGGCAGGCGGGCCGCGTAGGCGGGACCGAATCGCGCCGGAATGTAACGGTCACGCCCGCCCCAGACGACCAGGGCCGGCGCCTCGATCTCTCCGAGGCGCGCCCCGGCCGCCGCCAGCCGGTCCGGTGGTGCCGAGCGGTAGAGCCGCAGGATCGCCTCGAATGTGCCGCTGTCGAGGTGGTCCCAGATCGCATCGATGAACTCGGGGTCGTGCCTGCTCCAGTCGCCCCGCGACTCGCGCAGCCCCAGATCGAGCAGCCGCCGTGACCAGATCCTGTTGGAGAGCTCACCCAGCCCTCGCGTCCGCCACACGCGGGCCGTGCGGTGCCAGCGGTACCCGGGCAAGAGCACGACCGAGTTGATGATCACCAGCCGCTTGATCCGGTCGGGCTCCTCCTGGGCGCCGATCAGGGCCACGGCCCCCCAGTCGTGCACGACGAGCGAATGGTCCTCCACCGCCATTCGCTGCAGGAATCGTTTCGTGAACCGGGCGAGACCGTCCATCGAGTAGTCGAACTCGCTGGGTGGGGGACGGTCGGAGCGGCCCCAGCCGGGCAGGTCGAACGCGAGAGCGGAACCCGTCATGCGCTCGAGGAACGGCTGCCAGTCCTCGGAGTGGCTCGGGTTGCCGTGGACGAAGACGGCCGGCGCGCCGTTTCCGTCGACGCGTCGAAAGAACGTTGAAACGCCATCGACCATCACTGTTCCGGTCTCGACCTGGGCCACGGTGGGCGCGGACAATATCCTCGGGTTCGTGCCGCTGCCGAGCAAGGTCGTGCTGGCCGACGGGAAGATCGCCGACCTTCCCTCAAGCCCTCCGCCGCGCATCCCCAAGAGGGACCCCGGGTGGCGCCGGCCCTCGCGCCGGCGCGTCCTGGCGATCCGCGACCGGCTCCGCGAGCTCTACGGGCGTCCCGTCAACCAGCCGCACGGGCATCCGATCGCCGAGCTGGTTCGGACGGTGCTCTCCCAGAACACCAACGACCGCAACCGCGACGTTGCGTATAACCGGCTCCGCGAACGCTTCCCGACCTGGGAAGCGGTCCGCGACGCGCCGACGGACGAGGTCGAGGCGGCGATCAAGCCCGGGGGGCTGAGTGCCACCAAGGCCCCACGGATCCAGGAGATCCTCGACCTGCTCGGAGAGCATCCCGACCTGGACTGGCTGGCGGAAGCCCCGCGCGAGGAGGCGCTCTCCTATCTCGACGACCTGCCGGGCGTCGGCCGCAAGACCGCGGCCTGCGTGATGATCTTCGCCTTCGGCCGTCCGGAGATCCCGGTCGATACCCATGTCCACCGCGTCGGCGGCCGTCTCGGCCTCTTCCGGCTGGGTGCGCCCTTCGAGGAGGCCCACGACGAGATGCTCGCCATCACTCCGCCCGAGGACGCATACGAGCTCCACGTCAACCTGATCCAGCACGGCCGCGCGGTCTGCCGCCCGAAACCCCGTTGCGGGGAATGCGGACTCCGGCGCATGTGCCCGTGGTACCGCGCCAACAGGCAACAGGCGGGGCCGCTACCCGCCGGGACGAAGTGACCCGCAAAGTCGGTCGTCGCGGCCCCTATATGCTCCGCCGCGCCAAATGAAGCGGAGCACCTTCGTCATGTTCGGGCTGGTCGTGTTGCTCCTCGGGGTGGGCGTTCCCGCTTGGGCGATCACCCACGAGGGCTCCCAGAGCGCCTCCCCGCAAAACGTCCCGGCGAGCCTGCAGGGAGGGCAAGGACCTGTTCGTGACCAACTGCGGGGCCTGCCACACGCTCGCCAAGGCGGGCACCGACGGCGTCATCGGCCCCAACCTCGACGAGCTGCTCGCTCCGCCGAGCGCCAGCGCCCCGGCTCCAGCGACCATCAAGCCCCGTGTCCTCAGCGCGATCAACAACGGGGTCGCCGGGCGGATGCCCAAGGGTGTGCTGAGCGGCCAGCAGGCCGACGAGGTGGCGACCTTCGTTTCCCAGGTCGCCGGCCAGGGCCCCTAGCCCTACCCACAACTGCGGGTTGTTGCGGTTTCGGCCGCAACTCTGCGTGAAATGGCGTTGTTAGCAGGACAGAGAGAGGACTCGAGGGGTTCTCGCGCAACCGATTGCGTGGCAAGGGACTCCTCGCAGAGAAAAGGAGTTCCGTTGAGTCACGCACAGCAGTCCCCGGGCAGGCGGGGGCGCTTCGGTCTGGCGATGGTCTTTGGGTTGGTTATGGCCCTGGCGATCACGCTGCTCCCGGGCGCCGCCGATGCCAAGGGAAAGTCAGGCAAGAAGGGCACCCAGCTGACCGTCATGAGCCGCAACCTTTACCTCGGGGCGGATCTGAGTCCGGCGCTCGAGGCCGGAAACGTCAACGCCGCGGTCGACGCTGCGTACCAGATCGAGCAGCAGGTCCATCGGACCAACTTCCCGGGCGTACGAGCCGCTGAGCTCGCAAGCGAGATCAAGAAGGTGAAGCCCGACATCGTCGGCCTGCAGGAAGGCGCCTGGTGGCGCACCGGTCCGTACGACCTGAGCGCCGTCACGTCGGGCCCGAAGGCGACGCAGACCGACCCGGCCGGCGGTGACTTCCTCACCGATCTGCTCACCCAGCTCAACTCCGGCGGTGGAAAGAAGAGCGGCGCGAGCGCGGCGAAAAAGAAGAAGAAGCCGAAGCTCCAGTACCGCATCGCCGTGGTCAAGCCGGAGTTCGACTTCGAGCTCCCGGTCAACCAAGGCTCGGGCGGACTCGGAGCCTGTCCCGCCCAGTGCCATAACGAGCGCCTCACCATGCGCGACGCGATCCTGGTGAAGAAGGGCGTCAAGACCAGCAAGGCGACCTCCGGCACGTTCAACACGCTGCTTCGGGTCAAGGTCGGAGGCGTGATCAACGTCGACGTGACCCGCGGATTTGCCGCCGTCGACGCCAAGGTCAACGGCCGGAAGATCCACGTCGTGGACAGCCATCTCGAGGCATTCGACAGTGCAGCGAGCAACACGGGCAGCGACGGCAACACCTACCCGAAGGGTGGGATTCGGGAGGCCCAGGCCAAGCAGCTGATCGCGCCGGGCGGTCCGGTGACCTCGAAGCTGCCGACCGTGCTGGTCGGTGACTTCAACTCCGATTCGCCGGTGCACGGCGACCAGGTGGACCCGGGCGATGCCCTGGCCTACCGGGCGCTGCTGGCCGGGGGCTGGAGCGAGCGTGCGCTCACGCCGCCCCCGTTCGGGTGCTGCCTGCAGGACCCGAACCTGAACGACCCGAGCACGGCCGGCATCACCCACCGGGTCGATCACATCATGTCGAACAGCAAGAAGATCAAGTTCAAGAAGGGTGGCCTGACGACCACCTACGCGAACGGCCTGCATTCGTCCGACCACTTCGGCATCTGGAGCCGTCTCCAGGTCAAGTGATCGCGGGCGCAGCGGGAAGCATCGAGAGGCCGGGGCGCACACGCCCCGGCCTCTTTTTTTGCCCGGGGTTGACAGCACGCGTATATCTGCCAGACTGACACTTAGATTTCTTGGGCGGCTATGCTGAAGCCCAAGCCAAAACCAAGCTTTGGAGGAATGACAGTGGCAAAGACAATCGGCATCGATCTGGGCACGACGAACTCGTGCGTGGCGGTGATGGAGGGCGGTGAGCCGACCGTGCTCGAGAACGCTGAGGGCGGCCGCACCACCCCGTCCGTCGTCGCCTTCACCGACTCCGGCGAGCGCCTGGTCGGCACGGTCGCCAAGCGACAGGCCGTGATGAACCCCGAGAAGACGATCTTCTCGATCAAGCGCTTCATGGGCCGCAAGGAGGCCGAGGTCAAGGAGGAGGAGACGATCGTCCCCTACGAGGTCGTCGCCGGCCCCAACGGCGACGTTCGCATCGAGGTGGACGGCAAGCAGTACTCGCCGCCGGAGATCTCGGCGATGATCCTGCAGAAGCTGAAGGCGGACGCCGAGGCCAAGCTCGGCGAGTCCGTCGAGTCGGTCGTGATCACCGTCCCGGCCTACTTCAACGACGATCAGCGCCAGGCGACCAAGGACGCCGGCAAGATCGCCGGGCTCGACGTCAAGCGGATCATCAACGAGCCGACGGCAGCCGCACTCGCCTACGGGCTCGACAAGGAGCAGTCCGACCAGACCATCCTCGTCTTCGACCTGGGCGGCGGCACCTTCGACGTCTCGGTCCTGGAGATCGGCGACGGCGTCTTCGAGGTCAAGGCCACCTCCGGTGACAACCACCTGGGCGGCGACAACTGGGACAAGGCGATCGTCGAGTGGCTGGTCGCCGAGTTCAAGCGCGATCAGGGCGTTGACCTGTCCGCGGACAAGAACTCTCTGCAGCGCCTCTACGAGGCCGCGGAGAAGGCGAAGATCGAGCTCTCCACCACGCAGGAGACGCAGATCAACCTGCCGTTCATCACCGCGACCGACGCGGGCCCGAAGCACCTCGACATCAAGCTGACCCGGGCGAAGCTCTCAGAGCTGACCTCGGACCTGCTCGAGCGCGTCGTCGGCCCGGTCAAGCAGGCCCTCGCCGACGCCGGCACCGACGTGGACCATGTGGTCCTGGTCGGAGGCATGACCCGCATGCCGGCGGTGCAGGAGAAGGTCAAGGAGCTGACCGGCAAGGACCCGCATCAGGGAGTCAACCCGGACGAAGTCGTGGCGATCGGCGCCGCGATTCAGGCCGGTGTCCTGGCGGGCGACGTCAAGGACGTGCTCCTGCTCGACGTCACCCCGCTCACCCTCGGCATCGAGACCAAGGGCGGCGTGATGACGAAGCTGATCGAGCGCAATACGACGATCCCGACGAAGAAGTCGGAGATCTTCTCGACCGCGGAGGACAACCAGCCCTCGGTCGAGGTCCACGTCCTGCAGGGCGAGCGCGAGATGGCGTCCGGCAACAAGAGCCTGGGCAAGTTCCAGCTCACCGGCATCCCACCCGCCCCGCGAGGCCTGCCTCAGATCGAGGTGACCTTCGACATCGACGCGAACGGCATCCTCAACGTCTCCGCCAAGGATCTCGGCACCGGCAAGGAGCAGAAGATCGAGATCAAGGGCGGCTCCGGCCTCGATGACACCGAGGTCGAGCAGATGATCCAGGACGCCGAGTCGCACGCCGACGAGGACCGGCGCCAGCGAGAGCTGGCCGAGGCCCGCAACGTCGCCGAGAACGCCGCCTATCAGGCGGAGAAGCAGCTCGGCGAGCTCGGCGACAAGGTCGACTCCTCCTCGAAGGAGGAGATCGAGGCGGCGATCAAGGAGGTGCGCGACTCGCTCACCTCGGAGAACGCCGACGAGATCAAGTCGAAGTCCGATGCGCTGCAGGCGGCCTTCCAGAAGGTCTCCGAGCAGATCTACTCGCAGGCGGCCGATGAGCAGGCCGCGACCTCTCCCGACGGCGCCTCGCAGAACGGCGCCGGCGATGAGGAGGAGGTCGTGGATGCCGAGGTCGTCGACGACGAGAAGACCTCGTAAGGAGGCCGCATGACCGACGAGATGCGGGATGAGGAGGTCGTCGACGCAGAGGTCGTCGACGACCCCTCCGTCCCCGAGACAGATGGAGACAGCGCGGCCGAGACCGTCGAGCGAGACCTCGACGAGCTCGGTGAGGCCAAGCGCGAGCGCGATGAGTACCTCGAGCTCGCCCAGCGCACCCGGGCCGATTTCGAGAACTACCGCAAGCGGGTGGCGAAGGAGACCTCCGACGCCCTCGCTCGCGGCAAGGCGGAGCTCGCCCGCGAGCTCCTGCCGGTGATCGACAACCTCGAGCGCGCCCTGTCCGCGGGATCAGACCCCGCGGCACACGGAGCGCTGGTCGAGGGCGTCGGTCTGGTGCTTGATGAGCTGCGCGGCCGGCTCGGCGACGCCGGTGTGGAGTCGTTCGACCCAGCCGGCGAGAGGTTCGATCCGCAACTGCACGAGGCCCTCTCGACCCAGCCCGCCGAGGGCGCTGAGGCCGGGATCGTCCTCGAGACGCTGCAGAAGGGCTACCGCCTGAACGGCCAGGTGCTGCGGCCGGCCAAGGTGGTGGTGAGCAAGTAATGGCGACGACCCCGCGCGACTTCTACGAGGTCCTGGGCGTCTCCAAGTCGGCTTCGCAGGACGAGATCAAGAAGGCCTACCGGGAGCTGGCCCGCAAGTGGCATCCGGATCGCAACCCGGACGACGCGGGGGCCGAGGAGCGCTTCAAGGAGATCCAGCAGGCCTATGACGCTCTCTCCGACCCGAAGAAGCGCAAGGAGTACGACTCCGGTGGCCGCTTCGGCGGGTTCCCCGGCGGCGGCTTCCCCGGTGGCGCTGGTGCCGGCGGCGTCCCCGGCGGCGGCTTCGCCTCGGATATCGGTGACATCTTCTCCACCTTCTTCCGGGGCGGGGGCCAGCAGGGACCGCGCGAGCAGCGAGGCCGGGACCTCGAGACCGAGGTTCGCCTCTCCTTCGACCAGGCGGTGCACGGGACGCAGATCGCGGTCTCGGTTCCCACCACGGGGCCCTGTCCGACCTGCGAGGGCAGTGGGGCCAAGCCCGGCACCTCTCCTCGAACCTGCCCCCGCTGCGAGGGGTCGGGAATCGACGCCCAGAGCCAGGGGCTCTTCTCGATCTCGCAGCCCTGCCCCGAATGCGGTGGTCAGGGCACCTTGATCGACGATCCGTGCCCCACCTGCGCTGGCCAGGGAATCACCCAGGAGACCAAGCGGTACCGGGTGAACATCCCCGCCGGAGTTCATGACGGCAGCAGGATCCGGCTCGCGGGCAAGGGCGAGGCGGGCTACCGCGGCGGTCCGCGCGGCGATCTCTACGTGACCACGCGGGTGGCGCCGTCGCCGGTCTTCAAGCAGCGCCCGGACGGCAACCTCGAGGTCGATCTGCCGGTGACCGTCGCCGAGGCGATCCAGGGAGCGACGGTGGAGGTCCCGACGATCGACGGTTCGAAGACGATCCGCATCCCGTCGGGCACCCAGCACGGTTCGGTGCAGCGATTGCGCGGCGAGGGGCCCCCGCGCACCAGCGGGTCCGGGCGGGGAGACATCCACTATCGGATCCGCGTCGACGTGCCCAAGGACCTTTCCGATGAGCAGCGTGAGGCCGTCGCGAAGCTGGCTGAGGCGCTCAATGGCCAGAACCCGCGAGCCTCCCTGCTCAACGACGCCGGTCGGTCCGGAGCAGAGGGGAGAGTGACCACCGATGGCTGATGGCAGCTCACCGAAGCGGCGGGACGGCGGGCGGAGGCTCGATCAGGACCGCGGCGTCTTCATGATCTCCGTCGCGGCCGAGCTCGCCGAGATGCATCCGCAGACGCTCCGGATGTACGAGGCTCGCGGCCTGATCACACCGAAGCGCTCGCCGAAGAACACGCGTCTCTACTCCCAGGCGGACGTCGAGCGGCTCCGCCGGATCCAGCAGATGACGAACGACGAGGGGCTGAACCTGGCGGGCGTCGAGACCGTCCTCGAGCTCGAGCGGCGGCTCGAGCGCATGCGCTCTGACATGGCGAGGATCAGAAAGCGCGCCGCGGAGATGGAGAGCCGGATGAACCAGGAACTGGAGCGGCTGCGCAAGTCGGTCGGCGGAGAACTGGTGCCCTACGGGGCATACGAGCCGCCGGGCATGCGGCGGGGGGAGGGATCCACGCGGATCCCCATCCGCCGGCGAGCCAACTAGGGCGCGGGCCAGCCGCTGCGATTCGGCGGCGGCTTCGCGAGCAGCCGCTCGGTGACACCCTCGAGCGCGGCGTAGCCGGTCGCGTCCCCCGGCGTCTCGTCTGTGAGGATGGTGAGGGCCACCCGCTCACCGCCACGATGGACCAGCAGCGCCGCCTGGTGGGTCACCGCGCCGCTGGTCTCCTTCTCACCGGCCGGGCGCCAGCCGCCCTTGAACCAGATCGACCAGCCATGGCCGATCGCCTGCGGGATCCCCCAGCGCTCGACCGGCGTGATGCTCGCCAGCAGCCGCTTTGCGTAGGCACGGTGCGGACCGGGCAGATTGGATTCGAGCCGGAAGAAGAACCGCGCCAGGTCCGCGGCAGTGACCTGATCGCCACCCCAGAAGCCGGGGGTCGGCTCGAAATCCTTCATGCCGGCGTGTTCGGCCACTTCGCTGAGCCCCTGATCGCCGACCTGCGCGTAGACGGAGTCCGCCGCCCCGTTGTCGGAGTAGGTGATCATCGGCTCGAGCAGAGCCCTCGTCTCCCGACCGAGCGGCAGGTGGTCTCGCTCCAGCCTTCGCAGCTCGGCGGCGAGCAGCAGCGCCTTGCTGACGCTTGCCGAGCTGAACTGGTGATCGGGGTCATATCCCCGGAGCCCGATCGAGGCATCGATCACGGCGAATGAGACGTCGCCCCGGCCCGCGGCGAATTCCTGCGCGCGGCGAATTGCGCGGTTGGAGGGATACGGATCGCGCGGCCAGACCTTCCCGCCGTCGCCGTCACCCCTGCCGGCTGCCGATCGGCCGCCGATACCCAGCGCGAGGACGGCCGTCAGAGCGGCCAACGCAACCCCACGGGTCCTGGCGCTCATCACGCCGGAAGCCTAGGACGGCGCGTGGCTCTTGCCGGTGGCGAGCTCCGGATCGAGTCCAGCGTCGGTGAGCGCCTCGGCCTGATCGAGGTACAGACGCCAGTAGGCGATCTTGCCGTCGCGGAAGGTGATGGTGTGGGCGTCGCGCGTTTCAACCTCCAGGTCGACTCGCTCGCCCTTGGCGCGCGTGTGCAGAAGGGCGACCACCCGGTCCCCGGCCGAGAGCAGGCGGAAGTCCTTGATCTCGACGTCGTCGAAGCCGCTCGTCAGCAGCTCAACGACGTGTCGAGCGGCTTCTGGCCCGCGGTACGCACCCTCGGGCAGATCCGGGTCGTAGACCTCGACGTCGTCGGTGAAGTAGGGCATGACCCCATCGACACCTTCGCGGTTGAAGGTCTCGAGAATGCGCTCGTAGATCTCGACGTTGTTCCCCATGGCCATCCGTGACCGGAGCGGTCGCTGCGTCATCCTATGCGCGTGGTGCGAGCCGTGTAAACCCCACAAATCTTCCATTCGTGGGCCAGGCATAGATCTAAGTCTTAGCCACATAGATTTCTTTACTTTTCCGACTGAACCCGGTACCATGTCCCCAGATGCAGCCTGACCGCTTCACCGTCAAGTCCCAGGAGGCCGTCTCGGCGGCCCAGCGGCTCGCGTCCGAGGGCTCCAACCCCGAGGTCGCCCCGTCCCACATCCTCCTCGCGCTGCTGGACCAGGACGAGGGTGTCGTCGTGCCCGTCCTGCAGCGGCTCGGCGTCGACGCGCAGGACGCGCGCGCCAAGGCAACGGACGCGATCGGCAAGCTGCCCAAGCTGAGTGGCAATACGGTCCCGGACGTCCGCCCTTCGAGCCAGTTCGTCTGGGTCCTCCAGCAGGCCGAGAAGGAGTCCGCCGGCCTCGGCGACGAGTACATCTCGACCGAGCACATCCTCCTGGCTCTCGCCGAGCCGAAGTCCGGCGTCGCCGACCTGCTCCCCGATCGCAAGGACCTGATCCAGGCGATCTCGGAGGTGCGGGGACCTCATCGCGTCACCTCACCGAACCCGGAGGACACCTTCGGCGCGCTGGACAAGTACGGGCGCGACCTGACCGCGGAGGCGGAGTCGGGCAAGCTCGATCCGGTCATCGGCCGGGACGAGGAGATCCGCCGCATCATCCAGGTCCTCTCCCGCCGCACCAAGAACAACCCGGTCCTGATCGGTGATCCGGGCGTCGGCAAGACGGCGATCGTCGAGGGACTCGCCCAGCGGATCGTCTCCGGCGACATTCCCGAGTCGCTGCGCGACCGGCGGGTGATCTCGCTCGACATCGGCGCGCTGCTGGCCGGATCCAAGTACCGCGGCGAGTTCGAGGAGCGCCTCAAGGCGGTCCTCAAGGAGATCCAGGCGGCCGAGGGCCAGATCGTCCTGTTCATGGACGAGCTCCACACCATCGTGGGCGCCGGCGCTGCGGAGGGCGCGGTCGACGCATCCAATCTTCTGAAGCCCATGCTCGCTCGCGGCGAGCTGCGCGCCGTCGGCGCCACGACGCTCGACGAGTACCGCAAGCACATCGAGAAGGACGCCGCACTGGAGCGGCGCTTCCAGCCCGTCTTCGTCGGCGAGCCGAGTCCCGAGGACACCATCGCGATCCTCCGCGGGCTCAAGGAGCGCTACGAGGTCCACCACGGAGTGCGAATCACGGACTCCGCGATCATCGCGGCCGCCACCCTCTCCAGCCGCTACATCGCCGACCGCTTCCTGCCGGACAAGGCGATCGATCTGATCGACGAGTCCGCGTCGCGGCTGAAGATCGAGATCGACTCGATGCCCACCGAGATCGATGAGGTGGAGCGGCGCATCCAGCAGCTCGAGATCGAGCGCGAGGCCCTCAAGAAGGAGAAGGACGAGACCTCGAAGGAGCGCCTCGACGCGATCGAGGCCGAGCTCGCCGACCTGCGCGAGCGCTCCTCCGAGATGAAGGCGCGCTGGCAGAACGAGAAGAGCGCCATCGATGAGATCAAGTCCGCCAAGGCCGAGCTGGAGGAGGTGCAGCGGGAGGCCGAGCGGGCCGAGCGCGACGCCGACCTCGAGCGGGCGGCAGAGCTGCGCTACGGGCGCATCCCCGATCTCGAGAAGCAGGTTCAGGACGGCGAGGCGAAGCTCGCCGAGCTGCACCGCGACGGCGGCTCGATGCTGACCGAGGAGGTCACCGAGGAGGACATCGCCGAGGTCGTCGGCAAGTGGACCGGAATCCCCGTCTCCCGCCTGATGGAGGGAGAGGTCGAAAAGCTGATCCACATGGAGGAGCGGCTGCACGAGCGCGTGATCGGGCAGGACGAGGCGGTCGAGGCCGTCTCCGGCGCCCTGCGCCGCTCGCGCGCCGGGCTCTCCGATCCGGACCGTCCCATCGGCAGCTTCCTCTTCCTCGGCCCCACCGGCGTCGGCAAGACCGAGCTGGCCCGCGCCCTGGCCGAGTTCATGTTCGACTCGGAGCAGGCGATCGTCCGCATCGACATGTCCGAGTACATGGAGAAGCACGCGGTCGCCCGCCTGATCGGTGCGCCGCCGGGCTACGTCGGCTACGAGGAGGGGGGACAGCTGACCGAGGCCGTCCGTCGCCGGCCCTATTCGGTGATCCTGCTCGACGAGATCGAGAAGGCACATCCGGACGTCTTCAACGTCCTCCTTCAGATCATGGACGACGGCCGCCTCACCGATGGCCAGGGCCGCACCGTCGACTTCAAGAACACCGTCCTGATCATGACCTCGAACGTCGGCTCGCAGTACATCGCCGCTGAGGCCGTCGAGGAGAAGGCTCGCGAGCAGGTCGAGGAGGCGCTCACGCAGACCTTCCCGCCGGAGTTCCTCAATCGGATCGACGACGTGGTCATCTTCCACCGCCTCACCAAGTCCGACCTCGGCAAGATCGTCGACATCCAGGTCGCCCAGCTCGCGCGGCGCGTCAGCGAGCGCGGCATCGAGATCGAGCTGACCGAGCAGGCACGTGAGCTGCTCGGCAACCTCGGATTCGACCCGACCTACGGGGCTCGCCCGCTGAAGCGGGTGATCCAGAAGCAGCTGATCGACAAGCTCGCGCTGAGACTGCTCGAGGGGGACTTCGCCGAGGGCGACAGCGTCAAGGTCGACGCCAAGGACGGGAAGTTGGCCTTCGAGAAGGTCAAGCCGTCTGCACGACGCCTGGCACCCGCCTAAAGAACCAACTTCTCGGTATCTGGCTCCACCCTCGGCTGGACGATTGATCCGGGGTGAGACTTCGTGTGCAAGCTGAGGACGCCGGCTGGACCATCCGCGAGGCGGCCTGGGGTGTCGAGGAGAAGGTCCTCTGGCGAGGCAGCGACGCCACCCGCAGCGCGTTGGAGCGCGCGGGCCACAGCCTGCTCCCTCTCCAGCGACTGATCCAGACCAGGCTCACCTGGCCGGTCGAGGATGCGCTCAGCCGGCACAGCCGTCACACGCGAGTGGCGATCGCCGCGGGCGCCGCCACGCTCGCGATCGCCGCCGCCGCCGGTGGGGCGATGAGCGCGGCTGATCACCCCGCCTCTGACCACGGATCGCAGGCCATCGCCGCCTCGGTCACCGCGGGTCCGCACAGCGCCCACCTGACAACTCTCCAGGGAGTCATCCCGCAGATCCAGTCGGGTCATGCGGCCCCCGCGCCCGTGCAGCCGCCGACCAAGAGCTCGGCTCCTCCCACCCAGGTCGCCTGGCAGTTCGCGCAGGCGTTTGTGGGCTACGAGGTCGGCAAGTCGACCAAGAAGACCGGCGCCACCTTCGCCGCGACCGCCACCAAGCCTCTGCAGAAGTCACTCGCCGCCGACCCGCCTCGACTCCCGTCGAGCGGCAGGGTGCCGCAGGCCCGCGTGCTCAACGTCGTCCTCGGCCCGGCCGCCAAGAACCAGGTCACGGCCAGTGTCTCCCTCGTCCGGCTGCGGGCGATCAGCGAGGTGCGCCTGACCCTGACAAAGACCGGCGATGAGTGGCGCGTCGCTCAGGTCCTTGGCTGATGGGACGGATCAGGACGGCAATCGCGGCGACTGTCGTGGGGGCGGCCATCGTCGCACCGGGAGCCGCCGCGCAGACGAGCACCGATCCCACCACCACCACCACGACGACGACGGATCCGCCTGAGCCGCCCAGCCAACCGCAGCCGCCGGTGACGCTGCTGCCCCCGGCGAAGCCGATCACCCAGCACCCGCCCAAGACCCAGAAGAAGCCCGCGCCGAATCCACCGAGCAACGGCGGCACCGGACCGAAGGGTGGAGAGAACGAAAAGGGCGCCGCGAACGTAGGCGGCACCGCGCCGCCGCCGCCCGGCCCGATCACCCCGACAGCCTGCGGTCCCGTGGCGATTCCCGCATACCTGGGCCCGATCTACCAGGCCGCCGCCCAGGCCTACGACCTCGGCCCGGCCGGCCCGTCGATCCTCGCCGCCATCAACGAGATCGAGAGCGGCTTCGGGCAGAACCTCGGCCCATCCTCGGCCGGCGCGGAGGGCTGGATGCAATTCATGCCGTCGACCTGGGCCACCTACGGCGTCGACGCCGATCACGACGGCACCAAGGACCCGAACAACCCAAACGACGCGATCTTCGCCGCGGCCCGCTACCTGCGCGTTGCCGGCATGCCGGAGGACCCAGAGGGGGCGGTCTTCGCCTACAACCACGCCGATTGGTACGTGGCCGAGGTCATGGCGAGGGCCGCGTGCTTCAGCGGGATCGGAACTGGAACCGTCGGGGGACTCTCGCTGATCCCGCAGCGGCAGGAGCTCGTTTGCTCACCGGCCGACGGCTCGCGCGAGTCGATCCCGGAGGACTACATGAAGGCCTTCCAGGACGCCGCAGGCCGCTACGACCTCGATCAGGGCGCCGTCTGGGCGCTCGCCGCCGTCGCCAGGATGGAGTCCAACTTCGGCAAGGGGATGAGCGCCCAGCAGCTCTCCTCGGTCGGGCCCCTCGGGATCACCGAGGACCACTGGAAGCAGTACGCGGTGGACGGCGATGGCGACGGCAAGATCAACCACGAGAGTCCCGCGGACTCAGCCGCGACCCTGGCACGAATGATCTGGGCCGCCGGTGACCTGCGGGCCGGGCTCTTCGAGCACAACCACGCCGAGTGGTACGTCGACGCCGTGCTGCAGGACGCCGAGTCGATGGCCGGGAGCTGCCAGGTGAAGACGGTCGCCTACTCGGTTGCCCTCCCCGGCCCGAGCACCGGGGCAGCCGTGATCAACTGGTCCAACGTGACGCTCTCCAACTCTCTGGAGATGGTCGACATCAAGTCCGGTGCGATCGATCCGCGGATCCTCAACATCCTCGGGGTGATCAGCCAGCAACACCAGATCACGATCTCCGCGCTCCGCTCCGACCACTCCAAGTTCGCCTCCAGCGGCAACGTCTCGAACCACTACTACGGCCGGGCCATGGACATCGCCGCAATCGATGGCGTGCCGTGCACCGATGTCTCGCCCGACGGTCCCTGCGGGACGATCGCCCGCCAGCTCGGCGCCTTGCCGGCAGGTCAGGAGCCGACCGAGCTGATCTATTGCTTCGACCCCGACGGCCCAGGGAATCCCAACGGCTTCGCGCAAGCCGACCACTGCAACCACGTTCACGTCGGATTTGATGCGTAGCGAGGCATAGGCTTCAGGCCTATGCCGATGCTGGACGTCGAACGACGTGGCCGGGTCGTGGTCGTGCGAATCGACCACCCCCCGCACAACTTCATGACCGCGGGGATGGTGCGCGAGCTGGAGCGGCTGGTGCGCTCGCTCGACGGCGACCGCTCGGTGGGCGCCGTGGTGATCACGGGCAAGCCCGATGACCTCTACATCACCCACTACGACGTCGGCGAGATCCTGGCGAGCGTCCGGCGCGCCGGCATCGCGGCGCCGCCCTGGCTGACCGCGGTGATCCTGCGCGTCGCGGGGGCCGCGCGACACGTACCGGTGCTCCGTGAGCTCGCCGAGCGCACCCCGCTTGCCGCGGTCTTCGAGCTCTATCGGGTGCACGACCTCTTCCTCGAGATGAACCGCTCCGACAAGGTCTTCATCGCGGCGATCAACGGGCCCGCCACCGGTGGCGGCTGTGAGATCTCGCTGGCCTGTGACATTCGCGTGATGGCCGACGCCGATATCGCGATCGGGCTCCCGGAGATGACGATCGACTTCAACCCGGGGGCCGGCGGAACACAGCGGTTGCCGAGGCTGGTGGGCGTCGGTAGGGCGCTCCAGATGATGCTCGACGGGAGAACGCTGAGCCCACGAGAGGCGCTCGATCACGGTCTGATCGGAGCCGTCGTGCCGGCCGACCAGGTCAAGGAGGCGGCCATCCACATGGGCGAGCGGCTGGCCCGGCGCTCGCCCGAGGCGATCCGGTCGCTGAAGCGCGCCGTCTACGAGGGCGCGTCCCTGCCCCTCGCCGAGGGACTTGCGGTGGAGCGCAAGTGGTTCATGGTCGCCTCAGCGACCGACTCCTCCCAGGAGAAGATGGCCGCGATGGCCACGCAGGTGGAGGAGGAGGGGCGCTCGCCCTGGGCGAGCGCCGAGGGCCTCGCCCCCTGGCAGGACGGATCCGCCGCCGACTAGTCCCGGCCGGCGGCGGTCGGTCGCTGCGCGATCCCGCGGATCACCGGCCGGACGATGCGCGGCGCCTTCGGCAGCTTCCCCGGCTCGAGGCTGTCGATCCAGAAGCCCGCGTCGGCGATCAGCTGGCCGGTTGGGCGGTTGGGATGACACCCCGCCGCGAAGAACCCCCAGGGGCGCTCGAACCGGTCCTGCCACCGGGCGGCCCGGGGATGGCTGCTTCGAACGTGCTCGAGGAAGAGGAGCTTTCCTCCCTCCACCAGGACCCGGCGGGCCTCCGCGAGCGCACGCTCCGGGTGCGGGACCGTGCAGAGGACGAGCGTCGCAACGACCGTGTCGAAGCTGTCGTCGTCGAATGGCAGGTCCTCGGCCGATGCCTCCACGACCTCGGGGTGACCGGGCGCGCCCGGCTCCCGGGCGACCCGCTCGCGCAGGCGGCGGGCCATATGGGGGTCGGGCTCGGTCAGGACCAGTTCGGTGACGGCGCCGGTGTAGTACTCGAGGTTGCTACCCGTGCCCGCGCCGAGCTCGACAACCCGGCCCGTCGCCGACGTCAGCAGCTCACGTCGCATCTCTCCCAGCCCCGCGCGCTCGGCCGCGGCGCTCATCCGGTCGTAGAAGCGAGCGAAGATCGGGTGCTCACTCACGCCGAGATCATCTCCACCGGGCCGGACGCGCAGCGGCCCGCGGGACGCCGACCCGAGGCTCGGGATTGCAAGCTGCGGCGGAAAGTGAAAGAAAGGGGGTCAACGGGGCAAGTCACCAGAAGAGGAGAAACGATGCCGACGTTCGTAATGCTGACCAATCTGACCTCCGAGGGCGTGCAGACGCTCAAGAACAACCCGAGCCGCGTCCAAGAGGTAAACAAGGAGGTCGAGCAGCTCGGAGTCACGGTGAAGGAGCAGTGGGCGACGCTGGGTCAATACGACTTCATCACGATCGTGGAGGCGCCCGACGAGAAGACCATGGCCAAGGTCTCCGTCGAACTCGGCTCGCGTGGAACGATGAGCAGCCAGACGCTCGCGGCGATTCCGGTCGACGACTTCGCGAAGTCCCTCTGACCGCTTCGATACGAGCTCGGAGGAGGGGCCTTTGATGAGAGTTCTCGTGGTCGGGGGAGGCGGGCGCGAGCATGCGCTCGTGCGCGCCCTCGGGCGCTCTCCGCAGAATCCAGAGCTTCTCTGCGCGCCCGGCAACGCCGGAATCGCCGCAGAGGCGCGCTGCCTGGAGATCGGGGCGGAGGACCTCGATGCGCTGCTCGCCGCAGCCAGAGACGAGGAGGTCGGCCTGGTGGTGGTCGGCCCGGAGGCCCCGCTCGTTGCCGGCCTCGTCGACTCGCTCGAGGCGGAGGGGATTCCGGCCTTCGGGCCGAGCCGCGAGGCCGCCCGCCTGGAGGGATCGAAGCTCCACGCGAAGGAGCTGATGGAGGAGGCCGGCGTGCCGACCGCGTCCCATGCGGTGCTTCGCGGCAACGATGAGGCTCTCGACCGGATCGCGGGCGCCTCCTATCCGCTCGTCCTCAAGGCCGACGGCCTGGCGGCCGGCAAGGGCGTGATCATCTGCTCCACGGAGAGCGAGGCGCGCGAAGCGATACGCGTGTTCTTCGAGGAGCGGCGCTTCGGTGCGACCCAGGTGGTGATGGAGGAGTTCCTGGAGGGCGAGGAAGTGTCCCTGCTCGCTCTCTGCGACGGTGAGAACGTCCTCCCGCTGGCCCCCGCGCAGGATTACAAGCGGATCCACGACGGCGATGAGGGCCCGAACACCGGGGGCATGGGGAGCTACTCGCCGGTGCCGGGCTTCGACCCCGGGGAGACGGAGCGCATCGCCGACCTGGTGCATCGTCCGGTGGTCGACACGATGCGGGAACGAGGCACCCCGTTTCGCGGCGTCCTCTACGCCGGCCTGATGATGACCGCGGACGGCCCGAAGGTGCTCGAGTTCAACTGCCGGTTCGGCGATCCCGAGACCCAGGCCGTGCTGCCCCGCCTGCGCACCGACCCGCTCGAGCTCTTTCTGGCCTCGCGTGAGCCGGGCGGACTGGCGAGCGCCGAGGCGGAGTTCGGCGACGACTGGGCGGTGACGGTGGTGCTGGCCTCGGCCGGCTACCCCGCCTCCTCGTCGAAGGGGGACGTGATCGCCGGACTCGATCGGGCGGCCGCCGTCGAGGGTGTCGAGATCTACCACGCCGGGACGGCCGCACAGGACGGAGAGATCGTCACCGCCGGCGGCCGGGTCCTCAACATCACCGGTCTGGGGTCGACGGCCGCAAAGGCCCGGCACCGCGCCTACGATGCGGCCGAGCTGATCGAGTTCGAGGGAAGGCAGCTGCGCACGGACATCGCCGCCAGGGCGGTTGACCGGGCCGCGGCGTAAAGACGACTGACCGATGACCACGAATGGAGGAGCCGATGACCGAGGGTGAGCTGGCCGCAGAGACGATGCCCGAGGTCGAGCAGGCGTTCGAGGAGATCGAGGTCGACGCGCCCCTGGTCGGGATCATCATGGGCTCGAAGAACGACAAGCCCAAGATGCAGCCGGCCGGCGAGGCTCTCCAGAATCACGGGATCCGTTATGAGGTCAGGGTCTTGAGCGCGCACCGTCAGCCTGAGGAGACCAGCGAGTACTGCACCAACGCCCGGATGCGCGGCCTCAAGGTGATCATCGCGGGCGCCGGGATGTCGGCGGCCCTGCCGGGCTTCGCCGCCTCCAAGACCGACCTGCCCGTGATCGGCGTCCCGATCTCCGGCAAGAACCTGGGCGGGCTGGACGCGCTGCTTTCGGCGGTCCAGATGCCCCCCGGTGTGCCGGTCGCCTGCGTGGCGATCGATGGCGCGAAGAACGCGGGACTGCTCGCCGTCCGGATGATCAACGCCTAGGCGTTCCGGGCCGTCAGAATCAATACGTGATCCCCCGCTACACACGCGAGGAGATGGGCGCGGTCTGGACGCAGCAGCGCCGCATGGAGACCTGGCTCAGGGTCGAGCTCGCGGCGACCGAGGCGTGGGCGGCCGAGGGAGCGGTGCCGGAAGAAGCGGCGAAGGCCGCCCGCGACCGGGCCTCGTTCACGGTCGAGGCCGTCGAGGAGCGCGAGCGCACGACGGGGCACGACGTCGCCGCCTTCGTCGACGTCGTCTCCAGCTCGGTCGGGGAGGAGGGGCGCTGGATCCATTACGGGCTGACCTCCTCGGACGTGCTCGACACCGCCCTGGCGCTCCAGCTCTCGGAGGCGGGTGAGATCGTCGTCCAGGGTGCCCGCGCCTACCGCGACGCGCTCGTGGTCCGGGCCAAGGAGTTCGCCGAGACGCTCTGCGTCGGCCGAACACACGGGGTCCACGCGGAGCCGTCCACCTTCGGATTGCGGCTGGCGAGCTTTGCGTTCGAGGCAGACCGGAACCTGCAGCGCCTCACCGACGCCTTCGAGCAGGCCGCCGTCGGGGCCCTCTCGGGCGCGGTCGGCACCTACGCCTCGGTGCCACCGACCGTCGAGGCCAGGGTGATGGACTCCCTCGGCCTCAGGGCTGAGGACGTCTCCACTCAGGTGGTCCCCCGGGATCGTCATGCGGTGGTGCTCGCCCGGATCGCGATCGCGGGCGCCGGGCTGGAGCGCTTCGCGACCGAGATCCGCAATCTGCAGCGCACCGAGGTGCGAGAGGTCGAGGAGCCGTTCGGCTCCGGGCAGAAGGGCTCCTCGGCGATGCCGCACAAGCGCAATCCGATCCTGGCCGAGAGGCTCTGCGGACTGGCGCGCGTGCTGCGCGGCTACTCCCAGGTGGGCATGGAGAACATCGCGCTCTGGCACGAGCGAGACATCTCACACTCCGGGGCCGAGCGGATCGTCCTCCCCGATGCCACGATCGCGATCGACTACATGCAGCATGTCGCCACCCGGATCGTGGAGGGCATGACGGTCCACACCGACCGGATGCGGAAGAACATCGAGCTCACCCACGGCGCGCTCTTCAGCCAACGGGCCCTGACCGCGCTGGTCGAATCTGGGATGACTCGCGACGAGGCCTACCGGCTGGTCCAGGAGAACGCCCAACGTGCCTGGGACGAGGAGACCGACTTCCGGGAGCTGATCGGCAAGGCCGCGCCGCAGCTCGACCTGGATGAGGTCTTCGACTATGACGCGTATCTCAAGCATGTCCCCGAGGTGATGGCTCGCCTGGATAGGCTTGAGGCGTGATCCTCTACACCTGTGGCCAGAGGGACAAGCACGCGGCGATCGGTCACGCCTGCGGGCGGGCGGCCAAGGCGCTCGATGACGCCGGCTACGAGTACGAGATCCGCGATCAGCCCGGCTACCGGCTCATGCCCTGGACCTGGGGCGAGCGGCGAAGCGGCCGTGACGAGGTGAAGGAGCTCACCGGGCAGATCAACCTGCCGGTGCTCGCCCTCGACGAGGGCAGGGCGATCGTCGGGTCGGGGCAGATCGTCGACTGGGCCAAGGCCCATCCCGCGGCCCAGGCGGAGGTGGGCGGCGGATGACCACCTCGCTCGCCGATCTGAAGCTGCACGGATCGGGCAAGGTGCGTGAGATCTACGAGGACGGCGACGACCTGATCATGGTCGCGTCCGACCGGATCTCGGTCTACGACGTCATCCTGCCGACCGAGATCCCGGACAAGGGCAAGGTCCTCACCCAGATGTCGCTCTTCTGGTTCGAGCTGACCGAGGACATCGTCCCCAACCACTTCATCTCCGAGGAGGTTCCCGCGGAGGCGTCCGGACGAGGCATGCGGGTTCGCAAGCTCGACATGTTCCCGGTGGAGTGCGTGGTCCGCGGGTACCTCTCCGGTTCCGGATGGAAGGAGTACCGCGAGTCCGGCGCCGTCTGCGGCATCGACTTGCCGGAGGGCCTGGTGGAATCGAGCAAGCTGCCGGAGCCCATCTTCACGCCCGCCACCAAGGCGGAGCTCGGCGAGCACGACGAGAACATCGACTTCGACCGGGCCGCCGAGCTGATCGGCGACCGGCCGCTGATGGAGGAGCTCCGCCGTGTCTCGATCGAGATCTACCAGCGCGGAGCGGACCACGCCGCTGAGCACGGGATCATCCTGGCGGACACCAAGTTCGAGTTCGGCCGTTCCGCAGGCGCGGACGTCGTCCTCGCGGACGAGGTGCTGACCCCCGACTCCTCGCGGTTCTGGCCCGCGGACACCTACGAACCCGGGGGGACCCAGCCGTCCTTCGACAAGCAGTACGTGCGCGACTACTCGGACTCGGTCGGCTGGGACCACACCGAGCC
This sequence comes from uncultured Solirubrobacterales bacterium, assembly GCA_963831605.1. GTDB lineage: Bacteria > Actinomycetota > Thermoleophilia > Solirubrobacterales > 70-9 > DASUPK01. The sequence continues at coordinate 196,556 of CAWHQR010000005.1, forward strand.
GGGGCCCGAGCTGCCCGACGAGGTCGTCCAGAACACCCGGGCCAAGTACGTCGAGGCCTACGAGAAGTTGACGGGAGGGCGCGCGTAAGCGCGACCCGCTCAGTGGCGAAGCCGTCTGGCGCGCCGTTAGGCTGAGTGAGTGAAGGCCAAGGTCCTGATTCGGCCGAAGCAGGGCATCCTCGACCCGCAGGGGAAGGCGGTCGAGCGGGCACTGCCGGCTCTCGGCTTCGAGGGCGTGCACGACGTCCGGGTCGGGCGGCTGGTCGAACTGGAAACCGACGACCCGAGCAAGCTCGACGACCTCTGCGAGAAGCTGCTCGCCAACCCGCTGATCGAGGACTTCGAGGTGGAGCTCGAACGGTGATCGGCGTCATCCAGTTCCCGGGGTCATGCGACGAGCGCGATGCCGTGGCCGCCGTGCAGCGCGTCGGGGACGGGAGGCTCGTCTGGCACGAGGAGACCGACCTCTCGGGGCTCGATGGCGTCATCGTCCCGGGCGGCTTCTCCTACGGCGACTATCTGAGGGCCGGTGCGATCGCGCGCTTCTCCCCGGCGATGGAGGCCGTCGCCGGCTTCGCGGCCGAGGGCGGACCGGTCCTCGGGATCTGCAACGGTTTCCAGGTGCTCTGTGAGGCAGGGCTCCTGCCCGGCGCACTCCTGCCCAACGAGGGTCTGCGTTTCATCTGCCGACAGGTCGAGTTGGTGGCCGAGGACTTCGCAGGGCCATTCGGATCGGCGATCGGCGGCGGCGATCGGCTCTCGATCCCGATCAAGCACATGAGCGGCCGATACTTTGCGCCGGACGAGGAGCTCGACCGGCTCGAGGGCGAGGGGCGGATCGCCTTCCGCTACGCCCCCGGGGAAAACCCGAACGGCAGCGTTCGCGACATCGCCGGCGTCGTCAACGAGCAGGGGAACGTGCTCGGCCTGATGCCCCATCCCGAGCACGCGGTCGATCCGCTCACCGGCTCTGACGACGGGCTCGCCCTGTTCCGCGCGCTCGCCGGCACTTCCCGGGCCGCCGCCGCGTGAGCGCGGGCGTCTCCGAGAGCCCGCACCGAGAGCTCGGGCTCACGGACTTCGAGTACGAGCGGATCACGGAGCTGCTCGGGCGCGACCCGAACGGGGTCGAGCTCGCGATGTTCTCGCTGCTCTGGTCGGAGCACTGCGCGTACAAGCACTCGCGCAAGCTCCTGGGCCGGCTCCCGACCGAGGGCGAAAGGGTGGTGATGGGCCCCGGGGAGAACGCCGGGGCGGTCGACATCGGCAACGGGCACTCAATCGCCTTCAAGGTGGAGTCGCACAACCACCCGAGCGCGGTGGAGCCGTTCCAGGGCGCCGCCACCGGGGTCGGAGGGATCCTCCGGGACGTCTTCGCTATCGGGGCGAGGCCCATCGCGGTGCTCGACTCCCTGCGGTTCGGCGAGCCGACCGGCGAGCGCTCGCGCTACCTGTTCGAGGGGGCGGTGGCCGGGATCGCCCACTACGGCAACTCGATCGGCGTGCCGACGGTCGGCGGCGAGGTCTACTTCGAGCCGCCCTACGAGCACAACTGCCTGGTCAACGCGATGTGCGTCGGGATCGCCCGGACCGACGCGATGATCCGCTCGGCGGCGGCAGGCCCCGGCAACCTGCTGGTGATCATGGGTGCGTCGACGGGACGCGACGGGATCGGCGGGGCCTCGGTACTCGCCTCGGCGGAACTCGAGGCCGGAGATGACTCGAAGCGGCCCAGCGTCCAGATCGGGGATCCGTTCGAGGAGTCGAAGGTGCTCGAGTGCTGCCTGGAGCTGCTCGAGCGCGACCTGCTGGTCTCGCTCCAGGATCTCGGTGCGGCCGGGCTCACCTCCTCGGCCGGGGAGATGGCCTCAAAGGGCGGCGTCGGGATCGACATCGACGTGCGCCGGGTGCCGCTGCGGGAGGAGGACATGGAGCCTTTCGAGGTGATGGTCTCGGAGTCTCAGGAGCGGATGCTCGCCGTCGTCGAGCCGTCGCGGCTCGACGAGGTGGTAGCGACCTGCGAGCGCTGGCAGACCGGCTCCGCCGCGATCGGCGAGATCACCGACTCAGGGCGTCTGCGCGTCCTCGACGACGGAGTCGAGGTCGGTGACGTGCCGGTCTCCGCCCTCGTCGACGAATGCCCCCTGTATGACCTGGAGCCGGCCGAGCCGGACGGCTGGATGTACGCGAACTCGGAAACGCTCGGCGAGCAGGTGGCCCTGAGCGCCGGCCGCTCCGCCGACCCCGCCGATCCCTCGGCCGTCCTGCGCGCCCTGCTCGGGGCGCCGAACATCGCCTCCAAGCGCTGGGCCTTCGAGCAGTACGACTCGGTGGTCGGGTCCCGGACCGCCCGCCGCCCGGAGTCGGCGGATGCCGCGGTTCTGATGGTCCCCGAGTCGGATCGGGCTATCGCGGTGGCGATCGACGGCAACGGGCGGCGGGTCGCCTGCGATCCGTACGCCGGCGCTGTCGAGGCCGTGCTCGAGTGCGCGCAGAACCTCGCCTGCGTCGGCGCCGAGCCGCTCGGCCTCACCAATTGCCTGAACTTCGGCAACCCGGAGAAGCCCAACGTCGCCTGGCAGCTCGATCGCGCCGTTCTGGGCCTGGCGGACGCCTGCCTGGCGCTCCGGGTGCCGGTGGTGGGCGGAAACGTCTCCCTCTACAACGAGACCGAGCACGGCCCGATCTACCCCACGCCGGTCGTGGGAATGGTCGGGGAGCTGCCCGACGCAGCGGGGGTTCCGGGCCTCGCACCGAGCGAGGGCAACCGCCTGGTGCTGGTCGGCCCGTTCGCGCCCTCCCTCGCGGGGTCCGAGCTGGCCAAGCAGCGCGGTGAGCTCGATTCCGGGCTGCCGCAGGTGCCGCTCAACGACATCGACACGGCCCTTCGGCTCGTCAGGGAGCTGGTGCGCGAGGGCCTCGTGACCGCGGCCCACGACGTCAGCGACGGCGGGCTCGCCTGCGCACTGGCCGAGATGGCGATCGCTGCCGGGTTGGGCATGGATGTGGATCTCGATCCGCTCGTCGAACTTCGTGGCGGCTCCGGGGAGACGAACCTGTTCGGCGAGGGACCCGGCGGAATCGTGCTCGCTGCGCGGGATACGACAGGTCTGCTCGAACGCGCCGCGGCGGCCGGGGTGGAGGCCGTCGAGCTGGGCACCGCCGGGAGCGATCGCATCTCAATCGCGGCCGCCGAGCGTGACGTCTCGGTGACCGTGGCCGATGCCGAGCGCGCGCTGGCGCTCGCTCGGCGAGCGGATCTGACTGGAATACACCGCTACGGGTAGGCTCCGGGCGTGTTCTGCCGGGGTAGAGATGCCGGGCACTCGTCCACATGCGGAGAGGGAAGCCGGTGGCAGGCGCGCTGTCTGATCGCCGTCATCGCCCTGCTCGCCCTGCCGCCCCTGTCGAGCGCGAACTTCGTCTACTGGGCCAGCGACGGCCAGACCACGATCGGTCGCGCCAAGCTGAACGGCAGCGGGGTCAACAACGCCTTCATCGCCGGCCTCACGAACGTTCATGGGGTCGCGTCGACTCGCAGCACATCTACTGGACGCAGGGGAACGCCGGCACAGCCAGCACGATCGGCCGGGCAAACCTCGACGGGAGCGGGGTCAATCCCAATTTCATCCCGAACGTCGCCGCGTCTGAACTTCGACCACTGCGGTCCCTCAGCGCGGCGCTCGCGGTGATCGACCAACGCGATCTACTGGGTCAACACCGGGGCGGGCAGATCGGCAGAGGCGAACATCGACGGCAGCTCTCCGAACGGCTCGATCATCATTCCGGGCGCCGATCCGCTCGTGCGGCCTCGCCGCCGTCTCAGAACTTCGTCTACTGGCTCGATGACGGGACTCGGGCAGTCCGTCGGACGGGCACGGTCCAGACGGTTCCGACCGCCGCAGAGGAACTTCATCACCGGCGCCACGAGGGAGCTGCGGTCTTGCGGTCGATCCAACTTCCTCTACTGGGGCGCAGCGGCAAGGCGGTCGGGAGGGCTCCGATCGGCGGGGGGCCGCCAACAACGCCTTCGTCCCGAGCGCGGTGCCCGCGGCGAACACGGTCTGCGGCGTCGCGGTCAACTCCCAATACGTCTTCTGGGGCAACTCCGGTGCAAGTGACTTCATCGGCCGCGCGAATCTGGGCGGTGGCTCCTCGAATCCGAGCCTGATCAACGGACCGACCGATCCGTGCCTGCCCGCGGCGGCGCCGGCCAACAAGATCACGGTCACCTCGATCACGAAGAAGAAGAAAAAGGGGACGGCGGCAATCGGCGCGAAGGTGCCCGGCCCGGGGCAGGTGACGCTGAATCAGGTCAGCACGCCGCCCGACACGAATGCAGTCGCGTCGGCCGTCAAGCAGCAGGGGCTGACCCTGACCACGGCCGGATCGTTCAAGTTGGCCGTCAAGCCCACGGGCAAGACCGCGAAGAAGCTCAAGAAGGGCGTCCAGAAGAAGGGCAAGGCCAAGGTCAAGGTGAAGGTCTTCATCCACTTCGTCCCAGCCGGGGTGGCTGGGGTGCCGAACGATCAGGCCGTCACGGTCACGCTGGTCAAGCAGGGAAAGAAGAAGAAGAAGTAGAAGAAGTAGCCCCGAAACCGGCGAATTTGCGGCGGATTGAGGCCTCTGGCTCCTCCGTGGCCGCTGCTACCCTGACGGTGCGGGCTGTTCTCCTGTCCGCTACTTCGATCTCCAGAGGTTGAGACACCTCCACACACGTGACCGACGCGCGCTTTGACGTTCCCGATCGCGATGGTCCGCGCGATGAGTGCGGGGTCTTCGGCGTGTACGCGCCCGGGCGCGAGGTCGCCAGGCTCGCCTACTTCGGCCTCTACGCGCTTCAGCACCGCGGCCAGGAGTCGGCCGGGATCGCCACCTGCGAGGGCGGCCACATCACCACGCTGCGGGAGCTCGGGCTCGTCTCCCAGGTCTTCGACGAAGAGAAGCTCCGGGCCCTCGCCGGCGACATGGCGATCGGGCACGTGCGCTACTCGACCACCGGCGGCGGCGCCTGGGACAACGCCCAGCCCGTCTGGCGCGACGATGGCCGCGAGCTCGCTCTCGCTCACAACGGCAACCTGACCAACGCGGTCGAGCTCTACAACGAGCTGACCGAGGCGGGCCTGCAGCTCCGCGGCACCTCCGACTCCGAGATCATGGCCGCCCTGCTCTCGCGCACCGCGGGAGAGGGCGATGAGTGGATCGAGGATGCGGTCGCACAGGTGATGCCGCGGCTGGAGGGCGCCTATTCGACCGTGGTGATGACCAAGCACGCGGTGGTCGCGTTCAGGGACCCGCACGGCGTTCGTCCCCTGGCCCTGGGCAAGCTGCCGCCGAGCGATGGCTTCCCGGAGTGCTTCGTGGTCGCCTCCGAGAGCTGCGCCTTCGACATCATCGGCGCGCAGATGATCCGCGAGGTCCAGCCCGGCGAGATGGTTTCGCTGACGGCGAAGGGCCTCGAGCTGAAGCCGGTGATCACCGGCGAGCAGCCCGCTCAGTGCGTCTTCGAGCACATCTACTTCTCACGCCCCGATAGCCGGCTCGAGAACCGGGTGCTGCAGGAGGTGCGCGGCAGGATGGGAGAGCTGCTCGCCGAGGAGGCGCCGGTCGACGCCGATCTGGTGATCTCGGTGCCGGACTCCGGCAACCCGATGGCCAATGGTTTCGCCCGCGCTGCGGGGCTCCCCAAGGACGACGGGCTGATCAAGAATCGCTACGTCCAGAGGACCTTCATCCAGCCCGGCCAGGAGCTGCGGAAGCACGGTCTGCGCATGAAGTTCAACCCGCTTCCCGAGATCGTGGCCGGCAAGCGGGTGGTGGTGGTCGACGACTCGATCGTCCGGGGCAACACGACGCGTCAGATCGTTGCGATGCTCAAGGACGCGGGCGCGAAGGAGGTCCACCTGCGGATCTCGGCGCCGCCGATTCGCCATCCCTGCCACTACGGGATCGACATGTCGACCCGCGAGGAGATGATCGCCCACGACCGCACGGTCGAGGAGATCGCGGAGGAGCTGGGGGCCGACTCGCTTGCCTATCTCTCGATGGACGCCGTCTACGAGGCTGTCGGGACCCCGCGCGAGAAGCATTGCGACGCGTGCTTCACCGGCGAGTATCCACTCGGCGATCCGGAGGACGCGAACGGCAAGTTCGCCCTCGAGGACATCGCCGTCGTCCCCGCCAGCAGGTAGTCGCTCCGCGTCGGTGTCGCAGCAGAACCTAGAGCTCGTCCAGCGCCTCTACGAGGCGTGGAGCAATGGCGACCTCGAGGGCACAACCGCCGCCTTCGCGGAGGACGTTGAGTGGCACGGTCATCCGCAATTGCCCGAGCCCGGTCCGTATGGGAGCCGGGATGAGGTCCGGGTCTGGATGGAGCAGTTTCGCGAGGCCTGGGGCGAGCTTTCCGCGGATCCGGTGGAGCTGATCGACGCCGGCGACAGCGTGGTGGCACTCGTCCGCATGTCAGGTCGAGGCCGTGGCAGCGGCGTCGAGGTCCGTGGGGGCGTCGACGTCCACATCATGACCTTCCGGAACGGCGAGGTCTCCTACTTCAGGATCTATCCGGGCAGCTTTCTGGTCGAAGACATCGGCATCGGCGATGACGAGTTCGAGCTTCTGATCCTGCGCGTCCAGGAGAGACTGGAGCTGCCCGACGCTGCACGGCGACTCGGAATCAGCGAGGCTGACGCGCAGGCGATGCTCGACCGCGTCTACGAACGGCTGCGCAAGGTGCCCGGGGGCCCACGGGTCTGATGGGCTCGTTTCGGATCGTCGTGCTCGCCTCGGGCGGCGGCACGAACTTGCAGGCCATCCTCGACCGGCTGCATGGTGGGGAGGAGGGAATCGAGGTCGTGGGCGTGGGTTCCGACAAGCCCGGGGCGATGGCGCTGAAACGCGCTGAGAGCGCGGGGGTCGAGACCGCGGTATTTCCGTCAGGGGAATATGAGGACCGAGCGGCGCGCGACCGGGCGCTGGCGGACTGGATCGAGGGGCGCGAGCCCGACCTCGTCGTGCTGGCCGGCTACATGCAGCTGCTCTCGCCCGAGTTCGTCGGGCGCTTCCGCAACCGGGTGATCAACGTGCATCCCGCGCTGTTGCCGGCGTTCCCTGGGATCGACGCCCTCCAGCAGGCGATTGACCACGGTTCCAAGATCACCGGCGTGACGGTCCACTTCGTGGACGAGGACGTCGACTCGGGGCCGATCATCCTCCAGCGGCCCGTCCCGATCGCCCTGAGCCGCGATTGGGCCGAGACCGAGAAGACGATTCACGCCACCGAGCACGCGCTGCTCCCGGAGACCATCCGGATGCTGGCGGCGGGGCGGGTGCGGATCGACGAGCAGAACCCGCGTCTGGTTCACATCGATCCGGAATAAACTCGCGGCCGTGTCGACTCCCTCCTCCGAAATCGCTCCAGAGCCGGCAGGCGAGTCGCTGCCGGTGCGCCGGGCGCTGATCTCGGTGGCCGACAAGACGGGCGTTGCCGAGTTCGCCGCGGGGCTGGCGAAACAGGGGGTCGAGGTGATCTCGACGGGCGGAACGCTCTCGGTACTGCGGGAGGCCGGGGTCGAGGCCAGGGCGGTCGAGGAGCTGACCGGCTTTCCGGAGATTCTCGACGGGCGTGTGAAGACGCTCCACCCTCACCTGCATGCCGCGCTGCTGGCGGTGCGCGACAACCCGGAGCACGCCGAGACGCTGAAGGAAAGGGAGATCGAGGAGATCGACCTGGTCTGCGTGAACCTCTACCCCTTCGAGCGAACGGTCGCACGCCGCGACGTGTCGGAGGAGGAGGCCATCGAGAACATCGACATCGGCGGCCCGACGATGATCCGGGCCGCGGCGAAGAATCATCGGTTCATCGCAGTGGTGGTGCGGCCGGAGAGCTACGACGCCGTGCTCGACGAGTTGGAGGAGACGGGCGAGCTGTCCGCCGCGACACGACATTGGCTGGCAAACGAGGCGTTCGCCTACACCGCCCGCTACGACGCCGCCATCAGCCGCTGGTTCGGCCAGCGCTACGAGCAGCTGCCGACCTATTGGGTGACCGCCTGGGAGAAGGAGCTCGACCTCTCCTACGGGGAGAACCCGCATCAGCGCGCCGCGCTCTATGTCGAGCCGCGCGTGCGCTCGCACGTGCTCTCGAGGGTGGCGAAGGTGCACGGCAAGCCGCTCTCTTTCAACAACGTGCTCGACCTGAATTCGGCGCGCACGCTGCTCGGGGACCTCGATGGACCCGGCTGCGTGATCGTCAAGCACAACAACGCATGCGGAGTGGCGGAGGCCGATGAGATCGGGCCCGCCTACGAGAAGGCCTTCGCGTGTGACCCGATGTCGGCGTTCGGCGGAGTGATCGCTCTCAACCGGCCCGTCGACGAGGCCCTGGCGAAGCGGCTGAACGAGCAGTTCGTCGAGGTCCTGATCGCGCCGGGCTACGAGGATGCTGCACTCGAGATCCTGCAGCAGAAGGAAGCGATCCGGATCCTCGAACACACCGAGCGCCGGCTTCACCAGATCGAGCCGGACATCAAGCGGGTGCGCGGCGGCATCCTGGTCCAGGATCCGGACGGCTCACCGGAGCCGCGAGAGCTGATGGAGGTGGCGACCAGGACGCAGCCGACCGACGAGCAGTGGGAGGACCTGCTGTTCGCCTGGCGGGTGGTGCGCCACGTGAAGTCGAATGCAATCGTGCTCGCCCGCGACCGGGCGACCCTCGGCATCGGCGCCGGGCAGATGAGCCGGGTCGATTCGGTGCGCCTCTCGATCGAGAAGGCGAAGGAGGCAAGGGGGCCTGACGCGGAGACGCTGCTCGCCGGCTCGGTCGTGGCCTCGGACGCGTTTTTCCCGTTCGCTGACGGGCCCCAGGCGGCGATCGAGGCCGGCGCCGTCGCGGTGATCCAACCCGGCGGCTCGAAGCGCGACGCCGAGGTGATCGAGGCCTGTGATGCCGCCGGCGTGGCGATGGTGTTCACGAAGCGCCGCCACTTCCGGCACTAGGAGAGTGCGCCCCCCGGGACTCGAACCCGGACCGCCGGCTTAAAAGGCCGGAACTCTGACCAGTTGAGTTAGGGGCGCCCGGCAAGTCTAGGCGGGCCTCTGCACGTGGCACTAGAGTCCCAATTCGGATGAGGATCTCGGCCAAGGTGGACTACGCCGTCCGCGCCTCTTTGGAGCTCGCGGCCGCAGGCGGTGATCCGATCAAGGGCGAGGCGATCGCCGACGCACAGGACATCCCCCTCAAGTTCCTCGAGAACATCCTCGGCGAGCTCAAGCACACCGGCATCGTCGCCAGCCGCCGCGGCGCCCAGGGCGGCTACTGGCTCGCCAAGGACGCCGACGAGGTCAGCCTCGCCGACATCGTCAGGGCCGTCGAGGGGCCGCTGGCGACCGTCCGCGGCCAGGGCCCCGAGACGCTCAAGTACAAGGGGGAAGCCGAGCCGCTCCAGAAGGTCTGGATCGCGCTCCGCGCCAACATCCGCGAGGTGATGGAGGACACCTCGCTCGCCGACGTCGTCGCCGACAAGCTCCCCGCGGAGGTCCGTGAGCTGAGCGAGCCGGCGGAAGCCTGGAGTCAGCGTTAGCCGTCGTCCTCGGCGACGCGACCCGGCGGCGGCCCGGCCGGCTCGCTCAGCTCAGCGGCACCGGTCTAAGAGGCCACCTCCGGCTCGACGGTGACCTTCGATCCGTGGCCGTCCGGCGCGAATACGCGGGTCGAGCGCGGCCGGACGAAGACGATCTGCCCCTCTCTGAGCTCGAGCTGATCGACCTCGTCGCGGGTCAGCTGCACCGAGAACTGATCGCCGTCCGTCAGCGTCAGCTCCACCCTCACCTCGAATCCGAGGTGGACGATTCGCTGGATCATCGCCTCGATGGTCTTGCCGTTGGGCTCATGCCGGATGTCGACGTCGTGCGGGCGCACCCAGGCCTCACCAAGGCGGTGGGCCGGCCCGACGAAGCCCATCACGAACTCCGAGGCCGGGTTCTCGTAGAGATCGCGCGGTCCGCCTGACTGCTCGACCTTCCCGTCGTTCATGACGATGATCTGCTCGGCGACGTCCATCGCCTCCTCCTGGTCGTGGGTGACGAAGATGGTCGTCACGTGCACGTCGTCGTGGAGGCGGCGCAGCCAGGTACGAAGCTCCTCGCGCACCTTGGCGTCGAGGGCGCCGAATGGCTCATCCAGCAGGAGAACCCGCGGCTCAACCGCGAGGGCCCGGGCGAGCGCCATCCGCTGGCGCTGGCCGCCGGAGAGCTGATTCGGATACCGCTTCTCGAATCCCTTCAGATGAACCAGGTCGATCAGCTTCTTGACCCGCTCGCGGATCGTGCCGCTGCCCTCACCCTTGATCTTGAGGCCGAAGGCGATGTTGTCGTAGACGGTCATGTGCTTGAAGGCGGCGTAATGCTGGAAGACGAAGCCGACATTCCGGTCCTGGACCCGGGTCTCGGTGCTGTCCTCGCCGGAGATCAGCACCTGGCCCTCATCGGGCTGCTCGAGCCCGGCGATCACCCGCAGCAGGGTGGACTTGCCGCTGCCGCTGGGGCCCAGGAGGGCGGTCAGCCCTCCATCCGGCACCTCGATGGAGACGTCGTCCAACGCGACGAAGTCCCCGAATCTCTTGGTCACGTTCTTGACGGCGATGGCCATGTCAGGCCTCCTTTTCGATGGGCTGCGGGACGAAGACCCCCGGACCGGGCAGCGCGTGACCGTCCTCGTCGCCCTCGGCGTCCTTTGCCGAGCGCTTCTGGAGGAAGTTCATGCTGAACAGCACCGCCATCGCGAGGATCGCGAGCACGATTGCGGCGGCATACGCCCCCGCCAAGTTGATGTTGTCGAACTGGCTCTTGACGAAGAGGGGCAGCGTCTGCGTCTGGCCGCTGATGTTCCCCGCGACGACGCTGACTGCGCCGAACTCGCCGAGCGCACGGGCAGTGGCCAGAACCACGCCGTAGGTAACGCCCCAGCGGATCGCCGGCAGGGTCACCTTCCAGAAGGTCTGCCACGGAGACGCCCCGAGCGTCTTGGCGGCCTCCTCCTGGTCGGTCCCGATCTCCTGGAGCACCGGCATCACCTCGCGCACCACGAAGGGGAGCGAGACGAAGATCGTCGCCAGGACCATCCCGGGCACCGAGAAGATGATCTGGACGCCCTGGTCCATGAACCAGCCCCCGAACCAGCTGTTTCGAGGCGCGTAGAGGAGGAAGAGGGCCAGGCCGATGACGACGGGCGAGATCGCAAAGGGCACGTCGATCAGCGCGTTGATCAGCCCCTTGCCGCGAAAGTCCTGGCGGACCAGGACGATCGCCGTGAGGATCCCGAACACGGTGTTGAGCGGCACCGCGATGCCGACGCAGACGATCGTCAGCCAGAAGGCATGGAGACCGTCGGAGCTGGTGATCGCGTCGATCGGCTGGCTCAGGCCATGCTCGAAGGTCCGGTAGAAGATCATCGCCACCGGCACGATCAGCAGCGCAAACAGATACACCAGCGCGACGGAGCGCAGGCCCCAGCGCGACGGGCGGCTAAGCGCGCTCATGCCTTGACCTCCAACGCGCGAAGAGATTGATGGCGAACAGCACACCGATGGCGATCACGAGGAGCAGGACCGACACTGCGGCTGCCCCCGAGTAGTCGCTGGTCTGAACCCGCCCGTAGATGTAGACGGACGCGGCCTCGGTCTTGAAGGGGACGTTCCCGGTCAGCAGGACCAGCGAGCCGAACTCGCCGATCGCGCGGGCGAAGGCGAGGGCGCAGCCGGCGATGATCGCCGGCGTCAGGTTGGGAAGCAGGATGCTGCGGAAGATCCGGTGGTTCGGCGCCCCGAGCGAAGCGGCGGCCTCCTCCATCTCCTGATCGACCTCCATCAGGACGGGCTGCACCGCGCGGATCACGAACGGAAGCGTCACGAAGAGCAGGGCCATGACCACGGCCACTCGGGTGTAGGCGGCATGGATCCCGATCGGGGAGTTGGGCCCGTAGAGGGACAGGAGGACGAGGCTCGCGACGACCGTCGGCAGAGCGAACGGCAAATCGATGATCGAGTTGACGAGCCGCTTGCCGCGAAATTCGTCACGCACGAGCACCCAGGCAATCAGCGTCCCCATCACCGCGTTGATCGCGACGACGATCAGCGAGGAGATCACGGTCAGCTTGATGGCCGCCACCGCCTCCTTGTCGGTGATCGCGTCGAAGAAGTGGCCGAGCCCATCGCTGAAGCCCCGGCTGAAGACGGCGGCCAGCGGCAGCAGCACGATCACGCTGATCCAGAGGATCGCCGCGCCGCGGATGAGCACCGCACCGCCGAGAGTGGGACGGAATCCCACCCTCGGCGGTCGTGCTACAGCGGTGTCAACTGATGCCATTGCGGCAGTCCGTTCCCAGCGGCTAGCTCGTCGGGTTGCCGAGGTCCTTCTCGGCCTGGATCACCCAGCCGTTGTCGCCGAAGAACGGATCGGCGACCTTGTCCCAGCCACCGAACTTGTCGATGGTGAACAGGCCCGACGGCGTCGGGAACTTGCTCGCGTTCTTCTCGGCCACGGACTTGACGACCGGGCGGTAGCCCGCATCGGCGAAGTCCTGCTGGCCCTGGTCCGTGTACAGGAAGTCCACGAACTTCTGGGCCTCGGACGGCGCGTCCTTGGTGACCGCGATCGGGTTCTCGATCAGGATCGTGCTGTCAGGCGTGACGTACTCGAGATCGATGCCGTCCTTCTTCGCCTGGATGGCGTCGTTCTCATAGCCGACGAGCACGTCGCCCTTCCCGCTGGAGAACGTGTTCAGCGAGTCACGGGCACTCGAATCCTGAACGGACGTGTTGGCCAGGACCTGCTTGACGAAGTCCTGCGCCTGCGCAGGGGTCTTGCCCTCAGCGATCTGCGACCCGTAGATGGCCATGATGTTCCAGCGGGCTCCGCCGGAGGTGGCCGGGTTCGGGTCGATCACTTCGACGTCCGAACGGGCGAGGTCGTCGAAGCTGGTGATGTGCTTCGGGTTGCCCGGGCGGACCATCAGGGTCACGACCGAGTTGGTGACGATCCCCTTGTACTGGTTCTGGTCCCAGTCGGCCGAGACGATCCCAGCGTCGACCAGGCGCTGCATGTCGGGCTGGAGCGAGAACATGACGACATCTGCCGGCTGGCCGGATTCGACCGCGCGGCTCTGGTCGCCCGACGCTCCGAACGAGTTGGAGAAGTCCACGCCCTTGCCGTCGGAGGTGTTCTTGAAGCCGGGCTCGAGGCTCTGCTCGTAGACCTGCTGCGGAGTCGAGTAGGCAACCAGGTTGAGCGAGCTGCCGCTCGAGCCGCACGCGGCGACGCCCACGGTCGCTCCGAGAGCGACGGCGGCGATCCCGAGCCGCGCGATGAGGCGCCCCGGCTGGCGCTTCTTCTTTGCCTGTGTCATGGAGGCTTTGTGACCTTTCTTCATTGAGTTCGTTGGTAAGAGGGCGGGCACGGTAGCAGAGTTCTTGACTTTGTGGATCGAAAACCACTTAATTCCCCACCTGATTGGGGGAAATGCCAGAAAGCCGGTGGAAAAACGCGACTTTGATGTGATCGGAGGGCCGCTCGTGCGCGGCTAGAAGAGCTTGGTCTGGACGACCTCGGGCTCGGCCCTGGCCTCCGCCCGCCTGTTGCGCTGTGCCTCCAACCGCGCCCGCCGGCTGTAGCGCGGGTCGTAGGACAGGTTGGGGGCGCGAACGAGGGAACCGATCCGTTTCCGCTCGGCGCTCGGCGCGTAGGCGCGATCCTGGTAGAGGTCCTCGTACTTCGGCACCAGGTCCGGGCGGGCCGCAGAGAGCCAGGACATGAAGACCTCCTTGACTCCGGGCCGCAGGTGGAGGGCGATCCCGTTGACGAAGGTGGCGCCCGCCTCCTCCGCGATCGAGACGATCTCCTCGACCAGTTCCGGCGAGTCGTTGATGCCCGGCATCAGCGGAGCGATCAGCACGCCGGAGGGGATCCCGGCCTCGTTGAACTTCGCGACCGCCTCGAGCCGCTTGCGCGGGTGCGGCGTATGCGGCTCGGTCTGGCGCCAGATCTTCTCGTCGAGGGTCGGAACCGAGAAGTTGACGGAGACGTCGGCGACCTCGGCAAGCTCGAGGTAGAGGTCAAGGTCGCGGGTGACGAGCGAAGACTTCGTGAGGATCGAGGTCGGCGTCTCAGTCTCACGCAGAGCCTCAATCATCGGCGGCATCAGCTCGTAGCGCCCTTCGGCCCACTGGTACGGATCGGTGTTGGTCCCGAAGGCGACCAGCTCGCGCTTCCAGCTCGGCTTGTTGAGCTCGGCGCGCAGCAGCTCGGGCACGTTGACCTTGACGACTATCTCCCGTTCGAAGTCGCGGCCGGCGTCCATATCCAGATATGTATGGGTGTTGCGGGCGAAGCAGTAGACACAGGCATGCGTGCAGCCTCTGAATGCGTTGACCGTCCAGTCGAACGGGAGGTAGTCGCCGGGCACCTTGTTGAGCGCAGACTTGGCCCGGACCTCATGGAAGTTGATGCCGAGCGCCTCGGGAGCGTCGAAGGTCCGCACCCGCTCGACGTCCAGGCCCGGCAGGCTTCGTCCCTTCTCTCTGTCGATCTTCTGTGAGTCCCAGCGCATCGAACGTATGTTCGCATATCAGTCGGCTCGTTCAAAGGCACAACGACGGGGGAGACCGGTTTGTGAGCAGGCTCAGTCAGACTTCGGGGCCGTGGCCGACGACCAGCCGAAACTCCACCCCGCCGAGCATCGCGCCTATCGAGAGCTCTACGCCTCGGCGCGCCACCTCACCCATCGCTGGGCACGGGTCGGGACTCTGCTGGAGGACACCCCGATCGGCGAGAAGCTCCAACGCGGCGCGGCCGAGGCGAAACAGCTGCTCGAGGAGCTGGCGCCCCGCACCGAGGCTTACGGCCTCTACGGCACCCCGATGGCCCAGAACGTGGGCGCCAGGCTCGCCGACCTGCGGACGGGGATCGCGGACCGCGGAGCCGACACCGGCATGGTGGCCCGATTCTCAGTCCTCGATGGCGAGCACCTGACGACGCTGCTCCGGCAGCTCGCCGAGCTTGCAGGCGCCCGCGAGGATCGCGACATGGCCGGGTTCTGCGAGGACTGGGCCGTGCGCTTCGAGCCGCACCTGGAGGCCGTTCGCCAGGCGGCGGTCGAGCTCGGAAACGACCCCGATCGCACCGCCGCGCCGGTTGCCGACACCGCCCTCAACAGGGCCGCCCATGGGGTGGGCTGGACGTTTGGCGCGTTCGGCGAGGGCGTAGACCAGATCGCCGGCCGACTCCGTCGCCGCTAGCCGAGGTCCGGGGTCCCCTCGAGCGGAGTCGACGCCTCGGCGTGCAATTGACGCGGAATCCGGCCCGCCTGACGGGCCGCCCAACCCGCCTCCACCGCTGAGCGCATCGCGGCGGCCATCCCGGCCGGGTCCTCCGCCCGCGAGACCGAACTGGCGAGGAGCACTCCGTCGCAGCCGAGCTCCATCGCCAGCGCGGCATCCGATGCCGTGCCGATCCCCGCGTCCAGGATCACCGGCACACCGGCGCGCTCGGCGATGATCCGCACGTTGTAGGGGTTGCGGATCCCCATTCCGGAGCCGATCGGGGAGCCCAGCGGCATGACCGCCGCGCACCCCGCCTCCTCGAGCCGCCGAGCCAGAATCGGATCGTCGTTCGTGTACGGCAGAACGGTGAAGCCGTCGTCGACCAGCTGCTCGGCGGCATCGAGCAGCTCCACCGAGTCCGGGAGGAGGGTGCGGTCGTCGCCGATCACCTCGAGCTTCACCCAGTCGGTCTCGAACGCCTCCCGGGCGAGCTTCGCGGTCCGGACGGCGTCGCGAGCCGTGAAGCAGCCAGCCGTATTTGGCAGGGCGAACAGGCCGAGGCGGCGGATCACGTCGAGGACGGAACCCTGCGCCGCCGGATCCACCCGCCGGAGAGCGACGGTGACGATCTCCGTACCGGATGCGATCAGGGCCTCCTCCATCTGCTCGAGCGAGCGGAAGCCGCCGGTGCCGACGATCAGGCGCGATCCCCAGGTCCGGCCTCCGAGCTCGAAGCCCTCACTGGCGCCACCCTGGATCGCGGCGAGAACCTCGATCTTCTGACCCTCACTCAGATCCGTTGCCTCCCACTCGCTTCGCGGAACCACGTCTCCGTCCAGTGCGACGGCGACCCCACGCTCGGTCGGCGCACCCGAGGCCTCGATCGCGGTGGCGACGGTTGCGTCATCCGGCAGCGATACCGCCTCCCCGTTGAGCTCGACATTCATGCGACCTTCACCGCCGTGTCATGCGGAGTGCCTGCGAACCGGCGGGGCGAGAACGGGGCGAGGTCGATCGGCGGGTCGTCGCCGGCGAGCAGAGCAGCGACGCAGTCCGCGGTCAGCGGTGCCTGCAGGACTCCGTTGCGGAAGTGGCCCGTGGCGATCAGCAACCCGTCCGTAGCGCTCTTTCCGATCAGAGGCGCGTTGTCCGGGCTGCCGGGGCGGAGGCCTGCGGTGGTCTCCGCGAGCTCCAGCTCGGCGATCTCGGGAAGCAGCCGATAGGCCTCCCGCAGCAGCTCGTGAACCCCTCCGGCCGTCACCGTGGTGTCGAATCCTCGCTCCTCCACCGTCGCCCCGATGATCAACCGCCCGTCGGCGCGTGGGACCGTGTAGACGCGGTCCCCGGCGACGATTCGCTCGCTGACCGGCTCCTTCGCCGATCCGCGCAGCGTGAGGATCTGCCCTTTCACCGGGCGAACCGGTGGCCTGGACTCGGGCGGGACCCAGTCGAGCCGGCCCGACCAGCAACCGGCGCTGAGCACCACTGCGGCAGCGGCGAAGACCTCTCCATCAGCCGTGACAAGACGCCAGGCGCTCTCACCGCGCTCGGCGGACACCACTCGCGCGCCGGGGTGAACGGCCACGCGGGCGCGACCGAGGGCCGCCAGCAGTGCAGCGACCACCCGGCGCGGATCGACGCTCGCCTCGCCGGGGACGTGGACGCCGCCGCGAATCCCGGTCGCCAGCCCGGGCTCAAGCTTCCTGCACCCGCCGCCGGCCAACCACTCGCAGTCAAGGCCGAGGTCGCGCTGGAGCTGATGACGGCGCCTGAGGCTCTCGGCCTCGTCCCCGTCGAGCGCCACGTGCACCGCCCCGCAGCCGGCGAACCCAACGCCGAGCTCGGAGGCGCCCTCCAGCTCCTCGGCGAAACCCGGCCAGCGGCGCAGCGACTCGATATTGAGCGAGAGCAGATCGTCCTCTCCCCACGACGCCTCGCCCGCCGGCGCGAGCATCCCCGCCGCCGCTCCGGTCGCCCCCGCCGCCGGCCGCTCCGCCTCGAGCACGCAGACATGGGCGCCCCGCCCCGCGGCGCGCCACGCCGAGGCAAGGCCGATCACGCCGCCGCCGACGAAGATCGCATCGAACTTCTTGTTTTTTTCCTCTGTCATCGCCATCTGGTGATGGCCGAGGCGCTCCAACCTCCCTGCGCCGGCATTACCCGGATCAGGTTCGGACGGTCGGCGGCGCTTCAGCCGCCCTCTCAGCCCTTCGGTGGGCTCCCGTTACCCCTTCATCGTAGATGCGAGGGGGCTCCGAGGCAAAGCCGAGGAGCCACCCGTCCAGTGAGGGGCTTGATCTACGCTCCCCTGAAGTGACCGACGGCCCGATTCATCTCGCACCTCCCGAGGCGATCGGAGCGTTGCGGCGGCAGCGGCTCCAGTGGGCGAGGCTGTACTTCGTTTGTGACGCCCGGCCTCATGGAGACGAGCCCGAGCTTCTCCTGAACGCGGCGATGAGCGGCGGCGCCGGACTGATCGAGCTCCGCGACCGGGAGCAGCCCCGATACGCCATCGAGCGCTCCGGACATACCTACCGGAGGCTCGCCAACACCTACGGGGCGCTGTTCATCGTCAACGACGACCCCCACCTCGCGCTCGAGCTCGGCGCGGACGGGGTCCACGTCGGCCAGGACGATATGTCGCCGGCGGAGGCGCGGAAGATCATGGGTCCGGCGGCGATCATCGGCCTCTCGACCCACAGCCGAGAGCAGATCGAGGCCGCAGCGAGTCAGCCCGTCGACTACATCAGCGTGGGCCCCATTTGGGAGACCCCGACCAAGGAGGGGCGACCCGCCACCGGCCTGGAGCTGATCCGCATTGCGGCCGAGATCGCCGAGCGGCCCTGGTTCGCGATCGGCGGGATCGACTCTCAGAACGTGGGGGAGGTGGTCGCGGCGGGTGCTGAACGCGTCTGCGTCGTCAGGGCCATCCGCGACGGAGCAAATCCGCGAGCCGTGGCCACGGCACTGTTCGACGCCGTGGATCCGGCGGCGAGGGCCAAGCGGAGCTGATGGCCGGAGCCCGGGACAGAAGGCGGGCCGAGCGGCAGAAGCGCAAACGGCGCTCGACCGAGCGCATGAGCAGCCCGGTTGAGACGCCGGACCAGGTGAGCGAGGAAACGGCGGCCCCGAACGGCGCGCCGACCGAGACCTTCCAGGAGAAGATGGCGCGGCGCTACGAGGAGCGCAACGACGAGGCCCGCGCGAAGCTCGAGCCACTCGAGGAGGGCGAGCGCCCGACCGCGGTCACGGTGGGGGCGATCGCCTCGGCGGTGCTGGCGGTCATCTTCACCGTCTCGGCCGGCCTGGCGATCGCGGGCGTCGACGCCGGCGGCCGGCACATCAAGCCGCTGCCGATCATCTTTTTCGGCATCGTCCTCTGGGCGATGACGGTCGGGATGTGGCGCGCCCGCTACTGGGCGGTGCTCGGCTTCCAGACCGTGCTGCTGCTGGTGATGCTGGCCAGTGCGTTCGGACTGGTGGTCGTCAGCTCCGTGTTTCAGGCCGTCGGCACGACGCTTCTGCTCGCCGGCTCGGGCACGCTCTTCTACTTCATGATCCGCTCCATGGCGAGGATCCAGATGCCCTCCCCGCCTGGGGACATCTAGTTCCCCGAGGGCCCGAAACCCCTGCTCCTATAGAGTCGAACGGGTATGGCCGAGTACGACGTGATCGTCATCGGAGGCGGGCCCGGGGGTTACGTGGCCGCGATCAGGGCAGCGCAGCTCGGCCAGAACACAGCCGTCGTGGAGCGCGACAAGGCCGGCGGTCGCTGCCTCAACTACGCCTGCATCCCGGCGAAGACCGTGCTTCACACCGCCGAGATCTTCCACACGGTCAGCGCCGACGGCGCCGAGCTGGGCGTAAAAACCAGCAAGGCGGAGATCGACTGGAAGGCGCTTCAGGAGCGCCGGACGAAGGTCTCGAAGACGCTCGAGGACGGCGTTCAGTTCCTCTGGAACAAGAACAAGGCCGAGTTCCTGCACGGCGAGGCCTCCCTCGCCGGCGGCGGCGTGGTCAAGGTCGGCGACGAGGAGCACAAGGCCAAGGCGATCGTGCTCGCGACCGGCTCGGTGGCGATGCCGATCCCGGGAGTCGACTTCTCCGACCGCGTAATCGACACCTGGGGCGCCTACTCGCTCGATTCGATGCCCAAGTCCCTGGTGATCGCCGGAGCCGGGGCATCCGGCTCGGAGATCGCCTCCGCCTACTCCCGCATGGGCGTCCAGGTGACCCTGATCGAGATGCTCGACCAGATCCTGCCGCTCGAGGACAAGGACATGGCCCGCGTGGTCGAGCGCCAGTTCAAGAAGGACGGCATGGAGGTGCTGACCGGAACCAAGGTCGAATCGGTCGAGGAGCAGAAGACCGGCGTCAAGGTGAAGGCCGGCGACCAGGAGATCAAGGCCGACTACCTCGTGATCGCCGGCGGCCGGAAGCCCGACACCGAGCCCCTCAATCTCGACGCGGCGGGCGTCAAGACCACCGATCGCGGCCAGATCGAGGTCGACGAGTTCCAGCGCACCTCGGCCGACGGGATCTTCGCCATTGGGGACCTCGTTCGAGGCCCCGCGCTGGCACACAAGGCCGAGGAGGAGGGTGTGGTCGCCGTTGAGGTCGCGGCGGGCCACGAGACCGAGCCGGTCAACATCGACCTGGTCCCGGGGGCGACCTTCACCCATCCCCAGGTGGCGAGCGTGGGTCTCACAGAAGAGGAGGCTGTGGACGCCGGCCGCCAGATCAAGGTCGGCAAGTTCAAGCTCGGCGGCGCCGGCGCCTCCGTCGTCTACGACGACCGCGCCGGGCTGGTGAAGATCGTCGGCGATCCCGAGTACGGCGAGATCCTGGGCGCCCACATCGTCGGGAACATCGCCTGCGACATGATCAGCGAGATCTGCAACGTGATGGCGCTCGAGGGCGGCTATCCGGAGCTGCAGCGCATCATCCACCCGCATCCGACGATGTCGGAGGCCATCCTGGACGGCGCGCGGGCCGTGGACGGCTGGGCCATCCACGCCTAGAGCGTGCGATGAAGACGAGCCGCCTGGAGGCATTCTCGGACGGCGTCTTCGCGGTCGCGATCACCCTGCTGGTGCTGGATCTGAACGTCCCGGGCGGCGAGAACCTGTGGCACCAGCTCAAGGAGGAGTGGCCGCAGTTCGCCTCGTTCTTCGTCAGCTTCTGGGTGATCGGGATCATCTGGGTGAACCACCACGGTTTGCTCGACCACCTCAAGCGCACCGATCGGCCTGTGCTCTACCTCAACCTGCTGGTGTTGATGACGGTCGTCTTCATCCCCTTCTCGACGGCGCTGATGGCGGAGCACCTCAAGTCCGGCGCCGACGAGAACGTAGCCGCCCTCGTGTATGCCCTGGCCTTTCTGGCGATGGGGATCGCCTTCAACCTGTTCTGGACGTACATCGTCAAGCACCGTCGCGAGCTCGGCGTCGAGATACCCGACGAGGAGATCCGCCGCATGTCCGTCGGCTTCATGATCGGGAGCCCCCTCTACGTGATCGCGGTGATCATGGCCTTCATCAGCCCGGCGGTGGTCCTCGTCATCATCCCCGCGGTCGCCGGCTACTACATGGTCGCGGGCATGCGGAGCCCGAACCTGTGAGGCGGGCATGACCAAGCGGGCAACCTTCTACTACGACTTCAGCTCGCCGTACTCGTATCTGGCGGCTGAGCGGATCAGCGGTCTCTTCGCGGAGGCCGAGCTCGAGCAGCCCGAATGGCAGCCGATCTCCTTCGGCCATGTTCTGCGCACGACGGGCAGGCGGCCGTGGTCGCTGCCGCCGGAGGGACCCGATCCGGCTCACCTGGAGGAGGTTCAGCGGCGCGCGAGCGAACGCGGCCTTCCGAAGGTGCTCTATCCCGGGGGCTGGCCGATGGACAACTACAGCCTCAACCCGATCCGCGCGGCGATCTACGCGAAGGAGTCCGGGCGCGTCGTCTCCTTCACGCTTGCCTGCTTCCGGCAGGTCTTCGCGGCGGGGCGGGACATGAGCGACGTCGACAACGTCCTCGTCGCGGCGGCAGCATGCGAGCTGCATCCCAATGCGGTGCTGAAGGGCATCGAGACGCAGTCCGTCAAGGACAAGCTCCGCGTCGCCACGGACGAGGCGATCGAGCGGGGCGTTCAGGGGATCCCGACGGTCGCCGTGGGCGATGAGCTGTTCTGGGGGGACGACAGGCTTGAGGAGGCGGTCAAGACCGCCTCCGTAGCCCGGGAGTAGGCGGTGGCGGCTTTACGGCGGGAGTAGGCTGAGCCCAGTGGCAGAGAGCAAGACGAAGTCGCGACGGAGGACGACCGGTTCGTCCGACGGCAAGGGCAAGACAGCTGCAAAGCCGAAGCTCCCGGACGAGGCGACCTGCCGCGAGCTCCTCCGCGAGATGGCCCTGATCCGCCGATTCGAGGAGGAGGCAGGGCGCCAGTACCAGCGAGCCAAGGCCGGCGGCTTCCTGCATCTCGCGATCGGCGAGGAGGCCACGATCGTCGGCACCACCTCGGTGATGCGCCCGGACGACTACCTGATCGGCACCTACCGGACGCACGGACACGCCATCGCCCGGGGCACCGAGCCCAAGCGGGTGATGGCTGAGCTCTTCGGCCGGGTCGACGGCACCTCGGGCGGCCGCGGGGGGTCGATGCACATCTTCGACCTCGAGCACCGCTTCATGGGTGGCTACGGGATCGTCGGGGGCAATCTGCCGCTTGCAGCCGGCCTGGGGCTTGCGTCGGACTACAAGGGGACCGATGAGGTCACCGTCTGCATGTTCGGCGACGGCGCCTCCAACACCGGCAACTTCGGCGAGACGATGAACCTGGCGGCCCTCTGGAGCCTGCCCGTCGTCTTCCTGGTCGAGAACAACCTCTACGGGATGGGCACCGCGCTCGAGCGCCATTCGGCGGTTCCAGATCTCTCCCACAAGGCCGAGGGCCTGGGCGTCCCCGGCGTGCAGGTGGACGGGATGAACGTCCTGGAGGTCCGGGAGGCGGTCGCCGAGCACATCCGCATCGCCCGCGAGGACCGCAAGCCGACCCTGATCGAGGCCTTCACCTACCGCTACCGCGGCCACTCCGCCGCCGACCCCGAGGTGTACCGCGAGAAGGAGGAGGTCGAGGAGTGGCAGCGCAAGGACCCGATCGAGAGCTTCGCCGCCCGTTTGATCAAGGAGAAGGTGCTCTCCGCGAAGGATGTGGACGCGATTCGCGAGGAGGCGGACCGGATCGTGACTGAGGCGGTGGAGTTCGCCGACAATTCGCCGGAACCCCCGCTCGACTCCCTCTATGACCATCTCTACGTTCTGGGCGATCAGGTGCCGGGCTGGTACGGCGTGGACGAGCGCTCGCCCGATTCGCACGCTGCAGAGGAGGAGCGAGGCGCAACCGAGCGGGCGCGCGAACTCGCCGAGCGCGGCGCGGAGTACGCGGAGGACGAGGAGTTGCGGGAGGCCGAGGGTGACCAACCAGACACCCGGCCGGAGGACGTGCACTGATGGCCACGCTGAGGATGCGCGAGGCGCTCCGAGACGCGATGGCGGAGGAGATGCGCCGGGACGAGAACGTCTTCGTGATGGGCGAGGACGTGGCGGTCTTCCAGGGCTCGTTCAAGGTCACCGAGGGACTGCTCGACGAGTTCGGCGAGAAGCGCGTCCGCGACACGCCGATCTCGGAGAACTCGATCGTCGGGATGGGAGTCGGCGCGGCGATGGGAGGAATCCGGCCGGTCGTCGAGATCATGACCGTCAACTTCGCGCTGCTCGCGATGGACCAGATCGTCAATCACGCGGCCGCGATCCCCTACATGTTCGGTGGCCAGGTGCGCGTGCCGCTCGTGATCCGCATGCCCGGCGGCGGGGGACACCAGCTCGGCCCGACGCACTCGCACAGCTTCGAGGCGCTCTTCCTTCAGATCCCCGGCCTGCTGGTCGCCTGTCCCTCCACTCCGGCCGACGGAAAGGGCCTCCTGAAGGCGGCGATCCGAGATGACAATCCGGTGATCTTCATCGAGCACGAAACGCTCTACGGGATCCGTGGCGAGGTCCCGGAGAACGGCGACAGCGTCGTCAACTTCGGCGAAGCCGCGATTCGCCGTGAGGGGGGCGACGTGACGATCGTCGGCATCCTGCGGATGGTCGAGGTGGCGATGCAGGCCGCGCGCACGCTCTCGGACGAGCACGGCGTCGAGGCTGAGGTGATCGACCCCCGCACCCTGCGGCCGCTCGACCTCGACACGATCGTGAAGTCGGTGCAGAAGACGAACCGGGCGGTGATCGTCGAGGAGGGCTGGCCGCACGGCGGGGTCGGCGCCAACCTCGCTGCGCTGATCCAGGGACAGGCGTTCGACCACCTCGACGCGCCGGTCGAGCGCGTCACCGGGGCGGACGTCCATATGCCGTACTCGAAGCGCATGGAGCAGGCGGCCATCCCGCACGCCGAGCACGTGGTCAGCGCCGCGCTGCAGACTCTGGAGGGCAGTCGCTGATGGAGGAGATCGTCATGCCCCGCCTCTCCGATTCGATGGAGGAGGGAACCGTCCTGCGCTGGATGAAGGGAATCGGCGATTCGATCGAGGTCGGCGAGGAGCTGGTCGAGATCGAGACGGACAAGGCGAACATGGTCTATGAGTCCGACCTCGCCGGGACGGTCGTCGAGATCCTGGCCCAAGAGGGAGACACGCTGCCGGTCGGGGAAACCATCGCGCGGGTCGGTGACGCGTCGGAAGTCGTGTCGGGAGGCAACGGCGGGGCGCCGAGAGAGGCGCCGGCCGAGCAGGCTCCCACACCCCCGCCAACCAAAGCACCGGCGCCGGCCGCGACCGCAACCCCGCCCTCCGCAGCCTCGGGCGCTGGCGACGGACGCGTCAAGGCATCTCCCATCGCCAAGCGGATCGCTCGCGACCGGGGTCTCGATTTGCAGGGACTCAGCGGATCTGGGCCCGGTGGGCGGATCGTCAAGGCTGACGTCGAGCGCGCCCTGGCCGCCGGCGCGGCCGCTCCCGCGCAGGTTCCCGCTGCGCCACCGGCTCCGGCCCCCGCTGCAACTCCGGCCGGGCCCACTCCCGGCGTCGCGGAGAAGCCCGAGACGGCCAAGGGACAGGTCGAGGTGGTCGAGCTCACCAAGCTCCAGCAGACCGTGGCTCGGCGCATGGCCGAGTCGAAGGCCACCGCACCGCACTTCTATCTGCAGGCCGAGATCGACATGACGGCGGCCGTCGATGGACGAGCGAAGTTGAAGGCCTCCGCGAAGGAGGGCGAGCCGGTGCCGACCTTCAACGACATGGTCGTCAAGGCATGCGCCCTGGCGCTGGGCGAGTTCCCTCGCGCCAACGGCGCCTACCGCGACGGGAAGATCGAGCTCTACTCGCGGATCAACGTCGGGGTGGCGGTCGCGGCGCAGGATGCACTGGTGGTGCCGACCGTCTTCGACGCCGACCGCAAGGGGCTGCGGCAGATCTCGACAGAGACGCGGGCGCTGGCGGCGCGGGTCCGCGATGGGTCGATCACGCCGCCCGAGCTCTCCGGCGGCACCTTCACGGTCTCCAACCTGGGCATGTACGGGATCTCCAACTTCCACGCCGTGATCAACACGCCCCAGGCCGGGATCCTCGCCGTCGGCGAGCTGAAGCCGAAGCCCGTGGTGAGCGACTCCGGCGAGATCGTCGCCCGCCAGCTGATGGGCGTCACCCTCGCCTGCGATCACCGGATCCTCTATGGCGCCGACGGCGCCCAGTTCCTGGCGCGCGTCAGGGAGTTGCTCACCTCGCCGCTCGGTCTCGCCCTCTAGTCCCAGGCGACCCTGAGGATGGATCGCGCGCAGCTGACTGAATGGATCGCCGCCTACGAGCGAGCCTGGCGCACACCGGGGACCGAGGTCCTCGCCGAGCTGTTCACGGAGGACGCCAGCTACTCCACCGCTCCCTACGAGAACCCGCACCGCGGACTCGAGGCGATCGCCGCGATGTGGGAGGGGGAGAGGTTCGGACCGGATGAGGCGTTCGAGATGACCAGCGAGGTGCTCGCGGTGGAGGCGGACACCGGCGTCGCCCGAGTGACCATTGAGTACGAGGAGGCGACCCAGAAGGAACGACGGCTTCACCGCCAACAGAAGGAGTACCTGGACCTCTGGGTCGTGAGGCTCGACGAATCCGGCCTCTGCTCGCATTTCGAGGAGTGGCCGTACTGGCCGCCGGGTCAGGAGGGAGCCCCCGCCGCCGGCGCCTGAGCCATGTGACAATTGGCCTGTGGACGAAGTGCTGACCGTGCGCTGCGGCGTGATCCCGTACGAGGAGGCGCGAGGCTTGCAGGAGCGGGTCGAGGCGGCCCGCCAGGCCGACGAGTTGCCTGACGTCCTGCTTCTCCTCGAGCACTACCCCGTCTACACGAAGGGCCGCCGCACTCAGCCGGCCGAGCTCGGGATGGGCGAGGACTGGTATCGGATGCAGGGAATCGAGGTCTGCGAGACGGATCGCGGCGGGGCGGTCACCTACCACGGCCCGGGTCAACTGGTGGGGTATCCGATCGTCTCCCTGAAGCCATATGGGGACAACGTCCACGAGTACGTCAGGCGTCTGGAGGAGCTGATGACCGGATCGCTCGCGACCTTGGGGATCGACGCCGAGGTGAACGACGGCCTGACCGGCGTCTGGGTCGGCGGAGCGCCGCCCGAGGGCCGCAAGATCGGCTCGATCGGCGTGCACGTCAGCCGCGGTGTGACAACCCACGGTTTCGCCGTCAACGTCAACAACGACCTGCAGCCCTTCGAATGGGTCGTTCCCTGCGGGTTGGAGGGCGTGCGGATGACGTCGGTCTGCAGGGAGCTCGGAGCCGAGGCCGACATGGACGGCTACATGGACGTCGTCTCGGAGCGCTTCGGCGAGATCTACGGTCGGCAGCCGATTGCCACGGAGCCGGAGGCGCTCGCCTTGCTGCTCGGCGATCCGGCCCCGGTACGGTAGAAGCGATGGCCGAGTCGATCGCAGACCGCGTACATGTGACTCGCTCCCGGGCGAACCCGGGTGGGGGCGCAGCCGACGACGAGGGCAAGGTTCCCTTCCGCTCGCGCAAGCCGCCCTGGCTCAAGGTCCCGGCGCCCGGCGGTCCAACCTACCGGCGTTTGAAGAAGTCAATCGAGCAGGACAACCTCCACACCGTCTGCGAGGAGGCGAATTGCCCGAACGTCGGAGAGTGCTGGGAGCGAGGCACGGCCACGTTCATGATCCTCGGCGACGTCTGCACCCGGCGGTGCGGATTCTGCAACGTGCAGACGGGCAAGCCGACCTGGAACGACCCGCTCGAGCCGCTCCGTGTGGCGAACCAGGTGAAGCGGATGGGCCTTCGCCACGCGGTGATCACCTCGGTCGACCGCGACGACCTTCCCGACTACGGGGCCGGCGCCTTCGTCGGGGTGATCCGCTCGATTCGGCGGATGGCGCCGGATTGCAAGGTCGAGGTTCTGACCCCCGACTTCCGGGGACAGGAGATGCCTCTCGCCAAGGTGATCGCCGAGCGCCCCGACGTCTTCAACCACAACGTCGAGACCGTGCCGCGGCTTTATCCGATGGCGCGTCGCGGCTCCGAGTTCCTGCGCTCCGCTCGCGTGCTGCGCATGGCGAAGGAGATGGGCGGCGACGAGGTGGTCACCAAGTCGGGCCTGATGGTCGGGCTGGGGGAGGAGTTCGACGAGATGGTCGAGACCTTCTCGATCCTGCGCGACCATGGCGTTCAGGTTCTGACCGTCGGCCAGTACCTGCGCCCGACCGAGAGGCACCTCCCCGTCGATCGCTACTGGCACCCGGATGAGTTCACGGCGCTCGAAAGGGCCGCGGTCGAGCTGGGTTTCGAGTCGGTCGCATCGGGCCCGCTCGTCCGCTCCTCGTACCACGCGGACGAGCAGCTGCCGGCCACGGCGACGGCTTAACAAAAGCCCGACGCATCGTTCCTTGCGGAGTCGTGTTTTGGCCTGCGTAGCCTCGAATTTCATGCGTGCCCGCCTACGCACAACGACGCTTGCGCTGATCGCCTGCGCCGCCCTGCTCGCGCTCGCGTCCGGGCCGTTCGCCGGTGGTGCCTCGTCCCAGACGAGCGAGGGCAGCACCACGCAGAGCCCGCTCTCGGGCAACGGCATGTGGATCTGGTACCTGAGCCGCTCCTCCCACGGCAAGCTCGGGCAGATCGCGAAGAAGGCACATGCGCACGACATCGACACGGTCCTGATCAAGTCCGGGGACGGGACGCACTACTGGAGCCAGTTCTCACGGGGAGTCGTGAACAGCCTGCATGCCCGCGGCCTCGACGTCTGCGCCTGGCAGTTCATCTACGGCGACAAACCGGGCAAGGAGGCGAACGTCGGGGCCGCCGCCGTCGCCAACGGCGCCGACTGCCTGGTCCTCGACGTCGAGGGCCAGTACGAGGGCAAGTATCCCCAGGCCTCGACCTTCATGTCGAGCCTGCGCTCGCAGGTGGGGCCGGACTATCCGCTCGGGCTCGCCAGCTTCCCCTACGTCGATTACCACCCGGCCCTCCCGTACTCGGTGTTCCTCGGCCCGGGCGGTGCCCAGTACAACGTCCCTCAGCTCTACTGGAAGGACATCGGCACGACCGTGGACTCGGGCTACATCCACACCTGGGTGTGGAACAGGATCTACGGCCGCCAGATCGATCCGCTCGGGCAGGTGTACAGCCACCCGAAGGCGGGACAGATCAAGCGGTTCAGGGCGCTGGCGATGTCCCACGGGTTCGACGGCGTCAGCTGGTGGGATTGGCAGGAGGCGGGGAAACGGCAGTGGAAGGCGGTCGGCCAGCCGATCTCCCCCGCGTCGACCGGGCCGTATCCGAGCTATCCGTTCCTCCATCAGGGCTCCAAGGGCGACTTCGTGGCATGGGCCCAGCAGCTGCTCGCGGGTGGCGGGTACAGCGTGCCTGTGAGCGGCTACTTCCAGGGCTCTACACAGGCCGCGGTCCTGGCCTTCCAGCTCGACCACGGGCTGGCGCAGACAGGCAGCCTCGACGTGCCGACCTGGGGCCAGCTCATGCTGAACAAGCCCCTCCCGGTCCGCTGGGTGAGCGGCGGAGGCGCCGTGCCCGCGAAGTCGTCTGGACGTCGCGTGCTGCCCCCGCCGAAGTCGGCGAAGCTGCCCGCGGTCAGGAACGAGATTCCCCCGCCCGCCAGTCGGAACTAGGCGTTCGTCCCGACACGTAGGCTCTGCGGCGCCAGGTGCTGCCGCTGAAGGACAACATTCCGACCGGGCGGTTCCCGATCGTGACGGTCGGCCTGATCGTCGCCTGCGTCGCTGTCTTCATCTGGCAGCTCACCTTCCCAACCAACCAGCGGCTCAGCGAGGCCGGGTTCGGTCACATCGACCAGAGCTCGCTCGAATACGGGGCGATTCCGTACCGGATCACCCATCCGAGCAGCGGTGACTGCGACATCGGCGCGGTGGGCGAGTTCGCCCCCGGCCAGTTCCAGGCTGGGGTGGTCTGCCCGGGGACGAAGGACTACGACGAGGCGGTCGCTCGGAGCCGGGCCAACCCGGGCGCCCAGCTCGGCCCGTTCCAGATCGACCAGAAGCCTTGGTGGGAGACGCTGTTCACCTCGATGTTCATGCACGGCGGCTGGCTGCACATCATCGGCAACATGCTCTTCCTCTGGGTATTCGGCAACAACATCGAGGACCGGATGGGACGCGTCGGATTCCTCCTCTTCTACGTCCTGGCGGGGCTGATCGCGGTCTACACCCAGGCGCTGCTCGATCCCTCCTCCACGGCGCCGACGATCGGCGCCAGCGGGGCGATCGCGGGCGTGCTCGGCGCGTACGCGGTGACGTTCCCGCGGGCGAGGGTGCTGACCCTGATCTTCCTCATCTTCTTCGTCACGCTCGTGGAGATCCCGGCGTTGATCCTGCTCTCGCTCTGGTTCATTCTCCAGTTCGTCCCGGCACTCGGGCAGGTCGCGGTCGGCTCGGGAGGCGACCAGGGTGTCGCCTACTTCGCGCACGTGGGCGGATTCGTCTTCGGACTGGCCGTGGCGGGGGCGATGCTCTCTGTCATGCGAAGACGCCGGCCCGAACCTCACCTACCCACCCACTGAGCCAATTGGACCCCGACCTTCGGAACGCACTGCTCCTGGTCGGCCTGATCTTCTGCGGCTTCTTCGCGGCGGTGACCATCTACGTGATCGCCGACACCGGGCTGCATCTTCGAACCTACGGCGACATCGGCGCGATCGGGCTCTATGCGGTCTCCCTGCTGATCGTCGGGATGATCGCCGCCGGTCTGATCGGCGCCCTCCGGAACCCACCCGATGACTAGGCGCGTCCTGGCCATCACGGGCCTGCTCCTCGTCGTCGGCGCGATCATCGCGGTCGCGGTGGCGATCTGGCCGGACCGGGCCGGAGAGGGCGATTCGGGCCCCACGACCCAGGCGCGAACGCCGGCCGCGCCGGCTGTGACCGCCCCGGACATTCCCGAGGTCGACAGGACGATCGCGATCTCCCGCTTCGGCCTGCTTCCGCTCACCGGGCCGCTTCCCGTCCACTACCGCTTCAAGCATCCGCCGGTTGCCGGGATTCTCTTCGACGTGAAGACCGGCGCCGTGCTCTGGCAACGCAACCCGAGGCTCCAGCACCCGATCGCGAGCCTCACGAAGATGATGACCGCCCTGATCGTGGCGAGGACGAACCGGCCGAGGGAACGCGTGCTGGTGAGCCGGAAGGCGGCGCAGACGCCGGGCTCGGCCACCGGCGAGCTACCCCGGGGAAAGGAGGTGCCGCTGGAGCCTCTCCTGCAGGCGCTGATCATGATCTCGGCGAACGATGCTGCGGTCGCGCTCGCCGAGCATGACGGCGGGAGCGTGACGCGGTTCGTCAAGGAGATGAACCGTCGGGCGAAGTCGATGGGCCTCGACTGCACGCACTACACGACGCCGAATGGGCTGCGGGACCGCGGCAACTACTCGTGCCCGGATGACCTCGCGGAGCTGGCGCGGGCGGACCTGGCGAACCCGCGCATCGCCCAGATCGCTCAGACGCGCGCCGCGCAACCGCTCTTCCCGATCAAGGGCAAGCACCTCTACCTCTACAACAACCACTACTTCCTCCAGCACGGGCTCGCCGGGCTGCCGCAGGCGCAGGTGACCGGCCTGAAGACGGGTTTCACCGACCCCGCGGGGCGCTGCTACGTGACGACCGCGCGCATGGGCGGACACCAGCTCGGGGTCGTGTTGATCCATTCGCCGAACCCGATCACGCAGGTGCCGGCCCTGCTCCGCGCTGGCTTCGAGGAGGAGGGCGCGGTGGCACCGGCGCCGAAGCCGCCCAGGTCCAGGCTGCCCCCGAACGGGTAGGCGGAATGGCGTGGTCATCGCCCAGCCGGCCGACCCTGGCGTGCGTGGCGGTGTGCGCCTCCATCCTGGCGGTGGCCACAGCCGACCTCGCCCACACCTCCTCGCGACTGCCGGATTTCCCCTCACGCGGCTGCCAGTCTGATCAGGCGGCCTGCTTCAACGCCCAGCTGAGCGAGGAGGTGGCCAGGGATCGCGCGGCGGAGCCGCTGCAGCGCGAATACGACTCCCGGGCCTGGGTCTACGCCTTCGCGATCCTGGCCATGGTGGCTCTGGCGACGGCGTGGGCCATGCGGACGAATCCGCGCATCGAATGGCTCCGGATCTTCACCAACCTCGGGGTGATCGGGGTCTGGGCCGGAATCGCGGTGATCGTGGTGTTGGTGGCGACCGACGGGAATGCCGTTGAGCCTCCGGTCGCTCCGATGCTGATGATCCCCGTGGTGCTGCTGGTCGCCGCTGCCGCCGGGACGCTGATCGGGCGGTCGGAGGGCTGGGCTGAGCAGGGACAGGCCGACGATCTGCGGGAGCGCGTGCTCCACCTCGGGAAGCTGGCGATCCACGTCGGGACGGCGGGTCAGGTCAAGCGGTCGCGGATGGAGGAGCTCGCTCGCTGGCTCGCCATCGTGGCTCTCGCGCTGACGGCGGTCACCTGCGCACTCGCACTCGTCTTCGTGCTGGCGCAACCTGCCTGCAGCGGGACCGGGGGACCGCCGCGGTGGACCGACCCGATCGACGCGGTGACGGCGGTCGCCGCGATCGCCGGGATGGCTGCCGGCGTCGGGGCTCTGATCCTGAGGAGGTGGATCGCGGCGCTGATCGCGCTGGTCGGGTGCCCCGTGGCGCTGCTCCTCCTCCTGGTCAGCACCTGCGCCTTCTCTTAAGGAAAGCCAATTCCCCTATGCGAATGGCCTCTGGGGGTATATGAATGCGGGGACATGATCGAGGGGCTTCACATCCTCGCGCTGCAGAACACGCCGCAAGAGAAGGGTGGAAGCCTCGGAGTGTCCGTTGAGATCATCGTGGCCACGGTTCTGGCCTGTGCGCTGCTGACCGCGACGGTGCTGCTGCTCTCCCGCTACCGGCGCCGGCGCGACGCCATGGCGATGAAGGAGGCCCTGGCGAGGCAGCGGATGCAGGAGCTCTGCCCCGACGGCTGGACGGCCCGGATCGTGCTCTATGGCGAGGGAGCTCCCTTGCCGGACGACGCGCCCTCGGGCGACAGGAAGGTGTGCGTGGAGTGGGCCGAGTATGAGCACGATGCCGCGGGTCACACCGACGTGGCGGTCGCGCGACGGATGTGGTCAAGGACGATCTCAGGCGCCCTGCGAGGGATGCTGGCCGACCGCGAGCTCGACATGGAGCTGGAGAGGATCGAGCGGAAGGTGATCGAGGACGCATCGGAGGGTGGGGGAACCGGACCGCCGGCGAGGGGTCCTTGGGGCCGGGGCGATCCTTAGACGCGCCGATCTCGACTCACACTCGTCACCTTTGAGACACCCATGAGACACCTCCATCTCCAACGTCCCTTCTGGACGTGGAGATGGCACCGCTGAAGGCAAAAGGAGATCTGGCAGAGCTCAAGGTCGCAACCGACCTATTGGAGCGCGGCTACCGGATCGCGATTCCCTACGGAGAGGATCACGACTTCGATCTGATCCTTTGCCGGGACGACCGGCTCGAGCGGGTGCAGGTCAAGTACACCCAATCGAACGGTGCAGTTGTGATCGTCCGTCAAGCGATATCGCACTCGCTGACGAACGGCCAGGTTCAACGAGACGAAGCTACTACACGACAGCGACCGTCGACTGGATTGCCGTCTACGACAGGCCAACAGCGACCGGAGTTGCTTACTACATGCCCTGCGCCACGAACTTGGACTCGGGCCGGACCAGCTCCTCGCATCTCCGGCTCACCGGAGGCCAAGCTCAACTGCCAGCGGCACGGGATCCGGATACGCCGAGCGATCTAGCTGGGAACCGGAAATCAAAGATCGGATGAGCCCTCAGAATGGAGCCAGCCGGGTTCGAACCGGCGACCTCCGACTTGCAAAGCCGGCGCTCTCCCAACTGAGCTATGGCCCCGTGGGAGATCGATTGTAGGGCGGCCATTCGCAACCCTGTGAAAGCCGCTGTGAGAGACTGGCATGGCTGGCGCGTGAGCGCCCAGGAGCGTGAATGGCAACGAGGGCCAAGGAACCTGATTCGGGGGAAGGGGCGGCAACGCCGCCCCCGCAGCACGCCGAGGTCTCGAACCTCGACATCGTCCGCTTCTACTTCGACCGAGCGGTCGAGCGGCTTGAGCTCCCCGACGACATCCGCACCGTCTTCTGGACCCCCTACCGCGAGGTCACCGTCCAGATCCCGGTGAAGCTCTCCGACGGCAAGGTCCACACCTTCTCCGGCTACCGCATCCAGCACAACGGGGCGCGCGGCCCCTACAAGGGCGGCATCCGCTACCACCCGGAGGTCAACGTCGACGAGGTCCGCGCCCTCGCCTCGCTGATGACCTGGAAGACCGCCGTGGCCAACATCCCGTTCGGCGGCGCCAAGGGCGGCGTCAACGTCCCCGTCGACAGGCTCAACCGTGCCGAGCTCCAGACCATAACCCGCTCTTTCATGGACAAGATCCAGAAGATTCTCGGGCCGACGCGCGACATCCCCGCTCCGGACGTCGGGACCAACGCCCAGGTGATGGCCTGGATGATGGACGAGTACGGCAAGCTCCACGGCCACACGCCGGCCATCTGCACCGGCAAGCCGATCGCGCTGGAGGGCTCATACGGCCGCGAGCAGGCGACCGGTCGCGGCTGCATCTACATGTTTCGGGAGGCCGCTCCGCAGATCGGCATGACGCCGGCGGACTGCAGCTTCGTCGTGCAGGGCTACGGCAACGTCGGCTCCTGGGCCGCCCGCATCCTCCAGCAGCTCGGCGCCAGGATGATCGGCACGTCCGACGCGACGGGCGCCATCCAGAGCGAGGCCGGGATCGACGCGGACGATCTCGCCCACCACCTCCGTGAGGGCGGAATGCTCACCGAATTCCCCGGGGTAGAGGTGATCAGTCCCGACGACCTCCTCGCCATCGAGTGCGACGTGCTCATCCCGGCGGCGCTCGGCGGCATGATCCACGAGGGCAACGCCGACCGGATCAACACGAAGATGATCATCGAGGGCGCCAACTCGCCCACCACCCCGGCGGCCGACGAGATCCTCCACGAGAAGGGCGTGCACCTGATCCCGGACGTGATGGCCAACGCCGGCGGCGTGGTCTGCTCCTACTTCGAGTGGGTGCAGAACCTCCAGCACTTCCGCTGGTCGGAGCGCGAGGTGAACGACAAGCTCGGCGGCATCATGCGGCGTGCCTACCGGGATGTCTCCGCCAGAGCCAGGGAGGAGCGCATCTCGCTGCGCGAGGCCGCTTATCTGGTGGGTATCGAGAGAGTGGTCGAGGCGAGCCGCACTCGCGGCTACGTCTAGTCAGTCGTCGAAGTCGAAGTCCTTCGGCGGGCCCTTCTCGAACCAGAGCCCCTCCTCGCCCTCTTCCTCCTCGTAGGACTCCTCGGGGTCCGGGCCGCCGCCCTCGTAGACCTCCTCGTCCTCGAGCGCCGGCCTGACCTCCGTCCCCGGCTCCTCGGGAGGGGGCTCGGTGCCCGAGACGGGCTCCTCGGCGTATGGCTCCTCCTCCTCGAGGTAGGGCGCCTCCTCCTCCGCGGGTCCGAGAGCTTCGAAGTCATCGTCGGCCGGAGCCGGCTCCGAAACAGGCGGGTCCTCGTCGGTCTCGAAGTCGTAGAGCGCCGGGGCCCCCGAATCGTCGGCAGGCTCCTCGGCGTAGGGCTCGGCGGCGGGCGCCTCACTGGCCGGCTCGAGCGGCTCGGGCTCCCCCTCGGGCGGCAAGGGCGGCAGGCCGCCGGTCTCCCCGGGCGGAGGATGCTCCTGGGTGGGAACGTCGATCCGCCCGCGGGCCCGTCCGGGAGGCTCGGCACTGGGCGGTGGGGGCGGTGGGGGCTCCGGGACTGAGCTCTCCGGCTCCGGCCCGGGCTCGGGCTCCTCCTCCGAGTCCGCCTCGGCAGCGGCGTCCTCGGCAGCGGGGGGCGGGGGGGCACCGGGGTCATAAGGCAGCTCGGAGGGTCCGGCGGCCGGCGCGGCGCCCTCGTCCTCCGGGAATGGCTCCTCCGCGGCGATCAGGTCTTCGAGTGACTCCGAGTGAGAGGACGACTCAGGCTCCTCCTCAGGCTCCGTGAGGTGCGGCTCCGAAGCGGTTTCCGGCTCCGCCGGGGGCTGATAGCCCTCGAGCGGATCGTCGAGTGTCTCCTGCCCAGGAATCTCATCCTGGCCCGGAAGCTCGACCTGGCCCGGAATCTGCTCAACCCCCTCCGGGGGGCTGAGTGGCTCAGAGGCCGGCTCCTCGAAGGACGGCTCCGCAGGGCGGAGCGCCTCGGGCTCGACCAGACGGGTGGGGTCCTCGCCGCCGGCGTCGGGCTCGCTCAGTCCTCCCGGCGCCTCCAGGTCGCCCAGCGCGCCCGGCTCGGCAGTGGCCGCCCCGGACGCCTGCGAGCCGGGCTCTCCGGAGGAAGCGACCTCGTTGAAGAGCTCGTTCGAGGCGAACGGATCCGGGCGATCGGTGGATCCGAACGCCTCGTCCTCGATCTCGCGCAGGTCGGCGTCGTGCGCGCCGTGCTTGCGCTTCAGATCGAGGTGTTCGCGAATCGCGTCGTCGAGTATTCCCATGATGCGCGGTTTGGCCGCCCTCGAGGGGTCAAAGCTTAGGCGGTGCAGGGCTTATGTGATAGCTGGATCGGTGCCTGGACCCTGCACTGGAGCGACCAATTTACGGCCGTTTACCGTGCGCACGGCGCTCGTGGGCGAAACGTCGCCTGCCTGACCCGGCCGTTCCCTCGTCAGCGTGGTCGCCCGGCCGAGTCGCCGGCGCGGGCCGAATCTGGTTCTTGCCGGCTCGCTTCGCGCGCAACAGGGCCCGATCGGCCGCATCGACCAGCGTGTCGAGGTTGTCGGCCGAGTCCGGGATCGTCGCCACGCCCAGGCTGATCGTCACGGCCATCGAACCGCCCTCCCGCCGCTGCACCCTGGCGCTCCGCATCCTTTCCGCAAGCCGCTCACCGAGGATGAGTGCTCCCTCGCGGTCGGTCTCGACCAGGATCACGGCGAGTTCGTCGCCGCCGTAGCGGGCGGGCAGATCGATGGACCGGGTGCTCTCACGGACGACGTCCGCCACCGTCTCGAGCACAACATCCCCCTGCATGTGCCCCTCGCTGTCGTTGATCTGCTTGAAGTCGTCGACGTCGATGATGATCAGCGAGATCGGATGGCGGAAGCGCCGGGCCCGCGTCACCTCGCGCTCGAGCGTCTCGGCCATGTGCCGCCGGTTCGCCAGACCGGTCAGGGGATCGGTCACAGCCTGCTCCGCCACACGCCGGTGCAGCCGGGTGAGAGTGCGCGCCAGGGTCCAGGCGATGGCCACCGCGAGTATCAGGAAGAGGACCAGGATCGCGAAGGCCGGCGGGCCGATGCCGAGGAAGCCTCCGGACTTGGGCGGGCCGAGCATGACGAGGGTCAACCCGTCGGCGGAATCAAGGGTCGTCGCGTGCGCCCTATAGCTCTCGCCGCCCGCGGTCAGGTCGGCGGTCTGGTCCGCTTCCAGATTCTTCGAGGGAGCCGCGACGGTGGAGGCGATCGTCGCCCCCGCCCGGCGCAGCACCACCTGCTGTCCCGTCAAGCGATGGACAGCCGCCGCGTATCCCTGCGCCGTCGACGTGGACAGATGAAGGCCGCCGACAGGGCGCGCCTGCTCGGTCAGGCCGACCCTCGCGAACGCCACAGCGTCCGGCGATCCACTCGCCGCCATCACACGGCCGGCGTTGTCGACGATCTCGACCCGAATCACACCCGGATCGCCGGCCGTCTGGGTGGTGAAGGCCTGCAGGGCCGCGGCGTCTCCGGATCTCAACCCCGCCGCGAGCTCGGGGCTGCCCGCGAGGTGGCGCGCCTGCGCGGTCGCGGCATTCGTTCGCTCGTTGAAGATCGAGACCGCCGTCTGCAGTCCGGCGGCGACCCGCGCGTCCGCCTTGCCGCGCTGCGAATCCTGGCCGACGAGCAACAGGATGCCGATCAGCACCGCGGTCGGCACGATCGCGATCAAGACGAAGAAAAGGGCCAGGCGGCGTCCGAAACTCAAGCTGCGAAAGCGTATCCTTGCCCGACGCACGGGGCTATAGCTCAGTTGGGAGAGCGCCTGGATCGCACCCAGGAGGTCGCCGGTTCGAGTCCGGCTAGCTCCATCAATTGTCGGCTTCCGAGCAGATCGACGACCGAATCGCCGGGCTCGGCGACTGGCGCGCCGAGGCCCTGACCAGGGTGCGCGAGCTCATCCACGACGCGGACCCGGAGGTCGTGGAGGAATTCAAGTGGGCGAAGAAGACGAGTCCCGGCACTCCCGTCTGGGAACACGACGGGATCATCTGCACCGGCGAGTCCTACAAGGACAAGGTGAAGCTGACCTTCGCCAAGGGAGCATCGCTGAAGGACCCGGCCAAGCTCTTCAACTCGAGCCTTGACGGGAATACGAGGCGCGCCATCGACATCGGTGAGGGCGAGGAGATCGACGCGGACGCGTTCAAGGCGCTCATCCTCGCCGCCGTCGCCCTCAATACGGCGTAGGCGCCGCAAGCTGGAGTCGAGGGCGTGCCCGCCATCGAGATCGAAGCTCCGTCGGGACCCGCTCGCGCCCACCTCCACTCGGCCAAGAACGCTCGGGGCGCGCTCGTCCTCGGCCACGGCGCCGGCGGTGGCGTGGATGCTCCGGACCTGGTTGCCGCGCGGGACGCCGCGATCGCAGAGGGCTTCACCACCGCCCTTGTGGAGCAGCCCTACCGCGTCGCGGGCCGGCGGGCCCCGGCGCCGGCCAAGCGCCTCGACGAGGCCTGGATCGCCGTCGTTGAGCATCTCCGAGAGAACGAGCTGGAGGGGCTGCCGCTGGTGGCCGGCGGGCGGTCCCTCGGAGCGCGGGTGGCGTGCCGGACGGTCGAGCAGACCGGCGCGGCAGCGGTCTGCTGCCTCGCCTTCCCGCTGATGCCACCCCGCCGCAACAAGCCGCCGCAGAGCCGCCTACCCGAGCTTGAGGCGGTGAAGCTCCCGGTCCTCATCGTCCAGGGCGAGAGCGACCGCTTCGGCATGCCACCGGCGGCGAAGGCGCGCAAGGTGGTGAAGGTCCGGGGAGACCACGGCCTCAAGTCGGATCCCGAGGCCATCGCCGAAGCGGTCGCCGGGTGGCTCTCGGACCTCACCCTCTAGGCGTGCAACTCCGCCAGACGCTCTCCCTCATCGCGAAGCTCCCGCTTGGCTGAGGCATCGAGGCGAGAGAAAGGCTTGGTCGTCACCTTCCCCTTTTCGAACTTCCAGGTCC
This sequence comes from uncultured Solirubrobacterales bacterium, assembly GCA_963831605.1. Taxonomy (GTDB): domain Bacteria; phylum Actinomycetota; class Thermoleophilia; order Solirubrobacterales; family 70-9; genus DASUPK01. Next base: position 234,635 of record CAWHQR010000005.1, read on the forward strand.
CCGCAACCCGGCCATCGACCAGGAACGTCGGCACGGACTGGGGCGTCTTCGGGTTGAAGACCTTGGAGCGATGCTCCTCGGGGAGGACGCCGGTCCGGCGAGCGTGGGTGAGAAGCATCGCGTCCCAGATCCCGAGAAACCGGGCCGGGGCGGGAGTCTCCGGGTCCGGGAGCGGCGCTCGGGGCAGGTCCACCAGCTCCTCTCCGTCCTCGGCCTGGAAGGAGCGCAGCTTCATTCCCTCGACCACCGGCTGGACGCGCTTCGGATGCAGGCCCGCCCAGCTGGCGATGTCGGCGACCGGAGCCGGTCCGAACCCGGTCAGGTGACGACGCACGAGGAGCTCGACTCCGGCCCGCTCGTCCAGCCCCTTCGGCGGTGCGCCGAACCACGGCTCCGCCGCCGCGTAGATGTCCGCTCGCCGCCGCTCCCAGGTCCCGGATGGGGGCACCCTGAGCAGGTCGATCCACATGTTCACTCCGTTCGTCAACACGCTGTCGGAGCCGAGCAGCTCGTGGACCTCCTTGCGGGTCAGCGTGCCGTCCCCGAGCTGCTTGCGCAGCGTGCGGGCGGCGGAGGACAGGTGCGAGGCGCTGTAGTCCCTCCGATAGGAGGCGGCGAGCCAGGTCTCGCGACGGCTCCGCCGGACTCCGACGGCGATCGGCCAGTAGTCGGAGGCCGAGACGAGGTGGATCGTCGCCCGCATCAGGGTGCCCTGAACGACTGTGCGCCTCTCCAGCGCGCGGTCGAGCTGGGCACGCTCGAACCCCTCGATGCGGGAGTGGAGACCGATGTACATCGACGGCGCGTACTGCGCCTGCAGGGTCCCCATTCGATCCAGCACCTTCGGGATCGAGCCCTTCGCCGGCTCGAGCAGGAGCTGCCGGGCGAGCACCGCTCGGTTCAACTCCGCCTCGGTGAGGATCCGTTGCCGTGCGCCCACGCGCTCAGGCTATTCCGGCGCCGTCGAGAAGCCGGCGTCCCGGCATTTCGGCAGGGCCGTGGTGTTCAGGGGTGGCTGGTGGGCCGGTGCGCTCCTGCAGAAGGAGGCTGCTCCGTTGCCGCAGATCGTCGAGGCGCTCGCCCCCATCGTGCTCGGGACCTCGACCCGGATGCAGCCCGCCGGCGTCGGTTTCGAGCTCGAGCCGAATGCCACGATCGCCCCCGCGATGCAGGCGGCGGCCAGCAGCGCGAGGACCACCCAGAGAATGCGCTTCTCGCGCGAGGTCGTCTTGCGCAGGGGTGTGTTGACCCGCGCCCAATGTCCTTCGAGAGGCACCCGTCGGACTATAGAAGCGGCCCTGAGCAGGGGGCTTCGACCAAGTGTCGAGATTGCCGGAGGGGATTTCCGCCCTTTGGAGGTAGGAGATGGACCCCCCTTGAGGCAGCCTGCACGGTGGCTTTACCCGTCCGGACGTCCTTCGACGGCCAGGCAGGCATCGCCACTGCTCGATATCCAAGGAAAGGAGAAGGCAAGACTCATGCCTACGTGGGTGCCCTATCCCGATTTTGTGAACCCTGGCGACAATGCCTGGCAGCTGACAGCGGCGACCCTGGTCGGCCTGATGAGCGTGCCCGGACTCGCCGTGCTGTACGGCGGCGTGATGCAGAAGCGCTGGTCGGTCAACGCGATGATGATGACCTTCGTCGCGTTCGCCCTGGTGCTCATCGTCTGGGTTCTCTACGGGTTCAAGATGGCCTTCGGCGCCCCGCTGCACATCTTCGGTGCCGGTGACGGTTCGTTCTTCGGAAACATGTGGGGAACGCCGGCGTCGGTCCTGGGGACTGGAGCGGAGCAGTCGCAGGCGGCGATTCCGCTGATAACCACCGGACCGGCGTTCAATTTCTCACAGCCGACGCTGGTCTACTTCCAGTTCGTGTTCGCGGCGATCACGCCGATCCTGATGCTGGGGTCGGTGCTGGGCCGGTTCAACTTCCGTGCCTGGATTCCGTTCGTGATCCTCTGGTCGAGCACCGTCTACACGGTCAACGCCTTCCTGATCTGGGGCGGCGGCTGGTGGGCGGCGCACGGCGCGCTTGACTTCTCAGGCGGGTACGTGATCCACCTGGCAGCTGGTGTCTCCGGCTTCGTGGCGGCGGCTGTGATCGGGCCTCGACTCCAGAGGGACCGAGAAATCGACGCTCCGAACAACCTGCTGATGGTTGCGACGGGCGCCGGGTTGCTGTGGCTGGGTTGGAACGGATTCAACGGCGGTGATCCGTACTACGCGGGCTCCGACGCGTCACTGGCGGTTCTGAACACGAACCTGGCAGCGGCCGTCGCGTTCCTGTCCTGGATCGCGCTGGACTACATCACCGGGCACAAGCCCAGCTTGATCTCGAGCGTCAACGGCATGATCACGGGACTCGTTGTGATCACGCCCTGCGCCGGGTTCGTCAACGGCTGGGGTGCGCTCTGTATCGGGTTGATCGGGGGCATTCTCTGCTACTTCGCCCTCAACTACCTGAGCCGCATGCGGCCGTTCCGCAATGTGGACGACACCCTGGGCGTGATCTACACGCACGGATTCGCGGGCCTCTTCGGCGGCCTGCTCCTCGGGTTCTTCGCTGACCCGAACGTGATCGTCTACGCCGCGACCGGCGGTGGAGCAACCGATCTGCCCGGAATCGCGGGCATATTCAACGGAGGGAACGCCGAGCTCTTCAAGGACGAGCTCGTCACCGCCCTCTGGGTGATCGGCTTCTCCGCGATCGGCACATTCATCCTGCTGAAGCTGGTGGGACTGTTCGTGCCGCTCCGGCTGGATGAGGCCGATCTGGAGGAAGGCGACATCGCCGTGCACGGTCACGAGGTCTATCCCTCGGACGTGCCGTCGCTGGCCTTCCCCGCCGGAGCGCAGTCGGACTAGCGTCCCGGCTCGAGAAGTCCGTTTCGTCCGCCGCCCCCGCCGCAAGGTGGGGGCGGCGGTCTTTGTGCGTCAGCGCTGGTAGCGGCGGGCTTCGTCCTGGAGGATGTCGAGCATCGCTGCCGCTGCCGGCAGCGAGACGGCCGAGCCCCGTGTTGCCGCCACGACGTGCCGCACCGGGGCGGTGGGATGGAGCTCGGTGACCGCGATGTCATAGCTGACCGCCTGTGAGAGGGCGAGCTCCGGGATCAGGGCCACCCCCACACCGGCGGCGACCAGACCCTGCACCGTGAGGTAGTCGTCGGACTCGAACGAGACGCGGGGCTCGAAGCCGGCATCCCGGCAGATGCGCACCACATGGCGGGCACAGGCACTCGCCTCGGAGGTCTGCACCCAGGCGTCCTCCGCGAGGTCCTCCAGGGCGATCTCGTCGCTGCCCACCAGGCTGTGGCTCTTGGGCAAGGCGAGCTTCATCGGATCCTCGAAGAGCGGGGTCGAGCGAAGTCCCCGCCCAAGCTCGCCGGTTCCCTCGAACTCGAAGATCAATGCCAGGTCGAACTCACCCTCGCGCAGCCTTGGGGTGAGCTCCTCGGGTTCCCCCTCGACCAGGCTGAGAGTGACCTCGGGGTGGGCGCTGCGGAACGAGGCGATCGCAAGCGGCATCAGGGTCGCGCCGGCGGTCGGGAAGGACGCCATCCGAAGCTCGCCGCCCCTGACCCCGGCGATCGCGCCGAGCTCCGCCTCGGCGGCATCGAGCTGCGTCAGGATCCGCATCCCGTGCTCGTTGAGCCGCTCGCCCGCGCTCGTCGGGCGCACGCCGCGACGGTCGCGCTCGAGCAGCGGGACCCCCGCCTCGGCCTCGAGCGTGGCGATCGCCTGGGAGACCGCCGACTGGGTGTAGTTCAGAGCGCTGGCCGCCTCCGAGAACGAGCCCTGCGCGAGCACCTCGCGCAGCACCTTGAGCCGTTGCACGTTCAGCATTAGCAACACTGATTCTAGAGATTATGAACAGTACTTGCGCTAATGGCAGGACGCGGGCACCATGTCATCGAACTTCGAATCCCAACGATCTTCGAACCGAGGAGAACCGCAAATGCCCAAGATCATCGTTTCCTACGACGGCACCGACAACGACCGCGACGCGCTCGCCCTTGGGGCCCAGCTGGCCGAGTTCGGCGGCGACGTCTCGCTCGCGTACGTGCGCCACACACAGCAGCCCGACCAGGCCCGCGAGGCCCTCGAGGAGAAGGAGGCCACGGAGCTGCTCGCCGCCGGTGCCCAGACGCTCGGCGACGAGAAGATCCCCCAGCACGTGGTGGTCCATGCCTCCACGGGCGCCGGCCTCTGGGAGCTGGCCGAGAGCGAGAAGGCCGAGCTGATCGTCTTCGGCTCCGACTACCGGACCGCCGAGGGCGCGGTGATGCCGGGCACCTCCGCGCAGCGGATGCTGACCGGCGGCCCCGCCGCAATTGCGATCGCCCCGGCCGGCTACCGGAACCAGGACCACGAGATCAAGAGCGTCGGCGTACTGGTCGAGGACGACGGGGATCGGAGCGCGATCGAGACCGCGAAGAGCCTCGCCGGCGCCCTCGGCGTCGACGTCGTCGAGCGCCACACCGAGGCGGATCTGATCGTCGTCGGATCCTCACCGGCGTCCCCCAAGGGCCACGTCAACCTGAGCGCCCGGGCGGGCTACGCCATCGAGATCTCCCACGCTCCGGTGATCGCGGTCGCCCGCGGCACCGAGATCAAGTTCTCGAAGCCCGGCATCGTCAAGCGGGTCGCGGCAAGAGTCTGACCTAGCTGCCAGTAGGCAGTATCGAGCAGGACGGGGCGCTCTTCGGGGCGCCCCGTCTATTTGGTGAGCCGGTCTCCCAGCGCCCGGACCGACGAATCCTCACCTGGATCGAGTCGCATGACCTCGACTCCGGCGAGCTGCGCCGGAATCGCCGCCTCGCCCAGTTGGACGACCAGCGCCCTGCCACCCAGCGCCCCGCGCGCCAGGCCGGCATCGAAGAGCCAGGAGGCGGACGGCGGGCCGCCGGCGAGCGCCAGTACCGCCGCATAGCCGGGCCCTCCCTGGGCCGGCGGCGCCCCGAGGATCCGGGAGCGGAGATCGTCCCACGGGGCGAGCTCGAGCTCGAGCCGCGTGAGCATCCCCGCCACCTCGGCTCGAGCCGCGTCCTCTTCCGCAAGGATCGCCACCACCGGCTTGGCGGGAACCGAGGCGGACTCGACCAGCCTCCGGGTGACGTTCTCGGAGGCCTTCTCCGCGTTCGACCACCCCCGCCCAATTGAGAGGTCGACGTCGGCGAGCTCCGGGCCCTCCAGGACGACCAGCTTGGAGTCCTTCGGCTCGAAGTCCTTCTCCCCGAGGTGGACCCGGCGGCCCTGCACCCAGGGCTCGAGCACCGTTGCCCGCAGCTCCGCCTCGTCCAGATTGAAGGCGCGGGCACGCTGGCGAAAGCCGCTCGAGATCTCCACGTGAAATGGCACTGGCTCGATGCTATGGCCCGCTCAATACCCTTGCTGTATGCGAATCGACGAAATGCTCTCCGCAAAGCGCCCGGTGTTCTCGGTCGAGTTCTTCCCGCCCAAGACGGATGAGGGCCGCCAGACGCTGTTCGAGACCGTGGAGGTGCTCGGAAGGCTCGACCCGCACTTCTTCTCCGTGACCTACGGAGCGGGCGGCGCCACCCGTGAGGGCACCCTCGACACCACCAGGGCGATTCGCGACCAATACGGCTCGGAGGCGATGGCCCACCTGAGCTGCGTCGGCGAGAGCGTCGAGAGCCTGCGCGAGATCATCGAGCGAATCGCGGGTGCCGGCATCGAGAACATCCTCGCCCTGCGCGGCGATCCGCCCCGCGGCCAAAAGGACTTCGAGCAGCCCGAGGGAGGCCTCAGCAGCGCCTCCGAGCTCGCGGCGCTGATCCACGAGACCCATCCCGAGATCGCAATCGGTGGGGCCTGCTTTCCCGAGGTCCATCCCGAGGCGGCGAACCTCGAGGCGGATCTCGCCTATCTGAAGACCAAGGTCGACAACGGCGTCAGCTTCCTGATCACCCAGCTCTTCTTCGACAACCAGCTCTACTTCGACTTCGTCCCGGCCGCCCGGGCCGCGGGCATCGACGTGCCGATCATCCCGGGCATCATGCCGATGACCGGCTTCAAGCAGATCGCCAAGATCTCGGAGCTCTGCGAGGCGACGATTCCTGGACGACTCGCCTCGGCCATGGAGGGGCTGGGGGGCGACGAGCGGGCCGAATTCGAGCTCGGCGTCGCGTATGCGACTCAGCAGTGCTCCGACCTGCTCCGCCGTGGGGCTCCAGGGATTCATCTCTACGCGCTCAACCGCTCGCCGGCGACGCGGGCGATCCTCGGTGCGCTGCACGTAGCCCGGCCCTGGGAGGAGCCGGAGCCGGCCGGCGCCGCCTGACGCCCGCCCTAGACTTTCCGCCGCAATGTCCGAGTTCGAACACGACGGCCACACGATCTCCTACGACGAGTACGGCGAGGGTGACCGGCCACTGATCCTGATCCATGGGCTGCTCCTGAGCAGGCGGATGTTCGAGCGCCTCGGCCCCGAGATGGCCGCGCGCGGCAACCGCGTGATCGCCGTCGACCTGCTCGGCCACGGCCGCTCGGATCGGCCGTCGCAGATGTCGAACTACTCCATGACGTTCTTCGCCCGCCAGGTGGAGGCCCTGATGGACCACCTGGGCATCGACCAGGCCGTGGTCGGCGGGACGTCGCTGGGCGCGAACACGACTCTCGAGCTCAACCACATGTCCCCCGAGCGGGTCAAGGCGATGATGATCGAGATGCCGGTGCTCGACAACGCCCTGCTTGCCGCGGCGGTGATCTTCACGCCGATCATGATCGGGTTGCGACTCGGCGAGCCGCTGCTGAGGCGGCTGGCCGCGGTGGTCCAGCGGATCCCACGGACCAACCCGCTGCTCGATATGGGCCTCGACGTCTGGCGTCAGGATCCGGCGCCCTCCTCGGCGATTCTCGAGGGGCTCTTCCTCGGGTCATCGGCGCCCCACCACCAGTTTCGGGTCGAGATGAAGCAGCCGACACTCGTGATCGGGCACCGCGCCGACCCGCTCCACCCCTTCTCGGATTCCGGGATGCTCGCCGAGGAGCTTCCGAACTCCCGGCTGATCGAGGCGAACTCGATCCTCGAGTGGAGGATCTCCCCGGACCGGCTCGATGCCGAGCTGGCCGGCTTCCTCGACGATGTCTGGGGCAAGCATCAGGCGACGTCCGCAGAGACCCCCGCCGAGGCCCCGGATGACGCGCTAAGCGAGGCTTGAGCGGCCTCCGCTAGCCTCTCCGCCTTCCGATGGCCAGCCGCAAGGAAGAGAAGGAGCGACTCCGTGCGCAGAGGCTCGCCGCCGAGCGAGCGTCGAAGTCCGGCGGGCGCACCCGCCTGATCGCCGGCTATGTGGTGGCCGGGATCCTCACCGTGGCCGTGATCGCCGGCCTGGTCGCGGTGATCTCGAGCGGTGGCAGCGGCGGTGGAGGCACCGACGCATGCTCGGAGGCGCACATCAAGAACTCCGGCGGAAGCACGAGGGGCCTCGAACCGGACTGCCGGACCGGGACCCCGCCGCCGCCGATCCAGGTCGCCGACCTGAGGATCTCAGCCCAGAAGGCGGGCTGCGAGTTGAAGCTCAACCTGCCCGACGAGGGAAACACCCACGTGCCGAACTCGACTCCGGTCAAGTACGGCACCGTTCCGCCCACCTCGGGCAATCACAATCCCGTGCCAATCGACGACGGGGCCTACAAGACCGCGGTGAGCAGCAATCCGCAGACTCCCGGAATGAACATCCGCGACATGGTGCACGCGATGGAGCACGGGCGAATCGAGATCCACTACAAGCCGAGTCTGCCCGAGAACGAGCAACTCGCATTGAAGGGCGTCTTCGACGCGGACCCGGATGGGATGCTGCTCTTCCCCGACGCGGGGATGCCCTACGACGTCGCCGTCACCGCCTGGACCAACGAGGTTGTCTGCCCGCACTACAACGAGGGCGTCCTCGACGTGATCCGGAACTTCCGGGACACCTACCGCGGCAACGGTCCCGAGCAGGCCATCCCGATCGTCCTGCCATAGATCCCGCATCCCGCGCGTCCCGCCCGGGTTAGAAGTAGGGCATGCGCAGGAACGTCCTGGTCGGAGTCACGCTCTTGCTGATCACGGCGCTCGCCTGGGTGGCGGCGCCCGCGCTGTCCCTGCGGCCGTACATCTCCGGGGCCGTCGACTTCGAACGGGCGATTCCCGTCGCCAAGAGGATGGCTCCCGGCGCGATCGCGTCGGCGCGGTCCGCGCGTCCGCGGGAGCGAACGCCGCGCTGGATCTCGCCTCCGATCGAGGCGCCGCACCACTTCGACCTCGTCGGGGTGGCGCGAGAGATGCGAACGGTCCAGATCCGGGTTCGCGACGACGGCGGTCAGTGGAGCGGCTGGGTCGATCAGGAGGACGGGACCCCCATCTACGTGGGCGGAGCCGACGTGGCCCAGGTGCGCGCTCCGTTCCGGCCGCGAGGGCGCCTGCACTTCGTCAACGTCTCGGGTACCGCCGGCAGCTTCGCCGATCGTCTCGTCAACTCAGCGCGACACGCGATCAACGCCGCCGTCATCTCAGTCGCCTCGACGCCGGTCGCGCAGGCGCTCAAGATCTCCCCGAAGCCGCCGATCGTGAGCCGCGCCGCATGGGGCGCCGACCTCGCCAGCGGCGGCTGCCATCCGCGCGGCCCCGCCGAGTACGGCTCGGTGAATGCGGCCGTCATCCACCACACGGTCAACGCAAACGACTACACGCCCGAGGAGGCGCCGGCGATCGTGCTCGGCATCTGCCGCTTCCACGTCTTCGGCAATGGCTGGAACGACATCGGGTACAACGCGCTGGTCGACCGCTTCGGCACCCTGTACGAGGGCCGCGCCGGCGGCCTGAAGCGGCCCGTGGTCGGAGCGCAGGCGCAGGGCTTCAACGCGCAGACCACCTCGATCGCGTCGATCGGTGACCACACCAGCGAGGCGCCCACGCCGCAGGCTCAGCGCTCGATCATCCAGTTCCTCGCCTGGAAGATGGCCGTGGACCACGCCACCCCGGCGAGCGGCACTGTGCAGCTGACCTCCGCGGGAGGCCCCGAGAGCCGTTACCCGGCCGGGAGAGTCGTGACCGTGCCGCGAATCGTCGGCCACATCACGCTCGGCCTGACCGCCTGCCCCGGCGGAGCGATGATCCCCCTGATCCCCCAGATCCAGGCAGCGGTGCAGAAGCGGATCAAGCATTTTGCGAAGGGGCGGAAGAAGAAGCGCCACCACAACAGCGGTGGCACCCGCGCCTAGGCGCGATACGCGGGGAAGAAGCCCTCGGGCGCCGGCCCGGACCTCGCCACGAGCTCCTCGTAGGCAACGAGGTCACCCACCAGCTCATGCGTCCGGAATGGCTCCTCCGCGCTGGCGAAGCCACGCTTGAAGTCCTCGAGCGAATCGCCGGGACTGAGCCCTCCGCCGAGATTGACCGGGACGCCCAGCTCGCTCCCGAGCTTGATCATCGCCGCAAACAGGTTCTTCATCGGCGAGTCGCCGAGCGCATCGTCCGCCGTGCCCCCGAGGTAGTAGTGCAGGTAGCGATCGCTGAGAACGGCGAATGCGCCGGCGAGACGGCGCCCCTCTCGCTCGGCGAGCAGAAGCCAGCAGCCGCCGCCCTTGAGCAGGGTCTCGAAGTAGGGGAGGGGGTAGAGATATCGCTCGGCGGCCCCGGTGCGGGCCATCGTCTCGTCGTACGCGTACTTGAACGCCGTCAGCGCGGCGGCATCCTCGGGGCCGGTCGCGAAGCGAACCTCCCAGCCGCGCCTCTCGTTGCGCCTGATCTGCTCCCGAAGCCGTTTCCGAATCCCGGCGTCGCCCTCTGCGATCTGCACGACGTTGCGGACGGTCCCGCCGGCGAAGCTGCGGCTCTCGCCGATCCGGTCGCGAACGAAGACGCTGACCAGCCCGGTCTCGGACCAATCGATCTGTTGCGGGTCGAGGGCCTCGGACCCGGGAGCTTGCGGATCAAGCAGATGGGCGCCGGGGTATCCGTAGGGAGAGATCGCGTCGACACGACCCACATCCTCAATCTCGCGAACGATGACGGGTAGACGCATCACGTCCCCGATCGCCAGCGTGTGTGTGACCCCCTCGGCGGCGAAGAACTCCGCCGAGCGGAAGAACTCCGTGTCCGACGCCTCGAGGCCGAGGTCCTCGATCAGGCGGGCCGTGTGGCTCACTCTTCGGGCGGCTCGGGCAGATCCTCGAGAAAGCCACCCCAGAGCTCCACGTCGATCAGCTCGTCGCCGTGCCGGACCTGGTTGCGCAGGAGGCCCTCCTGCTTCCAGCCGTTGTAGATGACCGCCTTCTTGGCGGCCTCGTTGGTCGCGGGGATCCGCCCGTAGACCTTGTGGGCCCCGAACTCCTCGAAGGCCTTCAGGTTCGTGAGCCGCTCGGCCTCGCGGCCGACTCCGCGGCCGCGCACCCGCTCGTCGCCCATGATCGCGCCGAGCTCCGGCGCTGTCTGGCGGTTGAGGCCGTAGAGGGCCGTGAATCCGACCGCGCCCTCGATTCCCTCGACCTCGACGGCCCATTTGCGGTCCTCCGCGTTCGGGTCGGCCGCCTGGTCGATCGCGTGCTGCACCCAGCGCTCGGCGTCCTCCTCGGTGAACTCCCCATCCCGATGCTCGAGCAGGTTCGCCGTGGCGGCGGGGGAGTTGAACCAGCGCTCAACGGCGGCCGCGTCCTCGGGACGGAAGTCCCTCAGCGAGATGCCGCGGGCCATCAGCGCTCCCCGGCCTGCTCGCGTTCGGCGGCCTTTCGCAGCGGGGAGTCAGGTGCAGCGCCGGCGTATTTGTCGGCGGCCACGTTCCCGGCGCCTCCCAGCAGCGCACCCGGGGTACGGGCGAGGATCTTCAGGTCCAGCCCCAGGGAGCGATGCTCGACGTACCAGACGTCCAGCTCGATCCGTTCCTCCCACGGGATGCCGGCCCGACCGTGAATCTGAGCCCAGCCGGTGACGCCGGGGCGCAGATCGAGACGGCGCAGCTGACGCGGTGTGTAGAGCTCGACCTGGGCGGGCAGCGTCGCGCGTGGCCCGACGATCCGCATGTCGCCGCGGAGCACGTTGAAGAGGTTCGGAAGCTCGTCGAGCGCAAACCGGCGCATCAACCTGCCCACCCCCGTCACGCGCGGGTCCTCGGCGATCACGGCTGTGCCGACGCCGACCGGATCGGCGCCCTGCCGCATGGTCCGCAGCTTGAACATCTCAAAGATCACGCCGTCGCGACCAACGCGGCGCTGCCGGTAGATCACCGGCCCGCGCGAGCTGAGCTTGATCGCAATCGCGGCGGCAAGCAGGACCGGTGAGAGGAGGATCAGCGAGAAGACCGCGGTCGCCAGGTCGGCCCAGCGAGGCAGTCCCTGGCTCGGTCGGATAGCGGGCGGCGGAACATCCAGCCGCTGCTGCGCGGCGTCGGGCACCGGGCCGTTCGAGCCGCTCATCGGGTGCCCTCGACCTTCTCCCAGCCGATCGGCACGGAACCCGCGCGGAGGCGGTCCCAGAGTCCCACTGCAATCGACGCGGTCACGGTGACGTAGTAGTAGGCGATCCGGAAGGGCAGCGCGGGTATGAAGCGCCCGAGCAGCGCTCCCAGCAGAAGCGCGAGCTGCAGGGCCATCGTGACCACGTAGAGCGGGCCCTGGCCGAGCAGCGCGATGTTGACCCCGAAGGCGATCACGTGCAGCCAGGGCGTCAGGTAGCGCAGCAGGCGATGCGAGTAGATCTCGAGGGCGTAGCCGGGGCCATAGCCGCGCGGATCGAGCATGCCCCATTTGAGCATCACGTCCCAGAGCCCCCACATCATGCGGCGCTTGCGGCGGAACTCGCCCTCGACGGTCGGTGCCATCTTCTCCTCCGCCACCGCGGCCGGCTCGTACACCGCCCGCCAGCCGCGCTTGGTGAGCTCGAACGGAAAGCCGATGTCCTGCCCGCGGCTCGGGTCCAGCTCGATGTAGGCCTCCCGGCGGACGGCGTAGATCGCGCCGTTCCCCGCGGTGATGCCCGCCAGCCGCGTCTCCATCGAGCGCACGGCCATCTCGTAGCGCCAGTAGATCCCCTCCTGGTTGCCGCCCTCCCCGCCCGAGAAGCGGACCTGGCCACAGGCATATCCGACGCGCTCGTCGGCGAAGCGGGCGACGAGCCGTCGCAGGGCGTCGGGGCGCCAGTAGCTGTTCGCGTCGGAGAAGGCGAGGATCCCGCCGTTCGCGTCCTCGACGGCCCGATTGAGAGCGGCGACCTTGCCCCCGCGGGGCAGCTCCAGCACCCTGTCGGCTCCCGCGGCCCGCGCCAGCTCGGCCGTCCGGTCGGAGGAGCCGTCCGAGGCCACCACGATCTCGAGCCGGTCGGCCGGGTAGTCAAGCTCGCGCGCGTTGGCGATCTTGCGCTCGATCACCTCCTGCTCGTCGTAGGCGGGGACGATCAGCGTGACGGCGGGCAGCACGCCATCGAGCTCGGAGGAAGGCTGATCCTCACCGAAGGCCCGCGCCAGGACCCAGAGCAGCAGGGGATACCCCAGGTGGGCGTAGAGGATCAGGCCGGCGGCGGCCCAGAAGACGATCTCGAGCACCATGAGCGGGGATTATCGGCGGTTGACGGTCACCGCAGCAGGTCGCGGTAGAGCTCGGCCGTCGACTCCCCGATCCTGTCCCACGAGGAGACGTTCGCCGCCTCGCGCTCGGCGCCGGCCGCCAGTGCAGCGGCGGTGTCGCGGTCGGCGATCAGCTCCTCGATTGCGTCGGCGAGGGCCTCGGGATCTTCCGGCGGCACGAGTCGCGCGGCGCCCCGCTCGGCGATCTCGGAGAAGCCGCCCACCGCACTCAGGATGAGCGGTCGTGCGAAGGCGAGGGCCGTGTAGAGCACCCCTGACTGCTCGATGTTCCGGTAGGGCAGCACGACGAGGTCGGCGCGGCGCATGAAGGCCGGGATCTGGGCATCGGGGATGAAGCGGTCGATGAACCGGACGCGGCCGGGCGCCCGGTCGGCCAGCGCGTGCAGTTCGTCCATCGGCATCCTCGGCATGCCGACGATCCAGAGCTCGGCTCCTCGGATCCGAGCGAAGGCCCGCAGGAGGACGTCCGTCCCCTTGTACGGGCGGATCAGGCCGAAGGCGAGGATCACCGGGGCATCGACCGCACGAAGCTCCTCGGGCAGCGGCTGCTCGTCGGCCTGGCGGGTCAGATAGTCGAAGGCGCCGTGCGGGATCACGCGAACCCGGTCGGCCGGGACACCGAAGTCGGACCGCAGGCGCCCGGCACCGTGCTCGGAGTGCACGACGACCGCGTCCATCTTCGCGAGGAGCTTCCGGAGCGCACGCCCGACGCGTGAATCGGTCTCCGGAAGGCGCCAGTGCATCGTGTAGATCCGCGGCCGCTTCGAGGGGAGCAGGTGACGGTCGAGGGCGGGGATCGGCAGCCACTGATAGTGGACGAGGTCTGCCTCCTCGGCGACCCGCCTGTAGCGCAGCATGTCCGGGACGTGCTCGACGGCGCGCAGCAGGCGGCGGCGCCTGGGCCCGATCCCGGCACGTGAGCCGCGCCGGTAGAAGAACTCGTTGACCTCGTATCCCTGCTCCACGGGCACCGGGCCGTACGGGAACCGAGCGGTGAGGAGCTCCACCTCCACTCCGGCACGGGCGAGCGCGCCCGAGAGGGCGTGGTCGTACGGTGGCGTGTAGGCCGCCGGATCGACGATTTGAACGCGCATGGGCGAGCATTGTCGCCGTGCTGGTCTCCTATTGCGTGGTCAACACCAACGGGCGGGATCTCCTGCTCTCCTGCCTCGAGGCGATCGAGCGAACGACGCCATCCGATCTCGAGCACGAGATCCTGGTGCTCGACAACGCCTCCGACGACGGCTCGGCTGAGGCCGTGCGGGCGCTGGGACGGGACGTCCGCCTGATCGCGCTCGATCGCCGGGCCGGCAAGGCGGAAAACGACAGCCGCCTGCTTCGGGAGGCGCGGGGCGAGTTCTGCCTGCTCCTAAACGAGGACTCGGAGCTTCAGCCCGGCGCCGTGGCTGCCCTGCTCGGCGCCCTGCAGTCCGATCGCGAGGCGGCCGCCGCCGGTGCACAGCTCCTGTCCCCGGATGGCCGGGAGGTTCCCTGCGCCTGGCGACTGCCGGGGATCGAGACCGCGCTGGCCGGAGCGTTCTTCCTGCATCGTCGGTTCACCGTCGAGAGTGGCGGGAGCGGTACCCGGCCGGTCGGTTGGGTGCAGTCGAGCGCCATGATGGTCAGGCGGGAAGCCGCGGAGCAGGTCGGCTGGCTCGACCCCGAGTTCTTCGTCTACTCCGACGAGACCGATTTCTGCAAACGCCTCGGCGACGCCGGCTGGAAGATCCTCTTCGTGCCCTCGGCCCGTGCGATCCACCATGACCAGATGGCCCAGGACGCTCCCGGAGCCGCCCGGCGAATCGTCGAATACCACCGCAACCGCGACCGCTACCTGCGCAAGCACCACGGCCGGGTCGAGGCGCTCCTGATGCGCCCGCTGCTCGCCTGGCCACATCTGCTGCGCGCCCTCGCCGCGGTCTTCCTGCCCGGCCACTCCCCGCAGCGCTACTGGCTGCACGCGTGCCAGGCGCTCTTCCCCGGTCGCGGCGATGGGATCCGCGAAGCGGCGGAGGCGTACAACCGGGCCTTAGGGTCGTAGCCGTGCGCATCCAGGTCGTCTCCCAGATGTGGCCCAGCCCCGAACAGCCGGACCTCGGCAGCTTCCTCGTACCGCTGACGCGCGAGCTCGAGGCACTCGGGCACGAGGTGGAGGTCTCCTCGATCAGCCAGCGGGGTGGCTCGCGCTCGAAGTACCTGCGCCTGGCGAGGGAGTCCCGTGCGGCCGCCCGCCGCTTCGCGCCTGACGTCGTGTTCGCCCACTTTCTCTTTCCCTCGGGCGCCGCGGGGGCGCTCGCGGCGCGGGCCGCCGGCGCGCCCCTCGTCGTCATGGCCCACGGCCAGGATGTGGCCAATCTGGGCCGGATCCCCGGCGTCACCGCCGCGACCCGATGGGTGCTGCGCCGCTCCTCGGCCGTGATCGCCAACTCGCGGTGGCTCGCCGAACGCCTGGTGCAGAGAATTCCCGCGGCCGAGACCAAGATCGAGGTCGCCGACTGCGGCGTTGACCTGGACGCCTTCTCCCCACGCTCAGCGACGGAGGCGCGTGCCGCCCTCGGCTGGGACGGCGACGGCCCGGCCTTCCTCTGCGTCGGCTCGCTGATCGAGCGAAAGAACGTGGAGCGTCTGGCCGATGCATTCGCGGCCCTGGGTCGTGGGCGCCTGGCCTTCGTGGGGGACGGCCCCGAGCGAAGCAAGCTCGAAGGCCAGGCCGGGGTCACCCTGGCCGGCCGAATTCCGCACCAGGACGTCTCGCAATGGGTGGCCGCCTGCGACGTCCTCTGCCAGCCCTCCCTCACCGAGCCCTTCGGGCAGGCGACACTGGAGGCAATGGCGATGGAGCGGAGCGTCGTCGCGACCCAGGTCGGCGGGCCGCCCGAGTTCGTCACGCCGGAGGCCGGCGTTCTGGTCGACCCCATCGACACCGACGCACTGGCAGCGGCGCTGGAGCGAGCCGCCTCGATGCCGTCGCCCAACCCGGCCGCGCGCGACGCCGCGAAGGCCCACGACGTGAGGGTGATGGCGACGAGGATGTCCGCGGTGCTGGAGCGCGCGGCGGCCGCCGACTAGCGGATCGCGTCCTCGTCTCGCTGTTCGGCCTCCAGGGTCTCGCGCGTGAGGCGCGGGCCGCGGCCTCGCATCTCTTCCGACTCCTTCTCTTCGTCCTCATCCTCTGGCTCAGGCGGCGGCGCTTCGCGTAGACGTATCAACGCCGCCTTCACGTACGCCGGGCTGAGCACCCGCCGCGCGGCATCGCGCTCCTCGTCGTTCAGGAAGCCTGTGACCCAGAGCACCAGTGGATAAGCCAGCCAGAGCGCCGTCCGCCCGGCCAGCCCCCAGAAGCCGCTCGTCGGCAACAACAGCTCACCGACGAGCACCAGCACGATGGCGAGGCCCGCAGCCTGGGCGAGCCGCAGCCATTCGTAGGGCACCTTGAAGAGCCGCTGCGTGAAGACGTACATGAGGACGAGCACGACCGCGTAGGAGGCCACCAGCGAGATGCCGGCGCCGACGATCCCCATCGAGGGCAGCAGGATCAGGTTGAGCACGATGTTGACCACGGTGCCCACACCGGTCGCCGGGAAATTGAACTCCGTTCGGCCGGTGCGGCCCAGGATGATCACCAGGACGAGGTAGAGCGCGTAGAGCATCACACCGGTCGAGATCAGGCCGATCGTCTTGTAGGAGTCGAAGAACTCGGGCGCCGCCAGAAGGCGGACGATCCAGCGAGAGAGCAGCCACATCCCCACGACGAAGAACGTCGTCACCGAGACGAACCAGGTGACGATCACGGCATAGGCTTGCCGTGCCTCGTCGTCGTCCGTGATCGAGTACGCGAGCGGCGGCCAGGCGAGCTGGAAGCCCTTGACCAGCACGTTGACCGCCTGGGCGAACTTGACGGAGAGGCTGTAGAGCCCGGCGTCGCCGAGACCGACGATCCGGACGATCAGCACCCGGTCGATGAAGTTGAGGGAATAGAGCGAGAGCTCTGCGGGCATCGTCGGCAGGCCCCAGCGGAGCATGCGGCGCCACAGCGGGAAGTCCGGGATCAGGGCGAGCCGGCGGCGCTGCGCGACGATCAGGCCGGCGAGGAACACCGCCCCCGTCGCGTACTGGCCCCAGAGCAGGCCGCTGGCGCCCTTGTCCTCCCCGACGACGAGCCAGACGGTCACCGGGATCGTCACCAGGACGTTGGCGACCGTGAACGCGAAGTAGGCCTTGGCGCGCTCGTCGAGGCGGAAGAGGGCGGTCAGGAACTCGAACATCGTGAAGACCCAGAGACCGAAGATCGCGATCCGCATCAGGCCCGGGTCCGAGTGATTGAGGAGCAGCCGCGACAGCGGCTCCGCGAGGGGCAACGCAACCGCCAGCCCGATGGTGGTGGTCCAGAGCAGCGACGCGAACGCGGTCTTCACCACCTGGTCCGGGACCTCGTCGGTCTGGTAGTAGAAGCGCAGAAGCGCCTCGATGATCCCGAGGCGGATCACGATGCTCGCCGCAATCACGCCCGTGACGAGCACCTCCGCAGCCCCGTAGTCGGCCGGCGTCAGATACCGCGTGTAGAGCGGAAGCAGCGCGACCGCGATCAGCTTCGAGATCACGCTGGAGGCCGTGTAAGCGGCCCCCGTGGTCGCCAGGCGGCGGAGGTATCCGGTCATGAGCTACTCCGCAGAGTGACGAGCGGAGGTGCCGGAAGTTGAGCCGGGCCATTCACCGGCGCCCACCTCGGCGGCGAGCACTCCTCCGATCGCAAGCAGCGCCCAGGTGAGCGGATCGGTGAGGTAGGCCGCGTAGCCGATCGTGTGGACGAGCAGGGCGGCGAAGGCGGCGGCGACCGCGATTCGCGCCGGGGCCAGCTCGAGCCGGTTCCCTTCGCCGAACGGGCGGAAGGGCGCCCCCAGGCCCGGCGCCATCCGCCTCATCCCGGCGATCATCGTCCAGCCGGCGGCGAGGAGCAGTCCGATGTAGGCAAGCACCCCGATCGCGCCCTGCTCCGCCGCGACCGTGACCGGCTCGCTGTGCGAGATCGTCGTGTCGCCGGGGGGCACATGCTCCTCCCGAGCGAACTCCTTCGAGAATGAGGCCGAGCCGTAGCCGTAGAGAGGACGGTGGCGGGCTAGCTTCAACCCACCCGAGACCAGGGTCCCGTGTCCCTCGGTGTTGATGGAGTTCGAGTCATTGGAGGCGCTGCGGACAGCCAGGCCGGCCACGATCAGGACAAGGGCTCCCACCGTCGCTATCGCAGTCCAGCGGAAGCTCCAGCGAAGCGCGACGAGCACGACCAGGCCGGCGAAGAGCGCGATGAAGCTGGTCTGTGAGAACGCGAAGACGAGGCCGGCGAACGCAATTGCAACTGCCCCCGCAAGCACCAGTGCGAGCGCCCGGTTCGCCGCCCAGATCAGCGTGGTGGTGGCGAGCAGGATCGTCAGGACGAGGTAGCGGCCATAGATGTTCGGATCCCAGAACAGCGAGTTGACCCGGAAGTAGAAGTGGAAGTTGTTCGAGGCCTCGAGCTTGTCGTTCCAGAAGATGTGCTGCGTCGCGAACTGGCCGATCCCGATCGCCGCCAGGATCAGTCCCTCGGCGACCAGCACCACGAGGGCCAGGCGAAGCAACCGGCGGTCCCAGTTCGCCTCGGCGAGCAGGGAGAACAGAATCGCGAACGGGATCAGGAAGAACCCGATGTTGCGGGCCGCGAACGCCTTGTCCGGCGAGTAGATCGTCTGCAGCGCATAGAGGCAGATCACCGCCACGAGCGCGATCACCAGCGGCTTGGGCAGCCTGCGGAGGGTCGTCCGGCCGCGGAATGTCTCCACCAGGGTCGCCAGCACTCCCGAGCCGATCGCGACGTAGAGCGGCACCAACAGGTTCACCTCCTGTCCTCCTGCCACATGCAGCCGGACTCGGAACGGCAGCGCCGCGATCAGAAGAACCGGCAGCAGGATCGGCCAGCGCAGCATCGCCGCCGCACCGGCCGCGAGGACGAGGATCCCGGCCAGGATCGCGGCAGCGAATTCGGGCGGGTGGTCGCGCAGGGTGCGGAGCTCATCCCAGCCCTGGCCGGCGATCAGGGCGAAGGCGAGAACGCCGGCTAGAACCAGCGCCGCCGCGCGCAGACGGGGCTCCGAGGCCAAAAACGAGACGGACAGCGCCCCGGCGGCGGCCAGACAGCCGGCGACCTCAAGAACCTCGGTCACGGCTGTCCTCCCGCGGCGTGGATCGTCACATGCTCACCGGAGACCGCCGTCCGGCCGGCGCGGTCAAGCGTGACCTGGAGGAAGTAGGGACCCGGCGGGGCGGGCTGCCCCGAGGACGTGCGCGCGTCCCAGTCGAAGCAATGGGCGGCGTCTCCCCCCTGGAGCTCCTCGTCGGCAAGCGTCCGCACCTGCCGGTCGTCGAAGTCGACCACGGCCACCTTGACGTGGTCGTCGCGGGCCAGCAGGAAGCAGATCTTGTAGCGCGGTCCCGGGCGGGTCTTCCAGTAGATCGAGCTGACCACCGGTCCCTCGTCGCGCAGGTGCTGGGTGAGCACGATCGCGCCCGCCGTGGCCGCCATCAGCAGCGAGACCACGACTATGGAGATCAGGACGGCCGATCGGCTGCGCTCGCTCACAGGGCGACCGGGCTGGCTGGTTGGCTCAGATTCCCGAGCCGGTTGTGCTGGTGACCCCGGTGGTGCTCGACGCCCCGGCCTTGTCGTCTCCCAGGACGACCGCCACCGGGTTCCCCTCGGACGCCGTTCGCACCTCGTTGTTCATCGGCTGATCCTTCTGGATGTCGACGATCCCGCCGATGAACTGGGCGCACTGCACGCTGCCCTCGGTCGGGTCGAACATGACGACGCTCGTGGTGAACGGGGTCGTCGTGTTGCCGACCGGCCCGACCTTGTACTGCTTCTGCTTGAGCTGGCTGGCGGACTGTGCGGCGAGCCCAGGCGTGGCGGTGCCGTTGAGCACCGCGACCTTCGTCTGGCTCGGCGGGCACGGGCCCTTCCCCTTCTTCCCGGTGACCGCGGTGGTCGAATCCGATGAGCCTCCGGTCAGATGGGTGACCCCGAAGGCGACCCCCGCGATGAGCAGGATGGCGCCGATCACGATCACCGCCAAAGTCGAGAGCCATGCCGGGCGCTCTCCGCCGTTGCCCGGCTTTCGTCGCTTCTCGAAGCGCTGGCGGCGCTCAGCGGCCTGCCTGGCGAGCTCGGCCCGTCTGAAGGCCTCGGCGTCATTGGGGGCGGTTGCAGCCGCGGCCGCAGCCGCCTTCTCGGGCACCTTGGTTGTGGAGGCGACCGCGGTGGCGGTCCGCTCCGCGGGGGCGACCGTCTCCCCATCCTCGGCGCCCCCCTCGACCAGGAAGCTCGCCTGGTCGCGCAGGCGCCGGATGTCGCGCGCCTGGGCGAAATAGAGCAGCGAGAGCAGGGCCAGGCCCAGGAACGAGGCGAGGCCCGCGACTGCTCCAACTTCCTTGAGGAGACTGCTCATGGCCGCGGCGCGGGATATTAGAAGGCCTCCGTTACGCCTGCGGCGTGCTGCTGGACGGCTTCGCCATCAGATCGCGGCCACAAGCGGCCGCCTCTGATAACCGCTCGGGGCTACGCCCCTCGCTCATGGTCGGGCGGCCTGGTGACCGCTAGCTCGTCAACCGGCAACTCCGTCGCCCGCCGGTCCGCGACCAGCGCAACGGTGCGCTCGGCGAGGTCGGCCTCGTCGCCCTCCCTGATCAGCGTCTCGAGCCGGCCGAGGGTGCCGTTCACCCACTCGGGGTCGAGCGGCGCATTGCGTACGGCGCGCACGATCCGCTCCGAGGCCGTGGGCTGCGGGCGCTCGTCGGAGTTGAAGAGCTCCTCATGCAGTTTCTCGCCGGGGCGGGCGCCGACCACCTCGACGGCGATATCGACCTCGGGCTCGTAGCCGGCCAGGCGAATCATGTTGTGGGCGAGGTCGACGATCTTGACCGGCTCGCCCATCTCGAGGACGAAGACCTCGCCGCTGGCGCCACCAAGGTCGCCGGAGCGGATCACCAGCTGCACGGCCTCGGGGATGGTCATGAAGTACCGGGTCATCTCCGGATCGGTCACGGTGACGGGGCCCCCGCGCTCGATCTGGCTGCGGAAGATCGGCACGACGCTGCCGGAGGAGGCGAGGACGTTGCCGAAGCGGACGGTGACGAAGCGGGTCTGCGGGTGCTTGCGGCCGGCAGCCTCCACGATCCACTCGGCCATCGCCTTGGAGGCACCCATCACGGTGCGGGGATTGACCGCCTTGTCGGTGGAGACGAGCACGAAGCGCTCGCACCCGGAGGCAACGGCTGTCTCGGCCGTCACCCTGGTGGCCATCGCGTTGTTGCGGATCGCCTCCAGCGGGTTCGCCTCCATCAGCGGCACGTGCTTGTAGGCGGCGGCGTGGAAGACGACCTCCGGCTTGAAGCGCTGCATCACCTCGAGCATCCGGTCGCCCTCCTTGCAGTCGGCGAGCACGGACTCGATCCGGGTGAAGTGCCGCTCCTCGATCATCTCCCGGTCGATCCGGAAGAGGTTGTCCTCCGCGTGATCGAGGATGACCAGCAGCCTCGGGCGAACCCTGGCGATCTGGCGGACGAGCTCAGATCCGATCGAGCCTCCCGCACCGGTGACCAGGACGACCTTGTCCTGGATGTAGGCGCCGACGCGGTCGAGCTCCATCTTCACGGGCTCGCGGCCGAGCACGTCCTCGACCTGGACCTCGCGCAGCTGCCTGGTGAGCTGGACTCCCCCGCGAAGGAGCTCGAAGACCGTCGGCAGGGTCCGTACGGGGACGTCCCGCTCGCGGCAGGCGGTGACCACGCGGCCGCGCAGCTCGCCCGGCGCCGAGGGGATCGCGATGATCACCTCGTCAGGGTGGAACTCGTCCAGGACATCCCCCACCTCCTCGGTGGTCCCGACGACGTTGATGCCGTGCAGCCGCATGCCGCGCTTGCGCGGATCGTCGTCGAGGAAGCCGATCGCCCGCGCGAGCAGGTTCGGATTGAGTTGCATCTCGCGGACCACCATCTGGCCACCCGAGCCGGCCCCGATCACCAGGACACGGCGCGCCCCCCGTACGTCGCGGCGCGCCATCCGCTCGACCAGCAGCATGCGGGCCAGCAGCCTCGCGCCGCCGACCAGGAAGACCGTGAGCAGGAAGTAGCTGACGACGACCGAGCGCGGGATCTGGTCGTCGAACGGCTTGAGCAGCAGGAACGCGATCGCGAGGATCGCCGTCGAGATCGCGCACGCCCGGAGCACGGCGATCATGTCCGGCAGGCGGAAGTAGCGCCACCACTTCTCGTAGAGACCGAAGGCGTAGAAGACGATCAGCTGGCCGAGGACGACGAAGCCGATCGTGTGACCCAGCATGTGGTCGTAGCGGTCCGGGATTCCGCCCGGGGCATCGAGGAATCGCAACCTGAAGGCCAGGTAGTAGGCGGCCGCAATCAGGACTGCGTCTGCGGCGAGCTGGATGAGGCGATGCCTGTAGACGGGGTGCTTGAACCGCTCCACGCGAGCAGCACTTTAGCCCCTACTATGCCGCCCCTGTGACCGGCCTCGTTCTTCTCACCGGCGCAGTCACCGACAAGCTGGTCGACTTCGCCACCAATGTGATCGGGGACCTCGGCTATGCCGGGGTCTTCGTGCTGATGACGCTCGAGAGCGCGCTGATCCCGATCCCGAGCGAGGCGACCATGCTCTTCGCGGGATTCAAGGTTCACGACGGCACCCTGACGCTCTTCGGCGTCGTCGCCGCGGGGGTGCTGGGCAATCTGGTCGGATCCTGGATCGCCTACGCCATCGGGTACTACGGACGGCTGGAGCTGTTCGAGCGACACCGGATCTTCCACACCAACGAGCGCTACCTGAAGTGGGCGGACGACTGGTTCCAGCGGCACGGAGACGCGACCGTCTTCTTCTCCAGGATGCTGCCGATCGTCCGGACCTTCATCTCGCTGCCGGCCGGAGTCGCGAGGATGCCGTTCTGGCGCTTCACTTGGCTCACTCTGGCCGGCTGCATCCCGTGGGTGCTGGCCCTGGCGCTGGTGGGCAGGGAGGTCGGAAGCAACTGGCACAAATGGAAGGACCATCTGCAGTTCCTCGACTACGCGGTGGTGGCGACGATCATCGCCCTGATCATCTGGGCAGTGATCAGGCGTCGCAGGGGACCCGTCGAACCCGCCACAGAGGGCTGATGAGGCGGTCGAGGGCCATGGTCCTCGGCGCCGTTCAGGGGCCGACCGAGCTGCTCCCGGTCTCCAGCTCCGCCCACCTCACCCTGCTCCCCTGGCTCGCCGGCTGGGACGAGGGCGGCCGGGATCCCGAGCTGCAGAAGAGCTTCGAGGTGGCACTGCACGCCGGAGCGGCGGCGGCGCTGCTGGTCGGCCAGCGAAGGGTGATCGCGGAGGAGCTGCGCTCCTTCGACCGGCGCAAGGCGACCGTCCTCGGCCTTTCCTTTCTCCCCCCGGTGCTGTGCGGCGTGGCCCTGGAGCGCCCGATCGAGCGGTACCTCGGGGGGCCTCTCCCGACCGCGATCGGGCTGCTCGCCGGCGCTGCTGCGATGGTGATCGCCGATCGACGGCCCCAGGTTCGCGACAGGGGCCGGGCGACAGCGATGGACGGGCTCGCCCTCGGCCTCGCTCAGGCCGCCGCCCTCGCTCCGGGTGTCTCGCGGAACGGCGCGACCCTGACCGCCGCCCGTTGGCGCGGCTTCACCCGACAGCACTCGAACATGCTCTCCCGGACGGTCGCTCTGCCGGTGATCGTCGGAGCCGCCGTCCTCAAGGGCATCCGCCTGCGGTCGCGGGGCCTGCCGCCGGACGCCCGAGCCGGCTTCGCCGCGGGTACGGCCACCTCGTTCGTCTCCACGCTCGCCTCTCAGGAGCTGATCCGCGTGGTCGAGCGCGACAGCGCCCTCTGGCCCTACGCCGCCTATCGGGCCGGGCTCGCCGGAACGGTGCTGGCCAACCTCTGGCGCAAGCGCCGCGCGCCGCGACCGCGCTTCGTCTCGGGCAACGGCCGGCCCGAGGGCTACTCGCCGACCCCTCCCAAGGAGGGAATCCCGGCGTGAGCGAGGACGCCTACGCGAAGGCGGGTGTGAGCCAGGGCGACGCCGATGCGGCCGTGGCCTCGCTGGTCGCGGCTCTCGCCGCAGCGGCGCCCGCGGAGAGCCGCCAGGTCCTGGCCAGCGGGCACTACGCGAACGTCGTGAGGCTCAATGACGAGACCGGGATCGCGTTGAGCACGGATGGCGTCGGCACGAAGCTCGTGCTCGCCGAGCAGCTGGGCCGCTGGGACACGATCGGGATCGACTGTGTGGCGATGAACGTCAACGACGTCGTCTGCGTCGGCGCCGAACCGCTGGCGATGGTCGACTACCTGGCGGTCGACCGGGCGGACTCGGAGATCGCCGGGGCAATCGGCATCGGACTGGCGCGGGGAGCCGCCCTGGCGGGGGTCGAGATCGTCGGTGGCGAGTTGGCCCAGCTCGGCGAGCTGATCAACGGCCTCGATCTGGCCGGCGCGTGTTTCGGGACCGTTCAGCTGGACGCGCTCGTCACCGGCGCCGCGATCGAGCCGGGCGACGCCGTCATCGGCCTTCCCTCCTCGGGGCTTCACTCGAACGGCTACACGCTGGCCCGCAGGGCCCTCGCCGACGTCCCTCTGGACGACGAGCGCCTCGGCCGCCCCCTCGGCGACGTGCTGCTGGAGCCCACGGAGATCTACGTCAAGGCGATCGTCGAGCTGCTGCGCTCGGAGGTGGAGGTGCGCGGGCTCGCCCACATCACCTCAGGCGGCCTCAACAATCTTCTTCGCCTGGAGGCGGAGGTCGCGTATGAGATCGACGACCGGCTGCCCATCCCGCCGGTCTTCGAGCTGATTCGCGAGCTGGGCGCGATCTCGGATGAGGAGATGCACGAGGTCTTCAACATGGGCTGCGGCTTCTGCGTCGTCGTGGCAGCTTCAGACGAGGATTCCGCGGTGGCTGCCCTCAGGGCCCACTACCCTGACGCCAAGCGGATCGGGCGGGCGGCTGCCGGCCCACCGGCCGTCAACCGGGAGGGATCATGAAGAGAGCCGCCGTTGTCCTGATCGCGGCAACCGCTGCGATCACGATCTTCGCCTCATCAGCAACGTTCGCACCTCCTGCCTGGTGGGCAACGGCCAGCTGAGCCAGGTCATCGTCCGTACCACCGGCAAGGCCAAGATCAGCGTCTCGCGCAAAGGCCGGTTCTCGGCGACCGTCCCCTTCCAGGACGTACAGGGATTTCCGAACACCGGGGTTGCTGCCGTCAGCGGCAAGCTCAAGGGCAAGCGCATAACCGGCCACATCGACGGGTCCAACTCCGTTTGCTCCTTCGTCGCGGACTTCGCCGTCTCCCTCAGGGCCCCTGCTGGGAGACCCCACTAGGCCGCCTCCCAGAGCGTCCCGGTCAACACCCGAATCGCCTTCAGCTGCCCCTCTCGGGCCAGCCCCCAGAGCTCGCCTTCGAGAGCGGGCAAGGGCTGCTCGGTGAGCACCGCCAGCTCACGTGTCGCGCACCGGCCGAAACGCCGAATCGCCTCCGCCAGCTCCAGTGATCCGTGATTGACCGGCTCGGCGCCCGCTTGGCGCGCAGCCTGGCGCATCTTGGCGACGTCGACGGAGTCGCTCCCCCACGCCCCTCGACGCGTGCCGTTGCCGACGAACAGCGCCGAAGGGAAGCTGATCCTCTCCCTGCCCTTGCTGTCGCGATGAATCGCGTCGGCATCCCGAGCGTCCTGTGGGGGATCCCGCACCTCGTCGAGGTCGGTCTCGAACGCCTCGCTGCTCGCCTCAGAGCGCAGGTCGGCCTCGAAGCGCCCGCGGTCGATCCCGGCGCGACCCGCGGCGTCGACGAGCGACTCGTCGTCATCGAGCTTGCGGAGCTCGCACATGATCCCCTCGCGGAGCATGCGGAGGTACCGGTAGGCAGCGTCTGGGCCCTGCTGGGTGGCGGCCTTTACCGCCCGGCAGGCGGGGTAGGTCGACTCGAGTGGATTCTTCGTCCAGATCCGCGGATCGCAGGGCATGCCGCCCGCGTCGGCGTCTTCGAGCCACTGTGAGACGACCTCGAGGAGGTTCGCCCGCTCGTAGCTGCGGGCCAGGCCACCCATCACCCAGACGAACTCGAGCTCTCCCTCGAACTCCCACATCAGCCGCCGCAGCGCGGGTTCGGCCGCCCACGACCAGGGACAGGCGGGATCGGTGTAGAAGCGGACCTGGACAGTCATCATTCGTTCGGGCGGTGCCTCTCAGCGGCCGGAGCGGCTGAGGGCGAAAATACAGCGCGATGCAAAGGCAAATCAGTTGGAACGCTTGAGCTCCACCGTACTCTCGGGTCGTTACCGGCTCGAATCGAAGCTGGGCTCGGGCGGCATGTCGACCGTCTATCTGGCGCTCGACGAGGTCCTCGACCGCCCCGTGGCGGTCAAGCTGCTCCATCGTGAGATCTCTGAGGAGGCCGACCAGTTGGAGCGCTTCCGCCGCGAGGCCAGGTCGGCGGCGCGTCTGTCGCATCCCAACCTCGTCGGGGTCATCGACGCGGGAGAGGACGACGGGCGCCCCTACATCGTCTTCGAGTACATCGACGGCCGCACGCTGAAGCGCCGGATCCAGGACGAGGGGCCGCTGCCGGTGGACGAAGCGGTCGCCTACGGGATCGAGATCGGGCGCGGACTGACCGCCGCCCATGCCCGCAAGCTCGTCCACCGCGACGTCAAGCCGCAGAACGTCCTGATCGATCCGGACGGCCGGGCGAAGGTCACGGACTTCGGCATCGCCCGCTCGCTCGAGTCAAAGGGATTGACCGCGACCGGCCGGGTGCTGGGCACCACCGACTACGTCTCCCCCGAGCAGGCGATGGGCGAGGACGTCGACGAGCGCTCCGACGTCTACTCGCTGGGGGTGGTCCTCTACGAGATGCTCACGGGCGACGTCCCGTTCCAGGCCGAGACGCAGGTCGGCGTGGCCATGAAGCACGTCAATGAGCCGATGCCCGACGTGCAGGCGAAGCGTCCCGAGGTCTCGGCAGTGGTCGCCTCCGTGGTCGACCGGGCGACCACCAAGGACCCCCGCGATAGGTACAACAGCGTCGCGGAGATGGTGCGGGACCTGGAGCAGACGCTCGAGGTCGAGGCCGCGCGCCGGGGCGGCACCACCGGCGAGGCGACCAGCGTCCTCGACTCCGTGCCCAAGTCGCGCCGCAGGCTGAGGCGCAGCCGGCCCTGGATCGGGATCGTGATGGGGGTCATCGGCATCGCCCTGATCGTGGCCGCGGTGATCTTCGGCGGCAAGCACCTGGACCTGAACGGCGACAACGGGACGAGCCCCGGCAGCTCCGAGATCCGGCTCTCCTCGGACGCCGCCAGCGAATTCGATCCCGAGGGCGACCAGCGGGAGACGGGTACGCAGCGCCTGGCGGTCGATTCGAATCCGACCGGAACCGCATGGACGAGCGAGCACTACGACACACCGGACTTCGGGGGCCTCAAGGATGGCGTCGGCCTCGCAATCGATGCCGGCAGCACGGTGGCCGCGAAAACGATGGTGATCAGGTCTCCGACCCCCGGCTACGACGCTCAGATCTACGAGACGAGTGGCTCGCCGCCGAGTGACCTCTCGAGCTGGGGTCAGCCCGTGGCCACCATCTCGAACGGCGGAGGGAACGAGACGGTCGCGCTTCAGGGCAAGCCGGCGAAGTCGTTCCTGATCTGGATCACCAAGCTGCCGTCCGCCGCGGATGACCCGGGGCGCTACCAGATGGAAATCTCAGACGTTCGCCTCGTGAAGTAGCAAGCGGCCCGATGGCCGCTCGCTCGGCGCTTAGAGGCATGATTTCGAACCGCTGCTTTGCATGGAAAGCAGAGGTCACAGCCACGGACACGCCCACCTAGAGCTTCTTCAGCCTCACCTTCGCCGACACGGAGCGCTGGTTTCCGTCGGTCGGGGAGAAGGTGATCTGGGGGTGCACGGTGACCTTGCCGGTCCGGTTGAGCTGAGACTTCGCCTTCCCTCTCGACCTGATCTGGAGCGTGATACCGCCCGGCACGGTCGCGATCGACTGAGATGTGGGCTTGATGCCCTTCCCAACGGCGGCCACCACGCCTACGTTCAGGAGTTTGTCCACGGTGAGCCTGGCGGTGCCCCGTTTCTTGTTGATCGTGATCGCCCCCAGGCTGAACGTGTTCGTGGGTTCGACCTGGGCGCTGATATTGAGACGCTCACCAGTGTCGTAGGCAAAGTTCACGATGTCCCCCGTGGCCGTGTCCGTGCCGGAGCTGACCTGGAACGTCTCGCCCATCGGCCCGAACGCGCACCCGATGCCGGGGGTCAGCGTCGTAAAGCCCAGCCCCACGAAACCGCTGACCTCGATGTTGGTCGCGAAGGTGTTGAGCACGCCCGGGGTCAGGGTGCGCGGAACATCCTGAGCCGTGACTCGCGAGGTGGTGGAGGTGACGGCTTTGTACACCTTCAACTTCATCCTCTGCCCGGCCAGCGGGCTCGCGTAGGTGCTCCACGAGTCGATCGTCCAGTTGACGGCCCCATTCTCATAGGGCGTGTAGTACTGGGCGCCGGAGCCGCCGTTCCAATCGCCGACCGAGCAGGTCGTGTTGGGGACGCCGGTCTGACCGATAGTGGTCGTCCCAGCCGCTGCCGATGACGCGCTCAACGTCAAAATCGAGACCGCAAGGCACCCGAATAAGAGCGTTCGTCCCGCTGTCCGGCTCATGTCCCTCCGCCATCCCCTTCGCTTCCGAGCGGTGGTCGCAGCCTACTCCCTGCCACTAACCCCGGCAAGCGATCAGGCGAAGGCGCCGGACTTTCGGAGTAGCTGCTTTGGACGAGAAGCAGCGGTTTGCATGCGAAGGAGCAGTCGGCGGAGTGGCAAGACGTGAAACCGCCGGACAAATCGACCGCTTCAGAGACAGGAGGGTGCATGCCTCGAAGCCATCGGCGCCGTCAGGGCAATGCCATTCGTTCTGGCGAGTTCTTCCGGATATGCCGGAACAACTCGCTACACGTGCTGCTTCGGACGGGAACACCTATCTGCTCCACGTGAACACGACCTTCTCGAGCTTCTGCGTCGATTGCCGTCCGACAGTCGGACATACATCGACGCAGACCAAAGTAAGGAACTACATCTAGAACTCGAACGAGCGCGCCTTCTCGTGGCGCTCGAGGGCCAGCTTCACCAGCCGGTCGCAGAGCTCGGGATAGGCGATCCCGTCCGCCTCGAAGAGCTTGCCGTAGACGCTCGTCTCGGTGAAGCCCGGGATGGTGTTGAGCTCGTTGACGAGCACCTCCTCGCCGTCGACGAAGAAATCGCAGCGCGCCAGCCCGCTGCAGCCACAGAGGGTGAAGACCTCTCGCGCGAGCCCACGGAGGCGCTCCGTCGCTCCGTCCGAGATCCTGGCGGGGACGACCAGCTCCATCCCGCCCTCCGCGTACTTGGCCTCGTAGTCGTACCAGTCGTGGCCCTTGGTATCGATCTCGCCGGGCGGTGAGGCCACCGGGTCCTCGTTGCCGAGCAGCGAGCACTCGACCTCCTTGCCGGACGCGGGAGCCTCGACGATCACGCGCGGGTCGTGCCTGGCGGCCTGCTCGACGGCCCGGTCGAGTTCCTCTTCGCCCGAAGCGGGTGAGATACCGACGCTCGAGCCGAGCCGAGCGGGCTTCACCCAGACGGGCTGCCCGAAGCCCGAGGCGATTGCCTTCCACTCCGGTTCGCCTGCACGGCAGTAGTCGACCTGCGGGATTCCGTGCCGTCCCAGCAGGTCCTTGAAGACCAGCTTGTCCATGCAGATCGCGGAGGCCTCGACGTCGGACCCCGCATAGGGGACGTCCAGCACCTCCAGCAGGCCCTGCACGCTGCCGTCCTCCCCACCGGGGCCGTGCAGCACCGGGAAGGCGGCGTCAGCGCCCATCAGGCCATCGGCGGGAACCAGGCGGATCTCGTCACCCTCCGCGGACCAGCGGCCGTCGCGGCCGATCGTCACCTCGACCGTCTCATGCCCGGCCTCCCTCAGCCCGGCGGCGACCGATGCCGAGGAGCGGAGCGACACCTCGTGCTCGCTCGAGATACCGCCGCCGATGACCGCGACCCTCATGGCGTGGTAACGGTGGTGGGCGGTGTCACACCGACCGAAATCGTCACCGTGTCCCCCCTCTGACCCCGGGAGCCGGCCGGCGGGAACTCGGAGATCACGAAGCCCACCTGAGTGGGGTCGGAGGTGGGCTGCTCGGTCACGGCCGCCGTGAAGCCGGCCTTCTTCAGCGCGTTGACCGCCGCCTTGCGTGGTTGCCCGGTCACGTCGGGAACGGTGATCGCGCCCGTCGAGGCGAAGATCGTCACCTGCGTCCCGCGGCCCACCCGCTTGCCGGCACCCGGGCTCTGGCTCAGGACCTTGCCCTGAGGCTCGGTGGACTCCTTCTGCACCTCGGTGCCGGAGAGGCCGGCGTTGGAGAGAGCGGCGAGGGCCTGCTGGTCGTTGAGGCCGACGACGTTCGGGACGAGCACTGTGTTCGCGCCGCGGGAGACGAGCAGCGTCACGGGCTGCAGGGTCGAGAGTTGGGTGCCTGCCGCGGGAGTGGTCCCGATCACCTGGCCTCGCGGAACGGTCTTCGAGTACTCCTGAGTCACATTCACCTTGAATCCGACGTGTTCCAGGCGTTTGGTCGCGTCGGCCTCGCTCAGGCCGATCACCGTGGGGACGGCGCGAATCGCCGGACCCGAGCTCACGCTGAGGGTGACCGTGGAGCCCTCCTCGACCTTGCCGCCGCCGCGGTCGGTCGGGATCGGGTCCTGCTCCACGACCTGGTCCCTGGGCGCGGCACTCGGCACGGCCTTGATCGCCACCTTGAAACCGGCGCTGTCCAGGATCTGGCTGGCCTGATCGGAGTTCTTGCCGATCACGTCCGGGATCCCGACATTGGAGGGCCGGGTCAGGGCATAGGCGACCAGGGCGGCCACACCGCAGGCGAGCAGGGCGATCGCCAGCCAGCGCCAGCGGCGGCGCCGTTCCGGGTCGTAGTCGTCGTACTCCTCCTCGTCGTCGCGGAGCTCGGTCTCGCCCTCCGGCGAGACCGAGGCGTAGGCGGCTGTGTCCTGCGGTCGCGGGGCGTCGGGAGCCTTCTCGGCGGCGTCCAGCGCCTTCAGGAACGCGTCTGCGTCCTTGAAGCGCGCCTCGGGATCCTTGGCGAGCGCCCGCATGACGACGGCGTCGAGAGCCGGCGGGACGTTCGGATTGATCGCGCTGGGACGCCTCGGGGTCTCGGAGACCTGCTTGAGGGCGACGGCGACCGCGCTGTCCCCCTCGAAGGGCACCCGGCCGGTCAGGGCCTCGTAGAGGATCACCCCGATCGAGTAGATGTCTGAGCTCGGCGTGGTCGGCTTCCCCTGCGCCTGCTCGGGCGAGAGGTATTGCGCCGTGCCCATCACCGAGCCGGTCGCTGTGATGTCGGAGTTCTCGCCCCCGCGCGCGATCCCGAAGTCGGCGACCCGGGCACGGCCCTCGTCGTCGATCAGGACGTTCTGGGGCTTCAGGTCGCGGTGGATGATCCCCTTGCGGTGGGCGAACCGAGCGGCGTTGAGGATCTGGCGGGTGAAGTCGATCGCGTCCTTGGTGCCCATCCCGCCCTTGACCAGGTCCTTGAGGGAGGGCCCGTCCACGTACTCCATGGCGATGAAGTAGCTGTCGCTGAACTGGCCGCGGTCGAAGACGCCGACGACGTTCGGGTGCTGGAGGCCGGCCGCGGACTGGGCCTCCCGCTGGAATCGCTGCACGAACTCGCTGTCCTGCGCGAAGCGGTCGTGCAGGATCTTGATCGCGACGTTGCGGTCGAGCTCGGTGTCCTCGGCGAGCCAGACGTCCGCCATCCCGCCCGTGCCGATCTTGCGCTCGAGCCGGTAGCGCTCGTCGACCATCGTCCCCTTGGCGACGTTGGCCATCAGGCGCCGCTCCCGAGCAGGCTCTCGGCGACCGCCTTGAAGATCGGACCGCAGGTCGGGCCACCGAAGCCGCTCGTGTGCTCGACGACGCAGGAGATCGCGATCTTCGGATCGTTCGCCGGGGCGAAGCCGATGAACCAGGCGTCATTGACGCCGTTCCCGATCTCCGCCGTCCCGGTCTTTCCCGCCACATCGATGCCTGAGACGGCCGCGGCCGTCCCGGTTCCCTCGTTGACCACGCTCTGCATCATGGTGTTGAGCTTGGACGCCGTGTCCTCGCTCATCACCGTGCTCTGGTGCGCCGGGGTCATCTTCGTCTCTCGCCCGTCCGGGTCGATCACCTTCGACCAGAGCCGTGGCTCCATCAGCTGGCCCTTGTTGGCGACCGTTGCGGCGACCTCGGCCATCTGCAGAGGCGTGACCTGGAGCCGCTCCTGGCCGATCGCAACGCGCCCGATGTCGATCGCATCGTTGGGACCGAGCAGCCTGTTGCGGTCGTAGACACCGCTGGCGGCGAGCTGGAACGCCGGATAGTCGAGACGCGGCTTCGCGTTGAACCCGTAGCGGTCCATGTACTTGAACATCGTGTCCTTGCCGATCTTCTCCCCCGCCTGGGCCCACCAGGTGTTGACGGAGTTGGTCAGGGCGGTGGTCATGTCGATGGTCCCGAACTGCTCGCCGCCGGAGTTCGCAAGCGGAACACCCTCGATCGCGATCGGCGAGCTCCCGCTGAAGGTCGAGCTGGGCGTCAGGATGCCGCTGTCGAGCCCCGCGGTCGCGGTCACAACCTTCATCGTCGAGCCCGGTGGGTATCCACCCTGAGTCGCGCGGTTGAAGAGTGGCGAGCTGGTCTCCGAGTTGAGGCGCTTGAACGCGTTCGAGCTCTCGACCTGGTTCGGGTCGTACTCGGGGATGCTCACCATCGCCTTGACCTCCCCGGTCGAGGGGTCCATCGCGACCACCGAGCCCTGACGTCCGGCCAGCCCGTCCACGGCGGCTCTCTGAGCGGCCGGGTCGAGCGAGGACTGCACCTTGTCCCCCTCCTGCGCGTGCCCCTGCAGCTGGTCGAGCACGGAGAGAAACTCGGTCTTGTTCCCGACCAACTCGTCGTTGTGTGAGAGCTCGAAGCCGACCCTGCCCCGGTCGACGAAGCTGTAGCCGATCGGGTTGCCGAACAGGGAGCCCTGCGGGTAGTGGCGGACGTAGATCTTGTTGTTGCCCTTGCCGACCGGCCGCGAGTGCGCGATCACCGTCCCGTCGTCGGCGACGATGTCGCCGCGCTTGATCCTCTGCTCCTCGAGCAGCGGCCTGCGGTTCGCGGTGTTCGCCTTCAGCGAGCTCGAGTCGAACACAGACCAGTACGAGGTGAACCCGAAGAGCAGCGCATAGAGCAGCAGGATCAGGCCGAAGAGCTTGACGATCTGCCGGTTCACTCTTGCGCCGCCTGGTTCTGCAGCCGCACCCGCCGCCGGGATTTGTCCGAGACCATCAGCAGCAGGGCCAAGAGGATGAAGTTGGCGACGATCGAGCTGCCCCCGTAGCTGATGAAGGGCAGGGTCACTCCGGTCAGGGGGATCACCCTGGTGACGCCGCCGATGATCACAAACGCCTGCAGCGCGAAGATCGTCGTCAGCCCCGTCGCCAGCAGCTTCGAGAACCCGTCCTCGGCGAGGATCGCCGTCTTGAAGCCGCGCTCGGTGATCAGTGCGTAGATCAGGACGACGGCGGCGCCGCCGAACAGACCGAGCTCATCGACGATCACGGCGTAGATGAAGTCGGTGTGAGGCGCCGGCAGGATCGCGCAGCGGTCGGGGAAGTTGCCGTGACAGGCCGGCAGCTGGACGAGCGAATCCCCCAATCCGCGGCCGAAGAGCCCGCCGTCGGCCTGGGCGAAGATCGACTGCGAGAGCTGGTAGCCGCTGCCGCTCGAGTCGTGAAAGGGGTCGAGCCAGATGTCGAAGCGCTGCTGGATGTGAGCGGCCGTGTGGGCGAAGAAGTACGCGCCCACCACGAATAGGAGCAGGCCGATGATCACGAACGAGAGCCGCCCGGTCGCCACGTAGATCAGCGCCAGGAAGGCCCCGAAGAACATCACCGAGCTGCCCAGGTCGCGGATGAAGACCAGCAGGACCATCGCGGCGCCCCAGACCACCAGCAGTGGCCCGAGGTGCTTGAGCGGCGGCAGCACGAGGCCCATGAACTTCCGAGCGCCGACCACCAGCACCTCCCGGCGCTCGTTCAGGTAGCTGGCGAGGAAGACGACGATGCAGATCTTCGCCAGCTCGGTGGGCTGGAAGGTGATCGGCCCGAGGTTGATCGCGAGGTAGGCGTCGTTGACGGCGTGCCCCAGGAAGCGCGGCAGAATCAGCAGGATGATCCCGGCGAGCGCGATCAGGTAGCGGTAACGCTCGAGGGCCTCGTAGTCGCGCAGGAAGATGATGGTCGCCGAGAAGAGGACGAGCCCGAGCACGAACCAGTTGGCCTGGTCGCGCGCAAGACCCTGATCGAGGCGATAGAGCATCACGAGCCCGAACGCCGCCAACAGGGCGACCAGGGGGAAGAGGAACGGGTCGGCGTCGGGCAGCCTGACCCTGATCACGAGGTGCGTCGCGACGCAGACGGCGAGGAAATAGGCCCCGTAGAAGACGCTCGCATTGAGCTGATCGGAGTTGGTGATCAGCACGGCCGTGAATCCGGCCGTGACCAGCAGGGCGACCGGGATCAGGGCAAAGAGCTCGCGAGTGCGGGCGCTCAACTCTTCTTGGCCTGCTGGCCGTTCGAGTTGGCCCCTGACTTCTTCTTCTTGTTCTTCTTCGGCGCAGGCGGAGGTGGGGGCGGCAGCCCCTCGGTCGGCCTCGCCTTGATGTCCTCGACCAGGCCGGCCGCGTCATCCTTGCCTCGCAGCCGGTGGCCGGTGACGGCACGCTGGCGGTCCTCCGAAAGCGTCCCCTCCTGGACCGGGATCGAGTACTGCTTCGAGTAGAGGCTGATCCCGAGCGGAAGGCTGTAGGGCAGCCCGCGGTAGAGGGCCACGTCGCCCTGAGCATCGGTCCCGAGGAAGTAGATCGAGCGCGCGAAGAGGAAGCCGCCGCCGAACACCACGATCGCCGCGAGGATCGCCACCGCCCAGCCCAGGAACCGGCGGCGCCGGCGAGGCGCCGGCATCTCGCCGCGGCCGCGCATCCGGTCGGTAGCGGCGCGCATTCGCTCGCCGGTGAGGCCCGCCTGTTCGGCGGTGCGTGAGATCAGCGTCGCGCTCTCCTCCCCCTCCTTGGCGTCCGCGTCGGCGACCCGGAAGGCGACCGCGGTGATGTTGTCCCTGCCGCCGCCGCGGTTGGCGGCGTCCACGAGCTCCTTGACCGCGCTCCGCATCGTCCGCGACTCGACCAGGATCCGGCGGATCTCGTCGTCGGAGACCATCGTCGTCAGGCCGTCGCTGCAGAGCAGAAAGACGTCGCCGTCCTTGGCCGGGAACGTCATCGTGTCCACGTTCACGCTCGGCTCGGGGCCGAGGGCACGGGTGATGATCGAGCGCTGCGGGTGCTCCTCGGCCTCCTCCTCGGTGAGACGACCCTGGCGGCGGAGCTCCTCGACCAGCGAGTGGTCCTTGGTGAGGCGCTTGAGCTGGCCGTCGCGCAGCACGTAGGCACGACTGTCACCGACGTGGCCCAGCGAGAGCTCGTCGTCGCGGAGCAACGCAGCGGTGAGGGTCGTACCCATGCCGGCGCGGGATGAGTCCTCCTGAGCCAGCCGGTGGATCTCCCGGTTCGCCGACTGCGCGATCTGCTCCAGCTGTCCCTCGGCCGGCTCGTCCGCATTCACCCTGCCCCGGCGTTCGAAGGCTCCGGCGGCGATCCGGGAGGCCACCTCGCCGGCCTGCGCGCCGCCCATCCCGTCCGCGACCGCGAAGAGCGGCGGGCGCGCGAAATAGGAGTCCTCGTTCGCGTGGCGCTGGCGGCCGGTGTCTGTCTTGTGGGCTTCCTCGGCGACGGTCAGCATCAGGAGACCTCGAAGCGGAACTCAGTGTCCCCGATCCGAATCGCGTCACCCGGCCGGAGCTCCGCCTCCCCGTGCAGCTCCTGAGAGTTGAGCAGCGTGCCGTTGGTCGAATTCAGGTCCTCGACGAAGTAGCCGCCGCCGCGATTGAAGACGCGGGCGTGAAAGCCCGATGCGTAGCGATCGTCGAGCCTGATGTCGGCGTCGGGCGAGCGCCCCAGGGACATGCCGCCGAAGAGATCGAAGTGGTCGCCCTTGTTGAGGCCGCCGCCCTCCTGCACCACCAGGAAGGCATCCGTCGCCGGCTCCTCCTCCCCGAGCACGTCGTGGTAGCCCGTCTCAAAGCCGGGCGAGGCGGTGCCCCGGAGGTCACGCAGCGCCATCCGGGTGACCCAGAGCAGGAACAGGTAGAGGACGGCCAGAAAGCCGAACTTGAGCGCCACGGCTAACGGCTGGAGGTCGTTCACTGCTCGATGTCGAAACCGAAGACCTTGGTCCCTAGGGTGATCTCGTCGCCCGGCGAGAGGCGGGCGTTGGCGACACGACGGCCGTTGACCTTGACTCCGTTGGTGGAGTTGAGATCGACGATCTGCCAATCCCCGACGCTCGAGCGCCGCAGCTCCGCGTGCTTGCGAGAGATATTGGGGTCATCGATGATGCAATCCGCCTCCTTGGACCGGCCGAGAGTCGCGGTCGGCCCGTCGAGGACGTAGCGGCGGTCGTCCACGGTGATGATCGCCCGGGTCTCGGAGTACGCCGCGTCCGGGCGCCTCTTGGACTTCGCCTTCTCGGCCTGGGTCGCCGAGTAGACCATCGTGTGGCCGTGCTCCCCCTGCTCCGGATCGGCGCCCTGGCGCTGGGGCGGGCGGACGAGCCGCGTCTGGATGCCGAACTCACCGAGCCGGAGGCGCTCGTCCTGGTCGAGGTTCACGACCGGCCGCGTCAGCAGGTCGTAGTCGTGATGGCGGGCGTGCTCGAGCAGGTGCCCGCTCAGCTCCTGGGCCAGGGATGACTCGTAGTCCTTGAAGCGCTCGTAGTCGTCCGGGCAGAGCCAGACCGTGTACTCGTTGGGCACGTAGACCCGCTGGACGGACGCCGTCTTGTGGGCGTCCATCTCCTTGGCCAGCTTGCGGGCGATCTCCACCGGCTGCACGCCGGAGCTGAAGGCACGGCTGAAGACGCCCTCGACGAGGCCCTCGATGCGAGCTTCAAGGTTGCGCAGAACGCTGATGACAGAACTCCTGAGGTCGGTGGGATGGCCGGCGCTCTACGCAGGCCGGGGCGAAATGCTAGTGACTGCCAGGCCGTCCTACTTCGGAGCGTAGGCCGAAGGCCGGAGCGACTCATGCTGGGCGGCCCCCGCAGTCACGCCTGATGACGAAGGGGTTCCACGCCTGGCAAGCAGTGCAGCAATCAGGGCTGCCAACAGGGCCCCGAAGAGAAGCCCGGGCGGGCTGGTGCTGCCCGCGACCAGTTTCAGCGTCGTGATCAGCCCCGCGGCCCAGATCAGTGCCCCCAGGCCGTCCAGAAGCGGCGTGCGTCCACGCACGAGCACGGGCAGAACGAGCGCCGCGGCCGCGAAGATCCCGGCGGCGGCGAGCACCGAGCCGTCGATCAGCGGCATCAGGACGTCCGAGATCGCCGTGCCGGCGGATCCCTTCCAGTGCGCGGGCGGGTCGGCCACGGGTCCGAGCAGCATCGTCTTGTGCGCTAGCTCCTCCCAGGCGGCGATCCAGAGGTAGCCGATCCCGCCCAGCAGCGCCCGTCCTGCGGCCCCTCGGGTCAGCCCGGCGAGCGCCGGATAGACGGGCCCGAGGCCGATCAGTCCGAGAATGGGTGCCGCGCCCGGGAGCGGGATCGCCTCGGGCTCGATAGCGGGCAGGAGCAGGGGCGCGCCGAGAACACCGATCAGGGCCGCAACTCCAGGCTCTCCGGCGCCGATCAGCGTCCAGAGCAGGACGAGAACGAGCTGCAGGGCATAGGCGGGCCGCGGCCGCCCCAGCGCGAGCACTCCGGGGACCAGGGCAGCGAGCGCGATCGGTGCCGGGGCGCCGGTGGCGATCAGAGCGGCCAGGCCGAGTGCCGCGATACCGGCCCCGGGCAGGAACCGGGCCACGCTCGGGAGGGCCCGTCGGGGCAACGCGCCGTCCTCGTCGAACGCCGCCAGCCCCTCCACGGCAGGCAGGGGCGCTCCGTCCAGCTCGTTCACGTGTGCGGCCAGCGTCGCCTCCAGCTCGGAGGCCAGCGGCCGCAGCTCCGGATCCGGATCGAGGGCGGCGTCGATCGCTTCGGTCATCGCCTCGGGCAGCTCCGGTCGCACCGCCGAGAGGGGCGCGATCGGCTCGCCGATCGCGCGGGCGGTCGCCGCCGGGCTCTCGCGGACGAGCGGATGCTCGCCGCAGAAACATTCGTAGAGGGTCAAGGCGAGGGAGTAGACGTCGGCCGAAGGCCCGGG
Organism: uncultured Solirubrobacterales bacterium; assembly: GCA_963831605.1. Classification (GTDB taxonomy): domain Bacteria; phylum Actinomycetota; class Thermoleophilia; order Solirubrobacterales; family 70-9; genus DASUPK01. Next base: position 272,641 of record CAWHQR010000005.1, read on the forward strand.
CCGCAGCCCGTCCGCCTGCTCGGGCGCCATGTAGGCCAGAGTCCCCAGCACGGCCCCGGTGGCGGTCAGGCTGTGCTCGCCGGCGATCCGGGCGATGCCGAAATCGACCAGCTTCGCCTCCTCCCCTGCCCCGACCAGGATGTTCTCGGGCTTCACGTCTCGGTGCACCACTCCGGCGCGATGGGCGTGCATCAGGGCCGCCGCGGAATCCGCCCCGACCCGCGCCACCATCCGGTCGGTCAACTCCCCCCGCCGGCCCAGGGCCCGCAGGGTGTCTCCCTCGATCAGCTCGGAGACCAGAAAGGCGCGCTCGCCATCGCTGGCGAGCTCATAGAGCGTCGCGATGTTGCGGTGGGCAAGCCGGGCGACCGCCTGTGCTTCCCGGGTCACCCTCGGGGCGCCGTGCTCGCGGTCGATCACCTTGACGGCCACCGGGCGCTGCAGGCGCTCGTCCCAGGCGCGGTAGACGGTGCCGAAGCCACCGCTGCCGATCCGCTCCTCGATGCGGAATCTGCCCAGGATTTCCTCGCCCACCATGGCTTCTCCAGGTTCGGTGGCGAAGCGCCTCTTCCTGCGCGCGACGGCGGGTGCAATGGCCTAATTACATGCGTCTCGCCCCCTGTTCATACTGATCTGCGGTTTGGCATTCCTCGATGAGGGACAAGACGACGTGGTCGTCACCGACGAGCCGGAACGCCCGAGACGCAGGGTCGGGGGGCCCCAACGGCGACGCCAGCAGTTCCTGGTCCGCCGCCTGATCGGCGTCGGTGTGGGTCTCGCCTTCCTGATCCTGATCGTGATCGGCATCAGGGGCTGCCTCCAGGCCCGCTCTGACCGCGCCCTGCGGAACTACGACTCGAGCGTCGCCACGATCATGCAGCAGTCCCAGCAGAGCGGCGAGGCCTTCTTCCAGCTGCTCAGCAACCCCAGCAGCTCGGGCTCGAGCTCCGTCGACGTCCAGAACCAGATCCTCGCCCAGCGGGACGCCTCCAGCAGCCTGCTGGACCGCGCCCAGAGCCTGAGCGTGCCCGGGCAGATGGGCGACGCGCAGGCGGCGGTCGAACAGACCCTGACACTCCGCCGGAACGCGCTCACCGCGATCGCCTCGAACGTGACCCAGGCCGCCGCCCGCACCCAGACCGCGGACGCGATCACCACGATCTCCAACGCGATGGGATCCCTCTACGCCAGCGACATCCTCTGGACCCAGATCGGCAAGCCCGAGATCCAGAAGGTCCTGAAGGACGCGGGCGTCGACGGGCAGCCGCTGCCGCCGGGGAACTTCATGCCGGCCAATGCGACCGACTACCTCAACCAGGCCACGCTGGTCACGAAGCTCAACGCGATCACCGGGACCGCTCCGACCACCGGCGGGACCCATGGCCTGCAGCTCGACTCGACCACGATCGGGGGCACCACGTTGTCGGCCAGCGGAACGACGAACATCCCCTCCGACGCGACGGAGATCGATATCGGCGTGACCAATTCGGGCAACAGCGACGAAACGGGGATCCGGGTCACCATCACCCTGGGGACCTCTTCGCTGACCGGTCAGCTGCCGTCCCTGAGCGCTGGTCAATCCGGCACGGTCAAGATCCCGCTCACCACGAAGCCGGCCCCGGGGACCTCGACACAGGTCCAGGTGGTCGTCAATCCCGTCCCCGGCGAGCAGATCACCACCAACAACACGGCCACCTACACGGTCGTCTTCGGCTGAGCGACCGCCAGAGAGCTGGGCCGTAGCGGTGCGAGTCGCCTATCTGGGTCCACGGGGCACCTTCAGCGAGGATGCCCTGCAGGCCGCCGTCCGGGAGGAGGCAATCGACCCCGTCCCGGCGGCCTCGGTCTATGACGCGATCCTCGCGGTCCGCGAGGGCGATGCCGATCGGGCGCTCGTCCCCTTCGAGAACTCGATCGAAGGTGCGGTCACAGCCACGCTCGACACCCTCGCCTTCGACGCCGACGGCCTCACCCTCGTCGGGGAGTACGACCTCCCGATCCGCCACTGCCTGATCGCTCGGGAGGAGATGCCGCTCGATCGCATCGAGGTCGTGATCTCCCACCCGCAGCCGAGCGCGCAGTGCGCCCGCTTCATCCGCGAGAACCTGCCGCAGGCCGAGGTCAGGGCGGCGCCCAGCACAGCCGACGCCGTGCGAACCGTCGCGGAGTCCGATGGGCCCTGGGCCGCGCTGGGGGCGGAATCCGCCGCCGTCCTCTACGGGGCGGCCGTGCTGCGTCACGGCGTCGAGGATGAGCCCGACAACATCACCCGCTTCGTCTGGGTCGCCCCGGAGGGCACCGTACCCTCGGGCTCGGGGCCGTGGCGCACCTCACTCGTCTTCTCCGAGCTCGGCGAGGATCATCCGGGCGCACTGGTCGACGCCCTCCAGGTGTTCTCGAGCCGCGAGATCAACCTGAGCAGGATCGAGTCGCGCCCGCTGCGGCGCGGCCTCGGCCGCTACCAATTCTTCCTCGACGTGGAGGGAACCGCTGCGGACGAGCCGCTGACCGGCGCCATCGATGCGCTTCGCTCCAAGGCCGAGAACGTGCGGGTCCTGGGCAGCTGGCCGATCTCGGCGCCGCCCGGAGTTCCCGGGACCCGCGGCGGCGGACGCGAAGCGGAGCAGCCGTAGTGGTGCTGGGGGCTGCACTACAATCGCGCGGGATATGGGCAACGGGGCCACCGCACAGCAGGTTGCGGTCAACGGCCATGAGGCCGCTCACGAGAACGGCCGCGACCCCGCTCAGGATGGGGATGCCGACGCCGAGGTAGCGGTATCCGCAGCCCGCCGCCTGACCCGCGGGCGGGTGCTGGTCCTGAACGCAAGCTATGAGCCGCTCAACGTGTGCACGGTGCGGCGCGCCCTGGTCCTGCTGCTCAAGGAGAAGGCCGAGGTCCTCGAGCACGGCGATGGCGTCCTCCGCTCCGAGACGATGCGCCTGGACCAGCCGGAGGTCATCCGCCTGGTCAGCTTCGTCCGTGTCCCCCGCGACATCCACCGCCGCCGGATCACCCGAAAGGCCGTCCTCGCGCGGGACGGCTGGACCTGCCAGTACTGCGGCTCGAGCAAGCCGGCCCTGACCGTCGACCATGTGATCCCGCGCAGCCGCGGCGGTGAATCCGTCTGGGAGAACATCGTCGCGTCCTGCGCGCCATGCAACCGCAAGAAGGGCAACCGCCTCCCCCACGAGATCAGGATGCACCCGAAGCGCAATCCGCGCCCGCCGGGCCCGACGGTCTTCATCCGGATCGCAGCCCCGAGGACTCCCATCACCTGGGAGCCCTACCTCCTCACGGCCTAGCCGGGTTACTTCCTGCGCTTCTTGCGCTGCGACTCGGCCCGCTGCTTTGCCGTCGCCGTGTGCTTGGGCTTCACCTTGGGCTTCGCCGGCTTTGACACGCTCGCCCGCTTCGCGGCGGTCTTGGCATTCGGCTTGGAGCTCCCGGTCTTGCTCCTGGGCTTCGGCTTAGCCTTGGGCGCGCTCGCGCTGGACCCGGAGCTCCTGGTCACCTTGGCCTCGCCGTTACCGGCGGCTTCGGCGGCCGCTGCCTCCTCCGCGACGGTCTCCGCGGTCGGCGCGTCGTCCTCGACGAGGGGCTCGGTGGCGGCGTCGCCGTTGCCGTTGGTATCGGTCGACTCCACCACGAGGGCGACGGCGCTGACCCGGTCACCCTTCTTCAGGTTCATCACCCGAACGCCCTGGGTGGGGCGACCCATGCGGGAGATCCCCTCGACCGCGTTGCGCTGCACCATCCCGGTCTGCGAGATGAAGATCAGCTCCTGCCCCTCGCGAACGACCCGGGCGCCGGCGAGCCCACCCTTCTTCGCCGTCAACTTCGCCGTCAGCACGCCCTTGCCACCACGGCCCTTGATCGGGTACTCGGAGATCGAGGTCCGCTTGCCGTAGCCGTTGTCGGTGACGACGAGCAGCTCCCCCTTCCTGTCCTGGTTGTCGACGACATCGAGCGAGAGGACCTCGTTGCCCTTGTCAGCGACGTTCATCCCCTTGACCCCGGCCGTGCCGCGTCCCATCGGGCGCGCCAGCTTCTCGTTGAACCGGATCGCATGGCCGGACTTGGAGACCATCATGAGGTCGTCCTTGCCCGAGCTCATCCGCACCCGGACCAGCTCGTCGCCCTTGCGGATGTTGATCGCGATGATCCCGTCCGCGCGAATCGGGGTGTCGTAGTCCTTGAACGGCGTCTTCTTGACCATGCCCTGGGAGGTGGCGAAGACGAGGTACTTTCCCTCGGAGAAGTCCCTGGTGGGAATCACCGACATCACCTTCTCCTTCTCCCTCAGGGGCAGGAAGTTCGCCAGCGCACGGCCTCGCGAGGTACGACTGCCCTCGGGCAGCTCGTACACCTTCTGCCGGTAGACCTTCCCCTGGTTGGTGAAGAAGAGGAGGTAGTCGTGCGTCGAGCAGACGTGCAGGTGCTCGATGTAGTCGCCGTCCTTCATGTTCATCCCCATCACACCTCGGCCGCCACGGCGCTGCTGGCGATAGGTGTCGAGCGGGGTCCGCTTGGCGTAGCCGGAGGCGGTGATCGAGACGACCATCTGCTGGTCGGCGATCACGTCCTCGATGTCGAGATCGCCTTCGGAGGCCGTGATATCGGTGCGGCGATCGTCGCCGTATTTCTCCGCGATCTCCTTGAGCTCGGTCTTGACCAGGCCGAGGATCTTCTTCTCGTCGGCGAGAATCGCGCGGAGCTCCTTGATCAGCTTGGTGAGCTCGGCGTGCTCGGTCTTGATCTTGCCGGCCTCGAGCGCGGTGAGGCGCTGCAGGCGCATATCGAGGATCGCCTGCGCCTGGGCCCGGCTCAGCTTGAACTTCTTGATCAGACCGTCGCGTGCCGTGTCCGGGTCCTTGGAGGCGCGGATCAGCTTGATCACGGCGTCCAGGTTCTTGAGGGCGATCAGCAGCCCCTCGAGGATGTGTGCGCGCGCCTCCGCGCGGGCCAGCTGATGCTGCGTCCGCCGTGTGATGACCTCCCTCTGGTGGCCGACGTACTCCTCGACCAGCTCGCGGAGGCCCAGGGTCTTCGGCACGCCGTCGACCAGCGCGACCATGTTGATCCCGAACGCCTGCTGCATCGCGGTCCGCTTGTAGAGCTGGTTGAGCACGACCTGGGCGGGATCGCCGCCACGCTTCAGCTCGATCACCAGGCGCATCCCGGTCCGGTCCGACTCGTCGCGGAGGTCAGAGATCCCGGTGATCTTCTTGTCGCGAACGAGGTCGGCGATCTTGGCGATCAGGCCGCCCTCCCCACCCTTCTTCACCATGAATGGCAGCTCGGTGACGATGATCGCCTCCTTGCCGCCCTTCATCGGCTCGACGTGCGCCTTGGCGCGGACCTTCACCGAACCGCGGCCCGAGCTGTACGCGTCGCGGATCCCCTGCTTCCCCATGATCGTGCCGCCGCCGGGGAAGTCCGGGCCCTTGACGTGCTTCATCAGGCCGTTCAGGGCGATCTCGGGGTCGTCGATGTAGGCGTTGACGGCGGCGATCACCTCGCGGAGGTTGTGCGGGGGGATGTTGGTCGCCATGCCGACCGCGATCCCGGTGGCGCCGTTGACCAGCAGGTTCGGGAAGCGCGCCGGCAGCAGGACCGGCTCGCGCGTGGACTCGTCGTAGTTGGGCCCGAAATCGACCGTGTCCGCGTCGATGTCGCGGAGCATCTCCGTGGCCAGCGGCCCGAGGCGCGCCTCGGTGTACCGCATGGCCGCCGGCGGATCGTCGTCGATCGAGCCGAAGTTGCCCTGGCCATCGACCAGCGGGTAGCGCAGGGCGAAGTCCTGCGCCATGCGCACCAGCGTCTCGTAGATCGCCGAGTCCCCGTGCGGGTGGTACTTGCCCATCACCTCGCCGACGATGAACGCGCACTTCCGGTACGCCCGGTTGGGCTGCAGCCCGAGGTCGTGCATCGCGTAGAGGACCCGCCGGTGGACGGGCTTGAGGCCATCGCGCACGTCGGGCAGGGCGCGCCCGACGATCACGCTCATCGCGTAGTCGAGATACGAGGAGCGCATCTCCTTCTCGAGCTCGCGCTCCTCGATCTTGCCGTGCAGCGCCGTGTCGAGGGTGTTCTGATCTCCGTCAGCCATCGCTCTCACCGCCCGCGATAGCCGGCGCATCTCTGCGTCCTCGCTCGATCGCCTCGCTCACGTACTTGACACGTACGCTCGCTTCGTCGATCGAGCTGCGTCCTTGACCTGCTTGGCTCTCGCGAGCGGCGGTGGTCGTGGACCGAATAAGCGTTTCTCCGCGGGTGGCGGCCGGAACGCCATGCCTATACATCGAGGAACCTCACGTCTCGTGCGTGGCGCTCGATGAACGCCTTACGAGCCTCGACCTTGTCGCCCATCAAATCCGAGAACGTCTGCTCCAGGCCGCTGGCTGCGGCCTCGTCGATCGATACCTGCTGCAGCGTCCGGCTCTCGGGATCCATGGTCGTTTCGCGGAGCTGCTCGGCGTTCATCTCGCCGAGTCCCTTGAAGCGGGACAGCGTGACGCCGTGCCGCGCCAGATCGAGGACCTCGCGGCGAAGCTCCGAGAAGCTCTCGGCCTCCGCCTCCCTCTCGCCCAGGGTGATGGTGAAGGGCGGCGTGCCCATCACGCTGATCACCTTCGAGTAGGCGTCGACCAGCTCCTTGTAGGCCTGTGACTCGAACAGGGTCTTGGGCAGCTTGTGCTCGCGGGCCAGGCCGCTGCGGCGGTGCGTGCCCTTGACCAGAAGACCGGTCGTCTTCTGATCGAGCAGCTTCGTCTCGTACGGCGCGTCCTTGGGATCCCTCGCCTTGAACATCTTCGCCGCCGCCGCCATCGTCTTCGCCCCGGAGCCGACCAGGTGCGCATCCGAGATGAAGTCGATCGTCTCGTGGCCGAACTCTGCCCGCAGGGTCGAGGACCAGCCCTCGACCGACTTGAAGTGGCGGTTGAAGTCCTGCCAGCGCCGTGTGCTCAGCCGCCTGGGCTTGGCGCTCGCCGCGGCTGCGGAGTCCTTGATCTCGAACTCCTCGATCTTGTCGGCGAGAAGCAGTTCCTCGAGCTCGGACTCACGCTCGACGTAGATCTCGCTCGAACCGTTCTTCACCTTGTAGAGCGGAGGCTTCGCGATGTAGACGAAGCCTCCGTCGATCAACTCCTTCATCTGCCGGTAGAGGAAGGTGAGGACGAGCGTCCGGATGTGGGCACCGTCGACGTCGGCGTCGGTCATCAGCACGATCTTGTGGTAGCGGAGGTCCTCGACGTTGAACTCGTCGGAAACACCGGTGCCGATCGCCGTGATCAGCGCCTGGATCTCGTTGTTGGAGAGGACCTTGTCGATCCGGCTCTTCTCGACGTTGATGATCTTGCCTCGCAGCGGCAGCACGGCCTGCGTGTTGCGGTCGCGGCCCTGCTTGGCCGAGCCGCCCGCCGAGTCACCCTCGACGATGAACAGCTCCGCCAGCGCCGGATCCTTGACCGAGCAGTCGGCGAGCTTGCCGGGCAGCATCGAGTTCTCCAGGGCGGACTTGCGCCGGGTCAGATCGCGTGCCTTGCGGGCCGCATCGCGGGCTCGGGCGGCGTCGATCGCCTTGGTCAGGATGCGGCGGGCATCGGCGGGGTGCTCCTCGAGGAAATCCCCGAGCTGGCGGTTGACGACCTCCTTGACCAGGCCCTCGATCGGCGGGTTGCCGAGCTTGCCCTTGGTCTGGCCCTCGAACTGAGGGTCGGCCAGCTTCACCGAGACGACCGCGGTGAGTCCCTCCCGCACGTCCTCGCCGGAGAGGTTCTCGTCCTTCTCCTTGAGCAGGCCCCGGTTCTTGGCGATCGCATTCAGGGTTCGGGTCAACGCCGAACGGAACCCGGAGAGGTGGGTGCCGCCCTCATGGGTGTTGATGTTGTTGGCGAAGCTGAAGGTGGACTCCTGGTAGGAGGAGTTCCACTGCATCGCCACCTCGACCTGGCCGTCCTTCGTCTCGCCCTCGAAGTAGATGATCTTCCGGTGGAGCGGGTCCTTGGACTCGTTCAGGTGCTTGACGAAGTCCGCGATGCCGCCCTTGTAGAGGAACTCCACCCGGCGGCCCTCGGCGCGCTCGTCGATCAGCTCGACCCGGAGGCCGCGCGTCAGGAACGCCGTCTCGCGCAGCCGCTCGGAGAGGATGTCGAAGTCGAAGTCGACCTCCTCGAAGATCTCGGGATCGGGCCAGAAGGTGATCGTCGTGCCGGTGCTCTTCACGCCGCGGCCCTTTTTGAACTTGGAGAGCGGCTTGCCGCGCTCGTAGCTCTGTGTCCAGACCGCGCCCTCGCGCCAGATCTCCAGGTCGAGCTTCTCGGAGAGGGCGTTGACTACCGAGATGCCGACGCCGTGCAGGCCGCCGGAGACCTTGTAGCCCCCGCCGTCGCCGAACTTCCCGCCTGCGTGCAGGGTGGTCAGGACCACCTCCGCGGCGGGCCGGTTCTTGGCCTTCTTCATCTTCTCCACCGGGATGCCACGGCCATCGTCGACCACCGTGCAGCTGTTGTCCGGATGCAGGGTCACGGTGACCCGCTTCGCATGGCCGGCGATGGCCTCGTCCACGGAGTTGTCCACAACCTCGTAGACGAGGTGGTGCAAACCACGGGGGCCGGTCGAGCCGATGTACATGCCGGGGCGCTTGCGAACGGCCTCGAGCCCTTCGAGGACGGTGATGTCCTTGGCGCCGTAGGAGGAGCCCTTCGAGGGCTTGGGGCGCGCTTGGGGGCGGGCTTCGCTGCGCTCTTCGTCTTCGTCGCGGCGCCCGTGGAGGCGCCATTGGTGCGGGAGGTGCCCTTGTTGCTCGCTCCTCCGCGCTGGGGGGTCTTCGCCACTCAGCTTCCTTTCAGTTCCATCAGGGGATGCCTCGACCTTCGTGACCCGGCTCGGAGAGTCCTCGCGGGCAAGGGGGTCGGGGTCTCACACAAGTAGACATAAGTCTACCAGCCGAGAGCAGCGGAAATTGCGCCAAAGGCACATAAAAGCCCTGCAAATCATGCATAAGGAGAAACTTCGCCGGCAGCACCCGAAGCGGTGAAGCGAATAGCCTCCAAAGTGGCCCAATCGGGCAGATTTGCCCTCACCTGATCGAGGATCTGGGCACCGAGCAGGTCGAGCTCCTGGGCCCAGGTGGCCGAACGGCACGCCACGGTGACCACGCCGTCGCGCTCGGACACCGGCGCCGCCTCGCGCGCCACCGCTTCACCCACCGCCCCCGGCCAGGCGCTCTGCACCGTGGCGAGCAGGGTGGCCGGCTCGGCGCCCTGCAGGACGGTCTCGAGGGCGGCGCCGATCGGGCGCGGCGCCCGGCGGCCCATCAGGCGGCCCTCAGTGCCGGCTCTGCCGACAGGGTGCCCTCGCAGACCTCGATGCGAAGGGCGCTCGCCGAAGGCACGTGGGCGGTCTCCGTGGCGCTGATCACCGACTGGCCGGCGCCCTCGAGCAGCGAGACCAACAGCCTGCGATGCCCCTCATCGAGCTCGCTCATCACGTCGTCGAGCAGCATCAGGGGCGCTGCGCGGCCGGCCTCGAGCAGCGCCTCGCGTTCCGCGAAGAGCAGCGCGAGCAGGGCGAGGCGCTGCTGGCCCTGCGACGCGAAGCGGCGGAGTGGCCGGGTGGCGAGCCGAATCTCGATCTCATCGAGCTGCGGCCCATAGGAGGTGTAGGCGCGACCCAGGTCCACCTCTCGGCGGCGGGCAAGCTCGGCCGCCAGCTCGTCTCCCCCCACCGGGGCCCGTGGCCGGTACGAGATCTCCGCCTCGTCGAGCCCGAGCCTCCCGGCGAGCTCGGCGAACCGGCCGGTCAGCGCCGCGACCGCCTCCCCCCTGGCCTCGATCAGCGGCGCCGCCTCCTCCGCCAGGCGCTCGTCCCATGAGGGCAGCGAGTCCGGATTGCCCAGGCCGGCCCGGACCCTCGCGACCAGGGCGTTTCGCTGCGCAAGCGTGCGGCCGAAGCGGGTTCGAAGATCGGCGCGAGCCGGCCAGAGTGCTCCGCAGAGGCGATCGAGATGCGCGCGGCGATGGGCGGGCGCACCCTTGACCAGCGCCAATCGATCCGGGTGGAAGACGCTCACCAGCGGACGCTCGTTCGAGCCGGCGAGCGGGCGTCCGGAGAGCAGATGACGACGCTCCCCGGAGCGATCGAGGGCGGCGAGCAGGGAGCCGCCCTTCGGCCAGCTCCAGCTCGACACGAGCCCCGTCGGTTCCGTAGCGGATCAGGTCGCGATCGTTCCCGGTCCGGAAGGACCGGCCGGTCAGGCCGAAGTAGACCGCCTCGAGGAAGTTCGTCTTGCCGGCGCCGTTGGGCCCATGAACGACCACGACGCCCGCGTCGATCGCGGTGCGCGCCTCGACGAGGTTGCGAAAGCCGCGGCACTCGACGGCGCGGACGACCGGCATAAATCGCGTGGCTCCTCCGCTTCGCGTCCGGGGCCCCCTCTCGTTATACGTTGAGGCGAATCGGCATCACCAGGTAGCTGAAGTCGTCCTCTGCCGACGGCTCCAGCAGACCGGGCCGCAGCGGCGAGATCAGCTTGAGCAGCACCTCGTCCGAGTCGATCGACTCGAGGCCGTCCCGGACGAACTCCGGGTTGAATCCGATCTCGAGCAGCTCGCCCGAATAGGGCGCCGGCAGCGCCTCGCGGGCGTCCCCCAGGTCGGGTGTCTCGGCGGAGACCACGAGCTCGCCTTCCGAGAACGAGAGCCGCAGCGCCGCGTTGCGCTGCGCGAGCTGCGAGACGCGCCTGGTGACCTCGAGCAGCTCGGCACGCGGCAGCTTCACCTCGTGCTCGTAGGACTCCGGCAGGAGCTGGGAATGGTTCGGGAACTGACCATCGATCAGGCGCGAGCTCAGCGAGGTCGGTCCGACGCGGAAGATCGCCTGGTTGCGGGTCAGCCAGACGCTCAGCGTCTCCTCACCGCCCGCTTCGATCAGCCGCGCCAGCTCACGCAGGGCGCGAGCGGGCACATTGGCCTCGAGCCGCTCGGCCACCGACGACTCGAGCTTCGTCCTCTTCACGGCGAGCCGATAGGAGTCAGTGGCGACCATCGTCATCTCGTCGCCCTCGACGGTGACCAGCACACCCGTCAGAACCGGCCGGGCCTCGTCCCGCGAGGCCGCGCGCGCGACCCGGTTGATGGTGTCGCGGAGCGGGGCTGCCGGCAGCTCCACCGGATCGCCCTCCGTCTCGGGGAAACGCGGGAAGTCGTCCGCGGACATGGTGCGCAGGTGGAACCGCGAGGAGCCCGCGCTGATCTCGATGTCGCGTTCGGCCTCACGCAGGGTGAGGCTGACCGGGCCATCGGGAAGCGAGCGGGCCACCTCGACGAGGAGCCGGCCCGGCAGCACCACCGAGTCCCCGCCCTCGACCTCACCGTCGAGCCCGACCTCGAGGCCCAGCTCCATGTCCGTGGCGCGGAGGCGCGCGGCGCCGTTGGTCGTGATCAGGATCCCCGATAGAGCCTGCAGGGCGGCCCGGGCCGAGACGGCTCGGGAGACGACGAGGAGCGCATCGAGAAGCGATTGCCTTGTGGTGTTGATCTTCATGGCCTGTTGGTCTTCGGCTTCCCTAGGAGTAGTAAGGGTTGTGGATGGCGTGGATATGTGGACAGCCTCCTCTGTCGATTCTTTCAATCGGTTCGGTCACGATCCATCCCGGTCGCGGATTGGAGCTCGCTGGTGAGCTCCTCGACGGCTCGCGAGAGGGTGGCGTCCTCAAGGGCGCCCTTCTCGACCTTGCGAATGGCGTGCATGACGGTGGTGTGGTCGCGGCGGTTGAAGGCCTCGGCGATCGCCGGCAGGGAGAGGTCGGTGAGATCGCGGGTCAGGTACATGGCGAGCTGGCGGGCGCGTGCGACGGGAGCGACGCGGGTGGGGGAGAGGATCTGCTCGACGCTGACGCCGAGACGGCCGGCGACGGCCTCCTGAACCTGGCGCGGCTCGAGCGATTCGGAGGCAGGCGCGGAGATCGCGGCGCCGGGGAGGGCACGGTCGACGGAGTCGGGCGTGACGGCGGATGCGGTCAACGAGGAGAGGGCCACCACACGGGTCAGGGCGCCCTTGAGGACCCGGAGGTTGACGGACGCCTTGGAGGCGAGGGCCCGCAGCGCCTCGGGTGGAAGTTGCTCGGTTTCCTCGCGAGCGAGGGTGGCGAGGAAGACGAGGCGGGTGGCGAGGTCGGGCGGCTCCACCGGGACGGTCAGGCCCCACTCGAAGCGGTCGCGCAGGCGGTCGGCCAGCGCGGAGAGCTCGGCGGGGACGCGGTCCGCGGTCAGGACGATCTGCGCCCCGCCCTCGTAGAGGGCGTTGAAGGTGTGGAAGAACTCGTCCGCGGTGCGAGCCTTGCCCTGGAGGAACTGGACGTCGTCGATCAGGAGGACGTCGGCTCGCCGGTAGCGCTCCTTGAAGCCGTCGATGCCGGAGCCCTGCAGGGATGAGACGAACTCGTTGGTGAAGGACTCGGCCGTCGTGTAGTGGACGGCGAGCTGCGGGCTGTGGCGGTGCAGGTAGTTGGCGATCGAGCCGAGCAGGTGCGTCTTGCCCAGGCCCGGCGGGCCATGCAGGAAGACCGGGTTGTAGGCCTCGCCCGGGGCTTCGGCGACGGCCAGCGCCGCGGCGTGAGCAAGCTGGTTGCCGGGGCCGATCACGAAGCGATCGAAGGTGTAGTCGGGGTTGAGGGCGACCTGTGAGGCCGCCTCCGAGGACGCGGAGGAGGCCGACTCGGTGTCCTCCGGCGCGATCAGCTCGACCTCGCGCAGACCTTCGACGGCGCGATGGGTCGCAGCGCGAAGCAGCTCCATGTAGCGGCGGCCGACCCAGCGAACGACCCGCTGCGGACCGGTCAGATAGAGGGTGGCCCCTCGCCGGGAGACCGGTGTGAGGGGAGAGAACCAGAGTCGGTAGGTGTCCTCGTGAACCGAGGCGGCCAGCTCCCGCTGGATCTCGCGCCACGGATCCTCGAGATCCTGGCGAACGTCGCGAACCTGCCCCGGAACTTGGTGCTCCTCTCGTCTCGTGCGGGTGGATGTGAGGATGCTCCGCGAGGAGCAACCCGACTAGGTTGGCGATCATAGGCTCGGCCCAGGCGAGCGGAAGGGGCCGCCGGGCGGGCTCCGTGCAAAACGCGGCTAAAACCGGGACGAAGATTTCCGAGGGCCCGAGACGGCGGAGGCCGCAGCGGTCACGCCCTATACTGCCGTGCCCCTCGCCCCTCGTTTCGGGGCTCTCCTGATGAAGCGGACCTACCAGCCGAAGAAGCGCAAGCGAGCCCGAACCCATGGGTTCCGGGCCAGGAGCGCCAGCCGCTCCGGCCGCGCCATCCTGCGGCGCCGGCGTCAGAAGGGCCGCAAGCGGCTCACGCCCTGACGTTGGCCTCCAAGGGCCGCCCGGACGCCCGTCGGCGCCGACTCTCGCGGAGCGGCGACTTCGACCGCGTCTATCGCGAGGGCAACTCGCGGGGCAATCGCTTTCTCGTGCTCTATTCGTTTGCCCGCCGTGACGACGAGTCGAGCGACAGCGCCAGGCTCGGTCTGTCGGTCGGCCGGAAGATCGGCAAGGCGGTGACCCGGAACAAGGTGAAGCGGGGGATCCGCGAGGTGTTCTGGGAGCTCTCCGACGGGCTCGAGGCCGGGCACGACTACGTGATCGTCGCCCGCCCGGGCGTGGAGGGCCTGCTGGAGCGTGACGGTCAGGATGGCCTTCGTTCCTGCCTGGCGGAGCTGCTGGACGACCCGGGTGAGGAGCGTTTGTCGTGAAACGGTTTTTCTCCGCCCTGCTGATCGCCCCCATCCGGCTCTACCAGCGGTTGATCTCCCCCGCCACCGTTCCTCGCTGCCGCTACTACCCGACCTGCTCCAACTACGCCGTTCAGGCGATCCGCGAGCTTGGCCCGATCCGTGGCACGATCCTGGCCGGCTGGCGCGTGCTGCGCTGCAACCCCTGGAGTCACGGCGGCATCGACGAGCTCTCCGATCGCAAGCTCTTCCGAGGCACCCAGACGCGATCTGAGCGCATGCACGGCCCAGCTTCGCCATCAGCGGCCGCCACAAAAACCGCGGCCGAATAGACCAACGGAGCCGATCTGACGTAGAACTCCATCGCCATGTTCCCCGAAGCCCACATCCTCCAGCCGCTGATCGACCTCTTCAACGATGTCTTGAAGTGGCTGCACAACGACGTCGGCCTCGCCTGGGGCGTCGGGATCGTCCTGATCACCTGGCTCTCGCGGATCGTCGTGCTGCCCTTCACCCTGAAGTCGATGCACGGGATGCGCGAGATGCAGGCGCTGCAGCCCTACCTGAAGGAGATCCAGGAGAAGTACAAGGACGACAAGCAGCGCATGCAGCGCGAGCAGATGTCGCTCTTCCAGGAGCACGGCGTCAACCCGCTCTCCGCCTGCCTCCCCCTGCTCTTCCAGTTCCCGGTCTTCATCGCGCTCTACGCGCTGCTGCGAAGCAGCGAGTTCAAGGACGAGGTCGGCAACTCCGGCTGGCTGTTCGTCTCGGACCTGACCGCCCATCCGACCGGCGCCGAGGCGGTCGTGCTCGTCATCCTCGCCGTCGCCGGCACCTTCGCCCTGCTCTTCTTCAACCCCTCGCCCACCACCGGCGGCAACTCCCAGCGCTACCTGATGGCGGGGGTCTTCTCGCTGGTGACCGTCTTCCTGATCCCCAACGCGCCCGCGGGGATCGCGGTCTACTTCATCGCCAGCGGGCTCTGGCAGGTCATGCAGCAGACGGTGATCCACTTCGTCTGGCCGCTGCCGGCTGTGCCGACGCCCGAGGAGGTCCGGGCCTCGAAGCCTCCGCCTCCTCCGCCTCGGAAGCGGAAGCGGCGCAAGTAGCGGCCACCAGGCCGCTCTCCTCAGGAGCGAAGGGCGAAGCCCGGAGCGACTTAACGAGCGCGGCCGCTTGTGGCCGCGGTCTGATGGCGAAGCCGTGTAAGACTGCCCGCATGGAAGGAGAAGTCGAGTCCCAGCCGACTGTGCTGCCGGAAGAGCCGGCTGAGCGCGTGCGCGTCATGCTCGAGCGGATTCTCGAGGAGCTTGGGCTCGAGGCGTCCGTTGCGGTCGAGGAGGGGGACGAGGAGATTCACGCGGATATCGAGGGGGAGGACGTCGGCCTCCTGATCGGCCGGCATGGGCAGACGATCGACGCGATCCAGCTGCTCTCCTACCAGGCCGCCTACCGGGGACGCCAGGACCGCAAGAGGGTGACGGTCGACGCCGCCGGCTACCGGCGCCGCCAGGGGGAGTCGCTGCGGCGGCGAGCCGACATGGCGGCCGAGGACGCGCTCGCTCACGGCGAGGCCGTGGAGATGGATCCGATGGGATCCAACGAGCGCCGGGTCGTGCATGAGCACCTGCGCGACCGAACCGAGATCGAGACCTACAGCGAGGGCGACGAGCCCAATCGCTACGTGGTCGTCGCGCCCCTCGTCTCCGATTGAGCGCCGCGCCCGCCGCGGCGGAGCCGGCACTCGAGGCACTCCTCGGGTTGCTGTCGGACCCGCGCGCGCCGATCGCCGCATCCACGGTCGGACGGGCCCGCCAGGTCCACATCGAGGACTCACTGAGCGGCCTGGAGATCGATGAGCTCGCCTCCGCGCGCCGGATCGCCGACCTCGGCAGCGGCGCGGGCCTGCCCGGATTGGTCCTGGCAGCCTGCCTGCCCACGGCCCAGGTGGAGCTGATCGAGTCGGTCGGCCGGAAGTGTGAGTTCCTTCGCGACGCGACCGTGCGGATGGGACTGGAGAACGCGGCGGTCGTCTGCGAGCGCTCGGAGGAGTGGGCCGCGGGCCAGGGCCGCGAGGCCCACGACGCGGTCACCGCGCGCGCGGTCGGCTCCCTCGCGGTGCTGGCGGAGCTCGCCTCTCCGCTCCTGTGCGAGGGCGGCGTGCTGGTCGCCTGGAAGGGAGCGCGAGTGGAGGCGGAGGAGGCCGAGCTCGAGCGAGCGGCTCCGCGGCTCGCCATGGAACCGGGCGAGGTCCGGAGCGTGCGGCCTTATCCGGGCAGCCGCGACAGACACATCCACCTGCTCCGCAAGAATGGACCGACTCCGAACGGATTGCCGCGCCGGCCCGGGATGGCGGCGAAGCGCCCGTTCGGGTCCGAACAGCACTGACCCGAACCATTCGTATGGGAACCGTTTACGCAATCGCAAACCAGAAGGGCGGCGTCGGCAAGACGACGACCGCGGTCAACATGGGCGCGTTCGTGGCGAGCGACGGCGAGCAGACCCTGATCGTCGACCTCGACGCTCAATGCAATGCCACGGTCGCGCTGGGTCTGCCCAAGGACTCGACGCCCTCCTCCTACGACTGCCTCACCGGAGAGGTGTCCGTCGCCGAGGCTGCCCGGCCGGCCGGGCCGGACAACCTGTGGGTGGTCCCCGCGCATGTGGATCTCGCCGGCGCCGCGGTGGAGCTGCCGCGCTTCAGCGGCTACGAGACGCGGCTGCGGGACGGTCTCGGCCCGGTTCGCTCCCGCTTCGCCTACACGCTCCTCGACTGTCCTCCGTCACTGGGCCCGGTCGCCGTCAACGCGCTGGTTGCCGCCGACAAGGTGATCGTCCCGGTGCAGGCCGAGTATCTCGCGCTCGAGGGGCTGGTGCAGTTCCTCGACACCCTGAAGCTGGTCCGCCGCGAGCTCAACCCGGACCTGGAGATTGCGGGCGTGCTGATCACCATGCACGACGACCGCACCCGCCTCTCCCGCGACGTCGAGCGGGAGCTCCGCGAGCACCTTCCCGCCCGGGTGTTCAAGACCGTCGTCCCGCGCAACGTGCGCGTCGCCGAGGCTCCCAGCTACGGCATTCCGGTCTCGGAGCACGATGCGAGGTCCCCCGGATCGAAGGCCTACCGTGCGCTCGCGGATGAGGTTCTCGCCTTAGGAGGCATCGATGGCTGAACGCAAGCGCGGAATGGGGAGGGGGCTTGCGGCCATCTTGCCGGAGAGCTCCGCCGGCGGACCGGAGCTGCGCGAGCTCGACGTCACCCAGATCGAGCCCAATCCGGACCAGCCCCGTGCCAAGTTCGACGCCGCCGCCCTCGATGCCCTGGCCGGATCGATCGGCGCGGTCGGGCTGCTCCAGCCGCTGATCGTCCGGCCGCTCGAGGATGGGCGGTACGAGCTCGTCGCCGGTGAGCGGCGCTGGCGCGCGGCGCAGAAGGCGGGCATCGACCGCGTCCCGGCCGTTGTCAGGACCTCTCCCGAGGACGAGCGCCTGCAGGCCGCCCTGATCGAGAACATGGTCCGCGAGGACCTCAATCCGGTGGAGGAGGCCCGGGCCTGTGCCGCTCTCGTCGACGACCTGGGCATCTCCAAGGAGGAGCTCGCCCGCCGGGTGGGCCGGAGCCGCGCGGCTATCTCCAACCTGATCCGCCTCCTCGACCTCCCCGATCCCGTTCTCTCCCTGCTGGAGCGCCAGGAGCTCACCGAGGGCCATGGCCGGGCGATCCTCCAGGTGTCCGACCAGGAGAAGCGCGCACGACTCGCCAAGCAGGCCGCCGCCGAAGGGTGGTCCGTGCGCGAGACCGAGCGACACGCCGGCCAGGGCCCGCGCCGCAAGAAGGCGCCGGCCGGCGGCCGGATCTCGGCGGAGGAGCGGGCCGCCATGGCGGACGCCGAGGACGCGCTCGGCTCCGCCCTCGGCCAGGACGTCAAGGTGCGCCGCGCCGGGAACGGCGTCAGGGCGGAGCTCCACTTCGACGACCTCTCGGACCTGGATTCGCTCGCCCGCCGCCTGCGCCGGCGTGGCTAGAATCGGCGGCCGCGGGCGATTAGCTCAGTTGGTTAGAGCGCGTCTCTGATAAGGACGAGGTCCCTGGTTCGAGTCCAGGATCGCCCACTCTCCGCGCTCAGTGCCCGCGCTTGTGGCGCCGTTTGCAGCGGCGCTTGTGCTTCCGGCACTTCTTCTGATGGTTGACCGGCTTGGAGATCGAGACCGGGTGCATGACCGAAGCGCTGAATCCATTGGTGTCGGTGACCTTCAGCGTGGCGTTGAAGGTGCCCCCAGCCGAGTACACATGCGACGCGTTCACTCCTGAGCTCACCGTGCCGTCTCCGAAGTCCCAGGCGTAGCTGCTGATCCCTCCATCGGAGTCGGCGCTCCCGTCGGCCGAGAAGGTCAGGGTGGCCCCGGTGGAGGTGGCCGGCGGCGGGACAAAGACGGCCGCGGGCAGGGCGTTCCGCTGTTCACAGGCGCCGGCTCCGTTGCCCCACTCCTGCTGGAGGTAGTACGGATTCCCGTCGATCGCCTGGGTTCGTGGTAGATCAGGTTCTGCTCCGCGGTCCGTGCGCGTGCCGAAGGGCCCTCGGTCTGACGCGGTGCGAGGGAGACACGCCCCGTCGGGCTGGGGACGATGACCGCCCCGGCCTGGGCGCTCAGAAGTGCCAGCCCCGCAGCGGTCACGACGGCGCCGAGCAGAACGCGCGCCCTCATTGCTTGATCTTGCCGGCCTCCGCGGCCGAGCGGATTCCTTCCAGCGCGTGTTCGACCCAGCGGCGGAACATCCGCTCGCCCGCCATCGCCACCTGAACCCGGACGACCACGTTCGTCGGATCGCTGCCGGCCTCCATCTCCACGAAGGTCCCGCCCTGTCCCTCGGTGAGAACCGCCCGCGTGTAGGTCCCGGTGTCCATGCAGCGAATCGTCAGCTCCTTGCCGGGGACCATCTCATCCACCTCGAGCGTCGTCTCCAGGTCCGACATCGGCCAGGGGCGGGATTGGACGTTGCGCACGTGGCAGCCCTGCTCGAAATCGCCGTCGATGCACTCGAAGGTGATCGTGTCCGGCCACCAGTCGGTCTGCCTGTCCGGATCGGAGGCAAGGTCCCAGACGACGTCGAGCGGCGCGTCGATGAACGCCTGTTGGCGGCACTCCGGCATGGTGCCGATTGTCCCACGCGCCGGGGAGCACTTCGGGCCGCTCCTATAATCCGTGCGGACGCCCCGAGGAGACCCCCGTGCAGAGAATGACCATCTACGGAGTCAGTTTCGACATGGTCGGCAAGCAGCCGATCGTCTTGCTGAAGACGGTCGACGGCAACAAGTTCCTCCCGATCTGGATCGGCCACCCGGAGGCGGCGGCCATCCTGATGAAGCTGCAGGGGGCGTCGACGCCGCGGCCGATGACGCACGACCTCCTCTCCGACGTGCTCGATCAGATGGAGGCCAAGTGCGAGAAGGTCTCGGTCACCGAGCTGCGGGACAACACCTTCTTCGCTTCCATCACGATCTCGATGAACGGCTCCGAGCTGGAGATCGACTCGCGCCCCTCCGATGCCCTCGCCCTGGCCGTGCGCACCTCGGCGCCGATCTTCGCCGCCGATGACGTGATCGAGGAGTCCGCGATCGAGTTCGAGGGCGAGGAGGTCGAGGACCAGGAGCAGGTCGTCGAGAAGTTCAAGGACTTCCTCGACAACGTCACGCCCGAGGACTTCGCCTCGGGCGAGGGCGACGTCTAGCGGCCACCGGGCAGCGGTTAGAGGGAGCGGCCGCTTGTGGCCGCGACCTGATGGCGACGCCGAGCTGAATCCAGGATTCGCTCGACGAGCTGCGTGAAGTCGATGCCCGCGGCCTCGGCGGCCATCGGGAAGAGGCTGGTGTCGGTGAGCCCTGGGATCGCGTTCACCTCGAGCACCTGCGGGCCGTCCTCGCCGAGCATCAGGTCCACCCGCGCGAAGCCGCTGCAGCCGAGCGTCTCGTAGGTTCGCGTCGCGAGCTCCTGGACCCGCCGGGTCTCCTCGTCACCCAGCTCGGCCGGGCAGACGTACTCGGTCCGGCCGATCTCGTACCGGGCCTCGAAGTTGAAGAAGTCCTCCTCGCGCGGAATGGCCTCGACCACCGGCAGGGCGTCGGTGCCGAGCATGCTGACGGCGAGCTCGCGACCCTTGACGTAGCGCTCCAGCAGGACCCGGTCGTCGTAGCTGAAGGCGGCGACCAGGGCTGCGGGGACCTCGTTGCGCGAGGATGCGAACTCGACGCCGAGCGAGGAGCCCTGGCTCGCGGGCTTCACGACGAGTGGGAAGCCGAGACGCCCCTCGATCTCCGCCAGCGTGTCGGCGGCGCCGAGCTCGCGGAAGGCGGTGGCGTTGAAGGCCGCCCAGTCGGGCGTCGGGTGCCCGGCCGCCCTCATCTTGTGCTTCGCCGCGACCTTGTCCATGCAGAGAGCGCAGGCGGCGACGCCGGGCCCCGTGTAGGGGAGGTCGAGGATCTCGAGCAGCTCCTGGACGGTTCCGTCCTCGCCGCCCGGCCCGTGGAGCGCGATGAAGACGACGTCCGGGCGCTCGGAGCGCAGCCGGCTCACCAGCTCGGGGCCGACGTCAAGGCCGATCGCCTCGTGGCCGAGAGCGGCGATCGCATCCTCGACGCGCGCAGCCGACCGCAGCGACACGCCCCGCTCCAGAGAGCTTCCTCCCTTGAGGACGGCGACCCTCATCGCTTCGGCAGCGGCACGACATCGCCGCCGGGCTGCTCGTCGCCCGGATCGGGCTCGACCCGGTGCTCCCCGGTGATCGTCTGGTACAGGGCGACCTGCTCGGAGATGACGCCGCCGATGCGACGGATGCCCTCCCGCAACTCGTCCTCGCCCGATGCGGAGAAGTTGAGCCGCATCGAAGACCCGCCGCGGCCGTCGACGTACGCCGCCCGGCCGGGCACGAACGCGACGTTCTCGCGCAAGGCTTTCGCAAGCAAATCGGTGGTGTCGATGTAGTCGGGCAGGGTGGCCCAGAGGAAGAGACCGCCCTCGGGCCGCGACCACTCCGCTTCCTGCGGGAAGTGGCTCTCGAGGGCATCGAGCATCGCGTCGCGGCGATCGCGATAGATCTCGATCAGGTCGCCGATGTACTCGCGCCAGCGTCCCTCCGCGAAGTACTCCCGGACGAAGTACTGAGCCAGGGTGGAGGTGCAGAGATCCGCGGCCTGCTTGCCGAGCCCGATCTTCTCGAGGACCGGGGGTGGCGCCACCACCCATCCGATCCGGATCCCGGGGGAGAGGATCTTCGAGAGCGTCCCGAGGTAGAGCACGTAGTCGCCGCCGTCGAGGCTGTAGAGCGTGGGCTCGGGCTCGCCCTCGAAGCGCAGCAGGCCGTAGGGGTTGTCCTCGCAGACCAGGACCTCGTGCTCCCGGGCCAGCTCGACCAGCCGCTGCCGCCGCTCGCCCGACATGGTCACCCCGGCGGGGTTCTGGAAGCTCGGCACCGAGTAGATGAACTTCGGCCGCCGCCCGGCGTCCGCCAGAGCCGTGAGCAGCTCCTCGAGCTCGTCGATTCGCATGCCGTCCTCGTCGGTGCTCACCTGGTGGACGTCGGCCTCGTAGGAGCAGAAGGTCGGCACGGCGCCGGGATAGGTGGGGGCCTCGCAGATCACCGGATCGCCGGGGTCGACGAGGGTCTTCGCGATCAGGTCGATCGCCTGCTGGCCACCGGTGGTGACGATCAGGTCGTCGGGGTCCGGAGCCATCCCCTCGGCTCCCATCACCTCCAGGATGCACGCCTTGGTCTCCTCGAATCCCTCGGTCGGGCCGTACTGGAGTGCCTCGGCCGAGGACTCATGCGCGATGCGCGTCATCTGCGCGGCGAAGCTGTCGGACGGGAAGGTCGATGTGTCGGGCAGGCCGCCCGCCAGCGAGATCACCTCGGGCCGGGCGGTGATCGCCATCAGGTCGCGCATGGCCGAGGAGCGCATCACCTGGGTGCGCCGCGCGAACAGGCCCGCGTACCGCTCCAGGTCGCGAGAGGTGGTGTGGGCTCGACGCCGGCGCGGCTCGGCCGAACCCTTCGGTTGCCCCTCCTGCTTGGACGGCTCGCTCATCGCCGGACAGTGTTGCGAACCGGGTCGGGGAGGGGTGAAGCTCATCTGGCGTTGAGATGAGTCCCTGTAGCCTGCGCCCCGATCATGTTCCTCGCCATCTGTCAGGGGCTCGGCCTGGCCATCGCGGCCGGGCTCATCATCGGGGTCGTGGTGCCGCCGATCATGCCCGCCTGGGGCGCCGTCGCCGGCGCCGCACCGCTCGGTGTGCTCGCCGCGGGCGCCGCTCTCCACGGCGCGAATGAGGCCCTCTGGCCCGCGTTGTTCGTCGGTGTGATCGGCGCCGGCCTGGCCGCAGTCGTCACCCGCGACGTCGTCTCGGGGGCGGTCCGCCGGCAGCAGGGGGGCGTCCCGGCTCAGCCGCAGGCGCAGTCGCCGGGCGGCGTCACCGCGATCGTCGTCCTGGCGGCCGTGGTGGTCGCCGGCGTCAGTCTCGTCCTCGAGCCCTTTTCGCTGGTCGCTCTCGTCGCCCTGCTCTGGCTATGGGTCTCGCGGCGGCGACAGGCCGAGCGCAAACACGAGGGCCTGCGGGTCCTCCGCTAGATGAACCCGACATCCCGATTTCCCTCCTAGCCGTGCCGCGGAAGCTCGTCCTAGTCGTTGTCGACGCGATGCATCCCGAGATGCTGCTGCGCGCAATCGACGAGGACCTCGCGCCGACCTTCGGCGCCCTCGTCGAGCGGGGGCAGACGGTGACCGACGTGGTGTCCAGCTTCCCCTCGGTCACCCCGGTGGCGAGCTCGGAGATGATGACCGGACTCGGGCCTGCCGGCCACTGGGTGATGGGAATGAACTGGTACCACCGGCTCGAGCGCCGCTACATCGAGTACGGCTCCTCGTTTGAGGCGACCCGGACGTTCGGCCTGTTCCGGGCGATGTACGACCTCGTCTACAACATGAACCTCGACCATCTGAGCTGGCAGGCTGAGACGGTCTTCGAGACCCTCGGCGACGCCGGGATCAGGACCGCGGCCACCCCCTTCCTGATCTACCGGGGGCGCCAACGCCATCAGCTCGGGCTCGAGGGGCTCGTCAAGCGGGCCGCGGAGGCGATCAACTTCCGCCACGCCGTCTGGGGACCCGACGAGTTCTTCTACGGAGACCTCTACGCCAGCCGCCCGACCGGCTGCGGCCCCAGCTTCACTCGCCCCGGAACCCGGGACGAGTACTCGGCCTGCGTCGCCGAGAACCTGGTCACCGAGGGCGCCTACGACTTCCTCCTCTTCAGCCTGCCGGACAACGACTTCCATTCACATCGGCACGGCCCGGAGGCGCAGGTCGACTCGATCGCCAAGGCCGACGAGATGTTCGCGCGCATCGTCGAGGCGGGCGGCGGACTGGACGCCTTCCTGGAGGAGCACGCCGTTCTCCTTACCTCCGACCACGCCCAGACCGCTGTGGAGCACGCCCTGCCCCTGGCCGACGCGCTCGCCGAGGACTGGGCGGTCCTGCAGCCGAACACCGACCGGCCGGAGGAGGCCGAGATCGCGGTGAGCCCGACCTCGCGCGCGGGAGCTGTCTACATCCTCGACACGGGCCGACGCCATGGCGGGACACATGAGCGGGCACGCCTCCGCCTGCGCGACCTCGCGGGAGTCGATCTCATCACCTGGCTCGCGCGGGGCGACGGTTCCCCCGTGCAGCGCGACGGCGTCGGACTCGAGGATCCCGACGGGGTGGAGGCCGTGATCGAACGGGATGGGCGCGAGTTCCGCTTCCGGCCCGGCGGGCAGCTCCGGGACCTGCGCGGCAACGGCTGGTCCGTGAAGGGGGAGCCGGAGGCTCTCGACGCCGACATCACGCGCGGCCGGTTCGAGTCCGAGGAGTACCCCGACGCGCTCTCCCGGCTCTGGTCCGCCCTGACCTCGCCTCACGCCGGCGACATCCTGATCTCCGCCACCGAGGGCTACGAGTGCGTCGATTGGGGCGGGATCAGCCACGCCGGCGGCGGCAGCCACGGGTCGCTCGGCCGTGGTGATTCGCTGGGCCCCGCGGTCTTCGTGGGTTGCGGTCCGAAGCGGCCGAAGCGGCAGCCGCAATGGGCGCTGCGCGATCTGGCGCCTGTGATCCTCGAGCACTTCGGCGTCAACGGCGGCAGGCGTCAGGGATGACCCCGCCGGTCGACACCGCCAAGCGCATCGGGCGCGGCACGCTCAAGCCCGGGAACTGGCTGCAGCTCTTCCAGTTCGGCGTGGTGGGCGCCTCGGGCTATTTGATCAATCTGGTGGTGTTCGCGATCCTGAACGGACCGTTCAACATTCACTACATCCCGGCGGCGATCCTTGCTTTCTGCGTCGCCGTCTCCAACAACTTCTGGTGGAACCGACACTGGACCTTCGACGCCAAACAAGGGCACGCCGGCTTTCAGGCCGCCCGGTTCTTCACCGTCAGCGCGCTCGCGCTGATCATCAACCTGATCGCGCTCAAGCTGCTCGTCGGAGGTGGAATGAGCGAGCTGCCCGCTCAGGCAATCGCGGTGGCGATAGCGATGCCGTTCAACTTCATCGGCAACAAGCTGTGGACCTTCGACGACTAGGGAGCGCAAGGCCGCTCCACTTCGGAGCGAAGGGCGAAGCCCGAAGCGACTTATGTGGGGCGGCCGCATGCGCTCCCGCCTGATGGCGAAGCCGGGTCTCCTTGTCCTTGCGTCCGTCGTGGCGACCCTGCTCTTGGCCGCCCCGGCCCAGGCCGACTCCCAGCCCATCACCCAGCAAAAGGCGATCGAGCTCGCCAAGCAGGACCCGAAGGCGATCGCCGAGCTCAAGGCTCACCCGAAGCTGAGCACGTCGGCGAGCAAGAACGACTCCACCGGCGCCTGGGAGGTCGGCTTCTTCAACGGGGGCGACGAGGTGGCCCAGGTCGTGATCGACCCGCTGACGGGAAACATCGACGAGTCCTGGACCGGGTACCAGGTCGCCTGGCACATGGCCCGTGGCTACCCGGGTGCATTCGGCCGGATGGTGAACGCCCCCTGGATCTGGCTGCCGCTCTGCGGGATCTTCGTCCTGGGCCTGCTCGACTGGCGCCGCCCGTTCCGCCTGGCCCACCTGGATCTCCTGGTCATCGTCGCCGGCTTCGGGCTCTCCCACTACTTCTTCAACCGGGGGGACATCGGGCTCTCGGTCCCGCTGGCCTATCCGCCGCTGCTCTATCTCCTCGCGCGGGCGCTCTGGCTCGGCTTCCGCCGCAAGCCGGGCTCGGGCCTGCGGCCAACGATGCCGATCGTCGTCCTCGCCGTGATGACCGTGGTCCTGATCGCCGGACGGACCGCCCTGAACATCGTCGATTCCAACGTGATCGACGTCGGGTACTCGGGAGTGATCGGCGCCGACCGGATCGCCGACCAAAAGCCGATCTACGGCAACTTCCCCTCCGACGATCAATCGGGAGACACGTATGGCCCGGTCGCCTACTACGCCTACGTGCCCTTCGAGCAGGCGCTTCCCTGGAGCGGCACCTGGGACGACCTGCCCGCCGCCCACGCGGCCTCGCTCTTCTTCGACCTCGCCACGATGGGAGCCCTGTTCCTGCTGGGTCGCCGCCTCCGCCGCGGGCGTCGGGGGACGGAGCTGGGCATCCTGCTCTGCTTCGCCTGGGCCGCCTGCCCGTACACCGCCTACGCCCTGGAGTCGAACACCAATGACGCGCTGGTCTCGCTTGGCCTGGCGGCGACCCTGCTCTGCCTGACGGCGCCGATCCCGCGCGGGATCACCCTGGGCCTGACGTCGATGACCAAGTTCGCTCCCCTCGCCCTCGGACCCCTCTTCGCCACCTACGGAGCCACCGACACGGCCGGGGGCGAGGGGAGCCCCCGCCGAACGGTCTTACGCCGATACGCCAAGGTGATCATCCCGTTCACGATCGCCTTCGCGCTGACGGTCCTCGCAGTCTGCTTCCAGGCGCTCGATGACCCGGGCCTCTCGACCTTCTGGCACCGGACGATCGCGGAGCAGGGCGGCCGGGACTCGCCCTTCAGCGTCTGGGGTCAGGACCATTCGCTCGGCTGGCTGCAGACGGTCGTCAAGGCCGCGGTCGTCGGTCTGGCCCTGCTGGTGGCATTCCGGCCGCGACGGCGTGACTTCATCACGGTGGCTGCGCTCGGCGCTGCCGTGATGATCGGCATGCAGCTCACGATCGACCACTGGTTCTACCTCTACATCCCCTGGTTCCTGCCGTTCCTGCTGATCGCCCTGCTGGCGAGCGGGGTGGTGCCCCTAGGAGGAGACGGGGAGAAGGATCTGGTCGATCCCGCGAGCGAGCCCGTCGTCTCCGATCTCGACCGCGACGCCCATGACCCAGATGTCCTCGTCCGCCCCATCGAAGCGGACCGGCATCTGCGTCTTGAAGGCACGTAGCGCCTGCTCCCGCTTCACGCCGATCACGCCGGCGCGCGAGCCCGTCATTCCCACGTCGGAGATGTGGGCGGTGCCGCCAGGGAGGACACGGAAGTCGGTCGTCGGCACGTGGGTGTGGGTGCCGAGCACCGCGGCGACCCGGCCGTCCAGATGCCAGCCCATCGCCACCTTCTCGCTGGTGAGCTCGGCATGAAAGTCCACCACGATGGCGTCGGCGGCGCCGGCGAGCGATTC
Source organism: uncultured Solirubrobacterales bacterium (assembly GCA_963831605.1). Classification (GTDB taxonomy): domain Bacteria; phylum Actinomycetota; class Thermoleophilia; order Solirubrobacterales; family 70-9; genus DASUPK01. The sequence continues at coordinate 299,042 of CAWHQR010000005.1, forward strand.
GAGCAGCTCGTCGATCGCGGTGAACGGATTGCGCTCTACCTGCAGGTGCATCTGTCCGCTCAGGTTGATGACGGCGACCCGCATACCGGCCGCCTCGACGATCGTGTGGCCGCGCCCGGGATTCTGCTTCGGGAAGTTCGCGGGCCGGACGATCCGAGTCTCGGAATCGAGGTACGGATAGACGTCCCTGTGCCGGTAGGAGTGATTGCCGAGCGTGATCACGCCGGCCCCCATCTCGAAGATCTGCGCCGCCGTTTCCTCGGTGATGCCGACCCCGCCGGCCGCGTTCTCGCCGTTGACGACCACCAGGTCCGGCATGCGCTCGGCACGCAAGTCGGGCATCGCCGCCGCCAGTCCCTCACGGCCCGGCTTGCCGACGACATCCCCTATGAAGAGGAGCCTCATCAGGCGGGGGAGCGTAGACGACGTGTCACTTAGACCATCCCGCTAGCTTTCCGCGCGATGAGCAAGGCCGCTCCCGTGCTCGAGGTGGAGGGTCTCTCCAAGTCATTCGGCGAGCGCGCCGCCCTGCGGGAGGTGAGCTTCGATGTCGGACGCGGGGAGCTGCTCGCCGTGCTCGGGCCGAATGGCGCCGGCAAGACCACCCTGCTCTCGATCCTCGCCGGCATCGAAAAGGGCGATTCGGGCCGCATCGAGCGCGCGAACGGGGAGATCGGCTGGGTCCCGCAGCAGGCGGGCCTCTACCGGCGACTGACCGTCGAGGAGAACCTTCGGCTGTTCGCGCGAATGGAGGAGGCAGAGGACGTCGAGGCGATCATCGAGCGGATGCTCGAGCAGACCGGGCTCGGGGAGCGGCGTCACGACCAGGTCTCCTCGCTCTCGGGCGGCAACCAGCAGCGCATCAACATCGCGATCGGCCTGCTCGGCGATCCATCGGTGCTGCTGCTCGACGAGCCCAGTTCCGGCCTCGACCCGGGCCAGCGCGTCAGGCTCTGGGAGTTCGTGGCGGGCCTCGCCAAGGCCGGGACGACGGTGATCTACTCGACTCACCAGATCGAGGAGGCGAGCCACTACGGAGACCGCCTGGTGGTGCTGGCCGACGGCGAGACCGTCTTCGATGGCAGCTTCGCCCAGATGCGCCGCGCAGCCGGACCCCGGCCGAAGGGGACGGCGATCGATCCCGAGAACGACTTCGTCCGCTTCCTTCGGAAGAAGGGCCACTGATGCGCTGGCTCCTCCTCAAGGACCTCCAGCTGCTGCGCCGCTCGCCGCTCGTCACCGGCCTGCTGGTCGTCTATCCGATCGTGCTGGCCGTCCTGATCGGTCTGGCGATCTCGCGCGGCCCGGAGAAGCCGCGGGTCGCGTTCCTCAACCAGATCCCGGCAGGCAACGGCCTCCAGCTCGGCTCCGGCGGCTTCAGCCAGGACGAGGCGCGCCGCCAGCTCTGCGCCAAGATCGACTGCGTCGACGTCTCCAGCCGCGCGGAGCTCGAGCAGAAGGTGAAGGACGGGGATGTCCTCGGCGGCCTGATCCTGCCGGCTGACTTCATCAGCAAGCTGCAGGGCGAACTCAGCACCAACTCGAGCGAGCCGGCCACGGTCGACGTGATCGTCAACAACGACGATCCGCTCAAGGCGCAGGTCGTCGACGACAGGATCCGCTCGCTGCTCACGCAGGCCAACCTGCTGCTCTCGCAGAAGATCAGCAACGTCGCTGGGAACTACGAGCAGATCCTCGCGAACGGCGGGTCGTTCGAGATCCCGTTCATCAACCAGACGGTTCACATCCTGGGGTTGCGGAAGGCCGAGCAGGTCCTCAACCAGGTGGAGTCGAGCCTGCCCCCGGGGCAACGCGCCAAGGTGAGACAGGTCAGCGACTTCGCCAGGCTGGCCCGTCAGAACCTCGCGCTGGCCAACAGCCTGCTGTCCTCCGTCCGTCAGCCGATCGCGGTGAACAAGGACGTGGTCGCCGGCAGCGTGCCGCCGCTCGACACCTTTGCCGTCGCCGTCGCCGCGGCGATCACCCTGCTGTTCGTCACGGTCCTGCTTGTCTCGGGCTCCCTCGCGCTGGAACGCGAGGAGAACACCTTCACCCGCCTCACCCGCGGCCTGGTGAGCCGCACCGGCCTGCTGGTCGAAAAGGCGGTTCTGGGCACCGGCGCGGCCCTGCTGGTGACGCTGATCCTGCTGGCGGCGATCACGCCCTTCGAATCGATCGCCTGGAGCCGGATCTACCTGATCGTCCCGGCGATCCTGTTCGCCGGCGCAGCCTCCTCGGGTCTTGGCCTGGCGATCGGCGCAGCTGCAAGAGAGGTGCGAGCCAGCGCGCTGCTCGCCTTCGCCCTGGCGCTGCCGGTTGCGTTCATCTCCCTGGTCCCCTCGGGCACGGTGAGCAAGGGCCTGCTGGACGTGATCCACGTGATCGCCGGAGTCTTTCCCTTCCGCGCGACCGTGGACGCCCTCTCGGGCGCTCTTTCATCCTCCGGGCCGGCGCTGGGCCTGCCGCTCCTTCACCTGACCCTGCTGACGGTGGGCTATCTCGTGCTCGCCCGGCTGGCATTGCGGAGGTTTGCCTAATCCCGGCCCTAGAATCAGTCGCATGAGCTTTCCGGCGACAAGACTCCGCCGCCTGCGTCGAACGGAGCCCCTCCGCGACCTGGTTCGCGAGACCGACCTGACCGCGGACCACCTCGTCCAGCCGCTTTTCATCACCGCGGGGGAGGGAGTGCGCGAGCCGATCGAATCGATGCCCGGCATGGAGCGGCTCTCGATCTCCGAGGCCGTCGCCGAGGTCACCGAGATTGCGGCCGCCGGCGTCCGCGCCGTCCTGCTCTTCGGCATCCCGGCGAGCAAGGACGAGGTCGGCTCGGAGGCCTATGACGATGAGGGCGTCGTCCAGATGGCCGTTCGCGCGCTCAAGGAGGCGCACCCCGAGATCGTCGTGATCACCGACGTCTGTCTCTGCGAGTACACCTCGCACGGGCACTGCGGGATCGTCCGCGGCGGAGAGGTGGACAACGACATGACCATCGAGCTGCTCGCCAAGACCGCGATCTCCCACGCCGAGGCCGGAGCGGACGCTGTGGCCCCGAGCGACATGATGGACGGGCGGGTCGGCGCGATTCGCACCCAGCTGGACGAGGAGGGCCACTCGGACGTCCCGATCATCGCCTACAGCGCCAAGTACGCCTCCGCCTTCTACGGCCCGTTTCGCGAGGCCGCCGGCTCGACACCGGAGTACGGCGACCGCCGCGGGTACCAGATGGATCCTGCGAACGCCGACGAGGCCGTCCGCGAGGCGAAGCTGGACCTCGAGGAGGGCGCCGACGTCGTCATGGTGAAGCCGGCGCTCCCGTATCTCGACGTGATCCGCAGGGTGAAGGACGCGACCGGCGCGCCGCTCGCCGCGTACCACGTGGGCGGCGAGTACTCGATGCTGAAGGCCGCGGCCGCAAACGGCTGGATCGACGAGCGAGCCGCCGCGATGGAGTCCCTGACCTCGATCAGCCGTGCCGGCGCCGACATGATCATCACCTACTACGCCAAGGACGCCGCCGCCTGGCTGATGCGAGGGCGCGCGTGAACAAGCCGGCCGACGGGATCACGACGTCCGCGGCGAAGCCGAAGCTTCGGTCGCGCGCGGGCGGAGCCGCGATTCCGCTCGACGACACCGACAAGCACCTGATGAACCTCCTCCAGTCGAGGTATCCCCTCGAGCCGGAGCCCTTCGAGCTGATCGCCGCGGAGGCGGAGCTCGATCCCGCCGACGTCAAGGCGCGCACCCAGCGGCTCCTCGACGGCCGGATCATCCGCGAGATCACGCCGATCTTCGACACCCGTGCGCTGGGCTACAGCTCGATGCTGGTGGCCGCGAAGGTCGATTCCGACAATCCGCACCGCGCCGCACAGATCATCAACTCCCATCCGGGCGTCTCGCACAACTACCTGCGGACCCACGAGTTCAACCTCTGGTTCACGATCGCGACGCCACCCGATTCCGGGCTGGGACTGGAAGGCACCCTCGAGGCGCTCCAGCGCCTCACGGGCGCCGAGTCGATCCGGCAGCTGCCCACCCTCCAGCTCTTCAAGATCAACATGAACCTGGAGATGGAGGGCGGGACCGAGGAGCTCTCCAAGGAGGTTGAGGCCGCGCCTCCGCGCGAGCTCGATCGCCAGCCCTATGACGACACCGACGTCGCCGTGATCCGCGCGCTGCAGGGGCCGATGGAGGTCACCGACCGCCCCTATGACGCGGCGGCCACCGAGGTCGGGATGAGCACCCACGACTTCCTGGACCACCTGCGGGGCATGGTCGACCGCAAGATCCTGCGCCGCGTCGCCGCGATCCTCTTCCATCGCCGCGCCGGCTTCTCGGCGAACGGGATGGGAGTGTGGAAGGTCCCAGAGCAGAGGATCATGGAGGTCGGCGCCCGCATGGCCGCCGTCCGCGGCGTCTCCCACTGCTATCAGCGCCCGACCTACGCGGACTGGCCCTACAGCGTCTTCACCATGGCCCACGGCCGCTCCAAGGAGGAATGCGACGCGGTCCTGGATCGGATCGCCGACGAGCACGACCTGCACGGCTCCGATCGCGCCGTCCTCTACTCCTCCACCGAGTTCAAGAAGATCCGCCTCCACTACTTCACCGACGACTACGCGCGCTGGGAGGCGGAGCACTCATAGAGCCGCTCCGAGGAGCTGTACCGGCAGGCTCTTGGAGTGATGCCCGGAGGGGTGAACTCCCCGGTGCGGGCGATGCGGTCGATCGGGCGTGACCCGATCTTCATCGACCACGGCGAGGGGCCCTACATCTGGGATGTCGACGGGAACCGCTACGTCGACTGGGTGTCCTCCTGGGGGCCGCTGATCCTCGGCCACGCTGATCCGCTGGTGGTGGAGGCGGTTCGCAAGGCCGCCGGGCGGGGCACCAGCTACGGGGCCCCGACCGCCGGCGAGGTGGAGCTGGCGACCGAGGTCGCCGGGCGTTTCGCGAGCGTGGAGATGGTCCGCATGACCAGCTCCGGAACCGAGGCGACGATGTCGGCGCTGCGTCTCGCGCGGGCGGCCACCGGCCGCACGACGGTGATGAAGTTCGCCGGCGCGTACCACGGCCACGTGGACGGCCTGCTCGCGGAGGGCGGCTCCGGGCTTGCCACGGCCGGTGTCCCGGCGAGCCCGGGCGTCACCGAGGCTCAGGCATCCGACACCGTGATCGTCCCCTGGAACGACGAGGAGGCGGTCGTCGAGGCGATCGCGCGGGGACGCCCGGCCGCGGTGATCGCCGAGCCCATCCCGGCGAACATGGGAGTGGTCCCGCCGGCACCCGGCTTCCTCGAGGCGGTCCGGGATGCGGCAGCCGAGGCGGGCTCCCTGCTTGTTCTCGATGAGGTGATCAGCGGCTTCCGCGTGGCCCGTGGAGGGGCGCAGGAGCTGCTCGGCGTCGACGCGGACCTGACCGTGATGGGGAAGGTGATGGGAGGGGGCCTCCCGGCCGCCGCCTATGGCGGGAGTCGCGAGCTGATGGAGCGCATCGCCCCGGCCGGCGACGTCTACCAGGCTGGGACGCTGTCGGGCAATCCGCTCGCGGTGGCGGCCGGCCTGGCCACGCTGCGCAAGCTGGACGGCGCCGCGTACGTGGGGCTCGAGTCCGCCACCACCCGGCTCGCCACCGGCCTGCGGCGGGCGGCGGGTGAGGCGCCGGTCCAGGTCGCGAGCGTTCCGGGTCTGCTCACCATCTTCTTCAGCGCCGATCCGGTGCAGGACTTCACGGGGGCGCAGGCGTGCGACACCGAGGCGTATGCCCGCTTCTGCCGGGCGCTGCTCGATCGCGGCGTCTACCCGCCCGCCTCGCAGTTCGAGGCCTGGTTCCCGTCGCTCGCCCATGACGAGGCGTCGATCGACCGGACCATCGAGGCGGCCGCCGAGGCCTTCCAGCAGGCCATCCGCTGACGCGTCGCTCTAATCTCGCAGGGACGCATGTCCACGACGTCGACCTCCCTCGCCTCCCTCTCGGCGCTGCTTCGCGACGGCGAGAACGTGATCTCGCCGTATGTCCGCGACGCGGAGGGGGAGCCCGCGCTCGGTGCCCTGGCTGCCTCGGGTCCCCGCGCTGAGGGCGCGGCGGATGAGTACACCGTCCTGATCGAGGCCATCAGGGAGGGCTACCTGCTCCACTACGAGCAGCCGAGGCTGATCGAGGGGGCCGATGGCGACCTTCGCCTGCTGGCCGGCGACTACCTCTACGCCCTCGGCCTCGAGAAGCTCGCCGATTGCGGCGACCTGGCGGCAGTCAGGGAGCTGGCCGACTTGATCAGCCTCTCGGCCCAGGTTCACGCGGAGAACGGCGACGGGTCGCGCGACGCGGACGCCCTCTGGCTCGCCGCCGCCGTCGCGGTGGGCGCGGGAGCAACCGAGGAGCACGAGGAGGCGAAGGAGGCCCTGCGCCGCGCGGAGCCGGACGCGGCCGATCGGCTGCTCCGGAGCGCTACCAAAACAGCCGGCGAGATGGGCATGAGCGATGCGCTGGCTGTCGCAGCCGACTCGATAGGCTTCGCCGCCGAAGACGTCTCAGACCGTGGCTGAAGAGGGAAACAACAAGCAGGGGGCTCCAAAGGAGCTGCCGAGCTCCGATCCTGCGGGCTACTTCGAGGGCGAGTCCATGAACCGCCGGACGGCCTTCACGGTCGCCGTGCAGGCGATCGGAGGGCTCGCCGGCGCCGCGATCGTGCTGCCCGCGATCGGTTTCGCCGCCGCGCCTCTCTTCGAGCAGGAGGACGAGCCGTGGCAGGCCGTCGGGCCGATCTCGGACTTCACCCCCGACACCTATCGGCCGGTGGTGATCACGGCGGTGCAGGACATCGGCGAGACCGGCAAGACCACGGTCTATGTGCGGCAGGGCGATCCAACCCTGACCGGGCTGCCGAACGGATACGAGCAGGAGTCCCCGAACCAGTACATCGCGATCACGACGCGGTGTGCCCATCTCGGTTGCCCCGTGCGCTTCGTGCAGGCCGCCAAGAACTTCATCTGCCCGTGCCACGGCGGGGTCTACGGATTCCTCGGAGAGCGGATCGGCGGCCCGCCGGTCCGGCCGCTCGACCGCTTTCAGACCCGTGTGACCAACGGCCAGGTCGAGGTCGGCGCGCGCTACAGCGTGACGAACAGCTTCGATCCGGTGCGCGCCCGGGATCCGGGTGAGTTCACCGGTGGCGTTTGGGAATACCTCTACCCGCCGCGGCCCTCCGTGCCGCCGCCGCCGTAGGAGATTCGAGTGCCGAAGGTTCCAAAGCCAGGATCGCCGAGCCGTCCCGCCAAGCCGGGGGAGCGAGTGAATGGCGCGAACGGAAACGGATCGGGCCGCGCCGAGGTCGCCAAGGAGGCCGGCGGCGACGTCCTCGGGTGGGTCGACGAGCGGACGGCAGGCACGACCTTTCTCACGGGGATGCTCTTCCGCAAGGTCCCCAAGGGCACCAACTGGTTCTACACGCTCGGCTCCGCCACCCTCTTCGCCTTCACCTTCCAGGCACTGACCGGCGTCTTTCTGGCGATGTACTACACGCCGTCCCCGACCCAGGCCTACGGGTCGATCACCCACCTGACGAACGACGTCTGGATGGGCGAGTTCGTCCGTGGCATGCACAAGTGGGGCGCCTCGGTGATGATCGTCTGCATCTTCCTGCACATGGGGCGCACCTTCTTCTTCGGCGCCTACAAGTACCCGCGGGAGCTCAACTGGGTGATCGGCGTGGTCCTGATCATCCTGACGCTGCTCATGGGGCTGACCGGCTATTTGCTGCCCTTCGACCAGCGCTCCTACTGGGCGACGATCGTCGCCAACAACATCACCGGCACCGGGCCGGTGGTCGGCCCCTACCTCGCCGACTTCCTGCGGGCCGGCCCTGAGATCGGCGCCACCACGCTGTCGCGGTTCTACGCGATCCACATGCTCTTAGTGCCCGGGTTGATCATCGCCCTGATCGGGGCGCACCTCTACCTCGTCGTCAAGCTCGGCACGACGGCGCCTCCCTGGCAGAAGGTCGACCGGCCCAAGTCGCTGCCCAAGGAGGAGGTCGGGTGAACCGCCGCGAGAAGGAGGAGTACCTCCGCGACTACGAGGTCCTGAAGAAGAAGGGCAAGCCGTTCTTCCCGTACGCGGTCATGAAGGACACCGTGATGATGCTCGTCGTCGCGCTCGTGATCGTCGGGCTCTCGATCCTCCTGGGCGCGGAGCAGGGCCCGAAGGTCGACCCGACCACGACCACCTACACGCCGCGGCCGGAGTGGTACTTCTTCTTCCTCTTCGAGCTGCTGCGAGTGATCAAGCCACCCTGGGCGGTGCCGATCGCGACCATCGGGCTTCCCACCCTCTTCATGGTCCTCCTGTTGCTCCTCCCCTTCTACGACAGGAATGCGGAGAGGCGCCCCGAGCGCAGGCCGATCGCCACCACGGCCGGGATCCTGACGATCATCGGGATCGCGTATCTGACCTTCCTCGGCGCCACCGCGGGCCCGCCGAGCCAGATCGACCTGAAGACGTCGGCGGCGCTCGAGCCGGGCAAGGAGGTCGTCGCCCAATCGGGCTGCCTCGCCTGTCACAAGCTCGGCGACAACGGCAACGACGGTCCCGGCCCTGAGCTGACCCACATCGGCGCGCGGATCCCGAGAAACGCGATCGCGCGCTCGCTGCAGGTCGGCCCGAGCATCATGCCGGCCTACGGCGATCTCCCGCCGGCCAAGTTCCAGGCGCTCACGGCGTACCTGGCCTCGCTGAACTAGAGGGGCTTGGCGACCCTGATCGCCTAATCTCGCAACGATGAGCGTCTCGTCTGCGCCCAGCCGGGATTCGGAGCAATTCGCCACGGAGGTCCGCGGCATGTTCGACCGGATCTCGGGCGTCTACGACCTGATGAACTCGGCGATGACCGCCGGGCTCCATCACCAGTGGCGTGAGCGAGCCGTCGACCGCGCGCAGGTGGGGCCGGGATCCGATGCGCTCGACCTCTGCACCGGCACGGGTGACCTCGCGCTGGCGCTCAGGCGCCGGATCGGGCCCGATGGCCGTGTCGTGGGCAGCGATTTCTCCGAGGCCATGCTCGAGCTGGCTCGGGATAAGAGCGGGGAGGAAGGGCTGCCCGTGGAGTTCGGCTGGGCGGATGCCCTCGAGCTTCCCTACGGCGACGAGAGCTTCGATGCGGTCACGGTCGGATTCGGCGCTCGCAACCTCGCGGACCTCGACCGCGGCCTCTCCGAGATGGCCCGGGTTCTGCGGCCCGGTGGGCGCCTGGTGATCCTGGAGATCACGAAGCCGGAGCGCGAGCCCCTCGCGAGCTTCTACTCGCTCTGGTTCGACAGGCTGATCCCCGTGATCGGTTCGCTCGCGGGCGACTCCGAGGCCTACAGCTACCTGCCCGACTCGGTGCGCAGCTTCCCGGAACCTCAGCGGCTGGCGGAGATGATCGATAACGCCGGGTTTGCCGAGATCCGCTGGCTGTTGCTCGCGGGCGGGATCATCGCCATCCACAGCGCCACCAAGGCCAAGTGACGCGGTCCTCCATACCACCCCCCGTGACCGCCGTGATGGACGCGGCCAGCGCCTGGCTCCCAGCGCGGATGGTCGAGGTCGAGAGCCGCCTCGCCGAGCTCTCCGGCGGCTACGGTCCTCGCCTGGGCGAGGAGGCCGAGGCGACCCTGACCGCCGGGGGCAAGCGCATGCGGCCATTGTTGGTCCTGATGGCCGCTGGGGACGGGGTCGGCGACAGGGCGGTGCGGGTCGCCACCGCCGTGGAGATGGTCCACATGGCCACCCTGGTCCACGACGACGTGCTCGACGGCGCTCCGGTACGTCGGGGGCGCCCCACAGTCGTTGCGCGATCGGGGCGAGACCGAGCGGTCGGGGTGGGCGACCTGCTCTTCTCACGTGCCTTCGCCGAGCTCGCCGTGGATGGCGGCGAGGCCGAGGTCGCCGAGCTGAGCTCGGCTTCGGTGGCGCTGGCACTCGGGGAACTTGCCCAGCGGCACGACGCCTTCGACACCTCGATCACCGAGGAGCGCTATCTCGAGCGCTGCTCTCTGAAGACGGCGCGGCTCTTCGAGTCCGCGTGCCGGCTCGGGCGCATCTCGTCCGGGCGCCCCGGCATCGAGGAGCTCGCCTCCTTCGGCCGGGAGATCGGTCTCGCCTTTCAGCTGCTCGACGACGTCCTTGACGTGACCGGCCCCCCGGAGCGCACCGGCAAGGCCCGTGGCACCGACCTGCTGGACGGGACCGTGACGCTGCCGCTGATCCTGGCTCGGCGCCTGGATCCGGGGCTCGGGGAGGCGGAGCTGCGCGGGCTCGACCAGGACGCGGCCGAAGCGCTCTGCGACCGGATCGCGGCGACGCCTGCCCTTGACGAGGTGCGCGAGCGCGCCAAGGAGGGCATCCGGCGCGCCAAGGAGATCCTCTCCTCCCCGGAATTCACGGAAGAGGAGCGGGAGCTGCTCGGCATGGTCGCTGACGGTGTCGTGGAGCGATACGCCTGAACGAAGAACGGCCCCGAAGGGCCGCTCTTCAGCAGGGAAATGACTCGTTGTCGGAGTGGTACTGCGTGTGACTCGCGCTAGAAGTCTTCGGGGAGGATGCAGTCACTGGAGAGCGCCACGGTGAACCGATCGGCCTCCTCCTCCATGTTCGCCCGGGTGAGCGAGCGAAGGTCCTCAATCAGCTCCTGCCCGCCGCGATCCAGCTCCTCGTCGTAGGTGTCGACCTGGGTCTGGCTGTAGGTGTTGCGGCCCCACCAGTCGCACTCGGGGCAACGGAGCTCGACGTGCCAGGCACCGTCTCCCTGCTCGTGCCAGGTGACCGGCTGGACCAGGATTGAGGAGCAGGTGGGGCAGGCGTGCATCCCCTCGGCGGACCGCTGCCCGGTGTCGACCAGGGGCTCGGTGTGTGTCCGCTTCGGTGTTGCCATCGTGGAGAACATATCGGGCCCCTGACGCCTGACCTTTAGGCCAAAAGTGAGGTTTTTCGTGCGTGCGAAAATCACCCCAATTTCCTGCATACAGGGATGTTTCGTGGCGGGGGCCCGCCTCGGCCGTGCGTGAGCCGCCCACGCCCGGAATAGACTGGATCGATGGTCCTGAGCGATCGCACGATCAAGGAGGAGGTGGCAGCCGGCCGCCTGCTCTTCGACCCCTACGACGAGTCGCTCGTGCAGCCCTCGAGCGTGGATATGCGGGTGGATCGAAGCTTCCGGGTCTTCAACAACTCCCGCTACCCGTACATCGACGTGCGCGAGCCGATGGAGAACCTCACCGAGCTGGTGACCGTGGAGGAGGACGAGCCCTTCGTGCTGCATCCGGGCGAGTTCGTCCTCGGCCAGACGCTGGAGCGGGTTCGCCTTCCCGACGACCTGGTGGCGCGCCTCGAGGGCAAGAGCTCGCTGGGAAGGCTCGGCCTGGTGATCCACTCCACCGCCGGCTTCGTCGACCCGGGCTTCGAGGGCAACCTCACTCTCGAGCTCTCCAATCTCGCCACCCTGCCGATCACGATCTACCACGGCATGCCGATCGGGCAGATTTCCTTCATGCGGATGGACGCCCCCGTCGAGCACGCCTACGGCGCCAGTGAGGCGGGCAGCAAGTACCAGGGCCAGGCGGAGCCGACCGCCAGCCGCTTCTACCTGAACTTTCGCGAGCGCGTCCGTAAGTAAGCGTTTGGGTAAGTGCTGGCGGCTCAAGGCCCGCCAGCGGCTAACATCCGCCGCGATGCCCAACGTGGGACCGCTGGAGATAGCCGTCGTTCTCGTCATCGTCCTGATCATCTTCGGGCCGAAGCGCCTTCCGGAGCTCGGCAAGTCGGTGGGACATGGCATCCGCGAGTTCAAGAACTCAATCTCGGGAGAGTCCGACCCGGATTCCCCTGAGGAGAAGCAGCGCGAGTTGCAGGCGAGCCAGCAGGTGCAGGCGAGCCAGCCGCAGCCGCCCGAGGCGGCTGCGCAGACCCCAGCGGAGCCTGTCGAGGGCGAGGTCGTCTCCGAGAACAAGGCCTAGGCAATGGCCCGGCTAGGGCCGGTCGACTTCGAGGACCGGCTTACGCTCGTCGAACATCTCGACGAGCTTCGGACGCGCATCATCATTTCCGTCGTCGCGTTCTCGGTTGCCTTCGCGCTCTGCTTCTGGCAGAACAGCCGTCTGCTCGACATCGCCAACGGGCCGCTTCCGGGCAACCGGACACCGATCACCTTCGGCGTGGCCGAGCCGTTCACGACGACGGTGACGATCGCCGCTTACGCCGCCATCGTGATCTCGCTGCCGGTGATCCTCTACCAGGCCTACGCCTTCGTCCTGCCGGCGCTGACCACCCGCGAAAAGCGCGTCGTCGTTCCCTTCCTGATCGGCGTCCCCTTCCTCTTCGTCGCCGGCGTCGTCTTCGGCTACTTCGTCGTCCTGCCCGCCGCCACCAAGTTCCTCCTCAACTTCAATCAGGACCAGTTCAACATCCAGATCCGGGCGAAGGACTACTACAGCTTCTTCACGCTCACCCTCGCGGTCATGGGGCTGATCTTCCAGCTGCCGATCGGCATCCTCGCCGTCACCAGGCTCGGGATCGTCACCCCCGAGCAGCTCTCCGCAAATCGCCGCTACGCGTACGTGATCCTCCTGATCGTCGCCATGCTCTTGCCGGGCACCGACCCGGTCACGATGCTGATCGAAGCGGTGCCGCTGCTTGTGCTGTATGAGGTCAGCGTGCTGCTCGCCAGAGCGGTCGGCAGACCCCCCGAGAGCGCCGTCGATCGCGACATCACGGTCTCCGAGCCGCCCCCCAGCGGGGCGGCATAGGCGCATAACCGCGTTCATCTAGGCTTCCGCCGTGCTCTTCGACCTGCAAACGCCGCGTCGCCGCCGCGTGGTCCGCGTGGTCTTCGGCGGGCTCGCACTGATCTTCGCGATCAGCTTCGTCTTCCTCGGCGTCGGCACGGGCGGAGGTGGATTCAGCTTCAGCGACCTCTTCGGCGGGGGCAGCGCATCGAGCTCCACGGCCTTCGACAGCGACATCAGCGCCGCCGAGGCGAAGGTCGCCGCCAACCCGAACGATGCCGTCGCTCTCGGGAACCTGGTCCGGCTGCACTACTCGGCCGCCAACTCCAATACCAGCAGCAACGGGGCGCCCACCAGCGACGGCGTGCAGCACCTGCGGGAGGCAGCCGACGCCTGGAACAAATACGTGAAGGCGACCAACGGGAACCTATCCCCGGGGGTCGCCGTCTACGCGCTGAACGTCTTCGACCTGCTCGCCCGGATCGACTTCTCGGCGGCACGCACCGCCACGAGCACGAGCGAGGCGCTCACCAACGTGAACGCCGCGGTGGATGACTGGAAGAGCGCCGCCCAGGCGGTGCAGGTGCGGATCGACAAGCAGCCGAACACCGTCAATGCCAACTCGTACCTGACCCTCGCCCAGTACCTCTACCTGTCCGGCGACACCAAGGGGGGCGACCAGGCGGTCGCTCAGGCCAACAAGTCGAAGGGCGCACCGCCGTCCTCCTCGACCAGCCAGCTCAATCAGGTGAAGCAGCTCGGCCAGCAGCTCCAGGCCGCGATCAAGCAGCTCAGCAAGCAACAGCAGACCCAGGGCGCCGGCGGAGCGACCGGCTGGCGCGACCGGCGGTGGGGCGACCGGCGGCAACCCGCTGAACGGCCTCGGCACCGGCGGCGTGAGCGGCGGCAGCGGGCTCTAGCTCGGCGCGGGCTCGGGCCCCCGGCAAGCCTTCCTATAATGCCGCCCTCCACCAGGGCCGTTAGCTCAGCTGGTAGAGCAGGAGACTCTTAATCTCAAGGTCACAGGTTCGATCCCTGTACGGCCCATCATCATCCAGGCGTGCGACTCGTGCATTGAGCCAAGTGGATTGATTAACTCTGTGCGAGGCATCGACCCGAAGGAGTTTCTATGGCCTTGATGAGCAAAGCGCCCGACCGGGCACTGATCGGCGGGGAGTGGGTTGAAGGGAGCGCCGGCACCTTCGAGGTCCGCTCGCCGCATTCGCGCGAGGTGGTGAACACCGTCTCCCGATGCGACTCCTCTGATGTCGATCGGGCCGTCGCGGCCGCTCGGCGCGCGCAGCCGGACTGGGCGGCGACGCCACTGATCGATCGAGCCAAGATTCTCCGCAAGATCACCGAGGTATTCCGCGAGAACGCCGAGTCGATCGCCCGGATGGTGTCCGCGGAGATCGGCAAGACGATCACCGACAGTCGCGAGGAGGTCTACGAGTACGCGGCCCCCTCCTATGACAAGGCCGCCGGCGAGGTCCTTCGCCATCGAGGCCTCTCGCTGCCGTCGACCCAGGAGCAGACCAACAACAAGCGGCTGGTGCTGGGACACCGCCCGCTCGGAGTGATCGGCTCGATCACTCCGTACAACTTCCCGACCGATATCGGGTCGATTGCGATGGCGCACATCATCGCTGCGGGCAACACGGCGGTCTGGAAGCCATCCGAGTTCTCGGCCACGAGCTGCGCCATGGTGGTCGAGCTCTTCGAGGAGGCGGGTCTGCCGCCCGGAGTGGTCAACCTGATCCAGGGCTACGGCGACGTCGGAGCCGCGATCGTCGAGCACGAGGACGTCGACGGGATCTTCTTCACCGGTTCCACCGCGACCGGTGAGCAGATCGCTCGCTCCGCGCCGCTCAAGCCTCATCTGCTCGAACTCGGCGGCGACGGCCCATTCATCATCCTGGCCGACGCTGATGTCGACGCTGCCGTCGACGGAGCGATGAACGGCTGCTTCTACTACACCGGTCAGGTCTGTACCTCGGCCGAGCGGCTGCTCGTCCACGAGGCGATCTACGACGAGTTCGTCGAGAAGCTCACCGAGCGCGCCAAGGCGCTCAGGATCGGCGACCCGGCCGACGAAGAGACGGAGATGGGGCCGCTCTGCAACGAGGCCACCCTGGCCCGCGTGGCTGAGCACGTCGAGGATGCCCGCGGCAAGGGCGCCGCGATCGTGCAGTTCGGACCCGAAGAGGACCTCTACTACCCGGCCACGATTCTCACGAACGTGAGCGAGGAGATGCAGATCATGCGGGAGGAGACCTTCGGACCGGTGGCGCCTATCGCCAAGGTCTCCTCGGCGCAGGAGGCGGTCGAGATCGCAAATCGCAGTGAGCTCGGCCTGATTGCCTCGCTTTGGACGAGGGATCTTGCCACCGCTTGGCGGGTGGGCGAGGCGTTGCCGCACGGCTCGGTCAACATCAACGAGACGAGCAACTACTGGGATCAGCTGGCGCCCTTCGGTGGAGCCGGAAAGAGCGGAGTTGGCCGCGAGCTGTCCGAGTGGTTCCTCGAATCCTTTACCGAGCGAAAGCTGCTCGTCTTCGAACTCGGCGATTCGGAGCTCAAGTACGACCGGCGAGCCGAGGGCGGCTGGTAGCTACCGCGAGAGTGCGCGGATGATCAGCAGCAGGATGACCGAGCCGCCGATCGCGATCAGCCAGGTGCCGAGGTTGAAGAAGTCGCTGATCTCGCCGATGTCGAGGGCGCTGGCAATGAAGCCGCCGATCAGGGCGCCCAGGATGCCGATCGCCGTGGTGCCGATGCAGCCGCCCGGCTCCGTGCGGCCCGGGATCACGGCGCGCGCGATCGTGCCGGCGAAGAGACCCAGGATGATCCAGGCGATGATGCCCATCTAGCGCTGGCGCGGGGCGGCGTGGTAGCTCAGATACCAGAGCACGTGACGGGCGGCGCTGACGCCGGCATTCACAGGGGAGAGCAACCTCCGCATGGCCTGAACTCTATTGGGCCGGGCGGATCGCCGATTCCGTAGTTGCCACGGATTTGGCTCCACCAGCCGGATTCCCACCCTATTTCCGGTAGATCAGACGGGCGCGGCTAGCATGCCCAACCCATGAAGCTGACTCGCAATCGCAAACGGCGACGCCTGGCTCGGGTCACCGATCGAAAGGCCGACCGGGCCACGGTCGCCCTCGCGGTCTTCGCCGCGGGGTCCCTGGGGACGCTGGTCACGGGCGAGGTGCTCCGTTTGGCGCGCCGCCGGCGCGAGAGCAGGGAGGCCGAGACCCCGGAGACCATCGCCGAGGCCGCCGGGCAGGCAACCCGGGACACACTCGCGGTCGCTCGCCGCGGGATCATCGCGACGCCTCATCACGAAACGGTGCTCTTCAACATCCTGCAGGGCTTCCTGGGCGCCTTCGCCTTCGCCCGGCTCGCGACCTGGGGGATCCGCCAGTCCTGGTGGCCGTCGGGGAACATCCACGTCAGCGGCCGGCACATCCATCACTTCGTTCCTGGGATCGTCCTCGCCTTCGGCTCAGGGGTCGCGGGGCTGACCACCCGCGACGAGCGCGTTGAGTCAGCTCTGGCGATCCCGTTCGGCGTCGGCATGGGATTGACCATGGACGAGGCCGCGCTGCTGCTCGACCTCCGCGACGTCTACTGGACCCGTCAGGGGCTGCTCAGCGTGCAGGTCAGCCTCGGGGTCTCCGCCACACTGGCGGCGACGATTCTCGGGCTCCGGATGCTTCGTCGTGGAGAGGAGCGGGGGGTGCAGGAAGGGCTGATCCCGGCGTTCGCCGGCGAGCACGGGCTAAGGGCGACAGGGGCTTTGGCTTGACGGCTTCGCCACCAGGTCGCGGCAACGGCGGCCGCCCTCCACAAGTCGCTACGGGCTCCGCCCTTCGCTCCTGGGTGCAGCGGCCTGGTAGCCGCTAGGCAGCGGCCCGGAGGCGGGGCTCCGCTTCCTGGCCCATCCAGATCACCTGGTCGCGGCCCGGGCCCACCCCGACCAGGCGCACCGGGATGCCGAGGTGGTCCGAGATCGCCGCCAGGTAGTTGCGTGCCTCCCTGGGCAGGTCCTCCTCCCGGCGACACTCACCGATGTCGCCCTCGAACCCCGGCAGCTCCTCGTACTCGGGTTCGACGCTGTGGATGATCGACTGGTGGTAGGGGAACTCGTCGAAGACCGCGCCATCCGGGTGGCGGTAGCGGGTACAGACGCGGAGCGGATCGATGCCTGAGAGGACGTCGAGCTTGGTGACGGCGAGGGCGCTCATGCTGTTGAGCCGGACGGCGTAACGGAGGGCGACCAGGTCGTTCCAGCCGCAGCGGCGCGGACGCCCCGTGGTCGTCCCCATCTCGCCGCCCCGCTCCCGGAGCAGGTCACCCAGGTCATCCTCGAGCTCCGTCGGGAACGGTCCGGCCCCGACGCGGGTCGCATAGGCCTTGGCGATCCCCCAGATCTCGTCGATGTCGCGGGGCCCGACTCCGGCGCCGATGCAGGCCGCCCCGGCAACGGGGTTCGAGGAGGTGACGAAGGGATAGGTCCCGTGATCGAGGTCGAGCATGATGCCCTGGGCGCCCTCGAAGAGGACCGTGCGATCGGCGTCGAGTGCGTCCCAGCAGAGCTTCGCCGTGTCGGCGATGTGCGGCTCGAGGCGGTGCCCGTAGGTGAGGTACGCCTCCACCATCGTGTGCAGGTCGAGCTCGGGGTCCTTGGCGAAGGGCCGCAGCATCTGCTGTTTCGGGTCCATCGCGGTCGTGATCTTCTTGCGGAGGATCTTCGCGTCGAGCAGGTCCTGCACCCGGATGCCGAGGCGTGATGCCTTGTCCGCGTAGGCGGGGCCGATCCCGCGCCTGGTCGTGCCGATCTCCAGCTTGCCGAGCTTGAGCTCCCCGGCCGTGTCGAGCTTCACGTGGTAGGGCATGATCACGTGCGCGTTGGCTGAGATCCGCAGGCCGCTGACGTCGATCCCCCGGTGACGCAGGCCCTCGATCTCGCCGGTGAGGACGCCCGGGTCGATCACCACGCCGTTGCCGATCGCGCAGATCTTCCCCGGGTAGAGGATCCCCGAGGGGATCAGATGGAACTTGAAGGTCTCACCGTCGCGGATGATCGTGTGGCCGGCGTTGTTGCCGCCCTGAAAGCGGATCACGACGGCCGCCTGCTCGGCGAGCAGATCGGTGACCTTTCCCTTTCCTTCGTCGCCCCATTGGGCGCCGACTATGACGAGACCGGGCATGACCGGGATTATGAGGAGGGTGGCGGCTAGTGGTCGAGCGGACCGAGCGCCGAGCCGCCGCCCTCGCCGAGCGAGGTCGCGACATCCGCGGAGACGTGCATGCGGCGGTCCTCGTCGAAGAGGAGGACCGGATCTCCGCACATCTCGATCAGCCGGGAGACGATCCGGGTGCCGAGCTGCTTCTCGAGCTCGTCATCCTCGAAGTTGCTGGTGACGATCAACGAGTGCTGGCGCTCGTAGCGCTCGTTGATCAGCGCATAGAGCTGCTCGAGCACCCAGTCCGTCTGCTTCTCCGTGCCGAGATCGTCGAGATGGAGCAGGTCGACGGTCGCCAGCCTCTCGAAGAGCTGCGAGTAGGACTGCTCTCCGGCCTCGGCGTCGTAGGTCTGGCGAATGCGGCTCAAGAGCTTGGGGAGCGAGTAGATGGCGACGGAGCGCCCCGCATCGAGAGCTATGCGCGAGATCAGCATGGCGAGGGTGGTCTTGCCGGTTCCGGAACTTCCGAAGAACCACATTCCGCGCCCGGTATCGAGGTTCTCGTCAATCTCCTCGCAGAAGTTGCGGACGCGCCTGACCACGAACTCATCGATCTTCGTCACCGGAGGACGGTCGAAGGAGACGCCACGGAACTTGGCCGGGATCACCGAGTCGACACCGCGCAGCCTGGCGTTCGCGACCATTCGCGAGCGGCACTCGCAGGGGCGAGCCACGTCCTCGGGGCCGAGAATCCAGCCGGATCCGTCGCAGATGCCGAGGCGGCAGGGCTCACGGTCGCTCGATGGAGAGTGGATCGCCATCTCAGAGCTCCTCCGCGTCCGCGAGCTGGTCGCCCTCGCTGCCGAGATCCCCGACGGGCGGGCTCTCGCCGGCGGGCTGCTCGACGGGCTGCTCTCCGCGTGCCCGGTCGGCGAACTTCGGATAGTGCTCCAGGAAGACGAGCTTCACGGTCCCGACAGGCCCGTTGCGATGCTTGGCGAGGATCAGCTCGGCTCCTCCGGGATCCTCAGACTCCTTGTTGTAGTAATCGTCGCGGTAGAGGAAGCCGACCACGTCGGCGTCCTGCTCGATCGCGCCCGACTCGCGGAGGTCCGAGAGGATCGGCCGCTTGTCGGGACGCTGCTCCGGGGCGCGGGAGAGCTGGGAGATGCCGATCACCGGCACGGCCAGCTCGCGGGCCAGGATCTTCAGCCCACGGCTGAACTGCGAGACCTGCTCGACCCGGTTGGCACGGGCGTCGTCCGAACGCATCAGCTGCATGTAGTCGACGATCACCATCCCGAGCCCATCGTGGCCGCGGCCCTTCTCCTGAGCGTGCAGGCGCCTGGCCTTGGCGCGGAGCTCGAGCAACCCGAGGTCGGAGGAGTCGTCGATCCAGAGGGGCGCGGACTCGAGCTGGTTGCAGGCCTTGACGACCTTCGGCCAGTCCTTCTGCGCGACCTTGCCCTTGCGCAGCCGATCCGAGGAGATCCGCGACTGCGAGCCGATGAAGCGGTGGGCGAGCTCCATCTCCGACATCTCCAGGGAGAAGAGGGCGACGGGCTTCTGGTGCTTCATGGCGACGTTCTGGGCGAAGTCGCAGACCAGTGTTGATTTCCCCATCGCCGGCCTTGCCGCGATCACGATCAGGTTGCCGGGCTGGAAGCCGCCGGTCTTGTCGTCGAGGTCGCGGAAGCCGGAGGGGGTCCCGGTGATGTCCGAGGTGCCGCTGGCCAGCGCCTCGAGCTTGTCGATCTCCTCGTGCAAGATCTCCCCGATCTCGCGGAAGTCGACGGCGCGCTCCTCATGGGCGACCTGGAAGAGAAGCCGCTCGGCCTGCTCCACCATCTCCGATGGCTCGCCGTCCCGCTCGGCTACGGAGGCCTGAATCTGCTTCGCCGCCGAGTCGAGGCGGCGCATCAGCGAGTTCTGCTTGACGATCTGCGCGTAGTGGCTGGCGCTGCCCGGGGCGGGGACCTTCGCGGCGAGGCTGGCGACCACGTCCCGGCCGCCGATCGCTTCCAGCTGGCCGTGCTTGGCGAGCGCCTCGGAGACGGTCAGGACGTCGACGGGGTTCGCGTCCTCGTTGAGGCGGATGATCGCCTCGTAGATCGTGCGGTGGCGGTCCCGGTAGAAGTCCTCGGCCTGGAGCCGGACGTCGAGCAGAACCGGCTCGATCGTGGACTCGGAGACCAGCATCGCGCCCAGCACGGACTCCTCGGCCTCCAGGTTCTGCGGCGGGACGATGGTGGGTGTTCCGTTGGTCGCCAAACTGCTCCTCGGTTTGCGCAGGGGATCGCTCGACCGTGCGGCCGAGTCTCTCTCCAGTCTGGATATAGGCCCGGCGGATCCGCGTCTGCCCCGTGGTGGAACCAAACCCGCGCGAGTCCGGCAAGAAAACCACAGGCGGCTGGTGCCCGCAGGCAAGTTGTGGCTATTTGCGGTCGCCGTATTGCAGGCACGAATCGTGCCTGGCGAAGAAGGGCGGTTTTTGCGCCCTACTCCTTTGCTTCAGCGACGATGGTCTTGACCGAGGCGGTCACTCCGCCGCCGACCTCGACGTCGACCATGTAGGTGCCGGTCTCGCGGATCGGCTCCTCGAGGCGGATCTTCTTGCGGTCGACCTTGATGCTTCGCGCCGCCTGGATCGCGTCGGCGATCTCGGCGGAGGTGACGGAGCCGAAGAGCTTCCCGTCCTCTCCGGCGCGGTGGTTGATCGTCAGGACCGTCTTGGAGAGCAGCGCCGAGGTCTCGCCGGCGCGCTCCGCGGCCTGCTTCTCGGCTTCCTCCGCGCGCTCCCGCTTGCGCTGAGCCTCCTCGAGGGCACCCTTGGTCGCGGGTTGTGCGAGCTTGCGCGGGACCAGGTAGTTGCGCAGGTAGCCGGGGGAGACGTCGATCGCCGTTCCCGCGTCGCCGAGGCCCTCCACGTCCTTGAGCAGAACCGCCTGGGCCATCGGCCTAGCGCTCGCCGACGTAGGGCAGCAGGGCGAGCTCGCGGGCGCGCTTCACTGCCAGCGTGAGCTGCTGCTGGTGCTTCCGGGAGAGGCCGGTGACCCGGCGCGAGCGGGTCTTGCCCCGATCGGAGATGAACCGCCGCAGCAGGTTCAGGTCCTTGTAGTCGATCGCCTCGACGTTGAGACG
Organism: uncultured Solirubrobacterales bacterium; assembly: GCA_963831605.1. Lineage (GTDB taxonomy): Bacteria > Actinomycetota > Thermoleophilia > Solirubrobacterales > 70-9 > DASUPK01. The sequence goes on from CAWHQR010000005.1 coordinate 320,130, forward strand.
CGTGTACTTCCGCGGTCGGCCGCGATCGGCCGGTCCGCGACGCCTGCGGTTGCCGGTCGGTGTCTGCTGTCGTTGCTGCCTAGCCATGCGAGGCGCGGATGGTAGCGATCACCCGGCCTCGCCATCAGGTCGCGGCCTGGTGATCGCTAGAACGGGATGTCGTCGTCCGAGCCGCCGCCCGAGCCGACCGATGCGCCCTCGAAGTCCGAGGTGTCGGCCGGCACGTCTGAGCTCGGCTGGAAGGTCCCGTTGCCGCCACCGCCACCGCCGCCGGCGTTGTCCGAGCGCGAGCCCAGGAACTGGACGCTGTTGGCGATGATCTCGACCGCCTGGCGCTTGGAACCGTCCTGAGCCTCCCACTCGCGCCAGTCGAGGCGTCCCTCGACGGCGACCGGGCGACCCTTGGAGAGGTAGTTGGCGCAGTTCTCGCCCTGCGCTCCCCAGACGGTCACATCGAAGTAGTTGGGCTTGTCGACCCACTCGCCGCTCTGACCGTCCTTGCGGCGGCTGTTGACGGCCACGCGCAGCTTGCAGACGGACGTCCCGCTCGGCGTCGAGCGCAGCTCGGGGTCCTTGGTCAAGTTTCCGGTGATGCAGACGACGTTGATGTTGCTGGCAGCCACGGGTCAGCTCCTCTTTCTTTCGATTCCGAACATCGATCTTAGGTCGCCGCACGGTCGGTTCTCCCCCCGTGGGGGAAGAAAGGCCGGAAACTGCGAAACGAGCTACTCGTCGCGGTCGTCGCGACGGCCACGGCGAGGCCGGTCTTCGCGGTCGGGGCGGGCACCCTCGATCGCCATGGGCCGCTCGATGACCGGCGGCGGGCTCGCCGGAGAGTCTGGCTCGACCTTGAAGATCCGGAAGCGCAGGACGCCGTCGGTGATCTTCAGGTTGTGATCCAGCCGCTCGAGCAGCTGCGGCTCGCCCTGGAAGCGGAAGAAGCGGTAGTCGGCCTCGTTGCGCCGCTTGATCTCGTAGGCGAGCTTGCGCATGCCCCAGACGTCGGCCTGGTCGAGCGAGCCCGCACCCTCGATCGCCTCTTTGACATCGCCCGCGACCTTCTCGCGGGCCTCGTCGGCGGCCTCTGGGTCGAGCATCAATACGAGTTCGTAGTGGCGGTTCACAGCGACGGGCGACTATAGGGGAGAACGTCCGCCTGCGTGACCTCAAGCGTGAGTGTCCGGCAGGCAGATCAGATGGGCGAGTGTGGGGAAGGTCGCGGCGATCGTGGCCGCTGCGATCGCCGGCATCGCCTCACTGCCGGCCCTGCTCGGCGGTGACGGGACGCCCCCGGTCCCGGCAGACGTCGGGATTGCGCCGCCTGCGGCCGTCCCGGCCGAGCGGCCTGCGCAGCCTGTTGCTCCAACCCCGGCACCGAACGCGGATCGCGACGGTTCCGGGAAGTTCCTTCGGCATATCCGAAGGAACTCACCAGCCGGCCACGTGAAGCCAGCGCAGCCCCGTCGTCACCGCTTGACTCCCCCGGCGGCCCCCTCGTTGCCAGTCCCTGGCCCGCCCGTCCCGAGCTACGTGCCACCGCCGCACAGGGGCGAATTTCAAATAGAGCGGTAGCGGGGCGAGCGGCACAGAGCCGCCGACCGTGCGCCCCTAGCTCAGCGGACCTGCGCCGGCGACCGCTTGGCGCGGATGTCGTCCATCTGCTCGTCGACCCAGTCGCCCGGGTCGCGCTCGGTGATGATCTCCTTCAGGCGGCGGGCCCGCAGCGCGCGCTCCTCTGGCTCCATGGTGAGAGCGCGGTGGATCTCGTCGGCCTGCTCCTGGATGTCGAACGGGTTGACCGACAGCGCGCAGTCGCCCAGCTCCTCGTGCGCCCCCGTGTTCTCGGAGAGGATCACGACGCCGTCGCGCGTATTGACGGCGGGCGCCTCCTTGGCGACGAGGTTCATCCCGTCGAACAGCGAGTTGACCATCAGCACGTCGAAGTGCTTGTAGCGCGCCACGGCCTCGTGGAAGTTCTCGTAGATCCGCAGGTCGATCGGCATCCAGTCCGTCGTCCCGTGACGGTGATTGACGACCGCGACCAGGGCCTCGATTCGCTCCAGGTACTCGGCGTACTCCGGGACGTCCTGCCGCGAGGGCTGCAGGTGCGCGATGAAGGTGACCTTCTCGCGGAACTCCGGGTGCTGCTCGAGGAAGACGTCGAACGCGGTGAAGCCCCGCAGCACGTTCTTCGAGAGATCGGCGCGGTCCACCCGGATGATCAGGTGGTCGCGACGGCGGCGCAGCAGCTCCTTCTCGTAGAAGGCGACGTCAGAGGACTCGGCCGCCCGGTAGAGCCGCTGGGTATCGATGGAGAGCGGGTATGCGCGCACCCAGACCTCACGCCCCTCGTGGATCACCGCCATCCGGTCGTAGTCGATCTCCAGCTCCATCAGCTCCCGGCAGCACTGCAGGAAGTTCCTGCAGTAGGCCGTCGTGTGGAAGCCGATGATGTCGTTGGAGAGCATGCTCAGGTAGATCTCCTCGCGCCAGCGGTTGGGCAGGATCCGCCAGGAGTCCGGCTGCGACCAGGGGATGTGGACGAAGTAGTGGAGGAAGGCGTCGGGGCGGGCCTTGCGGATCAGGCCCGGGCAGGTGTAGAGGTGGTAGTCGTGGAGCATCACCACCGGGTTCTCCTGGCCATCGATCGCGCCGACGACCGCCGCGGCCATGTCGTCGTTGACGACCTTGTAGCCCTCCTCCCACGCATCAACCTCGGCCTGACGGATGTCGGGCGCGTTGGAGAGATCCCAGAGGTAATGCTGGATGAACCAGAGGATCGGGTTCGCGATCACGTTGTAGAAGCGGTCGTACGCCGACGGGTTCGAGGCCACCATCTGCACGTCGTAGGAGATCCCGTCCAGGTCTATCGAGACCGGCCCGTCGCTCTCGCCGGCGACGACCACGTCCTCCTCGGTCATCGCCGAGGCGATCCAGAGCGCATTGCGATGCGAGACGAGCCCCGAGAGGGCCGTGACCAGGCCCCCGCCCCCACGGTGGACGATGCGCTCGCCGCGATCGTCGAGGCCGAATTCCGCCGGCCCGCGATTGGAGACGATCGTCAGGGGATGGCTGTCGGACACGCCCCCGTTTGTATCAGGCGAGACTCAGCTAGCCGTCGAGATCACTGAAGATGCGCAGCCAGTCGAGCAGCAGGCGCGGGGTCAGGAAACGCTCCCGCGTGCGCTCCTTCCCGGCTCGGCCAAGCCGCCGGCCCAACTCCGGGTCCTGGAGGATCTCCGTGGCGCGCTTCGCGGCCTCGTCGGGCGAGGAGACCAGGTAGCCGTCCTCCCCGTCCACGATCTGAAGCGGGATCCCACCCACGTCACCGCCGATCGTCGGGCGCCCCTTCCAGAGCGACTCGGCGACGGTCAGCCCGAAGCCCTCGCGAATCGACTTCTGCATGATCACGTCGGACTGCGACTGGAAGGCGTTCACCTCGATCGCGCCGACGTTGTTCAGGTTGTTGAGGATCTTGATGTCGGGGTCCGAGCCGGCGTACTCGAAGGTGCGGTGGAAGAACTCCCAGCCCTCGGGATCGTCGGTCGCCATGGAGCCGACCAGCGCGAGCTGGACTTCCGGGATCTCCTTGGTGACCTCGCGGTAGGCGTCGATCACTCCGATCGGGTCCTTCCAGGGATCGAAGCGGGAGACCTGGGTGATCAGCGGCCGGTCGACGTCGATGCCGAACTGGTTGCAGACGAAGGCCGCGTCGTCGGGGCTGAGCGCCATGTTCTTGGGGGAGAGGGGGTCGATCGCGGGAGGGACGATCCGGACGCCGCCGTGGCCGTCGAGGTCGTTCGGCACGTACTGCTCCATGTGCCAGACGGTGATGTCGTACTCGGAGATCAGCGGCTGAAGCCGCGCGATCGGCTCCGGATTCGGCTCCGAGAGATCGATGTGGCAGCGCCAGACCCAGTTCTTCGCGTGATCGGCCGCGTTGTGGCGCATTCCGACCGGCTGGGGGTCGTGGACGATGATCACGTCCCACTCGCCCTCGAGCGAGTCGGCATTCATCTTGTTGTAGTGGTCGAAGAGCTCCCACTGGTTGGGGCTGAGCGTGTTCGGATCGCCCTGCAGCGAGTTGTGGAGCAGCTTCGTCGCGTTGAAGAACTCCTCTCGGCCCATGATGATCTGCCAGTGGGTGTCGAGGCCCACGTCTCGCATCAGCGGGACCAGCGTGTAGAGGATCTCCGAGACGCCGCCGCCGAACGCGGTCGCGCTCACGTGCAGGACGCGCTTGCCCTGCTGGCTCTCCGCGAGCTCGCGGATCTCGTCGACGAGGCCGCGGCCGGCGAGGTGCGTGTAGTCGGCCAGCGACTTGTTGCCGAGCGCTACTTCCTGAAGCACTGGTCCCCCATTGCTGGAGTTTGCAAGGCCGGAAAAGTACTCGTCACGAGAGCGCGGCGCGGAGCCGCTCGATCCCAGCGTCCAGCTCCGCGCAGATTCCCGCGTGAAGCTCGGTGTTCGCCGCGGCGACGCAGGACATCTGGAAGTCGTGGCTCGAGCCGAGCAGCGGCCGTTCGGCGAGGGACTGCCCGTACGCGTCCGTGACGATCGCCCCGCCCTCCTGGAGGCAGATTGCCGCCGCCGCGAGGTCGTACGGCGAGTTGTTGAGGACCGCGCCGTCGCCGACCCGCTCGAAATCCGCCCGGACCGCGGGCACGTCGTCGATCATCCGCGGCCCCGGCTCGATGTACGCATCCAGCTGCCCTGTGACGACTCTCGTCATGTCGAACGTCGCCGAGCCGAGGTCGAAGGTGCCGCCCCCCACGGAGGAGCGATCGATCAGCTCGGCGAGGACCTCGACGAGGGCCCGCGCCGGTCGTCCGCGAAAGCCGTAGGTCCAGAACATCCGCTCCAGGCTGTGGTTCTCCGAGAGGCTGGCGGCGGGCTCCAGGCCCGCGCCCCGCTCGGCGACGAACGCCGCGCCGCTCTTCAGCTCCAACACACAGCCGACCTGCACGTCGGCCATGGTCGGCTCCCCGTCGAGCCGGGCGGCCGCGACCGAGACGCAGCTGGATTCCAGCCCGGCGAGCGCCGGCCTCGTGCCGTCGATCGGATCGACGATCAGCACCCATTCGGCCCGGTCCCCTGCAGGGGAGACGAGCCCGCGATCCTCCGAGTAGAAGGAGACCTCGGGCGCCCGCTCCGCCAGGAACGCCTCCATCCGCGTCTCCGCGTGCTCGTCGATCTCGAAGGTGACGTCCCCGCCCTCGGCCGATCCGGAGTGGGCCCGGCCGGCGTGGGCGCCGAGGCGGGGCAGAACCTCCTCGCGCAGGGTGGAGGCGAGGTCAGTTACGAGGTTTCTGATGGATGGCTTCGCCATATGGCGCGTCTGCGAGCGGCTGCCCACTTCATCACACGCGTCGCACTGCCCGCGCGCCCTTGCATCGAACGGGATTCGACCTCCGCTCCGAAGTGGGTATTGCCCGCGGCGATCGCGACTAGATCGGGAGGAGCCGCGCGTTCTTCTTGCAGTTCGTGCGGCGCTGCTTCGTCCAGCTGTGCTTCTGCGCTCGCTTCTTGCACCGCTGGAGAGCCGCGGCGCGCTGCCCGGTGATCTTTGAGCTCGGCGCTGGATCCGAGGGCGGCGGGTCCGCGGGCGGCGGGTCCGAGGGCGGCGCGGGCGGTGCCGGCACGACGAAAGTCTTGAACGCGAAGTCCTCGAATGAAAATTCATTCCAGTTGGCACCAGGGGGGAGGGGATCGCCGCTGTCGAACGTCTCACCGCCCGAATACGGGTCCCCTGAGCCCTGAATGGACCACCCCACGGCGTTGCCGGCCATACCGGCCGAGTAGACGACGAGCGCGTACTGGGTGCCCGCCGCGACGGGGGCGGGCGTCGCGAAGACGACCGGAACGAATGCCCCACTCTTGCCAAGCGCAGATGTGGCGATTGTGCCGCTTGCGAGCACCGTGGCGGTGGGCTTACCCGCGGAGGTGGTGCGTATCTCCACGCTGACGGTGGCCGGGGCGGTGCCGACCTTCGAGAGATTCAGATCGGCTTGGTCCAGGTCCCCGGTGATGCCGGCCGTGAAGGTCTGAGCATCACTCTGGGTTGTGAACACACCGCTGGCGCCGTTGAAGCCGGTTTGCTGCTGATCAAGCGTTCCGGCTGAAGCCGAGGCTGCGATCCCGAGGAGCAGCGCCACGGAAGTCATCGATGCGAAGACGAAGATGCGCGATAGGCGCCCAACCCTGACCCGTGCGTTCATCGTCTTTCATTACGGGTCCTGAGCCGCTGGAGATTGCTTTCCATGCAAAAGCAGCGGTGGAGGGGATCAAACCCCTCAGGGCCGAAAGCTGCAGGCGCTACTGACCGACGTCAGCCGGACGCGAACCCAGCGTGACGTCCACCGTCGCGTGCTGGCCGCCGCGGAGGATGTCGAGCGTCACCGTGTCGCCCGGCTTGTGAAGGGCGACCAGCTCCGAGAGGTCGTTGTTCTGGAAGACAGGCCGGCCGTCGACCGCGATGACCACGTCGCCGCCGGTCTTCACGTGCTGGAGCTGGAAGGTGGTCTCGCCGGTGGACCCCTTCAGGCCGGCCTTGTCCGCCGGGCTCCCGCTGACCACATCGGTGATCAGGGCGCCGTTCTGGGCGTCGATCCCGAGATGGTCGGCGAGCTGGGGATAGAGCGACTCGCTGGTGACGCCGAGGAAGGCGTATTGGACCTTGCCGCCGGCGCGAAGCTGCGGGAGCGAGTAGCGGACCGAGGTGACCGGGATGGCGAAGCCGACGCCCGAGTTGCTGCCCGAGCTGGAGGCGATCTGCTCGTTGATGCCGATCACCTCGCCCTTCGAGTCGAGCAGGGGGCCGCCCGAGTTGCCGGGGTTGATCGACGCGTCCGTCTGGATCGCGTTGTCGATGCCGAAGTTGGTGAGGCCCTCGACCGTCCGGTTGGTGGCCGAGATCACGCCGATCGAGAGCGACTGGGTCTCTCCGAAGGGGCTGCCGATCGCGGCGACCGGCTCACCCACGGCGAACGTCGAGCGGTCGGATAGCGGGACGGGGACCAGATTCAGACCGCTGGGATCGACCTTGATCAGGGCCACGTCCGCATCGGCGTCGAAGCCGACGATGTGGGCGGGGACACGGTTGCGATCGCCGAACTCCACGAAGACCTGCTTGGCGGCCTGGGGGGTGCCCCCGCCGTTGAGCCGGCCGCCGCTGGTCACCACGTGAGCGTTGGTGACGATGTCACCGTCCTTGTCGACGACGAAGCCGGAGCCCTGTCCCGCAGAGCCGCCCCCGCCGAGCAGCGAGTTCCCGCTCGAGTCGAAGACCGAGATGATCGTGACCACGCCGGGGGAGACGTCCTTGTAGATCTGGGCGGGGTTGAAGCTCCCGCCGTTCGCCTGGACCACCACCTGCTGGGTGCCGGTCGGGGCACTTCCCTCGGTGATCGTGGTGTCCCCGCCGCCGCCGCAGCCGGCAGCGATCAGCGCCGTCGCCAAGGCGACGGCCAGGACTGAGATCACTCTCTTCACGCGGCGGCTCCGGCCGGCTCGCGCTGTCGCCTGCGCTGCTTGGAGACGGGCAGGCTGAGGGTGAAGGCCGTATGCCCACGGCGGGAGACGACCACCAGCTCGCCGTCCATGCGGAGAGCCAGCTCGTCGGCGATCGCGAGGCCCAGCCCGGATCCGGTCGCGGCGTCGCCCGTGTAGAAGCGGTCGAAGACCTTGTCGATGGCGCGGGGATCGATGCCCTTCTTGGCGTCGTCTCCCACGATCAACTCGGCGGAGTTGACTCCGCGGACAGCGGTGACCGTCACGTTCGTTCCCTGCGGCGTATGGGTGATGGCATTGTCGATCAGGATACGGATGATTTGTGAGACTCGATTTAGGTCCGCGAGCGCGACCGCCTCACCACGCCCCCGAACCTGCAGCGAGGAGCCGTGCATCTTGGCCGCCCGGCGGAACTCGTCGGCGACCTGGCGGGCGGCCTCCTTCAGGTCGACCTCCTCCCGCTGAATCTCGACGACGTCCGCGTCGAGGCGGGAGAGATCCAGCAGGTCGATGGTGAGCTTCTGGAGCCGCTCGACCTGTGCGCGCATCTCGGCGACGAACGACCGGCGCTCGGCCGCGGTCAGCTTCTCGGTCTCGAGCAGCTCGACGAAGCCGCCCAGGGAGAAGATCGGCGTGCGCAGTTCGTGCGATGCGTTGGCGATGAACTCCTTTCGCGAGCTGTCGAGGCGCGCGAGCCGCCGCTGCATGTCGTTGAAGCTGCGGGCGAGTTGGCCGAGCTCATCGGAGGAGTCGATCGGGATCGGCTGGTCGAAGTGCCCCTCGGCGACGGCCTCCGCCGCCTCTCGCATCCGGCGCAGCCGCCGTGAGACTGCGCCCGAAGCCCAGAAGCCGATCAGTGAAGCCGCGACCAGCGCGATCAGCCCCGCGATCAGGATCTGCCGGCGCACCAGGGCGACGTCGTCGTTCACCTCGGCGAGCGGCGTGGAGAGCACCGCCACCCAGCGCGTCTGGCCGTCGAAGTCGATCGGCACCGCAGAGGTGCCCACGCGGGTGCCGGCGACGTGCTCGACGCCGGAGGCCACATGCCCGTCCGCGATCGCCGCGTCCGCCGTCAGGTAGCGCCCCTGGATCGCGGTCGCCTCGGCCTGAGAGTCGGCGACGACGAAGGAGGGAACGGGGCCGCCAGAGAGGTCCCGCACGGCGAGCAGGGTCACCCGGCTCTCGGTCAACTGCGCGGTGGAGCGGACGAGCTCCTCGACCTGCTGCTGTGAGGCCCCCGATTCGAGCGAATGCGCGAGGCGCGGCGTCTGCTCCACACCCAGCCTCTCCAGGCGGCGGAGCTTCTCCGCGGTCAGGCTCGACTCGAGCTGAGGGACGACGTACAGGTAGACGAAGGCGATCGCCGCTGCCGTGATCAGCGTGATCAGCACGACCAGCCGGTTGCGGAGAGTGTTGATGCGAGGGAGCGCCGGCAGGCGCAACCCGTTTGTCATCCTGGCCCTCAATCGCGGTCGGAGTCGCGAAAGCGGTAGCCGACCCCGCGCACCGTGAAGAGATACTCGGGGTCCTTTGCGTCGGATTCGAGCTTCTCGCGCAGATGCCGGATGTGGACGTCGACGGTGCGGGGGTCGCGGAAGGTGGAGTCCCCCCAGATGTGCTCGAGCAGCATCTCCCGGGTGAACACGCGGCCGGGGGAGGAGGCGAGGGCGGCCAGGATCTCGAACTCGACGTAGGTCAGCTGGACCGGCTTCGAGGCCAGGCTGACCGAGCGGCGCTCGAAATCGATCTCGAGGTCGCCGGCGTGGATCGGCTCGTTGGCCGAGAGCTGCTGGCCTCCCATCCCGCCGCGGCGAAGGGCGGCCTTGACGCGGCTGCGGAACTCGCGCACCGAGAAGGGCTTGGTGATGTAGTCGTCGGCGCCCATCTCGAGGCCGGCGATCTTGTCGACCTCGTCCCCCTTCGCCGTGAGCATGATGATCGGCACCTGGCTGCGGGTGCGCAGGCGGCGGCAGACCTCGATCCCATCCAGCTTCGGGAGCATGATGTCGAGCACCACGAGATCGAACCTCTCCTCACCGAAGCGGTCCAGGGCCTCTTGCCCGTCCTTTGCCGCCACCACCTCATACCCTTCCTTGCGGAGTGGGTAGGTGAGAAGCGTCTGCACGGCCTGCTCATCGTCCACGAGCAGGATCCGCGCCTGTCCTCGCGCCATGCGTGAAGGTTAGAAGGCGCGTATGAGGCCCAGTGAATGATTGATCTGCGTTTCTACAGATTCGCGCTGCTCGCGGTCCCCCTGGCCGCGGTGATCGCGATGTTCTCCCTGCAGTCGGTCCCGTCCCCGCTCTCCGGGGGCGTCCCGCCCGACGCCTTCGATCCGGCGACCGCGGCTCCGCTGGCGAAGGAGCTCGCCGCCTCGGCCGCCTATCCGACGCCGGGCTCTGCCGCCGACAACGCGATGGCCCAGCAGGTGAAACAGCACTTCTCGGCGATCGACGGGGCGACGGTGGCGGAGCAGCGCTTCGGCGGCACGTTCCGCGGCCACGGCGTCGACATGCAGAACCTGATCGCCACGCTGCCCGGGGAATCGGACCGGCAGATCGCGCTGATCGCGCCGCGCGACGTCGCACAGGGCAGTGGAGCGGCCACCACCGCGGCGGCGACGGCCGCGATGCTGCAGATCGCGGATAGCTTCTCCGGGTCCTCGCACCACAAGACGCTCGTCTTCGTCTCCACCGACGGGTCCAGCATCGGCGCGCAGGGGGCGAAGCGCTTCATCCAGGACTACAGCGATTCCGGGCTGCTCGATGCCGCAATCGTCCTCACCCAGCCCGCGGTGCAGCACCCGACGGCTCCACTCGTGATCCCCTGGTCGACCGGCGCGCAGAGCACGGCCAGCCAGATCGACGAGACGGCTAACTCGATCGTCTCCAGGCAGGCGGGCATGCCGGCGGGCGACGAGGGGCCGCTGGCCGATCTGTTCAGGCTGGCGCTCCCCGCGGGCCTCGGCGACCAGGGGCCGCTCGTCAAGGCCGGCCTTCCGGCGGTCCGTCTTTCCTCCGCCGGGGAGCTTCCCCTCGATCCCGGGAAGGACACCACGGACGCCTTCAACACCGACACCTTCTCCCGCTTCGGCCGCGCATCCCTCGCTCTGATCCTCGCGCTCGACGCCTCCCCGGGCGCGGTTCAGCACGGCCCAAGCGCATACATCGGGCTGGCCGGCAACCTGCTGCCGGGCTGGACGATCGCGATGCTCGCGCTCGCCCTGCTCTTTCCGGTGGCGCTCGCCGCCGGCGCCGGGATCGCCGCCTCGGCAAGCAGCCCGATGGAGGCGGGTCGGGGCTTCCTCTGGGCCGGATTGCGCGCGGGTCCCTTCCTCGGTGCCCTGCTGGTCGTGGGGGCCGCGACGCTCGTCGGCTTGATGCCGAGCCCGGAATTCCCCTTCGACCCGCGGGCGGAGACACTCGGGCTCGGCGGGACGATCTCGGTGATCGCCGCGGTCATCGCCTACTGCGCGGTCGCGTTCTTCATGCGGCCCCTGAGGCCGCCCGGCCCGGGCGCCGCCGAGACTGCGGCGCCCGCGGCCGTCCTGCTCGCCTGCCTGGCCGCACTCGGCGTCTGGGCCGTGAATCCCTATCTGGCGGTGCTGGTGGCGCTCGGGCTGCAGGCCTGGCTCCTCGCTGCGACCCGGCCGGCGGGGCGTCTCGCGACCGCGGGACTCCTCCTGCTCGGCGTGCTGCCCCTGGTCGCGCTGGTCGCGAACCTCGCGAGCCGCTTCGATGCCGGCGTCGGTGTCTGGCACGACCTGCTGCTGATGCTGGCCGACGGCCAGATCGGGGTCTCGCTCGCGGTCCTCAGCTGCCTGTTCGCGGGATCGGGGGTCGCGATCATGGCGCTCGGCCCCAGGCCCCAGCGGCGCTCCGGCGAGCCGCCGGTCGACGGCGAGATCTCGGTGCGACGCCAGCCCGCGCCGCCTGACCGGGAGGCCGCTGAGGGCGAGGCCCCGGAAGGGGACGACGCGCCGGAGATCGAGGACCCGTCCGAGCCGGTTCAGCCCGAGCCGGAGAGGGACCCGCGCCTCTGGTCGAAGCCGCGCGGCTGGATCTCGCCTCCGCCCGGCAGCTTCAGCGCCACACCCTCTCCCTCGGAGACGTAGCCGATCTCGGTGAGTGCCGTGTCGTTTCGCTCCACCGCCTCCCTCGCGTCGGCGAGCCGCTCCGGGGGCAGCGCGACGAGCAACTCGTAGTCCTCTCCGCCCGAGGCAGCGAGTTCGAGGGCCGCCCCACGGCCCCCCGCGAGCTCCTCCAGCCCCTCCTGCAGCGGGATCCGGCCGAGATCGATCTCCAGCCGGCACCCGCTGGCATGTGCGACGTGGCCGGCGTCGGCGCCCAGCCCGTCGCTGATGTCGATCATCGCGGTAGCGCCCTCGGCACCGAGAGCCACCCCCTCGTCCAGTCGCGGGGCGGGATCGAGCTGGCGCGCGAGCATCGCGTCGGTGAGCTCGGGGCCGAGAGAACCGCCCTTTCCCTCCAGCAGAGCGAGGGCGCCGGCGGCACCGCCGAGCCGCCCCGTCACGGCGAGCAGGTCTCCGGGGCCCGCGCCCGCGCGGGTGATCAGCCGTGACCCCCTCGGCTCATAGCCGACCGCGGTCACCGAGACCATCAGGACCGGCGAGGAGACCAGGTCGCCGCCCGCCACCGTGACGTCATGCCGAGAGGCGACCTCGGCCAGACCGTCGGCGATGCCGAGCAGGGCGTCGTCCTCGAGCTCGGCCGGCGCTCCGACCACCACGATAGGCCTCGCCGGGCTGCGCCCCCATGGCCGCCAGGTCGGAGAGGCCGGCTGCCAACGCCTTGCGTCCCACCGCCGGCGCGCCGAACTGATCGAGGCGAAAGTGGACACCGTCGACGACCGCATCCACCGAGACTGCGCTCGCGGCGCCGCTCTCAACCACGGCGGCGTCGTCTCCGCTCCCGACCCGGATGCGCTCGCCCTCACCCGGGAGCCGGTCTTTGATGGCCGCGATCAGGTCGAACTCGCCGGCGGGCATGGGGCCTGGCGTGGGCCCGCTAGGGGGTCACGCCGCCGCTGCCCGGCGGCGGCGCGGCCGGTGCCGGCGCCGGGTTCGGCTTCGGCGATGGCGCCGGCTTCTGGCCGACCCCAGGCGCGTACGCGCCCTGGCCGCTGTTGCTGCTGCCGGAGTCCGTCGTCGATGTGGTCTGCGAGTAACTGGAGGACGACGAGCATGAGGAGGAGCTCGAGCTTGAGCCGGAGTAACACGAGCTGTAGCTCGACGCAGTGTGCTCTCCGTGGTAGGAGGTCAGGTCGGGCAGGCTCGAGGGGATCGAGAAATCGGGGCAGTTGCTCCCCTGGGCGGACTCCATGAAGGAGCGCCAGATCGGTCCCGAGGTGGGCCCGCCGAAGCCGGTGTAGTCGCGCGAGAGGGGGTGCCCGGTCCAGACGGCGGTCGAATACAGCGGCGTGTACCCGACGAACCAGGCGTCTGAGAGCCCTTCACTGGTGCCGGTCTTGCCGGCCTCCGAGGAGCAGCCGATGGAGGTGTATCCCGCGCCGGTGCCCGAGGTGATCACGCCCTCGAGCACCTTGGTGACCTCGTAGGCCTGCCCGGCGGTGAGCACCCGCTTGCCGTCGTTCGAGCCCGAATCATCCACCTTGCCGCCGGGGAAGACGACCCGGTCGATCGCGGTGGCGTCGTGGTGGACGCCGCCGTTCGCGAGGGTGGCGTAGGCGTTCGCCTGCTCCAGAGGGGTGACCCCGACGCTGAGCCCGCCGATCGCATCGGCCGGCGGGATGAAGCAGTTCGGGCCGAGCTTGCAGGGGATGCTGCGCGCGCCCTTGATGCCGAGCGGCGAGGTGATCCCCATCTCATAGGCGGTCTTGGCGATGTTCTCCGGGCCGACGTCGAGGCCGAGCTTCGCGAAGATCACGTTGACCGAGTCCCAGGTCGCCACGTTGAGTGGCATGGTGCCGCCGCCCGGCTCGGCGTTGTTGACGGTCCAGGGTGCGCCGCCCGGGGTGGTCAGGGTCACCGGCGAGGAGCCGTCGTAGTAGGTCGTGTCGGGATCGATGCCCTGCTTGATCGCCGTCGTCAGGTCGTAGACCTTGAAGGAGGAGCCCGGCTGACGCTGGGCGTGGGCGGCGAAGTTGAACTGGCTGCTGACCGAGTAGCGCTGGGTGGAGGCCAGCGCGACGATCTGGCCGTTCGAGGGGTCGACCGAGGCGAGCGCCGAGGCCGGCCCGCCGCCCGAGTAGCAGACGGAGCAGGAATCGACGGCGCTCTGCGCCGCCGCCTGAAGGCGCGGCTGGATCGTCGTATAGACCTTGAGGCCGCCGTTCTGGACGGTGTTCACGCCGTAGCGGTCCTCGAGCTCCTGCTTGACGAGGTCGAAGATGTAGGGCTGGCGGATCCGGTTGTACTTGTTCCCCGGATTGAGGCCCAGGTCCTGGCTGAGGGCATCGCTGTACTCGGTGTCGGTGATGTCGCCCTGCTGCTTCATCGCCTGCAGCACCTCATTGCGCCGGGCCAGGGCCGCCCGCGGATTGAGGAACGGGTTGTATTGAGAGGGCGCCTGCGGCAGCCCGGCGATCATCGCCGCTTCGGGAAGGGTCAGATCCTCGGCGTGCTTCGAGTAGTAGGTCTGGGCGGCCGCCTCGACGCCGATCGCGGTGGCGCCGTAGTTGGTCCCGTAGGGGGCCGTGTTGAGGTACTTGGTGAGGATCCAGTCCTTGGAGTGCACGGCCTCCTCCTCGTTGGCGAGGTGGGCCTCGATGATCTTCCGCTTCAGGGTGTCCTGGGGATTCTGGATGTAGAGATTCCGGACGAGCTGCTGGGTGATCGTCGAGCCACCCTCCACCGGCTTGCCGCCTGCGGTCAGGTCCTCCCAGCCGGCGCGAACGATCGCCGATGGGTCGATGCCGCCGTGCTGATAGAAGCGGTGGTCCTCGATCGCGACGGTGGCGTCCTTCAGGTCCTGTGGGATCTTGCTGCTCGCCACCGGCTGGCGGATCGTGTCGGAGTGGATCACGCCGATCAGCGATCCATTGGCCGCGTAGACCTTGGACACGGAACCCTTGGTGATGGGCCGCAGAGAGGCGAGCGAGGGTGCCGAGTTGTAGACGCTCACCAGCCAGATGCCGCCGGCGAGGATGCCCGCAGCGACCGCCGCGAGCGGGATGCCCAGGCCGAGCAGGAGCTTCTTCCTGCCCGAGTCCTGAAGTCGTCGTCGTCGTCTGCGCGCTCGCTGGGTCATGACGGCCTAAAGAGGGTACTCAGCAGCAGTTCAGGCGGATCTAAGTAATCCCGCCTCACGCAGGACTCCTTGCGCCTGCTCACGCAGGTCTGTTTCGTGAGCCTCACGGTCGATTCCTGTGTCGATTGCGGCCTTCACCTGGAGCCTGGCGCCCTCCTGCGTCACCTCCACCAGGTGCGCGGAGGTGATCTCGCCGTGCTCGAGCGCCCTGCGCGCGGCCTCGACGTCGGCATCCGGGCGTAACCAGATGTCGACGGTGACCGGCGCCGCGCTGTTCCCCGCCGAGTGGTTGACGACCACCTCGGTTGCCACCTTCTCGTTCGGCACCACAATCAGGCTGCCGTCCCCGGCGTCGACGCTCGTGTAGGTGAGCGCGATGTCCGTGACCCGTCCGCGAACCTCGTCGCCGATCGAGACCAGGTCGCCGATCCGGATCGGTTGGGTGATCGCCAGGAGGATGCCCGAGACCAGATTCGCGATCACCTGGCGCCCGGCGAAGCCGATGATGATCCCGAGCACCGCCGTCGAGGCGAGGATCCCGGTCGCGAACCGCTTGATCGAGGTGAACTGGCTCAGGGCGAGCGCGACCCCGATCAGGATGATGGCCAGGAAGAGCAGGCGGCGAATCAGCCGCAGCCGGGTGCGGGTCTCGCGCGAGAGCTCGCCGGTGTCGAGCCGCGTGGCGGCGTGGACGGCGCGCCCGATCAGCAGGCGGTCGACGATGATGGCCACGAGGACGGCGACGATGATCGTGATCGCCGCCGAGATCTCGTCGCCGTGCGCCTGCCAGAAGGTCTGTTCCGCAGCAGCAACCATGCCGTCGGGCAGTATTAGCGGGATGACACGAGCTGTGTTCCTAGACGCCCTCGGCACGCTGGTGGAGCTCGAGCCGCCCTGGATCTCCCTGCGGGACCTCGTGCCCGCCGAGATCGGCGACGAGCAGCTCGTGGAGGCCCTGCGGGCGGAGATGGCCTACTACAAGGAGCACGCTCACGAGGGGCGGGACGAGGCTTCGCTCGCCGACCTGCGCGAGCGCTGCGCTGCGCTCGTCTCCGAACGGCTCGGCATCGACGTCGGGGTCGACGAGCTCGTCGAGGCGATCCGCTTCTCCGCCTATCCCGACGCCGTTCCGGCCCTGTCCTCGCTCCGCGACCGCGGGCTGCGCCTGGTGGTGGTCTCGAACTGGGACTGCTCGCTGCCGCGGGTCCTGGACCGATGCGAACTCGGCGAGTGGCTCGACGGCACGATCACCTCGGCGGAGGCCGGCTCGCGCAAGCCGGATCCCGCGATCTTCTCCCGGGCGCTGAAGCTCGCCGGCTGCGAGGCAAGCGAGGCGCTCCACGTCGGGGACACCGTCGAGGAGGACGTGACCGGGGCGCGCGCGGCGGGGATCCGCCCGCTGCTGATCGACCGCGATGGCGGCACCGGCGACATCGCCTCACTCGAGGAGATCGATCAGCATCTCTGAGATGGCCGGGCTCGAGTACGCGGGGTTCTGGCGGCGGGCCTTGGCCTCGCTGCTCGACAACGCAGTCTGGATCGTCTTCTTCTTCTGGATCTACGCGAACGCCGTGGCCGTGGCGTTCGACGCGAGCGATACGGCCGGGCTCGTCTCGGTGATCGTCTTCCTCTCGCTCTGGTTCAACTACTTCGCCTTCTGCGAATGGCGCTGGGGGCAGACGATCGGCAAGAACGCGACGGGCCTCGAGGTTCGCTCCGTGGACGGAGCCGAGCGGCTCACCTACGGGCAGGCGAGCATCCGCAACCTGCTGCGCCTGGTCGACTTCTTCGGGATCGGCGAGCTGATGATCGCCTTCTCGAAGCGGAAGCAGCGCCTCGGGGACAGGGCCGCCGGGACCGTCGTGGTCAGGCGCAGGCGGGAGCCCGTCCCAGCCCCGATCGGCGGCGGTGCCGAGCCCGTCGTGCCGCCGGCACCGCCGACCCCTGCCCCGGCTCCGGCGCCGAAGGAGGCGGAGCCCACCCTGCCCGAGATCACCTGGGGATTCGGCGAGTCGATCTGGTGGCTGATCGGCGGGTTGCTGCTGGTGGTGATCGTCCCGCCCCTGCTCGTCCTGCCGTTCGACTCCAAGCTCGCCAGCGACCCGGACCACGCCAGCGACGCCGCGATCCTCGCCACGCAGGCGCTCTTCGACGGGCTGCTGATCGCGGTGGCGGTCGCGGTCGCCTCGGACTGGAAGTTCAACCTTCGGCAGGCGCTGGGGCGATTGGGCCTGAGGGGCTTCCAACCCTCCGCCTTCGGCTGGATGTTCGCCGTGCTCGGGGTCTACTACGTCGGCGCGATCGCCTTTTCCGCGCTGGTCGTTCAGCCCAAGCAGGAGGACATCGGCAAGCAGCTCGGCGTCTGCAACCCGGGGATCGGGATCGCGATCTTCGCGGTGCTGGCGATCATCGTGCTGGCACCGATCGCCGAGGAGATCTTCTTCCGGGGCTTCTTCTTCGCCGGCCTGCGGCAGAAGTGGTCGCTCTGGCCCTCGGCCCTTCTCTCAGGCGCTGTCTTCGGCCTCGTGCACGCACCCACCGGTCCCACGGCCGCGATCCCCCTCGCCGGCCTGGGGGTGGGGCTGGCTTGGCTGTACAACAAGACCGGATCGATCTACCCGAGCATGCTCGCTCACTTCCTGAACAACGCGATCGCGATCAGCGTGGTCATCGGCAAGTGTTGAACGGTGAGGCGCAGCCGGCCGTCAGCGCGCACGGATTGACCAAGTCCTATGGCGACCGCGTCGCCGTCGCGGGCATCGACTTCGAGGTCGAGCCCGGCGTCTGCTTCGGCTTCCTGGGGCCCAACGGCGCCGGCAAGACGACGACGATGAAGACGATCTATGGCCTCGCCACGGTCGACGACGGCGAGCTGCGCGTGCTCGGGCTGGACGCGAACCGGCACCGCCGGCAGATCAAGAGCCGGATCGGGGTCGTTCCGCAGGAGACCAATCTCGATGGCGAGTTGACCGTCCGGGAGAACCTCCTCCAACAGGCTCGCTACTTCGGGATCGACTCCCAGAAGGCGAATGATCGCGCGGAGGAGCTGCTCAGCTTCTCCCTGCTGGGCGACCGAGCCGAGGAGCGCATCAACAGCCTCTCCGGAGGAATGAAGCGCCGTCTGCTGATCTCACGCGCGCTGATGGGAGATCCGGAGCTGGTCGTGCTCGATGAGCCGACCACGGGGCTCGACCCGCAGGCCCGGCTGGCCGTCTGGAACGCGCTCGACCGGCTCCGGCGCCGCGGCGTCACCCTGTTGCTCACCACGCACTACATGGAGGAGGCGGAGCGTCTCTGCGACCGCCTGGTGATCATGGACGAGGGCCGGATCGTCACTGACGGCAAGCCCTCCGATCTCGTCGCGGAGCACGTCGGGCGAGAGGTTCTCGAGCTGCGGCTCGACGATGGCTGCGATCCCGGCCGTCTCGTCGGCTCGCTTGACGGACGGATCCAGGGCCATGACCGCAACGAGCAGACGCTGATGCTCTACGCCGATGATGCCGAGCAGGTGCTGGAGGAGCTCGACCAGGATGCGTTCCCGACTGAGTCGGCGCTGGTCCGCCGGGCGACTCTGGAGGACGTCTTCCTGCGCCTGACCGGAAGGAGCCTGCGCGAGTAATGGCCATGTTGGAAGAGCCTGGCTTCGCGGGGCTCGGCCCACGGATCCCGCTGCGGGAGATGGTTCCGGTGCCGCGCCTCGCCGGCGCCGTCTGGCTGCGCAACGCCAGGGTCTTCTCGAAGCTCTGGCGCGGCGCGCTGCTGCCCACCTTCGCGGACCCGTTCCTCTATCTGCTGGCGATGGGATTCGGGCTCGGCACGTATATCGCCCACATCAACGGCATTCCCTACAAGAACTTCATCGCCCCGGGGCTGATCGCCTCGGCGGCGATGTGGAGCTCGGCCTTCGAGACGACCTACAACGTCTACTTCCGGATGAACGAGCTGCGGCTCTACGACAACGTCCTCTCGACTCCCGTCGAGGTCCAGGACCTGGTCGCCGGCGACCTGCTCTGGAGCGCGAGCCGCGCCACGGTCTACGGGATCGTCGTCCTGGTCGTGGTCTCGGCCTTCGGCCTGGTCGACTCGATGTGGGCGATTGCGATCCCGCCGTTCGTCTTCCTCGGCGGCCTCTGCTTCTCGGTGATCGGCTACACGTTCACCGCGCTGATTCCCAAGATCGACCTCTACTCCTACTTCTTCACCCTGGGGATCACTCCGATGTTCCTGTTCTCGGGGATCTTCTTTCCGTTCAATCAGCTGCCCGGCTGGGTGAGCGTGGTGGCCTGGTTCAGCCCGCTCTACCACCTCGTGGAGATCACCCGCGGGCTGGCGACCGGGCCCGAGCTGTGGTCGGTCGTCGGCAACGCGACCTGGCTCGCGATCGTCACCGCGCTGCTCTTCACGATCCCGGTCCGCGCCCTGCGGAAGAAACTCGTCGCTTGAGGCCGGAATCTTCGACTTTTTCTTGCTCGCGCAAACGCATCCGGCCGCTCGATGTTGCACAATGCCGCGTCGTGATTCGGGGAGGGAAGATCTTCATTGCGCTGGCGGTCGTCGCGGCAGCGCTCGTGCTGCCCGTCGCCTCGGCGAGCGCGGCGGCCGGCGCCCCGACGCTCGCGCTGAGCGGCCCGAAGAGCCCGAGCCTCCTCGACAAGGTGACCGCGGTGGGCAACCTGCCCGGCGCGACCGGCGGCGAGAACGTCACCGTCGAGGTGGACGCCAGCGGCAACACGGTCGAGAAGAAGCAGCTCACGGTCGGCGCCAACGGGAAGTTCCAGTTCCCCTTCGTGATCGATTCCTGCTGCAACTACGAGGTGACCGCCACCAGCGGCGGGCAGAGCGCCCAGCCGCAGCGGTTCACCGTCCGCGTGCCGAAGCACCTCGGCAAGGGCGCGATCACCCATCTCTACAACCAGTCGCTGGTCGACCAGGGCTACTACACGGGTGGCCACGTCAGCGGCAAGTTCAACCACGGCTCGCAGCTCGCGACCCTGGCGTTCCGGAAGGTCAACAACATGGCCCGGAACTACCAGTACAAGCCGGTCATCTTCCAGAAGCTGCTGCAGGGGAAGGGCGGCTTCAAGCCGCGCTACCACTCCGGTCATCACGTCGAGGTGGACATCTCCCGCCAGGTGATGGCGCTGGTGAACGGCGACAACGTGGTCGCCACCTTCCATGTCTCGACCGGCAAGCCCTCCACCCCGACGGTGCGAGGGACCTACCACTTCTATCGCAAGGACCCGGGCTACAACTCGGAGGGGATGTACTTCTCCGTCTACTTCATCCGGGGCTACGCGACTCACGGCTACAACCCCGTGCCGATGCACGAGGCGGCGAGCCACGGCTGCGTCAGGAATCCGATCCCGTTCTCGCAGTACATCTACAACTGGATCAACCTCGGCGACGCCATCCACATCTACCTCTAGCGGCCACCAGCCGCTCACCTCAGGCCGATGAGGGTTCTCGTCGCCGGCGCGACCGGCGCAATCGGCCGGCCGCTGGTCAGGCAGCTCCGGGAGGCGGGACACGAAGTCGCGGGGACGACGAGGTCTCCACAGCGAGCCGAGTCGCTCCGGGCGATGGGGGTGAAGCCGATGGTCCTCGACGTGCGCGACACCGATGCCCTGAGGACCACCGTGATGGAGGCGGAGCCCGAGGTCGTGATCAATCAGCTCACCAGCCTTCCCGACAAGATCAACTACCGGAAGTTTGCCGAGACCTTCGCTGCGAACAACGAGCTGCGCGGCACCGTCGCCCCGGCGCTCGCCGGAATAGCCGCCGAGGCTGGAGCACGACGCCTGATCGCGCAGAGCGTCTGCTTCTTCTATGCCTCCACCGGCAAACGTGTCCATGGCGAGGACGACCCGCTGCTGGAGCTTCCACCCGAGACTCCGATGTCTTCGGGGATCACCGCCGCGGCTGCGCTCGAGCGCTCGACCATCGAGACTCCGGGCCTCGAGGGGATCGTTCTTCGATATGGCTACCTCTACGGCCCCGAGGTTGGCTCCGTGCCCGGTGGCTTCGAGGTCGATGAAGTACGGCGTCGCCGCTACCCGATCGTCGGGGACGGCACCGGGATCTTCTCGATGGTCCATGTGGAGGATGCCGCGTCCGCGGCTGTGGCCGCGGTCGAGCGGGGGGCCCCGGGCATCTACAACATCTGCGACGACGACCCGGCGCCCTTGGCGGAATGGCTTCCGGTCTGCGCGGAGGCGCTCGGCGCCAAGTCGCCGCGGCGCGTTCCGGTCTGGCTGGCCAACCGGATCGTCGGGAAGCAGGCGGTGGGGATGGCCACCCGGCTCGAGGGTGCCTCGAATGAGAAGGCCAAGCGGGACCTCGGTTGGCAACCGAGGTATCCGAGCTGGCGGCAGGGCTTCCGCGAGGCTCTGGGCTAGCGCTCGGTCCGAGCCACGATCGCAGTCCCGATCCCGAGGATCGCCGCCAGCAGCCCGCCGCCGGCGAGCACGAAGAGGACGTAGCCGTAGTTCTTGCCTCCCTCGTGTCCGAAGCTGATCACGGGGTCGACGGCCCCGGGGACCGTGGTCGGGGACACCGCCTCGTAGTCGCCGGCCTCAGGAACCCGCAGCTTCGCGATCGGCTTCCGCACGTAGTCGCCGTCATCGAACTGATCGAAGACGTAGGGCGTTGACCCGAGCAACAGCTGGCCGCTGGTCGTTCGGACCCGCAGCTGCAGGTGCGGCGGTACGGCGAGGGTCCCGCCGCCGCTCTTTGCGGTCCGCTCTCCGTAGAAGATGATCACGTCGCCCGCCGGCAGGTTGACCGAGTCTCGGCCAGGCACGGCAACCTGACCGTACGCGTCGGCGTCCCGGTCACCCCCGATCAGCTCGGCCACGAAGAGGACGACGGCGACGACCACGGTGATCACGACGACGCCGACCGCGAGCCTGTAGCCGGTCCGCATCGCCGCATCCTAGGATGCCCCGATGCCAGCGGACCTGGACGGAGCCCGCGACGCACTGCTCGCCGAGCTGCGCGAGCACGCGCTCGTGATCGGCGAGGTCACCCTTTCCAGCGGCCAGAAGGCCCAGTACTACGTCGACGCCAAGCGGGCCCTGTTGCGGCCTCCGGCCTTTCTCGCGGTGGGTGAGCTGATCGCGGCCGAGGCGACGGAGCGGGGCGCGGCGGCCGTCGGCGGGATGACCATGGGCGCCGACCCTCTCGCCAGCGCGGCGATCGGGGCCGAGGGAGGCGACGCGTTGATCGCGTTCTTCGTTCGCAAGGAGAAGAAGGAGCACGGGCTGCAGCGCTGGATCGAGGGGCCGGTGCTCGAGCCCGGAACCCGCTGCCTGGTCGTCGAGGACGTAGTGACGACAGGCGGCTCGACGGTGCGGGCGATCGAGCGGATCCTCGAGGAGGGACACGAGATCGCGGGGGTCGTCTCGGTCGTGGACCGTCTCGCCGGCGGCGGCGAGGCGATCCAGGAGGCTTCGGGTGGCGCGCCCTACCGGCCGCTCGTCACGATCGACGAGCTGTATCCCGAGCGCCCCGACCGGTCCTGACTCACTTGCCGAGCAGGATCTTCGGCTCGACGCCGCCCTCGATGGCCGGCTCGGCCTTGACGGTGTAGCTGCCGGGCTCGGTGACCTGGACCGTGCCGACCAGGGCACGGCTCCACGGCGACCTGAAGCTGGCCGGGCACGCCGGAAGGCGATCACGCCGATTGCGATCAGGGCGATGACCATGCGCGGCAGCATATGGACGGGAGCGCACGATGGCATCCCGAATTGCGAGGATGCCCGGCTCTATGGATGCGAGAGGGGGCGCGTCAGCGCCACCCGATTCAGGCGGGATGACACGGCGAGAGGTGGGGCTCGCCGCCCTCGGGGCCTGCCTGCTGGCGATCGTGATGACCTGGCCCCTGATCTGGCATCTGGGGTGGACGGTCCCGCGCGACATCGGCGACCCCCTGGCCGAGGCCTGGCAGCCGGCCTGGGGCGGACACGCCCTGCTCCACCAGCCGCTCCACTTCTTCGACGCCAACCGCTTCTGGCCGACCAAGTACTCGCTCGCCTTCGGGGACGCGCTGATCGGCTACGCGCCGGCCGGACTGATCGGCTCGGGCCCGCACGCGGCGATGGTCCGCTACGACCTGCTCTTCATCTTCGCCTACGCCATGGCCTTCTTCGGGGCGTATCTGCTCGCCCGTGAGCTCGGCCTGGGGCCGGTCGGAGCCGTGGTCGCCGGCGCGGCCTTCGCGTACGCGCCGTACCGGCTCGAGCAGGACGGCCACCTCCAGGTGATCTCGAGCGGCGGTATCCCGCTGGCCGCCGCCTTCGCCGTGCGCGGCATCCGGCAGCGGAGCCACTGGTGGATCTTCTGGGCCTGGATCGTGGCGGCCTGGCAGTTGTCGATCGGCTGGGCGCTCGGCCTTCCGTTCGCCTACGGGATCGCCGGGGCCGTGCTGATCGGGGTGATCGCCTGGCTCCTCCGTGGGCGCCCACCGGTACCGCGCCGGATGCTCATCGCCGGGATCGCCGGCGCGATCGTCTTCACGCTGTTCTCGTACTGGATCGCGCACGCCTATCTCTACATCGGGGACCACTTCCCGGCGTCGAAGCGCAGTCCGCAGGAGGTGGCGGCCTTCTCGGGGCCGCTCAAGGTGTTCCTCACGGCGCCGGAGGAGAACTTCGTCTGGGGACACGCCACCGCCGGCATCCGCGACTCGCTCACGACCTGGCAGGAGAAGACGCTCTTTCCAGGCGCGGTGATCCTGCTGTTGGCGATCGCCGGGCTGTGGTCGAGCAGTTTCAGCAAGCGCTGGCGCATCTGGCTTGGGATCGCGGCCGTCGCGTTCTTGGTGCTCTCGCTCGGTTTTCGCGAGGGGGGAGGCTTGCTCTGGCCCTATCGCGTCCTCTACGAGGCGCTTCCCGGCTGGAACGGAATCCGCACCCCGGGCCGGATGGCGACCTTCACCTCGCTTGCTCTCGCCCTGCTTGCGGCGGGCGGGGCGGAGGCCGCGATCAGGGCGGCCCGGCGGCATCGATGGCCCGCCTGGTCGGCGGTCGCGGTCACGGCCGTGCTCGCGCTGGCGATCGTCACCGAGGGCCGCAGCCTGCCGTTCGATCCCTTCGACAACCAGGCGGAGCCCGAGGTACCGCCGGCTCTCGCCTCGACCGCCGACATCCCCCAGCCCCAGCTCCACCTCCCGGCGCTCACCGCCAAGGAGAACCGCGCATTCCAGCTGGAATCGACTCAGGGCTTCCCGGAGATCGTCAACGGGCGGGCCAGCACCAATCCGGCGATCGTCCTCGACCTGGTCAAGCACATGGCGACCTTCCCCGACGCCGCGACCGTGAGGGAGCTGCAGGCGTACGGGGTTCGCACCGTGGTGCTGCACCTCGGGCTGACAGAGGGCACGCCGCAGGCCGGCGCGCAGCGCAAGCCGATCGCGGGCCTGCCCTTGAGGCGCTACCGGCTGCCGGACCGCCCGGGGCTGGTCTTCTACGAGGTGGGCTCTTCGAGCGCCAGTCCGGTGCGGAGCGCGGGTTCACGGGCGCCCGGCGCCTCTGGGCCCGACTGAGCCCGGCCCTCGCGGAGCCGAACCACGCTGAGCGTCGCGAGCGAAATCAGCAGCGCCGAGGCGATCAGCCAGAGCACTGAGACGTTCCCGCGATCGAGTGGGCTCATCTCCTCGGATGTGAGCGTTGGTCCGAGCGCGGATACGCAGGCCCAGGCGAGAACGGCCGGCATCGCGAAGCGATAGTCGGAGAGGGAGGTGGACGGTGTGGCGCGCACCGCCAGCACGACCGCCATCAAGATCGCGGCCAGGAATGGCGCGATCGCGAGCCAGGCATTGCTGACGCCGAAAGCGGTGAGGACGGTGTGCTCGAGCCTGCCGTCAGTCAGCCAGTCGGCCCAGGTGCCGGTGCCCTGCTTGCCCAGCAGCGGATAGGTCAGCGTCGCGGCCAGCATCATCAGCCCCGAGGGAATGGCGAGCCCCAGGGTGAGCGCGGGCAGGCGCTTGTACGCGTATGCGAGGCCGATCGCGACGAAGGGGAGCGCCGGGATCAGGAACCGCGGCCCTGGGGTACCGCCGCCATAGGGCAGCCAGTAGCCGCTGTTGTAGAGGAAGTAGACGAGAGCGACGGCGAGAATCGTGTTCGCCTCCGCACGGTGTCCGTCCCGGCGCATCATGAAGACGCCGACCACGGCCATGATCAGGATGGGAGTGAGCACCAGCAGGCCGCGCCCGGCGAGCAGCAGGCTGAGAGCGCTGTCGAAGCGGGGGGCCGTGATCCCGAAGAAGCCCGAGCTGTTCAGGCCAAGAACGTCGTGACCGCTTGCCCCGGGGAAGTCGACGGCGTACCCATACGCGAGCTTGAGCGGGTTGCCGAAGGCCCAGTAGTTGAAGGCGAGCATCGGAAGGGCCCCCGCCACCGCGCCCGCGCCGTAGACAGCCGCCCGGCGGAGCCAGTCGGTCCTGCGGGAGAGTGCGTAGCCGAAGAGGACGACCCCGACGAGGCCCGTCTGGAACTCGAAGGTGACGGCCAGCCCGGCGAGCAGGCCGGCCCCCGCCACCAACCCGAGGTTCGGTTCTCGGTCGCGTTCCCTCATCAAGAGGCAGAACGCCGCGAAGGCGAAGCCAGCCGAGATCACGTGCGAGAAGAACTCCGCGGCGAACGTCATGACCACGGTCGCCAGGCCGAGGGTGATCGCGGCGGCCGTGCCGTAGCCGGGTACGAAACGGTCGGCGGCCCAGCGCACCGCGAGGAGCAGCAGGACTGCGGGGATCACCGCGCCGAGCAGCGTGAGAGCCCAGACGATCGGCGTCAGTCGCTCCACGGAAGCCTGGACGACCTGTCCGCGCTCGACGTTGTATCCGAAGTTTTCGATGGGAATGACGCCGTCGTAGAGCCATTTCGGATGCGCTGTCTGGTCGACGTTGTGAGCGGCTGCGCGGGCAAGCTTGTTCCCGCCGAGCCCCTCGATCGCGTCGTAGAGCGGAGTCGTGAGCGCCGCCATGCCGGGGCTCTTCACGGAGTAGAAGTGGCCGTCGACCCAGGCCTTGTCGTTGGTGTTCCAGTGCCACTGGTCGATCTGCGGCTGGCTCTTGGAGAACGCCTGCACCTGGTCGAAGTGCGCCAGCTGAGCCCACCCCACCTGATGCATGACGAGGCCCCAGGCGACTCCCAGGGTGAGGATGGCCGCGACGCCTGGACGGGCGAAGAGCGGTCGTACGGACTGTCGCAAGCGCCTCATGAAGGCGGCGATTGTACGCGGCAGAGCACCATGGTCCATGGGGTTGGGCTCCGTACCTCCACTACCTCGAAGCGGCGGGTGAGAAACCGCACAAAGGCCGGCTTCGACCAGTGGTTCAGGTGGCCGGGCGTGTTGCCGAGGTCGCCCACGTAGGAGAAACGGGCCAGGTTGAGCCCCCGCCAGAGCGGTTCGCGGGGGACGCTCGCGAGTAGCCACGGCCTCGCCAGGCCGGCCAGCACATCCAGCGCTCCCTCAGGATCTGCGAGGTGCTCGAGCACCTCGCAGCAAAGGACCAGCTCGGCGGCGTGGTGATCGGGGTCGAGCCGCTCGACCGGAACGGCCTCGAAGTCGATCTCCGCCCCCGCCGCCTCCGCTCGCCGACGGGCCTCGGCCAGCACCTGCGGGAAGGCGTCCGTCCCACGCATCGCGATGCCGCGCCCTGCAAGCCGGATTGCCAGCTCTCCCTCGCCGCAGCCGACCTCGTGAGCCTCTCGCGCCCCGGTCCGGTCGACCAGCTGGTCGAGCTGGGCCATGAAGCCGGCCATCAGCCGGCGGGCGACGGGGTTCGAGGTCCCGTACTTGTCGTAGACGTTGCCGCCGGCTTCGGCGGCCCGGGCAGCGTGGGCGCTCATCGGGCGACGCTGGTCTCGATCGTCTCCACCGTGAGCGGGCGGGCTGTCGCGCGGTCGCCGGCCTCGTAGTTGGAGGGCGCCACGCCGGCCTCGAGCTCAAGCCGGCGGACGCGCTCATAGACCCTCTGCTGGATTGACCGCTGACCCGCGAGGGCGTCGCCGATGATGCCCAGGGCGAACATCTGCACCGCCGCCAGCATCAGCACGGCGCCGAGGATCAGGGACTGGATGTGGCCGGTGCGGTCGCCGTTCAGGATCCAGTCCAGCAGGAACGGCGACCAGGCCGCAAGCGCCAGCAGCCCGAAGATGATGGTGAGGCCCATGAAGACGCGCAGCGGCTCATAGAGGGTGTAGGCGCGGAAGATCGCGAACGCATTTCGCCTCACGTAGGAGGACGTGGAGCCGACCAGCCGCGACTCCCGGTCGGTCTCGTTCGGCGTGATCGGCACGTCCTCGATCGCCACGGACATCTTGCCCGCCTGGATCAGGCTTTCGAGCGTGTACGTGTAGCGGGAGACGACGATCAGCTGGAGCGCGGCCTCGCGGTTGTAGGCCCGGAAGCCGGAGGTCGTATCGAGCACCCTGGTGCCGGAGGCCCGGCGCACCACCCAGCTGCCGAGCTTCTGCAGGAGCTTCTTGGTGGGGGAGAAGTGCTCGACGTTCTGCACCTGGCGGTCGCCCACGACCATGTCGGCGCGGCGAGCGACGATGGGCTCCACCAGCCGGGGTATGTCAGAGGAGCTGTATTGGCCGTCGGCGTCGGTGTTGACGATCACGTCGGCGCCCAGCTTGAGCGCCGCGTCGAGTCCGGCCTGAAAGGCCGTGGCGAGCCCGCGGTGGCTGGCCAGCCGTACGAGGTGGTCGACGCCGTGGCGCTTGGCGACCTCCACGGTCCCATCGGTCGAGCCATCGTCGATGACGAGCCACTCCACGCGGTCGAAGCCGGGCACGGTGCGCGGCAGACCGGCGAGGAGCTGCGGCAGGGACTCCTTCTCGTTCAGGCAGGGAACCTGGATGACGAGCAACATCGCGGTGATCGTAGGGTTTGTTCGCAGATGACGCGGGTTCTACGGATCGTCGTACCAGATGCTGGAGGTTGAGCGAATCGGCGCAGGGCCGCCCATCCTCTTCATCCATGGCGACATCGTCGGGCCGGAGCTCACCTGGCGCAAGCAGCGCGAGCTCGCCGAACGCTGGAGCCTGTTGATTCCCAGCCGGCCGGGGTTCGGAGAGAGCCCGCCGCTGGATCGAAACGACTTCGAGGTGGAGGCGCCGATGTTCGCCGAGCTGCTCGGGGAGGGAGCGCACCTGGTCGGTCACTCCTACGGCGCGGTCATCGCCCTGCTCGCGGCCGGGCTGAGACCCGACGCGGTGCGCTCGCTCACGGTTTCGGAGCCCGGCTGCCTGCGGGTGGCTGCGGGCACGCCGGTGGTCGACGAGATGATCGCCAACGGTGAGCGGCTCTTCGGGCACGCCGAGGAGATCCCGTCCGAGGACTTCCTGCAGCTCTTCCGAGGAGGAGCGGGCTCGGCTTACGGCACGCCGGAGGAGCTGCCGGAGAATCTCCTGCACGGCGTCGAGCTGCTCAAGCGGGAGCGACCGTCCTGGGAGGCCGAGATCCCCACCGAGGCGCTCGCGGCGGGCGGGTTTCCGGTCCTCGTCCTCTCCGGCGGCCACTCGGACGCCTTCGAGGCCGTCTGCGATTCGCTCGCTGCATCGCTCTCCGCCGAGCGCGAGGTGATCCGGGGGCGGGGCCACACCGTGCCGTCGACCGGAGCTCCCTACAACGAGCGCCTCGAGGCCTTCCTGCGGGCGGCCGAGCCGGCCTGATCCCGCTTCACAGGATTGACACCGGCCGGGACCACCTCCTTAACCGACTGGGTGCCGTCGGTTCCTAGATTCGCGAGTGGATCCCCAGCAGCGCTTACACCACCACCAGACATCCCGCACCCTGGCGGGCTGACGGGTTGGCCGCGGGGGCCCGGGCGAGAGCCCGGGCCCCCGCACTTGGGGGGCGCTCTCTACCGGCCCCTGCCGGCGGCGGTCCGCACCGATGAGGCGACCAGCCGCGAGTAGAGCTCGATCCCCTTCTCGGTCAGGTGAATGCCGTCGGTGGTGATCCCGCCGTGCGAGTCGGCGACCGAGTGCCAGTCCACCAGCTGCGCCTGTCCCCAGCTCTCAGCGGCCTGCGAGAGGGCCGAGTTGACCTCGCCCTGCCAGCTGCGCGGCACCTCGACGTTCACCAGGAAGACGTGCGGGACGCCCTTCAGCGCTTCGTGGAGGTGCTCGAGGTCGTCGCTATAGACGGGTCCGTTGTTGCCGAGCTGCAGCACGACGTAGTCCGGCAACCCGCCGTGGGCCGCGTAGCCGTGGAGCAGGTCGACGATCTCGTTCGCCTGCCGGCCGACGTGGGCGTTCAGGGTGAGCCGGGGCCCGAGCAGCCGCCCCAGTCCGCTGCTGGCGTCGACCATCACCGAGTCGCCCAGAGCCAGCACGGACAGCGCCTTGACGCGTCGGCCCCTGGCGGTCACACCCGCCTTGACCGGGGCGCGCCCGCCCGACGCCTCGGCGACGGCTCGCGTCACCGAGACCGGAGGCGCGACGTACTTCGCCTTCTTCGGCGTGATCTCGGCCGACGCCACGTGCAGTTGACCCGGCCGGCCCTTGGGCACGATGCCGCTCCAGCCGACCACGACCACCACCACGGTGACGCCGACGGCGATCCCGACCCGGCCGATCCGGGTCCAGTCCGGCCGCTGCCAGCTGGTCGAGCGGCGGAAGGGCTGCTCGACATAGCGGTAGGAGAGGTCGGCGAGCGCCAGGGTCGCACCGAGCTGGAGCGCGAACAGGACCGGGCCGTGCAGCGACACGTCTATCCCGGGCCTGGTCAGCTCGAGGATCGGCCAGTGCCAGAGATAGAAGCTGTAGCTGCGGACCCCGAGCCAGCGCATCGCCGGATTGCCGAGGGTCCGCCCGATCGAGGCGGCCGGATGAGCGAGCGCGGCGACCAGCATCGCCGTCCAGATCGAGAGCAGCAGGAAGCCGCCGTGGTAGAGCGAGACGTCGTAGTCGTGGACGGTCAGGAAGGTGATCAGGACCATCGACAGCCCGATCACCCCAAGCGCGTCAAGGGCGGCGGGCGCCAGGTTCCCGGTCCTCGCCCTGAGCTTCTCCGGATGCCAGAAGAAGGCGAGAGCGACGCCGATCAGCAGCGGGGTCGCCCTGGTGTCGGTCCCGTAGAAGACGCGGTTCGGGTTCACCGGGTTGAAGAGGATCGCCATCAGCAGGCTCGATGCGATCGCGCCCGCGATCACCCCGATGACGACCCGCCGGTGACCGAACCGCGTCATGAAGAACGCGAAGACGATGGGCCAGAGCAGGTAGAACTGCTCCTCGACCGCGAGGGACCAGAGGTGGCGGAACAGGGAGGGCCTGGCGAACTGCTCGAAATAGGACTGGTGGCTCACGATCAGATCCCAGTTGGTCACGTAGGCCATCGAGGCGAGGGCCTGGCCGCGGAGGGTGGAGATCTGACCGAGGTCGAAGAAGGCGCCGACGATCATCACCACGGCGATCAGCACCCCCACCGCGGGCAGCAGCCGCCGCGCGCGCCGGAGCCAGAACGCGACGAGATCGACCCGCCCCTCCTTGCGGAACTCGCTGAGCAACAGCGAGGTGATCAGATAGCCGCTGATGACGAAGAAGACGTCGACACCGAGGAACCCGCCGGGAAGCCAGCCGCCGCCGTTGTGGAAGTGGTAGACGAAGACCGCCAGGACGGCGATGGCACGCAGGCCATCCAGGCCGGGCATGTAGGGCAATCGCTTGCTGCTGGGACTGCTGTCGGACACCGAATCCTCCCCCAGAAGAGTCGCAACATCGGGGCCACTTGCAAAATCGCGGTGCCCGCCTTGCAGGCGAGCGCCCCGACCAGGATTCGAACCTGGGGTTAGTCCTCGGCAGGCTGCCGTCCGCCAACGAAACTGGCGGCGACGAGCGGCACCCCGGGGCGGTAGACCAGGTCCATGTAGGACGGTGCGTCAAGGAGAACGGCATCGGCCCTCGAGCCGGGCGTCAGACGGCCGACGTCGTCGCGGTTCAGTGCGCGGGCTCCCCCGAGCGTGGCGGCGAGCAGCGCTTCGTCGACGGTCATCCCCATGTCGCGAACGGCGAGCGCGATGCAGAAGCTCATCGAGGTCGTGTTGCTGGATCCGGGATTCGTGTTGGTGGCGATCGCAACCTGTACGCCTGCGTCGATCATCCGGCGCGCGTCGGGATACGGCTGCCGGGTCGAGAAGTCCGTCGCCGGCAGGAAGGTGGCGACCGTGCTGCCCCCGGCGAGCGCCTCGACGTCGGTGTCGTCGAAGTAGGTGCAGTGATCGACCGAGGCAGCTCCCATCTCGACCGCCAGCCCGATGCCTGGTCCAGGGCCGAGCTGGTTGCCATGAACACGGAGGCCGAGTCCGGCCGACCGCCCCGCCTCGAGCACCGTGCGTGACTGATCCGCATCGAAGGCCCCGCGCTCGCAGAACACGTCTATCCAGCGCGCGAGCGGCGCGCATGCCTCCAGCATCTCCCCGCAGACCAAGTCGACGTAGTCGTCCGTGCGGCCCTCGTATTCCTCCGGTACCGCGTGGGCGCCCAGGAAGGTGACGTCGCCGGTCAACTCGGCGGCGATCTCGCACAGCTTCCGCTCGGCGGCGACGTCAAGCCCATAGCCGGACTTGACCTCCAGATGCGTGATGCCGGCGCGCAGGGCCTCGGCCCGTCGCCGACTTGCCAGCTCTCTCAGCTCGCCCGCGCTCGCCGCGCGGGTCGCATCGGTGGTGACCCTGATGCCGCTCGCCTCGTATGGCTTCCCGGCCAGCCGCGCGGCGAACTCCTCCGCTCGGTCTCCCGCGAAGACCAGATGCGTGTGACTGTCGACGAAGCCCGGAATCACGCAGCGACCCGCGGCGTCGATGCTGCTGTCGGCGGACGCGCTCCGCCGCTCCACGGCGGCGACACGATCTCCATCGAACACGAGGGACGCCCCGCGGACGATCCCCAGCGGCCCTTCGCCGAGGGAGGGGTCGTTGGTGACCAGCAGGCCGATGTTCTCGATCGCCAGTGAGCTCATGCCGATAGTCCGCCGATCGCCTCGTTGAGCTCGGAGGCCACGTCGAGATCGACATGAGCGCCGTCTCGCACCACGAACCGCCCTCCGACGATCACCTCGCGCACGTCGGCCGCGGTCGCGGCGAAGACGAGCGACTCGAGGGCGTGATCGACCGACGTCCCGGCGAGACCCACCCCGTCCATCGCGACGGTCACCAGGTCCGCGAGAGCCTGGGGCTCGATCGTGCCCGCCTCGGGCCAGCCGATGGCGGCGCACCCGCCCGCGGTAGCCGCACGGAGCAGCCCGGCCGCCGAATGGCCACCCCGCAGCCCCGTCACGAGGCGCTCGTCGAGCTCCACCGCCCGTGCTTCCTCGAACACGTCGATCAGCGCATTGGAGTCGGTGCCGAGCGAAAGCCCCGCCCCCGCCTCCGCCAGCCGTCGCGCTGGGCCAACCCCATCGGCGAGGTCGCGCTCGGTGGTCGGACAGAGACAGACTCCGCATCCCTGACCCCCCAGCAGCTCGAGGTCGCCATCGGCGATGTGCGTGGCATGGACCGCGGTGAAGCCCCGCGAGAGGGCGCCTGCGTCGGCAAGCAGCCGGGTGGGGGTGATGCCGTATGCGGAGAGGCAGTCCTCGTTCTCAGCCGGTTGCTCGGAGACGTGGGCATGTAGAGGCCAGGATCGCTCGGCCGCGAACGCCGCCACCCGGGCGACGGCCTCCCGGTCAACGGCGCGGACGCTGTGAATCGCGGCCCCCACTCGCGCATCTTCGCCGGGCTGGATCTCATCCGCCCGCGTCGCCCAGTCCTCGGCGCTGCCATCGGAGAAGCGAAGTTGGACGCCCTCCGCCTCCCGGCCGATCCCGCCGTGCAGGTAACAGGTGTCGAGGAGGGTGATGCGAATCCCGGCCTCGCCGGCGGCGGCGATCACCGCCTGTCCGAGCGCGTTCGCATTCTCATAGCGGGTCCCGCCCGGGCCGTGGTGCAGGTAGTGGAACTCGCCCACGGTGGTGATGCCCGCCAGCGCCATCTCCCCGAAGGTCGCCCGGGCCAGAGCGAGGTAGTTGTCCGGGTCGATTCGGTCCGCGAGCTCATACATCAGGGATCGCCAGGTCCAGAAGTCCCCGCGACCGGCCTGGGTACGCCCGCGCAGGGCCCGTTGGAAGGCGTGCGAGTGGGAGTTGGCCATTCCCGGGATGGTCAGGCCGGGCAAGGAGGTCGCCCCGGGCGGTGGGCTCTCCGCCCCCGTGGTGACCGACGCGATTCGCTCGCCCTCCAGCTCCACCACGACGCCGGCCTCGGCTCGCTCGCCGCCCAGCCAGGCGAGCTCGCACCAGAGGGTGCCTGGTCGTTCCGCGCTCACGAGCTCTCTTCGGTGAGCCGCTCGACGCGGCGCACGAACTCGTCGCGCTGGTGGCGGTCGAACTGCTCCCAGGTCGCGAACGTCTTCGGGTCGGCGCGGTCGACGAAGAGCGTGCCGTCGAGGTGATCCACCTCGTGCTGGTAGGTGCCGGCCGTCAGCCCCCGTTTCACCTCCTCGTGCTGGCCGCCCTCGCGGTCGAGGTAGCGGACCCGGACCGCGGGGTGACGCGGGAGCGCGCCACGCAGGTCCGGCACCGACAGGCAGCCCTCGTTGATCTCGATCGTCTCGCCGCCGAGTGGCTCGATGCTCGGATTGACCATCACCGTGAGCGGCTCGGGCGGCTTGTACGGGTAGCGGGGGTTGTCCTCCTCCACCTCGACGATGGCCACGCGGACGGGCTCGCCGACCTGATTCGCTGCGATCCCCGCCCCGTGCGTCGCGCGCTTCGTCTCGATCAGGTCGTCGATCAGCTCCTGGATCGCGGGGGAGGCGAGTTCCTCGGGACCCACCTCTCTGGACCGCTCACGCAGCACGGGGTCGCCGATCTCCACGACCTCGCGAAGGCTCACTCTTGGTCCCGCATCGGCAGGCGCACGCCGCGCTCCGCGGCGACGTCGATCGCCCTCTCGTATCCGGCATCCGCGTGGCGCATCACGCCGGTCCCGGGGTCGCTGGTCAGCACTCGCTCGAGCTTCTGGGCCGCGAGATCCGTGCCATCCGCGACGCAGACCATCCCGGCGTGGAGCGAGCGCCCGATCCCGACCCCGCCGCCGTCGTGGATGCTCACCCAGGAGGCGCCGGAGGCTGTGTTGACCAGGGCGTTGAGCAGCGGCCAGTCGGCGATCGGGTCGGAGCCGTCGGCCATCGACTCGGTCTCGCGGTAGGGGGAGGCGACCGAGCCGGAGTCGAGGTGATCGCGGCCGATCACGATCGGAGCGGAGACCTCTCCGGACCGCACGAGCTCGTTGAAGCGCACGCCGAGCCGAGCCCGCTCGCCGTACCCCGCCCAGCAGATGCGGGCCGGCAGGCCCTGGTAGGAGATCCTCTCCGCGGCGAGCTCGATCCAGCGCCGCAGGGGCTCGTCGTCGGGAATCTCCTCGAGCACCGCTCGGTCGGTGGCGGCGATGTCCGCCGGATCGCCGGACAGGGCGACCCAGCGGAAGGGCCCCTTGCCCTCGCAGAACAGGGGGCGAATGTAGGCGGGGACGAATCCCGGGTACGCGAAGGCGCGCTCGAAGCCGCCCAGCTCCGCCTCGGCCCGCAGGCTGTTGCCGTAGTCGAAGACCTCGGCCCCCGCGTCCAGGAAGCCGACCATTGCGGCGCAGTGCGCAGCGATCGCCGCGCGTGAGCGGCGCACATATTCGTCGGGGTTCTCCTCCCGCAGCCTCAACGCGTCCTCCAGCGGCATCAGGTTCGGCACGTAGCCGTTGAGCGGATCGTGGGCACTCGTCTGGTCGGTGACGATGTCCGCCTCGAACCCCATCCGCTGAAGCTCGGGCAGCGCGTCGGCGGCGTTGGCGACCAGTCCGACGCTGAGGGCGCGTTGCGCGCGCTTCGCCGCCAGGCAGCGCGCGATCGCGTCCTCGAGGTCGTCCGCCTCCTCATCGAGATAGCGGGTCTCGATGCGCCGCTGCAAATGCGCCGGATCGACCTCGAGGCAGAGCGCGACGCCGCCGTTCATCGTGATCGCCAGCGGCTGCGCCCCGCCCATGCCGCCGAGGCCCGCCGTCAACGAGATCGTGCCCGCGAGCGAGCCGTCGAAGCGGCGCCGGGCGATCTCCGCGAAGCACTCGTAGGTCCCCTGCACGATTCCCTGGGTCCCGATGTAGATCCAGGATCCCGCGGTCATCTGGCCGTACATCGTCAGCCCCTCCGCCTCCAGCCTGCGGAACTCGTCCCAGTTGTCCCAGTCGCCGACCAGGTTCGAGTTCGCGATCAGGACGCGCGGGGACCACTCGTGGGTGCGGAAGGCGCCCACGGGCTTGCCCGACTGGACCAGCAGGGTCTCGTCGTCGCCCAGGTCGCGCAGCGATCGCACGATCGCGTCGAAGGCGTCCCAGGAGCGAGCAGCGCGTCCGGTGCCGCCGTAGACGACCAGCTCGTCGGGGTTCTCGGCGACCTCGGGGTCGAGGTTGTTCATCAGCATCCGCATGGCCGCCTCCTGCTGCCAGCCTCGACAGGAGATCTCCCCGCCCCGCGGGGCACGGACCTCGCGTGGACCGCTCACCGCAGCTCCCCGATCTCGCCCTCGACGGCGTGCAGGAGCCCACCTGTGGCGATCGACCGCTCCACCGCTTCCAGCTCGGGGGCGAGGTGCCGGTCGGGACCGGGTCCGGGGACGCCGGCCGAGCGGATCGCCGCGACCGCCGCTCCGGTGCCTGCGGCCGGCGCCAGCGGCGCGCGCAGTTCGAGCCCGCGTGCTGCGCATGCCGCCTCGACCGCGAGGATGCGACTCAGGTTGTCGATCGCCGCGCGCAGCTTGCGCGCGGCTCCCCAGCCCATCGAGACGTGGTCCTCCTGCATCGCGCTGGTCGGGAGGGAGTCGACCCCAGCCGGGGCCGCGAGGCGGCGATTCTCGGCGACCATCGCCGCCTGCGTGTATTGAGCGATCATCAACCCCGAATGGACTCCGGGGTCCTCGGCGAGGAACGCCGGGAGGCCCTCGGAGCGGGCGGAGTCGAGCAAGCGATCCGTCCGCCGCTCGGCGATCGCGCCGGTGTCCGCGACCGCCATCGCGAGCAGATCGCACGCCAGGGCGAGGGGCGCTCCGTGAAAGTTGCCGCAGGACTCCACCCGTCCGTCGGGCAGCACCATCGGATTGTCGATCGCGGACCGGAGCTCCTCCGCGGCCACGCCATCGGCGTAGGCGAGTGCGTCGCGCGCGGCGCCATTGACCTGCGGGGCGCAGCGCAGCGAGTAGGCATCCTGGACGCGCGGATCGTCCTCGCGATGAGAAGCGACGATCGGCGAGCCGGCCAGCAGTTGGCGAAGGTTCGCGGCGCTCGTCGCCTGCCCCGGTTGTGGGCGCAGGGCGATCAGGTCCTCGGCGAACGCGCGATCGGTCCCGAGCAGCGCCTCCACCGACATGGCGGCCGTCAGGTCGGCGACCCGCAGCAGCGAACGCAGGTCCTGGGCGGCGAGCACCAGCATGCCGAGGATGCCGTCCGTGCCGTTGATCAGCGCCAGGCCCTCCTTCGCGCGCAGCGTGAGCGGCTCGATCCCGGCGTCGGCGAGCGCCTCGGCTGCGGGGTGGCGCCCGCCGCCGCCGTCCAGGACCTCGCCCTCGCCGATCAGCACCAGGGCGCAATGCGCGAGCGGAGCCAGGTCGCCGCTGGCGCCGAGCGAGCCATGCTCGGGGACGATGGGCGTGATCCCGGCGTTCAGGACGTCCAGGATCGCCTCGGCGACCTCCGGCCTCGCCCCCGAGTACCCCATGGCGAGGGATCGGGCGCGGAGCAGCATCATCGCCCTTACGACCTCCCGCTCGACCGGTTTCCCCATCCCGGCGGCGTGGGAGCGGATCAGGGCTCGTTGCAGCTCCTTGCGGCGCTCAGCCGGGATCGGCGTCATCGCGAGCGAGCCGAACCCGGTGGAGACGCCGTAGACGGGCTCGGCGGATGAGGCCAGCCGCTGAACGATCGCGGCGCTGTTGGCCATCGCGTCACGGGCCTCAGCGGCGAGATTGACCTCGGCGTCCCCGCGAGCGACGGCGATCACCCCGGCGGGCTCCAGGCCGGCGGCGCGAAGCTCGATCATCCTGCCGTTGCCTCGCGTGGCTCGATCATCAGGGCACGGGCGATGGCCAGGGGGGTTCCTTCGGAAGAGAGCACCGCCGCGCCGGCGTGACGCTTGCGTCCGTCGACCCCGATCGGCCAGGCGACCACGACGTGCTCCTGGCCGGCGGTGACCGGCGCGTCGATTTGCGCTGCGATCCGGCCGAGGAAGCTCACCGGAAGCTCGCCGTCGGCGTAGACGGCGAAGTAGGTGGGGCAGTCGAGCACCGCCCAGATGAACTCCGGGAGCACGTTTCCGTCGGCGTCGGCGGTCCAGTCGGGCGGCGTCCACGGGGAGGCGACGAGGGGACGTCCGTCGACCGCCCCCGCAAAAACACCGAGCGCGTCCTCACGGTCGCTCCCGCAGACGAAGCAGCGCCCGAAGAGCCCGTCGGGCGATCCGAGGTAGCGATTCGCGGCCAGCTGCGCCTCGGGGACGCTCACCGCAGCCGGGACCTCCAGGCCAAGCTCTGCGGCCGGACGCGCCTCCGCGATCAGCACCTCACCATCCAGCACCCGAACGGCGCCGTCACCGTCACGGCTGACGTCGAGCGGTGTGTCCAGTGGGACGGGGCTCCTCAGGGTGACCTCCGCCGGCCCTTCCACTGAGGCGGCGATGACTCCGGAGCTATACCCGCCATGACCGCTCGTCAGGGGACCGTTGAAGCGGCTGGGAACGGAGATGGTCGGGGACACGGACCGAGCTGCTCGTCCGTCAGGTCGTCTTCACCACGAGGACGGAGCAGTCCGCGTTCTGGGCGACCGACTTCGGCACGCTGCCCAGAACCCTCCGCTGCATTCCCTTGTTGCCGATCACCAGCACGTCGGCGCCGCAGTCCTCAGCCAGGTGAACCAGCACCTCGGCCGGATCGCCCTCCTCTACCGCGGTCGTGCATTCGATCCCCTGCTTGTTGAGCTCGGCCTCGGTCCGGGAGAGGATCTCCCGCAGCTGGGCTGCCGGGCTGTAGGCCCACTGGGCCTCGTCCGCATCGGGTGGAGGCGGCCCATCCGTGAAGGCGCTCAGCAGCACCAGCTTCGCGTCGAAGCGGCGAGCGAACTCGGCCGCCTGCTTCACCGCTTCGCCGGCCGTCTCTGAGCCATCCGTGCCCACTGCGACGGTGGAAACCACGGGCTAGGTCTATCACCCCCCGCCTCGTGGTGGAGCGCCCCGACCAGGATTCGAACCTGGCCCATTCCTTCGTGAGATCCGGGCAATTGGATACAAACGGTGCCTGAGCGAGGCTGTTTCCATTCGCGCGCCGAACAAGGAGGAGAGATGGCTGATCAATTGACTGACGACGATGCGCGCGCGGCGACCGGGGGGTGGTGGCTGCTTCTGCTCATCGGCGTGCTCAGCATCGCGGCGGGGATCGTCATCCTGATCAAGCCGGGCGACAGCCTGGCGACGTTGGCGGTGATCGCAGGAATCTTCCTGCTGGTCGACGGGATCCTCGAGCTGGCTGCCTCCCTGATGCACAGCACCCAGAGCCGCGGATCGCTCGCCCTGCTCGGCGTGCTCACCGCGATCATCGGCGTTCTGCTCGTCCGCCATCCGATCCAGGGAGTCGCGGCAGTCGCGCTGCTGATCGGAATCTGGCTGATCGCGGTCGGAGTCGTCCGGCTGATCGCCGCCTTCGAGGTGGACGAGAACCGCGGCTGGGGGATCTTCGCCGGAGCTGTGGAGCTGCTGGCCGGCATCGTGATCGTCTCCGATCCGAACATCGGTCTCGCGACGCTCGCGCTGTTCGCCGGGATCGGATTCATCCTCAACGGCATCGGGATGTCCGCGCTCGGGTGGAGCCTGCACACGCTCAGGCGAGAGGCAGCGGCGCCCTAGGGCGAGCCCCTCTATCGCGCCTTTACATCGCTGAGCGCATGCTCTGGTATTGCTTCGCTCATTCGCCAGCGACTAGTCAAGGAGGTTCCTCAGTGGCTGCCAGAGACTCCGCTTTAAGCAGCGAAAGCATCGGCGTCTTTTCACGGCTCGTGGATACCGGCACGTACTGGGCCGCGCTTGCCTCGGTCTATATCGCCTAAGCACAACGACCAAGATGGACCGGCTGACCTACATCGGTCATGCGACCACGCTGCTGCGGCTCGACGGCGTCACGATCCTCACGGATCCGATGCTGCGCCGCTGGCTGGGTCCCTTGCACCGGCAGGGACCCTCGCCGGATCCCCTCCTCGCCAAGGCCGCCGACCTCGTGCTGATCTCGCATCTGCATCGCGACCATCTCGACCTGCCGTCACTCAAACGGATTCCAAGCAGCGCTCCGCTGGTGATTCCACGGGACGCCGCGAGATTGGCGTCCAAAAGCGGCGCCCAGGACATCCGGGAGCTCGGAGTCGGAGAGGCCATTTCGGTCGGCGGGGTCGAGGTCGAGGGAGTGCGAGCCGTCCACGGTCGCCACCGCGACGGTCACCGGGGCCCCGAGATAGCCCCGCTGGGATTTCTGCTGCGCCGCGCCGGCCGCACGGTCTACTTCGCCGGTGACACGGACCTGTTTCCGGAGATGTCGGAGCTGGGGTCGGTGGACCTCGCCCTATTGCCGATCTGGGGCTGGGGATCTTCGGTTGGCCAGGGTCACCTGGATCCCCAGCGTGCCGCGCGAGCGGTCGAGCTCATCCGCCCGCGGTTGGTGGTGCCGATTCACTGGGGCACCTTCTATCCGGCCGGCCTGCGATGGCTGCGGCCGGAGCCCCTGACGGCTCCAGCGCGCGAATTCACGCGCCTGGTGAGTGAGCTCGAGACGAGCGCCGAGGTTCGGGTTCTCGAGCCCGGATCTGAGACGGTTCTCGATTGGGGATGAAGCGTGGGCAGTCAGTCCGAATAGCCGGGCGCGTCGTTCGCGGGCTGCTGCTCTGGCTGCTCATCGGGCTGATCTTCTGGGCGTTTGCCGCGCTTCTGCCCGCGATCGACGTGCCGAGCTTCGAGGCCGTCCTGCTCACCACCGGCCTGGTCGCTCTGCTCAATGCACTGCTCTGGCCGCTTCTGATCCGGCTGCTGCTCCCGCTTACCGTGCTGACGTTCGGGCTCGGATCGCTGGTCCTGAACGGCGCGATCGTCTCGATCTCGATCAGCGTCGTCGACGGCACCGTGCCGAATTTCGGCAGCGCTGTGCTGATCGCGTTCGTCCTCTCGGTCAGCCTGCTGGTGCTCGCACCCGCGCTCAGCCTCGACGACGATGCCCGTCAGCTCCGCGTGGTTCGCAGGCACGCCCGACGAGACCACGAGCGCACCGACGTGCCCGGCGTGATCATGTTCGAGATCGACGGTCTCGCGGAGCCCGTGTTGCAGCGCGCGCTCGACAGCGGACACGCCCCGACGATGGCCCGCTGGCTCGAGGAAGGAAGCCATCGGATCGTGCCGTGGGAGTGCGATCTCTCCTCCCAGACGGGAGCCAGCCAGGCCGGGCTGCTGCTGGGCAGCAATGACGACATGCCCGCGTTTCGCTGGTACGAGAAGGAGAGCGGGCGGACGATCGTCTCCAATCACGGCAAGGATGCCGTCGAGCTCGAGCGCCGCCGCTCGGACGGGGGCGGCCTGCTCGCGGCAGGCGGCGCCAGCCGGGGGAACCTGTTCTCAGGAGACGCGCCGCACTGCTCCGCGACGATGAGCGTGCTTCGGGACAAGCGACGCTCCAGTGCGCGGGAATACTTCGCCTACTTCGCCGATCCCTACGGGTTCACGCGGACGATCGCTCTCTATCTATGGGACGTCATCCAGGAGCTGCGGGCCGCCCGCCGACAGCGCCGGCGCGGGGAGGAGCACATCGATCGCGGCGGGTTGTACCCGTTCATGAGAGGCGCGATCACCGTCGTGATGCGCGACCTCAACGTCGCAACGCTGCTCGGCGACATCTACGAGGGAGTGCCCGTCGTCTACTCCACCTTCGTCGGCTACGACGAGGTGGCGCATCACTCGGGCATCGAGCAGCCCGATGCGTTCGCGGTGCTCAAGCAGCACGACGCACAGCTTGCGCTTCTGGAACGGGCGATCAAGCAGGCACCGCGCCCGTACCACCTGGTGGTGCTGTCGGACCACGGCCAGAGCCAGGGCAGGCCGTTTCGCCAGCGTTACGGCCTCGAGCTCGATCAGCTGGTCAGTGACGCACTCAGTGACGGCGATGTTTACGCACCCCCGGCGCCCGACGAAGGGCTGGGCTCTGTCAGCGGGGCAATCACCGATGCACGTAACGAGGAGACGGCCGGCGGCAGGATGCTCGCGCGTGCGACGCGAGATCGCGTAGTCGACGGCGACGTCGTCCTGGGTCGGAATCGCGAAGCGATGCAGGAGCCGGATCGCGCGGCCGCGGACCACGAGGCAGTGGTTCTGGCATCGGGCGGACTGGGCCTGATCTCGTTGCCGGCGCGAGATCGACGCCTCTCATTGGAGGAGATCGAGGCGATGCACCCACGACTGCTCACCGCGCTCAAAGACCATCCCGGCATCGGGTTCTTGATGGTCCGTAGCGACGAGGACGGCGCCGTCGTGCTCGGAGCCCGAGGTAGTCGGCGGCTGCGCGACGATCAGGTGGCCGGTGTGGACCCGTTGCGCCATTTCGGTGTGAATGCGGCGGACCACCTGCGGCGCACGGACGGCTTCCGCCACTGCCCGGACATCCTGGTCAATTGCATCTACGACCCCGAGCAGAACGAGGTCGCACCGTTCGAGGAGTTCATGGGCTCACACGGCGGCCTCGGTGGCTGGCAGAGCCGGCCATTCGCCCTGGTGCCGACCTCGTGGAGTGAACCGGACGGGCCGATCGTCGG
Source organism: uncultured Solirubrobacterales bacterium (assembly GCA_963831605.1). Classification (GTDB taxonomy): domain Bacteria; phylum Actinomycetota; class Thermoleophilia; order Solirubrobacterales; family 70-9; genus DASUPK01. Next base: position 361,728 of record CAWHQR010000005.1, read on the forward strand.
AGTGCGTGCGATGCACGAGAAGCTGAGGGGTTGGCTGGTCGAAACGGGCCTCGAGCTGCACCCGCACGCGGAGGCGTAGAGGAAGTTCCCGTCTCGGACGATCCAGGAAATCGAAGGGCGGCCCGCACAGAGGTGAGGGCCGCCCTTCGGAAGGTGTCAGGCGTCCCAGCGCGCGGTCAGCTGATAGATGATCGTGACATCGAGCAGGATCATCAGGAACGCCCAGAGCGGTGCTGCCGGGAACCAGACGATCTGCATGATGGCGTTGATCATCACGAAGAAGATCGCCGCCCAGCGCGCCGCGGAGCTTCCCGCGAAGAGCCCGAGGCCCGTCAGGGCCATGATCGAGCCGAGGATCAGGTGGACCCAGCCCCAGGTCTTGATGTCGGCGAGGATCGCGCCATGCCCGCCGACGATCACGATGTCGTTGTTGAGGACCGCCGCCAACCCCCAGAGGGCATCGAGCGACCCGACGATGAAGAGGAGACAGCCGGCGAAGTAAGTCCAGCCGGTCGGCTGCCTCTCCTGAACGGATCTTGCTTCCATTTCCATCTCCTTTTCTTGTGATGGCACCTGGCTGATGAGCTTCGCCTTGGCCCGCCTGTACTCCTCCGTTCGCATGGTCGAAGGCAGCGACCTGAACGGAGTATTCAGCGACCACCGGTCGGCGATGTTGCTTTCCGTGCACCAGGACGGGCGGGCTTCGAATGCAGGCACTTCGCGGAGTAAGAGCGCCCCGACCAGGATTCGAACCTGGGGCCTACTCCTTAGGAGGGAGTCGCTCTATCCAGCTGAGCTATCGGGATCAAACGTAGATTGCCGCCAGAGGTTCTGACCACTGCTTTCCATGCAAAGCAGAACCGCTGCTTTTCGTACAAAGCGGCCAGTTCGGACCGCATAACAAGAGCGCACGTTCTTCAAAACGACTACCCGGTCAGTTCATTTCCCCGTTAGCTCTTCGTCTTTGCGTCTAGCTCTAGGCCTCGTTTCTGAATGAATGAACCGAACGCCCCTGCGAGGGCTGCGATGACGATGATCGCGTAGGCCTCCATGAACACATCGAGCACCCGCCCACCAAACGAGACCGGGTTCTTGATTGATGATGAAACGGTCAAGAGCTGGGTCGACGTCCAGAACAATGCGCTGCCTAGCGTCTTGATCTCAGTTTGAGCGCCGTGGCGCTCAAGAAAGAAAGCGGCCAGTCCGCAGAGCAGATCGACCCCGAGCGTGGCGAGCGCGATCGCGACGAGGTGGTCCCGCAACCGACGGTGCGTCGGCGTTGTCCCCCGAACAACGGCTGATGCTTCCCGAGCAGCATTACGCAGCGCACCCACGACTCGATTGTGGTTGACCCGCGCCGGTCGGACTGCTGCTTTCCATGCAAGCAGTAGTGCCGCGACGGCGGACTGCCCTCCGCGGGCCGACTGCCCCTGACCCTACCCCGGATTTTCAACGGCCCAAAACGCGCAACAGAAAACGGCAGGTCGATCCGAGGCGTCCGAGGGACCCGCATCAAAGGTCCCTCTCCTTAAACGAACCGTCCTGCCGTGCGCGGGTCCTACCCGCTTAACCCCCAAAGCACGCGCGACTCTCAAGCGCGCCCCGGCCTGCCCCCATCTCTGAATCGGCCCTGTGCGTCCGTGCCCCTGACCGATTCACGACGAGCCGGGGCAGCGCGAAACAAACCTAACCCGCGGGGGAAAGCAATTCGTGACGACTTTTGAACCCACCTGAAAGGACCCCAATGAGTCTTACCGCGCCTGAGCGCGAGACGGTCATCAACTTCTCTGACGAGGACGACACCGCGACGATCCACACTCACCAGCGCCGCATCATCACTAAGCTCAAGAACAACCCGGCTGCCGAGCTGATTGAGGACATTTCCTTTGACGGGACAGCCGGCGCGGTCTTCGAGGTGCCTGTCTGGGCAATCAGCTTCCTGTCCAAGAAACGGAAGGGGGGTCCCGGGAACACAGAAACCCTTAGGCGCGCACGGAAAGCCCGAGAATTAGCCGTCGTGTCCACCGAATCAGGGAGAGAAGCCGCCTGAGCGGGTACTACGGGCCCTCCTGTTACGCCAACTCCTTGGCTACGTCCCCCGCCTCGCCGTGTTTCTCGATAAGCCAGAAGTGCGGGTACTCCTTGACCACCGTTTCGTGCTGGCCAGCGATGTGTCCCGGCACTACCGCAAACCGATTCGACCGGGAGCGGACCTCGTGCCATTCCCGGCTCGATAGTTGGACGCGTTCACCGCAATCGACCTGCCAGCACTCACATCGGAAGCCGGCAACTACTTGGCCGCCTTCAATCCACTTGGCTTTTCGCTCGTTGAGATCCCGGGAAAAGGCCTCGTTCAACGCAATGCGCCCTTCCCTCGACCCAGCTGGGGGCTCGGAAGACTCCGCCACCCGGCAAACCGTAATGGGTCACCGCTGACCTTCCTCCGGCCAGGTCCTAGAAGACGCGCCTGAGCAGGTACAGCACGACCAGCACTAGCGTCGCGCAGTCAGAGCCTGCAACACGACCTCAACCGGGGAGCGGTGCTTCGCTCGATTGTCGATCGCCTCACGCGTCTTCCGCATCTCGGCGGCAAACTCTCCGAGGTTCTCGGTAAACCGGCCGACGCTCTGGCCGGCGTCGGCAAGGTCCTTTCCGGCCTTGCCAACGTTGTTGCCGAGTCGCATCCCCAGGATCTTGCGTCCCGAGTCGCGCTTCGACTGCACAGCCATGCCACCCGCCAACCCAGCCAGAGCGGCGCCGCCCGCGGCCAGTGCCGGTCCCTTCACCTTGCCTGCGACGGTCGAGATCGTCTTTCCACCGCTCTGAACTCCCTCGGCGACGGCGTCCTTGCCCTTCGACGCAAACTGCTTGACGGAATCTGGCCCCGCTGTCCCACCAGAGCGTCGTGGCTGCGTGCGGGAGCGGTTAGTGGTCTGCGAGTTGCTCCGCGCGGGTCCCGAGCTCCGGCTCTTTGCACTGCTGCTCCCATTGCGCTGCTGACGGTTTCGCGTCGAGCTCGAGCCCCGAGTGGAGGCTGCCGATCGGCCCGAGCCGTTCGACCGTCCCGTCCTCTTGCGGCGAGCCTGCGAGTTCCTTCTTGTGCTCGTTTGGGCCATTTTCCGACCCCTCCTTTCGCATCCGTGCGAGTCGTTACTTGCTCGCAGCAATTACCCACATTCGCGGCGATAAACCCTCGCGCGCCCTCTGTCCAGCTCACGGCAAGAACACGCCCGTGATTGACGTCCTCTCCTCCCGCTTTGAGCGCGCGGGCGGCAATAAGGGAGCACTCCGCCACCGCCACGGCGGTACCCAGGCCCGCGCGCTCATCGGATGATCTACCGGCGGGCCCTCGCGGCCCTCTTCGCGGAGCTGCTGCGCTTCGCGGCCTTCGCCTTGCGCGTGCGCGCCGCCTTCTTCGCGGCTTTGGAGCGCTTCCGCGAGCCTCCGCCCGCGCGCTCCCTGATCGTGTCAGCCGCAGCCGAAAGCTCATCGGCGAGACGGTGGGCCCTGGCGGGCTTCTTCTGGCCCTTGGCCGGTAGTGCCTCGGTGACGCGCTTCGCGACCCTCTTTCTGATGCCCGTATCCCTGAGCCGTCCGTAGAGCTCCTTATCTGACTTCGCCTTGGCCATTTCCACGCTCCTCCTTCCCTGGTTCTTGACTGTCCTCGCTTTACCCACCGGCGGTTCTGTTGACACCCGCGTGGCGGGGGTTCTCAGCGTCGCTTAGACCGTCCGTTGAAGCATCTGGCAGAAGGTCGGTAACCCCGCGCCGAGGGCAAGCTCGGCTGGGGGTAGGTGCTACGCCAGACTGCTGCCCGACTTGCCCCGAAAGGAAGGAGCCCCCGCCGGTACACGGTCGGAGGCTTCTTCCAATACGCAGTTCCCCTGTTGCCACACCGCCGAGAGGTAACGACGGTGGGACAGCTCAGTCGAACATCTCGCCCGTTCCGGTCAAGGCAACGAGCCTGGTGACCGCCTCATGCTTCGAAGGGACGAAGCTGAGCCGGTTGCCGTCCTCCCTGCTCCGCACGCTCGCCCTCAGGAGAACGCTCAGCCCAGTGGAGTCCACGAAAGAGAGATCGGTCATGTCCACCACGATCTGTCCGATCACGGTGTCCTCTGCGTGCCGGATTGCGGCATCGAGCTTGCCTGCCGTCGATAGGTCGATCTCGCCGGCGACGATGATCGTCACCGAGTCGCCCTTTCGATGAGATCGAATCTCGACTGGCTTGGTGGCGAGATCCGGTGAGCCAACGTTGGAATCGTCAACAGGTCGCATTTCGCGTCTCCTCCTTTTCAAAAGAAAACACGCAATCCGTTTAGCCCATTCCCCAATTTGGATGGGCGGCCCGTCTTGCTCCAATTCGACAGGCCGGATATTTACAACAGCCGTTCGTTGTCGTCAAGACGGGGTTGAGCGAAGGGGATCACCGCCGACCGCCTCCGGCGTCTAGTGGGCCGGGCGTTGCCCGGTTCCGATCCTCCTCGCTGAGCCCCTGCTCCGGCAGCCCGGCGGTCTCGACTGGCTCCTCGACTCCAAGCGGTCGAGCTGTTCCCCGATCCGATTGAGCGTGGCGGAACGGTTCCCTAGTGCGGCGATGAAGCGTCGTTCAGCTTGACTCCATTCAGCCTGGGTAGGTCAGATTGCAGACGAACAGTGAGCCTCCAAATAGGGACACGTCGAATCTGGCGGCACCGAAGTTCTCAGCGGCCTGGCTGCAGCCACGCGTGAGTCTGTCGACGTCATCGGCGCTGAATCCAGCTGGATTCGTCGTTTCGCACGTACCACTGAGCGGCCGGCCCATGGAGTCGAAAGCTGACCGCCAAGTATCTCCGACCTTTAGGCAGGCGTTCGACAACGGAGGAATCGGCTTGATGGGGTCGACCGGCTGTTTGGCGGACCCGGTGCCCGCCATGACTCCAAGCAACATCGCCGCCGTGGCCACGCCTGTCGCTGCAGCCTTGGACCTTTTATTCATTGTCGCTCCTGTTCGTGGGTCGAGATCCCCTTAGTGCCCGCGACCCTACGCCGTTCTGGCGCCCAAGGCCCGGACGTTCTCCTCCGACATCGCCCACGCAGTATCTCTCGGACGGGTGCTGCTTCTCGTCCAAAGCTGCTACTCCGACAGCCCGGCGGCTTCGAGGGCTTCGTCCGCATCCGAGAAGCCCTTGCGGTACACGATCTTCCCGTCGCGAACCCTGTATAGCTCGGAGTGGCGCTCGTCCAGCTCGATGCCCGACTCCGTCCGGCCCCGCTCATGGGTGAACGCGATCACCTGGTCCCCGCCGGCGTCCATCACCTCCTCAAGCTCAAGCTCCCAGTTCGCCCAGGTTTCTGCCCACCGGGTGGTGTGGTCCACGACGGCCTCAAGCCCGCGCGAGACCGTTCCGTCCGGCAGGTTCGTCCCATCCCACTCGACGTCTGGGTCGAATGCGGAAAGGGCAGCCTCGAAGTCATTGCTCAGGAACCCCTCCAGCATCTGGCGAACGACCGCGACGTTCTCCTGCGACATCGTCGACGCAGTATCTCGCGACCAAGCGAAAGTGCTGCTTTCCATGCAAACCAGCACTGAGCAGCTTTGGGCAGAAGCCCTTGATTTCTGCCCAAATCGCCTCGAATCACCCCCAATCGGGCCATATCTGCCCGCTCCGTCCAGGCAGGCCCAGGCACGACGCGGAGATGTTTAGGAGGGAGTCGCTCTATCCAGCTGAGCTATCGGGGCCGAGGCTGAGGTTAGTGCTCCGCTCTCAGGCGAGCGGGACCTCGACTGCGGCGTCGACGCCGGGGTAGTACTCCTTCACCCGGTCGGCGCCGTACTTGTCGCTGAATGCCTCGACGACGTGGTCGACGGTGGAGCGGTCCTCGGTCGCCCTGGCCTCCGTCCTGAGCTCGGCGCCGTCGGCCGCCAGGCCGATCGCCGGCGTCTTCTCCACGTTTCGGTACCAGTTGCTCTCCGACCCGCTGACGGGGAGCAGCAACAGCTTCTCGTCCTCCTCGACGAACCAGATCGGCCTCGAGCTCTCGTTTCCGGACTTCCTGCCTGTCGTGATCAGGTCGACCTCGTTCGCGTCCTGCAGGGCGTTCCTCAATTCCTGGGCTCCCATCTCATCCTCCTGTGGTCTTGCTCCCCGAAGCAAGCCTAGACCCCGTGTAACGGCGTCCGTGCCCCGTGGGACGGTGCGCCGGTGCCCGCCTTCGACAACCTGCTGATCGTCGTCGCGGTCGCGTTCGTCGCTCCGCTGCTGCTCGGGTTCTTCCCGAGCGTGAAGCTCCCGTCGGTGGTGCTGGAGATCATCGCCGGGATCGTGATCGGCCCGTCGGTGCTCGGCATCGTGGAGATCGACGACGCGATCTCGGTAGTCGCGCTGCTCGGCCTGGCCTTCCTGCTCTTCCTGGCCGGCCTCGAGATCGATTTCGGCAAGCTGCGCGGGCAGGTCCTGCGGCTGACCCTGATGGGCTTCGCGATCTCATTCGGAATCGCACTGGTCCTCGCCCTTGGACTGAAAGCAGCCGGCCTGATCGAGACCCCGCTGCTGATCGCGATCATCCTCTGCGCGACCTCGCTCGGGGTCCTGATCCCGGTGCTCAAGGACGCGGGGGAGATCTCCTCGACCTTCGGCCAGCTGATCGTGGCGGCGGGGACGATCGCCGACTTCGGCGCGGTCATCCTGCTCTCGATCTTCTTCTCGGGTAAGGGCGGGGTCGGCTCGACGCTGCTCCTGATCGGGAGCCTGGTGCTGCTCGCGGTGGTCGTCTTCATTTCGGTGAAGACGGCGGAGCGCTCGAGCCTGCTGCGCCAGGACCTGGTTCGGCTTCAGGACACGACCGCGCAGATCCGCGTGCGGGGCGCCGTCGTCCTGCTGGTCGGCTTCGCGGCGATCGCGAATTCGCTCGGCCTGGAGTCGATCCTCGGCGCCTTCATGGCCGGGGCGATCCTCTCCCTGCTCGACAAGGACGAGGCCATGACCCACCCGGAGTTCCGCCGAAAGCTGGAGGCGATCGGCTTCGGGATCTTCATCCCGGTCTTCTTCGTGGCGAGCGGCGTCAAGTACGACCTCACCGCCCTGACCTCGAGCGCCTCGAACGTGCTCATGGTCCCGATCTTCCTGGCGGCGCTGATGGCGGCCCGCGGCCTGCCCGCCCTGCTCTACCGGCGGGTGCTGGATGCCCGTCACACGCTGATCGCCGGCCTCATGCAGGCGACCTCACTGCCGTTCATCGTCGCGGCGGTGGCGATCGGGGAGGACCTCAACCTGGTGGACGCCGCGGAGGGAGCCGCCCTGATCGGCGCCGGGCTGCTCTCGGTGCTGCTCTTCCCGGTGATCGGGCTCGGGCTGCTGAAGGGCGGGGACGGCGAGAAGCGCGCCTCGGATGACGAGCCATCCGAGGCGATGATGGCCATGTAGGTCTAGGCTCGTCGCGTGTCTCGACTGCGATTCGCTCTGCCTCTTTCTGCGGCGCTTGGAGCGTTGGTTCTGGGCGCCTGCGGTTCGGCCCTCGCAAGCGATGGCGGCCCCGACGGGGCCTCGGCCAGCGCGTCACCCGTCCTCAGCCCCTGTGATCTCAACGCCGGCCCCCGCTTTCGCTGCGGCCGGATCACTGTCCCGGCGGTCAGGGCGGACCCCAGCGTGGGAGATCAGTCGATCTTCTTCGCGGTCCTCCCGCGGGAGCGCGCGGCGAAGCCGGCGGTCGGGACGATCGTCGCGGTGGAGGGCGGTCCGGGGTATGCGAGCACCGGCTTCGACTCGGCGAAGTCCTACCGGGCGGTCTTCGGGCCGCTGCTGCACCGCCGCGACCTGGTGTTGATCGACCAGCGGGGGACCGGTCACTCGCAGGCAGTGAACTGCCCGCAGCTGCAGCGGGGGATGGTGCCGGAGGTGGTCGCGACCGCCTCGTGCGCGAATCAGCTCGGCGCTCGCTATCAGGGCTTCACCTCGGCCGAGTCCGCTGCCGACATCGAGGCCGTCCGCACGGCGCTCGGGCTGGGCTCGATCACCCTCTACGGGGACTCCTACGGAACGCTGTTGGCGCAGGCGTATTCGATCCGGTACCCATCGAGCCTGCGCTCGATGGTGCTCTCGTCGGCCTATCCGGCGGACGATCCGTTCTGGCGGACGATCTACTCGGCGGCGATGCGCGCGCTGAAGCTCAGCTGTGCCCGAAGCGCATCCTGCCGCGCCAGGGCCGCGTCTCTCTGCGGCGGCAAGCGATTGCGATGCTCGTGGGACGGCGAGCAGCGTTTCCGTCACGCGCTCGCCCGGATCCAGCGCACGGGCGGTCCGCTCAACGGCACGCTCGCGTACCTGCTCGAGGCCGGAACCTGGTCGCCGAACTCCTATCTGGCTCTGAACCGGGCGGTCACGGAGTACCTGGCGGGCGATCGCGAGCGCCTCGATCGCATCTCACGGGAGGGACGACCCGGCGACGGCGACTTCCACTACTTCTCCACAGGAATGGGAACCGCGGTTGAGTGCAATGACTATCCGGTGGCGTGGGATCGCACCGCCGGCTTCGCCGAGCGCACGGCGCAGCTCAACCAGGCGACCGCCGCGTTTCCCCGCCGCCGGCTGTTCGCGCCGCTCACCGTGGCTCAGTGGATGACCCTCCCTTCCACCGGCTTCACCGGATGCCTCTCCTGGCCGGCGCCTACGCCGACGATGCAGCCGCCCGTGCCACAGGGTGAAAGGCAGCCCGCCGGCCTGCCGGTCCTGGTGCTCTCCGGCGAGTTCGACGACATCACCACGGTCAGCGAGGCCCGCAAGGTGGCGCGCCAGTACCCGTCATCGCAACTCGGCATCGTCCCCAACCGTGGGCACGCCTCGGATCTGTATTACCCATACCGCTCGCCGGCGGTGCGCTGGATCCGGCGCTTCGTCGCCCGCCACTAGGGCTAATCCCGGGATGGCTCGCGATCGCCGGGGCTGCCGCCGTGGCGCTGCTCCTCTCCTCCTGCGGCGGATCGGCCCAGGAGGCGCTCTGGCCTCGCCCGACTCGATCAAGGCGATGCTCGAGAGCAACGCAGGCATCACCCTGCGCCAGCGTCACTGAGGCGGCGGCCGCTACTCGGGCTCGTCGTAGAGGCTCTCGGCGGCGAGCTCCTGGCCCTGCTCGCTCCAGATCTTGACCTCGAGGAAGAGCTCGTCCGGGAATCCCTTGACGGCGTCGACCGCCACGAGCGTGAAGCGCTCGTTGGTGACCGGTGTCTGGTCGACCACCTCTGCATCGAGCTCGGCGGTCGCCGCGTTGGCTCCGCGCACCAGGGGGGTGCCCCAGACGAGGGTGACATCGCCGTGGCGATCGCTCTCGCCGCGCCACTGGCCGATCACCTCTTCGTTCAGGTCGATCATCCAGTCGGGATTCTGGTCGGCGGTGACGTCCGTGAAGTCGGCCGTCGCCTCAAAGGCGCTCGCCTCGCCGCCCTCGGCCGGGCGGGCGAACGAGACGACGCCGAAGTACTCGCTCGGCTCCTGGGCTCCCTCCACGGGCGCGACGCCGGGGACGTAGATCCGCCCACCCCAGGCGCGCTCGGGAAACCAGGTCAGCTCACCCGGGGGCCCGCCCGACTCGGCGATGTGCGGTTCGCAGGCCTTGGCGAACTCATCGCGCAGACGGGCTCCCCAGCGGCCGTAGGGCAGGCCCTCGGTGCTGGCGTCGGCGATGAAGCGGGGGATGGGTCGGCGGACGGGTGGCATGGGCGGGGGACCCTACCCGAGGGCCTCTCGCAGCTCCGCTGCCGCGCGTTCCGGCGGGAAGACGTTGAGCTCGACTCCCGTCGACATCTCGAGTCCCGCCCGGATTCCGATCCGCGGGGCGATGTCGAAGTGCCAGTGGAACTCCTCGGCTCCGCGCGGGGCGGTCAGGGTCCAGGCGTTGAACTGCGGCACCTCGCCGAAGCGACCCTCGAGGGCGCGCAGCGCGGTGCGCAGCATCCCGACGCCCACCTCGCCGTCGCGCTCGAAGCTCGGCGCCGGATTGCGGGGGATGATTCGCAGCTCGAACGGCGAGCGCGACGCCCATGGACAGATCAGCAGGGCGTCGTCGTCGATCGCGACCAGCCGCTCGCGGCGGCGGACCTCCTCGGAGGCGATCTCGGCGAGCAGGTCGCCCCCCATCGTGTGCTGGTTGTAGGAGGTGAACCGCTCGCGCTCGCGTGCCACCTGAGTCGGGACGAAGCCGAGGGCGTAGAGCTGCGCGTGGCTGTGCTCGAGTGAGGCGCCCGCCTCCCTGCCCTCGTTGACGATCAGCTGCACGTAGGCGGCGCGGTCCCGGTGCGCGCTCATCCGCTCCCGCCAGCCGGCGACGGCGGCCGAGAGCTCGGAGTCGTTCAGCTGCCCCAGCGAGGTGTGGTGCTTCGGCGAGTGGACGATCACCTCGTGGAAGCCGGTCGCGACGGTCGCCGTGAAGAGATCCGGCTCCCGTCCGCGCGAGGCGGCTCGCAGCGGATCGCCGGCAGCGGTCATGCCCTGATCCGACTCGACCTCGCCCCCCTCGGCCGTCTGGGCAAGAGCCGGATAGAGGTTCGGGACGGCCCGGACCCTCCAGCCGGGGCTGTCCGGCGGCCCGCCCCCCGGCCGGTCGGCCCAGGTCTCGGGAGGCGTTCGGTCCTCGCGCCCCTCGTCGAACGGGCAGGAATCAGGCGGCGGCTCGTCCGCTGAGGCGTCCGGGGCCGCCTTGCCGCCGCCGAAGTCGAAGGGGCGGTCCGCGCGGGCGGGCGAGAGGATCGTGCGCAGCCCGGTGAGCTGGTCGAGGCGGATCTCCGGCGTGGGCTTCTGATCGGCCATCAGAGCGGCTTGGTCATCCGGATGTGCTCGATGTCCGCGTCCATGAAGGTCTCTCCCTCGGGCTCGTAGCCGTGGGAGCCGTAGAAGTCCTGCGCGCGAAGCTGGGAGTTGAGGACCATCGTGGTCGCGCCGGCTGCGCGCCCTTCCCCCTCGGCCCAATCCAGAAGCCGGCCGCCCACTCCCATCTTGCGGTAGCGAGCGTCGACGACCATCCGCTCGAGTTTGCAGACCCCGGCCTCCGGATAGCGCAAGCGGCACGTCGCGACGATCCCGGACTCGTCCAGGGCGACGACCTGGGTGGCTTCGTCATCGAGCCCGTCCACCTCCAGCTCGGGATCGACGCCCTGCTCGTCGCAGAAGACGCGGATCCTCAGGTCCCTCGCCGCATCCACCTCCGCGGCGTCACGCGCCTTCCGGACGGTCACCTCATATGCGTCGGTCACAAACACCACCGACGGATTGACAGTCGGCGCTCAAGCGTGCGTCTGAACGGCGCTCACGTGTCCGCGCGCTTGACCATCTGTGAGAACGCGTCGATGAACTCGATCGGCAGCGGGAAGACGATCGTCGTGTTCTGGTTGACGCCCATCTCGAGCAGGGTCTGCAGGTAGCGCAGCTGGAGGGTGGCCGGGTTCTTGGAGATGATGTCGGCCGCCTGCGCCAGCTTCTCGGCCGCCTGGTACTCGCCCTCGGCGTTGATGATCTTCGCGCGCCGCTCTCGCTCGGCCTCCGCCTGGCGCGCCATCGCCCTCTGCATCTGCTCGGGGATCTCGACGTCCTTGATCTCGACCGTGCTGACCTTCACGCCCCAGGGCTCGGTCTGCTCGTCGATGATCTTCTGCAGGTCCTCGTTGAGCCGCTCGCGCTCAGAGAGCAGTTGGTCGAGGTCGGCCTTGCCGAGCACCGACCGCAGGGTGGTCTGCGAGATCTGCGACGTGGCCAGTAGGAAGTTCTCGACCTCGACGATCGCGTGGTTCGGGTCGATCACCCGGAAGTACGCGACGGCGTTGACGCGCGCCGGCACGTTGTCGCGTGTGATCACCTCCTGCGGCGGGATGTTGAGGGTCACCGTCCGCAGGTCGACCCGGACCATCCGGTCGACCACGGGGATCAGGATGATCAGGCCAGGCCCCTTCTGGGCGATCAGCCGGCCGAGCCGGAAGATCACGCCGCGCTCGTACTCGCGCAGGACCCGGACCGCGGAGCCGAGGAAGATCACGACGAAGAAGACGAGGACAACGACAACGCCGATCGCTACCGCCATTTGTCAGATCCCTTTCTCGACGCTTGCCGGGTCTCGGTCGGCGACGGGCTCGACGTCCAGCGTCAGGCCGTCCACCGACTTGATGCGCACTCTATTGCCTGGGCCGATCGGGTCTCCCTCGATCGCTCGCGCCCGCCACAGTGCGCCGGCGACGAACACCTGACCCTCCGGATCGAGGGGTTCTCGCACCTCGCCGACCGAGTCGATCAGCTCCTCCGAGCCGGTCCGCACCGGCTCGTCGCGGTTCGCCTCGATCGCCTTGCGGGAGGCGAAGACGATGAAGGCGGCGAGGATCACGCCTGCGATCACGATCGCCGCGACGGGCAGATCGTGCCCCGCGTCCCGCCAGGCGAATCCGGCTCCCACCAGCGCGCCGACGCCGAGGAGCCCCGCGATGGTCGTGGGCGCGTGGGCTTCGACGACGAAGAAAACCAGCGCCGCGACGAGCAGGGCGATGGCGAGCGCGGTCATATCTCCATTATCCGCTGTTCAGGGCGTATCTCTGGATATCCGCCGCGAGATCGGCCTCGTTGCGGTACTGGCCCTGATGGGTGAAGACGACGTTGCCGTTGCGGTCGTAGAAGACCGTGGCCGGATAGCCGATGCCGTGAAGCTCCTCCCGGATCGACTTGTCGGGGTCGCTGTAGGACGGGTAGGGCAGCGGCAGCTCGCCCAGGAAGGTCTTGGCCGAGCCGCTCGAGTCGTCGGAGTCCACGCCGAGGAAGGCAATCTCCTTGGCGTGCTTGGACGCCTGTGATTGCAGGAAAGGGAATTCGAAGCGGCAGGGGCCGCACCACGAGGCCCAGTCGTTGACCACGATCGGCGTCCCGTGGAGCGTCTGGATGCGCTGGTCGTATGCATCCTTGCCGCCGTCCAGCAGCTGGTTGGCCTGGCTGCGGATCGAGGTGAGCTGCGGCGGCGCCCCGGTGAGGGGCTGCGTCGCCTGCTGGAGGGAGAGATTGGAGTCGGGGTTGCCGCCGCTACCCCCGGCACAGCCGGCGAGCACGATGACGCCCAGAAGCGCCGCGGCGAGGCCCGCGAGGGCGTTTCTGGGTGTCGATCGGAGCGAGTTCATTGCCAGGACATACGGGTTGTCGATGAAGAGTGCTTTAATTCCTATCGGTCCATCAAGTTCCTGGACCAAGGGAGAGCCCGGAGCGGACAGCCGTATCTCGGGTGTCTTCCGTGATCAGGCCACATGCGCCTCGCCATCCTTTCGTGTGGCGGGGAGCGGCGGATCAAGAGAGCCTCAGATTGGCTGACACGACCAAGCCGGCCGCCAAAGCGGCAAAGGCGCCCACGAGCGCCGACATCGAACGTGCACGAGAGTTCGCGCGCGAGCCGTTCCTGCTCGAGGGCGAGAAGCCCAAGGACCTAACCGCCGGGACACCCCGGCGCCGCGCCCTCGATGCCGCCCTCGCCGAGATCGACGAGGGCCGCGAGGCGCCGTCGATCGAATGGCGCCGCGACTTCTCCCTCATGCTCGGGCTCGAGCGCCTGCTCTCGGAGGAACAACCTCATCTCGCCGACGGCGCCGAGCTCGATCCGCATCAGGTCGACGCGCTCTCCGGAACCCTCGCGGCGATGATCGCCGACATCCAGGAGCGGCTCAACGGCCACCCCTGGACCGGCAACGGGAACGGCAACGCGCCTGCGGCCACCAAGGAGGAAGCGCCCTCCGGCAACGGCGACGCCGACACCGTCGCGGAGGCGCTCGAGGAGGTGGAAGAAGAAGAGGAGGAGGCCACCGAGGAGGAGGAGGCCGAGGACTGGATCGAGGAGGAGGACGAGGAGATCGTCGAGGAGGCCCCGGAGGATCCGGGCGCCAATAGGAGATTCTGGTTCGAGCACGCCACCGGCTCCGGCAAGACGGTTGCCGCCGTCGGCTTCATCGAGGCCTCCCGCACGGGCGGCATCCTGATCCTCACCCACCGCCGAAATCTGGTCGACCAGTTCATCGGCGAGATCTCCGACCGCGGTTATGCCGACCGGCTCTCGCCGCCGCTGCTCGACGGCGCCGACCACCCCTACGGCCCGGTCACCGTCGAGACCTATCAGTGGTTCGTTCGCAACGCGGGCCGGATCTCGGACGCGTACTCGATCGTGATCTGCGACGAGGCCCACACCGCCCTCGGCGAGAAGACCAGCGGCTGCATCCGGGCCTGGGTCGGCCCCGTCTTCATCGGCATGACCGCGACCGGCGCGCTGATCGCCCGCCACGTCGCCGACCTCTTCCCCACCCAGACCTCTCGATTCGACCTCGCACAGGCCGCCCGTCGCGGCGTGATCGCGCCGCTGCGCTGCGTCCGGATCCCCCCGGGCCCGGGCGTCCGCACGATCGCCAAGGTCCCGCTGCGCAAGGGCGAGGTGGATCAGGACTTCGACCAGGAGGAGCTGGCCAAGCTGCTGGACCAGGCGCCCTTCAACGTCGCGATTGCGGACCTCTATCGCTCGCGGTTCCGACGGGTTCCCGGCGTCGTCTACACCGCCGGCGTGAAGCACGCGAAGAACGTCGCCAAGGCCTTCCAGGACGCCGGTATCAACGCCCGCGCCGTCTCGGGTGAGACGCCGAAGCGCGAGCTGGCTGAGATCCTGGCCGGCTTCGAGCGAGGCGAGGTCGATGTGCTCTGCAACGCGATGCTCCTCGCGGAGGGCTGGAACTCGCCTCGCGCGACCATCTGCATGCACCTGGCCCCTACCGCTTCCCGCCGCGTCTACCAGCAGCGGGTTGGGCGAGTCACCCGCCGCAACCCCGGCAAGGAGGCGGGCCTGGTGATCGACTTGGTCCACCCGGCCACCACCCACGACGAGACCATCGTCACCCTGCACAGCCTGCTCGACCGCGACGTCTACCGCGGCGGCGCGATCGTCGTCGGACCAGTGCGACGCGGCCGCGGACGACGGGTCCGGGTCGAGAAGCGGGTGGTGCCGGTCTCCGACAAGTCGGATCACCGCCTGCGCGTCCTCGAGCGAGAGCTCTGGCGGATCGCGGTGGAGAACCTGAACCACTCCGAGCAGCACGTCTGGGCAGCCCTCGCCGGCGCGCGGGTCAACCCATCGGGCTGGCGGCGCGCGAAGGCCATGCTCCAGAACGATCAGACCAAGGAGCTCCGCCGCCGCTTCCTGCTCACCTGCGTGCAGCGGAACCGCAACCAGCAGCTGCGGCTCAAGGCGCTGGTCGAGATCGCCGCGCTGCGCGACGCCGACGCCTTCGATGACGCGATCGAGACGATCGGCACCTGGCCGCGCGACGACCGCCGCGCCGGCACCAAGATCATGCTCGAGGCGCTCGCCGAGCGCCGCATCGGGCGCCGCGACCAGGCGCAGGCCTGGGTCTGGCGACTCGCCGAATACACGCGCGACCTCCATGAGGAGTACGCCGTGCAGCGCTGGCCCGAGACCAAGCGCCTCCTCGGGCTGCTGGTCAACTCATCCGGCCGCGCCCATGGCCGGAACGCCCGCCGCCTGGTTCACGCCGCCCGCAACCACGATCGCCGCCTTGCGGCGGCCCTGCTTGCCGCCGGCGTCGCCCACACGCCCGAGGGCGAGGAGGTCCTGCGTGGAGCGCGTATGCGCGCCGCCCGCAAGCCCTCCGCCGTCGCCCGCGAGCTTCTTCGCAACTTCCCGAAGGCCGGCGGCAAGCGCCGTCGCCGCAAGCGCAAGGGCGGCTCGAAGGGCGGGGGGGCCGGCGCCAAGAAGAACGGCGCGGTTGCCAAGACCAACGGCGAGCAGGTGGACGACCACATCGACGAGCACGATGTGGAGGAACTCGACGCCGAGGGTGGCGAGAACGGCGGGGCCGCCGAGCCTGATGACGAGCTCGAGGCCGCCGAGGCCGCCGACGAGTCCTAGACCTTGGCTCGCCAGGGCTCCCAGCCCGGCTAGCTTTCGACCGCGAGGTGGACCTCGCCCGCGCCGAGCGTCACCCGCTCGCCATCGGGGCTCTCCACAACCAGGTGACCGTGCTCGTCGATCTCCTTGGCCACCCCGGCGCCGCCGTCCCAGGAGATTCGCCTGCCGCTGAGGGCGTCCCGTGCCCGGTAGGCGCTCAGGACCTCGTCGTCTGACGCTTCGAGCCATCGGCCGAGGGCTTCGTTGAGCGCCTCGAGGGATCGCTTCACTCCGGGCGCTCCACCGGGCGGCAGGCCACCCTCGCCCTCGGTGGGCAGCAGCGAGATTGCTTCATCGCGCAGCTCGGGCGGAAACTCGTCCTCCGTGATGGCGACGTTGAGACCCACCCCGACGACGGCCCAGCCCTCGTCAGGGCGCGCCTCGGCCAGGACGCCGGACACCTTGCGCTCGTCGATCCAGACGTCGTTCGGCCACTTCACCTGGCATCGGACCGGTGCGACGGACTCAGCCGTCTCGCAGACCGCGATCGGCACCGCCAGCGGCAGGAGCGGCGAGCGGCCAGCGGAGAAGGGACGGACCAGCGCCGAGTAGAGCAGGCACGATCCTGCGGGTGCGAACCAGGCATTGCCGCGTCGGCCTCTCCCCGCCGACTGCTCGTCGGCCGTGACCACCAGACCACCGGGCGCCCCCGCGGTCGCGAGCTGCTTGGCCCGGTCGTTGGTGGAGTCGACGCGCCGATGGTGGTGGTGAGGGCGCCCGAGCTCCACGGTCACTTCAGCGGTCGCAGCGTGACCTCGCGGTCGGGAGTCAGGTTGAGCAGCCCGGCAGCACTGCCCCCGCTCACCGCGAGAGCGAGGGTTCCCGAGGAGTCCTCGAAGAGCAGGACGTCTGAGGGAGCGACGTCGGCGAAGGTCCGCGCCCAGGTGGCTTGGAAGCGGCCGTCCGGGGCTCGCACCTCGAGCGCGTCACCGGGCCGAATCGGCCCGTCGGCGAGCATCCCGGCGTCGAGGTCGAGGGTGACGTTGCCGTAGCTGTCCTGGTGGATTGCGTGCGCGACGACCTCGCTCTCCGAGATCTTCGGCACCGGCAGGTCGAGGCCGGTCAGCGAGGCCGGGTCGATCGCCTCGCCGGCCTCATCCAGACGGGCGCCGAGCGAGAGGTGCGCGGCCACGGGCGCGAACAGGTCACGCCCGTGGAAGGTCGCCGAGACGGGCTCCAGCCGGAAGGGCGAGCGGGAGAGCTCGACCGCGTCGAGGGCCCCGCCCAGCCGGTCGAGCGCACGGGAGAGAAGGCCGTTGTCGGGGCCGACCAGGAAGCGACCCTCGGCGGCCGCGACGGCCACCGCGCGCCGCTCGGAGCCCACCCCCGGATCGACGACGGCAAGGTGGACGCCGGGAGGGCAGGAGGGCAGGGCGTTGGCGAGGGCGATCGCCCCCTGACGGATGTGCTCCCGGGCGATTCCGTGAGTCAGGTCGATCAGGGGCGCGCCGGGGGCGATCTGGGAGATCACCGCCCGGCACACCCCTGCGAATTCGTCCTCGTACCCGTAGTCGGAGAGGAAGGTGATCGGCCGCGGCGTTGCCACGGCCGAATCCTATGTCTCGCTACTTCTTGGGCTTCGTCTTGATGGTGTTCGCGTTGACGGTGGTCGTCCCCGTGCCGCCCGTCTGGTCCGTCGCCGTCAGCGTCACGGCGCCCTTGCCCTTCTTCTTCGCCTTCTTCGTCGCCGGGGCGACGATGGTCCCGGGGCTGTTCGCGGCGAGCTGTGTCGTGGTCGCCCCTGCCGCGCCGCCGGTGGTCACCGAACAGTTCGCGTCACAGGTGGCGCTCAGCGCGAACTTGCCCTTGATCTTGAAGGGAGCAGGGCTCGCCGTGATGGTCGGGTTGGCGTGGTTGATCGACAGGGTCCACCCGTTCCAGCTGCCCAGCGTTGCGCTGATTCCTACGTCCACGACCGTCACCGTCCAGGTGCCTGCGCTCGGCTGACCGGTGAACGCCGAGAAGGGCTCGGACGGCTTCGCGGCAGTCGTGGTGGGTGCGCCGGCCAGAGCCGTACAGAACGCGGGGGTATCAATGGACAGGCTCGCGGTATCGCTGATCGTGAATGCGGAAGTGTTCGGGTACGTCGTGCAGCCCAGGTTCAGCGCGTGGACCTCTGTTCCGCTCGGGCTCTTCAGCCGCAGCTGGAGGTCCTGGCCGCCGCCGCCGCCGAAGCTCGGCATGACCTTGGTCAGCTGCGAGGCGTCTGCACTGGAGTGCGTCCCGGCGGCACGAACACCTGCGATGGGACTCCCGCCTGGCCAGTGTTGTTCGGGACTCCGAAAGTCCCCGAGCTCGTGTAGTCAGCCGTGCCCGCGAAGGCGCTGGCGCTGCTGCCGAGCAGCGCCGTCACCGCCGCCGCAGTGGCGACGAGAAGCCTTGGCATCCAGCCATTCATCTGAATCTCCCTCTGTTGGGTGTGGAATGTCCATTTAACACGGCGCCGAGGGATCGGTCGCTGGACGGGGCACTCAATCGCGCTGGCCTGCGTTCGCCACCGCGTCCAAGAGCGCCTCGACGAGTCCGTCGATGTCGTGCCTCTCAGCCTCCACATCTACGGTGAGTCCCGCTTCGCGGATTGCCTCGCTGGTGATCGGCCCGATCGAGATGACCTTGG
The DNA here is from genome assembly GCA_963831605.1 of uncultured Solirubrobacterales bacterium. Classification (GTDB taxonomy): domain Bacteria; phylum Actinomycetota; class Thermoleophilia; order Solirubrobacterales; family 70-9; genus DASUPK01. The sequence goes on from CAWHQR010000005.1 coordinate 380,281, forward strand.
TCCCCTGGGGGATGCCGTTCTCGCTCGCCGCCATGAAGTTGCGCACCGTGGACGAGGAGGTGAAGGTGATGAAGTCGGCGTCGCGGGCCCGCTCGAGCTCCTCCGGATCGGGAGTCTCGGCCACCGTCTGATAGAGCGCCACCTCGTCGACCTTCGCGCCGCGCTTGCGCAGGGCCTCCGGCAGCAGCTCCCTCGCTTCCGCCGCCCGCGCAATCAGCACCGGCTTGCCCTGAAGCTCGAGCTTGTTCAGCTCCTCGACCAATTCCTCCGCGACGAACCGGTCGGGCACGATGTCGGCGAGGATGCCGCCCGCCGCGAGCGCCGCCTCGGTCCCGGCGCCGATCGCCGCGACGCTCGCGTTGGCGAGCGCGCGCGAGTCGAGGCCCTGCGCCGCCATCGCCTCGAAGAGCAGCTGGGCGCCATTGGGGCTGGTGATGCAGACGAGCGCGTAGGTGTGGAGGCTCTCGATCGCCTCCCGGACCTCCTCGGAGTCGATCCGAGGCTCGATCCTGATCGCCGGAAGCTCGATGGGCTCCGCCCCGAGGGCATCGAGCTGCCGCGCCAGCCCGCTCGCCTGGGCTCGGGCCCTGGTCACCACCACCTTCTTGCCGTGCAGGGGACGCCGCTCGAGCCACGCGATTCGCTCCCGGCGTGCAGCGACCGGGCCGACGACGGTCACCGAGGGCGGCCGGATGTCCGCCTCCTGAGCCGCTGCAGCGATCCCCTCCAGCGTCGAGGTCACCGTGCGCTGCCCCGGCAGAGTGCCGCGCTCCACCACCGCTGCCGGCTCTGAGCCGTCGCGTCCGGCCGCGATCAGGGCCTCGGCGATTCGGGGCAGCGCCTTGACGCCCATGTAGAAGACGAGGGTCCCGGGGAAGCGCGCCAGCGCCTCGTAGTCGAGCGCCGAGTCCTCCTTGTCCGGGTCCTCATGGCCTGTGACGAAGGCCACCGCCGACGCGTCGTCCCGATGGGTGACCGGGATCCCGGCGTAGGCGGGGGCCGCCACGCCGGCCGTGATCCCAGGAACGACCTCGAAGGGGATCTCGGCATCGGCCAGCGCCTCCGCCTCCTCGCCTCCACGGCCGAAGACGAACGGATCGCCGCCCTTCAGCCGGACGACGAGCTTGCCCTGCCTTGCCCTGTCTACCAGCAGGTCGGCGATGCCCTCCTGCGGGACGCTGGCCGAGCCCGGTTCCTTGCCCACGTAGATCAGCTCCGCCTCGGGCCGCGCGGGGGAAAGTGCCTCCCGGGGGATGAGGCGGTCGTGGACGATCACATCCGCCGCGACGATCAGCTCCAGCGAGCGGGTCGTCATCAGCCCGAGATCGCCCGGGCCGGCGCCGACCAGGTAGACGATGCCGGGCGCCGCGCTCATGCGCCCACCGCCATCTTCTCGGCTCGGGCGAGGATGTCCTCCGCGCCCGCCGAGGTGATCCGCTCCGCCACCGCCTTGCCGAGCGCCTCTGGGTCCGAGGCGTCCATCTCGATCTCGTCTCGGATCCACTCGCTGCCGTCGGGCAGGCCGCAGAAGGCGCGCAGCCGCATCCGCCCGCCCTTCTCCAGGGTCGCGTGTGCACCCAGTGGGGTGTTGCAGGTCGCGTCGAGGGCCCCGACGAGCGTTCGCTCGGCGCTCAGGGTGCCGAGGGCGCCGCGGTCGGTGATCGACTCGGCTGCGGTCACCGGACGGTCCTCGGCGTGGGCCGCCTCGATCGCCAGCGCGCCCTGGCCCGGGGATGGAACGAGCTCCTCGAGCTCGAGACAGAACGAGACCTCCTCCGCACGGCCCAGGCGGCTCAGCCCCGCGGCCGCCAGGACCAGCCCGTCGAACTCGCCCGCCTCGAGCTTGGCCAGCCTCGTGTCGACATTGCCGCGGACCTCCACCACCTCGAGGTCGGGACGCAGCGCCAGGATCTGGGCACGGCGGCGCAGGCTGGATGTGCCGATTCGCGATCCCTCGGGAACCATGCCGAGCGAGCTCACGCTGCCCACGTAGGCGTCCCGGGCGTTCTCGCGCGCGGGGACGCCGGCGATCTCCAGTCCCTCGGGCAGCTCGGAGGGGAGGTCCTTGGCCGAGTGCACCGCCAGGTCGACCTCACCGTCCAGCAGCGCCTGCTCGATGGCCTTGACGAACCGCGCCTTGTCCCCGACATCACCGTCGGCTGTCTTGATCGGCACGATCTCGGCACCGCCGAGCTGCTTGGCGACCGCCTTCGCCTGCATGAGGGCCAGCGCGCTGCCGCGCGTGCCGATCCGAAGCGGTGGCTCCGTCATCGCCGCCTCAGCTGCGTTCGCTGCGACGGCGGCGCTCGTCGAGGGAGGCGACATCCGCGCTCTCGGTGCGCCCCGGCTCGGTGTCGGCGTCGAGCCCGAAGAGCTCGCGGAGGACGCTGACCTGGAGGTACGCGTCCTCGCGGTCGGCCATCCCCTTGATCCTGACCGTCGGCTCGTGCAGGAGTCGGTTGGCGATCGCGCGGGCCATCTGCTCGATCCGCTCGCGGTCGGTGGCGGAGAGGCTCTCCCAGCGGGTGGCGTTCTCCGAGAGGACCTGGGAGACGATGGCGTCAGCGCGCTCGCGCAGCGCGGCCACCGTCGGCATCACCTCCTGAGCTCCCAGCCACTGCTCGAAGCGGGCGAGCTCGGAGTCGAGGATCCCGCTCGCGTGGCGGGCCTCCCCCTCGCGGCCGGAGGTGTTCTGCTCGACGATCGCCTGGACCTCGTCGACGTCGTAGAGGTTGACGCCCTCGATCTCCCGGGTCTCCGGGTCGATGTCGCGGGGTACCGCGAGGTCGATCAGCAGCAGCGGCCGGGCCTCGCGCTCGTCCATGATCACGGCGAGCTCGGAGCGCTCGATCAGGTGGTGCGGCGAGTTGGTCGCCGAGACGACGATGTCGGCCCCCGCGAGCTGCGCCGGCAGGTCGTCGATCCGGACCGCCCTGCCCCCGAAGCGCTCCGCCAGCGAGATCGCCCGGTTGTACCCGCGGTTGGCGATGAAGACGGCATCCGAGCCGCGCGCTGCGAGGGCCCGGGCGGTGATCTCTGAGGTCTCACCGGCGCCGATCAGCAGGACGCGCCGCTCGGAGAGATCGCCGAGGTTTCGCTGGGCCAGCTCGACGGCGACTGACGGGATCGAGACCCCCTTCTCGCCGACGGCCGTCTCGGTGCGTGCCCGCTTGCCGGCCGCGAGCGCGCCGCGGAACATCCGGTTGAGGATCGGCCCGGGCGCGCCCTCGACCAGCGCGAGCTCGTAGGCACGCTTCACTTGGCCCTGGATCTCCGCCTCGCCGACGATCTTCGAGTCGAGGCCGGCGGTGACCCGATAGAGGTGGCGCGCCGCCTCAGCGCCGCGAAGCGAGTAGAGCGGCCCGAGCAGCTCGGTCGGCCGGATCCCGGCCTCGCGCGCGAGAACGCCGAGACCCGCCGCCTCGGCCTCCACCGAATCGGTCGCCACCAGGTAGATCTCGGTCCGGTTGCACGTGGAGAGCGTGACCGCCTCGCTGATGGGCTCCTCCGAGACCAGCGCGTTGAGCACCCCTGCGGCGCGGCCCTCCGTGAGAGCAAGCTGCTCGCGGAGCGCCAGCGGCGCGGTCCGGTCGGAGACCCCGAGGGCGAGCAGACCGCTCATCCGCGGTCTCCCTGACGGACGGCCTGGATCTCCTGCTCGCGGCCGCGGATCTCTCCGACGTCGCGCTCCCCCTTGTCCCTCGAGGGTCGCTCGGCGAGCTCGGCGAGCGAGCCGAGGTCCCGCTGGATGCGCTGAAGCTTCGCGGCCATGATCGCCACGTAGATCAGCAGCAACAGGAGGAAGACGAGATAGGCGCCGCCGACGTACCGGTCGGAGTTCTCGATCGCCAGCGGGATCATCGCCCGTCCTCCGCCCGCATCGAGGTCATCGTGGAGGTCGCGACCGGAGCGATCGACCGGGCGGGCTGAGGCGGTCCGTCCCCTCCGCCCAGGGCCCTGCGGATCCGCTTCAGGTCTCCCGACGCGCGCTTGGAGGCAAGCTCGAATCGGACCAGGGTGAGCCAGAGAAGCGCCATCCCCGCCAGGCAGACGAGGAAGGCCAGCAACATCGATCCGGGCAGACCGCCCGCGTCGGAGAACGTCCTGGGATGGACCAGGGGCTGGGCGGCGCGCACCGCGGCGAAGTTCAGCGGCACGAAGGCGCCGGCCGTGATCGCGAAGACAGACGCGTAGCGAGCCTGGCGGTCGCGATCCTCGATGGCGTAGCGCAGGGGGTAGTAGGTCGCGTAGAGCAGGAAGACGATCAGGAAGCTGACCAGGGTCGGCTCGCGCCACTCCCACCAGACGCCCCAGGAGCCCTTCGCCCAGATCGCGCCGGTGAGCAGCACGCCGGCGCCGAAGATCACCGAGAGATGGATCGAGACATAGGAGCGTGCGTCCCATTTGGAATCCCCCGTGCGCAGGTGCTGGATCGCCAGCAACCCGGCGACGATGAACCCGACGAGCGCGACGATGGCCAGCGGCACGTGCAGGTAGAAGATCTTCTGGATGAAGCCCTGGTCGGCGTCCTCGGGCGCGTAGAGGAATGCGAGCCCGTAGCCCGCGCCCATCACCAGGACGGTCGCGATAGCGAGGCGGCGAAGCGTTATCGATCTGAGCGCATTGGCCATTCGATGATCCCCGGCTAGTCCTCGAGCAGGAAGTCGAAGGTCGCGTAACCCACCAGGAGGAAGATCAGATCGTAGAGGCCGAGCAACGCCAGCCATGTCCCGAAGCGCCCATAGTCGGGCCCTCCCGAGGCGAGGAGATGCTCGCCGGCCCCCGCGGCCGCGATCACGAGCGGAATCAGCAGGGGGAGGAGGATCAGCGGCGCGAGCAGATCGCGCGCGCTGGACATCGTCGCGATCGTGGAGATGACCGTCCCCGTAGCCGCCAGCCCGACGTTCATCAGCAGGAGGACCAGCGCGAACGGGAGCAGCCCGGAAACCGAGTCGAGAAAGAAGAGGGCGAAGATCGGCACGGCGATCAGCTCGAGAATCACGAGATAGATCACCAGGGCGCTCGCCTTCGCCGCGAACAGGACGGTCCTGTCGATCGGAGCCAGCCGGATCAGGTCGAAGCCGCCCTCCTCTCGCTCGGCCACGAACAGGCGGTTGATCGCGAGCAGTGCGGCGAAGAGGAGGGTCGGCACCAGGACTCCGGCCGCAAGGTCACCATCCAGGGTCGTCCGGTCGAGGCCGAAGCGGAAGATGACGAACGCGCTGACCGCGAACAGCGCCATCGCGGGGATCGAGCGCAACGTGCGGAGCTCCACGCGCAGGTCCTTGCGGAGCAGCGCCCCGAATGGGCTCATCCGAGCTCCAGCACCAGATCGGCACCCGCGGTGGCGGCCTCCCGGTCGTGGCTCACGACGACCCGGCTGGCGCCGGTCCCGGGGCCGATCAGCGGCTCCGCCAGGCGCCGGGCTTCAGTGTCCAGATGGGCATCCGGCTCGTCGAGGAGAAGGAGGGCCGGCTCGTGCAGGACGGCACGGCAGATATCGACCCTCTGCTTCATTCCCGCCGAGAGCTCGGCAACGCGGTCGCCGCCGCGGGCGGACATGCCGACCGCCTCGAGCAGCGTCTCGATCCGCCGCCCCGCATCCTCCGGGTCGAGGCCGTGCAGAGCCGCCACCAGGGAGAGGTTCTCGCGCGGGCTGAGATCCCGGTAGAGCAGTGGGGAATGGCCGAGGTAGCCCACGCGGCCGCGGATCCGATGGGTTTCCTTGGGAAGCGAGAAGCCGAGCACGGAGATCTCGCCCCCGCTTGGCCGCAGCAGCCCGGCCAGGATTCTCAGAAGCGTCGACTTGCCGGACCCGTTGCGGCCCAGCACCGCGAGGCTCTCGCCGGGCTCGAGCCTGGCGCTGATGCCGGCGAGGGCCGTCCGGTCGCCGAAGTCGCGACGCAGGCCGCGCAGTTCCACGGCCGGCTGGCCGGCGCTCGTGGCGGGGCCGCTTTCCACGGCCAGAGTCCGCTCCATTCGAGCGAATCTAGAGCTTCAGGCAGTACCCGTACGCCGTGATCGTTGCGCTGGGGCCGAAGTGGCTGATCGCGGACGCCGACCAGCCGCCGGAGCCGGTGAAGAACCCATTCGTGAACAAGGCGGATCCGGCCGGCGAGGTGCTGAAGCCGCCGAAGACGATGTGCCCGACCGGGCAGGACGGGGTCTCCGCGGTCGCGAGCTGCCCGGCGCTCGTGCTTGCCGACGCCGAGACCTCGGTGAGCAGCGGCTTCCTGCTGTGCCAGCAATAGGCGATGGCGGTCAGCTGGCCGCCGAACCCGCCGAACGCGCGGCCCGTGACGCTCCAAGACTTGTCGGAGATCGCCCGAGACTCCGTGATGTAGTCACCGCCGCGCGCCGTGAAGTCCGTGCGCTGGAACCCGCCGCCGAACAGCCGCCTGTTCCCCGGGCAGGTGGCCACCGCGGTCTTCGTCTGCCCGGGGCTGACGTAGACGGTCGTGTGCGGAGGGGTGACGTGCTTCTGCTTGCGGGCGCAGGCGACCTGGAGCGTGACCGTGTGCGCGGCGGTCGACGCGGGTGAGGGATCGAATAGCACCACGGTGCTGTGGTAGCCATGCTGGACGCCGAGCCGCTCGTAGGAATGCGGGTAGATCCCCTCGCCGTCGGACTGGGGCAACGGGAAGCTGCTCATCCCTCCGCCCAGGGGCACGAGATGCCCTGGGCAACGGACGGTGAGGCGTCGTTTGGCGTTCGCCCCGTCGAGGCTGAAGGTCTTATGCCGGTAGGTCACGGACTTGGCGTCCGCCCCCGGAGCTGTGGCCAGCGCGAGCAGCGCTCCGCAGGCGAGCAGCAACGTGAGAGCGATGCCAAACCGGCGACCGCTCGGCCCTGTGATGGTTGCCGTCATGTTCATCCCCTAACCCATCGGCAGGGGGATAGTCCCGGTCAAATCCGGATGAAAAATATCTAGACCCGGAGGCAGTAGCTGTACGCGGTGAGCGTCGCCGGCGCGCCGGTGTTGTAGCCGGTCGCCGAGGTGCTGCCGTCCGGGTTGAAGCCCTCGCCGAGGAAGCGGATCTCGCCCGACGGCGGCGCACTGAAGCCGGAGAACGCCAGTTGCCTCCCGCGGGGACATGGCGCGGTGGTCGCCGTTGCGGACTCCCGGGATGGGATGGTCACCGAACCGGCGACCTCGGTGACCACCGGCTTCTTGGAGCGGACGCAGTACCCGATCGCCACCGCCTCGCCCGGGAACCCGCCCGGGTCGTTGGCCACCACCTGCCAGGTGCGAGCGGAGGTCCGGTGGGATTCCGTCGTCATCACGCCGGCATCGGTGACTCCGTTCGACCGTTGATAGCCGCCGCCGATCAGGCTCTGCTTCTTCGGGCACTTCGCGACCAGGGTCTTGGGTCCCGAGCCCGCATCGAGGCTCCCGACGGTGTGCGGGTCGCTGATCGGGCCGATCTTCTTGCCGCAGATGACCTGGAGCGTCAGGTTCCGCGGCACCACGCCGGCCTTGGTCGGATTGATCAGCGCAGCGGTGATGTGGTACCCGCTCTGCGCTCCGAGGCGCTCATATGAGTTCGGGTAGACGCCCTGGCCGTCGTTGCCCGGCGCGGGGTTGGTGAGGAACCCGCCGCCGTACGGCTCCTTGCTCCCGGGACACGAGACCGTCATCCGCTGCCGGTCGTCGACATTGGAGAGCGTGTAGCCCTGTGTGGCCACCACCAGATGGCCCGGGTTCCGGACCTTGCTCTTCTTCGTCTTCGCACTCGACTCCGTGGCACCGCCGACCAACTCCATCGCCAGGTACGCCACCGCTGCAGCCGTCAGAATCAGCGCCGCCATGAGCGCGAACCCTCTGCGCATTTGCGCACTTCCCGTCATGCCCTACGGGTTACCGCTACTCAGGTTTTTAATCCTGCGGCCTGAGCCGCGGGACCGTGAGGGCACCTACTGGCCCTTCCGCATCGTTCGCCGGGTGACCTCCACCAGCGGCCGGAAACCCTCCCTCAGCGCCGTCAGCCGGTCGCCGTTGCGGCTGTAGAGCAGCTTGGCCGAGTAGCGGATCGCGTCCCCGAGCTTGCGGTCGTAAGGCTGCCACCACATATCCCGAGTCCAGCCCGGCTCCCAGGCGAGCTGCTTGATGTTCACGCACTCGTAGAAACCGAACTTGGAGTGGGATCGGCCGAGGCCGGAGTCCTTGACTCCGCCCCAGGCGCACTGGCAGGCCCCGTGGGAGAACGAGTGGTCGTTCACCCAGACCATTCCGGACTCGATCTGGTGGGCGATCCGCTCGCCCTTGGCGCGGTCCTTGGTCCAGACCGACGCGCCGAGCCCGAACTGCGAGTCGTTGGCGAGGGAGAGCGCCTCCTCCTCGGAGTGCACCTTCATGACCGGGAGCACCGGGCCGAAGATCTCCTCGTTCATGATCCGCATGTCGTGCGTGACGTCGGTGAGCACGACGGGGGCGATGAAGCTGCCCGTCATCCCCTTGACCTTGGTCGGGCCGCCGGTGAGCTTCTTGGCCCCGCTCTTGACCGCGTCGTCGACCAGCTCGGAGACGATCGCCGCCTGCTCGTCGGAGACCATCGGGCCGATTTCGGTCGTCCAGTCGCGCGGATCGCCGACGGTGAGCCGCTCGGTCTCGCGGACGACTCCCTCCAGGAAGCGGTCCGCCACCTCGTCGACGACGTAGACGCGCTCGATCCCAGAGCAGGTCTGGCCGGCGTTGGCGAAGCCGCCCCAGACGGCGCCCGAGACCGCATTGGCGAGATCGGCGTCCGCGCAGACGATCTGCGGGTCCTTGCCGCCCAGCTCGAGGACGGACCCCTTCATCCGCTTGGCGCACTCGACGCCGACCTTCTTGCCGACCTCAACGGAGCCGGTGAAGAAGATCTTTCCGGCGGTGGACTTGACGAGGGCGTCGCCGATCCGGCCGCCGCCGTGGACGGTGCGGATCAGTCCCTCGGGCAGGCCCGCCTTCTCGAAGGTCTGGCGGATGCGCTCGCCGATCAGCGGTGTGAGGCTCGCCGGCTTCAGGACGACGCCGTTGCCGCACATCAGGGCGATCGCGACCTCGCCGAACGGGATCGACCAGGGGTAGTTCCACGGCGCGATCACCCCGACGACTCCGATCGGCTCGTAGGTGAACTTCGCGCTCTTCGACTTCAGGAAGAGGGGCATCGAGAGCTTCTCGTCGGAGAGGATCTGCGGGCCGTTGTCGGCGATCCACTTCAGGGAGTCGACGGTGGGGAGGAGCTCCATCGTGTAGCTCTCGACCCGGGGCTTGCCCTGCTCGGCGGTGAGCAGCTCCGCGATCTCGTCGAGCTCCGCGATCAGCACGTCGATCGCGCGGCGCATGTAGCGAGCGCGATCCTCGAGCGAGAGAGCCGCCCAGAACGGTTGGACCTCCGCAACGTCGTCGACGACGCTCTGCACCTTCGCCGGCGTGATGGTCTCGACGGTGCCGACCAGGTCTCCGGTTGCCGGGTTGAAGGACTCGAGCGCGGGCGTCGCCTTTGGCTTTGACTTGCTGCGCTTCGCCGAGGAGGAGTTGGAACTCTTGCTGCCGTTGGTGCCGGACTTCCGGCTCGTAGGGGTCTTGCGGGTGCCGCTCGCCTCCATCGCTGCGTCCTCTCGTCGCTTGCGCTCGTCCGAGGCGATGATACGGCGAGGGTTCGGCGGGCGTTCGCAGGCAGCGGCCTCCCGCCGAGGCCGCTCCTCCCAGTACCTCCCCTCCCATGTCTGAAAGAAGTGAAGGCCGGGAGCAATCCCCGAGCTCCCGGCCTTCGTTGTCCACTCCCCGGCTTTTTACGCGCCGGCTCCGGCTCGTCGGCGGCGATTACCAGTGCCGCCGAGCACGTAACTGCCAGAGCGTCAGACATGGCCCAAAACAGCGGTCGCCGAAGAAAGTTGCGCCTGGAAACTCTGGCGAATCTCCTTAACGCGGCGCTAACGCAGGTCCCGTCCCCTAGGGGCGGAGCCGCTCGCGCAGGCGCTCCAGCCGCTCGCGGAGCTCGGCCTCCGCGCCCCGGTCGGTCGGCTCGTAGAAGCGCTCGCCTCGCACCGCCTCCGGCGCCAGGGGCTGGTCTGTGACAGCCCCGGGCTCATCGTGCGGGTAGCGGTAGCCCTCGCCCCGCCCGAGCTCCTTGGCGCCCGGGTAGTGCGCATCCTGGAGGTGGGGAGGCGGCTCCGCGGCGCCGTGCTCGCGAACGTGGGCGGTCGCCTTCGAGATCGCCCGGGTCGAGGCGTTCGACTTCGGCGCGAGCGCGAGGTACGTGGCGGCCTGGGCGAGATTGAGCGCGCACTCGGGCAGGCCGACGCGATCCACCGCCTGCCCGGCGGCGGTCGCGATCACGAGCGCCTGGGGGTCAGCGTTGCCGATGTCCTCGGAGGCGAAGATCACCATCCGCCGGGCGATGAAGCGCGGGTCCTCGCCGCCCTCGAGCATGACCGCGAGGTAGTAGATCGACGCGTCGACGTCGGATCCGCGCGTTGCCTTGATCCAGGCGGAGATGTAGTCGTAGTGCTTGTCGCCCTCGCGGTCGTAGAGCAGGGCCTTCCGCTGCAGCGCGTCCTCGACCTCGGCGACGCCGATCTCGTTCTCCTCCGCCCGCCGGGTGGCCTCCGCCGCGCGCTCGAGAGCCGCCAGCGCGATCCGTCCGTCTCCGCCGGCGCGGGCGGCGAGCATCCGGAGTGCCTCAGCCGAGATGTCCGGCGGGTCCGGGATCCCGCGCTCGTCCCCGAGCGCGCGCAGTACCAGCTCCTCGATCTCAGTCGCGCTCAACGGCCTGAACTCGTAGATCTGCGACCTGGACAGAAGCGCCGAGTTGACCTCGAAGTACGGGTTCTCGGTCGTCGCCCCGATCAGCGTGATCAGGCCCTCCTCGACGGCGGGCAGCAACGCGTCCTGCTGTGCCTTGTTGAAGCGATGGATCTCGTCGAGGAAGAAGATCGTTGGACGCCCCGCCGCTCGCCGCTCTTTGGCTCGTGCGATCACCTCACGCACCTCCGGCCGGCCGGCGTTGACCGCCGAGAGCTCCTCGAAGGCGCCCTTCGCCCGCGCGGCGATGATCCGCGCGACGGTCGTCTTGCCGCTGCCGGGCGGTCCGTAGAAGATCGCGCTGTGAGGCTCTCCGGATTCGATCGCGGACCGCAGGGCGGAACCTGGCTCGAGCAGGTGGGTCTGACCGGCGAGCTCGTCGAGGTCGCGCGGCCGCATGCGGGTGGCGAGAGGGGCGTCGGTGGACGGCGCGCCCACCCGCGGAGCCTCGTCGCCGGTCTCGAAGAGCTGGTCGTTCAACCCGACCCCGACAGCCGCTTCGCCGCTTCCACCGCATCGTCCACCTCCGCGTAGGCGTGGAAGCGGGTCATCTTGTCCTCCCTGACCTCCCACAGCCAGCCGAAGGTCGAATCGACCTCGAGGCCGCTGCCGGCGCCGCGGCCGGTGATCCGCACGGGGATGACGACGATGTTCTCACCGAAGTCGACCGGTTCCTGGAGCTCGTAGTCCACGTCGCCCCAGGCTTCCTCCCACTGGCTGAGCCACTGCCGAAAGCCCTGGTAGCCGTGATAGGTCCCGGAGTTGAGGAGACCGGGGGCGCCGTAGATCTCGCCGTCCGGCGGCATCGAGGCCTGCAGGGTCTCCTCGTCCCCGGCCAGGTAGGCCGCCAGCATCCGCTCGACGAACTCCGCGTTGGCGCTTGACATGCTGCCGCAGTATGAACCGCCCCACCGCCCCGCTCGGGACGATCGCCAGGGAGTGGCTGCGGATCGGGTTGACAGGCTTCGGCGGCCCTCCGGCCCACGTCACGCTGCTACGCGAGCTGGTCGTCCGCAAGAACGGCTGGATGGACGCACGCGCGTTCGAGGACGCCAACGCGGCCTGCTCGCTGCTTCCCGGACCCTCCTCGACACAGCTTTCGATCTTCTGCGCGTATCGCCTCGGCGGCCCGCTCGGAGCGGTGGTCGGCGGCCTCGGATTCGTCGTTCCGGCGGTCGTGATGGTCATCGCCCTCTCGGTGCTCTTTCTCTCCTCCGCGCCGCCTGACTGGGTTCGGGGCGCGGGCGCCGGGGCCGGAGCGGCGGTGGCGGCGGTCGCGGTTCGGGCGGGCAGCGAGCTGGTCGGCCCGAGCTACCACCACGCAATGGAGGGTCATGGCCATCGCCCGCGCTGGCTGATGTATCTGCTCGCCGGGGTGGTTGCGGCGATCGCGATCGGGCCCTATCTCGTCCTGGTGCTGGTGGCCTGCGGGCTCCTGGAGATGTTCCGCCGCCGCCCGGCCGAGGCGACGGGGATCTGGTGGCCATTGCCGGTCGCCGTCGCCTCGACCGGCGGCATCGGGGCTCTGGCGTGGACCGCCTTCAAGGTCGGCGCTCTCTCGTTCGGGGGCGGTTTCGTGATCATCCCGCTGATGCAACAGGACGCGGTCCACGTCTACCACTGGATGTCGGACGCCCAGTTCCTGAACGCCGTCGCGATCGGACAGGTCACGCCCGGGCCTGTGGTTGCGACTGTGGCTGCCGTCGGCTACGCGGCCCATGGGGTCGGTGGAGCGGTGCTCGCCGCGGTGGTCGCGTTCGTCCCGAGCTTCTCGTTCATCCTGCTCGGCGGAGGCCGCTTCGAGCGGCTGCGCGGAAACCATCGCGCGCGGGCCTTCCTGGACGGCGCCGGACCGGCTGCGATCGGCGCGATCCTCGGCTCTGCCGTGACCCTGGCCGGCGGGATCGACGAGACCTGGCAGATCGCGGTGCTCGCCGCGGCCGCTCTCAGCCTGCTGGTCGCGCGGCGGGGAGTGGTCGAGACGCTGGTCGCGTCGGGCGGGGTCGGCGCCGCGGTGGCGCTGATGGGCGCGCCCCTTCCCTGAGCGCCTGACGGGCATCGGTCAGGCCCTAAGCTGGGCGCGATGGAGGAGGGCACCGCAACGCTAGTCCCGGAGGGCCTCGGCACCTGGGCCGTCGAGTTGCTCGGCCGGCTGATCCAGACCGACACCGTCAACCCGCCCGGCAACGAGGCTCCGGTCCAGGAGTTCCTGAAGGGCTCGCTGACGGCGGCCGGCTACGAGTGCCAGATTCTGGAGGCGGAGCCCGGCCGCGCCAATCTTGTCGCCCGCCTGCACGGCGTCAGCGATGGGCCCATCCTCACCTTCCTCGGCCACGTCGACACCGTCCGCGCCGATCCCGATGAGTGGAGCTTCGACCCCTGGGCCGGTGACGTGGACGACGGCTGGGTGCGCGGACGTGGGGCGCTCGACATGAAGGGGCAGGTCGCCGCCGAGGTCGCCGCGGCCGTCGCGCTGGGCGGCAGCGGCTGGCGCCCGCACTCGGGCGAGCTCAAGCTCGTGATCACGGCCGACGAGGAGGTCGGTGGGGGGCTCGGGGCTCAGTGGCTCTGCCAGGAGCAGCCGGACGCGGTGCGCAGCGACTTCGTCGTCAACGAGGGCGGAGGGCAGCTGCTCGAGTTCGCGGGCAGGCGCCTCTACACGCTCAGCGTCGGGGAGAAGGGGATCTTCCGGATGAAGCTGCGGACCCACGGCGAGGCGGGCCATGCCAGCCTGCCTCGGATCGGCGACAACGCGCTGCTCAAGCTGGCGGGGTACCTCGCCGCGCTCTCCGAGCAGCCGCCTCCCGAGCCGACCGACGTCGGGGAAGCCCTGCTCCAGGCGCTCTTCGGGGAGTCCTTCCCCGGCGAGGAGGGAGTTCGCGCCGGCCTCGAGCGGCTGCGCGCCGAGGAGCCGTTGCTGGCCGACTACCTGGTCGAGCCGATGCTGGGAGTCACCCTCACTCCGACCAGGGCCGGCGCCGGCAAGAAGGCCAACGTGATCCCGTCGGAGGCCGAGGCGCTGATCGACTGCCGGGTGCCCCCCGGCCAGGGCAAGGACGACGCCCTGGGCCAGCTTTCCGCGCTGATCGGTGAGGGCGACTACGAGGTCGAGTTCAGTGAGGCCGTGGTGGGCAACAGCTCTCCGATGGATTCGCCGCTCGCCGACGCGATCCGCGCCTGGCTCTCCGATGCCGACCCGGGCGCCGAGATCGCGCCGACCGTGATGCCCGGCTTCAGCGACAGCAACCCCTTCCGCACGGCCTTCCCGGACGCGGTCGTCTACGGCTTCTGCCCCCATCGCGAGATCGACCTGATCCACTCGGCCCCGCTGATCCACGGCGCGGACGAGCGCGTGCCCGTCTCCGACGTCGAGCTCTCCTCGCGCTTCTTCTACGAGCTGCCGCAGAGGATGCTCGGGTGAGCGAGACCAACGGCAACCGGGCGTCGGCCCCGGCCGAGGAGGAGCGCTACGTCCTGCGTCTCGGAGGGATGGCGCTTCGCAACGGTCTGCTGATCCACGGCCCGACCTCCTGGGCCGCCGCCGCCCGCGACCAGGATGGAGAGATCCAGGTCGCGTCGGGCCCCAAGCCGGCGCTGGCCCCCGATCTCGCGGTGCGAGTGCCGCTGCTCCGCGGCCCTCTGCGCCTCGCCGAGGCATTTCTGCTGATCCCGACGGTCCGGCTGAAGCTGCGCGCTGCGCGGCTGCCGTTCGAGGACGTTCGGGTGATCGCGGCGATGTTCATCGCATCGAGCGCCAGCCGGGCCCTGCGCCGCAAGAAAGCAAGCGCGACCGGCGAGCTGGCACAGGCCGGCCTCGGACTCGCGCCGGCGATGGTCGCCCTCAGCGACCGCAACCTCGCCGCGTACCACGGCGCCGAGCACAAGGCGATCGGTGCATATGAGGCCGGCTCCGATGACCCGGCGTCCGCAACCAAGGAACACGAGCGCTGCGGTTCCAACCTGGTCGTGCCGATGCTGGTGCTCTCGGCGGCGGGGCAGCTGCTGCTCGAACGAGCGCTCGAGAACCCGGGCCCCGTGGCCCGCGCCGCCGTGGGCGTGGCCAGCGCTTCGGTGGCCGCCGAGATGTTCGCCTGGAGCGAGCGCAACCCCGGCAGCGCAGCCGCGCGGGCCTTCCATCGCCCCGGTCATGAGATCCAGCGCCTGATTGCCACCAAGGAGCCGACTCCTGAGCAGCTCGAGGTCAGCGTCGCGGCTCTGCGCGAGATCCTCCGCGTCGAGCAGGAATCAGAAGCCGGCTCCTCCGCTGCGCAGCCGGGCCCGGCCTTGGCTACGTAGACTCCGCCGCCCGTGCTCGGCAGGATCGATCACATCGGCGTCGCCACCGACGACCTCGAGGGAGCGCTCGCTCTCTACGAGAAGACGCTCGGCATGCCGCTCGCCCACCGCGAGACGGTGGAGTCCCAGGGCGTCGAGGCGGCGCTGCTCGACGTCGGCGACGGGCACGTCGAACTGCTCCGGCCGCTGGGCCCCGAGACGCCGGTCGGCAAGTACCTGGAGAAGCGCGGACCGGGCCTGCATCACGTGGCGTACGCCGTCGAGGACATCGACGACGTGCTCGGACAACTCAGGGAGGCGGGGATCGAGCTGATCGACTCAGAGGCTAGAGTGGGAATCCGCAACTCTCGTGTTGCGTTTTTGCATCCGCGCTCGACGGGCGGGGTGCTGACAGAGATCGTCGAACCGGCCAAGGAGCATTGATGACATCTGCAGAGCGAGTTTCGATCGGGTTCTCGGGAGGACAGGTCGTCGAGGTGAGGATCGACGACGGCAAGCTCAAGGACCTGCGCAAGGCGCTGGAGAAGGCGGACGGCTGGCTCGACCTCGACGCGGAGGAGGGCATGGTCTCGATCGATCTCAGGCAGGTCGTCTTCATCCGCAGCGCCACCACTCCGCAGAAGATCGGCTTCGGCGGCTAGCTCAGCCGCGCTCGGCGAGGGCGGCCCAGAGCCGCTCCTCGGCGTCGAGCACCCTCGCGGCCTCCTCTGAGAGATCGCGCCAGTGCGCGGGGTCCGCCTCGTCGGGCTCGCTGGCCGCGCGGGCCGCGATCGCGAGACTGCTCCAGCCATCCGCGGCCTCGCCGGCCAGCCCCGCCTCCTCGTAGCCGGCCTCCTCAAGGAACCGCGCGTACATCTTGCGGAAGTTGCCGCCGCCGGTGCCCCGGCGCTCGATCACCTGGTAGAGGAAGCGCGCGCACCACTGCCAGTCCTCGGCTGCCTCGGGCCAGTCGCCCACCTCCGCGGCGAACCTCCGCATGGCGGGCAGCCCCTCGAAGTCGCCGAGCAGCGGCTCCAGCATCTGGCTCGCCGCCCGCGCGATTGCCTTGGGAACGTGTGCCAGCAGGTCGTCCCGGCTGAGCTCGACACCTTCGGGGAGGTCGACGACGTGGCCCTCGAGCGGGAAGATCGGCTGCTGCGAGTGGCGGGCCTCCTTCAGGCTCTCCAGCGAGGTCGTCTGCAGGTCCTCGAAGGCGGTGTCCGAGAGCCAGGCGAGCTCGTCGTCGTAGCCGGCCAGGACCACGGCGTGCCCGGGGAAATGAGCGGAGCGGCCATAGTGGTCCAGGTAGTAGAGGTCGGTGAGCAGCAGGGCCGGCCGGCCGGCGTCGACGTCCGCCTTGGCCAGCTCCCAGGAGGCATCCGGGTCCTTCTCGGTGCGCAGACGCAGTGGCACCTCGGTGAGCTCCAGGAAGTTCTCCTCGAGCCGCGCCGCTCGCCCGTTGGTGAACCGGCTCGGCGAGCTCTCGTCCAGAACCACGTAGTAGAAGCAGGCGCCCGCGCCGAGGCCGAACGCCATCTCCTCTGAGATCTCGACTCCATGGAAGGCGAGCAGGTTGCGCAACGCCGTGGAGCCGCAATGGTTCCCCGGCACGTGCCGGTAGCCCGGCACCATCACCCTGTTCGCCGTCTCAGCCACTTGCCTGATTCTCGCGCAGCTTCAGATAGCTGCGCAACCGCTCGGCGTCGGAGGCCACCGCCGAACCGTATTCTGCGGCGCCGATGCTGCAGCGCCTCGACAGCCGCCTGCTCTATGGGATGCGCACCCGCTTTCACAGCCCGCTCGCGGAGGCGGTCGGGAAGGCGCTCGGCAAGATCGGCGAATACGGCGCGGTCTGGTTCGCCATCGGAATCGTGATGGCCTTCGTCGATCCGGACAACGGCGAGGACTGGGTCATCGCGGGCTTCCTCGGTCCCGTCGCGATCGGCCTGAACTTCGCGATCAAGCTCGTCGTCCGGCGCCCGCGGCCCGTGCTCGACGGCCTCCCACCCCTGGGTGGGGCGCCCAGCTCTCTGAGCTTCCCCTCGGCGCATGCCACGTCCTCGTTCGCGTGCGCGACGGCGATGACCCGCATCGCTCCCGAGGCCGCCTTCCTCTTCATCCTGGCGGGGGCGATCGCGGTCTGCCGTCCGTATCTCGGCATGCACTACCCCTCCGACGTGGTCGCCGGCGCGATCCTCGGGACCGCCCTCGGCCTGATCGTCCCGCTCTGATGAAGATCGGGATCGTCGGGATGCCCAACGCGGGCAAGTCGACCCTGTTCAACGCGCTCACCGCGGCCGGCGCGGAGACCGGGGATTACCCGTTCACCACTGTCGAGCCGAACGTCGCCGTGGTCGGTGTTCCGGATGAGCGGCTGGACCGGATCGCCGAGATGCTCGGCGCCTCCGAGACGGTCCACGAGACCATCTACTTCCACGACATCGCCGGCCTGGTCAAGGGCGCGTCGCAGGGCGAGGGGCTCGGCAACCAGTTCCTGGCCTCGATCCGTGAGACGGACGCGATCTGCCACGTGATTCGCGCGCACGGCTCGAGCGCCGTCGCCCACCCCGAGGGGCGGGTCGACCCCGTCGCCGACGCCGAGCTGATCGAGACCGAGCTGCTCGCCGCCGACCTGGAGAGCGCCGAGCGCCGCCTCGAGCGGGTCACCAAGCAGGCCCGCGGCGGCGAGAAGGCGGCGGTCGCCGAGCGCGAGTGGCTCGAGCGGGTGGTGGAGGCGCTCGAGAGCGGTCGTCCGGTCCGCGAGGTGCCGGTTCCCGAAGCGGCGCCGGACGCGATGCGCACCTTCTCGCCGCTCACCGGGAAGCCCGTCCTCTACGTGGTCAATGTGGACGAGGGCGAGACCGAGGCGCCGCCCGAGCTGCTCGCCCACGCCGAGGGGATGGACGCGAAGGTGATCGTGATCTCGGCCCGCATCGAGGCTGACCTGCGAGAGCTCGATGACGCGGAGGCGGAGGAGATGCGCGGCGAACTCGGCATCGAGCACTCGGGGCTGGAGCGGCTGATCCGCGCCGCTTTCGACCTGCTCCAGCTGGAGAGCTTCTTCACGGCGGACACCGACAAGCCCGCGCAGGCGCACACCCTCCATCGCGGCGGGTCGGCCTGGGACGCCGCCGGCCGGGTGCACGGCGACATCCAGAAGGCATTCGTCCGCGCCGAGGTGATCGCCTGGGATGAGCTGCTCGACGCCGGCGGCTACGCGGCCGCCCGCGAGCGCGGCACACTCCGCATCGAGGGCCGCGACTACGTCGTCGCAGACGGAGACGTGATTCACATCAGGACGTAGGCCCCCTCGGCCGTCAGAGCGCTCGCGCTCTGCCTGAAATAGCGCCCGAATAGAGTCAGCCCATGACCGCGCCGCGGCCGAGCGGGGAACGCCTCTGTGTGATCCATGGCAACAGCCTGCCGGAGGGCGCCGACCCGGTTGAGGGCCAGCGGGTGGAGGTGGACGCCGGCGGAGACCTCGCGGTCGAGGCCACGGACGGTGGCGACATCGTCGGCATTCCGCGGCACGGATTCGAACGATCGATCCCGGCGCACCTGGTCGATCACCGCGCCAACATCCGCGCGGCCTGCGAGCTGGGCTGCAACCGCGTCCTCGCGCTCGCCTCGGTCGGCAGCCTGGACAAGGACCTCAAGGTCGGAATGCTGAGCTGCCCGGAGGACTTCTACGCCCCGGGGACCGCGCCCAGCTTCTACCGGGATCCGCGCGGACACTCCGTGCCGGGGTTCGATCCGGGCTGGCGCGACGTGGTGATCAGCGCCTGGGCCTCCCTCACCGCGACCGAGCTCGAGGTCGGCGGGACCTACGCCCAGACCATCGGCCCGCGCTTCGAGACGCCGGCCGAGGTGAGAGCACTCGCCGAGGTCGCGGACATGGTCGGGATGACGATCGCTGCGGAGGCGATCCTCGCCGGCGAGGCGACGCTGGCCTACGCCGCCGTCTGTTCGGTCGACAACCTCGCCAACGGCATCTCCGACAAGCCGCTGACGGTGGACGAGTACCGCCGTGGCCGCGACCTCACCGCCCGGACGCTGGCGGCGGATCTGAAGTTCGTTCTGCCGGCGCTGGCCAAGGGATTGCCGGTCAGTTGAGCCTCGCGATCACCGGCGCGACGCTGGACGGGCAGATCGTCGGGCTGCGGGCGGAGGACGGCCTGATCACGGAGCTCGGTCCGGGCGTGGATCCTCGCCCGGGCGACGAGGCGATCGACGGACGGGGAATGCTGCTCTGCCCGCCGATGGTGAACGGGCACACGCACGCGGCGATGACCCTGTTCCGCGGCTTCGGCGACGACATGCCGCTGATGGAGTGGCTCGAGACGAGGATCTGGCCGGCGGAGGCCAAGCTCGAGCCCGAGGACGTTTACTGGGGCACGCGGCTCGGCTGCGCCGAGATGATCCGGGCCGGCACGACGAAGTTCGTCGACATGTACTGGCACGGGGCGGAGGCAGCGAGCGCGGTCTGCGATGCGGGGATGCGCGCGGTGGCGAGCAACGTGATCATCGACCAGCTCGACCCGGCGAAGGGCGAGGCGCTGCATCCCGAGGTCCTCGAGGTACTGGACCAACTCGGCGAGGCCGGGCCGCTGGTAGAGGCCAGCCTCGGGCCCCACGCGATCTACACGGTCAGCCCGGAGACCCTGCGGTGGATCGCCGAGCTGGCGGCCGAGCGCGAGATCCCGCTCCACATTCACCTATCGGAGACGCAGCGGGAGGTGGCCGACTGCGTCGAGCAGCACGGCAGGCGGCCCGCCCACTACCTCGACGAGCTCGGATTCCTCGG
The DNA here is from genome assembly GCA_963831605.1 of uncultured Solirubrobacterales bacterium. Lineage (GTDB taxonomy): Bacteria > Actinomycetota > Thermoleophilia > Solirubrobacterales > 70-9 > DASUPK01. Next base: position 400,146 of record CAWHQR010000005.1, read on the forward strand.
ACCGCGGACCGTGCTCGCGCACGGCGTCTGGCTCGACGACTCGGAGCTCGAGCTGATCGCCGAGCGTGCGGCCACCGTGGTGGCGAACCCGGCGGCCAACATGAAGCTGGCGGTGGGCGGGATGCTCCCCTATCCGCAGGCGGCAAGGGCGGGCGTCTCGCTCGGGCTGGGAACCGACGGGGTCTCCTCCAACTCCAACCTCGACTCGTTCGAGGAGGTGAAGCTTTTCGCGCTCAGCCAGAAGCACACGAGCGGCGATCCGTCGGTGCTGCCCGCCACGGAGGCGCTTGCGATTGCGCGCGGGCTGCGATCGCCGGTGCTCGGCGGGACGACGCTCGCTGTCGGAGAGCCGGCCGATCTCCTGCTGCTGCGCGCCTCGGAGCCGGAGCTCTCTGCGGGAGACCTCGACGCCGATCTCGTCTACGCCGCCGGCGGGTCGGTGGTCGACACCACGGTCGTCGCGGGGGAGGTGCTGATGCGGGGGCGCCAGATTCCCGGTCTCGACGAGATCGTTGCGGAGGTCCGCGCCCGAGCCGGAAGGCTCACCGGCCGATAGCGTCCCCGGAGTGAGAACCGAGGCGCGTTTCCCGGAGATCGCCGAGAAGGCCGGCCACTACGAGAGCTTCTATTTGAAGCTCGTCCAGCCCGGCGGCGGGCGCGCCGCCTGGATCCGGCACACAGTCCACAAACGACCGGGTGAGGTTGCCACCTGTGCGATCTGGTTCGTTCTCTTCGACTCGTCCGCCGCCGGCCCGCGCGCGACGAAGCGGCAGTTCGGTGCCGACGCGCTCAGCGCAGCCCCGGACACCTACATCCGCATCGCGGACGCGTCGCTCACGGACGGTCGCGCCATCGGCCGGGTCGAGACCCCAGCGCTGGAGGCGAGATGGGACCTGGCCTTCGCGGACAGCCACGAGCCCTTCCACCACCTACCCCGGGACTTCCTCTACCGCTCGAAGCTGCCGAAGACCAAGTTCCTGAGCCCGTATCCGGACGCGGTCTTCAACGGCGAGCTGGAGGTCGGCGGCGAGCGGATCGACGTGGCCGACTGGCGGGGCATGATCGGCCACAACTGGGGCGCCGAGCACGCCGAGCGCTGGGTCTGGATCCAGGGCTCGGACTTCGAGGGCCGCTCGCCGGAGGACTACTTCGACATGGCGGTCGGGCGGATCAAGGTCGCGGGACGGACCACGCCCTGGGTCGGGAACGCGATGCTGATGCTCGGTGGCAAACCCCACCGGCTCGGCGGCTTCGGGCACGTCCCGAGCACTGAGGTGGAGGAGTCCCCGACCGGAGCTCGCTTCGAGCTCAAGGGGAAGGGCATCCGCGTCACCGGCAACGTTCGCGCCGCCGCCAAGGACTTCGTCGCCTGGATCTACGCCGATCCGGTCGGCCCGGAGCACAACACGCTCAACTGCTCGATCTCCGATCTGGAGCTCGACGTCGAGCTCGACGGCGCTCCCGCCGAGCGGCTCACCGTCAGGGGAGCCGCCGCATACGAGTTCGGCACCCGCGACACCGATCACGGCATTCCGCTGCAGCCGTATCCGGACGGCTAGGCGCCGATCTAGGAGAGCGCGTCGTACTCGTCGTCGGCGAGCTCGATGTCGATCGCGCGGAGGTTCTCGCGCAGATGCTCGATGGAGAGCGTGCCCGGGATCGGGAGCATGACCGGCGAGCGGTGCAGCAGCCAGGCGAGTGCGATCTGCTCCGGGGAGGCGTCATGCCTCCGGGCGATCTGCGCGAGAGCCGGGGGCGCGTCGCCCTTCACCGGGTAGTAGGGGACGAACACGATTCCGTTCTCCTCGCAGTAGTCGACGACGTCGTCGTGACCGCGCTCCCCGACGTTGAAGTGGTTCTGGACGGCCGCGATCGGGACCACCTCCCTCGCCGCCTCGATCTCCTCGACGGTGACGGCCGAGACGCCGATCTCCCTGATCTTGCCCGCGTCGCGGTACTCCGCGATCGCGCCGAGGCTTTCGGCGAGCGGCGTCTCCGGGTCGATTCGGTGGAGGTAGTAGAGATCGATCGTCTCCGTCTCCAGGCTCGCGAGGCTCTGATCGATCTGCGCGCGCAGCGCCTCGCGGCTGCCGCTGCCCGCGTAGCCGCCCTTGGTGGCGACGACGAGCCCATCGGGCTTCGGCGAGAGCGCCTCTCCGATCGCGCGCTCGCTGTCACCTCCGGTGTAGACGTGGGCGGTGTCGATCAGGCCGAGGCCCGCTTCGACCGCCTCGCGCAGGAGCGCGTGGTTCCCAGGAGTCGAGGTCAGGCGGTTGGTCCCGAGGCCGATCCGAGCGACCTCGGTGCCGACGAGGGTCAGCGTCCGGGAAGCAGCGGAGGGCCGGGTGGGCATGCCCTCAGCTTATGCATCGATCTTCGCGGGCTGAAACTACTTCTTCTTGAAGAAGGCCCAGGTGTCGGGGAGGCCGAGCGCGCTCGCCAGCTGCGGGCCGTTGACCGTCGTGGTGCCGCCGCTGCCGATCAGGTTGGCGTGCACGATCCGCGGCGACGCGCCCCTCTGGGTGACGATGACGTTTCGCAGCTTGCCGCGCAGGCCGATCCCACTGAGCGCTCCGCTGATCCGGCCCACCGAGTACTTCCGCTTCCAGTGCTCGTAGGGGGAGCCGGAGGTCGCCTCGTAGGGATCGTCGACCCCTCGCAGATAGGGCACCGGCGGCTGCCCGAAGCCCAGTGCGGAGAACTCGTTGTTCTCGGTGTATCCGCCCGAGGTCGAGAAGAAGAACGTCTGGGCGACCTTGCCCTTGTAGAGGACGACCTGCAGGTGGGTGGCGCTGACCGCCTGGTCGGTCTTCGCCGTCTCCGCGGCGACGCCGCCGTAAGCCTGGCTTCGGGTGTCGTCGAAGACGTCGAACGTGCCGTGGCCGGCGCTCGCCAGCGCATAGGACCGGGCGGCCACCGCCTGCGCCTTGAGCGCCTCGATCGGCCACGATGACGGCGACTCCCTCGAGACCACTCCCCGCACGTAGTCCTCGACGTCCACCACGTTGATCGCGTCGAGGCCGCTGGACGATCCCCTCACCTCGAGCGAGCCGCGGTACGTGCCCTTGCCGGCCACGACGACGGTCGGAGCGCCGGTGGCGGTCATCACCGCGCCGCATCGCGCGATCACCCTCCCCTTCTTCGACCGCAGCACGACGCCGCCGCCCTTCCGCTTCGCGACGTAAGTCTTGCCCGGCTTGACGGGGGTCCCGCAGGCGGAGTTCGCCCCGTGGAAGCCGACGCTGCCCACCGAGTCGAGCAGGAGCACACGGACCGGCTTGTCCACCGTCGACCCGATGGTCGTGCCCGTGTAGTAGTGGGTCAGGATCTGGTCGTAGGTGAAGCCATGCTTGGCGTAGCCGTAGGCGCCGTACTGGCTCATGCCCACGCCGTGCCCGAAGCCGGCGCCGTTGACGACCCAGACCTTGGCCGAGGCGGCGGCCGGGACGGCGAGGACGCAGGCGAGCGAGACGAGCAGGAGTCGGGTCCCCCGGATCATCACCCCTGAATAACGGGTAGCCCGGCGGGAAGTTGCGGTTTCCAGGGCCGGATGACTGGTCGGGTTAGCCTGTGGGTAGGCGATCAAGGAGACGAGGAGACGAGATGGCGACCGACACGATTCAGGCCACAGACCACAAGCTCTACGTCGCGGGTGGGTGGATCGAGACCGGCGAGTGGTCAGAGGTGAAGGCCCCCTACGACGGCACCGTGGTCGGCCGGGTGCCCAAGGGCGACGCCGCCCTGGTGGACCGGGCGACCGATGAAGCCGCGGAGGCGTTCCTGTCGGGAGAGTTCCCCGCCCACAAGCGGGCGGCGGTCCTCGACCGGGCCGCGGAGCTCGTCGCTGAACGCGAGGACGACCTCACGATGACGATCGCCGCCGAAGCCGGCAAGCCGGTCAAGACAGCCCGAGTGGAGGCGCAGCGCTGTGTCGGCACGCTCGAGTTCGCCGCCGTCGAGGCGCGCAGCCTCACCGGCCACATGGTCCCGATGGACGCCGGCGTGGCGGGCGAGGGCAAGCTCGGCATCGTGGTCCGCGTGCCCTACGGCGTGGTCGGCGCGATCAGCCCGTTCAACTTCCCGCTCAACCTCGTCGCTCACAAGCTCGGGCCCGCGATCGCCGCCGGTAACGCGGTGGTCCTGAAGCCGGCAGGGCATACCCCGATCTCCGCAATCAAGCTGGCCGAGGTCCTCTATGACGCAGGCCTGCCCGAGAACTGGCTGCAGGTCGTCTGCGGCTCGGGCTCGGATGTCGGCAACGCGATCGTCGAGAGCGAGAGGACCCACGCGATCACCTTCACCGGCTCCGCAGAAGTCGGATGGGGCATCCGCTCCGCGGTCCCTCACAAGAAGGTCAACCTCGAGCTGGGCTCGAACGCGCCGCTGATCGTCAACGAGGATGGGGACTGGGAGACCGCCGCCGACAAGGCGCAGATCCACGCCTACACCCATGCCGGCCAGAGCTGCATCTCCGTCCAGCGCATCCTGCTTCACGAGTCGATCGCCGAGCCGTTCACCGAGCGCTTCATCAAGAACGTCGAGTCGCTGGTCGTCGGCGATCCGATGGATGAGAAGACCGATGTCGGCCCCGTGATCTCCCCCGGCGACAAGGACCGGGTCAAGGAGTGGATCGACGAGGCGGCCGCGAAGGGCGGGGAGATCCTGACCGGCGGCGAGCTCGTCGACGAGGATCGATGCATCGCCCCGACGGTGATCAAGGACGACCCCCGTGAGTGCCACACCTGGAAGGACGAGATCTTCGGGCCGGTCGCCACCATCCACACGTTCAAGGGATTCCAGGAGGGCCTGGAGATGGCGAACGACTCTCGCTACGGCCTGCAGGCCGGAGTCTTCACGCGCGACGTCGGGAATGCGATCAAGGCCGGGCAGACGCTCCAATTCGGCGGAGTCCTGATCAACGAGGTGCCGACCTTCCGCACGGACCAGATGCCCTACGGCGGCGTCAAGGACTCGGGCAACACGCGTGAGGGCCCGCACTACGCCGTTCGCGAGCTCACCGAGCAGCGCCTGGTCACCTTCCAGGGCGGCTGAGCTAGAGGGGGAGTAGGTTCGCGCGCTTCCGACAGCGCTTGCGCGCAACCTTGGTGTGCTTGCGCTTGCACTTCCTCAGTGCCGCGGCGCGTTGGCCGCTGGGTCCGGCGGCGGTCGAGGGCCCGCTGCCTCCGCCTGACGGCGGCGGGCAGTCCGGGATCCCCGGGTTGAACTCGTCGGCTCCGATGTCGCGGACCGGGTCGAGCGGGCAGGCGCCGTCCCCGTCGATCGCACGCGGGTCGGCGTCGAAGTCCGTGGAGCCCGTGGGGGGCGTGGCGGGGTTCCCATGGTCGATCAGCGCCGAGTTCCCACCTGCGGTCAGGTGGTAGTCATCAGTCGACTGGTCGACGAAGCTCGGCTTCGCGCTGGTCTGAAAGGTCTCGCAGGAGGTCCCGGACGTCGTCGGTCCGTCCGAGAAGGTGATCGTGCACGACACGGTCCCCGTCGTGAAGGTCCCCTCCGTGACGATGCTGGAATCGATCGCCACGTGGTTGTCCTGGAGCTCGAGAGCGAGGTTGACGTTGTTGACTACGTCGACATTGGTCAACGTGAGGTCACCGCCCAGCCCGTTGACCCCGGATGCGTTGATGGCTGCTCCCCCGAGCGTGATGCTCCCCGTGTCCGCGATCACGTCGCCGAACAGGCTCACCGGTCCACGGGCGCCGGACTCCTCGAGGCCATCGATCCCTCCGAGGATGCGGTTCCTGATCATCGTCATCGACGCCGTCGGGGCCGCGTTGTCCATCGAGAAAGAGCCCCCGTCGATCACAACGACGCCAGCGGACTGACCGTTACCCGGATCATGGATCAGGTTGTCGGTGAGGGTCGCGCCGGTGGTCGCGGTGACGGCATGCGAGCTCGTGCTGACCAGCTGAATGCCGTCACCGTTGTCGTGATTGCCGCTGATCGTGTTGCCGGAGATGACCGGAGTCCCTGGAATCCCGGATGCGGGGGAGAGCACCTCAATCCCGTGGAAGAGGCCGCTCATCCGGTTGTTCGTGATCTGGGGATCGCCCTGGGAACTGGTCATGATGCCCACCTGGTTGTCGGACGAGGTCGGCGCCGGATCGGTGAAGGTGTTGCCGGTCACGATGGCGGAGCCGGCGCCGTCGTCAAGCTGCAGCTCGACGCTGCCGGTGGCGTCGGAGGAGAAGGTCAGACCCTGAATGGTCACGGCGGGACCGCCCGTCACCTCCATGCCGGTGCCGGAGCTCGGCGCGATCACCGGGCTTCCTGCCGCCGCGATCACCGAAATCCCGCCGGAATCGACCACGTGCTCCGCATAGGTCCCCGGCTCCACATGGACGGTGTCCCCCATGCCCGCCTTTCCGATCGCGCCGTTGATCGTCTTGCAAGCGGTCGCCGGCGTCAAACAATCAGCGGCGTCGTCCGGCCTCGAGGCGTCCGCGAACGTGTCGGCCGCGGAGGCAAACGCAGGAAACGCAAGCAGGACCAGCACCGCCAGCGGCGCGGTACGGCTGAAGCGAAGGCGATCCTGGCCTCTCACAATTCCCCCTTCCTCTAAGGCAGGAATCTACTCCCACTCCGGCCCATGCGAAACCGGGATTGGTCCGCTAGGCCGGCGCGAACCAGCGCTCGAGCCGCTCGGTGCTCATCAGCTGGGAGGGTTCCACCGTCCTGGCGAGGCAGTCCCGCAAGTCCTGGCCCGCGCTCGGATCGGAGGCCCAGCCTCGGAATAGAGGCTCGGCGCTTTCGGGCTTCGGGAAGCGGCCCCAGGCGAACGACCAGTCGTAGTGCTCGGCCGACTTGACGTCCCGCCACTCCTCGTATCCGTCCAGGTCGCCGCCTCCGGAGAGGGTGTCGGCCACGTACAGGGCCGCCTCCACCGCGTCCCCGATCCCCTGCGCCGTGCCCGGGTGCTTGAAGTAGCAGGCGTCGCCGACAAGCGCCCAGCCCGGCCCGGTCGGCCGCCGGTAGAAACCGCGCATCAGGGTCTCTGGAGCCACGGTCACCTCGGTGACCATCTCGGCGCCGTCGAGCAGGTTGGGATCAAAGGTCTCGGGGAACCGCCTGATCGCCTCCATGTACTTGCGCTCCCGCTCGGGCTTCGTGCCCTGCGCAAGATCGGGGACGCCGTTCGCGATCACCAGGTAGAGGCCGTCCTCCACCGGCCCGTGGTAGAGCATCTCGTCGACGTTGATCTGGAGGGTCGAGACCGGCTCATCGACCGGGATCCCGCTCCAGTAGGAATACGAGAAGGCGAGCTCGCCGCGCTGGGTGCGCTCCTTCTCCAGGCCCAGCTTGCCGGCGACCACCGATCCGCGGCCGTCCGCGCCGAAAACCCAGTCGGTCTCGATCTCGCGCCCGTCCGCCAGCCTGACTCCGCGGACCGGGTCATCGCCGGTCCCGGTGCCGAGCAGCTCGACGACCCGAGTGCCGAAGATTCCCTTCGCCCCTGCGGCGAGGGCAGTGTCCACCCCCGCCTTGTCCAGCGCGATCCGTCTCGGGGCGAGGCCGAGATCGAACCCCTCGATCGGCGTATAGCGCCCTGCGATGTCGTGCCCCAGAGCCACTAGGCGGTGCGAGGCGAAGGCGAGCTCGTGCTCGGACCGAAGCGTGTCGAGCACGCCGAGCCGCTCGAGCCGGGCCAGCGTGTTGGGATAGAGCAGGTGGGTCGAGACGGTCGTGCTCGGGAACGTGTCCCGGTCGATCATCGCCACGTCCCAGTCACGCTGCGCGAGCGCGGTCGCCAGGGTTGATCCGGCGCATCGTGCGCCGACTATGACGGCGTCGTGCCTCTCCACCGCGGACGACCTTACCCCGACGCGGCCGGCCGTTGTGTGCGTTTGGTCAGGACCGCTCTCAGTCGTGCGGGTGGGCCATCTTGCGATGGTCGAGCGCCTCGTCGAGGATCTTCTCGTCGACGCCCATCTCCTTCGCGACCTCGCGGATCGAGCGGTTCGACGCGGCGGCCTCCTTGACGATCTCGCCCGCCTTGTCGTAGCCGATGTGCGGGTTGAGCGCGGTCGCGACGATCAGGTTCGATTCGCGATGGCGCTCCAGCATCTCCTCGTTCGGCTCGATCCCCCTGACGCACTTCTCGTCGAGGTGGCGCGCGGCGGCGGCGAGAAGCTTGATCGAGTCGAGCAGGTTCCGCGCGATCAGCGGCACCCGGACGTTGAGCTCGAACTGGCCCTGGGTGCCGCCCATCGTGATCGCGGCGTCGTTCCCGATCACCTGGTCCGCCACCTGGATCACGACCTCCGGGATCACCGGGTTGACCTTGCCGGGCATGATCGACGACCCCTTCTGCAGCTCCGGCAGCCGCAGCTCGGCGAGTCCGGCCCGGGGGCCCGAGCCCATCAGCGCGAGGTCGTTGGCGATCTTGATCATCGACACCGCCACGGTCTTGAGCGCGCCCGATAGCTCAACCAGCGCGTCGCGGTTCGCCTGAGCCTCGAACGGATCGGCGGGCTCCGAGATGTCCAGGCCCGTGTCCGCGCTGAGCTGCTCGCGCACCTTGGCGGCGAACTCCGGATGCGTGTTGAGGCCCGTCCCGGTCGCGGTGCCGCCCAGCGGGATCTGCCCGACGCGACCGAGGGTCGCGCGGACGCGGTCGGCGCCAAGCCGGATCTGGGTCGCGTAGCCCCCGAACTCCTGTCCGAGGGTCACCGGCACGGCGTCCATCAGATGAGTCCGGCCGGTCTTGACCAGCTCGGCGAACTCGTCGGCCTTGCGCTCGAGCGCCCCGCGGAGCTCGTCCAGCGCCGGGAGAAGGTCGGAGTGAACCTCGCCAAGCGCCGCCAGGTGGACGGCGGAGGGGAAGACGTCGTTCGACGACTGGCCCATGTTGACGTGGTCGTTGGGATGGGCCTCGTCGCCGGCCAGCTCGGCGATCACCTCGTTCGCGTTCATGTTCGAGGACGTGCCCGATCCGGTCTGGAAGACGTCGATCGGGAACTGGTCGTCGTGGTCGCCGTTCGCGACCTCGTCTCCCGCCTTGGCGATCCGCTCGGCGAGTTCGGGGTCGAGCTGCCCGAGCTCGGCGTTCGCCCGGGCCGCGCCGGCCTTCAGGCGGCCGAGCCAGTGGATCACGGGTGCCGGAACGGGCTGTCCCGAGATGCGGAAGTTCTCAACGGCCTTCGTGGTCTCGCCTCCCCAAAGTTGGTCGGCGGTCTTGGCTTCCATCACCACTCAGGCTATCTAGCCCGAGGTGTGGCCCGCGGCATAGCCACGACCGAACGCACGCTCGAAGCTCGCGGGCAGCGTGCCGCCAGTCTGACTGAATCTGGCGGCGGCGTTGAGCCGCCGGGAGAGGTCGGTGTGGATCGCGTCGGCGCCCTTGGCGACGGCGCCGATCAGGTAGCCGAGCTGGACCGTGGCGGGCATCGAGCCCGCACGCGCCGCGTTGTTCAGCTTGGTGGCGGCGACGATCATCTCCCGGCCGATGTTGGCCAGCTGCCCCGCGTCCTGCTCGGGGACCAGGCATTCCGAGATCGGCGTGGTTCCCGCCAGGCGCACCGGCCCGGGGGCGCTTTCGAGTGCCCTCAGATAGCCGCGGTTCGTGACCAGGCAGGCGGCCGGGGCGAGGTCGTTCTTCTTCGTCCCGCAGCCCGCGACGGCCAGCATCGCGGTGACGGCCACGAGGGCCATGATGGTCCCGCGGAGCATGCACTGATCCTACGTCCGCCGCGGCCCATAACTTGATCACTCGTGACCGACGAGGCGACGCCCCTTCGCCCCATCGATCCGCTCGCGCACCGAGCACTGGAGGCGCTGGTGCGGGCCGAGGCGAACCTCACCCGCCGCCTGGCGGCGGACCTCGAGAGGATCGGCGTGTCGGCGACCGGGTTCACGATGCTCGTGCTCCTGACCAGCGCCGGCGGCCGTCTCGAGCTGCGGACGATGCGCCGCCGCCTGGGTGCCTCCAAGGCGACCGCAACCGAGGTGCTCGACACGCTCGAGAAGCGGGGCTTCGTCACCCGTAGCCGCCTCGAGAGCGACCGCCGCGCGGTCGCGGTCGGCCTGACGGATCCCGGCTACAACCTCGTCACGCATGCCTTTCCCTCGCACGCGGAGCGGGTGCGTGAGGCATTCGGCGTTCTCGACGAGTCCGAGAAACGCCAGCTCGCGGATCTCTGCCGTAAGCTGGATCGCGCCGCTTAACCACAAACCGGTTCTTGATGGTCCGGGCCATCGGGGGAGGAGAAGGCTCGAGATGCGTCTGTTGATCCGGGCGATGCTCGCCATCGGAGGGATGGCGATCGTCTTGCTCTCACCGTCCCTGGCTCATGGGGCGACGGGGGATCTGTACGTGACCAGCAACGACGCTGGGCCGACCACCAGCACGATCCTGCGTCTGAACCCGGCCGTTCCCGGCTTCTCCACCTTCGCCACGACCGCGGAGGGCGCGAGCTTCCTCAACTTCGGCCCGAACGGCGACCTCTACGCGACCAACGAGGACCACGCGGGCGTCCTCAGAGTGGCCCGCACCGGCGTGGTCAGCACGATCGCGAACATCGACTCGGCCTACGGCATCGCCCGCGAGCCCTCCGGATCGCTCGTGGTCGCCGACTACACCGGCGCGGCGACCTCCGGGCTCACGCGAGTCGATCCCACGAATGGCGCGAAGCAGTTCCTGACGCCGGAATCTCCCCTGGGCGCCTCCTTCTACGGGGTGGCTGTAGCGACGGACGGGACGATCTACGCAGCCCAGAACACGGCTGGCAACCTGCTGCGCCTGCCTCCGGGCGGAACGCCGACCGTGTTCGCCGATGCGCTCTCGCATCCGGTGGACGTCGAGGTGGACATCGACGGGTCGCTCCTGGTCACCGATGAGGGCACCAACCCCGACACCCTTGACCGGGTGGATCCCACCACCGGCGCCGTGGCGACGCTCGCGACCCTCGATCCTGGCAGGCACATCTACGGCCTGACCCGCGGAGTCGACGGATTCGTCTATGCCGCGGATGTCGGCAGCCCTGACGCAGTGGTGCGCATCGACCCGAAGACAGGCGCCAGCACCCAGGTCTTCGCCGACCCGGCGCTGATCACGGCGGTTGACGTCGAGGCCGAGCCCCCCGACTGCCACGGCCAGCTCGCGACGATCTACGGGACTCCCGGGAACGACACGATCGCCGGCGGGCCGTTTCCCGACGTGATCGCCGGCCTGGGCGGCAACGACAAGATCTCGGGACTCGGGAGCGACGACGTTCTCTGCGGCGGGCCGGGCAAGGACACGTTCAAGGGAGGCAACGGCAGGGACCGCCTCTACGGTGATGCCGGCAAGGATCTCCTCAAGGGCGGCAAGGGGAAAGACCGGCTGATCGGAGGCAAGGGACGCGACAGCTGTCCCGGGCACAGCAGCGACAAGCGCAAGTCCTGCTAAGAAACGGGCATGGAGCAGCGCCTCAGCCTCGTCACGCTCGGAGTCTCGGACCTGGGCGTGGCCCGCCGCTTCTACGAGGCGCTCGGCTGGCAGTCCGGTGCGGCTCCCGACGACGACGTCGTCTTCTTCCAGGCGGGAGGGATGATCGTCGCGCTCTGGGGCCGCGATCAGCTTGCGGAGGACAGCGGCGTGGATGCCGGCAACGGCTGGGGTGGGATCACCCTGGCCTACAACACCCGCTCGCCCGGGGAGGTCGACGACGTGATCGAGGAGGCGCGGGCCGCCGGCGCAAAGATCGGACGGGAGCCCGGCGAGACCTTCTGGGGCGGGTACTCGGCGGTCTTCATCGACCCGGACGGGTATCCGTGGGAGGTCGCCCACAACCCGCGGTGGACCATCGGCGCGGACGGCTCGGTGACGCTGCCCTCCGACTGACTGCGAGAATCCGGCACCCGTGGCCGGATTTCGACCAGTAGACAAGAACGAGTCCTTCCCCGAGCTCGAGGAGCGGATCCTCGAGCGCTGGCGGGAGCGCGACGTCTTCCAGCGCTCCTTCAAGAACCGCGAGGGGAGCGCGCTCTGGAGCTTCTACGAGGGTCCTCCCACGGCCAATGGCCGACCCGGGTCGCATCACGTCCTCGCCAGGGTCTTCAAGGACATCTATCCGCGCTTCAAGACCATGACCGGGCACCAGGTGCCCCGCAAGGCGGGCTGGGACTGCCACGGCCTCCCCGTGGAGCTGGAGGTCGAGCGGGAGCTGGGGATCACCTCGAAGGAGGAGATCGAGGAGTTCGGAATCGCCGAGTTCAATGCCCGCTGCCGCGAGTCGGTCTTCCGCTACGTCGAGGACTGGAACCGGATGACCGAGCGGATCGGCTTCTGGCTCGACCTCGACGACCCCTACGTGACGATGACCAACGATTACATCGAGTCGGTCTGGTGGGCGCTGCGGCGGATGTGGGACGACGGGCGGCTGTACGAGGACTACAAGGTCGTTCCCTACTGCCCGCGCGACGGCACCGCGCTCTCCTCTCACGAGGTCGCCCTCGGTTACCAGGACGTCGAGGACCCCTCCGTCTACGTGAAGCTGCCCGTCGAGGCCGCCGTGTCCCCGCTCGAGCCGGGGGACCAGCTGCTGGTCTGGACGACCACACCGTGGACCCTGATCACGAACGCCGCTGTGGCGGCGGGCGCGGAGATCGAATACGTCCGCGCCCGGGTGGGGGACGAGGTCTTCGTCCTTGCCCGGGACCGCCTCGAGCATGTCCTCGGCGAGCAGGCCGAGGTGCTCTCGAACTTTCCAGGCGAGGCGCTCGCCGGAGCCGCCTATGAGCCGCCCTTCGACTACATCACCGACTACGGCCCGCGCGGCCATACCGTCCTGCTCGCCGGCTTCGTCACGACGGATGAGGGCACCGGACTGGTCCATACGGCGATCGCGTTCGGCGAGGACGACTTCAAGCTCGGCGAGGAGTACGGGATCAAGCTGCAGAATCCCGTCGACCTGCGTGGCCGCTTCGACGAGCGGATCACCGACTTCCAGGGCCAGTTCGTCAAGGACGCCGACCCCGCGATCGTCGAGGCACTCAAGGAGAGGGGCAAGCTGCTGCGCTCGGAGGCCTACCTGCACTCCTATCCCCACTGCTGGCGTTGCGACACGCCGCTGCTCTACTACGCCAAGGCGAGCTGGTACGTCAAGACCACGGAGGTGCGCGACCGGATGCTCGCCGCCAACGAGGAGATCGGCTGGCATCCCGAGCACATCAAGCACGGGCGCTTCGGCAAGTGGCTCGAGGGCAACGTCGACTGGGCGCTGTCCCGCGACCGCTACTGGGGCACACCGCTGCCGATCTGGGAATGCGACGGCGAGGATTGCGATCAGCGCTTCTGCGCCGGCTCCATCGCCGAGCTGCGCGAGAAGGGCGCCGAGATCCCGGACGACCTCCACCGTCCATACATCGACGAGGCCACCTATCCGTGCGAGCGGGAGGGTTGCGAGGGCACCATGCGCCGCGTCGCCTCGGTGATCGACACCTGGTTCGACTCGGGATCGATGCCGTGGGCCCAGTACCACTACCCGTTCGAGAACGAGGAGATCTTCAAGGAGCGCTTCCCGGCCGACTTCATCTGCGAGGCGATCGACCAGACCCGCGGCTGGTTCTACACCCTGCTCGCCGAGTCGGTGCTCCTGTTCGACAAATCGAGCTACCGAAACGTGGTCTGCCTCGGCCTGATCCTCGACCCCGAGGGCCAGAAGATGTCGAAGAGCCGCGGCAACGTCGTCGCTCCCTGGGACGTGATCGACCGCCACGGCGCGGACGCCTTTCGCTGGTACTACTTCGCCTCCAAGGAGCCCTGGGAGGGCTACCGCTTCTCCCTCGACACCGTCGGGGATGCGGTCCGCCACTTCCTGCTGACGCTCTGGAACACCTACTCGTTCTGGGTGCTCTATGCGAATGCCGAGGGCTTCGAACCGGCCGTCCTGTCGGAGGCCTGGGACTCCGGGAAGCGGGGGGAGGGCTCGGCCGGCGAGCTCGATCGCTGGGCGCTCTCCCGCCTGCACCGCACGATCGCCGAGGTCCGGGAGCACATGGAGAGCTTCGACTGCACGCACGCCGCTCGTGCGATCGCCGACTACAGCGAGGAGCTCTCCAACTGGTACGTGCGCCTCAACCGCCGGCGCTTCTGGGACGGGGACGAAGCGGCGTTCGCCACCCTGCGGCACTGCCTGCTCACGCTGGTCACGCTGCTGGCGCCATTCACTCCCTTCCTCGCCGACGAGATCTACACGAACCTGGCGGTGGGGACCGGCGAGGACTTCGAGGGGGATCTGGACTCGGTTCATCTCTGCGACTACCCCAAGGTCGATGAGGGGCAGATCGACGCCCAGCTCGAGGCCGGGATGGACGCGGTTCGCCGCACGGTGGAACTGGGACGGGCGGCTCGCGCCCAGGCCAAGGTCAAGCTGCGCCAGCCGCTGCGCAAGGCGGTGGTGGTCGCCTCCGACGCCGAGCGCGCTTCGATCGAGCGCCTCACCGAGGTGGTCGCCTCGGAGCTCAACGTCAAGGCGGTCGACTTCGTCCGCACGGAGGCCGAGCTCGTCTCCTATCGCGTGCGGCCCAACTACCGCTCGCTCGGGCCCCGGTTCGGGAAGGAGATGCCGCAGGTCGCCGCCGCGGTGGAGGCGCTGGATGCAGCGGCCGTCGCGCAGGCGCTCGAGATGGGCGAGGAGGTCGGCATCAGCATCGACGGCAGGGACCACACCCTCTCGGCCGACGACATGAATCTCGTCATGGAGCAGCTCGAGGGCTACCGGGTGGAGGCCGAGGCGGGCCACGCCGTCGCCCTGGAACTCGAGCTCGACGACGAGCTGCGCCGAGAGGGCCTGGCCCGCGAGGTCGTCCGCGCCGTCCAGGAGGCGCGCAAGCAGGCCGGCCTCGAGGTCTCGGACCGCATCGCGCTCGCGCTGGGCGGCGACGAGGAGCTGCTGGCCGCCGCGCGGGAGCACGAGGCCTACATCGCGGGCGAGACCCTCGCGGACTCGGTCGACTACAGCGGTGACGGCGCCGGGGAGAAGGCAACCATCGAGGGCCGGGAGCTGCGGATCGCCGTCAGCAGGACCTGAGTGGCGGACGCGGTCATATTCGACCTAGATGGCGTCCTGGTCGACTCCGAGGGGGTCTGGGACGAGGTCCGCATGCGGTTCGTCGAGGAGAACGGCGGCAGCTGGCACGACGGTGCGCAGCGGGACATGATGGGAATGAGCTCCGTCGAGTGGTCGCGCTACGTGCGCGATCGGCTCGGGGTCGACATGGATCCGGATCGGATCTCACGAGAGGTCGCTGACGGAGTCGTGGAGGTTTACCGCGAGAAGCTGCCCCTGCTTCCTGGTGCCGTGGAGGCCGTCAAGGCGCTCGCCGCCGACTGGCCGCTCGGCCTCGCCTCGTCGTCGAACCGGCACGTGATCGACCTGGTCCTCGAGCTGGCGAAGATCGCCGATGACTTCCAGGTGACCGTGTCCTCGGAGGAGGTGGGCGCGGGCAAGCCCGCGCCGGATGTCTACCTCGAGGCCGCCCGGAGGCTCCAGGTCGATCCGCCCGCGTGCGTCGCGATCGAGGACTCGACGAATGGGATCCGTTCGGCCCACGCCGCGGGGATGGCCGTGATCGCGGTGCCGAACAGGGAGTTCCCACCGGAGCAGGCGGCACTCGAGCTGGCTGACGCCACGGCCGAGTCACTCACCGAAGTCACGCCCTCCCTGGCCCGGAAGCTCAGATAGGCGACCCGTTGGTGAGTTACCCACCCACGGGGGTGGGAAAGTCCCCAACGGGGACTGACTTAGAGTCCCGCCATGGATCTGGGAAGCGACACGAAGGCCGTCCTCCTCGCTGCGGGCTTGATCTTCATCGGGGCTCTGGTTCTGGGAGCGTGGAAATACCGTCAGATGGCGGCGAGCCCCGATGGGGTGGCGCATCCGTACGTGGACGTCGCCCACCGCGCCGCACTCCTCTACTCGTTCGCCACGCTCCTGATTGCGGTGTTCGTCGAGCTCTCGGGCTGGAGCACCGCGGTCAACCTCATCGCCGCCTTCGCGGTGATCGCGTTCTTCGTCGGAGCGATCTCGGGTTACATCTACCACGGCATCCACAGGGACACGGACAACCAGTTCCGGGACGGCGACGAGACGCCCGGGCTACACCCGTTCATGTGGGCGTTGATCGTCGTCGAGATCGGTGGGTTCGGCGTCCTGCTCGCCGGTTTCGTCAGCGAGCAGATCCTCTAGCCGACGATCGCCTCGGCCTCGATCTCGACCTTCCAGCGTGGGTCGAGCAGTCCGGCCACGACCACCATCGTCGTCGCGGGCCGGATCTCGCCGAAGACGGCGGCGTGGGCGCGGCCGACCGCCTCGGAGTACCCCGCGTCCGTGATGAACATCCTGGTTCGGATGACATTCTCGGCGCTGGTTCCCGCTTCGGTGAGGGCCTCGAGGATGATTTCGAGGCACCTTCCCGCCTGCGTCTCGGGGTCCGGATCGCAGGAGCCGTCGGGCCAGATCGGTGCGGTGCCCGAGACCAGCGCGCGATCTCCACTGCGCACCGCCCGCGAGAAGCCGACGGTCGCCTCGAAAGGCGACCCGGACTCGACCCGTCTCAACCGGTGGTCTTGCACCGATAGGGCCGGAGCGTCAGCGGGTGCTCGCTTACGCAAGCACCGGCTCGAGCTCGGACTCGAGCCGCGCCTTCGGCCGGGCGCCGACCAGGCGGGTGGCGACCTCGCCGTCCTTGAAGACGATCATCGTCGGGATCGAGAGGACTTCGTACTTGGCCGCGGTCTGCGGGTTCTCGTCCGTGTTCAGGCTGACGATGGTGAGGTCATCCCGCTCGGAGTCGATCTCCTCGAGCACCGGATGGACGACGCGGCACGGCCCACACCAGGGCGCCCAGAAGTCCACGAGCACGGCCCCGTCGGCGTCGAGCACATCGGACTGGAAGGTGGCGTCGGTCACATCGTTGAGCTTGCCCGGCACGGTGGTCTCCTAGGTAGTGGTCTTGACAGTTCCGCTGTTCAGTCTAGCCACGGCGTCGATAGTTACTATACAAAGTGAAGCGACCTACGAGCGCCGGAAGCGCATGGCGGGAACGCGCCACATCGCCTCGGCGACGATGGCCTTGCTCATCTTCGAGGTCCCATCGGCGCGGTCCTTGAAGACGATCGGAACCTCGACCACCCGGAACCCCTCCCTGATCGCGCGGTAGGTCGTCTCTACCTGGAACGCGTATCCCCTCGCCTCGATCGTGTCGAGGTTGATCGTCTCGAGCACGATCCGGCGAAAGCACTTGAAGCCGCCCGTCAGGTCCTTGATCGGCAGGCCGAGAGCGATTCGCGCGTAGGCACTTCCGCCGCGGCTGATGAATCGCCTCATCGGGCCCCAGTCCGTGATCCCGCCGCCCGGCACGTAGCGGCTCCCGATCGCGAGGTCGGCGCTCTCGGTCGCCTCGATCAGAGCCGGGAGGTAGCTCGGATCGTGAGAGAAGTCCGCGTCCATCTCGACGATCCGCTGGGCGCCGCCGTCAAGAGCGACCCTGAATCCGGCCAGATAGGCAGGGCCGAGCCCCTCCTTGCGCTGCCGATGGAGCACTGCGACCGACTCGTCCTCGGCGGCCAGCCGATCGGCGATCTCGCCGGTCCCGTCCGGGGAGTTGTCGTCGACGATCAGGATGCGCCGCGACGGCGGCAGGTGCTTGAACACGGCCGTGACAATCCGCTCGAGGTTCTCTGCCTCGTTGTAGGTCGGGAGGATGACCCAGACGTCCGGCGTCCGGGGAGGCGCGGCGGGCACGGCGGCAAGATAGCCGTCCCCACTAGCTTTGAGACATGCGCAATGCCGAGATCGCCGCGGCCCTTCGCGAGTTGGGGATCCTCTACGAGCTCGACGGAGCCGACCGCTTCCGGGTGCTCGCGTACAGCGAGGCGGCACGGACCATTGCCCAGAGCCCGGTCTCGATCGAGCAGCTCGCGGAGGAGGGCCGGCTCACCGAGCTCCCGAACGTGGGCAAGACTCTGGCCCAGAAGATCGAGACCCTGATCGGGACGGGCAGCATCCCGTCGGCCGAAAAGCTCAAGCAGAAGTTCCCCGCCACGCTGGTGGAGGTGACCCGTGTGCCCGGCCTCGGCGCGAAGACGGCCCGCCGGATCTATGACGAGGTGGGGGTCGAGAACCTCACCCAGCTCAAGGAGGCCGCTGAGCAGGGCAAGATCGCGACGATTCGCGGCCTGGGGCCGAAGACCGAGGAGAACATCCTCTCCTCTCTCGAGGGCGTCACCGAGGACGGGATCGGCGAGCGCCTGCTGCTCTCCCACGTCCTGCCGATCGCGGAGGAGATCCGCAGCGACCTGCTCGACCTGGGGGTCGCAAAGAGGATCGAGATCGCCGGCTCCGCCCGCCGCTGGGCCGAGACCTGCAAGGACCTCGACCTGATCGCGACAACGGACAGGCCCGCAGAGCTGGCGGACGCCCTGGCGGCTCACGGCCTCTCGGCGGAGGTCCGGCGCGGCGGCGATGCGGCCGCGAGTGTGCTGACCCACGCGGGACTGAAGGTGGACCTGCGGATCGGCGCTGAGAAGGAGTTCGGCGACCTTCTCCAGCACTTCACCGGATCGGCCGCCCACAACGTGCAGCTCCGGGAGCGAGCCCAGGCTCGCGGCCTCTCGGTCAGCGAGTACGGCGTCGCCGTCGTCGAGGGGAAGAAGGTGCACCGGTTCACCGAGGAGGCCGGCGTCTACGAGCTGCTCGGCCTCCCCTACATCGAGCCCGAGCTTCGAGAGGGGAGAGGCGAGATCGAGGCGGGCGATACGGGAGAGCTGCCGGAGCTGGTCACGGTCGACGACATTCGCGGGGACCTGCACTGCCACACGACGCTCTCCGACGGACGCAACTCCCTGGAGGAGATGGCCGAGGCCGCTCGCCGGCGCGGCTACGCCTACCTGGCGGTCACCGACCACTCCGCAACGCACGGCTTCGGCAACGACGTCACCCCCCGGCAGCTGGCGAAGCGAATCAAGGAGATCCGAGCTTGGAACGAGAGCGCTCCCGGGGGATTCCGCCTGCTCGCCGGGTCAGAGGTCAACATCGGCACGAAGGGCGAACCCGACTACCCCGACGAGCTTCTCGCCGAGCTCGACTGGGTGATCTGCAGCGTCCACACGTCGTTCAACATCTCCGCGGACGCGATGACCGAGCGTGTGATCGCAGCCATGGAACATCCGCTGGTCGACTGCATCGGGCACCTCACCGGACGGCTGCTGCTCCGCCGGGAGCCGTACGGGATCGACATCGAGCGGGTCGCGGAGGCGGCAGCGCGCACCGGAACGATGCTCGAGATCAACGGCAATCCGAACCGGCGCGACCTGAACGAGGGCCACGCCAAGCTGGCGGCCGAGGCCGGGGCGTGGATCGTCTGCAACACCGACGCCCACGGCACTGACACGCTGTCGAACATGAGGTACTCCGTCGCCACGGCTCGCCGCGGCTGGCTGGGCGCGAAGCAGATCGCGAACACCAGAGCATGGCGTTCGTTCGCGCCACTGCGGAAACGAGCGAAGCGGGCCTAGCGGGGCTGGTTGAGGCGGGCCCTGGGCGCCGGCAGCTTGGCGCTTCCCGGCGCGCGCATGCCGTCGAGCATCACCTCGAGGAAGCGCTCCCAGTTCATCGCCGGCATGCTGCCCTCGGCCGAGCCGGTGACGGCGCTCAGGCCGCAGATCATCGTCGGGATGTCCTCCACGAGCAGGTCCTTGCGCATCTGACCCGCGCGCTGGGCCTTCCTCATCAGCTTGCCGCTGAGCTCGACGAGTCCCGACTTTGCGGCGGCCGCCTCTCCGACGAGCGGACGGGAGCCGAGCACCTCTGAGAGGCCGCGGTCATCGGCCTGGTACTCCGCAGACCAGCGCATCAGGTCACAGAAGGCCGCCCAGGCGTCCTCCTTCTCGAGTGCCTTTGCGGTCTCTTCGGCGAGCCGCTCGAAGCGATCCTCGACGAGGGCGTCGAGCAGGGCCTCCTTGTTGGGGAAGTGGCGGTAGACGGTGCCCACACCGACCCCCGCGGTCCTTGCGATGTCCTCCATCTGGCAGTCGAAGCCGTATTCGGCGAAGCCGTCGCGGGCAGCCTCCTTGATCGCCTCGCGGTTGCGCCGGGCATCGGCCCTCAGCGCGGGGATCGGATCGGGCTCTGTCTTGGTGGCTGGCATGGGATCGAGCCTAGCTCTGCGCGGAGGCGAAATCGTATTTGTGTGACCACCTGCACGCAAACGGAATCTCAATTCCGTATAGTCGTAAGCGAAACCGGAACTCAGGTTCCAGATATGAGAATACCTCACTTGTCCAATCCTGCTGTCCCCGTTCGTCGTAGAGATGAACCGGTCAGCAAGGGACCGGATGCGAAACGAAAGGAGTCAGGGGGATGACCACAGCGGAGGAATACCTAGAGAAGCGCTGGACCGCGTTGATCCTGCTCTGCGTCGCCCAGTTCATCGTGGTTCTCGATGCGTCCATCGTCAACGTGGCCCTGCCGAGCATCGGCAAGGGACTCAACTTCTCGGAGCAGAACCTGCCCTGGGTGGTCAACGCCTACGTGATCGCCTTCGGCGGCTTCCTGCTGCTCGGCGGCCGCGCCGCTGACCTGCTCGGCAGGCGGCGAGTCTTCATGACCGGCCTGGCCGTCGTCGGGATCGCCTCCCTGGCGGCCGGGTTCGCTGCCACGCAGGGTCAGCTGATCGCGGCACGCGCCGCCCAGGGATTGGGCGCGGCAATCGTCTCTCCAGCGGCCCTCTCGATCGTCACCGGCCTCTTCAAGGACGGCGCGGAGCGCAACAAGGCCCTCGGCGCCTGGGGCGCGGTGGCCGGATCTGCCGGCGCCGCCGGCGTCCTGCTCGGCGGCATCCTCACTGACAGCCTGGGCTGGGAGTGGGTCCTGTGGGTGAACGTGCCGGTCGCCCTGATCGCGCTGGCGTTCACACCCGGCCTGATCGGGGAGAGCCGCTCGGAGTCCGAGACGCGCCACTTCGACGCCGCCGGCGCCGTCAGCATCACCGCCGGCCTCTCTGTTCTGGCCTATGCACTCCTCGATGCGAGCAACTCGGGCTGGGGCTCGACCAAGATCGTCAGCCTGCTCGCCCTGGCGGTGGCCCTGATCGTGGCTTTCGTCTTCATCGAGCAGCGCTCGAAGGCACCGCTCGTCCCGTTCCGGATCTTCCGTCTCAGGACGCTGACCGGAGCGAATGTGGTGGGCATCCTGCTCGGCGCATCCCTGTTCTCGATGTTCTATTTCATCTCCCTGTACATGCAGCAGGTGCTGGGCTACAGCCCGATCCACGCCGGTCTCTCGTACCTGCCTCTGGCGGTCACGATCATCCTCGCGGCCGGAATCGGCGGTCAGCTGGTCACGCGGTTCGGCTTCAAGCCGATCCTCGCCGCCGGGATGCTCTCGGTGTCCGCCGGGCTCCTCTGGTTCAGCCAGGTCTCGGTCGGGGGCAGCTTCCTGACCGACATCCTGGGCGCGTCGCTGCTCGCGGCGATCGGCCTCGGCTTCGGCTTCGTCACCTCGACGATCGCGGCTGTCTCCGGCGTCGAGCAACGTGAGCAGGGCCTCGCCAGCGGCCTGATCAACACCTCGCAGCAGATCGGCGGGGCGCTTGGCCTGGCGGTCCTGTCCACGATCGCCACCACGCGCACGAATGACGTGATGGCGGCCGGCCACTCGACAGTTGCGAATGGCCTCACCGAGGGATTCCAGAGTGCGTTCCTCGGAGGCGCGGTGCTCGCCGCACTCGGCTTCGTCGCGACGCTGGTGCTGATCCGAACCCGCGACAGCAAGGCGCACGTCGAGATGTCGAACGCCGAGGCGGGTCAGGGTGAGGCGGCGCCCGTGGGGGCGTAGGGATTGACGGCTTCGCCATCCGGTGGCGGTTGACGGCTTCGCCATCAAGTCGCGGCCACAAGCGGCCGTCCCTCATAACCGCTCGGGGCTTCGCCCCTCGCTCATGATGGAACGGCCTGGTGGCCGCTATGCGGCCGCTGGCGGCGGTGGCGGCGGGCTCCCCGGCGGGGGCCTGTCGCGCCGCAGCCCCGGCGTTCGCACCAGCTTGACCGGCTGCAGCGCCGAGCCGGGCTCGACGTAGAAGCGCACGCCGTCCCGTTCCTCGATCGCCGCCACCGCGCCCTCCCTCGAGCGAAGCGCCAGCGCCGCGCCGATCGCGAAGCCGGTGCCGATCGCAGCGACTCCCGGGTAGACCAGGCCGAGGCCGCCCGCGATCGCGGCGAAGGCTGCCAGGGGCCAGAGCCGGCCCAGGGCGGCCCGCGTCGGGTTGCCGAGGTCGGGCAGCGCCGTGGCCATTCGCGCCTCCGTGAGCGCCGGACGCATCGCCTCGGCGGCGCGAGCAGGGTTCCCGAGGACGATCCCCCCGACCAGGGCGATGACCCACCAGGCAGCCGCGACGTAGAGCGTCAGCGTGTCCCCGGAGCCGCTCACCGAGATCACGGTGATGGCGGCGAGGGCGGTGGCGGCGCCGGCGGCCAGTAGGACCGTCGTCCGCAGCAGGTCGCAGAAGGCCATCTAGAGGAGTGCCTCGAGCACGTGGACGAACCCCTCGGGCCCGTCGACAGTCAGATCGCCCTCCCGAGCGACCTCGGGCGGCGACTCGTCGGAGGCGACGGCGATGCACGCGGTCGCGTCCAGCTTGCCGTCCCCACGCAGGGTGCGCAGGGCGGTGAAGGCATCGACGTCAGTTCGATCGTCGCCCCCGTAGAGCGCGTTGGTGACGGGTCGAAAGGCGAGCAGGGCGGCGACGGCGATGCCCTTGTTGATGGCCACGTTCGGCCTGATCTCGAGCACCTTTCGGCCGTGGTGGACGACCAGGCCCTGCCACTCGGCCTCGTTGGCGATCTCATGCGCGACGGACTCGGCGGCTCCCTCGTTCTCGGCTCCGCGCCAGTGGAGGGCGATGATCGCTCCCTTGTCCTCCGTGCGGACCCCGACACGGTCGAGCTCGGAACGGTCGAGCCCCTCGACGAATCGCGGCGCATCTCCCTCGTGCCCGTCGAGCGAGGGGTCGGGACGGACCTCGTCGTCGCCGGGCAGCAGCAGCTCGAAGCCGTGATTGCCCGAGTACGCGAGCTCGTCCAGCCCGACGATGCGGCGTGCGTCCAGGGCCCGGCGCCCGCTCAGGCAGCCGACCAGCGCATATCGCTCAGCGAGGGAGCGCAACAGATTGCGCGTCGGCTCGGGCACCGCCGCGTCCTCGGGTTTGAGCACGATCGGAGCGATCGTCCCGTCCACGTCGGTCAGGATCGCCGAGCGGCTGGGATCCCCGGCCAGCGGTCCGAGCAGCCGCTCGAGCGCCTCCTCTGATGGCCCCGCGGGTTGCATCGCCCTAGTATCGCCCGCCATGCCGACCTCTCGGACCCTGAAGCTCGCGGCGATCGGCACGGCCGGTGGTGCCTTCAGCGGCCTCCTGGGGGTCGGGGGCGGCAGCGTGATCGTCCCGTTGTTGATCGTCTGGCTCGGATACGGCGCCAGGGAGGCGACGGGAACCAGCCTGATGGCGATCACCGTCATCGCGGCCGTGGCCGTGACCCTGCAGGCCTTCTACGGCAACGTCGATCCTGCGAATGCGGCGCTGGTCGGTTTGCCGGCCATCGGCGGGGCGGTCGCCGGCACGGCGCTTCAGCAGCGCATCCCAGAGCGGGCCATCTCCCTGCTGTTCGCCGGCCTGCTCGTCGTCATCGCCGCAAAGCTGATCATCACGTGAGCTCGATAGCCGCCGCAATCCTGGGATTCGCCGGAGGTTTGGTCGGAGGGTTGCTCGGCGTCGGCGGGGGTGTCCTCTTCGT
The DNA here is from genome assembly GCA_963831605.1 of uncultured Solirubrobacterales bacterium. Lineage (GTDB taxonomy): Bacteria > Actinomycetota > Thermoleophilia > Solirubrobacterales > 70-9 > DASUPK01. The sequence continues at coordinate 423,931 of CAWHQR010000005.1, forward strand.
CCCGGCTCTGGCGATCTTCATGGACGAGACGCAGGTGCGCGCGGAGGCGACCTCGCTGCTGGCGATCGTGCCTGTGGCACTCGTTGCCGTCTGGCGCCAGCGGGGATACGGGAACGTTCGGGTGCGGGAGGGGCTCGTGATCGGTGCGCTTTCGCCCCTCGGGGTGTTGATCGGAGTGGTGACCTCCAACACGCTTCCGGAGCGCGCCCTCGAGCTGACCTTCGCGGGACTCGCGTTGCTGATTGCGGCTCAGCTCGTCATCCGAGCGCTGCGGGACCCGGGCTCGGACTAGTGGCCCGGGTGGCCGGACCATTCGATCGACGAGTCGATCTCGGCTCCACTGTCGCAGTGCCTCAGAAGCCCTGGAGCCCGTGCTCGAGGGCCCCCTTGACGCCGGCGTCGAGGGCGTTCAGCCGGTAGAGGGCCAGCGCCTCAGGGGTGCCGAACCCACGCCCGCCGGATCCGGAGCGGTTCCCGTCGGCACCGTGATGTGAGAGGACGCAGTGGAGCAGCGCCGCCCTGCGCTCGGGCGGCAGCTCTCCCGCCGCGCCCCCGACGATTTCCGCTCCCAACGCCAGGTGTCCGATCAGACGGCCCTCCTCGGTGGTCCCGAACTCGGCTCCGTAGCTGAACTCGCGCGTCTTGCCGACGTCGTGGAGCAGCGTCGCCGCCATCAGCAGGTCCGAGTCGAGCCGGGGGTGAAGCTGGCAGACCTCGCCGACGAGCGTGCCGACCGCCACGGTGTGCTCGATCAGGCCGCCGACGTAGGCGTGATGACCAGCCCGCGTGCAGGGGGCGCGGCGAAACTCCGCGGCCACGGGCTCGGTGAACAGCACCCGCTCGACCACCTGCCGGAGTGGCTCGTCGTGGACCTCGCGCGTCAGATGCTCGAGGAACCCCTCCAGCTCCTGGGCATCCCGGTACGCGGCCGGCAGGAAATCGGACGGATCGAGCTCTCCGTCCGCCACCGGCTGGATGTCGTCCACCTCCGCGACCAGCTCCCCGCGGAAGCGCTCCACCTTGCCGGCGACCTGGATCGCGTCCCCGCGCTCGAATCGGCCGGCGAGGCGGTCGACCTCCCGGAAGACTCGAGCCGGGATGGAACCGGTGCGATCGCGCAACTCCAGTGACAGGTAGATCGACCCGTTTCGAGCCGAGAGCCGATCCTTGCGGGCGCAGGCGTAGATGCCGCGGAAGCGCTGCCCGGGACGAAGCTCGGCGATCTGGGGTGCTTGGGTTGCGGCCTCCATCGTTCTGAGTTTCCAATCTCACCCGGACACCAGAGGCACGAAGCGGGGTACCCGCCACTCCCGAGCCGCTAGTCTCGTTCCATGGACGCGCTCGCCTGGGAGGCCGAGCCTCCGCAGCTTCGATCCCCGGTTCTCGTTTGTGCTTTCGCGGGCTGGAACGATGCGGCGGGCTCGGCCACGACCGCACTGACGACCGCCGCCGAGTCCCTGGACGCTGAGGTGATCGCGCAGATTGATCCTGAGGAGTTCTTCGACTTCCAGGCCAACCGGCCGACGATCCGCCTCACCGAGGGCCAGAGCCGGGAGATCGAGTGGCCCGGGAACGTGCTGCTTACCGCGACTCCCGCCGGTGCCGAGCGCGACCTCGTCCTGCTCGCCGGCACGGAGCCGAATCTCCGCTGGCGGACGTTCGCCGACGGGATCGCCGATGCGGCCGAGATGCTGGGCGTGGAGATGGTGGTCACCCTCGGCGCACTGATCGCCGACGTCGCACACACGCTGCCCGTACCCATCACGGGGCTCGCCTCGGATGAGGAGCTGGTGGACAGACTCGACCTGGCGCGCTCCAACTACGAGGGGCCGACCGGCGTGGTCGGCGTGCTCCACGATGCCTGCCGCCGCCGTGGGATCCCATCCGCCAGCCTCTGGGCGGCGGTTCCGCACTACGTCGCCGCGGTCCCGAACCCAAAGGCCGCCCTCGCCTTGCTGCGCAGGCTCGAGGGCCTGGTGGGTGTGGCTGTGGAGGCCTCCGGCCTCGAGGAGGAATCCGACTCGTACGAGAGTCAGGTCAGCCGCGCCGTCGCCGCGAACCCTGAGATCGAGGAGCTCGTCCAGCGTCTCGAGGCCGAGCAGGTTGACCGCCTCGACATCGAGGACGACGTGCCCTCCGGCGAGTCCCTCGCCCGGGACTTCGAGCGCTACCTGCGCCAGCAGGGCAGCAGCCCGGACGCCTGACCTAGCCGAGCAGCCGCTCGATCAGCCGGCGGAGCTCCGGCTCCAGCTCCTTCGCGGCGGCGGCCGGGTCCTCCTCACGAGCCAGGACCCGCTCTCCGAGCCCATCCAGGGCGGCGACCACGATGCTCGCATCCGCCCGGGGGTCGCTCGAGCCCAGCTCCTGGAATGCGGCAGCGATCGCACCCTGCTCCGCGTTGCACCAGCCCTGGGCGGCCTCGCGGAGATCGGGTCGCCGGCCCGCCTCGAGCCAGAGCTCGTACTCGGCGATGTAGGCGACACGATCCTCGGCCGCCGCGACCAGCTCGGAGATCAGACGGTCGGCGAGCTCCTTCCCCGAGCGGACCGAGCGCAGCTCCTCGCGGAGCAGGGCGTAGCGCTGGACCTCCTGAGCCGCGACGTGCTCGAGCGCCTGGCCGAGCAGATCGTCCCGCGAGTCGAAGTAGTACGTCGTGGACCCCAGGGGGACGTCAGCCTCCTCCGCGACGGCGCGATGGGTGACCGCCTCGCGTCCCTTCTGCCCGATGACCCGGAGGGTGGCCTCCAGGATCTGCTCACGCCGCCCACGGGTCGCCTGCTCAGCCGTCGCCATGTTCATCTCAAGGCTAGTTGGCGCCGGAGAGATTCAGCCCGACGACTCCACCGATCACGAGCATGATGCTCGCCAGCTTCAGGGCGTTGACCGACTCGCCCAGCGCCGCCATGCCGATCACCGCGATCGCGGCGGTTCCGACGCCCGCCCAGACCGCGTAGGCCAGGCTGATCTCGAGGCCCTTCAGGGCCAGCGCCGTCAGCCAGAGCGAGAGCACGTACATGACGATCACGAGGATCGACGGAGCCGGCCTGCTGAAGCCTTCGGTGTTGCGCAGGAAGAGGGTGCCGACCACCTCGGTGGCGATTGCCGCTGATAGATAGATCCAAGCCAACATAGTTGTACAAATGTACCAGAAATGTGTACATATGTACGTGAGCTACGTCACGCTTCGGACGCCGGGCAGATCAGCTTGAAATCGCACCAGGAGCAGATCTCCGGCGAGGGACGTGGTTCGAAGTCCTGCCCGAGGATCCCCTCGCCGACCTCCAGCACGACGCCCTCGACCCGCTCGAGGTCATCCGGCGAGCCGCCCACGGCCACCTTCTCGTCCGCCAGCACGTACCAATAGCTTCCGGCCGCACCCTCCAGGCGCCAGGCCTCTCGCGCGGCCAGGCGATAGATCGCGAGCTGAACGTCGGATTCGAGCTCGCGGACGGGCTTCGGATCCCCGGTCTTGTAGTCGATCAGCTCATAGCCGCCGCTCGGCAGCTGGTCCACCCGGTCGACCCTGCCGCGCAGATGGTGGGGCCCGATCCGGAAGTCGAACTTCCTCTCGACCCAGCGCGGGTGCGAGCCGCTCGCCACCTCCCGGGCGTGGTAGCGATGCAGGGCATCGATCGCCTTCTCGCGGAACTGGAGCTCGTCGTCGGACTCACCGAAGCCGGAACGCCGCCAGGCCGCGGCGAACAGCCCCATCAGGTGCTCCAGAGTCCCCGCCTCGGCCTCCCCCTCCGCGGCAGTCTGGTGGCCGTGGAACCGCTCCAGGACCTGGTGGATGACGATCCCGAAGCGCTGGTTGATCGTGGTCTCCTGGGGGATGCCGAAGACGCGCGCGAACTTGTACTTGAGCGGACAGGTCCGGTAGAGGGTGATGTCGGTGGCGGAGAGCGCAAGTCCCTCGCCCCGGCGCGGAAGGAAGGCCTCGAGCGAAGGCTCGTCGCGTTGCTCGATCAACTCGCGGCGGCGCTTGGCCGCACCCTCCTCGTCGAGCAGGTACGCATCGAGCCCGGAGTCGTGGAGCGCGGATCGCTGCTCCGGTGAGATCGCGTGGTCGAGCAGGTCGTTGATCGCCGCCAGGGCATCCGCGGCGGGCTCCTCGCTCGATCCCTGGATCAGCCCCGCCAGCTTGACCAGCTCCAGGAAGCGGGCGACCGCCCGGGTGACGTCCATGTAGGTGTCGAGGCGAGGCTCGCGGAGCTTGCCTCCGGCTCGCCAGGCCTCCTCGAGGACCTCGTCCTGAATCATCCGATAGGTGGCCTGCAGCCCCTCTGCTGGGCCGAAGAGCTCCTCGCCCTGCTCCTGTTCGGCCGCGTCCAACACCGCCCGTGCGTCCTCGTAGAAGGGGGAGGGGCGCGCGTCGCCCCCCTCCGTCGCCGCCGGCCTCGAGAGAACGAGCTCGTCACGGGCCCGGGTCATCGCCACGTAGAGCAGGTGCCGCTGCTCGTCCTCGTGAGAGGGCCCGCCGGCGCCGACTCCGGTGGGCACGACCGGAGGACCCGCCGGTACCGCGCCTGGGACGCCCCCGGCGTGCAGCCCCACCACGTACACCCGCGAGAACTCGAGGCCCTTGGTTCGCTCCAGGGACATCACCCGCACGGCGTCAGCGGTCGGCTCGGTGGGCTCATCCACGGGCGGGACTCCGGCCTCCGAGACCGCGACCAGATAGCGGACGAAGTCGCGGTTCGAGCCGGTCGGCTCGCGGCGCGTCCAGGCGGCCGCCAGCTCGCCAAGGCGCGAGAGGTTGCGCAGCCGCTCGGCCGCCTCGGGGTGAGCGGCGAAGAGCCGGTGCCGGCGAAAGCCGATCCGCTCGATCAGCCGCCGCACGAAGACATCCGCTCGCATCTCGCCCATGGCGCGTGCGGCAGCCCGGTGAAGCTGGAGAAACTCCCGGATGCGGTCGCGTGCCTCCGGTGGGATCTGCGGGCTCTCCAGCGAGGCCTCGAGCGCCGAGACCATGTCGAGCTTGCGGCGGCGGGCGATCGTCGTGCACCGTGCGAGGTCGACCGACCGCAGCTCGACGGGGGGCCGGCTGAGAGCCCGGACGGCCGCAGCAGCATCCGTCGGATCGGCGAGCAGCCGCAGCCAGGCGATCACGTCGCGCACCTCGGACCGCTGGAAGAAGGCGCCGGGACCGGTGACCCGGTAGGGGACGCGCCTCTCCTCGAGCGCCGCGGCAATCGCCCGTTCCCTGCCGCCTCCCCGCGGCACCGCTACGCAGACCTCCTCCATCTTCACGTCGCCCGCCGCGAGGGCGGCCTCGATGTCTCGTGCCACGGCCTGGGCCTCGGCCCGCTCGTTGATCCCGCACCAGAAGCGCACCCGGGTCGCCGGCCCCGCCGCGCGGCGGGCGACCTCGGCACCGCGTTCGGCGGGAGCCACCACCGCATGCGCGGCATCCAGCAGGTCTCCGCCGTAGCGCCAGCTCGGCTCGAGGGTCAGCTCAGTCGGGGAGAAGGCCTCGCGCGCCCAGGCCGAGGCCGCCCGGCACGGCGCTCTGCCCTGCTCGTCGTCGCACGAGATCACGGTCGTCTCCGCCCCCCGGGCGAGGGCCTCGATCAGCGAGCGCTCGGCCGGGCAGGCGTCCTCCGCCTCGTCCACGAGCAGGTCCGGAAAGCGCTCCGAGACAGCCTGGGCGAGCGCGGGCCGCTCGTGCAGCAGCCGGGTCAGCTCGATCACCGCGTCCACCTCGTCCATCGCGCCGGCGGCTCGCAGCATCGAGTCGTGCATCTCGTAGAGCTCCGCGAACTCACGCTCCCTGGCCGCCGAATCCCGCTCGGCGACGGAGCCGCCCGCCTGCTCGTCGGACCAACGGCGGAAACGCTCGGCCGTCACCCCCGCGGACTTCAGCGCGTCGATGCGGTCGACGATGCGCGCGAGCAGGCCAGCCGGATTTCCGCGGATCTCGTGCCTGCGCAGGGGCAGCTCGTCGATGCGGTCGAGCAGCATGGCCAGCCGTTCGGCCGGGCTCAGCGACTCGAAGAAGGGGTCGATTTCGGCCTCCGTGGCGTGCTCCCGCAGGATCCGGGCGGCCGCGACCGGATGCGTGTGGACGACGAGCTCCTCGTAGGCGGTCTCGATCGTCTCCTCGGCGCGAACCCGGATGCGGTTGGAGGCAGCGGCCGAGCGCGAGAGCACGAGCGGACGGCGCCCCTGGCTGACCAGGCGGCTCAGGCGCCTGGCCAGTGCCTCGGTTCTCCCGGAGCCGGCGGCGCCCAGGACCAGCAGGGCTCCCTGCTCGTGGGCGGACACGGCCTCCTGCTGCTCGGTCGGGCCCGGCTTCCCTCGATCGTGCTCATCAGCCATCGATTTCAGGCTAACCCACGCATCCCCTGGCTCAGGCGCGCTTCCCGCTGGGCGCGCGGAAACCATCGCTAACCTGGCCCGCGTGGCCGGTCCGAGCGCTGATCAGTGGATTGCCGCCTGCCGCCGGGCCGTCGAGGTGCAGAAGCGGGTCTTCGCCGAGCATAGGGGGATCGAGGCGCGCACCCAGTACGACGGGGTGGGCGAAGGTGGGGACAACACGCTGGTCATCGACCGGCTCTGCGAGGACGCGATCTTCGAGGAGCTCGACGCCCTGCACCGGGAGGGTCACGAGTTCATGGCCGTCTCTGAGGAGCGGGGATCCGTCGCCTTCGGGAACGGGTCGGACCTCCAGGTGGTGATCGATCCGATCGACGGGTCCCTCAACGCCCGCCGGACGATCCCGCTTCACAGCGTGAGCATCGCGGTGGCTGAGGGCGAGTCGATGGGTGACGTGACCTTCGGCTACGTCTACGAATTCGGCGCGGGCGAGGAGTTCGTCGCCACGCCGGACGGCGCGCAGCTGGACGGCGAGGCGATCCAGGCCCCTCCCGGGGACGGGTTGGAGGTCGTCGCACTCGAGGCGTCGAAGCCCGAGCGTGTCGTGAAGGCCGCCGAGGTCCTGCGGGACCGCGCCTATCGGCTCCGATCTCCGGGATCGATCGCCGTCGACCTCGCGTACGTGGCCTGTGGGCGCTTCGACGGCATGATCACCACCCGCAGCTGCCGCTCCGTCGACGCTGCCGCGGGGCAGCTCATCGCCAGGGCCGCCGGGGCGACCGTGGACTTCGGAGGAGAGGCCCTCGATGAGACCCCGCTCGATCTGGCCGCTCGCTACGACCTTGCCGCGGCACGCACGGCCAACGACCTCGCCGTTCTGCGCGAGGCCCAGGAGGCGGTCTATGCCTGACGGTCTCGTCGACTGGAACATGGCCGAGCGCGTCGCCCGCGCCCTCTCCGGGACAGGCCCTCGCTGGGATGGAAGCGAGGAGGAACTTCGCGTGGAGTCCGACCGTGCGGCCGAGCTGGTCCGCCGCTACACCGGCCTGAAGCCCAAGGGCCGAATCCCGCCGGCTGAGCTGGTCGACCGGGCGCAATGGGCCGACGTGAACCTGGAGACCTTCCGTGACCTTTCGGTGCGCGTCGAGGCCCATATGGAGGACCGCATGAAGGATTCGAACGGGAAGGGCAGCGGCCTGCAGCGAACGATCGTCGGCGCTGCCACCGGCGCCGAGATCGGGCTGGCAGTCGGCTACCTCTCGCAGCGGGTGATCGGCCAGTACGACATCGCGCTGATCGGACCGGCACGGGCGCCCAGGCTGCTCTTCGTGGGACCCAACCTCTCCGCAGCGCGTGCCCGGCTCGATGTCGACCGTGACCTGTTCCTCCGCTGGATCGCCCTTCACGAGACCACCCACGCCGTTCATTTCTCCGCCGTCCCATGGCTCCGCGAGCACATCGGCGCGATCGCGGAGGAGCTCTTCGAAAAGGCGGCGATCGAGGTGAAGCCCGGCGAGGTGCTGGGGAAGCTGGCCCGGACGAACCCCCGGGAGCTGGTTCGCTCCGCGACCAACGGCGAGCTGGTGACGCTGCTGTGGCCCGAGCCGCACCGCCGCCTGGTCGAGAGGCTGACGGCGACGATGACCCTGGTGGAGGGCTATGCGGAGCACGTCATGGACGCTGTCGGCGACCAGCTCGACCCCGGCTACACGGCCCTGCGCCGCGCCCTCGACCGGGACCGCGAGCGGCGCGGCCTGCTCGACTCGATCGTCTCGAAGGTGCTCGGCCTCGACATGAAGCTGGCGCAGTATCGGCGCGGCAAGGCGTTCGCCGACGAGGTGGTCCGCGCCCACGGCATCCGCACGCTCAATCGCGCCTGGAGCGAGCCTGAGGCCCTGCCGAGGCCCGACGAGCTCGATAGCCCGGGCGAATGGGTCGAGCGTGTGGGCGCCGCGCGCGAGCGCCGGTTCCTCTCCTTGTTTCGCTAGTTGCGAAAACGGCGAAACGGTGTAACTCGCCTTCCGGGAGGGGTTACAAACGTGTGTTCGCAAAACGTGTGTTCGGTGCTAAGCTCCGAACGTACTTAGAGCTAATAAGACCGACGAAAGCAAGCTGAAGGGATTGAGAGCCGATATGGCCAGCAAGACCAAGACCAAGACCGAAGTGAAGACCGAAGTGAAGACCGAAGTCATCAGCAACGACCGCAAGCCGTCGGAGCAGGCCTTGCAGGCCGTCGACGTTGCCGTCGGAGCCGTCCCCACGGTCGCCGAGAACGTTCGCACCACCGCCGAGACGTGGACGAACTCGGAGACCCGTTCGCAGGAGATCGAGACGCTGCAGAAGCGCGTCCAGAGCCTGCGCGACTCGAAGGGGCGGACCACCGAGCTGGAGTCGCTTCGCGACCGCCTCAGTTCCGAGCTGGAGAAGGCCGAGTCCAAGGGCGGAGATGTCCGCCGTCAGGTCACCGACCAGCTGGTCGGCCAGGCCCGCAAGGCGCGCGAGCGCGTCGAGCCGGTCTACCGCGAGCGGGTCGAGCCCGTCTACCGCGAGCGCGTCGAGCCGGTCGTCAAGGAGCGCGTGGAGCCCATCTACCGGGACCGCGTTGAGCCGGCCGTCAAAAAGGTGCGCGAGCGCATCTAGTCGCTTAGCCCGGGTCGCCCTCGAGAGGTGGCGCGCCCGGAGAAGCCTGCTGGCACATAAATCCTCGCCAGCGGGAAGCAGCAACCTCTCCTCCCTCGAAAACCGGGCCCCAGTGGCCCGGTTTTCATGTTCCGGGCCGGGGTCGCGGCCTGGCCCCGCCTACAATGGGCGACCGTGCCGACCAAGGACCAGATCACCGAGAAGCTGACCCAGGTCATCGACCCGGAGCTGCGGCGTTCGATCGTCGAGCTCGGGATGGTGCGCTCGATCGACATCCACGACGACGGCCGCGTCGACGTGGTCGTCTCGCTGACGACTCCCGGATGCCCGATCCGCTCCCACTTCCAGAACGCGGTTGTCCAGCACGTCTCCGAGCTCGAGGGGGTCAACACCGTCGGAGTCGGCTTCGACGTCCTCTCCGATGGAGAGAAGTCCGATCTGCAGCAGAAGCTCGGGCGTCCGAAGCTCCCCGACGGCGCGCTGGCCCAGGTGAAGAACGTGATCTGCGTCGCCTCGGGCAAGGGCGGGGTCGGCAAGTCGACGATGACCGCCAACCTCGCTGCGGCACTGCACGCCGAAGGACACAAGGCGGGCGCACTCGACTGCGACGTCTACGGCTACTCGATCCCGCGAATGCTCGGCATCAACCAGAAGCCGGAGGTGTCGCCGGAGCGCAAGATCATCCCTCCCGTCTCCCCGTCCGGCCCGACGGTGATGTCGATCGGCTTCTTCGTCGAGGAGAACGCGGCGGTCGTCTGGCGCGGCCCCATGCTCCACAAGGCGATCCAGCAGTTCCTCGAGGACGTGGCATGGGAGGAGCTCGACTACCTGCTGCTCGACCTGCCACCCGGCACCGGGGACGTCTCCATGACGCTCGCCCAGCTGCTTCCACAGGCAAAGATCGCGATCGTCACCACGCCCCAGCCGGCCGCGCAGAGCGTCGCCCGCCGCGCGGCCGAGATGGCGGCGAAGGTCGATCTCGAGGTGCTCGGCGTGATCGAGAACATGTCCGCCTTCACCGGCCCCGACGGCGAACGGGTCGCGATCTTCGGGGAGGGTGGCGGGGAGCTCCTCGCCGAGGAGCTCGATGTTCCCCTGCTCGCCAAGGTTCCGCTCTCGAGCGATCTCCGGGAGCACGCTGACGAGGGCAAGCCCCTGGTCATCGATGACCCGGATGCCCCGGCCTCCCAGATGATCCGCGAGGCGGCTCGCGGCATCGTCGCGGCGACGCCGGTCGAGCTTCCCCTGCTTCAGGGCGCGGAGGCAGCGACCGCAGCCGCGCCGAATGGCGGCGGGATCAGCGGCACCGAGCTGCCGATGGTCCAGTAGGGCGAATGCCGATCCGCTGGCGGGCCACCGCCGCGGTTCTCGTCTGCGCCCTTCATCTCGCCGCCTTCGCCCCGACGATCGGGGACTGGTCCTCGGTCCTGGTCAACGACTTCGCGCCGCAGGCGCAGGCGATCAAGGGCGGCGACCTTCCCTACCGGGACCAGGACATCGAGTACCCGCCACTCTCGGTCCCTGTCCTGATCGCCCCGATCTATCTCGGCAACAGCACCCAGGACTTCGTCGATGGCTTCATGTGGGAGATGCTGGCCTTCGATCTGGGGATCGTCGTGCTGATCGCGGTGGCGCTGCCGGGGGACGCGAAGCGCGTTCTCTCGGCGCTCGGGATCTACACGGTGGGCGTGGTGATCCTCTCGGGCGTCGTCCTCGAGAGCTCGCTGATCGACACCGGGCCACTCGCGCTCTCCAGATTCGACCTGGTGCCCGCGATCTTCGTGCTGGCGGCGGTGCTCGCCCGGGACCGGGGCCGCTCAGCGACGTGGTCGGGATTACTGTCCATCGGGGTCGCAATCAAGGCGTTTCCCCTCTTCCTGTATCCGGCACTGCTGCGGGGTGAGCGGAACCTCAGGAGGGTCGTGATCGCCGGCGCGATCCCGTTGCTGCTCTGCGCCGCCGCCGTCCTCGTCATGGGCGACGAGTTCGGGTCGGCGATCACCTACCACACGCAGCGAGCCCTCCAGGTGGAGAGCCTCGCCGCCAGTCCTTTCGAGGTCGCTCACGTCCTCGGTTCGTCCGGCATCTCGTCGGTGGTGGGGCACGGCGGATTCGAGATCCGCTCCTCCGGCGCCACCGTCGCGCGCTGGATCTCGGTCGTCGTGGGAGCGGCCGCATACCTCTGGCTCGTCTGGGCGGGCTGGCGCTCCAGGGCCTCGAACCTCGCGCTGGTCACAGCCCTGCTGACGGTTCTGGTCGTCTTCGCGCCGGTGCTGTCGCCTCAGTTCCTGCTCTGGATCCTGCCGGTCTCCGCGTGCGCCTACGGACTCGGCAAGGAGAACCTCGTCCTGCTGGTCACGATCCTGCTCACCCAGATCGTGCTTCAGAACTACGACGGAGTGGATTCGCTGGCGGGCGGCTTCGTCTGGCCGCTCGCGGCGAGGAACGTCATGCTGGTCGTCTACCTCTGCCTGGTCGCCGTGCCGATCCTGCGGGAGGGACGCGAGCCGGCCCGCGCGCCGAGTACTGAGGCGTATGCCGTGGCGCGCTAGTGGTGGTAGCCGAACTGCGCGACCCAGATGTGTGCGCCACTGTTGCCCTCGAACGAGCCGATGACCAGCGCCATTCCGACGATGCGGTAGCGCGGACTGAGCAGGTTGCGGCGATGCTCGTCCGAGTTGAGCCAAAGGTCCATGGTCGCCCGGGGGGAGGCATCCGCTCCGTACGTGAGCGCCAGGTTCTCTCCGACGCCAAAGGTGCCCCGGAAGAAGCCGACCCTCTGTTCCCAGTAGAAGGCGTTACGCCGACAGGCGTAGTGGCTGAATTGACGGCAACGCCTGATGTCGCGTGCCTTGCGGGCCGCGGAGGCGCGCAGCTGCTTCGAGACGCGCAGGCCCGAGAGGTGATCCTGATACCGGGCCCAGCGATGCAGGCAGATCATCGTCTGTTCCTGGACGGCGACCGGAAGCGAGGCATCCGACTGTCCGGGACACGCGGATTCCGGCGCGAGCAGGCCCGCGTAGGGATCGGACGCGCTCGCCACGGCGGGGACCGCGAGCGTGAGGACGACGGCTGTGAGGGCCGCGACGAGTCCGGTGCGGGCTGAATTCCTCACCACCCGCCGGATCGGCGCGGGTGATCACCTACCCGATTATCTGAAGGGTTCTAGCCGGATGTTCTAGAACCGGGTACCCGTCCCGCAAGGACGGGCTTCGATCCAGCAGAAGCTAGGCGTTGCTCTTGTAGTAGTCGAGGTTGATCTGCGTGTACTTGGACCACTCCTCGGGGAGCTGGTCCTCGGCGAAACACGCGTCGACGGGGCAGGCCTCAACGCATGCGTCGCAGTCGATGCACTCATCCGGGTCGATGTAGAGCTGTTCGACGTTGTCGTAGTCGGGCTCGTCCGGCGTCGGATGAATGCAGTCGACGGGGCAGACCTCTACGCAGGAGTTGTCCTTCTGCCCGATGCAGGGCTCTGCGATGACGTATGCCACAGGCGTCTATTCCTTTCCCAAGTGTCGATTGCGTTGCGGCGCCCATGGGGCGCCGCGGGACGCGACATTCTAGGCAAGGTCACGGCTCGGCGCGTGACTGCGCGCGGCTAAGGTGGCGACGTGATCCTGCTAACGGGAGCAACCGGCGTCGTCGGAGGAGAGCTCCTGCCGGAACTGCTGGACGCCGGCCAGCGGGTGCGCGTGCTCGTCCGCGACCCCAGAAAGCTCGGAGAGCACCGGGTCGACGTCCAGATCACGCTCGGAGACCTCCGCGATCCGCTCTCGATCCGCCACGCGATGCGAGGCGTCGAGACCGTCATCCACCTGGCGGCGACGATCCGCGATCAGCCCGGAGCCACGATCGAAGAGGTCAACGGACTGGCGACGGTCCGCCTGCTGAGGCTCGCCGAACGCGCCGGGGTGAAGCGGTTCCTCTTCTTCTCGGCGATGGGCGCCACCACGTTCCAGCGGACTCGGTTCTTCCGCTCCAAGGCGATCGCGGAGCGAGCCGTGAGGGAGTCCCCACTCGACACCACGGTCTTCGCGCCGTCGATCGTCTACCGGCCCGGAGACCCCTGGATCACGCTGCTCCAGCGCCTGGCGCTGCTGCCGGCGGTGCCGGTGTCCGGATCGGGTCACGCCCGCTACCAGCCGATCTGGGCGCGCGACGTGGCCCGCTGCGTAGCCGCTTCCCTCAACGGCGGGGCGGGGGGCGACGCCAATGGCCGCTACGAGCTCGCGGGGCCCGAGATCCTCACCTATGACGACATCGTCGAGCGCGTGCTGGAGGCCACCGGCAGGAATCGTCCTCTGGTCCACGTCCCGATCCCGTTCGTCCGCGGCGGGCTCCGCGCGCTGGAGTTGCTGGCGGGCCCCTCGGTGTTCGCCACCTGGGAGGAGGCGGAGCTGATGGAGGTGCCGATGACGAGCGAGCGCGGAACCGCAGACGCGGAGCAGCTCGGGATCGAGCCCAGGCCGATGGGCACGGTGTTGGGCACCCAGGGCTAGCCGGATCTCAGCCGGTGCGGCGATCAGGCAAGCTCCTCGCCCCAGAAAAGCAAGAGGCCCGGCTGATGCCGGGCCTCTTGGAAAGAACACTCGCCTGTTACGGCAGAGCGTAGTCGCTACATCATCCCGCCCATGTCGGGCATGCCTCCACCCGGCATCCCGCCTGCGCCGTCCTTCTCGGGCGGCTCGGCCACGATGGCCTCGGTGGTGAGGATGTTCTTCGCGATCGACGCGGCGTTCTGAAGCGCCGAGCGCGTGACCATCGTCGGGTCGATGACGCCGGCGGCGATCAGATCGCCGTACTCGCCATCGGATGCGTTCAGGCCCTCGCCCGGCTTCAGGCCGCGGACCTTCTCGACCACGACGGAGGCCTCGAAGCCCGAGTTCTCGGCGATCTGCCGGATCGGAGCCTCGAGCGAGCGCTGGATGATCGATGCGCCAGTCCGCTCGTCGTCGTCCTTGTAGGAGTCGAGCTTGATCGCGTCCTGGGCGTTCAGCAGCGCGACGCCGCCTCCCGGGACGATGCCCTCCTCGAGCGCCGCACGAGTCGCCTGCAGGGCGTCCTCGACGCGGTGCTTCTTCTCCTTCATCTCGGTCTCGGTGGCCGCTCCGACCTTGACGACCGCAACGCCGCCGGCCAGCTTGGCCAGCCGCTCCTGCAGCTTCTCGCGGTCGAAATCGGAGTCGGTCGTCTCGACCTCGGACTTGATCTGCTTGATGCGGCCCTTGATCTGCTCTGAGTCGCCGGCGCCGTCGATGATCGTGGTGTTGTCCTTGCCCACCACGACGCGACGAGCCTTGCCGAGCTGGTCGAGCTGGGTGTTCTCCAGCTTCAGGCCCATCTCCTCGGTGATCACTTCGCCGCCGGTGAGGATGCCGATGTCCTCCAGCATCCGCTTGCGGCGGTCACCGAAACCGGGCGCCTTGACGGCCACGCCGGTGAAGGTGCCGCGGAGCTTGTTCACCACCAGGGTCGCGAGGGTCTCGCCCTCGACGTCCTCGGCGATGATCAGCAGCGACTTGCCACCCTGCATCACCTGCTCCAGGACCGGCAGGATGTCGCGCACCGAGCCGATCTTCTGGTTGGCGATCAGGATGTAGGCGTCATCGAGCACGGCCTCCATGCGGTCCTGGTCGGTGACCATGTAGGGCGAGATGTAGCCCTTGTCGAACTGCATGCCCTCGGTGAACTCCAGCTCCATGCCGAAGGTCTGACCCTCCTCGACGTTCACCACGCCGTCCTTGCCCACCTTGTCGATGGCGTCGGCGATGATGTTGCCGATCTCGTCGTCGGCGGCCGAGATGGCCGCGACTCGGGCGATCTGCTCCTTGCCCGCGATGTCCTTCGACTGCTTCTCGCGGAGGTCGTCGACCACCTGATTGACGGCCTTCTCGATGCCGCTGCGCAGCCCGAGCGGATTCGCTCCGGCCGCAACGTTCTTGAGGCCATGGCGGACGATCGTCTGCGCCAGCAGCGTCGCCGTGGTGGTTCCGTCGCCGGCGACGTCATTGGTGGCCGTGGCCACCTCACGCACCAGCTGGGCACCCTGGTTCTGGAAGACGTCCTCGACCTCGATTTCGCGGGCGATGGTGACGCCGTCGTTGGTGATGGTGGGTGCTCCGAACTTCTTGTCGAGGACGACATAACGACCCTTCGGACCGAGCGTCACCTTGACCGCATTGGCCACGGCATCGACCCCGTCCTGCAGGGCGCCACGTGCATCCTCGTCGTACAAAAGCTCCTTGTGAGCCATATGTGTGGTTCCTCCTTCCTAAGTCCTTGGACTAGCCGACCTTCGCGAGCACATCGGACTCGCGGAGGACGAGCAGCTCGTCGCCGTCGACAGTGATTTCGGTGCCTCCGTACTTGGAGTAGAGGACCTCGTCGCCCTCGCTTACGTCCAGGGGGCGGCGGGTGCCGTCCTCCTTGACCTCTCCGTCGCCGACAGCGAGCACCTTGCCCTTCTGCGGCTTCTCCTTCGCTGTGTCGGGAAGAACGATCCCGCTTGCGGTCGTCTCTTCCTCCTCGACGGCCTGAACGATCAGGCGGTCGCCTAGCGGCTTCAACTTCATCGGCATTCCTCCTAGGGAATTTGGTTTTGGCACTCTCAATGGGAGAGTGCCAGCCAGCGCTCCGATTGTAGCCAGAGCCCGGGGTCGGCCCGTTACCGGCTAGTCAATGGCCAGCAGCGGGGCGTCGAGCAGCTTGGCGAGCCCATGGCCGCCGTTCCGCATCACGTAGTCGTGATTGACGGCGAAGATCGGCCGCGCCAGCGGTGCGAGCAGGTTCATCCAGGCGCGGGTGGTGTGCACGTTCCATTCATAGAGGGCCGCCGTCACCCCGTCCCGCTCGAACAGCCGCCAGCGGCCGACGCCGGCGAGCTCGCCCTCGGCGTTGCCCTCCAGCAGATAGGGCTTCTCGACCCTGGTGGTCCGCACGAAGAATTCGAGCTTGTAGGGCAGCTTCGACTTCCAGACGTAGCGCCCGTATTGCCCGACGCCCGATTCGTCGCCCTCCTCGAGCTTCTCGGCCTCGAGGACACCGTGCCACCACTCGGGCCAGCGCTCGGACTCGTAGATCGCGTCCCAGACGCGCTCCTGTGGGGCCTCGAGCAGCCAGGTTGTCAGGAAGCGGTATTCAGCCACACCGATTCAGTTTCGGGACGGCGTCTCACCGTTGCCGAACTGAGTGCTTGGCCGCTCGACGATCTGCGAGAAGCGGATCACCGTGACGGTGTCGTCCTCGCCGACCGGGCGCGTGTAGATCTTCTCCAGGAAGTCGACCGTCTCCTCGCGCCGCCGGAATTCCGGATTGTCGTGCTCGATGTCGCGGGGCGAGAGCTCGGCGACCCTCTTCACCTCGACGTCGTCGATGACCGCGGCGAAGATCTTCTCCCGGGCCTGATGGCGGTAGCCGATCGTGATCCAGACGACCTGGCCCCGCTTGTACTTGCGGGATTTGTCCCCCAGCCGGATCGTCGCCGTCTTCCGGCCGCTGCGCAGCTGGTCGACGAAGACGGGCGAGTAGAAGTTGAGGACGTAGAGGGCGGAGTTCACCCGGCGAGCCTACCCGTCATCAATTCAGGGTGGGTTGAAGCCCTCGACGCCGATCAGGGGGACGAATCGGCACGGGCCGATCGTCTCCTGGCGCAGCTCTCCGTCCTCGCGGATGAAGGCGACCAGCAGGTCGGCCGAGCCGGTTGCGATCGGGACGACCAGCCGGCCCTCCGGCGCGAGCTCCGCAATCAGGCTGTGCGGGGCCTCTGGGGTGGCGGCATGGATGGCGATGCCCTCGTACGGGGCCTCCTCGGGATGCCCCTTGCTGCCGTCCGCGATGACCACCTCGGCGTTGTCGATCCCCAGCTCCGTGAGCCTGCGCCGACCGGCCTCCCCGAGCTCCGGCACCCGCTCGACGCTGATCACGCGCCGGGCCAGCCTCGCCAGCACGGCCGCCGAGTACCCGGACCCGGTGCCGATCTCGAGCACCTTCTCGTCGCCGTCGAGGCTGAGGGCCTGGCAGATGGCCGCAACCACCCAGGGCTGGGAGATGGTCTGCTCGTGGCCGATGGGGAGGGCCGAGTCGTTGTAGGCGCTGTCGCGGACCTGTTGCGGCACGAAGTGCTCGCGGGGCACAGCCCCCATGGCGGCGAGCACGCGCTCGTCGCCGATGCCGCGGCGGCGCAGCTGGCGCTCCACCATCCGGGCTCGCTGTTCGGGGAAGTTGGACGGCTTCGCCATCAGATCGCGGCGACAGTGGCCGCTCAGAAGATGTAGCCGTCGAGGCGCTCCGGCTCGATCACCGTCACACGGCCCCGTCCCACCTGGACGACCCCGGCTCGTTCGAGCGTGGCGAGGAAGCGGCTGACGCTCTCGCGCGAGGTGCCTGCCATCTGGGCGAGGTCCGACTGGCGGAGCCGGATCGTGACGCCGTCCCTGACCAGGGGGGTGACGGCCTCCTCCGCGAGCAGCTGGGTGAGCACGCCGGCGACCCGGCTCGGCACGGTCTGGAAGGACTGGCGTGCGATGCGCTCGTTCGCCTCCCGCAGGCGCCGCGTGAGCGCCACGATCAGCTTCTCCGCCATCTCGGGGTGCTGGCGGATCAGCGTGCGCATGTCGATCGCCGGCAGCGCGAGCAGCTCGGTGTTCTCGGCGGCCTCCACGCTGGCGGAGCGGCGCTCGCCGTCGAGCATCGCGAGCTCTCCGAAGATCGCCCCCGGGCCGAGCGTCGCGAGCGTGATGACCCTGCCATCGGAGTGCTGGCGGATCACCCTGCAGCTGCCCTGGTTGACGATGTAGCAGGCGTCACCCGGATCGCCCTCGTGAAAGACGCGGGTGTCGGCCGGAAAGCTGCGCGGGATCGCCACCTGAGCCACCTGGTCCAACTCGTCGGGCGAGAGCTCCGAGAAGAGCGGCACGCGTCCGAGGAGCTCGACGATCCCAGCTCTTCCTCCGTTCGCCATCCCGAGGTCATTATCCCTGCTCAGCAGGCTTGGCGATCAAGTAGATGTCCCGCCGGTACCTTTCTCACCGCGATGGAGGCTGATCTGATCTACGACGTTGGGGCGCATCGCGGGGAGGACACTGCGCACTATCTGCGCTCCGGCTACCGGGTCGTCGCCGTTGAGGCCAATCCGCAGCTGGCCGACTCGCTGTCCCAACGGTTCGCAGGTGATCCGGTTGTGGTGGTGAACGCCGGAATCGGCTTGCGCAGAGGGTCAGCGACCTTCTGGGTCAACGAGGCGAACGACGAGCACAGCTCCTTCGACCGCGAGGTTGGATGCCGAGACGGGACGCCCTGCCATGCCGTTGAGGTCGAGTCCGTCACGTTTCGGTCGCTGCTCGATAGGCACGGCGTGCCCTTCTACCTGAAGATCGACATCGAGGGCGCCGACGGGCTCTGCCTGAGCTCCCTGTCGCCCGATGACCTGCCCGCGTACGTCTCGATCGAATCCCACACGGCGGACTACGTCGATCGCCTGAGCCAGCTGGGCTACCGGCACTTCAAGCTCGTCGATCAGACGCGTCACTCTCCTCGCGTCCTGCAGAGGGTGGGACTTGCTCGCTTCCCGGTCGGCACCTCGGGCCGCTTCGGCGAGTCCACGCACGGGAGGTGGCAATCGGCCGATCAGGTCGTGCAGGCATGGCGTTCGTCGAGCACCGACGCGTGGTACGACTTCCACGCGAAGCTGTGAACGGCGTCAGGCCATGAGCCCTTCGGGCGGCTGACAGCTGGGACACCAGTACGTGGTCCGGGCAGTCTCCCCCTGGGCCTGGGAGAGGATCCTCGTGCCGCAGCGCTCGCACGGCATCCCCGCGCGGCGGTAGACATGGTTCGGCTGGCGGCCGGTCTCGACCGCTTCGAGCATCAGCTCGCGGGTCGCCTGGAGCACCCCGACGAGCCGATCGTCAGCGACCTCGCCGACCGGCGTCCGCGGGTCGAGGCCGGCGTCGAAGCAGCCCTCCGAGCGGAAGATGTTGCCGATGCCTGCGACCAGCCTCTGGCCCAGCAGCGCATCACCGATCCGGAGGTCGGGCCCGGCCGAGCGGATTCGCGCGGCGGCGACCTCCGGGTCGAAGTCATCCGCCAGCACGTCAGGGCCGAGGCGCGCCAGCTTGGGATCGTGCAGCAGCTGGGACTCGCGGACGATCCGCATCCTCGACCCGCCGAAGTTGACCGCCTCCGCGCCGCCCCCGGTCAGCGCGATCCAGGCGTCGCGAGCCGGCCGGCGCCAGCGCTCGCCGTTCAGGTAGAGCTGCCAGCTGCCACGCATGCCCAGATGGCTGTGCAGGGCGAGCCCGCCGTCGAAGTGGAAGAGCAGGTGCTTGCCCCGGGTCTCGATCCGCTCGACCCTGCGGCCGTCGAGCTCTGCGGCCGTCAGCCCGTCGGGGCGGCGCTGACCAGGGGTGCGCACCGAGACCTCGGTCCCCTCCAGCGAAGCGCGCATCCTCCGGGCGATCCGGAGGATCGTGTCCCCCTCGGCCATTACGCGACCAGCTTGCGGGGCTGCCGGCGGAAGCCGGCCTCGATCAGGGCCGCCTCCATCCCGGAGCCGATCACCGGCTCCCCGTCAAGGCGCTCTACCGCGAGCTTCTCGATCTGTCCGCCCTGAGCCGCTTCGGCCAGGACGGCCAGGCCCTCGATCAGCTCGCCATCGTCGAGCTCCTGCAGGCGCAGGATTCCCTTGCCGCCGCGCTCGACGTAGAGCAGCGGCTCGCCGTCGCGAATCAGCACGTAGGCGCCCGCCGTGCGGGCGGGGCGGCGCTGTCCCTCGAGCTTGGGCCAGGAGAGAGTCGCGCCGTAGGGATTCGCCGGGTCCGTCGCGGCGAGCACCCGGAGCTCGCCCTCGGTTCGCGGCATGCTGCGCAGCCGCTCGACCGCGCCCGGCAGGGCAAACTGGGCACCGCCCAGGCCCTCCACGAAATAGCCGCGGCGCGCCGTCCCGAGCAGCTCGAGGTTCTGGAGCTCCCCGTAGATCGACGCGAATCCGCCGGGGATGCCCTCGGCGATGGCCGTCTCGCGGGTGACGATTCCGTGCCGCTCCAGCAGCAGCTCGGCGAGCGCGCGCGTCCGGGGACCGGCCGACGGTGCGCCCTCGAAGAGCGGGGCGCTCAGCGACCAGCGGCCGATCACCGTCCCGGCCGCCGCGGCTCGGCGCCGGGCGAACCGGCGGCCGCCGCGGTCGGAGCGCTGGGCGGCCCTCAGGCGGGGCGCTCTCAGGGGCGCGAAGGCGTCGTTGGTCACCTCGCCCGACCAGGCCAGATCCCAGAGCGCCTCGTGCAGCTCCTCGGCCGATCCCTCCAGCTCGAGCAGATCGAGCCAGAAGCAGGGGCCCTGCTCCAGGCGCTCGCGGATCGCGTCATGAAGCTCTCCCTCCAGCCGGTCGAGCTTGGCGTTGCCCGGCGGCGGGCCGGCTAGGCGAACGTCCTCCCTGAAGTAGAGGGCGACCTTGCCGTCGTTGCGGCCGAGAGCGCCGGCGCCGACCCAGACCAGCTCACCGCTCGTGCAGAGCTCGTCGAGCCAGGTGGGGCTGTAGGAACCGAGCCGGCGGGGAAGGACGTCGCGCTCCCAAGTCTTCGGTGTGAGCGCCACCCCCTGCAGTGAGATGAGCGCCTCGCGCAGGCGATCGGGTCCCGCGCCGGAGCGCCCGTGTGCGTCGACGTTCTGCCAGCTCGGCAGGAAGCGGGCGAGCTCACGCTGGTCGGTCGCCTCCACCTCATGGCGGAGGCGGGCGAGGCTGGCGCGCCGGAGGCGGCGCAGTACATCGGACTCGCACCACTCTCTCGACGTTCCGCCGGGCAGGAGCTCGCCGCGGACCAGGTCGCCGGATCGCTCGAGCTCCTTCAGGGCTGAGCTCGGGTCCACCCCGTAGCGGTCGGCCAGCTGCCTCGTCGGGAACGGCACGTGGGACGCGGCGTAGCGCCTCACGAGGGAGACGAGGGCATCTTCGACCGGCTCGAGGAAGCTCTCCGGCAGCCCTGCGGGCGGTGGCACCCCGAGGGCATCGCGATAGAGACCGGCGTCCTCGGCGGCGATGTAGCGCTCCTCTCCGGCGATCCTGACCACGGCGGCACGTCGCTCCTTGACCAGCTTCTCGAGCATCGAGGCGGCCGAGTAGCCCTCCTCGGTTCGCTGCTCGCACTCCTCCGCCGTCAGGTCGCCGAGCCGCCGAAGGATGGTCTGGAGACCATCGCGGTCCTTGGTCAGGCCGGCCTCCGTCAGATGCTGCAGCTGCCGGGCGACCTCCTCGAGGGCCTCCGGATCGATCAGCTCGCGCAGCTCCTCCTGACCGAGCAGCTCGGCCAGCAGGTCACGGTCGAGGGCGAGGGCCGCCGCGCGGCGCTCCGCGTTGGGCGTGTCCCCCTCGTACATGTAGGTGGCGACGTAGTCGAAGAGCAGCGAGGAGGCGAACGGCGATGCCGTGGGCGTCTCGACCTCGACCATCGTGATCTTGCGCGAGTGGAGGTCCCGGAGCAGCTCCTTGAGCGCGGGCAGGTCGAGGACGTCCCTCATGACCTCGCGGTAGGTCTCGAGGATCACGGGGAAGCGCGGGAAATCCCGGGCGACCTCGAGCAGGCTCTGTGACTTCAGGCGCTGCTGCCAGAGCGGGGTCCGCTTGCCGGGCCAGGCCCTCGGGATGAGCAGCGAGCGGGACGCGTTCTCGCGGAAGCGCGCGCCGAACAGGGCGGACCCGGAGAGCTCGCGGATCACCAGGTCCTCGAGCTCCTCGGGCTCGATCATCACCAGGTCGCCCGGCGGCACCTCGTCGGCGTCGGGGAGATGGATGACGATTCCGTCGTCTGACCAGATCGCGTCGGCCTCGAGATCCTTGTCATCCCGGATCTTGGCCGAGAGCGCCAGGCCCCAGGCCGCGTGCACCCGCCCGCCGAACGGCGAGAGGACGCAGAGCCGCCAGTCCCCGATCTCGTCGCGGAAGCGCTCGATCACGATCGCCTCGTCGGAGGGGACGACGCGCGTGGCCGCCTGCTGCTCCGTCAGGTAGTTGACGAGGTTCTGGGCGGCCAGCTTGTCCAGGTCGTTTTCCTTGGCGAGCTTCTTCGGGTCGGCGTTCACGGCCTCCCGCGAGAAGGCGCCGATCGCGCGGCCGAGCTCCGCGGGGCGCCCGATCCCGTCCCCGCGCCAGAAGGGCACGGCGCCCGGGGTGCCCGGAGCGGGTGTGACGATCACCCGGTCGCGAGTGATCTCCTCGATCCGCCAGGTGCTGGCGCCGAGCAGGAAGGTCTGGCCGGGGCGGGCCTCGTAGACCATCTCCTCGTCGAGCTCGCCCACCCGGCGGCCATCAGGGAGGTGGACGCCGTAGAGACCGCGGTCCGGGATGGTGCCGGCGTTGGCCACGACGAGCTGGCGTGCTCCGGGCCGGCCGCGCATCGTGCCCTTGGTCCGGTCCCAGACGATCCGCGGGCGGAGCTCGGCGAAGCGCTCCGACGGGTAGCGGCCGTCGAGCATGTCGAGCACGTTCTCGAGTTGCTCGCGGGAGAGCTCGGCGAAGGGCTGGGCGGAGTGGACCAGCTGCTCCACCTCGTCGATCTCCCACTCGTCGAGCGCCGCCATCGAGACCAGGTGCTGCGCGAGCACGTCGAGGGGGTTCTGGGGAATGACCGTCTCCTCGATCTCGCCAGTGCGCATGCGGCGGGCGACGACCGCGCACTCGAGCAGGTCGGCGCGGAACTTGGGGAAGATCCGGCCCTTCGAGACCTCGCCGAGGGTGTGGCCGGCGCGGCCGACCCGCTGCAGGCCGCGGGTGACGGACTTCGGCGACTCGACCTGGATGACCAGGTCCACCGCGCCCATGTCGATGCCGAGCTCCAGCGAGGAGGTGGCGACCAGGCAGGGCAGCTCGCCGGACTTGAGCAGCTCCTCGACCACCGCACGCTCCTCGTGGGAGAGGGAGCCGTGGTGGGCGCGAGCGATCTCCGCGGGCCCCTTGTCGCCATTCTTCGAGTTGCCGGCGTGCTCGGTCGCCGGCAGCTCCTCCTCCAGCTCGTCGTTGTGCATCTCGTTGAGGCGTTTTGCGATCCGCTCGGACGCGCGACGGTTGTTGACGAAGACGATGGTCGAGCTGTGCTCTCGCACCAACCGCAGCAGCTCGGGATAGATCGCCGGCCAGATCGAGCGGGTGTTGGTCGCGGGGTCGAGTGAGGCCTCGATCGGGCCGGGGTCGATCCGCTCCGGCGAGTGCTTCAGATCGGGAGGCGGCGTCTTGCCGGTGTCCGCTCCGTCACGCCGCTTGTTGGAGAGCGGGCTGGGCTCCACCATGTCCTCGACCGGCACGACGATCTCGAGGTCGAGCTGCTTGGGCTCGGAGGCGTCGACGATCTCGCACTCCCGCCCGGCGCCGACCAGGAAGTCGCCGATCCGCTCGAGCGGCCGCTGCGTCGCCGAGAGGCCGATCCGCTGGACCGGGTTCTCCCCGAGGTGATCGAGCCGCTCCAGCGTCAGCGCCAGGTGCGATCCACGCTTCGAGGGCGCCACCGCGTGGATCTCGTCCACGATCACGGCCTCGACCCCGCCGAGGATCTCGCGCGCCCCCGAGCTGATCATCAGATAGAGCGACTCGGGCGTGGTGATCAGGATGTCCGGCGGCTCGCGGCGCATCCTCCGACGCTCGGTCTGCGGCGTGTCGCCCGTGCGCAGCGCCACCGAGACCGGCGCCCCGATTCCCTGGAGCGGCGCCCTCAGGTTGCGCTCGATGTCGTAGGAGAGGGCCTTGAGCGGCGATACGTAGACGATTCGCACACCCGAGCCGAGCCGCTCGGGTTCGCGCGCCAGGCGATCGATTCCCCAGAGAAAGGAGGCGAGTGTCTTGCCCGAGCCTGTTGGAGCGCAGATCAGGGTGTGCTTGCCCGAGGCGATGGCGGGCCAGCCGGCCGCCTGGGCGGGCGTGGCGGCCTCGAAGGAGGCCTCGAACCACTTCCTGACCGGCTTGGAGAAGGGCTCCAGGGGTGACTTTGGGGTCGCGGGCGTACTCATGCCGAACCTACTGACCTTACCGACCGCGACCGGCGGCCTAGGAGGCTGAGGCGGCTCGTGCGGCGAGGCCGCTGGGTGGATCCTTCGAGGCGGCCTCGAACTAGGAGGCGCTCTCCGCGCCGGCCGGCGTGACCCTCTCCACGTCCAGGCGCGGGAGGATGCGCTCGAGCCAGTCGGGGATCCACCAGTTCCGCTTGCCGAGCAGCTGCATCACGGCGGGAACGAGCACCATTCGCACGATGGTGGCGTCAAGGAAGATCGCCGACGCCAGGCCGATCCCGAACAGCTTCAGGAAGACCTGGCTGGAGGTCACGAAGGCGAGGAATACGACGACCATGATCGCGGCGGCGGCTGTGATCACCCGGGCGGTCTTCGCGAGGCCCTCGGCCACCGCGCGCCGGGTGTCCCCATCCTTCAGATACTCCTCGCGGATCCGCGAGATCAGGAAGACCTCGTAGTCCATGGAGAGGCCGAAGAGGATCGCGAACATCATCACGGGCATGAAGGGGGCGACCGGGACCTCGTGGTCGATGCCGATCAGGTTGCTGAAGCCACCACCCTTGGCGGCAAGGGTCATGACCCCGTACGCGGCGGAGACCGAGAGCAGGTTCATCACGGCCGCCTTCAGCGAGATGAACGGCGAGTGGAATGCGACCAGCAGAAGCAGGAAGGAGAGCCCGACCACTCCCGCGATGAAGAGCGGCAGACGATTCGTCATGAAGGTGCTCTGGTCCTCGAGTGCAGCAGTGACTCCGCCGATCTTGACGTCGATCCCGGAGCTGCCGACCGCATTCGGGGACGGTGTCATCGCGGAGCCGCTTGACGAGGTCGGACGTCGCCTGATCCTGTGGCGAGCTCTTCGGGACCACCGTGATCAGGGCGGCATCACCCGCGGAGTTGACCCTGACCGGAGAGACGAACGCCACATCCGAATCGGCCCGGATCTGATTGGCGAGGTTGTCCATCGCCGGCTTCTGCGAATCGCTCGACAGCTTGGCGGCGACGACCACCGGTCCGTTCGTTCCTGGGCCGAAGCCCTCGGCGGTCAGGTCGTAGCCCTGCCGGGTCATGGAGCCGGGCGGATCGTTGCCGGCGTCGGGGAAGCCGAGGCGCATGCCGAGGGCCGGCGCCGCGAGCGCGAGCAGCACCGCCGTCGCTGAGATGGCGGCCAGCCAGGGGCGCTTCTGGACTCCGTGGGCCCAGCGCAGCGCGGGCGACTCCCGGTGCGTCTCCTCCGCCTTCCGCCGCGATCGCCCGAGGAAGGGAATGCGGAGGCGGTCGACGTTCGGACCCAGATAGGAGAGGAGGGCCGGCAGCAGGGTGATCGCGGCGAACATCATGACGAGGACCGCTATGGCCGCCGAGAGCGCCACGCCGTACATGTAGGTGAGCCCGGTGAGGAAGAGGCCCAGAACGGCGATCACCACAGTCGAGCCGGCGATGATCACGCTCCGGCCGGCGGTGGTGACCGCCTCCACCACTGCGTCGTGGCGATTCTTGCCGTCTCCCAGTGCCGATCGGAAGCGGGTCAGGACGAGCAGCGAATAGTCGATTCCGACCCCGATCCCGATCAGGCCCGAGACCGCGGTGGTCCAATCGGGGACGTCCATCGCGTTGGCCAGCAACGGAATCAGGCCGCCGGATGAGATCCCGAGGCCGATCAGCGCGATCGCAAGCGGCAGACCCGCCGCCACCACCGAGCCGAAGGCGATCAGGAGCACGATCGCGGCGCCGAAGAACCCGACTCCCTCCGGGCTGGACTGCTCCTCAGCCCGGTTGATCGGATCGCCGCCCAGCTTGATCTCCAGGCCGTTGCCGTCGTGGGCCTGCGCCGCGTCGATCAGCTGCGTGCCTTCGTCCTTGGTCACGTCCCATCCCGGAACGGTCAGTGGGAGGGATGTCGTGCCGATCTGACCGTTCTCAGAAACCCGGACCTGGCTGTGTCCGGCGATGTTGTTGACCTTCTCCGCCTCCACAAGGAATTGGTTGATCCGCCGCTGCACGGCCGGGCTCTGTGCGCCGGCCGAGTCCTTCCAGGTGACGGTCACCTCCTGGCCGGAGTAGCCGCCGAAACGCTGTTCGGTGATTTGGCTCGCCGCCTTGGAGTCCGAGCCCGGCGTGTTGTAGTTGGCGTTGAACTCGCCCTTGAGCGACGAGCCCACGCCGATGATCACGATCGCGGCGACGATCCACGCGATGACCATGAGGCCGCGGCGGCGGTAGGCGATGTCAGCGAGATGGGTGAGGCGGCGAGTCATCTGGATTGCGTTCTAGCAAGACGCCTCCGTCGGCGTCTTCTCCGAATGTGCTGACTACTTCAGCGCCTTGCCGTAATGGCGCTCGTAGTACTCCCGGTAGTCGCCGGAGCGGATCGGCTCCCACCACGACTCGTTTTCGCGGTACCAGTGGACGGTTCGCTCGATGCCCTCGTCGAAGCCGGTGGCGGCCTTCCAGCCCAGGGCCTCGAGGCGCGCGGCCGAGAGCGAATAGCGGCGATCGTGGCCCGGGCGGTCCTTGACGTAGGAGATCAGCGACTCGTCGCGATCGGTGAGGGCGAGGATCCGCCTGATCACCTCGATGTTGGGGAGCTCGTCGGGGCCGCCGACGTTGTAGACGTTCCCCGGCTCGCCGCTCTCGAGCACCGCGTCGACGGCCGTGCAGCAGTCCTCGACGAAGAGCCAGTTCCGCACCTGCATGCCGTCGCCGTAGACCGGCAGCGGGTCGCCGGCGAGCGCATTGAGGATGCAGAGCGGAATCAGCTTCTCGGGGTACTGGTATGGCCCGTAGTTGTTGGAAGCGCGCATGATCAGCGCCTCCGCGCCATAGGTCCGGGCGAACGCGGCGACCATCAGGTCACCGCCGGCCTTGGAGGCGGCATAGGGCGAGGAGGGGGAGAGCTGCGATTCCTCGGTGGCGGAGCCCATTTCGAAGTCGCCGTACACCTCGTCGGTTGAGAACTGGAGGTAGCGCACGCCGGCGTCACGGGCCGCCTCGAGCAGGACGTAGGTGCCGAACACGTCGGTGGTGATGAACTCGCCCGGCGCCTCGATCGAGCGGTCCACATGGGTCTCCGCGGCGAAGTTGACGACCGCGTCGCAGCCCTCGACGGCGGCACGAGCGGCGTCGCGGTCGGCGATATCGGCCTCGATCAGCTCGAAGCGATCGTCGGGAAGCCCCTCGAGGTTCTCCCGCCGTCCGGCGTAGGTGAGCTTGTCGAGGACGCGGACCGAGTCGTCGGGATGGCTCGCCAGCCGCAGGCGCACGTAGTTCGAGCCGATGAACCCGGCCCCGCCGGTGACCAGGAGCTTCACGCCGCGTCCACTCCCTTGTCCTCTCCACCCGGCTCATCTGATCCGTCCTCCCAGGTGACGTCCTCCAGGGGCAGCTCGCTCTCACCCGTGATCTCCTCGCCGTCGGCCTCTCGCTCCTCGCGCTCGCGGCGGGTCCAGTCGAGCATGGGCTGTCGGCGCGATGAGCTGGAGCGCTGCTTCTTCGGCGTCTCCTCCTCGATGTGCCCGCGCCGGGCCAGGTAGTCGGAGAGACCGCGTTGCCAGGGCGGCAGCTCGATCGGAGTCGTGCGCCGGCTCTCCAGGATCGAGTTCGCCGGCCGCTTCGCGGGGCGCTCCATCATGTCCGTGGTCGTGGCCATCACGCGGGTCACCACCTCGGCCTGGCGGAAGATCTCCATGGCGAACTCGTACCAGGAGCAGCTTCCCTCGCCCGACATGTGGTGGATCCCGAAGGCGCCGGTGTCGATCAGGCGGAGCAGGCCAACGGCGAGGTGGCCGGTGTAGGTGG
The DNA here is from genome assembly GCA_963831605.1 of uncultured Solirubrobacterales bacterium. Classification (GTDB taxonomy): domain Bacteria; phylum Actinomycetota; class Thermoleophilia; order Solirubrobacterales; family 70-9; genus DASUPK01. Next base: position 451,675 of record CAWHQR010000005.1, read on the forward strand.
GAGAGCCGACCTGGTCGTGAACCACCACGACCGGCCCGCCGTCCTTCCCGAGCCGCAGCATCGTCTCCACGAAGTTGCCGCCGTGTGGGCCGAACAGCCACGAGGTCCGGACGATGAAGCTGCGCCCATTGACCAGAGCGGTGGCGCGCTCGCCGCCGAGCTTCGTGCGGCCGTAGGCGTTGATCGGGTCGGGATCATCGGACTCGCTGTAGGGGCCGCCCACCCCGTTGAAGACGTAGTCGGTCGATGGGAAGACCACCTGGGCGCCGACCTTCGCCGCCGCGCCGGCCACGAAGCCGGCCCCCTGGGCGTTGATCACCGACGCGTCATGCTCGGATTCCTCGGCGCCGTCCACGTTGGTCCAGGCGGCGCAGTTGATGACCGCCCCCGGGCGCTCGCGGGTGATCAACCGCTCGACCCGGGCCGGGTCGGTGACGTCCAGGTCGTCGCGGGTCAGCGCGATCACCTGGTGGCGCATGTCCTGGGCGACCCGCACGACGTCCTGGCCGAGCATTCCTCCCGCTCCGGTGACCAGGACCTTCACGGGATCGAGATGTCCGCGTTGTCGCCGACCAGGAAGCGGAGTGTCTTCGGCATCCCCTCGCTGCGGCTCAGGCTGACGTTCTTGCCGAGCAGGCTCGCCTCCATGCGCGCGTGCAGGTCGCGGATGCTGGAGCCCGACAGGACGATGGAGTGCTCGACCTCCGAGCCTGTGATCACCACGTCCCGGTCGATCGCGGTGTAGGGGCCGATGTAGGAGTCGGAGATCTGAGCGCCCGCGCCGATGATCGTCGGGCCGCGGACCACGGTGCGCTCCAGCTTCGCTCCCTTCTCGATCACGACCCGTCCCTCGACGCGCGAGGCGTCGTCGAGCTCGCCGTCGATGCGCTGCTCGATGTCCTCCAGCACGAGGCGATTGGCCTCGAGCATGTCCTCAAGCCTCCCGGTGTCCTTCCACCAGCCCTTGACGATGTGGGGCTCGACGCGCCGCTCGGACTCGATCAGCCTGTCGATCGCGTCGGTGATCTCGAGCTCTCCTCGCGCCGAGGGCTCGATCGCGTGCGCCGCCTCGAAGATCGAGGGGCCGAACATGTAGACGCCCACGAGAGCGAGGTCGCTGGGCGGGTCCTTCGGCTTCTCGACGAGCCGGACGACACGGTCGCCATCGAGCTCGGCGACGCCGTAGGAGGAGGGGTCCTCGACGTGGGTGAGCAGGATCAGAGCGTCAGGCTCGGAGCTGCGGAAGACCTCCGCGAGCTCCACGATCCCATCGCGCAGCAGGTTGTCGCCGAGGTACATGACGAAGGGGCTCTGGCCCAGAAAGTCCTCGGCGGTGAGGAGCGCGTGGGCGAGTCCGAGGGGCGCCTCCTGCTCGATGTAGGTGATCCGGGCGCCGAAGGCGGAGCCGTCGCCGGCGGCCTGCCTGATCTCCTCGCCGGTCTCGGGGGCGATGACGATCCCGATCTGCGTGATCCCGGCCTCGACCAGGGCCTCGATCCCGTAGAAGAGCACGGGCTTGTTCGCAACCGGTACGAGCTGCTTGGCCGACGTATGGGTGATCGGACGCAGGCGGGTGCCCGCTCCTCCCGAGAGGATCAGCCCTTTCAGGTTCTCCATCGCGCGGGGGAGGCTAAACGAGGGACCCAAAACCCAGCAAGACCCCCTATCGCTGCGGGGTTAGTGAGCCTTGGACGGGTTCTTGTGGTTGCTGAACTCGCAGTGATTGCCGCGCGGATCGATCTTGTCCTTGCGGAGCACATCGCCGCTACCGTCGCCGCAGGAAATGAAGGCGTCGCGGATCCCGTCGAGCGTCTGTAGGTTGTCGCGCCCGCGTCCACCCTTGTAGACGTCGGCTCCCAAGCGGCCCCGAAGCGAGTCTCTGCCGTCATTGCCCTTCAGGATGTCATTACCGTTCCCGCCGAGCAGGGTGTCGTTGCCGCGGCCGCCGATGATCTGGGCGCCGACGCCCACGGTCTCGCCCACTTTGACGCTGTCATCGCGGTCCCTGACGTCGATGATCATGCTGCTCACGAAGTCCTGCCTGCACATGCCGACGCCGTTGATCAGCTCGCAGGGCCCGCCGGTGATCGTGATTGGGTTGGCGGTGAGGTCGGTGAACGTGTAGGTCCCAACCGTGCCGCCGAGCAGGTTTCCGGTCCCGACCTGGACGTCGTTCAGCTCGCCCTGGTTGGCCGTGTAGATGATGAGTCCTCCGCCGCTGAAGAGGGTCGACGCCTGCGCGCTTCCCGCGCCCAACAGCATCGTCCCCGCGATCGTCAAAGAGAGTGCGATCCTTCGCATCGAGTCCCCCAATTGGGTAGTCATCCAGACGGGCTGGATTGTTCCACTTTCCGGGAAAAAACGTCGTCGAAATTGGGTGCTAGTAGACGCCGCCGAGCTTGCGGTGGTCCCAGGTGGCGGTTCGCTTGGGGTGGAAGTGGATCGCCGCTCGCTTCGGGGCCTGCGCCTGCAGCGCCGTGGCCGCGTCGCCCTCGACCGACTCGATGCCCTCGCTGTAGCGAACCGTCAGGTCCTTGGCGAAGTCGACGATTCGATCGACGTCCCGGATCAGCTCCGCCTCGGCCTCGATCTGCACTCCGCGGAGCTCCCCGTATTCGAGTCCGGTCTCGATCAGCAGGGTCGCTCGCGGATCGCGCTCGAGGTTCTTCACCTTCTGTGACTTGGCGTAGGTCCAGATCCAGATCTCGCCGTCGCGCGGGACGTACCAGAGCGGCATCGAGTGGGGCCAGCCGCGGGGGCCGACCGAGGAGACGATCACGATCCGCTCTGTCTCGAGCAGGTCGGCGAGCTCCTCGTCGCTGAGCTTGATCTGGTCGCGACGGGATGGCATCAGTAGCCCGGCGAGAGCACGAGCGTCTCGAACGGGCCCTCGCCCGCCATCGCCTGGGTGGCGCCCGTCTCCCAGCGCGGCTGCAGGTCGTCGTAGTGACGGCTCCAGGCATGCCCCGACTGGCCGGTGAACGCCTGCCATTGGGAGCGCTCCGGGTCCGCTGGGTCGGCGAGCATCCGCCAGCTCGGCGCCCAGATCGCCTCGTAGGGGTCGTTGGGGTCGTACGCGATCTGCGCGACCGTCTCCTGGCCGCCCCCGGGGTGGAGCGTGCGGTTGAAGACCCGCTCGGCGACGGGATGCGCACCGCCGAGGGCATGGGGGAACTGGAGCGCGTGAACGCGGCCCCACTGCCACTGCTCGGGGTCGGGCCCAAAGCGCTCCTCCAGGTCGTCGAGCCCCCCGCGCAATGCGTCGAGCACCAGTGCGTCCCAGGAGCCGCCGATCAGCTCCTCGTCGCCCTCCTCCCAGAGCGCGAGCAGGTGGGAGTGCCAGCGCCACGGCGAGGTGACGTGCGCGATGAACCCGTTGTCGGCGCGGTCCAGGTAGCGATCCGCGAGGTCGCGGTCGCCGATCGCCGCCCGTGTGAACTCCCGCGCCAGCCGCAGCAGAAAGGCCTGGTAGATGGTGCCGGCGACGGTCCCGGAACTGAGCGTCCGGTCCCAGCTCTTCAGCCGCTCGATGGCGCGCACCTCGCGCTGGCCCGTCGCCCGCAGGCGCGCCAGCCGGTGGACGACCTGGTCGCCCGGGATCGAATAGAGGTCGATCTGCATCCGGCGGAAGCTCTCCAGGTCGTGTTCCTCCGTCTCCCGCAGGAGCTGCTCGATCCGCGCCGCCCGGTAGCCGTCGAGCCAGTCGCTCGTGATGTGGTGCGGATAGTCGTCGCCGACGACCCGGTTGTTGGCGGTGACGATGAAGCCCTCATCCGGATCGACCAGCTCGGGCATCTCGTCGTAGGGGATCCATCCGTCCCACTCGAAGTCGCCGGTCCAGCCCGGCTTGGGGAGGTCCGGGCAGTCGCCATTCCGCTTCGGGACCCGGCCCATCATCTTGTAGCCGATCGACCCATGGCGATCGGCCCAGACCAGATTGGAGACCGGCATCGTCACCGTGCGGAGCATCTCGACGAGCTCCGGACCACTGGTCGGTTCGAGCACGCCGATGTGGGCGTGGGAGATCGAGGGCTCGTCGAGCGCCGCCCAGCGCAGCGCGAGCGGCTGCTCGTCGTCCGCGCCGAGCGCCTGGTTGACGATCGGGCCATGGTGGGTGAGGCGGACCTCATGGCGCTCCGGTATGTCCTGGCCCCTGATGGAGATCAGCTCCTCCACGATCTCGAGCGGGCGCTGCTCGCCCCGGAACTCGTAGCTCTCATCGGCGATCCGCTCGACGAAGAGGTCCTCGACGTCGGCCATCACGTTGGTGAAGGCGAAGGCGACGTCGTTGTTCTGGCCGAGGGAGATGCCGGGAAGACCCGGAATCGACGCTCCGCGACACCAGCGCCCATCGAGCTCGAGGCCGATCTCGTACCAGACCCCCGGCATGCCGCTGGGGAGGTGCGGATCGCCGGCGAGCAGGGCTCCTCCGGTCGCGGAGCGACCCGGGCTCACGGCCCAGTTGTTGGAGCCGCTGGCAGCCGCGGCCAGGCCGATCTGGTCACGCACACGCCCGATCTGCTCGGCGAGGCCGAGGCCGTCGCCGTCGAAGCCGTGACCGGGCTGGAGCACGACCGGATTGCCCTTCGGATACGTGGGGTCGATCTTCGCGGCGCGCTCCTCTCCGAGCTCGCGAACCAGGTCGGCGCGCAGCAGCTCCCGCTCCCAGTTGGTCGAGAGCCCGAAGGAGAGGAGCTTGCCGCCGGCGAGCATGTCGGCGGGCCGCCACGGTTCGAAGTCGAGACGCAGCAGCTGAAGCTCCGGCGGGGGCGCGGGGGAGGTGCGGACGGCCTCGTTGAGGCCCGCGCAGTAGGCCTCGAGCAGGGAGCGCAGGTCGCCGTCGAGCTCGGCCTCCTCGCGGAGAGCGATGCGGCGGAGGCCCAGGGTGCGCATCAGGCGGTCGACCGGGAGACCGGCGCGCCCCGCGATCTCGGAGACGCGGCCCGAGCAGATGCGACGCTGGATCTCGATCTGCCACAGGCGGTCCTGGCCGTGGCAATAGCCCTGCCCGAACCAGAGGTCGGCCGCCGACCGCGCGCGTACGGTCGGCATTCCCCAGCGATCGCGGGCGATTTCGACTCGCTCGCCGAGCCCCCGGACGGAGACGGCTCCCCCTGTGCGCGGCAGGGGCTGGCGAAAGAGGCGCCACCACAGGCCGGCGGCGGTCGCGCCGAGCAGCGCGGACCCGATCCCCATCGCCTTGGCGCCTCCGCGCAGCAGCCGGCCTGGATCGATGCTCATCGGAGGTTCATACCAGGGGCCGCGCGCCGGCGGTCAGTCGCTCAGATCGCCGGGGAGGCGGCCCTCGTCATCGAGCTTCTCGAGATGCGCCTGCATGGCGATCGCGGCGGCGGGACGGAGCTGCTCTGGGACGTCGTCCCAGACCTCGGCGAGGAGCGCCGGGCGCCTGCGCTCCCCACGGTCCAGCGCCGCAACCAGGCGGTCCTCCCGCTGCTGACGGTGGGCGATGTACTCGGCGATCTTCGCCGCGGGATCGTGGACCTCGGGGCCGTGGCCCGGGTAGAGGACATCGAGCTCCAGCTCCTCCAGCTTGCGCAACGACTCCATGTAATTGAGCAGGGAACCACCCATGTCGCGCGGTCCCACGATCGTGGAGCCCTGGCCGAGGATCAGGTCCCCCGTGAAGCAGGCCGAGCCGGCCACGAAGCAGAGATGCTCGTCCGCATGACCGGGGGTGACGATCGCGCGCAGGCCGGCGATCACCTGGCCGTCCGCCGGGCGACTCACCTCCACTCCCAGGCGATCGACCCCATCGGCGTGATCGCCGTGGTCGTGCGTGAGGAGAACCGTCCCGATGCCGCCACGCGTCTCGCCGGCGGCCCTGACGGCCTCGATATGCCCCGCGTGATCCGGGCCCGGATCGATGACGACGGCCGGGTCGCGCCCGACGACGTAGGTGTTCGTCCCCTCCAGCGTCATCGGGCTCGGATTGGGGGCGGTGAGTCGCTCGAGATCCAGGTCCACAGGGGCCATTCTGCCGTCTCCTTGACATGTGACTAATCAGTCACCTATACTCACGGTCATGGACGATGTGTTCAAGGCACTGGCGGACCCGACTCGGCGGCAGCTGCTCGACCGTCTCTTCAAGCAGGACGGTCAGACGCTCACGGCCCTGGAGGAGGATCTGCCGATGACGCGCTTCGGTGTGATGAAGCACCTGCGCCAGCTCGAGGAGGCCGGTCTCGTGGTCACGCGAAGGCGGGGCCGCGAGAAGCTCCACTACCTGAACCCCGTCCCGATCCGGCTCGTCTACGAGCGCTGGGTCAGCAAGTACGCCGAGCCCTGGGTCTCCGGACTCACGGGCCTCAAACGAGAACTAGAGGAGGAAGACATTGCCTGAGGAATTCGACGTTCCCCATCAGATCACGCTGGTCCCGGACTCCGATGGGAGCACTGGGACCGCCGTGTTCGAGATCTACATCAAGACAACGCCCGAACGGCTCTGGGAGGCCATCACCGATCCGGAGATGCGCGCGAAGTACAGCTTCGGGGTCGCCACGACCTCCGACTGGACGCAGGGCTCGACCTACAGCTCAGGCGTCCCCGGCGTGATCGAGATCGCCGAGGGCGAGAACCTGGAGGTCGATCCACCCACCCGGCTGGTGCAGACGATGACCGCCCTGTGGAGCGACGAGGTGAAGGCCGTCGGCTCCTCTCGGGTGACCTGGGAGATCCGCACGGTCGGCGACTCCTGTCAGCTGACGGTGATCCACGACCAGCTCCCGATCGATGCCAACGGCGAGCTCTACGGCGGCTGGATGATGATTCTCTCCGGCCTGAAGACGCTGCTCGAGACCGGAGAGCTGCTCGACACCCCCGGCTCGCTCCGATACTCACGGGCGTCTGCGGGCTGACATGATCGAGGCGCCGTCCGCACGGGACGGCGCCTCGACACGACCTGAGGAGAAACCCATGGCCACACAGACGCAGCTGCTCAACGGCATCGACTTCATCGCCTTCCCGACCAAGGACGCCGAGGTCGCGAAGAAGTTCTACGGCGAGACCCTCGGCCTGCCGTTCGGGAAGCAGTGGGGGGAGATGCCCGCTTACGAATTCGAGACCGGAGTCGTGACGATCGCGCTGATGCAGGTCGACGCATTCAACATCGACTTCAGCCCGAACACCACCCCGCTGGAGTTCCACGTCGATGACTTCGACGCCGCCAAGACCGAGCTCGAATCACGCGGCGTCGAGTTCGTCAGCGACGTGATCGACAGCGGGGTCTGCAAGCAGGCGATCTTCACCGACCCCGACGGCAACGTTCTGGCGATCCACCACCGCTACGCCGGGGGCGTCGCGCCGCAGGAGGCGATGGACGCCGCGGTCGAGAGCGCGGACGCTTAGCTAGGCGGCCTTGACAGCCGTGGCGCCGGCGTCGACTCGAAGCTCGAGAGCGATCGCCTCGCGCGCTGCCTCGGGCTCCAGCACGACGAACTCGCCGGCGCCCTTGAGGATCTCGCGGAGCAGCCAGTCGGTTGAGCCGTAGGGCACCTCGATCACGAGGGCGTCGTCGGCCAGCTCCTCGATCACCGTGTGCTCCTCGCGGGCCCAGCGGGCCCGCTCAGGCGAAACCCAGACCCGGGCCACATCAGCCGCCGGAACGTGCTCGCCGGAAAGCCAGCCGCCCTCGATCGCGGCGATGTCCTCGACCTCGGGGCGCGGCTCGAAGCGCTCCCGCAGGACCTCCGCCTCCTTGATCCGGTCGAGCCGGAAGTGGCGGACGTCCTCGCGCCGGCGGTCATACGAGGCGACGTACCAGCCCTCCGGGCCGTTGGCGAGCGTGTAGGGCTCGATCTCGCGCTTGGTGAACTCGTCCTCGTTCTCCTTGTAGTACTGGATGGAGAGGACCCGCTGCCCCTCGATCGCCTTGTTCACCTTGCGGGCGACGTCCGCGTCGTCGCCACCCGAGGCGGCGATCTCGAGGCCCTCCTCGGACGGATCGTGGCCGAGCGCCGCCACGATCTTCTTCCGGGCACTGACCAGGCCGCTCTGCGGCAGGTGGTCGCCGAACAGGTCGATCGCGGCGACCAGCGCTTTCGCCTCGAGCGGCAGCAGCCGCGCGGGCTTCGCGAAGTTGTCGCCGTAGGGCTCGGCGTCGACCTCGATCTCGTCCCCCTGGAGCTCGGCGTAGAGGACGTAGGTGCCGCCCCCGAAGTTGACGACGTTGAGCAGGTCGATGTCGTCCCGGAGCTCCTCCTCGCTCACGTGCAGCCGGTCCACCACGTCGGCGGTTGACAGTCGGGCCTCGCCCTTGGCGGACTCGATCAGCATCCCCGCCAACGTCACGAGGCGGGCGAAGCGCTCCGGCCGGATCGAGGAGTCCGAGCGGCCATTGGAGCGGGTCGAACGAGGGGCCGGGGGCACGGTCCGCACGGACGCGGCCGACTCGAAGTCGTCGCTGTGGCGCTCGGAGAGCTGGTCGAGCCGCTGGGCGACCTCCTCGGCGAGCTCGGGAGGATCCAGCACGGTCGCGTTCTGCCGCCAGTGCAGGACCCAGGCGACCATCTGTCGGCTGGAGGCGTACTCGCTCTCGAAGATGCGGCCCTTGCCGGGCGAGCCGTCGCCGCGCCCGGGGTTGCGGAATTCACCGTAGGCGCCGAAGTCACGCTCCACCAGCCAGGCGACACGCTCCTTCAGGAAGATCTTCGCGGTGCCCTGGATCTCGCCGAGCTGCCACTCGGCCTTGCGGGCATAGTCGCGGCGCTCGAAGTTCTCGGGCGGGGAGAAGTCGTGCTCGGCCTTCGAGGCGTAGGAGACCTTGCCCCGGATGCGCGAGAGGCGGAAGACGCGAATCGCGTCCCGTTCGTGGGAGCGGCCGATCAGGTAGAACTGCCCGCCGCGATAGACCAGGTGGTACGGGTCGACCTTGCGCTTCTCCTGCGAGTCGCGCTCGATCGTGTAGTAGGTGAACTCGATCGTCTTGCGCCGCGAGATCGCGGTCTCGATCTTCGAGAGGCGCTGGGAGACCTCGGCGCCGTCGGCCTTGGCGGTCATCCGGACCTCGACCGAGGACTGCTCGGGTGCGGTCAGGGGGCTGGGCCGTCCCCACGAGACCTGCTGCAGGGCGAGCCGCAGCGGCTCGGCGTACGCGAACTCCCCGTCCAGCAGCTGGAGTGCGGTCTGCAGCGCGGCGAGCTCGTCGTCGCCGAACTTGATCTCGGGCAGGTAGTAGTTCTCGGGTGGCAGGGAGTAGAGCTCCGATTCGTAGCCCTGCATGCTCTCGCCGGGCTTCTCCACCTGGAGGGTGATGCCGAGGCTCTCGAGCTCGGCGCGGTCGGCATAGAAGCGGCGCGCGAAGGCGTCGTCGTTCATGTCGCTGTACCCCTCCACCTCACGCTTGATCTCGAGCGCCGAGGTCGGCCTGCCCTGAGCCATTAGGTAGGAGATCAGCGAGAGCTGGCGGATCAGCTTCTCGGTGTCCTTGGCCATCCGCGAAGCAGGATAGTCGCGGGATGTGGGCGACCAATCCGCGGGGATCGCGGATCGAAAACGAAATGCGCAATTTGCGCGGGCGCATTGCTCCGGGGAAAGTCGCCATGGCCGTGCTGCGGACACGCCGTTAGATTGCGCGTGCGCTGCTCGATGGACGGCTAGCTGACCGAGAAGCTCGAAATCGCCCGCTCGATCATCGGCGAGGAGCGGTCCCAGAGCGAGGGGGGAGCCGCGCCGACGATCACGGTGGTGGCGGTGCGACCCCGGACGATGCAGGCGATCTCCATGTAGTGCCGGCTCGTCTTCGTCGCGTACCGATCCTTCACACAGGAGCCCGTCGCAGCCCGGAACCGGAGCCCGGTGGCCGAGGCGAGTGGGGTCAGGTCGCTGTCCCCCTCCTCGCGGTTGTGGGCGGGCCGGAAGCTCGCCCAGTTCGTGAGGGTCTCGTCGCCTCCCTGCGGCGTGATGTTCAGGTAGCCGTTGATCCGGCCGCCCCTGCGCAGCGTCGCGGTCACGGTGCCCGGATCGGTCCTGCTGAGCCGCCACCCGGGCGGGTAGGAGAGGCTGGCGTCCCCGGAGGGCAGGGGCCTCGTGCTCCATCCGGGCCCGGGGCGATCCGGGTGGACCCAGGCGAATGCCACCTGGTTGGCCGGTGCCGCGGGCCCGCTGCCCTCTCGCTCACCGCCGGAGGCGCCGCAGGCGGCAAGCGTCGCCGCGCCCGCCAGAGCGAGCGCGGCGACGAGGGCCCGATGCCAGCGAGTCGGCCTAGATGTTGCCGTCGCCATCGCTGGGCCCGCCGTTGTTGTCGGCGTCATGGTCCCCGCCGTTGTGCTGGGGAATCCCGGAGTGATGGTGGTGGTGATGGTGTCCCGCGAAAGCGACGCCCGCACCGCCGACCGCAAGGGCCAGCGCCGCGATCCCCGCAACGATCCACCTGCCGGTCCTGTTCAACATCGAGTCATCCCTTCTCGCGTTTGATTTGCCTGCGTACTACGGCGCGGGGCGAGTGGGGGATGGCTGTCTTATGAAGGTTTTATTTCCGGCCTTCGGTCAATTCAGGCTGGCTCGCCAGCTGAATAGCGCGCGGAGTCTATGCCGACCGAGGGCCGTCTAGGCCGCGCGGGAGCCGAAGAACGCGGAGCCGTCGATCCCTCTGTCGAAGCGCGACCAGCTCTCGCCGTCGGCGAGCTCCTTCTCGAGGCGGTCGAAGCTCCCGAGCTTGCCGCCCAGGTTGTCGATCGAGTGCACCAGGGTCGCCTCGCGGGTCGCGGGGACGACGGGCGAGCCGTGTTCGAGCTGGCCGTGGTGCGAGAGGATGATGTGGAGGATCGCCTGGGCGAGCCCCGGATCGAAGCCCTCGATGTCCTCGATCTCGCGGCGGACCTTGTAGTAGCCGCGCGGGATCTCACCCTCGAGTCGGCCCACGTCGGTCAGCTCGATGGCGAGTGGGTCGTCGTTGTAGGCCTCGGTCTTGCCGATGTCGTGGAGCATCGCGCCGGTCACCGCGATCTCGCGATCGATGCCGGGGAAGAAATTGGCGGCCGCGCTCACGGCCTGGGCCACGGAGAGGGTGTGCTCCAGCAGCCCTCCGGCATAGGCCTGGTGGTAGTGCTTCGCGGCGGGCGCCTCCCGGAACCGCGCCCAGGACTCGGTGCCGGCACCGAAGAAGCGGTCGAGCAGCTCGTGCAGGGAGGGGTTCTGGACGGTGCCGATCAGCTCGCGCAGGTCGGTCTCGAGCAGGTCCACCGAGCGCTGTGGCCCCTCGGCGAGCTGCTCCGCGTCGTACTCGCCAGGCCCGGCGACCCGCACGGCGACGAGCTTGATCTGCTTGCCGAACTGCGGGTGGATCGCGAAGCTGCCGCGGACGATCACGATCGAGCCGGGAGCGCAGATCTCGAAGGACTCTGCAACTCCGTCCCACGCGATCGCGGGGACGGTGCCGGTCTTGTCCGCGAGCACGACCCGCAGGAAGTCCTCGCCGTTGCGCTTCTGGCGCCGCTCGCGTTCGCGGACGACGAACGCCCCGGTGATCTGGTCGCCGTCCGACATCTCGCGCAGCAGGCGCGTCGGACCGGGCTCGGGCGGGGTGGACCCGCTGCCGTTCTCGAAGAGGCTTTCGGCCATCAGGTCATTGAAATTAGAGGCGGCTGCGGACAGGACGGGGCGCCGAGATGACCGACTTGGTAACGAATATGACCCCGATGTCAGAAAGCACGAGCGCGCCGTCAGAGGTGGAGGGAGAGCTCCGGGTCTCGTCCGTTGAGCTCTTCTTCGACCTCGTCTTCGTTTTCACGATCACGCAGCTGACGGCGGTCCTCGTCCACCACCCGACCGGCGAGGCACTCGCGCAGGTCGTGCTCATGCTGACGGCGATCTGGTGGATGTACGGGGCGTTCGCCTGGCTCACGAACGCTGTGCCGCCGGACCGGGTGGCCCTGCGCCTGCCGCTCCTCGGCGGCATGCTCGCCTTCTTCGTCATCTCGCTGACCATTCCCACGGCCTTCGGCGACAACGGGGTGATCTTCGCCTGCGCGTACCTGGCCGTGATCGCCGTGCACACGGTGCTCTACATGCAGTCCGCGAGCTGGACCGCCACCGGTGTCTGGAGCTTCGCGCGGATGAACGTGCTCGCCGGGGTCCTCATCCTGGTCGGCGCGATCATCGGCGGCGCCGCCGAGTACGTGCTCTGGGGGGTGGCCGTGACGATCTTCGTCGTCGTCCCGGCGATGGTTCCCGAGGGCGCTGGATGGATCAGGCCTGGCCATTTCGTGGAGCGGCACGGGCTCGTGGTGATGGTGGCCCTCGGCGAGTCGGTGGTCGCTGTCGGGATCGGCGCTTCCCACATCCAGATCAGCGGCCAGATGCTGGCGGTGGCCACCCTCGGCCTCACCCTGAGCGCCGAGCTCTGGTGGGTCTACTTCGGCGGCGATGACATCGAGGCCGAGGGCGCGCTCCGGCGCATGAAGCCGACCAAGCGTGACTTCTTCGACACGAATCTCGCGTACTTCTGGGCTCACCTGGTGATGCTGCTCGGGATCGTCTGCCTGGCCGCGGGGCTCGAGCGCGCGATCGGGCACTCCTCCGACTCCCTCAGCTTCGCGCGGGCGCTGGAGCTCGGGGGCGGGACGGCCCTCTTCCTCGGCGGGCACGCGCTCTTCCGGTGGTTCCTGGGTCTGCCCCTCAAGCCGTGGCGGGCGGTCGCGTTGGTCCTCGCTCTCGCCACCATCCCGCTCGGCACCACGTCCTCGGCGCTCGCCCAGCTCGTCGCCCTGGTGGTCCCCCTCTGGATCTGCCTGGCGATCGAGCTCGTCAGGGAGCCCCGCCCGGCGGAGGCGGCCGCCGGCTAGGCCAGAGCCTTTCGCACGAAGTCGAGATCGGCGCGCATCGCCTTCGAATCTCCCGGCGTCTCGACGACGACGGGCGGCCCGGCGGCCTCGATCATCGCGTCCAGGACGTCGGCCCCGATCTCGCCCTTCCCGAGGTTGGCGTGCCGGTCGGCCCCGGTGCCGGCCGGATCGCGGGAGTCGTTCGCGTGGAGCAGGTCGATCCGGCCGACGATCTTCCGGACGCGTTCGACGGCATCCGAGAGATCCTCGCCGGCAGCGTGCGCGTGACAGGTGTCGAAGCAGAAGCCGATCTCGACGTCCGTCTTCATCTTCGAGATGCCCTCCCAGAGACGGGCGAGGGCGTCGAAGCGGCGGGCCACGGCGTTCTTCCCTCCGGCCGTGTTCTCGAGGTAGACCGGCACGTCGGAGGTGAGCATCTCGAGCGTGCGGATCCAGCGGCCGACCCCCTCGGCGACGTCGTCGTCGGCGTGACCCCCGTGAACGATCACAGCGGCCGCGCCGACCTCGGCGGCGGCTTCGCAGGTCTGCTGGAGGATCTTGCGCGACCCGTAGCGGACGTTGTTGCGAGGGGAGCAGACGTTGATCAGGTACGGGGCGTGCACGTAGAGCGGGACCTTCGACTCGCGCAGCTCCTTCGCGTCCTTGCGGGGTGGCGGTTTCTTCCACCCCTGGGGGTCGGAGAGAAAGATCTGGACGCAGTCGGCGCCGATCTCCTTCGCCTCCTTCAGCGGCTTGTCCGGCGCCACGTGCGCCCCGACCACTGCCTTCTTCCGTGCCATCGCACCGAAGTCTCCCGGAACCCTCCCCAGCACGTCCGGGGGAGGGTCCCGGGTGACTCGCTCGGTCCCGCCAGCGAGACGAGCTCCCCAGCTACCAGGGCCGTGGCGGCAGAACCCCTGATTTCCGGGCGGGGACGACGGCCAGGGAAAGCCGTCCGAGCGTCAGGGCGCCGAGCATCAGCCCGAAGTCCCGCAGCGCGATGTCGTAGTACTGAGGCGGGTTCTTCGTCAGCAGATTGATCACGATCCCCGCCAGCCAGGCCGCGACGACGAAGGACCCGATGCGCGGAGCCAGCAGAACCAGGATTCCGGCCAGAATCTCCACCGCTCCCACGAAGTGCATGAAGTCCTGCCCGCTGCCGGGCGCGATGTTGTTGATCCAGCCGGCGAGATAGTCCGGCCAGTCGACGGACCAGTTGAAGAACTTGTCGAGCCCGAAGAGAATCGGCGCGACGGTGAAGGCGATGCGCAGAACCCAGAAAGCCTGATGAGCCGCTGTCGCGAGAACGCGATCGGGGGCGGCGTCGCTGCTCCCGTTGGATCTTTGCGTTTCGTCGCCGATCCTGCTCACCGGCCTGGTAGTGGTGACGCTAGCCATCTTGTGGGTCTCCTTTCGTTGTCAGCTGTCGACCGTTGAGCGTCCGGTGAAGCGCGATCCTTACCGGGATGCACGACGCGGGTAAGAAACGAGAGCCATGCGACACATACCTGGGATGGCGATGATCCGAGGATCTACAGGCGAAAGCGCGGCGGACGAGCATTTCGCCGCCTGGCGGATCGAGCGTCTGTGCGCAGCGGGGTTCGACCCTTCCCTGGCTCGCACGGTGGCCGGCGACCGCAGCTACGACCTCCACGCCCTGCTCGAGCTGATCGATCGAGGTTGTCCGCCCGAGCTCGCGGCGCGGATCCTGGCTCCAATCGACGAGACAGTGAGTCCCTGATGCCCGTGAAGGCGACCGGACGGCGCGACCGGGTGGATCCCGGGTCCGACAATTGGATCGAGCGCCTCTCCGGAGAACGCGCGCAACGCGATGCGGCGATCGAGGAGCTGCACGGTCTGCTTCTGCGAGCCGCAGGGTTCGAGGTGCGCCGCCGCGTTGCGGCAGTGCCGCAGCTCCGCGGCGATGAGGTGGACGACATCGCGCAGCAGAGCGCCGACGACGCACTTGCGGCGATCCTCGGCAAGCTCGGTGACTTCCGCGGTGAGAGCCGCTTCACCACCTGGGCGTACAAGTTCGCGCTCTATGAGGCCGCCGCCCAGGTGCGCCGCCGTGCCTGGCAGGGACGCGAGCTCCCCGTCGAGGCCGAGGTCTGGACGCGGTTCACGGACCCGGGGCCGGCGCCACAGCGACAGGCGGAGACCGCCCAGCTCCTCGCCGCGATCCGCGACGAGATCGAAATCGCCCTGAGCCCCCATCAGCGGGACGTGCTCGTCGCGCTCGCCCTAAACGAGGTGCCGATCGACGTGCTGGCCGAGCGGCTCAACACCACCCGCGGCGCGCTCTACAAGACGCTCCACGACGCGCGAAAACGCCTGCGCGCGGCGCTCAGCGACAGGGGAATCAGCGTGGAAGGACATCTGACGGAGGAGGAGGGATGAACGAGAACTCAGCAGAGGAACGACTGGTGAGTCGCCTGCTCGGCCCCGATGGGCCCGAGCTCAGCTGCGAGAGCTGCTTCGAGGAGCTCGACCGCTACGTCGAGCTCGAGCTTGCGGGAACGGATGCTGAGGCGGCCATCCCCGGCATGCGTGCGCATTTCGAGGGATGCTCGGCCTGCGCCGAGGACCACGAGAGCTTCTTGGCCTTTCTCGCTACTTGAAGGAGATGATCTGCTGGATGCCGCTGGGCCGGTTGGTGTAGCGCATGGTGAGCAGCGGCAGCGGGCTGAAGTGGATCTCCTCGGCAGTCGCGCTGGCTCGCCACGCTGCGGGATCCGGGCCCTGCTGGCTGGCGAGCTGATTGCCGGCTGCCTGGATCGCGTTCCAGATCTCCGAGCGGCAGAGGCTCAGATGGCCCTTGCCGCAGTAGGTCAGGTTGAACTGGTCGGGCAGCCGCTTCTTGCCCTTTCCCTTGCCCTTGCGGTTGAGCAGGGCGCTGATGTCGCGGTCGAAGTACTGGTACCAGCCCGAGTACTGGCCGCCCGGCGGCGGAGCATCGAAGCGGCTTGAGAGGCTGTCCAGCTGCGGCAGCAGGGTCTGTCCCGAGGCGCGCGGCCAGCTCGTTGTCGACGATCTTCGGATAGGCGGCATCCATGATCGCCGCGCCCGGGTAGTCGATCAGCCCGTCGTTGTTCAGGTCGAGCCTGTTGCCGCCGTGCTGGCGCCACTGGTTCATCAGGTCGAGCATCTGCTGCGCGAGCGGCGACGGTGCCGTCGTGCCGCGCAGGAGCTTGTCGAGCAGCGGCAGCATCACGATCGCCCGCACGTCCTGGGTGGCGGCGGCGTTCATCGAGGAGGCGATCGTGGCGGGGGACCAACGACCCTTCTTCTTCAGCCTCTTCAGGTTGAAGTTGAGGAGGTTGACCCGGCCGACCGACCCGTTGCGGTTCCACTCGTCGTCAGCCGCGCCGAAGCCGCGAGCCGCGCCGTTGTTCCAGTTCGTCATGAAGCCGCTCTTGTTGTCCTTGCCGTGGATGTGCGCCATGGCCGGCAGGAAGCCGCGCCACTCGTACTTGCCCGTGCCCTTCGTGGGCAGGCCCGGGTCGACGGTCGATGGCCGGTTCGGATCGCGTCCGCTCGTGTACATCGCGATGTGCTTGTTGTCGATGTAGAAGGAGTTGAAGGTCTGCGGAGTCAGCGAGGCGGCCTTGTAGAAGGTCTTCGGGTTCTTCACCTGGCCGTCGGACAGGCGACGGAAGAAGAGCTGGTCGAGGACGTCCTTCAGGTAGCTGGAGCGCTTCTGCGAGATCGCGACCGTGCGGCCGCCGACCTTGCCGTAGCCCTGGACCGGGCCGTGCACCGTGGTCAGGAAGTTGACCGGGTCGCCGTTCAGCGTTCCGGCGTTGAAGTGACCCATGTCGCGGCACTTGCCCTTGTACATGTACTTCTGGTCACTGCCGCCGCAGAGGGTCTCCGCGTACTGATCGATGATGTCGCTGCTCGCGGAGGTCAGCGTCGTCGAGAACCGGGGTGTGCGGCCGATCAGCAGGTACCCGGGGAAGGGAGCCGAGGTCGCGCCGCGCCAGTGCAGGCCCGGCGCGTGCATGTCCATCTCGAGGACGAGGCCCGGGAAGAAGTAGCTGATCTGCGGGCCGCCGACCAGGATCGGATGACCGGTGCTCGAGTGCTGGCCGGTGACCATCAGCTCGTTGCTCGCCTGGACCGGTTCCTGCGGCGGCGCGAACTTGCGAGCGATGCTCGCCGGGACGGCCGGGGTGGGCGTGAAGCTGTTGTTGTCGAGAACGACGCTGCCGGGGTGCTTGCGCGGTATGTGCCCGTACGGGAACGTTGCCCTTGATGGAGGTGACGCTGCGCGGGTTCTTGAACTGGCGCAGGTCGTTGAACGCCTGGAACCCGCGGCCCTTGCCGAGCTGCTGGTTGAGACCGCTCAGGAACTCCGAGTTGAGCGCCTCACGGCCACCGCCCTGCCCGAGGAACTGGCCCTTGAGCGCGTTCACGGCAGTAGACGTCGTTGCGCGTCCAGGGAGCGGCGGGCGAGTGGGTGGCAGCCAGGTAGGCGTTGATCCCGACCACGAAGCTGTCGATGTCGCGGAGAACCGCCTTGCCCTCCTTGCCCGCCTTCTGCAGCGCCTTGGTCTCCTCCGAGACGACCGCCTCGGTCTCGGGGCTCGGCTTGAAGCTCTGCAGGCTCGAGGTCAGCCCGATCGCGCTCAATCCCGGAGCGTCGATCACCGCGACGCGCGAGTTGTAGCGGGCCTGCTCCAGCAGCAGGCCGCGGTCCTCGGCGAGGATCCAGCCGGCCGTCTCAACGCCGCCGACATGGGTGTCCGCGTAGATGTGCGGGCACGTTGTAGCGATCGCGCATCAGGGTCACGCCGGGGAATGGAACGGCCTCCTGGGTGGCGGGCCCGTCGGTGTCGACGCTCAGCTTCTCGGACTTGTAGTCCGCGTTGATGTCGTTCGAGGTGACGTGATCGAAGAGGGGCGTCAGGGCGTTGTAGAGCGTCGCCTGCGACGCGGCCTGCGGGCCCGGCGTGCCGTACTGGCCGGACGGCAGGATGTTCTTGGCGATGATCGTGCGGTCCTTGGCGAACGCACTCGCGCAGACCCCCATCACGAAAACCGCAACGACGCCAACGGCGATCAAGACACGTCGCATCTCGAGCACCTCTCCTCTCTCTTCCTCTCCAGTCGCGCTCGTCCCTCAGCGCGCGCCGGACACTAACGAACTGATTTAAAGAAACACTGCTCCTGGGCGTGGCGCAAGCCTGGGAGCAGGCAAACGATGGGCTGATGGCGAGGGCCAGAATCGAACTGGCGACACCACGATTTTCAGTCGTGTGCTCTACCAACTGAGCTACCTCGCCGGAGGGCGCACAGGCTAGCGTCCGGGATGTGATCAGGAGCATCGTCGTGGTCGGTGCAGCGGTCCTCGTCGGCGCCTCCGTCTCAGGCGCGACCGAGCAGCCGCCGCCGGCGATTGAGACCGTCCTTCCGGCGCCGCATTTCGGCGTCGTTCGATCGGGGCCCTTTTCTCCGACGAGTGTTCACCGCAGGATGCGTCCTCTCGGGCCGGGCGCGCCGCGCTGGGCCCGGCGCCTCTACCGGCGATCGATTCGCGTGTTGGTGGCACTGACCGATCCGCGCAGCGGCGCGATGATCGCCGGTGAGCGCGATGGCTGGGACTACGTCTGGCCCAGGGATGCGGGCGCGGGTGCGCTGGCGCTCGAGGCCGCCGGCCTGCGGCCAGAGGCGCAGCGCGTCACCGGCTTCCTCGGCCGTCTCGACCTCGACGCGGCGCGGTTCTATCCCGGCGGAGATCGCGTGCCCGGACGACCCGCGGCGGGAGATGAGGAGGGTTGGTCCGGTCAGGAGGGCAAGCAGGTCTGGCGCGATCGCCAGGACTATGGAGAGAACATCACAGGCGACCTCCTCGGCAACGCGATTGCGGCTCGTGCCCCGACGAGCGAGATCGCGCGCCGGTTCCTGTCTCCGCGTGGCCTTGTGCGCGAGCAGGGAAACGCGCAGCTCGACTCGGCGGCGGCCTGGGCAGTCGCGGTCTTTCCGCGGCCGAAGCTGTTTCCAGCCGCGCGGCAGACGTTGCTGACGATGGCCCGTGAGTCGACGCGATTCGGCATCCCGCCGATCGAGGGTTGGACGCCGGGCGAGGTCTGGACCGCCCCCACGGCCTGGTCGGCGTGGGCGCTCGTCGAGCTGGGTCAGTGGAAGGCCGCCGATCGGCTCCTGGGGGAGCTTCACCGCGCCGAGACGCCGAACGGGACGCTCCCAGAGCGGGTGGATGCAACGACCGGCGCGCCGACCTCGACGACCCCCCTCGCCTGGTCGCACGCCTTCGCGATCCTCGCGCTGCGGGCGCGCTACGGCTGACCTGCTGCGGATATCGCCGCCTCGACGGCCCCTTCCGGCGACTCTGCTTCGACGATGCCGAGGTCCGTTCCCTCCCGGCTGCGAAGCGGCCAGCTCCGGATCGCGACTACCGGCCGGCCGAGCTTCCGCGCGTAGGCGATCTCGGAGAGCGTTCCCCACTCGCCCCCGACCGCGATGACGGCGTCGCCCGAGGCGACCACCGCCAGGTTCCTGGCCTGACCGACACCGGTCGCGACGGCATGACTGACGTACGGGTTTGCGTCCTCTCGCGACAAGGTGGGGAGGACGCCGAGCACCACTCCGCCCGCGTCCGAAGCCCCCTTTGACGCGGCCTCCATGACGCCGCCGCGCCCGCCGCAGACGAGCACTGCGCCCGCCTCGGCAATCCCGCGGCCGACCGCCTCGGCGTCTCTCAGCAGGTCCGATTCGACCTTCGCGCCGCCCACGACCGAGATCTGCAGAGGCTCGCTCATGAGGCCTTCAGCTTCCCCTCGCGGAGCATCCGCCCCATCAGCTCCAGGGCGCCACCCTTGTGCAGGTGCTCGTTCAGGTTGCCGCACTTGGGGCTCTGTACGCAGGAGGGACAGCCGTCGTCGCAGGGGCACTCGCTGATCAGCCGGTCGGCGTCGCCGACCAGGCGCTCGAACTCCTCATAGCCGCGCCGGGTGATTCCGACGCCGCCCGGGTGCCCGTCGTAGATGAAGATCGTCGGCGAGCCCGTTTGATGGTGGATGTTGGTGGAGAGGCCGCCGATGTCCCAGCGGTCGCACATCGCGATCAGCGGCAGCACCGCGATCTGCCCGTGCTCGGAGGCGTGCAGCGCGCCGAGCAGCACCTCGCTGGGCAGCGCGGCGGCCATCCGGTCACCGATCACGTACCAGAGCGCCTGCGTGACGAAATCCTGCTCGGGCAGGTCGAGAGAGACGATGTCGATCACCTTGTTGTCGCCGAGGCGCTTGCGCTGGTAGGCGATCACCTGCTCGGACACCGAGACCGTGCCGAAGCTGAGCTCCACGCCGAGCGCTCGGCGCTGCGTCTCGATCCCCTCCACGTAGACCTCGGTCTCCTTCTTCACCTGCGTGTAGAAGTCGCCGTCGAACGGCTTCACCATCGCGCGGCGCGAGCCGATGTCCAGCTCCGCGACCTGGTAGGAGCGCCCGAGGTGGAGGTAGATCGCGCCCGGGTGAACGGTCGAGAAGGCCCGCTCGGCCTCCACGTTCCCCAGCATCTCGCCGGAGGTCGCGTCCACGACCGCAACGCTGTCCGCTGAGGCCGAGCGCAGCGCGATGCGCCCGGCCACGAAGTCGCCGGTGCGGGTCAGATAGCGCTCGCCGCGGCCGCGACGGAGCTCGCCGGCCGTGACGAGCTGCTCCGCCCGCTCGCGCCATCCCTCCCCGAAGATCTCGTCGTCCCCTTCCGAGAGCGGCGCCTCGTAGGCGGCCGCCAGCAGGTGCTGAAGCTGGATCTGCTCGGAGCTGTGATCGAGGATCGCGGCCTCGACGGGCCGCTCGAGGAACTCTTCGGGATGGCGGCAGAAGAACTGGTCGAGCGCGTCCTCGCCCGCGACGTAGACGGCGAGCCCGCGGCGGCGCCGGCCGGCGCGGCCCCACATCTGACGCAGGCTGGCGACCGTGCCGGGGAAGTTGACGCAGATCGCCGCGTCGAGCTCCCCGACGTCGATCCCGAGCTCCAGCGCATCGGTGGCTGCGACCGCGAGCAGGTCGCCGGAGGCGAGCTTCGCCTCGATCTCGCGGCGCTGCTGCGGGGTGTAGCCCGCCCGGTAGGGCGCGATCCGCTCGGCGAGCGCGCCCTGACCCCTCCTCGTCAGCTCGTCCGAGGCGAACCTGTTGATCAGCTCGATCCCGCGGCGGCTGCGCATGAAGCAGATCGTCCGCACCCCGCGTGTGACGAGCTCCACCAGCAGGTCCGACGCCTCCGACACCGGCGAGCGCCGCGTCATCGTGTGCTGCTCGATCACCGGCGGGTTCCACATCGCGATCTCACGGCCGGCACGCGGCGCGCCGTCGTCGTCGAGCAGCTCGAAAGGCGTCCCCGTGAGCCGCTCGGCCAGCTCCCCGGGGTTGGCGATCGTGGCCGAGGCGAGGATGAAGCGCGGCTCGGCGCCGTAGATCCGCGCCACCCGCCTCAGGCGGCGCAGGACGTTCGCGACGTGGGAGCCGAAGACGCCGCGGTACGTGTGCGCCTCGTCCACCACGACCCAGCCGAGGTTGGCGAGGAAGTCGCCCCAGCGCTTGTGATGGGGGAGGACGCCGACGTTGAGCATGTCGGGGTTGGTCAGAACGAGATTCGCCCTCCGCCGGATGCCCGGCCGGTCCTCGCGTGGCGTGTCGCCGTCGTAGATCGCCTCGCGCAGCCCCGGCGGTCGCAGCTCGCCGAGCTTGCGAGCCTGATCCTGGGCCAGGGCCTTGGTCGGGTACAGGTAGAAGGCGCGGTTCAGCGGCTCCCGCGCGATTCCGTCGAGCACCGGGAGGTTGAAGGAGAGCGACTTGCCGGACGCGGTCCCGCTGGTCAGGATCAGGTTCGACCGCCGCGCGGTCTCGTAGGCCGCGGCCTGGTGGGAGTAGAGCGATTCCACGCCGGCCGCTTGCAGCGCATCGGCGAGCCCGGGATCGAGATCGGCTGGAAGCCCGGTGAGCTTGGCCATGGTCGCCGCTTCCGACGACTCCGCCACCAGCCGGCCGTCCTCGCGAGCGGGCCCGAGGGCCGGCTCCCAGGCCCCACCCGCGACGGCGGTGCTGCTAGCCAACCGGCTCACCCGGCCGCTCGATCGCGCCGGCGACCCGCATCGCCTGCAGCGCGCTCTGGTCGTGCAGGCGGAGGATGTCGGCGCCGCGGGCGACGGCGAGCGCGGTCGCCGCGGCTGTCGCCCATTCCCGATCGGCCGCCGGCAGTCGCTGCTCCCAGGAGCCGGCCAGCAGCGCCCCGAGGAAGTCCTTGCGGGAGAGCGACACGTACAGCGGCCGCCCGAGCGGGCCGAGCTCACCGAGCCTGCGCAGGATCTGAAGGTCGTCGGCGAGGGAGAGGTCGAAGTCGAGTCCGGGGTCGAGGGCGATCTGCTCCTCAGCGACCCCTCGCTCTGCGGCGGCCTCGAGCCGGCCTTCGAACCAGCGGCGCAGATGCTCGACGGGGTCGTCGTAGTGCTGCTTCGGCCGGTCCTCGCGCGGCGGCCCCTCGATGTGCATGAGCACCAGCCCGCAGCCCGTCTCCGCGGCGACGTCGAGCATGGCGGCCTCTCCGCCGCCGATGTCGTTGATCGCCGCGGCGCCGGCAGCCAGTGCCGCGCGGGCGACCTCGGGCGAGAAGGTGTCGGCCGAGATGGGGAGCCCGGTGCGCTCAGCCAGGCCCCGGATCGCGGGCACCAGGCGGCGGGCCTCCTCCTCGGGCGGCACGGGCGGGCCGCTGCGCGCCGCGACGGCGCCGACGTCGAGCATGTCGAAGCCTGCCTCGGCCAGCGCCACGCCGTCCTCGACGGCCCGGTCCGCCGTCCCGCTGCGAGCGCCCTCGAACATCGAGTCGTCGGTGACGTTGACGATGCCGACGCCGATGGGAGCGTCGAGCTCGAGGGCCCGGCCGGAGAGCTGCCATCGCGAAGCCACGAGTCAACGGTAAAGCCCGCGCTCTACGGTTAGCGCCCCGTGGCCCTCCGCTGTGTCTACACCGACCTCGACGGAACCCTGCTCGGAAGGTGGGGATCCCTCTTCCGCGACGCCGATGGCGAGTTCTCGATGCTGCAGGCCCGTGCCCTGGAGGCATGTCACCGTGCCGACGTCGAGGTGGTGATCAAGTCCGGCCGCCGCGAGGGTTCGGTGCTGGAGGACGCGAAGCTGATCGGCTCCCGCTCGTACATCGCCGAGGTCGGCTGTCTGGTCGTCATCGATGGCGAGCGGACCGAGCTGGTCGGAGATGCGGAGGTTGACGAGGGCAGGACCCTGGCGGAGACGATGGTCGATCGCGGAATTCCCGACGAGCTCTTCGAGCATTTCGGGGGCCGGCTCGAGTGGCACAGCCCCTGGCACCGGCAGCGCGAGCTCTCGCTGCTCTTCAAGGGGAAGGTCGACGTCGACGAGGCGAACCGGCTGCTCGCCGAGCGCGGCCACCAGGGCCTGAAGCTGATCGACAACGGCGCGATCTTCGCTCCGATGGACGGCATCGAGGGCCCCGCGCACGCCTACCACCTGCTTCCCGAGACGGCGAGCAAGGCCCGGGCGGTCGCCTATCACCAGCAGGTTCGGGGCTACGCGCCCGAGGACTGCATCGCCATCGGGGACTCGGTCGAGGACCTTGCCGTCTCCGAGGTCGTCGGCCGCTTCTTCGTCCCCGCCAACGGTCCGGAGCGGGATCCCGCCCTGCGGGAGGCGATCGGCGGGCGGCCGAATGTGACCGTCACCGAGGGCCGCATGGGAGATGGCGTGTACGAGGCGATCGTCTCTACGTTGGCGGGCGGCTGATGCGCAGCATCCACGTCACCCGCACCATTCCCGCGCCTGCCGAGGAGATCTTCGACCGGCTCACCGACCACGCGAACTACGACCTGTTCCGCGGAATCAACGGGTCGGAGCTCGTGCGCGAGGGTGAGCCGGCTCCCAACGGCGTGGGGGCCCTGCGCCGAATCAAGGTCCGCCCGATCACCTTCGAGGAGGAGATCACGGCCTATGAGCGCCCGACTCGCCTCGACTACCTGATCGTGAAGGTCAACGTCCCCTTCAAACACGACGGCGGCTCGATCACGCTGAGCCCAGATCCCGGTGGGACCAGGGTCGACTGGCGCTCCAGCTTCAGCGTGCCCATGCGCGTGGTGGGCGGCGCACAGGAGCTCGTCTGGCAGCCCATGCTCGCGCGCGGGTTCCGCCGAGTGCTCGAGGACGTGGAGCAAATGCTGGTGACGAAGGGCTAGCTGCCGCCGTTGGCCGAGAAGCCGGTCCTGCGCTGCTCGACCTCACGCTGGGTGATCACTCCGTCGATCAGACCGTACTCCGCGGCCTCGTCCGCCTTGAAGTAGCGGTCGCGCTCCATGTCGTCGTGGACCTGCTCCTTGGATTGGCCGGTGTGCTTCGCGTAGATCTCGTCGATCCGGTTGCGCAGGTCGAGCGTCTCCCTGGCATGGATCTCGATATCGGCCGCGACACCCTCGAAGCCGCCGCTCGGCTGGTGGATCAGGATCCGCGAATTCGGCAGGGCCATTCGCTTGCCCTCGGCGCCGCCGGTCAGCAGGAGTGATCCCATCGACATCGCCACGCCGTAACAGGTGGTCCGCACGTCGGGCTTGACGAACTGCATCGCGTCGTAGATCGCCATTCCCGCGTAGACCACCCCGCCCGGACAGTTGATGTAGAGCGAGATCTCCTTGTCGGGGTCCTCGGACTCGAGGTGGATGATCTGCGCCACGATCAGATTGGCGACCTGGTCGTCGATGGGGGTGCCCAGGAAGATGACCCGCTCGCTGAGCAGGCGGGAGAAGATGTCATAGGCGCGCTCGCCTCTGGCGCTTTGCTCAACGACTGTCGGGACCATCGGCATTCGCAGGACCTCCTGTTCCGGATTGATATACGCAACCTATGGGTTGCCTGTTGTACGCTAGCATAGGCAACCGTGAAGTTGCGAGACGAGACAGCGGCGCCGGACCACCACGATGAGAAGACTCCGTGGGTCGAGCGCGAAACCCTGGTTGAGGCTACTCCCGAGGAGGTCTGGGAGGCCCTGACCGACGAGGACCGTCTCGAGGAGTGGATGGCTCCCGACGTGGAGCTCGATCCGGTCGAGGGCGGTCAGATCGTCGTCCGCGACGGAGACGACGAGCGCAGCGGAACCGTGGAGACCTGGGAGGAGGGAGAGCGTTTCGCCTTCACCTGGTCGCGCCCCGGCGAGGGCGAGAGCTTCGTGGAGTTCACGATCGAGGCTCTGCCCGGCGGAAGCCGCGTCACCGTCGTCGAGACTCCGACATATTCGGCGGCCACGAACACCGCCGCCGGATCGACTGCCCTGGCCGGCGGCTGGGGATCCCGCCTCGCCGGCCTTCGTCACGCACTGCGATTCGCACTCGTCGCTTGAGGGCGCCCGCGCATCGACAGGTCGACGCGGTCTTCGATGCCCTCGCCGATCCCACCCGGCGACGGGTGGTCGAGACCCTCGCGCGCGGCGGGACCGTGACGGCGAGCGGCCTCGCAGAGCAGCTGCCGATCACCCGCCAGGCCGTCAGCAAACACCTCGTCGCGTTGCGCGGCGCCGAACTGGTCAGCGCCTCGCGGATCGGCCGGGAGACCCACTACAAGCTTCGACCGCAGCCGCTCGACGATGCGGCCCACTGGATTCAGATGGTGAGCGCGGAGTGGGACGACCGCCTGGAGGCCCTGCGTCGGTCGCTGGCGAAGAGACAGACCCGCTCCTAGCGACCACCCCGGCGATCTGCCGGCAAATCACGTCTCCGCGGCCCGCCGGACCGCAACGCGCAGAACCTCACCGCCGATGAGGCGCTCGAGATGACCGACGACCGCCCATAGGGCCCGAAGGCGAAGGCCCGCCTGGCCATTGACCGGTTTGATTCGCGCCTCGCTGACCAGGGTGTTTCGCTCTGGGCCCTCCGGCTCGATCCAGTGGGCCAGAAGCACCCTGACGGTGCCGCGCTTGTCCCAGGCCAGGAAGTCGTCCTCCCCTTCAATCCGGGGGTAGTCCCGCCGAAGCGTCCAGATTCGCCCGCACATCCCTGACACCGACCAGCGAGCCCCCTCGTCGATCACGGCGAACGGGTACTGCCGGATCAGATCCCGGAAGAGGAGATCCGATGAGGTGCCGGGGATTCGCCAGCGTACGGCCCGTCCCAGGGTGGGGGCGTCACGGAGCCGGACCGTCTCCGCCGCATGCCAGAGGCGATCGGCGTCGGCTTCGGCCGACAGGCGGTGACGGGTGCGCACCTGTGGATTGGGAAGCCATTCATCGAGGTCGGGGCGCATGGTCTGCCAGTACGCTAGGCCCATGGCACAGGCCACGGTTGCCGAGGAGGAATACCTGCAGACGATGTTCTGGCTCGAGGAGGCGGGTCTGCAGATCAACGGCGCGAACATCGCCCGCGCGATGCAGCTCTCCCCGCCCACGGTCCACGAGATGATCGGCCGGCTCGAGGAGGATGGCTACGTCGCACGCGCGGACGACAAGTCGCTCACGTTCACCGAACGCGGCCGCGGGGAGGCGGAGGCGATCGTCCGTCGCCACCGGCTGATCGAACGCTTCCTGACGGACGTCCTCGGGATTC
Source organism: uncultured Solirubrobacterales bacterium (assembly GCA_963831605.1). Taxonomy (GTDB): domain Bacteria; phylum Actinomycetota; class Thermoleophilia; order Solirubrobacterales; family 70-9; genus DASUPK01. The sequence goes on from CAWHQR010000005.1 coordinate 478,030, forward strand.
CCTGGGACGAGGTCCACGAGGAGGCGGAGCGCCTGGAGCACGCGATGTCGCCGGTGCTCGAGGAGCGAATGCTCGCGGCGATCGGCGACGCGAAGACCTGCCCGCACGGGCATCCGATCGTGGAGGGAGCCCGTGAGGAGGGCGTCCTCCTGGCCGACGTGCAGCCCGGCGCCGACGTCGTGATCCTGCGCTTCGAGAACGAGGCGGAGGAGATCCTCCATTACCTGAAGGGCACCGGCCTACATCCGGGCCTGGCCGGGACCCTCGAAAGCTCAGGCGATGACGAGGTCGTGATGGCTTCCGGCGACGGCGACCACGCAGTCTCGAAGAGCGTGGCCGAGACGGTTTCCGTCAGGGCCGATCCCGCCCCACCGCCTCGGCCGCCGCTCCCCGAGCAGCTGGTGATCTCCAGCGATCGCTACGGCAGATAAAGCCGTCGATCTTTACGAGCTGTTAGCCCGGGCTTGAGGTGTGCGCCCGAGACTTCTTGCTACGCTCAACCGAGCATAGTCGAGTAAGTCACTCAACAAACGGGGGAAAGGCAAATGGCAATGGAAGCAGGAACCCGCACACTGATCACAGACCGCAACGTCGCAGAGCGCAGGCTCGTCGCCATCTCCAGGGCGATTGAGGCGCACCGCAACGCGCAGAAGCGCAAGCCGTACCCGACCCGCGCCGAGGACCTCAATCTCTACAGGCGCGCCCAGGAGATCCTGGGCCACCGGATCTAGGCGGCGGCCTCCGCGTTGCCCTGATCGGCGCGGAGCCGCTCGAGGGCCCGTGCCAGGCGCTGAACGCCCTCATCCACGTCCGCGGCCGGGACCGGCGCGAACGAGAGGCGCAGGCTCGAGGAGCCGCCCTCCAGCATGAAGTCCGGGCCGGCGACGAAGGTGACGCCCTCCGGCTTCGCGGTGGCGAGCAGCGCCTTGCTGTCGACGTCGTCCTTGAGGTCGAGCCACAGGAAGTAGCCGCCGCCCGGCACGACGAACTCCGCCTCGGGGATGTGCTCGTGGAGTGCCTCGACGAGAGCGTCCCGACGCTCGCGGAGCGCTGCATTGACGACCTTCAGGTTCTCGTCCAATCCGCCCGAGCGGCAGAGCTCGAAGACGATCGACTCGGCGAGCATGTTCGGGGAGATGTAGGTCTCGTTCGCGCGCTTGGCGAGCATCGCGATCTGCTCCTCCGGGCCCACCAGGTAGCCCACCCTAACCCCCGGGCTGACCGACTTCGAAAACGAGGAGGCGTGGATGACGCGATCCGCGCCGTCCATGTCCAGCATCGTCTCGGCGCGCGCCTCGTCGAACGAGATCAGGCGATAGGGGTCGTCCTCGAAGAGGACGAAACCGTGGTCGGCGGCGAGCTGCACCAGTGCCCTGCGCTTCTCGATCGAGAGGGTGCAGCCGGCGGGGTTGTGGAAGTTCGGGATGACATGCGCGAGGGCCACCTCGCCGTCGCCGCACGCCGCCTCGACCGCCGCGGGGTCCACGCCGTCGGACTCCAGCGGGGCTCCGATCAGCTCGGCGCCGGCCTGCTGGAGCAGGAGCAATGTGCGGTCGTAGGTGGGCTGCTCGATCACCACCCGGTCGCCCTCGGCGACCAGGTATCGGAAGAGGAGAGCCGCGCCCTCCATCGACCCGTTGGTGACCATGACCTGCTCTGGCTTCGTGCCGTGGAGCTCGGCGATCCACTCGCAGAGACCCGGGTGCCCGCGACCGGTGCCGTAGCTGAGCGCCTTCTCCCAGTCGGAATCGAGCGCGTGCGCGGCCGCCTCACGCACCGCGTCGTGGGGGAGGATGTCGGCGCTGGGCGCGCCGCGAGCAAAGCTGATCGTCCGTTCGGCCACTGGCGCATCGAGTATACGAACGGTGCGATACTGAGCCGCGCGGGGGATGAAGGCCGCTAATTCCCGAGGTCAAGTGGCTTCGGAATCAGGATGTCCCTCCAATCCGGGGAGGGGCATCCGTTGCGCCCGATGCGTCGGCAATACTGTTGATCGATGCCGGCTTCGCTCGAGTTGGTCAAGATCGCGCTCCAGGCCTACGGCAACGGCGACTGCGAGATCGCACTTGCGCTCGCCGATCCGCTGATCCGGTGGGACGAGCGGGCCTCCCGGGCTGACGGCGATCTGGTCTGGAAGCACGATGAGGTCCAGCGAGCGATGCGCCGCTACCTCGACAGCTGGGAGTCCTACCGCTTCGACGTCGAGGAAATCGCCGAAGTCGGGCCGGGCAAGATCGTCGCCATCTGTCGGGAGCGCGGCAAGCCCAAGGAGGGCACCGAGGTAGATCGCCGCTTCGGCGGCCTCTGGGTGGTGGCGGAGGGGAAGATCGCCTCCTGGGTCACCTACCTGGCTCCAAAGGAGGCCGTGCGCGCCGCCAAGGAGCTCCTGGGCGGCCGGATCGACCAGAAGCAGGTCAAGCGCGGGACGGGGCCCACAGCGGCTCCGCGGGCCCCCGCCCCAGCCGCGGTGCCGCTCCCTCCCGAGCAGCCAGCCGTTGAGGCCCCAAGCGCGGAAGCGTCAGGCGATGATCGTCAGCGCAAGAGGCCGCTGACGAAGAGCGAGGAGCAGAAGCGCGCGGCACGGGCGCGGGCGAAGCTCCGCCGCCGCGCCTCCCAGCAGACGGCCTGAAATAGATCTCAGCCGGAGAGAAGGAGCTAGGCCTTCGCGCCGATCGTCTCGGCGGCGAGCTGTGCCGTCTCGGTCGGGCTCTTGCCGACGCGAATGCCCTGGGCCTCGAGGGCCTGCTTCTTGGCCTCGGCGGTCCCCGAGGAGCCGGAGATGATCGCTCCCGCATGTCCCATCTGCTTGCCGGGCGGCGCGGTGAATCCGGCGATGTAGGAGACGACGGGCTTGGAGACCTTGTCGGCGATGAACTCGGCGGCGCGCTCCTCGGCGTCGCCGCCGATCTCGCCGACCATCACGATCAGCTCCGTCTCGTCGTCCTCTTCGAACAGTGTGAGCACGTCGATGAAGTCGGATCCGACGATCGGGTCGCCGCCGATGCCGACGATGGACGAGTTGCCGAGGCCTGCCTGCTTGAGCTCGTTTCCGATCTGGTAGGTCAGCGTGCCCGACTTGGAGACGACGCCGATCGAACCGTGCTCGAAGAACTGGGCGGGAATGATCCCGACGTTCGCCTTGCCGGGGCTGAGGACACCCGGGCAGTTAGGGCCGATCAGCCGCACACCCGCGTCGCGCGCCTTCCAGTAGGTGGCGAGCATGTCGAGGACCGGGATGTGCTCGGTGATCGCGATCACCGTCCCGATGCCGGCGTCGATAGCCTCGTTGATCGACGCGGAGGCGAATCGCGCCGGGACGAAGATCATCGATGTGTTCGCGCCCTTCTCGTCGACGGCCTCCTTGATCGTGTCGAAGATCGGGATTCCCTCGACGTCCTGGCCGCCCTTCTTCGGCGTGACGCCGGCGACGACGTCGGTGCCGTAGTCGCGGTTGCGCAGGCCGTGGAACGTCCCCTCGCGCCCGGTCAGGCCCGAGATCACCAGCTTCGTCTCGTTGCCGACGATGATCGACATCTAGCTCGCCTCCGCATTGGCCAGCTCGACGACCTTCTCGGCGGCGCCGAGCATGGTCTTCTCGACGTGAAGGTTGGGCAGGTCGGCGTCCGCAAGCAGGCCGAGCCCCTCCTCGGAGTTGGTGCCGTCCAGGCGGACGACCAGCGGCACGCCGATGTCGATCTTGCTCGACGCCTCGATGATGCCCTTGGCGATCTCGTCGCAGCGGGTGATGCCGCCGAAGATGTTGAAGAGGATCGCGACGACCTTCTCGTCGGAGGTGATCACCTCGAGCGCGTCGATGATCGCCTCGGCCTTGGAGCCGCCGCCGGCGTCCAGGAAGTTGGCTGGCTTGCCGCCGGCCTGCGCGACCACGTCGAGGGTCGACATGCAGAGGCCGGCGCCGTTGCCGAGGATGCCGATGTCGCCGTCGAGCTTCACGTAGGTGAGGCCCTTCTCCTTCGCCATCCGCTCCTGCTCGTCCTCGATGAAGCCCTCCTCGAGGCCGGCGAGATCCTCGTGGCGGAAGAGGGCGGAGTTGTCGATCGTCACCTTCGCGTCGAGCGCCACCACGTCCCGGTCCTTGGTCACCACCAGCGGGTTGACCTCGATCAGGGTCGCGTCGCTCTCGTTGAAGGCCGTGAACAGCTTCGCCATCATCTCCGCGGTCTTCTCTCGGGCGTCCTCGGGAACGCCGGCGTCCGCGGCCAGCGCAGCGGCCTGGGCATCGCCGAATCCCTCATGCGGGTCGACGTGGCGGCGCACCAGCGCGTCCGGGTCCTTGTCCGCGATCTCCTCGACGTTCATCCCGCCCATGGTGGACAGCATCGCCAGAAGCTTCTTGGCCGAGCGGTCAAGGATGACCGAGGCGTAGTACTCGGCCTCGATCTCGGAGGCTCCCTCGACCCAGACCTGGTGAACGGTGAACGGGCCCTCGCCGCGGGGCCCGCGGATGTCCATCCCGAGGATGGCGCCGGCGTGCTCCTCGGCCTCGGCCTTGTCGGCGGCGACCTTGATGCCGCCCGCCTTGCCGCGGCCGCCGATCTGAACCTGGGCCTTGATCACGCACGGATAGCCGATCTCCTCGGCAGCCTGCACGGCGCCTTCGACGGTCTCGGCGACTCGGCCCTCGGGAACGGGAACTCCGTGTCCGGCGAAGAGCTGTTTTCCCTGATACTCGAGGAGATCCAAGGCCGCGAGAGAGTACACAACGCCCGGTCAGGCGGGCGGAGGGGGCCGGGAGCGGTCCAATCGTGCAAATTGCCATAATCCCGCGGCTCTCATGGCCCTTCCCAAGCTGAAAGACATCAAGTGGGTGACTACGGACTGCTACGGCACCCTGATCGACTGGGAGAAGGGCATCAGCGACGCCTTCAAGCGGGAGGCCGACCGCGATGGCCTCACGATCGATGGCCCGGCCTTCCTGCAGAGCTTCTTCGAGAAGCAGGCCCAGATCATGTCCGGCTCCTACGAGCTCTATGCGGAGGTGCTGCGCAGGGCCGCCGTGCAGGCCGCGGAGGAGATCGACTGGACGATCGAGCCCTCGCGTGCCCAGTTCCTACCTGACAGCGTGGCGTCCTGGCCCCCTTTTCGCGAGGCAAACGCCGCGCTGGACCGCCTTCGGGACCGGTACGAGATCGGCATCATCTCCAACGTCGACGACAAGCTGCTGGGAATCTCCCGCCGCCATCTGCGCACCGACCTCGACCTCGTGGTCACCGCCCAGCAGGTCCGCAGCTACAAGCCCGACAACACCCACCTGCGTGAGTGCGCTCGCCGGATCGGCGGCAAGAAGGGCTGGGTCCACATCGCCTCGGGCTATGAGACCGACGTCGGTCCCGCGCTGAAGCTGAACGTGCCCACCATCTGGGTCAACCGGCACGGCGAGAAGCTCGAGGGGCGCAAGGCGCCGGACGCGACCGTCAAGAACATCCGCGAAGCCGCGGCAAAGCTCGGCGCGAAGTAGGTGCGAGGGCGCGCGTAGCGCGACCCGTTCATTCAATAATCGCAAGGAGGTCGCCAGAGTTGACCGCGGCGCCCTCCTTGGCGGCGAGCTTGGTGATCTTGCCCGACTTGTGGGCGGTGATCTCGTTTTCCATCTTCATCGCCTCGATCACGCAGACGAGGTCGCCCTCCGAGACCTCCTGCCCCTCCTCGACCGGAACCTTGAAGATGTTGCCCTGGAGCGGCGCCACGAGGTCGTCGCCGGAGGCGGAGCTGGCAGCGCCGCCGGAGCGCTCACGGCGCGGGGGCTTCCGCAGGCCCCCTCCGACGGCCACCGCTGCCGGCGCTCCGGCCGCGTCGCCGATCACCTTGACGTCGAAGAGCTTCCCGCCCACCTCCACCTGGTAGCTGCGCTCCGCCTTGCCATCCGCGGCCTCCTCGTCCCTTGAGGAGGAGGGAGCCGCCTCGGGTGCCAGAGACTTGAGCCACTTCGGATCCTCCGTCAAGTCGCGGCAGGTCTCGCCGTTCGCCCACTGCTTCGTGGCGAGCAGCGTCTGATGAAACGGGATGAGCGTCGTGAGGCCGCCGATCTCGTACTCGCCAAGCGCCCGCAGCATCCGGGCCGTCGCCTGCTCGCGGTCGAGGTCCCAGACGATCAGCTTGGCGAACATCGGGTCGTACATCGGCGTCACCTCGGAGCCTGCCTCGACGCCAGAATCGACGCGCACGCCGGGTCCGGCCGGCTCGCGGTAGGTCGTGATCCGGCCAGGCGCAGGTGCAAAGTTCTTATGCGCAGCCTCGGCGTTGATCCGGCATTCGATTGCATGGCCGCGCAGCTCCACCTCGTCCTGGGTGATGGACAGCTCCTCGCCCGCCGCGATCCTGACCTGCTCCCGGACGATGTCGAACCCGGTGACCATCTCGGTGACGCAGTGCTCGACCTGGACACGGGTGTTCATCTCGAGGAAGAAGTAGTCGTCGCCGACCTGAAGTCCCTCGATCGTCCCGGCCGAGCGGTAGCCGACCGCAGCGGCGGCGTCCGTGGCGATCTTGCCGATGCGCTCGCGCATCTCCTCGTCGACCAGCGGTCCGGGCGACTCCTCGATCAGCTTCTGGTGGCGGCGCTGAATCGAGCAGTCGCGCTCGCCGAGATGGATGACGTTCCCCTTGGAGTCGGCGAGCACCTGGACCTCGACGTGCCTCGGGTCCTCGAGGTAGCGCTCGAGGTAGACGGTGGGGTCGCTGAAGAACTTCTCGCCCTCGCGCGAGGCGCCCTCGAAGGCGTCCTCGAGCTCGCTCTCCTCCATCGCCACGCGAAAGCCCTTGCCACCGCCACCGCCGGCCGCCTTCACCGCGATCGGGTAGCCGATCTCCTTCGCTTTCTTCTTGGCCGCCGCGACGTCATCGACCGGCTCGGTGTCACCCGGGACGATCGGCACGCCGGCCTTGTCCATGATCTTCCGCGCCTCCGTCTTCGAGCCCATCGCCTCGATCGCCTTGGGAGGAGGCCCGATCCAGGTGATCTTCGCCTTCTCGACGGCCTTCGCGAAGGGCGCGTTCTCGGCCAGGAAGCCGTACCCCGGATGGATGGCCTCGGCGCCGGCGGTCGAGGCGACTTCGACGATCTTCTGGATGTTCAGGTAGCTCTCGGCCGGCGTGGCCGGGCCGAGCAGGAAGGCCTCGTCGGCCTCACGCACGTGCGGAGCATCGCGGTCGAGCTCCGAGTAGACGGCGATCGAGGAGATCCCCATCTCCTTCAGAGCCCGGGCGACGCGAATGGCGATCTCGCCGCGGTTTGCGATCAGGACTTTCTCGAACACGGCGGGGGAGTATTGCGGTTAAGCGGCCACCGGGCCGCTCCACTGCGGGAGCGAAGGGCGAAGCCCGTTAGTCCTTGGCGGCAGCGGCAGCGGGCCGGGACCTGGCCTGTGCGCGTCGCGCAAGCTCGTGCTCGATCCTCGCGTCCCGTTCCAGCTCGGCCTGCTCCTCGGGGTCGTGCTGGACCTCCTTGCGGAGCCCGAGCTGGACGGCGAACAGGCCACCGATGCCGAGAGCCGCGGCGCCAACGACCCACGGGATCAGGTCGGTGTTGGCCTTGTTCATGATGGTGACCCCGGCGCCGATCAGGACGAGACCGAGGACGTAGCGCAGGGCACCCTGTGGCCACTTGACTGAGAGGTTCGAGCCCAGGATCACGCCGGGCACGGAGCCAACCAGGATGTTGGCCGCCAGGCCGAAGTCGACGTTTCCGCTGATGATGTGCGCGACCGAGGCGGCCCAGAGCAGGATCGCCGCGTGGACGACGTCGGTGCCCACAACTCGCCTGGGTGTAAGCCGGTAGACGGCGATCAGCATGATCCCGATCAGCGTCCCGCTGCCTGCGGAGCTGAGCCCGATCACGAAGCCTGTGGTGGCACCGATTGCGACGGCGGCGACCTTGTGGCGGGTGTGCATCTCGAAGGTGTCACGTTCCTCGATCTTGTTGGCGAGGAAGAGGCCGCGGAGCAGGGTGGCCGCCCCGACCACCAGCAGGCAGCCGGCGAGAATCGCGAAAACGGTCTCGTCGAGGTTGTCGCCGAGCTGACGCTTCAGGTAGTCGAGGAACCAAACACCCGCTAGGGCGGACGGGACGCTGCCCAGCGCCATCCAGTAGACGAGAGGCATGTAGACGGTCTTCAGCTTCAGGTGCCGCCAGGTGCCGGCGGTCTTGGTGATCGCGGCGTAGAAGATGTCCGTGCCGATCGCGGTGGTCGGCTGGATCCCGAAGATCAATACGAGCAGGGGTGTCATCAGGGAGCCGCCACCCATGCCGGTCATGCCGACGAGGAAGCCCACACCGAGGCCGAAGAAGATGATCGCTGGATCCATTTGTGAGTCCGGGGAGGCGGCGATTTGGACGAAAGCCGCTTTTCCACCTTGTTCCCTTTCTTGACCGAAAGGGTCCTAAACGAGGGCGGGACCATAGCGGAACCCAGCTTTTCCCCCTAATAGCTGGGGTTTCTAGTGCGAGAAGTTGCTAGCTGCGCCTTCGGCAACGAAACTCCCGAAGTGTGAGAGTTCGGGGGGAGGAGAAATGCCTGACTCAGAGCCGAGGTCGCTGAGATTCGAGGTGAAGGTGGAGACGGCCGCTTTGCCTGGAGAGGTGATCGATGTCGCCGGGAAGGACTTCTCGGCCCGACGCGCCACGGTATGGCCGAACGTGAGGACGTCGCACCTGGTGATCCACGACGAAGGCGATGACTGGGCGGAGGTCACCGAGGGCGGAACCGGGCCTGCGCGGTTCATCTGGGAGCGAAGCCGTTACGAGTGGTCGCAGCCCGGGACCGTCACCTCCGTCGTCATCGACTCGAACGCCCTGCTGCCCGGCACGACGTTCGAGCTTCGCGCGGCTCAGCGAGAGGGCGGCAGCGAGGTGGTGATGATCCTGGATCGGAGGTTCTCTCCGTCCGGTTGGGGCCGCGTCGGCTATGCGCTCAACCGCCTCGTCGGAGAGCGGGGCTTCAGGTTCATGCTCAGGCAGGCGATGAAGGGCGTCGAGAAGCAGACCCGCTAGCGGGTGATTCGTGCGCCCTCGTCCCGGGTGAGCTCCAGGACGTCGGCCGGGATCGTGCCGTCGCGAAGGTCGGCGATGGTGACGTTCTCCAACACCCGGCGAAGCGAGGCGCGAACGGCGATCCAGACCTCGCTGAGCTGCTCGGCGTTGCCTGGATACTTCGTCTGCTCCGGAGCCTGGTCCTGGATGTTGGCGAGTGGCCCCTCGACCGCGCGGATGACACTGGCGAGGGTGATCTCCTCGGGGGGCTGCGCGAGCCAGTACCCACCGCGGGCGCCGCGCCGGGCCCGCACCAGCCGGGCGTGCTTGAGCTCGAGCAGGATGTGCTCGAGGAACTGGAGCGGGATGTCCTGCGCCTCGGCGAGCTTCTCGCCCTTGACGGGCTCGTCGCCGGCAGCGGCCATCTCGACCGCCGCTCGAACGGCGTAGTCGGCTTTCGCGGAGATCCTCATATGCTCCGCCGCCGATGATTGACCTTCAGAGTCATTCGACCTACTCCGACGGAGAGCTGCCGCCCGCGGGTGTGGTGGCGGCCGCCGTGGAGGCGGGCGTGACGACGCTGGCGCTGACCGACCACGACGGGATTGACGGCGTGGCGGAGGCCGGGGAGGCGGCGAGCGCGGCCGGCATCGTGCTGATCCCGGCAACGGAGATCTCGTGTGTGCACGGCAGCATCGATGACATGCACATGCTCGGCTATTGGGTGGACACGACCGCGATTGCGCCCTCCATGGAGCGCGCCCAACGCGAGCGGGTGACCCGCGCGCGCGAGATCGTCGAGCGGCTCAGCGCCCAGGGCGTGCCGGTCACCTTCGAGGACGCGATCGCGCAGGCCGGCGATGCTTCCTCCGTCGGCCGCCCGCACATCGCGAAGGCGGCCGGGGTGAAGCCGGATGGCATGAGCGCCTTCTTCGAGGAGTGGCTCATCCCGGGCGCAAAGGCATTCGTCCCCCGCCGCTGGCCTGATGCGGCGGAGGCCACCGACATCATCCACAGCGTCGGCGGCTCCGCGGTTCTCGCGCATCCCTTCTGGGACATGGACGACCCCAATGAGGTGGCGGCGCTGATCGAGGATCTCGACGTCGACGGCGTCGAGGTCTTCTACCCGGCCCATGACCGGGCGCAGACCAAGTTCCTGCTGGACGTCTGCAGGGATCGAGGGCTTGCGGCGACCGCCTCCTCTGACTTTCACGGTCCCAACCACAAGATGTTCAACTCCTTCTGCGCGTATCCGACCTATGACCTCGGCGAGCCGGAGCTTCCGCCCCGCCGCCCTGACTGAAATCAGGCGGGCTGAGCCGCGGGGATCAGCTGCCGCTCCTCGAGCAGCGAAAGGATCTTCGCCGCGTCCTCCTCGGCCGAGTCGTGCTCGGTGTCGAGGGTGAGCTCCGGGTTGAGCGGTGGCTCGTAGGGGTCGGAGACGCCGGTGAACTCCTTGATCTCGCCCCTGAAGGCCTTCTCGTAGAGGCCCTTCACGTCGCGCTCGGCGCAGACCTCGACCGAGGCCTTCACGAAGACCTCGATGAAGCGGTCGCCCATCGTCTCGCGCGCCTCGTCGCGGATCTCGCGGTAGGGGGAGATGGCGGCGGTGATCACCGGAACGCCGTTGCGGGAGAGCAGATCGGCCACGAAGGCGATCCGCCGGATGTTCGTGTCGCGGTCCTCCTTGGAGAAGCCGAGGCCCTTGGAGAGGTTCTCGCGGACGACGTCGCCGTCCAAGAGCTCCACGCGGGAGCCCCGGTCGCGAAGCTCGCGCTCCACGATCTCGGAGATGGTCGTCTTGCCCGCGCCCGAAAGCCCGGTGAACCAGAGGGTGAATCCCTTCTCGTCAGCCATTTGACTGCTGCTCCTTTGCGTATTCGTCGATCAAGATCTGAGCCACCTCGGGGCGGCTGAACTCCTGCGGCGGCTTCTCGCCGTTGCCGAGCATCTCGCGCACCTTCGTTCCGCTCAGGAAGACGTGGTCGTCGGCGCCGTGCGGGCAGGTCTTGCCCGACGCCATTCCCTCGCACTTGTTGCACCAGAAGGTGTGCTCGAAGAAGAGGGGCTGGATGCCGAGCTTGTCGATGTCGAGCCCGTCGAAGATCTTCTGCGCGTCGTAGGTGCCGTAGTAGTCGCCCACGCCGGCGTGGTCGCGCCCCACGATGAAGTGGGTGCAGCCGTAGTTCCGGCGGGCGATCGCGTGGAGGATCGCCTCACGGGGACCGGCGTAGTGCATCTTCGAGGGGAAGACGTTGAGGATCACGCGGTCGTTGGGGTAGTAGTCCTCCATCAGGACCTCGTAGCAGCGCATCCGCGTCTCGGCGGGGATGTCACCGGCCTTGGTCTTGCCGATCAGCGGGTGGATCATCAGCCCGTCGGTGATCTCGAGCGCCGTCTTGGTGACGTGCTCGTGGGCGCGGTGGATCGGGTTGCGGGTCTGGAAGGCGACGATCCGCTTCCAGCCGCGGTCCTCGAAAGCCTTCTTCGACTCGGCCGGGCTCAGCTGGCGCTTGGTGAACGCCTCCTCGTGGTCCGGGAGCTCGTCGATCTCGTAGGTGCCGGCGATGCAGCGGGCGCCCTCCTCGAAGATCGCGGCGACTCCCGGATGCTCCTTGTCGCCGGTGCCGTAGACCTTCTCGGCCTCCGCGTCCAGGTCGCGCTCGAAGATCTCCGTCACGTTGAGGCGGCCGAGAGGCTTGCCCTCGTCGGAGGAGACCTCGACGGTGTCGCCCTCGGAGACGTCGAGGTCGGTGGCCAGCGTGATCGGGATCGGCCAGTACTCGCCGCCCGTGAGCGTCATGTTCTCCACCACGCTCTTCCAATCCTCGGAGCCCTGGGGGCCGGTGAGCGGGGCGAAGCCGCCGTTGCCGATCATCTCGAAGTCGGCGGTCTGGCGGTCGGTGAGCTGAAGCTTGATGGCAGTCTGTGTCATGGCGTCCTTGAGTGGATAAAGGTGATCGGTTCGGTCAGGAAGGTCTCGCGAGGCGGGGTAGCGTAGCGGCTTCGCCATCAGGCGGGATCGTCTGCGGCCGCCCCGCATAAGTCGCTACGGGCTTCGCCCTTCGCTCCAATAGTCAGCGGCCTTGCGATCCCTACCCGTGTAGCCCGCACTCGGTCTTTTCGAGACCCGCCCAGCGGCCGGCCCGGTCGTCCTCGCCGGCGCCCGGCTTCTTGGTGCAGTGGGTGCAGCCGATCGAGGGATAGCCCTGATCGTGCAGCGTGTTGTAGGGGATGTCGTTCTCTGAGATGTAGGACCAGACCTCCTTCTCGCTCCAATCCGCGAGGGGATTGAGCTTCCAGAGGCCGAAGCGCTTGTCATAGCCGAACTTGGGCGCCCCAGCGCGGGTCTGTGAGTCCGAACGGCGGATGCCCGACACCCAGACGTCGACCGCGGCGAGCGCCGAGCGCATCGGCTCCACCTTGCGGATCCCGCAGCAGGCATCCGGATCGCGGCTCCAGAGCTCGTCGCCGTAGAGGCCCTTCTGCTGTTCGAGGGTGATCGAGCTGTAGCGGTGGAAGTTGATGTTGTAGCGCTCCTCGAGGCGAGCCTTGGTCTCGTAGGTCTCCGGGAAGAGCACGTCGGTGTCCAGGTAGAAGAAGCGCGCCTCGGGGTTGATCGAGTGCGCCATGTGGACCGTCACCGAGCTCGTCTTCTGGAACGAGCAGGCGATGTACATGCGCGGGCTGAAGGTGTCGAGTGCCCAGCGGAGCGCCTCCTCGGCACTCGCGTCCTCGAGCTCGGCGGCGACGGCCTCAGGGTCGAAGGGGAGACCGTCGAGGTCCGCGGCGGGCACTGCGGCATGTTCCGTAGCGGGCGTCGCCACTAGACCGCGCACTCGCCTTCGCCGCGCTCGACCTTGTAGGGCTCGGAGCGGTTCCAGTCGATGAAGAACATCAGGTTGTCCGCGGTGAATTCGACCGGCAGCTTCAGGTCCGAGATCAGCTCCTCGAAGGCGTCGAAGCCGGTGCGGTCGACGAAGGCGTTGAAGTTCTCGCCCTCCTCGCGGTTGTCCTGGTAGTGGCGGATCCATCGCTCCACCGCGTCCGGGACGCGCTTGGCGGGCAGGCGCGCCTTGAGGCGATGGCCGAAGACCACGTCGCCGCCCTCGAAGTTGCCGGCGATGTGCGGGATATAGGCGGGGATGGTGTGCTCGCCCACCTTGATGGAGGCGCCGTAGAAGCCGATCGTCGCGATGTGGTGCTGCGAGCAGCCGTTCGGGCAGCCGCTCATCTTGATGTGGATCTGCTTGGTGAGCGGGTCAGTGATCTCCATGGCCTCGAGCCGCTTCTGAAGCTCTGCGTTCAGGCCCATCGAGGCGGTGATGCCGAGCTTGCAGCTGTCGGTGCCCGGGCAGCTGACCACGTCGGTGACGCTGAATGCGCCCTCGTCCCCGAGGTCCAGCTCCCCCAGGCGCGTCCAGAGGTCGTAGAGCGACTCGGGCCGCACCCAGCGCAGAACCAGATTCTGCTGCACGGTGGTGCGGGCGTAGCCGCCGGTGAAGTCGCGCATGATCGCCGCCAGGCCCCTGAACTGATTGGGGGTCAGGTCGCCGCGGGTCACCTTGACGGTGGCGGTGACGAAGCCGTCCTGGCGCTGGGGCGCCACGTTCGCCTCGACCCAAGCGTCGAACTCGCCCTTGTCCCCGTTCGGTGAGCCGTAGCTCTCCGGGACGGCGGGGGCGTCGGCCTCCTCGTCGTGGACATAGAGGAGGTGATCGATGGAGAAGTCGCGCTCCTCTACCCAGTCGCCCTTGAGCTCCTCATCGACCAGCTCGCGGAAGGCCTCCATCCCGATCTTGTCGACCAGCACCTTGATCCGGGCGCGCATGCGGTTCTCGCGCAGCCACTCCTGGCGGTCGAAGATCCGCAGGGCGGCCTCGGTCCACTTCAGGTAGTCGCCGTTGTCGAGCTCGACGAACTCGTTCAGGGTGGGGGCGATGCGCGGCTGGATCGAGGTGCCGCCGCCGATCTTGATCTCGACGCCGCGCACCTCCTTGCCGTCGACCTCCCTGACCTTGGGGATGAAGCCGACGTCGTGGATCTCCGTGATCGCTCGGTCCGCGTCGCTTGCGCTGAAGGCCGTCTTCACCTTGCGGGGCATCAGCTGGGTGGTGGGGTGGCGGACGAAGTAGCGGGCGTAGGCAGCCGCGTAGGGCGTGATGTCGAAGGGCTCGTCATCCGCGACGCCCGCCCAGGGGTCGCCCGTGACGTTGCGGATCGTGTTGCCGCAACCCTCACGGGATGAGAGGCCGGCCTGGCTGATCTGCCGGATGAACTCCGCGGCGTCGGCCAGGGGGATGTGGTGGATCTGAATGTTCTGGCGGGTGGTGATGTGGCCCTTGTTGAGCGGCGCGAGCTCCTCGATCGCGTCCGCGAAGGCCTCCATCTGCTCGGGGCTGACGCCGCCGTAGGGAAGCTTCACCCGGATCATCTGCACGTCGGGCTGGCGCTGGCCGTAGACACCCTGCTTGAGGCGGAAGCCGATGAACTGCTCCTCGGTCTGCTCGCCCCGCAGGAAGCTGGCGGCCTCGGTGTCGAAGTCGTCGAACTCCCGCTCGAGGATCGGGATCACGTGCCCGGGGACGTTTTCGTAGACCTCGGGGTTCTCGAGGGAGCCGACCTTCCCCTTGCCGGTCTGCTTCTTCTCCGGATCCTGCTTGAGGGTCGCGGGGTCGGCGAGCTTCTTGGCCGGCACGGGCGTGCCGTTGCCTGACTTGGCGCCCTTCGTGGGGGCGGAAACCGGCTCCATGGAAACTGGAATTCCTTTCGTCGACGTAGCCTTGCCCGAGCGGTAGCGCCCGTTCAATCTAGCAAACCTGATCGAGTTTAAGGTGATTAGGCAGGCGGGCGCGACGCCGAAGGGTAGCCGCGCTCGCAGCGCCGCTACATCTGGCCGTGCACGGCGAGGATGTTCCCCGCCGGGTCCTTGAACCAGGCGATCCCGCCAGCAGGCCCATTGCGGTCGATCCCCTTCTCGTCCTGGTCGAAGCCGTCGTAGCGCTCGAACTCGATGCCCTTGCCGGCCAGCTCGTCGACCGCGGCCTCGACGTCGTCGACCGGGAAGTTGAGGATCGTGTAGTTCGCCGGGTCCAGGTCGCCCTTCTCATAGATCAGGACCGGGCGGCCGGCCGTCTGCAGCTCGAGCAGGGGCTGCGGAGCCCCAACGTCGAGCTCCTTGATCTCGAGCCCGAGGGTCTCGCCGTAGAACCGCTTGGTCTCCGCGATGTCTCTGACCGCGAAGCCGCTGTACGCCTTGCTGTCCTTGAGCATGTCGTTTCTCCTCTCGATTTGAGTTCACCCATAGGGACCGGGAGCCGGTGCGAGACTCATCGCAATGACAGAGATACCCGTGATCTCCGGAAAGGCGGTGCTCGAGGCGATCGATGCGCGGACTGCCATCGAGCGGACCCGCCATGCCTTCGAGCGGTACGCCGATGGCGACTGGGAGATGCCGGCGAAGGTCTATCTCGACAGCCCGCCTTATGGCGACTTCAGGGCCATGCCGGCGCGGGGCGACGGGATCGCACTGCTCAAGTGGGTGACCTCGTTCCCCGGCAACAGCGCCACGGGGCTGCCGGTGGTCCGCGGGGAGGTGCTCCTCTCCGACGCCGAGACCGGGGAGGAGCTGGCCATGATCGAGTGTTCCTCGGTCACCTCCCTGCGGACGGGCGCGGCCGCGGCCGTGTCGGCCCAGGTACTGGCCCTCGACGACGCCGTCTCGGTCGGCATCGTGGGCTGCGGCGTGAACGGCGCCTGGTCGGCCCGGTGCCTGGCGGCCGCCGGCTACGAGGAGGGCGTCTGCGCCGACGTGCGTCCCGAGGCCGCCTCCGCTCTCGCGGATGAGCTCGGCTGGCGGGTCGGTGACCGAAAGGAGGCGGCTGCCCAGGACGTGGTGGTGACCGTCACACCCGGGACGGAGCCGGTGATCCTGGCGGATGAGCTCTCTCCGGGGCAGCATCTCGCGGTCCTCGGCGCCGACGCGCATGGGAAGCAGGAGGTCGAGCTCGACGCAATCAAGCGCTGCACGCTGTTCTGCGACGAGTGGGAGCAGGCGAGCACGGGGGGCGAGCTCGCGAACGCGGTCGAGGCCGGGGCGATCTCCCGCGACGACGTCACCCAGATCGGCGACGTGCTGGCGGGAAATTCCACCTGGACCCGCTCCGACGGCGAGATCACGCTCTTCGACTCCACCGGCCTGGCGATTCAGGACCTGGCGATCTGCCGGGAGGTCTACGAGCGCTGGCGCCGAGGCCAGGTCGATGCCTCCGTGGTCAGCCTCTGAGCGCCGCCGTGGAGACTTTGGGTGTCCATAGGCACCCAAAGCCTCCACACGGCGCCGATTGCAGCATTGCGGGTGCCATAGGCCCCAAAAGGCTGCAAACGACCGGCCGGCGCCGCCCGGCGAGCCACCGGCGTGCGGGTCACCCGCCTTCATTGCCGCGGTTGAAGTCCGTCCCTCGCCGCCGTCGTCGACCTAAGCCGCCTGGGCCTACCGCTTCTTCTTGCACTTGCCATTCTTCGCGGCGCGGCCCTTGCTGCTCTTTTTGCCCTTGCCGTTCTTTTTGCCCTTGCCGTTCTTTTTGCACTTCTTCTTCGAAGGCTGCGTGGGCGGTGTGGCTCCCGGGGGCGGCGGGGGCGGGGGCGGGCCTCCGTCGGTCAGGGTGACGTTGTCGAGGTCGTAGGTCTCGCCCGTCCCGTCGGGGCCGACGTCGACCATCACCGCGACCTCGTCACTGTCGGCGATCAGGCTCTGAAAGACGGCCTGGGTGGGCTCGGTGCAGGGGCCGCCCGCATAGGGGCAGACGTTCCACGGCCCCGTCTCATCGAGTCGGATCGAGAGGGTGTGGTAGCCGGTTCCCGTGTCGGTGGGAATCACGCCGTCGAGGTAGTCGGGTCCGCCCGGAAGCAGGAAGAACTCGGCTCCGAAGGCCGGCGTCACGCTGGAGCGAAGGTCGAAGGAGGCGGTGCCCCCGTAGTTGGCGCCGAGCTTCGCATCGGTGAAGGGGCTGTAGAAGGTGAGCAGGTTGCAGGGACCGGGCGGCGTAGCGGAGCAACCGGATTCCGAGCCGCTGTCCCTGGCGGTGAGGCGCCCGCCCGGGTTGCCCCCGCTCGATGAGAATCCGGCAGGGCTGAAGGTCATCCCGTTGTCCTGGCTCTGCTGCCAGCCCTGGTTGTTGCCGGAGAAGGTGTAGCTGAGGGGGACCGCGTCCGCCGGTGCCGCGAACGACAGGATCGCCGTCGTTGCCAGCAGCCCGATGAGTCCCACCATCCTGATTCTTCCCTCCGTGCGGATCCGTCCGCACAATGGCCAACCCCCCGTCGGTTGTCAGGCCAGCCTAGGCGGCGTGAGCGTACGAATCAACCGAGCGTCCGTCCAGTCGTCCGGATGTCCGGATGAAGAGGCGACGGGCGCCGCCCTGCCGCCGCCCGCCGCCAACTCTCCTCCCAAGCTCAGTCGACGTCTGTGCCCTCGACCAGGAACGCCACGCGGACGTGGGCGCGCCACTCATCGAGGTTCTCTCCGCGCAGCCCGGTGGAGACGACGTCGATCGCGCGGATGTTCCGAAGCGAGCTCTGCGCCTGCTTCAGCGCCTGCTGCGCGGCGTCATCCGAAGACTTCTTGGAGCTTCCAACCAGCTCAATGATCTTTACGACGGCCACGGGTTCTCCTCTGTCGAGCGCGATGGGTTTTGCCGCAAGTGTTCTATTGCACTTGCCCCTGGTTCACAAGCCCGGTTTTCAGGCGCCGGGCGCGATTCCCCAGCCGCTGCCAAGGCCGAGGCGCGAGCTCACGCCTTCCTTGAGCGCCGCCTGCTGCCAGCGGCTCACCACCGCCGGACCGGGGGCCGGGGCCGTCTCCCAGAGAAAGCGCTCGAGCGCCGCCGCGATCGCGGCAGCCTCGTCGGGTGTTGCCCCCGTGCTCTGGACCTCGATTCGGGGGCGGGGAGGGCTCTGCTTGCCGTTACGCGCCACGCCGGCAGTCTAGGCCCGCTTCGCTACTTCCTCTTCTTGTGCTTCTTGCACTTCTTGGCCGCGACCGCGCGGTGCTTCTTCTTTTTCCTGCACTTCTGCTTGGCCGGTGGCGGCGTGCTCGGCGTGACCGAGGGCGGGGCGGGGCGGCGGGGTGGGCTCGATGGTCGCCTTCCAGAGCTCCTGTCCCGTAGGGGTGGTGCCACCAGTCGCCACGAAGAACAGCGTCCCACCGACATTGGTGAGCTGATTCGGGGCGGAGCCGGAGCTGAACTGGTTGCTCACCTGCTGCGCGCCGATGCCGGTGCTCCTGTAGAGCTCGGGGCCGGCGCCCGTGAAGGCTGAGAAGAAGGCCGTGCCGTTGACGTCCGTGAAGCCGAAGGGATTCGAGCCGCCGCTCGGGTTCACGTCCTGCACGAGGTCGGTGCCGCCGCCGACCGGTCCGCCATTGCTCCTCCACGGCTCGATGGCGTGGACTCCGTCCCCGGCTCCGAGGAACACGGTCCCACCGATGTCACGGAGCTGGCTCGCGTCCGAGTCGCCCGTCCGGGGTTGATGTCGATGGCGGTCGTGCTCGTCGAGTCGAACGGCGGGACGCTCTTCCAGAGCTCCCGGCCGAACTGCGCGCCACCGTCACTCGCGCTGAAGAACAGCGTCCCGTTGACGTTGAGGAGACCATCGATGTTCGCGTCCCCGGTCGGGTTGATGTCCTTCACCCTGGTCGGCGCCGTGAATGACGGCGCGGGCAGCTTGAAGAGCTCGAATCCGTTGCCGCTGCCGTCATCGGCCTGGAAGAAGAGGGTTCCGTTTATCTCTGCGAACGGGCCGGGGAATGAATCTCCGGTTGGGTTGACGTCGACCTTCGCGGTCGAGGCGGCGTCGTAGCCGGGCCCTTCGCTCCTCCAGAGGTCGTCATCGGTGCCGTCATTGGCATCGAAGAAGAGGGTGCCGTTGTCGTTGAAGAGGCCGTTCGGAGACGAGTCCGCGGAGCCCGTGGCGATGTTCTCGACCATGTCCGTGGAGGCTGCGTCGTAGGGAGGAGCGCTCTTCCAGAGCTCCTGTCCGTTAACGCCGTCGTCGGCGCCGAAGAAGAGCGTGCCGTTCACATTGGTCAGGTCGCTCGGGTTCGAGTTCCCGGTGGGATTGATGTTCTCGACCTCCACGGGCGAGGTGTAGGGGGGCGAGATCTTCCAGACCTCGGCGCCATGGGAGGAGGTGGAGGCGCGGAAGAAGACGGTGCCGCCGATGTTCGTGAGCTCTCCGGGGGTGGAACTGCCGGCGCCTGGCTCGATGTTCGCGACCATCTCGGTCCCGCCGGGACCGAGCGGCCCGCCGTTGCTCTTCCACAGCTCTGTCCCATTTACCCCGTCGGTTGCCGCGAACAGCAGCGTGCCGCCAGCGTTGATGAGCCCCTGAGGGTTGGAGCCGGCGAGCCCGGAGTGGATGTCCGCCACCTGCGAAACCGTCACGTCGCCTGGCGCCGCGAGGGCGGCTGAGGGCAAAGCGGTGGCGATCGCCATTCCGATCAGCGCCACCAGGCGCACGCGTCCTTGCACCCCCTCTCTCCCTCTGAACGAGTCCGGCGTTCGACTGCACCATCTCGCGGGGGCTCGGCGAAGTCAAGCGCCGGACTGAGATGCGGGCTGGTGCCTAGAGCGGGATGTTCCCGTGCTTGCGCTTCGGGCCCTCGACACGCTTCGTCTGCAGGGTCCGCAGCGCGCGGATCAGCTTCGGGCGCGTCTGGTGAGGCTCGATCACATCGTCGATGTAGCCGCGCTCGGCCGCCGAGTACGGGTTCGCGAAGTGGGCCTTGTAGTCGTCGATCAGCTTGGCGCGCCGCTCGTCGGGAGTCGGCGACTTGGCCAGATCGCGGCGGTAGATGATGTTGACCGCGCCCTCCGGCCCCATCACGGCGACTTCGGCGGTCGGCCAGGCGAAGTTGAAGTCGGCGAGCATGTGCTTCGAGTTCATGACGTCATAGGCGCCGCCGTAGGCCTTGCGCGTGACGACGGTGAGCTTGGGCACCGTCGCCTCGGTGAACGCGTAGAGCAGCTTGGCCCCGTGGCGGATGATCCCGCCCCACTCCTGGGAGGTGCCGGGTAGGAAGCCGGGGACGTCGGTGAAGGTGAGCAGCGGGACGTTGAAGGCGTCGCAGGTGCGGACGAAGCGGGCGGCCTTCTCCGACGCCTCGATGTCGAGCACTCCGGCGAGGAATGCAGGCTGGTTGCCGACGATTCCGACCGGGTGGCCGTCGAGGCGAGAGAACCCGCAGATGATGTTCTTCGCGAAGTGCTCGTGGACCTCGAAGAACTCGCCGTCGTCCACGATCCGCGCCACGACGGTTCGCATGTCGTAGGGCTTCTGCGGGTCGTCCGGGACGATCGTGTCCAGCTCCGGGTCCTCGCGATCCGGGTCGTCGGTGGGCTCGACGCGCGGTGGCAGCTCGAGGTTGTTGAGCGGCAGGAAGCTCATCAGGTAGCGAACGTCCTCCAGGCACTGCTCCTCGTCGTCCGCCGCGAAGTGGGCGACGCCCGACTTCGAGTTGTGGCTCATCGCACCGCCGAGCTCCTCGAACTCGACCTCCTCGCCGGTGACCGTCTTGATCACCTCGGGGCCGGTGATGAACATGTGGGAGGTCTCCTTGACCATGAAGATGAAGTCGGTCATGGCGGGCGAGTAGACCGCGCCGCCGGCACACGGGCCCATGATCAGGCTGATCTGCGGGATCACGCCGGAGCACTGGACGTTGCGGACGAAGACGTCTCCGTAGGCGCCCAGAGAGACGACTCCCTCCTGGATCCGCGCGCCTCCCGAGTCGTTGATGCCGATCACCGGCGCCCCGACCTTGGCGGCGAGGTCCATGACCTTGACCATCTTCTCGGCCATCACCTCGCCGAGGGAGCCGCCGAAGACCGTGAAGTCCTGGGAGAAGACGAACACGGTGCGGCCGTCGATCGTCCCGTAGCCCGTCACCACCGCGTCGCCGTAGGGGCGCCGCTTGTCCATCTCGAACTCGTAGGTGCGGTGGCGGACGAAGGTGTCGAGCTCCTCGAAGGAGCCGGGATCGAGCAGCTTCTCGATCCGCTCGCGAGCGGTGAGCTTGCCCTTCGCGTGCTGCTTCTCGACCGCCTCGTCGGAACCGGCATGGATCGCCTCTTCGCGCAGCTCCCGCAGGTAGGCGAGCTTCTCGTCGTGGGTGACCGGGTTCTTTTCTCTCATGGGGCGGCGATTCTAGGTGTCAGCCGGATGTCGCCGCCTTCGGGGAGACCACCCGCGGTCGCCCTCGCCGCGATGACAGCACCCAGCGCTTCACCGGCAACTCGACGAAGCGGCGCGAGGCCCAGGCGTAGGCGATTGAGATCGGGAGAACCGTCCCGAACCAGAGCAGTGCCGCCTTCAGGCTGCCGTCCCGTGGCAGGTCGAGCCAGACGAGGCCGACGTACCAGGCGACGACCAGGTGGATCAGGTAGATCCCGTAGCTGAACTCGGCGAGCTTGGCCGCCGGCCTGTTCGCGAAGGGCCGCTGCAGCCAGAGGGGCGCGAGGATGACGGAGGCCATCAGAGCCGCCCGGGACGCGGAGAAGACCATCGTCAGGACGGGCGTCTCGCGGGCGGTGCTGCCGCCGATGATCCCGGTTGAGGCGTTTGACGCGTGACGGCCGTAGAGGTAGGCGCAGATCGCGCAGGCGACCAGGGAGAGGGCAAACGCGATCAGCGCCCTGTCCTGCAGTCGCCGAAGCAGGTCACGCTTCCCGATCTCCACGTACGCCCAGGCGCCGGTCATGCCCAGCGCGAAGGAGAACGCCCATCCCGGCAGCTCGTCCGTCGCGATCAGCTGGCTGACCCAGGCCGGCTCCGCGCTGTGGTCGAGCCAACCGAAGAGACCGGGCAGGTGGATCACAGCCAGCTTCCACCCGAGGGTGATCGCAGCCGCGATCGCCAGCCCCGCAAGTGGATGCCGGTAGTAGGACCGGGCGATGAACGGAAAGATCACGTAGAAGCCGACGATCACCGAGATCATCCAGAGCGCGCCGTTGATCCCGAGCCCGACCTGAAAGGTGCCGTCGAAGAGGCGGATCGGCATCTGGAGCGCGGCCATGTCGGCCAGGATCTCCGGGAGCCGGTGAAGGAACCTGAAGTCCGCCTGGCCCGGCACGACCACGAGCAGGGCGATCACGACGGCGATGCTGAGCCAATAGGCCGGCAGCAGGCGGACCGCGCGTCCGATCGCGAAGTCGCGAATCGAGCCGAGGCGACCATCCCGGAACACCACCGGCAGGAAGATGACGAAGCCCGAGATGATGAAGAAGGTGTCGATGATGTTGCCGAGGACTCCCCAGGTGACCAGCGAGATGTGGGTCCCGGGCGTTGCCACCTTCGAGAGCAGCAGCAGGTGGAGGCTGACCACGCCGAGAATGGCGTAGCCGCGGAACCCGTCGAGGACTGGCACCCGCCTTGGCATCGCCCGATCCTAGGAGAAGATCAGGATCCGGGCGGGACTAGAAGAACGCTCCGCCCTTGTACTCGCCGAAGACCTCGCGCATCGCGTTGCAGACGTCGCCGATCGAGCCGCCCACCCGCAGGGCCTCCTTGATCGGGGGCAACAGGTTGCCGTCGCCCTGCGCCACGTCGCGCAGTGACTGGAGCCGCTCGTCGAGCACCTGCTGGTCGCGAGCTTCCTTGAACTTCGCGAGACGGGTGAGCTGGCGCCTCTCGGACTCCGGGTCCACCTTGAGGATGTCGACGTCGTCGACCACGTCGGTGACGTACTTGTTGACGCCGACGATGATGTCCTGGCCGGTCCGGTACCGCTCCTGGTAGGAGTTCGCCGACTCCTCGATCTCACGCTGCATGAACTCGAGCGCATTGACCGAGCCGCCGAGGTCCTCGACCTTCTGCATCAGCTCCCAGGAGCGCTCCTCGACCTCGTCGGTGAGGGACTCGATGAAGTAGGAGCCGGCGAATGGGTCGACCGTGTCGGCGACGCCCGATTCGTGCGCCAGCACCTGCTGGGTGCGGAGGGCGATCCGGGCGGAGCGCTCGGTCGGCAGGGCCAGTGCCTCATCGAAGCCGTTGGTGTGGAGGGACTGGGTCCCGCCGGCGACCGCGGCGAAGCCCTGCAGCGCCACCCGGATGATGTTCACCTCCGGCTGCTGGGCCTGGAGGGTCACCCCGCCGGTCTGGGTGTGGAAGCGGATCATCTGGGCCTTCTCGTCGGTGGCGCCGAACCGCTCTTTCATGATGTTGGCCCACATCCGCCGGACGGCACGGAACTTGGCGATCTCCTGGAAGACGTTGTTGTGGCCGTTGAAGAAGAAGGCGAGCCGCTGGCCGAACTTGTTGACGTCCAGGCCGGCGGCTATCCCGCCCTCCACGTAGGCGATCGCGTTGGCGAGGGTGAAGGCGACCTCCTGGACCGCCGAGCAGCCCTTCTCCCGCATGTGGTACCCGCTGATCGAGATCGTGTTCCACTTCGGGACGTTCTCGTCGCAGTAGGCGAAGATGTCGGTGGTGAGCCGCATCGTCGGCTCGGGCGGGTAGATGTAGTTGCCCCGCGAGATGTACTCCTTGAGCACGTCGTTCTGGACCGTGCCGCGCAGCTCCGCCGAGGGGACGCCCTGCTCCTCGCCGACGAGCTCGTAGAGGAGCAGCAGGATCGCCGCGGGCGCGTTGATCGTCATCGAGGTCGAGACCTCGGCGAGCGAGATCTGGTCGAAGCAGATCCGCATGTCCTCGATCGTGTCGATCGGGACACCGGTGCGGCCGACCTCGCCCTGACAGAGCGGGTCGTCGGAGTCGCGGCCGAGCTGGGTGGGCAAATCGAACGCCATCGATAGGCCGGTCGAGCCGTGCTCGGTCAGGTATCGGTAGCGCTCGTTGGTGTCCTCGGGGCTGGCGAAGCCGGCGTACTGGCGCATCGTCCAGAGCCGGTCCCGGTACATGCCCTTGTGGATGCCGCGCGTGAAGGGGTAGTCGCCGGGCTCGCCGAGGCGCTCCTCGAGCCCGGGCTTGACGTCGTCCTCCTCATAGAGGCGCTTGATGTCGATGCCCGAGTCGGTGATGACGCGGTCCTCGCGCTCGTCCTCTGGGAGCACCGGTGCGATGTAGCGATGGAGGTCCTCGTCGACCGCTTCCTTCTGGTCGTCCTTTGGCCGGGTCGCCATCGGGCAAGGATAGATACGGAGCTCGGCGAGAGCGCTACGGAGCGACCGCGACGGCCAGCTTGCCCTGCGTGTGCTTCGCCTGGAGGTCGGAGAGCCCAGTTCCCGCCTCCTCGAGCGCGTAGGTCCTCTGGATCGGCACGTGGAGGGCGCCGTCGGCAAGGAGCCGCCCGAGTTCATCCAGGGAGCCGCCCTCCGTCGACCCACCGACGTTGTGGCGGCCGGGACCATCGCCTGCTGCCCTGACGGGAGAGGCGGCGCGCCCGCCCTCGGCAAGTGCTGCCGCGAAGACCTCCAGCTCCTCCGGGGTGCGGGAGACGCTGTCGATCAGGACCGAGACGCCGGCGTCCTCGAGCTCGCGAGTCTCGGCAGCGACGTCGCCGTCTCGCGGGATCACGTGATCCACGCCCAGGTCGATCAGAAATCCCTCGTCCTCCGGGAGGCCTGGGGCGATGATGTGGGCTCCGGCCCGCTTCGCGAGCTGAACGGCGAAACAGCCGACTCCGCCCGCGGCGCCGACGATCAGGACGGTGTCATCCGCCTGGACCTCGAGCGCGGCGATTGCCGCCATCGCGGTCAGGGCGGCGACCGGGGCTGCTCCGGCGCTCTCGAAGTCCACGCCCTCCGGGATGCCCGCGGCCTGCCCGGCCGGGATGACCGCGACCTCTGTCCAGGCGCCGCCATGGACGTCCGGATCAACGGCTGGCGCGAAGCCGAAGACCCTCTCACCGGTATCGAAGGAGTCTGCGCCGGCGCCGACCGCCTCGACGACTCCCGCAAAGTCTCTGCCGAGGATGACCGGGAACCGATATTCGGCGAACTCGCGCATCATGCCGCCGGCCACTGCCGCGTCCACCGGATTCACCGAGGAGGCATGAACCCGAACAGCGATCTGCCCCTCACCCGGCTCGGGCACCGAAAGGTCGTCGTGGAGCCGCAGCTCAGAGTCGAAGTTCTCGAGGACGACCGCCTTCATCCCGGGAATCATTGCACAGTCAAGTATTCGTCCATGGACTCTACCCGCTCCAACAGCGCCTCGAGCCGGACGTGCGCGAATTGGCCGTAGGAGGGAGGCGGGTCGAGCTGGTCGATGTAGTCCGCCACCCAGAAGCCGAGTTCCCCCCGGAGCAGCTGCGCGCAGCGCTCCGCTGACAGCGGCCGAAAGGACGACTCGTGGAGCTCGGCGATTGCGGCCTCGACGTGCGGGCGAACCGGCTCGAGCCGCTCCGCATCCCACTCGGACCAATCGCCTTCGCGCAGCCCGTACGAGGTGCCGTCGCTGTGGGCGACGAAGCCGCAGTCGGCCAGCTCGCGCGCCCGCTTGGTCTCCGCGCGGCACGCCGCCTTCGATCCCCTGAAGTTCCCCAGGTCCTCGTAGAGGTCCGGCCGTAGCCGCAGGGCGTGCCGTTTCACGAGGCGGGCCGATTTGTAGCCGCTCCGGTGCTGCTCGAAGCGCTTTTCGGGGCTGCGCGCGCTCGACCCCACATATACCCATGGGATGCGCGGATCGCGCCTGCGTCCCGCGGCGCGGTCCAGCTCGATCACGTAGACGCGCTTCTCAGAAGCCAAGGAAGCGGAAACGCTTCTTCTTCTTCGGCTCCGGCGCGGGAGGCTCGGGGTCGGGCACCGGCTCCTCGACGACGGCGACCACCGGTTCCGGCTCCTCGACCTCCTGCTCGTCGGGCTCCGGTTCCTCCTCCGGCTCGGGTTCCTCCACCGGCTCGAGCGGGGGCGTCTCCGCCACTGTTTTGCTCATGGCCTCGAAGGGCCGCTTCGTCGGGGTGGCGAGCTCATCGATCACCGCGTCGAGCCAGCCCTCGAGCTTGGTCGGCTCGGAGCCGTTCTCCGCGGTGACGCTGACGTTCGTTCCCCATCCCTTCTCGGCGATCTCGACCTCGATCCAGGCGTCATCGGAGGCGCGCCAGGCGAGCTTCGACTCCTCCTCGCGCTCGTACACGGTGACCTCCGCTGCGCGCCCGACCAGGGCGGACATCAGGCCCTGCATGCGGCCGGGATGATCGAGCTGCTCCCAGACCTCGGGCGGCGATTTGACGAGGGTGCGGCTTGCGGTCTTCATGGTTCGGGCATTCGTGCGCGCCACGAGCCCTCCTGCCGCTGCTCCGAAATGGGCGAATCCGCCCGGCCTGAAACGGGTCGCGCCTCGCGGCGCGCCCTCGCGTCTAAGCAAGAAACGCTTCGATGGCGGCCGCCGCACGGGGCCCCGCATGGCCATCCCAGAGCGGAATCTCGGGCGGCTTCTCGGGCACCTCTGTCGTCAGGGAGCGCTCGGCCGCCTCGCTCAGCGCGGCCGGATCCACGCCGATGAGCTCGTTCGTGCCGAGCTCGGTCGTGATCGGCCGCTCGGTCGTGGTGCGATAGGTGAGGCAGGGAGTGCCGAGTGCGCTGGTCTCCTCCTGCACTCCTCCCGAGTCCGTGATCACCAGCCGTGCCTCCGCCTCGAGGGCGATGAAGTCGTCGTAGTCCATGGGCGGGGTGAGGATGACCTTGCCCCAGCCGGCGCCCGACCCGGCCAGGCGCTCGCGAGTGCGCGGATGGACCGGGAAGATCACGGGGATCGAGTCGGCCAGGCCGGCGAGCACCTTCATCGTCGGGCCGAGCTTCTCGGGGTCGTCCACCAGCGCGGGCCGGTGCAGCGTGACCAGCACGAACCCCCTGCTCTTCACCGCATTCCGCCCGAGCACCGCGGGCCGGTTCACGCCCTCGAGCAGACGGAAGAGGCTGTCGATCATCGTGTTGCCGACCAGCTGCACGCCATCGCCGACGATGCCCTCGCCCGCGAGGTTCTCGACGGCGTCCGGGGAGGTGCAGAGCAGCACGTCGGAGATCCGATCGGTGAGGACCCGGTTCACCTCCTCTGGCATCCCCCAGTCGCGGGAGCGCAGGCCCGACTCGATGTGGGCCACAGCGACGTGGAGCTTCGTGGCCGCCAGCGCGGCGGCGACGGTGGAGTTGACGTCGCCCGCCACCAGGACGAGGTCGGCTGGATGCTCCATCAGGTCGGCCTCCACGCCGGTCAGGGCCGCCGCGGTCTGCACCCCGTGCGAGCCCGAGCCGACCTCCAGGTTGGCGTCGGGCTCTCGCATCCCGAGGCGCTCGATGAAGCCTCCGGACAACGCGCGGTCGTAGTGCTGCCCCGTATGAAGCAGGCGAAGCGAGACGTCGCCCGAGGCCTCCAGGGCGGTGATTACCGGAGCGGACTTGACGAAGTTGGGTCGCGCGCCGACGACGGCGAGCACCGAGGCGGTCACAGCGGGGCAAGCTAGCGGCTGGATCCGCTTCGGTAGTGTCTCGACGCGATGGCCGGCAACGAAAGTGGCGCGATTGTGGTCACGGGAGCTTCGACCGGAATCGGCCGGGCCACGGCACTCCTCCTCGACAAGAACGGCTACCGCGTGTTCGCGGGCGTCCGCAAGCAGGCCGACGCCGAGTCACTGGCCGAGGACGGATCGGACAGGCTCACACCGATCACGATCGACGTGACCGAGGCGGACTCGATCAAGGCCGCCGAGGAAAAGGTCCATCAGGCGGTCGGCGAGGAAGGCCTGGTCGGGCTGGTCAACAACGCCGGCGTTGGCGATGGGGGGCCGGTGGAGACCATGGACCTGGACATCCTGCGCAACGTGCTCGAGGTGAACCTCGTCGGCCAGGTCGCCGTGACTCAGGCGTTCCTGCCCCTGATTCGCGAGGCGCCGGGGACCGTCGTCTTCATCGCGTCGATCGGCGGCCGCATCGCGAGCCCGTTCATGTCGCCGTACAACACCTCCAAGTTCGCGATCGAGGCGCTCGGCGAGTCGCTGCGCCAGGAGCTGGCCCCGTGGGACATCAACGTCGTCGTGATCGAGCCCGGCAGCATCGACACACCGATCTGGGAGAAGGGCGCCCAGACCATTGACGAACAGATGGCGAAGCTGACGCCGGCAGCGAAGCGCCTCTACTCCAAGCAGCTTCGGCGAATGGACGAGGTCCTGAGGGAGACCGCGAGTCGCGGAATCGCCCCCGAGAAGGTCGCAAGCACGATCCACACCGCGATCCGGTCAGAGAAGCCGAAGCATCGCTACCTGGTCGGCAGGGACGCGAAGATCGCAGCCCGTCTCAAGGGGACCCTGCCCGATCGAACCTTCACCAAGCTGATCTCCCGCCAGGTGAAGATGCCGACCGACGTTCCGGCGAAGTAGCTAGGCCCGCAGGCCTTCCAGCGCGAGCTAGAGCCAGTCCTTGACACGGCCCGGGGCGGCCGTGCCGGAGAAGTCGCCGTTGTCGATGATTCGCTCGGCCGCCTCGATCAGGCCGTTCGTCGCCGCCCAGGTCAGCCCGCTGCCGACGCTGACGCGCTGTCCGCCGGCCTCGGCGATCTCGGCGAGGGTGAGGCCCAGTCGGGAGAAGGCGAGGACGTTGACCGGCTTCGAGACGGCGTCGCAGACGGCCTTGATGTCGTCGACGCTCAACAGCGCCGGGGCGTAGAGGACGTCGGCACCCGCCTCCTCGAAGGCGCGCAGCCGGGCGATCGTGTCGTCGAGATCCGGGTTGCCCCGCAGGTGGTTCTCGGCGCGCGCAGTCAGGGTGAAGGTGAAGTCGACCGCCCTGGCCGCCTCGACGGCGGCCGCGACGCGCTCGGCGGCGCGTTCGAGCTCGTAGAGCTTCTTGTCGTCGCGGTCCCAGTCCTCGATCGAACCGCCCACGGCTCCCGCCTCGGCGGCGCGCGCGATCGCCCGTGCCGCGTCCTCGGGCGCCGGCCCGTAGCCGTTCTCGAGGTCCACCGAGACGGGCAGGTCGGTCGCGTCGCTGACGGCCGTGACGTGAGCCGCGACCTCGTCGAGGGTGACCGAGCCGTCTGGCCGGCCGAGCGTGAATGCGAAGCCGCCACTGGTCGTGGCGAGGGCCTTGAAGCCGAGGCCGGCCAGGACCTTGGCGGTGCCGGCGTCCCAGGGATTGGGGATTACGAACGGATCGCCCTGGTGGAGAGCGCGGAACGCCTCGCCCTTCTCCTGCTGTGTGGCCACGACTCGATCATCGCATTTCGCGCAATCGGGCCAGGTGACTCCGCGTGATCGCGTTGGTCGTTCGCAGGAACTGCTGGAAGCTCTCCAGCTGCTCTGCGCTGAAGCGCTCCAGCGATGAGGCCCACTCCGCGGCCACCGGACCCCAGATTCGCTCGGCACGGGAGTAGAACGCCTTGGTCACCTCGACCTTGACCCTTCGGCGGTCGGTGGGATCCGAGACGCGCCGGGCGAAGCCCTTCTTCTCCAGGCGGTCGATCACCCCGGTCACCGCACCCGTTGTCAGGCCGGACTGGGCAGCCAGCTCGCCGGCCGTCACCCCGCCGGCGTTCTCGATGATGTTCAGGCAGTGCAGATCTGTCTCACTCACGCCGAGCCGCTCCGCCGCCAGGTTGTCGAACGCGTCGTCCAGGTTGCCGCTCTCGCGGAACTCGCGGATCAGGTCTCCGACTTGCTCGCTCTTCTTGCGTTTTCCAGCCACTGTGATAATCTCTTAGATACTAAGATATTCACTAACTAAGTAACTCAGTCTACAAGGAGATCCCGATGGCAATCGATATGAAGCTCGAGCTGATCCAGATCCCGGTTTCGGACATCGACCGGGCCAAGGACTTCTACGTCAACAAGGTCGGGTTCAACGACGACCACGACCACCGGGTCAGCGACGAGATCCGGTTCGTCCAGCTCACTCCCCCCGGCTCGGCATGCTCGATCGCGCTGACCACCGGCGCCCACGAGATGGAGCCGGGCAGTATCGAGGGCCTGCAGCTCGTCATCGACGACGCCGACGCAGCGCGGGCCGAGCTCGCCGAGCGAGGCGTCGAGGTCGGCGAAGTCCAGGACTTCCCGTGGGGCCGTTTCGTCTTCTTCAAGGATCCGGACGGAAACAGCCTGGCGCTGCAGGCGCTCGACTCACCCCTGCGCCCGAAGGAGGACTAGCGCCGCTTCTTCTTCTTGCACTTCTTCTTCTTGGCCGACGCGGCCGAGCGCTTGTGCTTCTTCTTGCACTTCTTCTTCGCCGGCGCCGAGGTCGGGGCCGGACAGCCATTCGCCGGTCCCGTGACACCTGGGCACTGGTCCTGGGTGTCGTCGCCGAAGCCGTCGTGGTCGGCGTCGGTCTCCACCGTGCCCTGAACCAGGATCTCGAACAGGCAGCCTGTGCTGCTGTATTGCACCGACGTATCGACCGGATGGCCGCCGGTGGAGCCCTGGCGGATCGCACACGCCGCCCCGCCGCCCGCCGCGCCGTAGCTCAGTGGCGTGGCCGGCTGATTCCATCCGATCCCGAGCAGGTCATGCATGGCGATCGGATGATGCAGTCCCGTCGCTTCGCTGATCACGCCGGTGCTCGAGGGGGCGACATCGGGCACCGGGATCGGGATTTCCGGCCCGACGTTCAGATAGGTGAGGGGCGGCACGAGTTCCGGGCGCAGGACCCGAACGTCGACGGTCGTCGCTCCGCCGACCGTCTTGACCCGGGCCGAGGTCAGGACCCCGTCGATCGGTGCTCCCCGCTCGCCGAAGCCGTCGGTCTTGTTCAGGGTGACCACCGAGCAGGGTTGGCCGGCGCTCGAGCTGCAGGCGGGTCCGACGGTGACGTTCTGGGTCAGATCCGCGCCGAAGGTGATCGTGGTCGCACCAGCGCCGGCCGGCGCCGCGAGCAGTACGGCTACGACGAGGATCAGTCCTCCTGCGCCCCGCATCGCGGCCACGGTAGCCGCGGCCGCATGCCGAGTCAACCTCGGCGGATAGGAGGTTCGGCTAGCCGGGTTGGCCGACGAGGCGCTCGACGCCGGCCTCGTCGATCGTCTTCTTCAGCCCGTCCTGCAGCGAGACCTGCGGCTCCCAGCCGAGCAGGTCCTTGGCGCGGGTGATGTCGGGCTGGCGGATCTTCGGGTCGTCGACGGGCAGCGGCTCGAAGATGATCTCCGAGCGCGACCCGGTCACCTCGATCACGGTCTCGGCGAGCTGGAGCAGCGTGTACTCGTCCTGATTGCCGATGTTGACCGGCTGGTGGACGTCGGACTCGGCCAGGGCGACGAGGCCGCGGATCTGGTCGTCGACGTAACAGAAGCTCCGCGTCTGGCTGCCGTCACCGAAGACGGTGAGCGGCTTGTCCTGGAGCGCCTGGCGCAGGAAGGTGGGGATGGCGCGGCCGTCGTGGGCGCGCATCCGCGACCCGTAGGTATTGAAGGTCCGCGAGATGCAGGTGTTGACTCCCTGCTGGCGGTGGTAGGCCATCGTCATCGCCTCGGCGTAGCGCTTGGCCTCGTCATAGACGCCGCGCGGGCCGATCGGGTTGACGTTGCCCCAGTAGTCCTCGGGCTGGGGATGGATCTCGGGGTCGCCGTAGACCTCGGAGGTCGAGGCGACCAGGATCCGCGCCCGCTTGAACTTCGCCACGCCCAGCATGTGGTGGGTCCCGTAGGAGCCGACCTTGAGCGTGTGGAGCGGCAGCCGCGCGTAGTCGATCGGGCTGGCCGGCGAGGCGAGGTGGTAGATCAGGTCGACCGGCTCCTCGATGTGGACCGGCTCGACGATGTCCTGGTTGCTGAACACGAAGTTCTCGTCCCGGATGTGGTCGATGTTCTCGAGCGTGCCGGTGTCGAGGTTGTCGATGCAGATCACACGATCCCCGCGCGCGAGCAGGTGCTCGCACAGATGCGAGCCCAGGAACCCCGCTCCTCCGGTGACGACGATGGTGCTCATTCGCTGGCGAGCATAGCTTTGGCCTCGCGGGCCGGCGAGAGATGGATCGCAGCGGGTTGGACCGCCGAAAGATCGCCGGTTGGTGACTTTCCCACCCCCGTGGGTGGGTAACTCACCAATCGCATTCCGCTCAGGAGGACGGCCGCACCACCGTCGCCCGCCCGAAGCCGAAGCTCTCGCGCCGGACGCGCTTGACCTTGGAGGTGCCCTGGACGTCGATGTGGATCCGCTGCTGGTTGGCGAAGGTCACCGGCGTCCGGATCTTCGGGTTGAACGGGTCGGTCTCCAGGAAGTAGCTGTCCGGCATCACGAAGGTGAGCACGGCCCTGCCCTTGGCATTGGCCTTGAAGGGCGGGGATCCGGTCGCGGGCGCGGCGGGTGCGACGTCGCAGAAGTAGAGCTCGCCGCATTGCAGGGTCGTCGGGGGCGGTTCGATGAAGACGGCGATCATTGCCTTCGGCGCCATCCGCGAGATCGAGATGGTCTCGACCTGGCCGGGGGTGACGAAGCCGTCGGAGCCGACCTTGGCCTTCAGAAAGATGAACTTCGTCTGCTTGCCGCCGGGTGAGATGCGGAGGGCGGTGGTGCCGCCCGCCAGCCCGGCGGCTGGCGCCAACAGCGCGCACACCAGAACGGCGAGCGTGACGGCAGCAGCTGTGAGTGTTCCCCTCCCGGCGGACACGCGCTGAGTCTCGCAGGAGACGAGCGGCCGGGCAAGCGCGGAGCCACCCCAATTTGCGGCACGTCCTCGGCGCAATTTGCGGCCAATTCCGCGGAACTCCGAAGACCGGCCCTGGCGAAATGGGGCGAGTAGTGGCAATTTCCGCCTCACCCGGATGTGTCGGAGGTGAGCCGTCTGGGACTGTTGGGAGGAACAACCGGTCGGGCCGGGGCCGACGCCCGATCCCCAGACGAGGCCGCCGAGGCAATTGCCTCCCCCGAGTCGCGCCGTCGCGCTGCCAGCGGGCTGATCGAGACCCACGACGCCGTGTTCCGGCGAACCGCACGGCGGTACTCCATCTGCGCGGACGACGCCGAGGACGCCTATCAGCGTGCCCTCGAGATTCTGCTCACGAAGGCTCCGCCGATCGAAGGCGACTCGCTGGTCCGTTGGATGCAGACCGTCACCAAGCGCGAAGCGCTGGCGGTGCGAAGGCAGCGGGAGCGCCTGCTCGGATCGCACCGCACCTCCGGATCCGATGGGGATGACGAGTGGGACCCGCTCGATTCGATCGCGTCCGAGAGCCCGGGGCCAAACGATCGCCTGGCGCGCCGCGAGCGAGTGGTCCGAAGCGGCGAGGCGCTCAATGCCCTCAAGCCCCAGGAGGTCCGTGCGCTGACCCTCAAGGCGCAGGGGTACTCGTACGCCGAGATAGGGGAGATCACCGGTTGGTCGTATACAAAAATCAACCGGTGTATGGCGGAGGGCAGGAAGCGCTTCCTCCAGGTCTTCGCCGAAATCGAGGACGGGCGTCGATGTGACCAATTGGCCCGTGCTCTCTCGCAGATGGCCGATGGCGAAGACGGCAATGGCTCCACGGAGGCGCTCGAGTTTCACCTGAGAGGCTGCGCCGCGTGCCGCGCGAAGCTGCGGGCATACCGCGCGATCCCCGGCAGGGTGTTCGAGCTGATGCCGGCCGGGCCGCTACTTGACCAATCGATGGGCGGTCACCCGCACGAATGGGTCGCCGAACGCGCGGGGGCGATCGTGGACAAGGTCCGGGAAGCCGGCTACTCGCTGCTGTCGCGAGGAGGCGGGAACGGCGACGCGGCATCGGTCACTGCTGCTGGCGGATCCCGCGGAGCGGGCATGGCCGCCGTCGCCAAGGTGCTCGCGATCTGCGGAGCCACCGCGGCCGGAGGCGCAACCTGCGTGGCCACCGGCGTCGTCGATCCCGACGGGGTCACGGGCGGCGATCGCGGTAACGAGAAGCCCGCGATCTCGAGACCGGTCGAGCCTGCGTCGACGAAGACGGTTCCGAATGAGAGCGCCGTGCCGACCGAGCCGAATCGGGCGCCCTCACCCTCAAAGGAAGCGGAACCGTCGAACTCGCCACCGACTCCCGTGCAGCAGAAGAGCCGCCAGTTCGGCGTCGAGGCACCGCCCGCGTCGTCGATCCTCAGGCAGCTCGAGCAGCGGTGAGTTCGGCGGGCCGTCCGGTGGCGGCAGCGGCGGATCCGGCGGAGGTGGATCTGGCGGTGGAGGCGGAGGGTTTGGGATCGAGTGAGCAGTCGCACGGAGAAATTCGGACGCCCGGTCCTTAGGGAGGCAACGAGTTCAGCGGAGGAGGAGGCGTGCAGGTGACTTCAAACCGATGGCAGCGGCGGAGGCTCGTTCGCATCGTCTTGGCGGCGGCAGTCGCGTGCGCGGCGTGGGCAGCCCTCGCGCCCGCCGGGGCGCGGGCTAATTACGACGTGCGGGAGTGCAACGCCAGTGTCGGAAACATCGACGCCGGAATGATCCGGCCTTTCGGCGGAGCTACCAAGATCAGCCAGAGCGACAACTGCGGGAACTGGGGCCTGCGGATGGAGGCAAATGGACAGAGCACGTACAACACCTACGTGGTCTGGCAGTGGACTGCGCCGCAGAACACGATCTTCAAGACCGCGCAGACCCAGCTTCACTACTACACCCATGGCGGGTACGGTCCGATGACGCAGCGGCAGTGGGCGCCCGGATACGCGGCGTCGGGTCCCCGGGGACTATTGGGTTATCGCCGGTCCAGAGCAACAGCAGCTTCTATGCCGATCTACGAGCAGTGTTTCGCCAGTCCCTGCTCGAGCACTTCGGCGTTCGCATACCTCACGGACTTCTATGCGGAGGTTCAGGATCTCGCTCCACCCTCGGTCAGCGCTTCGGGCGAACTTGCTCGACGGCGGAGTGGTGAGCGGGGTCCAGACGGTGAATGCGACAGCCACTGACTCAGGAGGCGGCGCGCGGTCGATTGTCGTCTACGTCAATGGGATTCGATCAGCTGCTTCAGACTTCTGCGGTCCGGATATCGACGGTGTCTCCTACTCCCAACTCAAACCGTGTCCGGACTCGTCCGGTCAGCGCGCCATCCAACTCGACACCGAGCATGGGGCAGGTTGGGTAAACGGTGCGAATGAGGTCCGAG
Source organism: uncultured Solirubrobacterales bacterium (assembly GCA_963831605.1). Taxonomy (GTDB): domain Bacteria; phylum Actinomycetota; class Thermoleophilia; order Solirubrobacterales; family 70-9; genus DASUPK01. Next base: position 512,999 of record CAWHQR010000005.1, read on the forward strand.
TCTGCGGATACGACGTCGGTGGCAACGAATCGCATTGCCTCCGGCGGACGGTCGACGTCGACAATTCGTGTGCGGCGTCCGGCGGAACCGCCGCGACATCGCTCGACTCCGGCGCCGACGTTGGCGGGCAATTGCGACGGAGAGCGCAGCTGACGTCAAACGACAGTCCAGTGATCCGCGGTGTCCTTACTGATGGCGCCGGCAAGCCAGTCGGAGGCGCAGCGGTTTGCGTCTACCAAACGACCGATCTCCCTGACGCCGGCAGGGAACTCGCGACCGTTGTCACGACGCAGGCGAATGGCCGCTTCGCGACCAGACTTGACGCTGGACCTTCGCGCACGCTGGACCTCATCTATCGATTCAACACAAAGAAGGTCAGCGATCGCGTCGAGCTCGATTCGAAGGTCGTGCCCACCC
>CAWHQR010000006.1:0-15493 GCA_963831605.1 uncultured Solirubrobacterales bacterium
GCTGCAGGCGTCGACCGCCGTCTTGCCGGACCCGAGCACGGCGTAACGGGTCCCCGGCCGTGCGGCGGCCGGCAGGTCGTTGACCGGCACGACTCTGGCACCCGGCGCAACGTCAAAGGACGGTTCGTGAGTGGCCGGGATCGAGGCTTCGAGATAGCGGGCGTCGACCAGCTTGCGCCGCACCTCGACGTCATGAAGCGCTCCGGTGCTCAGGTCACGGACCTGTGCTCCAACCTCTTGCGGTCCCAGGTGCTCATGCCCGGCCAGGATCCGTACGCGCCCCGTTTGCGTCAGGCGAGACGCCACCTCGGCGAAGTAGTCGCGAACCTCCGCGCCCGTCGCTCGTTCGTAGAAGCCGGCGTTCTCGCCGGACCGGTCAATCCGGTCCTCGCCGAGGGGCAGAGAGTTGACGCCGTAGTACGCCGACGGCGTATGCAGGCGAACGAAGGGGTACGCGTCAAGCCAGTGGCCACCCGGCCCGGGCCGGCGATCAACGAGCGTAAGCTCGACGTCCGGATCCTCCGTCACCAGCGTGTCGGCGAAGGCGAGACCACTCGCCCCTGATCCGACGACCAGATAGTCGGTGCTGATCAAGTCTCCTCCTTCGATACGTCAGTCCGCGACCACGGTGCCTTTCGTGAAGTAATCCCGGTCTCGGACCCTAGCCTCGGCAGCCGAGCCTAACCCGGCGCGAAGAGATAGGCGGGCGTGCGTGATTGCTCGACTTGATCAGTACCCCCTGATCAACCGGCACCGCGCGCGCGACGGTAAGGTGCCGACCTAGCGATGAATCGATTGGCCCTCTTCGTGGTTGGGACCCTGGTTTGTCTCTTGCTGTTGACCGGCTCGGCCGCCGCAAAAATGGTGACGGTCACGCTGTCCTCGGACAGCGTTGCGTTTGGAGATGAGACCGTCGGATCGTCCAGCAGCCCGCAGGTCGAGACCCTGCGGCTGAGCTGCTCGGCACCATGCAACTTCTCGCCGGTGATCGCCAGCTCCAACCCGGCCTTTGCGGCGGCCAGCGGGTGTCCGACGATGATGATCGCCGACTTCGGGAGTGACGCGACCTGTCCGATCTCGCTGTCCTTCACCCCGGCGGCGCTCGGGCCGGTCGGCGGGACTCTCAGCACCGGTAGCGGCGGGCCGACCGCCAGTCTGAGTGGCAATGGAGTGACCGCGCCGCCACCTTCCCCCGCCAAGTGCAAGAAGAAGAAGCACCGCTCCGCCCAGGGCGCGAAGAAGAAGTGCAAGAGGAAGCGGAAACGCTAGCGGCCGATTGCAGGAAGCTTTGAAGCGCGCCCGACAGGATTCGAACCTGTGACCTTCGGTTTCCAGCCTGCTGTATCCACGCGAAAGCGGCACGAACCGCTGAGGCTGCGCCTTTCTTCACGGAGGCGACAATCTGAGGATTGTGGCCGCTCCCAAGTTCCGCGATCCTAGTTTGCGATGAAAGCCACGATTCGTGAGTACGAGGGCGCTGACCTCGGCCGGCTACTCGATCTGTGGGAGCGTCTGAACGCGCCGTTGCCGGGAGAGCCGAAGATCGATGAGGCGGTCGACCTGATCGGCTCCGAGGATGTGACCACGCTTGTTGCGGAACGCGAGGGCGAGCTGATCGGGGTGGCGATTGCCAGCGCATCGGGGCCGATCGGCTGGATCCACCGGCTGAACTACCTGCCGGGAATCGGCACGCCCTACGAGCTGATGGACGAGCTACTCGGAGGACTCGAGCAGCGGCTCGTCGCCAAGGGCGTTCGCAGGATCGCCACCGTCTCTGCCGCAGATGATCGAGCGGTGCCTCATCTACAGGGCTGGGACTACCGGCCCGCCGAGGCAGCCATCTACATGGAGCGCCAAGTGCCCGCGACCGCCGCCGTGCCGACCGGGCTGGCCGAGGTGTGGGGCCGGACGATCAACCCCGGCCTCTGGGAGGAGCTCAAGGGGCTTGAGCAGGCCAAGGAGATCATCGAGCGCCGGGTCATCCTGCCGCTCCAGGAGCCGGAACTGGCCGCGCGCCACGCCGTTTCTCCACCGAAGGCGATCGTTCTCTTTGGACCGCCGGGAACCGGCAAGACGACCTTCGCGAAGGGGATCTCTTCGCGCCTCGGGTGGCCATTCGTGGAGATTCAGCCACGCGAGCTTGCCGGGGAAGGCCCCGAGCATGAGGCGCGTCTGCTGGCCGAGACCCTGGACCGAATCCTTGATCTGTCCTCGGCTGTGGTCTTCGTGGACGAGGTCGAGGATCTCGCCTCAATCCGGCACGAGGATCGGCAGGTGAGCGCGAGCGTGACCAACGAGTTCCTCAAGCAGATCCCTCGCTTGCGCGAGGCGCCGAGCCACCTGCTGGTTTGCGCCACCAACTGGGTCGATCGCCTCGACCCAGCCTTCCTGCGCCCCGGCCGCTTCGACTATGTGCTGCCCGTCGGACCGCCGGACCCGGAGGCGCGCGCCTTGATCTGGGCTCGCTACGTGGGGGAGATCACGGACATGAACATCGGCATCAAGTCACTGGTCAAGGCGAGCGAATTCTTTACGCCGGCGGATATCGAGTTCGCGGCCCGCAAGGCGGCTCAGGCTGCCTTCGAGCGCGACCACTTCGACAAGGCCGGCTACCGCGCGAGCACCGATGACTTCCTCACAGCGATCCAGCTAACGCGGCCAACCCTGTCGCGCGAGTTGGTTGACGGCTTCGCCGAGGAAACCAAGCGCTTCGCTCGATACTGAGTCGTGCTCGCGTCACTGGCTCAAAGTTCGGCAGACCGGGCTTTCAGGCGAAACGCGGCGCCTTGCGCGCAAGGTCGGGGCACGATTTGACACACGCACGCCGAGGGACGAGACTTGACGCGCGTTGTAGCTCGGCCTCGCTCTAGCATCGGCAAAGGAGGCTGGCGTGGCTCATAGCCTTAGCCTGACCCGCGGCCCGGAGGACCGAGGCGCGAGGCCGCAGTCGGGCGATGTTGCGCCGGGGGCGTGGCTTCGCCTGGCCGCCCTGGGAGGGGCAGCTGCCACCGCAGTCGTCGTGGTCAGCGGCGCTCTCCACCTCGGCCTCCCCCACCGATTGCTCGCGATAGTGGCGCTTCCGCTGCTCGGGGCGGTGGTAGTTGCGGCAGCCACTGCGCATTCGCGGTTGCTGCCATTCTCGGTTGCGGCTCTCGTGCTGTTCGTTGTGGAGAGCGCTTTCGGCGGCGTGGTCGCTTTCGCCGGTCGGCCGGGGTGGTCGGTCGTGCTCCACCTCCTGTTCGCTGCCCTGGCCCTGGCGGCAGCCCTGGTGAGCGCCGCGGTCTCGTTCCAAGGGAAGCAGGTACCGGCGGGCGCGTGGCGAGATTACGTCGCCCTGACCAAACCGCGGATCATGGTGCTCCTGCTGGTCACAGCGGCCGCCGGGATGTTCGTCGGGGCCGGCGGCGTGCCGGACTTGGCGGACCTGGCCGTCGTCCTGGTCGGCGGGGCTCTCGCCTCTGGGGGTGCCAGCGCGCTGAACCACTACCTGGACCGGGACATTGACGCCCTCATGGGTGAGCGAACGGCAGACCGGCCGCTCGTCGCCGGTCGTCTGGTTCCTCCCCGCGCAGTCGAATTCGGGCTCGTCCTCTGGGCCTTCTCATTCGTCCTGCTGGCCAGCTTCGTAAATGTCCTGACGGCGACCCTGGCCCTGGTCGGCGGCCTCTTCTACGTGATCGTCTACACGCGTTGGCTGAAGCGGTGGACGGTTCAGAACATCGTCATCGGGGGCGCCGCGGGCGCTGTTCCACCGCTGGTCGGATGGGCCGCGGCGACCGGCAACCTCACTCTGCCGGCAGCCTCCCTCTTCCTGATCATCTTCTTCTGGACGCCGCCACACTTCTGGTCGCTCGCATTGCTGATCAAGCGTGAATACGCCGCCGCAAACGTCCCGATGCTCCCGGTTGTATCCGGGGATCGAGACACGTCCCGCCGGATTCTCGTGTACTCGCTCGTGCTCGCCACGACCACCCTCCTGCCCTTCCTCTGGCATTCGGTCGGCGATCTGTATTTGGGAGTGGCGCTGATCCTCGATGCGGTCTTCATCGGTCTGGCGCTGCAGCTGCTGCGTGAAACGAACCCGGCGCGAGCTGGGCGACTATTCCACTTCTCGCTGCTCTACTTGGCGATCCTGTTCTCTGCGATGGCGGTCGACACGGTCGTCACCATCTGACCGTGCCGCCGCCTGATCGCAGCTGGAGCTATCGCTCGTAGACCGGCTCCGGCGGGCGACCTCGTCGCCTCGAGGGCCGGCTCGCCGGGGCCGTCTTCCGGCTGCGGCGCGCACCCTCCGGCTCGCTGTCACCGGACCGAGGGGTGGTCGGCAGGTGGTACGGGAGTCGCATGGTCGCCGCCAGCAGTCCGAGCAGGCCGACGACCGCAACCACATTCATGATCAAAGCTGTTGCAATCGACACGTTCGTGCGCCTCCTTTCGGTTTGGGTCAGTTCGCTCCGGCACCTTCTTCCCGGTGCCGCGGTTCTGACACCCTGCCAAGCGAAGCTGGGAGCTCCATGAGAGCCCGGTGATAGTTCCCTAAGAACCGGTCCCCGCGGTCAGATGCAGCGCGCGCAGCAGCGTGTCGGCGGTCTGCGGTCCACGCAGGACATCTGTGATCTTCCCGTGAGCGTCGAGGATGAAGGTGGTCGGCAGGCCGTTCAGCCCGTAGTCCTGGCCGGCCGTCCCGTCCGCGTCGATGAGGTTCGGGTACGTCAGGTGGTATTGCCGCAGGAACGCGCGACCGGCGGAAGTTCCGTCCGTCCAGTCGACTCCGACGAGATTCGCGTCTCCGTGGAGCTCGTCAGCCACCTGCCCGAGGACCGGGGCCTCCTTCTGGCACGGCGCGCACCAACTGGCCCAGAAGTTGATCGCGGCCGGCTTGCCCCGGAGGGAGGCGAGTGTCATCTGAGGAGGAACGAGTACGCGTGTCGGCAACAGCGGCGCACGTCTTCCGGCCCCGAAGCGGTTCGACGTACCGCTCAGGACCACGATCGCGATCACCGCAACGACGACCCCGGCGGTGATCAGGGCGATCCGGAAGCGGCGGGCGATGGCCCTACTCCGAAGCCAGGATCGGCACGTCGTGCGCGATCTGCTGAGGCGTGAAGTCGTGCTGATACAGCGTGGTGATCCGCCCGCTGGCGCTGATCCCGTACACCAGTGCCGAGTGCTCGACCACGTCGGGGTCGCCCTTCGTCGGCGTCGCCTTCGAGAGGATGCTCCAATCGCGCCAGACCTTCTCGAGCTGCCCGCGGGACCCGATCAGATACTGCATGCGACCGGTCATCCGATGCGCTCTCAGGAAGGCCGCGACCGATTGGGGCGTATCGCCACGTGGATCGACGGACACCGCGATGATCTGCACCTTGGCCGCCTCCGGTCCGAGCTCGGCCTGAGCAGTGTGGAGGTTGCCGACCATCAGCGGGCAGATGTCCGGACAGTGGTCGTAGATGAAGGTCACCAGCACCGCTTTGCCTCGGTACTGGTCGATGTTCACCGGCTGACCGAGCGAGTCCCGAAGGGCGAGCGGCGGGGCGGGCTTGGACGGCAGGGCGCGGACCCCGGCGAACTTGGGGCTCGTGCTCGCAGACGCGCCGCCGCCTCCACCGCAGCCAACCAAGACGGCGGCTGCGCATGCCGCCACCAGGGTGAGCGCCAGACCCGAGCCTGCGCCTCGAAGCCGTCGGCGAGAACGGTGCATCAATGCACTCACCAGTATTGCGCTCCGACGATTCCCAGGAACACGCAGGAGCCCGATCAATCCTCCGCCGCGAGAAGGCGCAGATCCCCAGCCGGCCAGCCGGGTGGAAACGGATAGAGGAGGCCGGCGCGCTCGAAGCCCTCCCGGTCGATGAGATAGACCGGTCCTGTCGCGTTTGCGCCGGCCCCACGGGCGTCAACTCGGTAAGCCTTGAGCACCGGAGCCAACTGCCGCCGCGAGCCGCGCAGCCAGTGCCAGTCGGCTGCTGATCCCAAGCCCCAACTGGCGACGGCTGCCCGCGTCGATTCGGGCGTGTCGTGGGACGGGTCGCGGCTCACGATGACAAGCGCCGGCCGCGCGGGCGGCGGAAGCAGTCGGAGGGCCGTGCGCAGCGACCTCACCTCCGCGGCGCAGGTCCGGCGGCAGCGCGAACTGAAGAAGGCGAGCATCACGGTGCGGCCGCGTAGCGAGCCCAGGGATACCGGCTTGCCGCTCTGGTCCGGCAGCCGAAGATCTGGAGCGGGTCTTTCCCCGGAATTCCAGGTCGCCTGGCCGTGCAGGCCCGGGGGATTGCCTTGTGCACTCGAGCCGCCTCCGCCGTTCAGCGCGTGGATCGCGACTCCGGCGCCGACCCCGACGATGACCGTCGCCAGAACGACCAGGCCGCCTTCCCGGAGCCCAGTCCGACGACGGCTCATCGATCCGCGACGGATCGATGGCCGGGCGTCACTCTGAGTAGCGCCGGATCAACAACAGCATGCACCAGGCCAGGACCGCGAGGAAGACGAAGAGCGGGATCGCCCAGGTGAGGACGCCCTGGCCGGCGACCGTGATGGCGATGATGTTCGACGGGAGCGGCATCCTGTTCCCTCCTAGGTCACTGGTTTCCGGCGAGCGCGCCTGCGCGAGGACCCGGGTCGCGGGCACGCTCGGGCTCCAGCCAGCGGTAGATGATGAAGATGATTGCAATCGTGAACGGGATCGAGCCGGGTACCCACATCACCCCGGCGGCGAACTGCTGGTCGGTGAGCGCGCTGATCCCGCCGGGCCGGGTCGCCTCCGCCGCGTAGGGGGCGTAGAGCGGCGAGCTGGCGAAGGCGAGAACGATTGCGAGCAGCCAGCTGACCACCATCGCCGACGCGACGTACACGGCTCGGACTCCATCGGGGAGCGGCGATCGCCAGGGCGGCGAGTCGATCACCCGCGTCCAGAAGAGCAGGCCAGTACCGAAGAAGAGCGCGTGCTCCGCTGCGTGAACGAGCGGAGAGCGCAGGGTCAGGTCATACGCGAACGGGATGTGCCAGACGGCGAGCGTGACCGAGAACAGCAGCCAGGAGGGAACCGGATCCCCGAGGAACCGCGCCGTCCGGCGCAGGCCATCCGACCAGCGGCCCTGTGTGACCTCGTGCGCGACCCACCGGCGAAGGCCGAGCGGCAGCCCCCGCCACATCCTGTTCCAAGGCCGGGCCAGCGCCAGCAGACGGAGGGGCGACGAGGAGCAGGAGCACGTGCTGGAGCATGTGCGCCCACTGGAGCTTTTCGGCCCAATCGTCGATCGGCGAGGCGAGCGCCACGACGACTGTGGCGAGCCCGGCGATGAAGGCCGCCAGGCGCCAGCGGCGGGCTGTGGATGGCTGCGGCCGCACCCCGCGGCCGGCCAGCCAATAGAGCAATGCGGCGAGGGCCACCCAGAGAAGCGCCGGGTCGGTGGTCCAGCTCAAGAGGATCGTCGCAGTGGACAAAGCTCAGGACAGGTAGAGGATCGCCCAGGAGAGCACCCCGATGCCCGCCAGCAGGCTCCAGTAGAAGGCGGCGTCGGCCAGCCCGGCCGGCACGGTTGCCCCCTCCGCGCGTCGATTGCGCACCCCCTCGGCGAAGAGGATCTCGACCCAAAACATGGTGAGGATCACGAAGACGACGAAGAGGGTGGTCCAGCCGATGAATACGCTCGCGTAGCCGCCATCGGTCGGGCTGAAGTGGACGTTCGCGTACTCGAACACCTGCACCACGCAGCCGGCGAGCCCGAGGACGAGTGCCGTCCCAGCCGCCGCCAGCCAGCCGCGCTTCTCACGCGCCGCCCAGGATGCGTAGGCCAGGAGCCCGGCGCTGACGGCGAAGAGGAGGACGATTGCGATCCCGTACCTCTGCGGCGGGTCGACGCCCGCCGGGCGCCACTCGTGACTGTTGTTGAGCGAGCGCAGATAGAAGTACGCGAACGCGAACGCCGCGAAGAACATGATCGTCGTACCCGCGATCACGCGGGCACCGAGCCAGAGGTTCCGCTCGTGGACCTCCGGCGGCTCGTCAAACGGCCCGTCCGCCGAGCTCTCTTGCTGTCCTCTTCCTGGGAGCTTGACCATCGTTATCCGGGTGCCGCCGCCGGTTCCTTCGTGGGTCTGGGCGGCGGGGGTGGGGTTCCGTAGTCATAGGGATCCGAGTCGATCACCGGAATCTTGTCGAAGTTGTGCACGGGCACCGGCGTCGGCAGCTGCCACTCCAGCGACTTGGAGTCCCAAGGGTTCGCCTCCGCCGGCTTGCGGGCGATCACAAGCGAGTAGAGGACGTTCGCCAAGAAGACCAGCATCGATAACCCGAGGACGAAGGCGGACACCGACACCCAGATGTTGAGCGGCTGGAGGCTCGATGCGTAGGTGGACACTCGCCGCGGCATCCCCAGCAGCCCGGCGGCGAACAGCGGGCCAAATGTCGAGTTGAAGGCGATGAACATCGACCAGAAGTGGATCTTCGCCAGTCTCTCGTTGAATCGGAACCCCGTCATCTTCGGCACCCAGTAGTAGATCGCCGCGAAGAACGTGAAGATCAGGCCGCCCATGATCGTGTAGTGGAAATGGGCCATGACGAAGAAGCTGCCGTGGGTGCTGACGTCGCTCGGGGTATCCGACAGGAATACCCCCGAGATCCCGCCGATGAAGAAGTTGAAGAACCAGGCCAGGCAGAAGAGCATCGGCACCGTGTAGCGGATCGTCGCCCTCCAGAGCGTCGCCATCCCACAGAGGAAGATGAATCCGGTGGGTATCGAGATCACCTCCGTGGAGAGCATGTAGAAGGGGCGCAGCGCGGAGTTGATGCCGCTCACGAACAGGTGGTGCTGCCAGACGAAGAAGCTGAGCAGCGCGACGCCGAGCATCCCCGCCACCGCGAGGCGATAGCCCCAGAGCGGCTTGCGGGCGAAAACCGGCAGGATCTCGAGGAGGATCCCGAACCCGGGCAGGGCTAAGACGTAGACCTCCGGATGGCCGAAGAACCAGAACAGGTTCTCGAAGAGGTAGGGGCTGCCTCCCGAGGGCGCCTGGAAGAACGAGGTCTGCGCGGTCCGGTCGAGCCCCACCATCAGGAGGACGGCCGCCAGCACGGGCGCCGCGAGCACCATCAGGCCCGAAGTCGAGATAGCTCCCCAGCAGAAGATGGGCAGCCGACCCCAGGTCAACCCGGGCGCCCGCATCGTCACGATCGTCGCGATCAGGTTGAGCCCGAGGAGGGTCATCGAGACCCCGACGAGGATGAAGAAGATGATGTACGAGTCCATCCCCATGTTCGCCTGGTCGTTGAGTGGCCCGTAGCCGGTCCAGCCGGTGGGAAGGCCGCCGAAGAAGATGGCGCTCGTGAGGACCGCCCCGGCCGCCATCAGCAACCAGAAGGTGAGCGACTCGATCCGCGGGAAGGCCATCCGCTTCGCGCCGATCATCAGGGGCACGAAGTAGTTGGCGAACGGGCCGAGAACGCCCGAGGTCATGATCCCCATCATCATCGCCCCGTGCAGGCTGACGATCGTCAGGTAGTTGCCGGCGCCGAAGAGCTGGGGCGAGGGGCGGAGAAGCTCGGCCCGGATCAGCATCGCGTTCACGCCGCCGATGAAGAAGAAGAGGCCGATCCCCACCAGGTACTGCAACCCGATCACCTTGTGGTCGGTGCAGAGGCCGAAGTAGCGGCGGATGCCCCCTTCCTCGTTCTGATGGTGTGAGGGCTCCCGCCCGATCATCCTCGACAGGGGGTACCGGAGATACCCGAGCCCCACCAGGAAACCGACGACGAAGAACAGATAGGCCAGGAAGAGCGCGATGTCGTTCTGCCCGGTGTCGGCGGTGTACTCGTAGTTGGTGAAATGGATCTGGTGGCCGAGCCACCAGCCGAAGTAGAGCGAACGATCCCGAGCAGGATCCCGCTGATCACGTTGAAGCGAATCAGGCCACGCAGGGGGGAACTGGCGGTCCGTTCGGTGCTCATCCGGCCCTCCTATGGGGAGCGGGGTCGTAGTGGGACCTGAACTTGGGAAGGACGCCGGTCGCCGGGCCGAAGGCTGCCTGCTCGGCGTGGATCCAGGCGAGGAACGCAGCGTCGCTCACGACCTGCCCCGTATCGAACATGTGCCCGTGGCAAAGCCCGCAGAGCTCGGCGCAGCGAATCGAGAAGCTGCGGACCTCGGTCGGCTTGACATAGGCGACGTTGTCCACGCCCGGATTGGCATCAGCCTTCACACCGAGGTCGTGGGCCCAGAACGAATGGATCACGTCGAGCGAGGTGACGTGCAGCGCGACGTTTCGGTCGACCGGCAGCTCCAGGTGCGGGGTTCCCACCCCCCCGAAGGTCGGAAAGCGGTAGGTGAACGCCCACTGCTGGGCGATGACCTGAACCGGGAGCACGCTGCCCGACGGCTTGGCGACCGGGTCCGAGCCCTGGCCGCCGCCGGAGCCCTCGTCGAACAGCCGAACGGTTCCGTAGGTCGCCAGGAAGAGCACGATCGCGGAGGTGACCGCCAGCCAGGTCGTCTGTATGCCGCTGTCCCCGAGAATCGCGACTCCCTCGTCCGGCCCCTCGTCGCGGCGGCGGAATACGATCAGCGCGTAGGCGAAGTAGACGATCATCAGCACGGCGATGGGCGTCACGAGCCCGAGCAGGATCTGGTTGTCGGTCACCTGCCCCGAGGCCGCGTTGGTGCTGTTGCCCGGCGGCAGATCCGGCGCCCATACCAGGACCACGATCGGCGTCGCGATGATGCTGAGCGCGGCCCACAGGATCAGGATTCGTCTGAAGTGTGGGGGCTCGGGCATCGTCGCTCGGGCTCAGACCACGTGTAGGAAGCCGTCCATGTAGCCGATCGTCTGCATCGGGTCGCCGAAGCCAGTGAAGAAGCCGGCCGCTGCGCACGGCACGGAAGCACTGGCCAGCGAATCCAGCCGCCCTTGCCGGTGCGGATCGTGAAGGTGATGGTCTCGTGCGCCTGGCTGAGGGAGCACGGCATCTCCGAGCACTGCGTATGGGGCGTCATCGGCAACGCCCTTGATCGGGACGACGATCCCCAGCTCGGGCACCGTGAAGGTATGCGAGGCGGCGTCGGGGGAGATGTTCTTCACGGTCTTCCCGTCCAGCTACATGAATCCCGACGGTTCCCTGCACCTGCGAGAGGAACGGGTTGCGGAGCCCGCTCTCGCCGTCGAAGTTGAGGACGGTGATGCTCACCAGGGAGTGAGCGGGCACGTCGAAGGTCGTCGTGTGCTTCCACTGATTCCCCTCCCGCACGAGATAGGAGACCCAGGTCGGGTGTCCACCGAGCTTTCCGACTGCCGGGGTCGTGCCCAACGTCAGCTGCGCCTGGGCCGGCCCGGTCTGCTGCGCCGAAACCGGCGTCGGAGAGCGCACGAGCTTGTTGACGTAAAGCCCGATCGCCAGGGCGACGATGACGACCCCGGCAACGATTCCGAGCCACCGTACAGCAACGGAATTCACACCATTGACTCTCCTTCCACGTCGCCCCGAACGCAGAGAGCGCCCAGGCGCCGCAGGACGGGAATCTATACCCGTGTCAAGACGCAGTGAGAAGTGACGCGCTCTCTGGGCCGAAATGCGCGGATCTCCCCCAGGGAGGGTCGATGACCGGGGAGCGGCTTGCTCGGTGGCTCCGGAGGTGGCCCAGCCCGGCCTCCGCCCCCGCCCCCGCCCCCGTCCCCGGCATCTTCGCCTCCCTCGTCGGCATCGAAGCGCAGCACGCAGAGCGCAAGGCCGATGAAGACGGCGCTGCCAAGCATCGACAGCAGGAAAACAAACATGCCCGAAAGTATGCCGCGTCAGCGGGCGGGCTGGTGCTCTGGTTCGCTCTCGCCCTTCGACTTGTGCCGGAGGTCCCAGTCCGGCCCTCCCACGGCTCCCGACTCGAGGCGGTAACGGCGGCCTCGGTCGCGACCACTCCATCCTCCTGCAGACGGCCGATCTCGGCCATCGCTGAGGCCGAGCACGTCGGCGAGAACCTCCTCGGTGTGCTCGCCGAGCACGGGCGCGCGGCGCGCCGCGCAGGCGCTCGGCGTCGGAGAACTCGAGCGGCGAGCCCGGCATCAGGTAGGTGCCGACCCCGGGGTGCTCGACCTCCTCGAACATCGGGTTCGGCGGTCGAGCAGCGCGGGTCCTCGCTCGATCAGCTGGCGGAAGGTCTGGTAGGGGCCCCAGGAGACGCGGTTCGCGGCGAAGGCCTCGCGAACCTCGCCAGGTGCGCGCGGCGAACCAGGGGCGGAGCGATCGCCGCGATCAGGTCGCGCGCTTCGAAGCGACCGGTCTCGGAGCGAGATCGGGTCCGGTGCGCGCTCGATGTCGCCGCAGGCCTCGTCGATCCCGGTCGCCTCGACCAGCGCCTTCCACTGGCGAGCGGTCAGCGCGACGACCATGACGCGGCGACCGTCGGGGGTGCACGAAGTCGCGGCCGAACGCGCCGTAGAGATAGTTGCCGTCCTTCGCCGCGCTGCCGCCGAGGGTCGGCCTGCGGCGATGCGGCCGAGATTGCCGACCATCGCGAAGGCGACGTCGGAGAGCGCGAGCTTCACCAGCGACCCCTCGCCGGTGCGGTGCGGTGGCGGTCGGCGGCAAGCATGCCGACCGCCGCCATCTCGCCCATCGCGACGTCCCAGGCCGGCAGCACGCTGTTGATCGGCTCCGTGAGCGCCGCGCGGACCGGTACCCAGGGGAAGCCGGTGGCGGCGTTGACCGTGTAGTCGACCTCGCTGGTGCCGTCGGGGTTGCCGGTCAGTGCGACCATGATCAGGTCGTCTCGCTGGTCTTGCAGCGCCTCGTAGTCGAGGGCGCCGCGCGCCGGGAAAGTTGGTGAGGAAGATGCCGCGTCAGGCCCCGGCGCGGTGATGAGTCTCGCGACGATCTCTTGCCCTCCGGCGCCCGCAGGTCGATCTGGATCGAGCGCTTGCCCTTGTTGAGCCGGCCCAGAAGAGGCTTTGGCCGGTCTCCGGCCACCGGCCAGCGGCCATAGTCGAGGCCGCCGCCGATCTGGTCGTAGCGGATGACGTCGGCGCCGAGCTGGGCCAGCGTCATGCCGCCGAGCGGCGCGGCGACGAAGGCCGAGCCTTCGACGACGCGCAGGCCGGCGAGGATCCCCTTCTCGAGCCGCTCATACGGCATCAGCCCCACGAGGCGCCAGTCGAGCACGTCGCGTCTCCGCTCTCCGAACGCGCGCGCCTGACCCGCGAGCGCAGGTGGACGAGGCCCGCCCCCTCCGGCAGCGGTTCGCGCTCTCCGACGCTGACCTCGCTGTAGCAGGGTGTCGTCCTCGAAGACCGGGGCCGAGGTGATCGCAGGCGTGCCAGCCGACGATCGTGACCAGGATCGGCGGGACGCGCGGTGGCGCTGCGCCGCCGCAAGCCCGATCGTGTGGCCGCCGTAGACGAGCCGCCGCCATCCGCTCGCCCGCGTAGCGATCGTGGTGGGCAAGGCGACGTTGAGGGAGAGGCGGGCCAGCTCCGGCGCCGAGCTCACGACGTCGCCGCCCTCGATCGCCCGACGCTTCCCCCGCGCGAAGGTCCTCGAAGCGGGGACCGGGGACCGCACCTCGGTACTCGGTCGAGGCTCCAGCCGCCGGGACGACGCCGGCTACCGCCTCCGGGTCGAGCGCGCGCCGATCTCCTCGAAGTCGTCCGCGTGTCCGGTCTCGGCCCTCGGGTCCCGCAACGGCAGCATCGCGCAGCGAAAGAAGTCGAGGACCGCTCGCCCCTCCTGATCGCTCGTCCGGACCCTGAGGGCGGCGAGCCCGGTCGCGGCGCGGCCTGGCCGCGGCCGGTTCTGGCGCAGCCCGACGACCTCGGTCTGAGTTCGCAGCGTGTCGCCGATTGCACCGGATGCGGCGCAGGGCCAGGCCCCGGTAGAAGAGGTTGCCGATCACCCGCCGGGTGAGCCGGGTCGACTGGCCGATCGCGACGTCGCAGACCAGGCCCGGGTGCGACGATCGGCGTCCCGGCCCCGAGCACCCGGCCGCCAGCTCGGCGTCGAGCGGCAAGCGTGCAGACGGTCGCCGAGGATCGCCTGATGCACCGCCGCATGGCCCGCGGTGAGGGTGATCGCCGGCGCATCGTCGAAGCCGTCGCCGACCACGAAGTCCTCGAAATGTGGACCGTCGCTGACGATCCGCTGCCTCGCTTCCAATTCTCCTCCTCGACGTGACCGCGCCGTCCCGATCCGAGGCTTGTGGCACGAGGCACGAGGCTAGCTGATTCGAGACTATGCTCGCGACGCGTGAGATCCCGCCGCTCCTGCCTCTCGGTTCCCGCCTCTTCGCTGAAGATGCTCGCCAAGGCGCGGTCGCTGCCAGCCGACGAGATCGTGATCGATCTCGAGGACTCCGTCACGCCCGACGCGAAGGAGGCGGCGCGATCCGCAGCCTGCGCTGCCATTGCCCAAGGACCGGACGGTGGCCCGGGCCGTGGCGGTTCGCGTCAATGGACCAGGCACCGAGTGGTGGGAGCGTGACGTGACCGAGCTCGCCAAGGCCGACGGCGGCGCGCTTGGCAGCCTGGTGATCCCCAAGTGCGAGGCGGCTGCCCAGATCTACGCAGTCGAGCGCCTGCTCGAGGGAACGGAGCGCGGCGCTGGCTTCGACCGGCCTCGTGTCGGTCTGCAGGCGCTGATTGAGACCGCAGCCGGGCTCGTCCGGGTGGGCGAGATCGCCGGCGCGGGTGTTCGGCTCGAGACGATGATTGTCGGCTACGCCGATCTGGGGGCCTCGCTCGGCCGTCAACCGGAAGGCCGGTATCCAGGTGACCGCTGGCACTGGGTGCGCGAGACCGTGCTCGTCAACGCTCGCGCCGCCGGCTTGACGGCGATCGACGGGCCGCACCTGGACGTCTCAGACGAGGCTGGGCTTCGGTCCTCCGCCTCGAGCGCTCGCGCCCTGGGCTATGACGGAAAGTGGGCGATCCACCCGAGCCAGCTCGACCCGCTCAACGAGATCTTCTCCCCGACACCGGAGGAGTTGGCGCGCGCCCACGCCGTGCTGGAGGCAATGGGGAGGCCGCCGGGGACCGAGGCGCCGTGCAGCTGGGTGGCGAGATGATCGATGAGGCCAGCCGGAAGCAGGCCGACCAACTGATCGCGCGGGGCAAGGCGTCAGGCATGGGCACGACCGAGGCCTAGGCCGCCTATCTGCGGCGGCCGATTGAGGGCACCGGTAGTCAATCTCTAGAAAAACGACCCGCCCCAGGTCCAGGCGGAGGTCGATCCGAGATCCGCCGAGTAGGCTGGTTGAGCATGCTCACTGTGTCAGTGCTGGGCGAGCTTTCGATCGAGGTTGACGGCCGTCCGTTGGGCCGGATAGCGAGCCATAGGGCACGGTCCCTTCTCGGCTGGCTCGCTATCAACCCTGGACTTCATCCCAGGGCCCGTGTTGCCTCGGTGTTCTGGCCGGACGTGCTTGATGAGAGCGCACGCTCCAGCCTCCGGACCACCCTCGCCACCCTGAAGCGGGAGCTCGGCCCTACCGCGGACGTGGTGACGGCAACCCGCGAG
>CAWHQR010000007.1:0-17734 GCA_963831605.1 uncultured Solirubrobacterales bacterium
AGCTCGGATGAGAACGCTGTAATCCGATCCTGAGCTCACCCGAACCAGCCCCGCGGAGCCGCGTGGTCATCGTCATCGCCGTGGCGGCGGTGACGATTGACACCGCCCTGCTCGGGCTGATCGCCCCTCTCCTTCCCGAGATCGGGCGGCGAACCGGTGCGAGCGAAGGCGCTCTCGGGGCCTCCCTCGCAGCCTATGCATTGCCGATAGTCCTTCTCTCGCTTCCGCTGGGTCGCCTGGCAGATTCGGTGGGGCGCAGGGGCCTGCTGATCGCGGGGCTCGTGCTGGCCGCGGCGGGCTCTGGGGTGATCGCGACATCGGAGTCCATCTGGCCGCTGATGCTCGGCCGGGTCATCCAGGGGGTCGGGTCGGCGGCGAGCTGGATCGCGGCGCTCGCCCTCGTCTCCGATCTCGCGCGACCGGGCCGGAGGGGGGAGGCGATCGGTGTCGCCCTTGGTGCGACCAGTGCCGGCGCGCTCGCGGGGCCAGCACTCGGGGGGGTGACTGCCGACCTGCTCTCGTTCGCCGCCCCCTTTCTGATCGTCGGCGGGATCTCCCTCGCCATCGCCGTCGTGGCCACGTTCTTGCTGCCTCCCGAACGACGCACGGCGCCGCAGACACCCGCCTGGGCCACGATCAGGCGCTCGGTTGGATCAGGGAACGGCTCGGTGGCGGTGGGCATGACCATCGCCGGGGCCTGCGCCCTGGGCCTGATCGAGGTCGTCGCACCGCTCGACCTCGACTCCCGCCTCGGCTTGTCCAGCGCGGTGATCGGCTTGCTCTTCGCCTGGTCCATAGCGGTCGACGCCGCGGTTGCACCGTTCGGCGGCCGCTGGGGGGATAGGCACGGCCGGCGCGACCCGGCCGTGCTCGGGCTTGCGGCCACGGCCGGCTCGGCTCTCCTACTGGCGGGACTGGGCGGGACCGTAGGAGCGGCACTGGCGCTCGGACTGTTCGGGGCCGGATTCAGCCTCACGTTCTCCGCCGCGGTCCCGTGGCTCGACGAGGCTTTCGGCGAAGTCGAGCGCGGGCTTGGGTACGGGGTTCTCAATCTGCTCTACGCGACCGGGTACACGATCGGCCCCCTGATCGGCGGCACCCTGCTCGAGGTCGCGAGTGCCACTGCGGCCTACGCGGTGACGGCGGTCGCGCTCGCGGGGGGCGCCCTCGTCGTGCTCCGCCGGGTGCGGGCGCCCACCGCCGGGCAGGCCTGACGCAACTCTCGCCTACCACCACTGGACCCCGGCGTCGTGGCTTGGAAGGATCCTTGGTCGTGAAGCGTCAGCAACTGGGAGATGAATGAAGCGGGTTGTCGTCATCGGAGCCGGCTTTGCGGGCCTCGCAGCAGCCGACACCCTGCGCGCGGGCGGAACTGAGGTGACCGTGCTCGAGGCGCGAGACCGGGTGGGCGGCCGAGTCTGGTCGGTGCCGTTCGGGGAGGGGGCGGTCGTGGAGCGGGGGGCCGAGTTCATCCTGCCCGGTTACGACTCGATGACTGCCCTGGCGGTGCGCTTCGGGATCCCATTGGTCCTCAAGGGGACCCCATATGGGCGGCGCGTGCCGATCGGCGAAGAGGCTGTGTCCCAGTCCGCCCTCGAGACCGCATTCGACCGCATCGCCGGGGAGTCAACCGCGGACGCCGCAAGCGCAGGCGACTTGATCTCCGGTCTGGACCTGGACCCGCCCGTCTCGACGCTGATTCGGACGCGTATCGCGATCTCGAATGGCCATCCGGTCGACGACCTCGCGGCGTCGGTGCTCGACGAGGGAGCGTCGACCTTCGGCGATTTCGAAAACCACACCCTGGAGGGCGGAAACATGCGGCTCGCCGAGGCCCTCGCGGCCGAGCTCGGCGAAGTTGTGCACCTCTCCTCCCCCGTGCGGAGAGTGCAGTGGTCACAGGATGCGGTGAACGTCGCCACGGATGACGCTGAGGTCGAGACTGACGCGGTCGTGGTCGCGATTCCCACAGCGCCGCTGGCCGAGATCGAGTTCGATCCTCCGCTCGAGGGTGCGACCGCGGACGCGCTGCGTGCCGTCACCTACGGTCAGAACTCGAAGCTTTTCCTGCGCATGCGATCCTCCGCGCAACCCAGCGCGATCATGTCCGTCGCCGGGCACTTCTGGACCTACACGCAGCTGGGCGCCGACGGTGAGCCCGCTCCGTTCGTGACCGGCTACACGGGCACGCAGTCCGCGATCGACGCCCTTGGTGGCGCAGACAGGGTCGAGCGCTGGGTCGCCGCCCTGGTCGCGCTTCGCGAGGACCTCGATCTGGAGCCCGAGAGCGCGATGCTGTCGAGCTGGCACGACGACCCTTGGGTGCGGGGCTCCTACTCGGCCCGCAGCCTCTCATCGCCCCTTCGAGACGACGACCTGGTGAAGCCGATCGGTCCCCTGTACTTCGCCGGGGAGCACACGGCCGGCGAGTGGCACGGCTTGATGGAGGGGGCCCTTCGGAGCGGACGGCGCGCGGCGGAACAAATCCTCGGCATAGAGCCCGGGATCACCTCTTGAACCGCGCCGCCTCCTCGTGGCCGGCGGTGGCCGAGCCCTCGCTATAGGCGTGCGCGCCGGCTCCGGCCAGCTTGCCGCCCTCGACGATCAGGTACTCCTCGCGAATCGGCTTGCCCTCGAAGTGGCACTCGAGGATCTCTCTCGTCCCCGCGGCGTAGCGGGCCTGCGCGGAGAGGCTCGTCCCCGAGGTGTGCGGGGTCATCCCGTGCCAGGGCATCGACCGCCAGGGGTGGTCCTGTGGCGCCGGCTGCGGGAACCAGACGTCGCCTGCGTAACCGGCGAGCTGCCCTGACTCCAGTGCACGCACGATCGCATCTCGGTCGCAGATCTTGCCGCGCGCCGTGTTGATCAGGTAGGCACCCCGCTTCATCCTGCCGAGCATCTCCTCGTCGAACAGGTTCTCGGTCTCGGGATGGAGCGGCGCGTTGATCGTGACCACATCGCAGACCGCGACCATCTCCTCCGGCAGTCTCGTGGAAGGTGACTCCGAGCTCCTCCTCGACCTCCGACGGGAGCCGGTGGCGGTCGGTGTAATGGAGCCCGACGTCGAACGGCTTCATCCGACGGAGCACCGCCGAGCCGATCCGGCCCGCAGCGACGGTGCCGACCTGCATGCCCTCCACGTCGTACTCCCGCGCGGCGCAGTCCGCGATGTTCCAGCCGCCGTCGATGACGGTCTTGTAGGACGGGATGTAGTTGCGGACCAAGCCGAGGATCATCATCACCACGTGCTCGGAGACACTGATCGAGTTCGAGTAGGTCACCTCCGCGACCGTCATCCCGGCCTCCTGGGCCGCCTGCAGGTCGACGTGATCCGAGCCGATCCCCGCGGTGATCGACATCTTCAGGTTCGGCGCCTTGGCGATTCGCTCGGCGGTCAGGTAGGCGGGCCAGAAGGGCTGTGAGATCACCACCTCGGCGTCGGGCAGGTTTCGGTCGAACTCGGAGTCCTCGCCGTCCTTGTCGGAGGTGACGACCAGCTCATGGCCGGCCTCCTCGAGGAACTTGCGCAGGCCGAGCTCGCCGGAGACGCTGCCCAGCAGCTCGCCGGGAGAGAAGTCGATCGCCTCGGGGTGGGGGTCGTCTGCCCGTCGGGATACCGCGCGATCTTGGGGATGTCGTCGCGCGCGTAGGCAGGCGGGTAGCCGTCCACCGGGTCGTCGTAGAGAACACAAACGATCTTCGCCATCTTGATCAGCCTCCATCTGGGTTCGCCCCAGAGTCAGGTCGCGATCAGGTCATTCGGATTGAGCACGAACTTCTTCGCGACTCCCGAATCGAAATGGTCGTAGCCCTGCGGGGCTTCGTCGAGCGTGATCACGGTCGCGTTCACCGCCTTGGCGATCTGGACGCGGTCGTTCAGGATCGCGTGCATCAGCCCGCGGTGGTAGCGCATCACCGGACACTGTCCGGTCGTGATGACGTGGGACTTCGCCCAGCCGAGGCCGATCCGGATCGACAGCGAGCCCACCTTGGCGGCCTCGTCGACCGCCCCGGGATCGCCGGTCACGTACAGGCCCGGGATACCGAGACTGCCAGCCGCTCTGGTCAGCTCCATGATCGAATTGAGAACCGTGGCCGGCTCCTCGACCGCGGAGCCCTCCTCGCCGTGGCCGCGGGCCTCGAAGCCGACGGCGTCCACGGCGCAGTCCACCTCCGGGACCCCGAGGATCTGCTCGATCTGGTCCTGCGGATCGCCCTTGGAGACGTCGACCGTCTCGCAGCCGAACGAGCGTGCCTGTTCCAACCGCTCGGGAATCAGATCGCCCGACGATCACCACGCCAGCGCCCAGGAACTGCGCCGAATGGGCTGCGGCGAGCCCAACCGGCCCGGCCCCGGCGATGTAGACGGTGGAGCCCGAGGTCACGCCCGCGCTCACGCACCCGTGGTAGCCGGTGGGGAAGATGTCGCTGAGCATCGTCAGATCGAGGATCTTCTCCATCGCCTGCTCCTTGTCGGGGAACTTGAGCAGGTTCCAGTCCGCGTACGGGACCATCACGAAGTTGGCCTGGCCGCCGACCCAGCCGCCCATATCGACGTAGCCGTAGGCCGAGCCGGGGCGATCGGGATTGGTGGTCAGGCAGACTCCGGTGTCACCCTCCTTGCAGTTGCGGCAGCGACCGCATGCGATGTTGAAGGGCACCGAGACAAGGTCGCCCTCCTTGATGAACTCCACGTCCGGTCCCGTCTCGATCACCTCGCCGGTGATCTCGTGACCGAGGATCAGCCCTTCGGGTGCGGTCGTGCGCCCGCGAACCATGTGCTGGTCCGAGCCGCAGATGTTCGTCGAAACGATCCGCAGGATCGCCCCGTGGGGCGTCTTGCGGCCGACGTTGTCGGGGTGCACTCCCGGTCCGTCCTTGAGCTCCAGCTCCGGCATGTCGATGCTCTGAACCTCGACCTTGCCCGGCTCGATGTACGCAACACCTCTGTTGTCGGCCATGATGCTCCTTCGCTAGAAAGCTGAGACCCCGGCCTCCGCGACTTCCTGGTCCTGCTCGACGCTTCCGCCGCTGACGCCAACTGCCCCGACGACATCCTCACCGTCCATCAGCGGGATCCCGCCGGCGAAGATGATCAGCTGGCCTTGGTTGCTGGCGTCGATGCCGAACAGGGGCTGGTTGGGCTGCGCCAGCGGCGCCAAATCCTTCGTCGACAGGTCGAACGACCGCGCGGTGTACGCCTTGTTCTGGGCGATGTCGATGGAACCCAGCCAGGCGCCATCCATGCGGACGAACGCGGTCAGGTTATTGCCCTCGTCGACGACTGCGATGTCCATTGGGACGCCAATCTCGTCCGCCTTGGCGCGCGCGCCCTCGACGACCTTCTGTGCGGCATCCAGCGTCATGCTCTTAGCCACGGCTCCTCCTTTTGCTCTCGGACTCCTAGTCCGGGGACGTAGGGACCGTATCGCGAAGCCGCGAGCGGGACAAGCTCCTCAGAAGCCTGGTACCGGCTTGGACCGATGCAGGCCTTTCGAAACACCAAGGGCCCTCGTATGAGGGCCCTGATCGCCTCGTCAGGTTGAGCGCGTCCCGGCGGCGTACCGTATGTGGCCGTGCGAATCAGTCAGATGCTCCTCAGTACTGAGCCGGATCGAGTCCGTCCCGCTCTCCAAGGTGCGGCCCAACTGATGACGACGACGAGCCCCGAGGAGTGCCTCGAGCAGCTGCTGCCTCAGCGCGACTCGGCCAGCACCATCAGCTCGCTGGTCTCAGGAATCGACCACGTCGGCTTCATGGCTGCACCCGAGGATGAGGGAGCGCTCAACTCGGCCGCCGCGGATGCCGGGTTCGGCTCCGACGGGCACACCTTCCCGAGCACGATCCTGACGAGGCAGCTCGCACAGCTCGCCGGCCGGACGGTACCCACCACGATCTTCGAGGCCCTCACCGCCGACCCAGATCGCGGCTCGCTGAGGGTCGAGGTCGCAATACCGCGCGGCATCGAGCGCAGTGCCCTCGACGACTGGATTCGCCAGGGAATCGGTGCGCACCTGGCGTTCGGGGTGAGCAGCACAGCGCGGTTCGGTGTGCTGGGCGAGCTGCTGGAGGCCCAAGGATTCCGATCGCCGGCCTCGCTGCAGGGCCGCCCGTGCACCAATCCCGCCTCGGGGGTCACTTCCCTGTTCTTCGATTGCCGTCCCGCCGAGCCCCTTGGCCTCGAGTTCTGCCACTACGCCTAGCGATGTCGCCGTTATCAGAGCTCGGGGGGAAGCGACTTCCGTTCCTGCGCTGGTCGATCGTGCGCATGCTGTTGGGCAGACGGCGCCTGGAGACCGAATGGCAGGTGGGCGACGGTCGGGAGTTGGCGCTTGCCAAGCAAGTCGAGGCCGAAGCTCGTCAGGGCGACCTTGACGATGTGATCCGCGTCATCGATGACTTCGCGTACCACCGCAGCTTCCTGATCAATGTCGGCGACGAGAAGGGCGAGATCCTGGATGCGGCGATCCGGCGGACACCGCCCCACCAGCTCCTCGAGCTTGGGACCTACTGCGGCTACAGCGCCCTGCGTTCCGCTCGGGTAATGCCCGAAGGGGCGCGGCTTGTGTCGATCGAGTTCAACGCCGAAAACGCAGCGATCGCACGCCGTATCTGGGACCACGCTGGCATCGGCGACGAGCTGACGGTGCTCGTCGGGACACTCGGCGATGAAAATAAGACGATCGCAAGGCTCGAGACTGAGCACGATTTCGCCAGCGGATCGCTGGACTTCGTCTTTATCGACCATGACAAGTCTGCCTATCTGCCCGACCTCCGGCGGATCCTGGACCAGGGCTGGCTGCACACCGGTTCGGTGGTCGTCGCCGACAACATCAGGAAACCTGGAGCGCCGGACTACCGCGAGTTCATGCAGACCGAGGAAGGACGCACGTGGCGGACGAGCGAGCACGAAACCCACGTCGAGTACCAATCGCTGCTCAAGGACTTGGTGCTCGAATCGGAGTACTTGGGACGCCAGCAAGGCACATAGCTCGTCACCCCACGTGCGCGACGTTGCCGGGTCTCAGGCCTAGGCCGCGGCGGGCTGGACGTTCTGGTTGACGCGGAAGACGTTGTCGGGGTCGTATTGCGCCTTGACGCTTGCAAGGCGGTCGTAGTTGTCGCGGTAGGTCGCACGGACGCGCTCCTGGCCCTCGTCCATCATGAAGTTGACGTACGCGCCGCCGGCCGAATAGGGATGGGTCGCATCCCAGAAGCCGACGCACCAGTCGCGGATAGCGTCGGCGTTGGCGGGTTCGGGGTCGACCCCAAAGATGACCTCGGCCCACCCCGCGTCGCGATAGCTGAAGGCGGTCTCAGCGGCTCCGACGTCGTGAGCCGCGCCGTCGATCGGGTAGAGATGCATCGTCGAGTGCATCGATGGCAGCTTCTGGCCCCACTCGAGATGCTGCTCGATGAGCTCGTCGGAGAGCTCGTCGAAGAAGTCGGCGCGCCAATAGGCCTGCAGGCCCTTCGTGTAGAGCCCGTCGAACAGGCTCTGCAGCGCGGGGTGAGGCATGGGTCCGACGCCGTGCAGCAGCGGCGTGCCGACGTCGTGCACCGGCGCGAGCATCTCGGTTGCCTCCTCCTCGGAGCCGACGACGCACCACATCACGGCGCAGACCTTGCGCAGATGGAGCTCCTCCGGGAAGAGATCCACCGGCGGCACGGTCATCAGCGCGAAGAAGCCGTTGACGGCACGGGGGGCGGAGGGCAGGAACTCACGGTAGAAGCGCATCACCTCAGGTGTCTGCTCGATCGGCCAGAACGTCGGCCCGGCCATTACCACAGCGCCCACCGGGTGAGTACGGAACTCGAACGACGTGACAACGCCGAAGTTGCCGCCGCCACCCCGCAACGCCCAGAACAGATCGGGGTGCTCGTCGGCGCTCGCGTGCACCTGTGAACCGTCGGCGAGGACCACGTCAGCGCCGAGCAGACTGTCGATCGTGAGACCAAAGCGGCGTGTCAGGTGGCCGATGCCGCCGCCGAGTGTCAGCCCGCCGACGCCGGTCGTCGAGATGATCCCCGACGGCGTGGCGCGGCCGTGTTCCGCCGTCGCCTGATCGACGTCGGCCCAGGTGCAGCCACCGCCGACGCGGATGGTGTCGGAGTCCGGATCGACCTTGACCTCGGCCATCCCTGCCAGGTCGATCACCACCCCGTCGTCGACCACGCCGAGGCCGCCGCCGTTGTGTCCGCCGCCGCGCACAGCGATAGGCGCGTCGTGGGCACGCGCGAAGGCGATGGTGCGTCCGACGTCCTCGGCGCTCGAGCAGTGCACGATCGCCGCTGGGTGCCGGTCAATCATGCCGTTGTGGACGGCTCGTGCCTCGTCGTAGCCTGGATCACCTGGACCGACGATGCCATCCTGCAGACCTGCGAGGTCGTCACGCGCGATCTCCGCGAGGGACGTGGTGTCATTCATTCGGCACTCCTTTGCCTGTGCATGCGGCCGAGCAGACCGATCACGAACCTAGCAGGAGCGCCTTAATCAGCTTCTCTCGGTTGGGTTCGCTCGTTTCGGTACCGCCCCAGCGTGGCCCGCAACCTGGTTCACAGGGTGGTGCACCGAACGTCCCGAAATGCCTTTTGACCGCGGACGAGCTTGTCCTTCCCCGGCCCGCCGAAGAGGTCGTTGACCCGAGCGAACTTCGGAAGCATGTTGGCCTCGGGTCCGTTGACTCCGCCTCCATTGAGCAGGTCGTTGCCCCCACAGCCGAACAGCTGATCCATGTCGCCGAATCCGAAGATCCGATCCCGTCCGGGCCCTCCGATCAGGAAGTCATTTCCGTCTGTTCCGTTGATCTGGTCCGCACCAGGTCCTCCGTCCACCTCCATACCCTGAGGGTGGATCGCACCGACATCCGCCTGCGGCAAGTCGCGGTCGACCCGAAGGACGTCGTTGCCGGAGCCGAGGCTGATCTGGGTTCCGCTGTCGCTGAACCGATAGGTCAGGAGGCCACAATCGATTTCGGTGGTCGACAGCTGCTGGCACCCGTTGGCGCCGCCGAAGCCATCACTCGGATCGTCCTGCTTGGAGTCGAGGACCAGTCCGGCGGGGTTGGTGAATCGCGACACCTGCGTCGCCGGATTCCAGGTGATGGTCAGCGCGTCAGGCGCCGGCGTCAGCTCGGAGATCAGAAGCTTGCCGTGAATGCCCGGCGGTGGCATCTGAACGTTGAGCGTGGCGGCTGCGGCTGGCGCAAAGGCAAGACACGCGATCACGCCGCAGCCGAGCAGCGCGATGAAGCTGGTCGTTCCCGTCCGTGGGTTAGCGATCGGTTCCCTCCCTCTGGTTCGATCGTAAACCCCCTGGCAGGGGAATCCCAGTTCCGGGTTCATCGCACGGCGATGTGTAGAGCCCGCCCCACTCCGCTGGCTGTCCTGACCAGATAGGTCACCGAGATACAAACGGACTGCCAACGGCAGCGCTACAGCAGCTCGGCGAGGTGCCGGGCAGCCCGAGCAGCGCCGTCGGTCTCAACGTCGCGGTAGACGACGTCGCGCCCAATCTCCTCCGCGATCGCCTCTGCAATCAGATCCGGCGAAGCGCTGTCGAAATCCATGCTGCGACCGGCCCCATAGCGCTCGAGCCGGTGGCGGACGTGGAAGTTCTGTTCGAAGTGGTGGCGCAGTGGGAAGTAGAGGAAGGGCCGCTTCTGCGCGGTCAGTTCCATCGAGGTGGTCAAGCCGCCCTGCACCACCGCCAGATCGCAGGCGGCCAGGTGCCGGTAGAGGTTGTGGACGTAGGGCACCACTTCGAGCCCGGGATGTGACGGCAGTGACGCGGGGTCGATACGGGGGCCGGCAACGACGACCATGCGCAGGTCCGGGACCCGCTCCTTGGCGGCTGGGAAGGCCGCGATCACCCTTCGCAGCAGATCGCCCCCCACGCCCGACCCGCCGACGGTGACGATGCAGACGCGCTCGTCGTCCCTGTAGCCCAGCTCGGCGCGCAGCTTGGTGCGATCGCCGAGGTCGGCCGGGTCGAAGCCGGTCACGTATCCGGTGAAATCGAAGTTCTGCTCGGTCCAGTCCCGAATCATCGGCAGCTGCGGCCCCAGACGCTCGTCGACGATGTCGTCGGGACTACCCACGAACAGCGCCGTGTCGCGGACCTCGGGATGGTGGGCAATGTGGTCGATCATGTCGGCGTTGTAGTCGGCCGTCACGTAAGCCTCCCGCTCACCCCCATCCTCCATCGGCAGGAAACCGACGAAGTCGGTCAGCCAGGCGAACGGGACCCGCTTCTCGCGTGGGTTCTCGTGCAGGTAGTAGTCGAGCTCCCAAGCCTCGTCCCCGATCCAGAGGTCGTAGCGCTCGTCGCGCACCACGTCGTGAAAGAGCATGAAGTTGGCCGCGAGAATCTCGTCCATGCGGCGCAGCGCCTGGAAGCAGTGCAGGTCATGCTCGGCTGACTCCGACTCGATGTGGTGAGACTCATTGGCGAGGTGAGCGCTGGCGGGGTGGATGCGCTCGCCCTCCCCTTCGAGCACCCGGGTGACCGGGTCCTGGGCGAGCCAGTCGATTTCGAGGTCCGGCGCGAGGCGGCGCAGCTCACGGGCGATCGCGACATCTCGCTGCGCGTGGCCAAGCCCGATCGGCGAGGAGATATAGAGAGCGCGGGGACGACCGTCGGGTCGATAGATGGTGGGGTCTCGCGGGGTACGCCGGCGGCCGAAGGCGTCCTCGGCGAGATCTCGGAGCGCCAGGTTCACCTGGACCGGCTTGCGAGCGTGCGGGAAGTGGCCAGCCCCGCGGACCACCTCAAGCCTCCCGTCGCCGAGGCGAGCCAGGGCACGACCGTCGCGGGGCGGCGCGATCTTGTCGCGGTCACCCTGAACAACCAACACCCGGCAATCCAGGTTCTGAGCCAAGCTGCGCAGGGTGGGCCGGTCGCGATGGATGTGACCCATCGCTGTGGCGCCGAGCGTCTCCGCGTCGGTGTCCAGCGCCCAGCCCACGCCGTCCTCGACGCCCTTGGTCGAATGAGGCTCCGGGAAGCATCGCGAGATGAACCAGTCCGCGAACTGGGGATAGTCCTGGCTCCACTGGACCGGATTCAGGTGCCCCCACCAGACCGGATCCATCTTCCCCAGCTGGCGCTGCATGCGCGCGGGGGTTCGGAGCAGGACGGACCAGTGGGACGCGGTGTAGGGAAAGAGCGGCCCAATGAAGGCGGCGCCGGCAACGCGATCGGGAGCCAGCCGCGCCAGCTCCAGCAGGTACTGGGCACCACGCGAGAGGCTCGCCATGACGGCTCGTTTGGTTCCGGTCGCGTCCATCACGGCCAGGCAGTCGCGGGCGAACTCCTCCGCCCCATAGCGCTGCGGGTCGCGACAGCGATCGGAGCGGCCGTTGCCGAGCCCGTCCATCGTCAGCACCCTGAAATGGCGCGCGAAGTACGCAATCTGCATCTTCCAGTGACGGGAGTGGACCAGCGACCAGGTGGGCAGCAGGAAGATGGTTTCGTCGCCCTCGCCGTAGACCTCGTAGAAGAGCTGCTGCCCGTCGCGCGCGACAAAGCCCTCGAAATCCGGATAGCGGGCGCGGCTCTGCTCGCCATCGCGGCCGGTCGGCTGCTCGGCGGGCTGCGGCGGGGCAGCGGTTTCCGGCATCGCCTTCACGGCCTTCCCTGCTCGAGCTCGGTGAGCCAGCCGTCGATCGCCGCCAGCAGCTCTGCGTGTCCGCGTTCGAAGCCGAGGAGGCGCTCGTTCAGCAGGCCCTTGTTGAACTGCATGACGAGCGCAGCCAGCGCCTCGGCCGAGAAGCGAGAGCTGTCGAGACCGTACTCGTCGATTGCCTGCGTGAGTGCGTCGCGGAGCAGCGAGCGCCAGCTCTCGTTGACCGCGTGCAGCCGCTGGCGCATCTCCAGCTTGTTCCAGGCGAGCGCTTCAAGTTCCGCCCAGACCTTGGGATAGCCGGCTGCAAGGTCCTCCTCGATATAGCCCACGGCAGTACGCCATTTCTCGGCGAAGGGCGCTTCGGTCCCGTACATCGCCCGCTGGCGGTCCAGCACGCGGCCGGTGAATCGCTCCAGCGTCTGCAGCAGCAGCTCGTCAACCGAGCCGAAGTAGTAGTGGACGAGGCCGTGGTTCTGCCCCGCCTCGGTGGCGAGCTGCCGCGTCGAGATTCCTGCGGCACCCTCCCTGACCAGCAGCCGCTCGGCGGCATCGAGAAAGGCCTCGACGTTGGCCTCCCTGGTCGAGAGCTGGCCATCCTCGACTCCCACATCCGCGGTTCCAAGGCCGTTAGTCATACGACTTAGTCAGTCATCTAAGCACCGGGGCGCGCGGTTGTCAACCCACTCGAGCTCAACGCTCCGCGACGACCCGCGTCACGGCCTCGTCCACTGTCGGGTATGCGGTATCGAGAATCGAATCTCCCAGGGCAGCGCCAACCACATCGCGAACCTGACCGACGTTCCGCGCGATCACCAGTCGGACGCCGTCCGCGCGAAGCTCCTGCGCCAGCTGGTCGAGCACCTGAACGGCGGTCACGTCGACGAACGGAATCGTCTCCGCGTCGACGACCACCGCATGAATGCCATCGCGGTGAGCCGCGCTTCGGATCTCGGTTGCGACCGGTGTGGCATTGGCGAAGTAGAGCCCGCTCTCGATCCGCAGCACGGCGATGCCCTCCACCCGCTGGTTCTCCGGATGCCGATCGAGGTCCGAGAAGTGACCGCTTTCCCCGGGAACTCTTCCGAGTTCCGCCACCGGAGGCCGGGAGGTACGGTAGAGAAGGAGAAGGAGCGAGATCAATACTCCGGTGAACAGCCCCGCGAGGATGCCGAAGACCATCACCCCGAGCATCGCGGCAACCGCGGCGATGAAGTCCGCCCTGGCCGCAAAGCCGTAGGCCCGGCCGAGCCGACTGGTGTAAACGCGGTAGTAGTCGCGCAGCGTCGAGAGGTCGATCATGTCGACAAGGGCGACGATCACCACGGCCGCCAAGGTCGCCACTGGCAGCTTCTCGAAAAAGCCCGTGAGAAGGAACAGGGTGAGAAGAGTCAGGCCGGCGGCGATCAGGCCGACAAGCTGGGTTCGCCCGCCGGCGGTGCTGTTCACCGCGGTCTTCGAGAGGCTGCCATTGACGGCGAACCCACCGGAGATCCCAGCACCGAGGTTCGCGGCGCCGAGACTGATCAGCTCACGATTCGCGTCGATCGCCGGGTCCTCCCGTCGGGCAAAAGCCTTGGCGGTTCCCAGGCTCTCCGCATAGCCGACGAGCATCACCCCCACGGCCGCGGCCATCAGGCCCCCGAAGCGGTCGAGGCTGACGTCGGGGACATCGAGCGAGGGCAGGCCCGGGTCGATTGAGCCGACGATTGTCACCCCGTGGTCGCCGAGGTTGAAGATCTCGACGGCGACGATTCCCAGGAACACGGCCACCAGCGCCCCCGGGATCGCCGGGGACACACGAGGGGTCCCGACCACGACCGCGAGTGACCCGATCCCGACCAGCAGCGTGAGGCCATCGGTCTCATCGATGTTGCTCAGAAAGTCCCAAACGCGCTCGAAGAAGTCGCCATGCCCTGTTTCGACTCCGAACAGCTTCGGGACCTGCCCAACGATGACGGTCAGCGCCAAGCCGACGATGAACCCTTTGAGCACGGGGTCGGAGATGAAGTTCGCCAGAAACCCGAGCCGCAGGACGCCGGCGGCCAGGGCGGCGAGTCCGACGCCGATCGCGAGCGCCGCCGAGGTGGTGACGAACTGATCTCCGTTGCCCGCAACGGCGTTCCCGACAATCGCGGCAGACAGGGCGGCGGCGGCGGCGGACGGCCCGGTGATCAGAAGCCGCGAACTGCCCAATGCCGCATAGAGAATCAACGCCGCGGGCGCCGTATAGAGGCCGACTACGGGCGGCACGCCGGCGATCGTCGCGTAGGCAAGTGCCGAGGGAATGAGCACGGCCCAAACCGTCAGCCCCGCGACCAGATCCCCACGAACCCAATCGCGCTGGTAGTTCCTCAGCGATGGAAACACGCGGCTCACGAAGGCCTCACCGGAGAGCCAATCTACCGTCCGGCCGGTCGAGCCGAGGTCGCGTGCCGGCCGCAGTGAAGATCCGATCGAGCCAACGCCTGGCGTCCGCCTTCGAGAACACGAAAGGCCCGCCTGAGCGGGCCTTTCGTAAGTAGCGGGGGCGGGATTCGAACCCGCGACCTTCGGGTTATGAGATCCCTTGAAGCCGTTCGGTGGGCTCATCTTGGGCGAACAGGCGATCTGAGATGAGCTGAGGTCAGCTGAGTTTCTCTCAGTTCGGTACCACGGCTGGTACCTCGGTGGCCGATGCGGTGTCGTGCGGCGGCCGTAGACTCGTGTAGTTCCCGAGGTAAGGAATCGTCCATGCCAGCAACGAAGAAGACGCCCGAGCGCGTACGTGCGTCGGCTGATGAAACGAAGAAACGGGCGGAGGCTGCGCTGAAGCGTGCGGGCGGTTCGCTCGATCAGGTCCAGAAAGCGTTGGCCGAGCTGCAGAAGGATCTGGGCCGAGGCAGGCGCGACATGGTCCGCAATGTGCAACAGCTCTTGAAGGATCAGCGCCGGGATGTGGGCAACCTGAGTCGTACGCTCTCGGCCGACATGCGCAAGCTCCAGAAGGCGCTGACCGAGGAGCCGGCGTCCTCCCAGGCGAAGGGCACAACGACCCGCGCCAAAGGCGGGTCCGCCCGGGCGAAGAGCACAAAGACCCGCGCGAAGAGCACAAAGACCGGGCCAAAGGCGGGGCGGCCCGCCCGAAGGGGACAAAGACCCGCCCGAAGGGCACAACCGCACGGGGCTAGTGGGGCGGGACGACGACGGCCGTCTCCCCCATCCTCGCCCCGCCCTATCGCGCGAAACAGAGAGGGCCGCTGGGCGGCCCTCTCTGAGCAGCGGGGGCGGGATTCGAACCCGCGACCTAAGGTCATGAGAAGCCTTGGGGGCATTCGCTGGGGGCATTTAGCCTGCTGTCAAGAGCAGGAGGAAGAGGAGGTGAATGCATCCAGACCGGGAGGGCTCCTCATCTGAAGTGGAGGGTGGTGGCGACAGCCGTGGTTCTCGCGCTGGCCGTCGGCGCCTTCGCGATCGCGACGCTCGGCCCGGGGAGCGCGGGACGCCATCCGGCGCGGGCTCAGGATGGCGCTCTTTCGCAGGCCGGGGTTGCAGCCGCCCCTGCAGGGCCCCCGCGCCCCCCGTTCGCGGTTGGCCTGCGCATCGTTCGCCTCGTTGACCACTCGCGCCACATCAGGCTGCCGAGCGGCGCCAGCGTCCCGCGGCGACTCGTCACATACGTCCGGTATCCGGCACTCGGTCCTCGGTCGGCGAAGGAGCGGCGTAATGCGCCTCCCCAACGCGCCGCCGAGCCGTTTCCCCTCGTGGTCTTCGGCCACGGCTTCGAGCTGACTCCGGCGCCCTACTCCAGGCTGCTGGAGGCCTGGGCGCGCGCGGGCTTCGTCGTGGCCGCCCCGCGATTCCCTCTCGAGAACGCCCACGCGCCAGGAGGGCCGGACGAGTCCGACCTCATCAACCAGCCTGCCGACATGAGCTTCGTGATCTCGAAGCTGCTCTCCGCGAGCAGCAGGCCGGGCGGCCAGCTTCAAGGCCTGATCGATCCGCAGAGGATCGGGGTATCCGGCCACTCCGACGGCGGCGAGACGGCGCTCGCCGTCGCCTATTACCGCAGGTTTCGCGATCCGCGGGTAGGTGCCGCCGCGATCCTGTCGGGGGCAAGGATCCCGGGGGTCGCCGGGTTCAGCTTTCCTCCGGGCACCCCACCGCTCCTCGCCACACAGGGCACCGCGGACACGATTAACCTCCCGAGATTCACGCTGAGCTTCTACGACGCGGCTTCGCCGCCCAAGTTCCTGCTCACCCTCTTCGGCGCCGCGCACTTGCCGCCCTACACCAACGAGCGGCCTCAGCTTCACATCGTCGAGCGCGTGACGATCGCATTCTTCGACCGCTATCTGACGCAGAAGGCCGAACCCGTGAGCCGCCTGGTCCGTCTGGGAACAGTTCGTGGGATCGCGTCGCTCGCGGCGCAGCCCTGACGGCGGGTCTCCTACTTCGTTTCGGACTGACGGAGCGACTAATGCGCTAGTTAAAGGGGACCATGACCGGACCGGGCTGGCGGCGATAGACCGCGAAGAAGTCGCGGTCATCGGGGGTGAGGTAGCGGCCGTCGGGCTTGTTCGACGGCCCGATCTGCGTCGGCCGGAGGCCGTGGTGATGGGCGTAGGTGATCAGGGTGTGCCAGTCGGCGTTGATGTCGAACTGCATCGCGTTGACCGCACCTGCGCGCTGGAGGACCAGAGCCAGCGAGGTCACGGTCATGTCACCTGCTGCCGCGAAGATCAGGTTGCCGCGGCGGTCGATGCCGACGCCGGTGCGCCAGACGCGGACGGCGTTGCCGACCGTGAAGCCCCACTGCGAGCTGTCGTTGAGGTTGGGATTGAGGTGCCGATGCCAGACGATCGGCGGCAGGCTCTGGCGAGACCAGGCGACGTCAGGTCCGGGGTTCGGCCCGCCGTGCCAAATCTTGATCGCGACCTTGCCGCTCCGGTATCCGATCAACGTCGCGTTGCCCTGTGCCAGCGGTTCGTTGACGCGGCCGTTGTCGGTTGAGCCGTTGTTCACGTCCCGGTAGATGAAGCCGGCGTTGAACGTCGCCAGCAGCCGCCTGCGCTGGCTCTCCGGGACCATCGCCGGTCCGCGAACCGCGGCGCTCGGCGGCTCGTAGCGCCCCGGGTAGTAGGCGAGATCGGTGCGGGTGTGGTCGAACCAGGCGAGATAGGCGACGTTGCGCGGATAGTCGGTCTCGGGGCGGAAGGTCGTCACCAGCACCGGCGGACCACCCCGGACGGGCGGCCCCGTCGGCTTCCAGACACCCTCGCCGCGAAGCCTGTGCCGGAAGACCGGCTTGATCCGCGGGGGCCAGGGACGCTTTCTCGCCTGCGGCCCAGGGACTTCGCCGGTCTGCGGCAGGCTCGTCAGTTGCGGGCCGCCCTTCGAGGGCGCGTTCCAGGTGTAGTAGATGTGCTCGATCTCATCGACCACCTGGTTGCCGAAGGGGACATCGGCCCTCAGCCACTCGACGCTGTTCGCGAAGAAGGGCGTGCTCGATGGCCGCAGCATCCAGTGCGCGTAGGAGTAGATCGCCGGCGAGAGCAGGACGAGGAGGACGCCCAGGACCAGGAGTCCCCGGCGTCGCCTGCGCTGGGCCGCAGCCTTGCGCCGCTGCTCCTCTCTGTGCGCCGCAGTGCGGGCGAGCGTCTCCGCGCCGGAAGGCGAGTCCGCCGCATCCGGCGGATCGCTCACGGCAGGACCGGCACCAGACTGCCGCAGATAACCCACTTGAGAAAGCCTAGGCTCGATTGATCAAGAGATGGTGAAAGATGACGTCCGAGGGGCTCCGACTCTGCCGCCTCGGCACCGGAGACCCGGCCTGAGAAAGACGAAAGGCCCGGGTCTCCGGGCCTTTCGTCAGTAGCGGGGGCGGGATTCGAACCCGCGACCTTCGGGTTATGAGATCGGCAGCACGAGGGTCTCTCGCCTGTTCAGGCATGAGCTCAGGCCCAGCGAGGTCGCCTCAGTTCTCCCGAGTTGTCCTCAGATTGATGCCCGGATTGATGCCCGAAGCCAACGCTGGCAACACAGCGCCAATGCGGCCGAAGGGAAGCCGATCGATCAGCGCTGACTGAGGCAATGGCAGTGCCACCACCCCTGGAGGACCGGCCACTACT
>CAWHQR010000008.1:0-500697 GCA_963831605.1 uncultured Solirubrobacterales bacterium
CCCGGACGTTGGTCTGCTGCTTCTCCTTGATCGCGTTGACATCGATGTCCTCGGCGCGCGAGTTCTCGCCGATGACCTCAGCCGAGGATGTTGACCGCGCGGGCGAGGACGAGCCCGATGGTCACGATCGCGGCCGTGCCCTGTATCCCCATCAACAGCTTCGCCGCCTGGGTGATCGGCATGGTGTCCGTGGGGCTGAAGGCGGTGGCGTTGGTGAGCGAGGTGTAGAGGTAGTCGAAGAACGTGGGGCGCCATTTCTCATGCATCGGGGTCAGCTCGGGCTCCTCCATCTGGGGGAACTGAAAATCTCGCCACGGGTCCTTCTTGAAGCGGGCGAGCGGGCCGCCCCCGTCGAGCTCGAAGTAGACGACGGAGAAGAGCACGACGTTCGTCGCCCAGAGCACCGCGCCGGAGCCGATCAGAGCGCGGCCCTGGGTGTGCCCGCCGGTGACCAGGTAGTGCACCAGCAGGACGAGCGAGACGAGGTAGGTCAAGGTGACCAGCGCCAGGATCGTGAAGAGGAGCGGGCGCTGGTAGCGGCCCGCCAGGTGGTCGGCCCGCGGCGGCGCGATCACGATCAGGGTGATCAGGAGCACCCCCTCCACGGCCGGGATCAGCCACCTCGGCCCGATGACCAGCTTGTCCGAGAGCCCCAGATGCAGGCCGATCGCGACCGCCACGGCCAGCTGCGCCGGCCACAGCGGGTCCCCGTCGCTGATCCGCCGGTCGAGGCCCTGGAGCTCCCGACGGAGGTGCGAGGGGACGTGCCTCTCCTGCACCTCGGCCATAGCGAGCGAGGCTAGAGCCGACTGAGGACGCGAACGGCGCTCAGCCGACGCGGGCGGCCTGCCGGGCGGCCTTCACCCGGCCGGTCCGATCGAGCAGCGTTCTTCCGCGGCCGCACCGACTCCGGCGTGATCTCGACGCACTCGTCCGCGCGGATGAACTCGATCGCCTCCTCGAGGGAGAGGCGCTTGGCCGGCACCAGCCGGATCAGCTGGTCGGCCGCCGCCGCCCGGACGTTGGTCTGCTGCTTCTCCTTGATCGCGTTGACGTCGATGTCCTCGGCGCGCGAGTTCTCGCCGACGATCATCCCCTCGTAGACGTCCTCGCCCGGCCCGACGAAGAGCATGCCGCGCTCCTGCAGGCCGAAGAGCGCGAAGGCGGCGGTCTTCCCCTGGCGGTCGGCGACCAGCGAGCCGGTCGGCCGCATCCGCAGGTCGCCGGCCCAGGGCTCCCAGCGGTCGAAGACGTGGTGCATCAGGCCGGTGCCGCGGGTCTCGGTCAGGAACTCGGTCCGGAAGCCGATCAGCCCGCGCGCCGGCACCAGGAACTCGAGGCGAACCCAGCCGGTCGAGTGGTTGACCATCTGCTCCATCCGCCCCTTGCGCACCGCGAGCGCCTGGGTCACGACGCCGACGAAGTCCTCGGGCACGTCGATCGAGAGGAGCTCGACCGGCTCGTACGATCTTGCCGTCGACCTCGCGGGTCAGCACCTGCGGCTGGCCGGCGGTCAGCTCGAACCCCTCGCGCCGCATCAGCTCCAGCAGCACGACCAGCTGCAGCTCGCCGCGCCCCTCGACCTCCCAGACGTCGGGCCGCTCGGTGTCGCGCACCCGGATCGAGACGTTCCCGACCAGCTCCTGGTCGAGGCGGTCGCGGATCTGCCGCGCCGTCAGGCGCGAGCCCTCCCTGCCCGCCAGCGGCGAGGTGTTGATCCCGACCGTGATCGAGAGCGAGGGCTCGTCCACCGTGATCACCGGCAGCGGCCGCGGGTCCTCGGGATCGGCGAGCGTCTCCCCGATCGTCACGTCGGGCAGGCCGGCGACGGCGATGATCTCGCCGGGCCCGGCCTCGGCGGCCTCGACCCGGTCGAGCGCCTCGGTCACGTAGAGGTTGCTGACCGTCGCGTGGCTCGATCTCGCCGTTCGCGCGGCACCAGGCGATCCGCTGCCCGGAGCGAATCGTCCCGTTCCGCACCCGGCAGAGCGCGAGCCTCCCTACATAAGGGGACGCGTCCAGGTTGGTGACGTGCGCCTGCAGCGGCGCGCCCTCCTCGTACTCGGGCGCCGGGATCCGCTCCAGCACCAGGTCGAGGAGGGGGGAGAGGTCGGTGCCCTCGGCGCCCTCCTCCAGCGAGGCCCAGCCGGCCCGGGCGTTCGTGTAGACGATCGGAAAGTCGATCTGCGACTCGTCGGCATCGAGGTCGAGGAAGAGCTCATAGACCTCATCGACCACCTCGCCGATCCGGGCATCGGGCCGATCGACCTTGTTCACCACCAGGATCACCGGCAGCTGCGCCTCGAGCGCCTTGCGGAGCACGAAGCGGGTCTGGGGGAGGGGCCCCTCGGAGGCGTCGACGAGGAGCAGCACCCCGTCGACCATCGTCAGCCCGCGCTCGACCTCCCCACCGAAGTCCGCATGCCCGGGCGTGTCGATGATGTTGAGCTTGGTCTCCCCGTACCGAACGGCCGTGTTCTTGGCGAGGATCGTGATCCCCTTCTCCCGCTCGAGATCCATGGAGTCCATGACCCGCTCGGCGACGTCCTGCCCGGACCGAAAGGCGCCGGACTGCCAGAGCATGGCGTCGACGAGCGTCGTCTTGCCGTGGTCGACGTGGGCGATGATCGCGACGTTGCGGAGGTCGGAGCGGCGGGGCATGGGGCGCGGGATCGCCTGGTTCCCCAGCACTCCTCGGTCGACAGACGAACGGCAGACACGCAAAACAGTCATACGGCGGGATGGGACCGACCGTCTACACCTAGTTCGCGAGACAAAAGCCAATCTGGACATCAAAGATCTTGAGTGGGATGAGGGCATCAAGATCCGCTCGCGGGACGATGGCGAGACGAAGATCGTCCAGTTCCACCCCTCCTATGCCTACGAGGACTTCGTCGAGGGCTATCGACCCACGCTCGAAGACGGACAAGCTGGCTTTCGGCTTCGACCCGGGTCCGCTCAAGGCAGCTCGCCCGGAAGCAAAAAGGAAGCCCGACTCGACAGTTCGTGCTCGTGATCGACGAGATCAATCGCGGCAACGTCGCCAAGGTCTTCGGCGAGCTCTACTTCCTACTCGAGTATCGCGACGAAGAGATCAAGCTGCAGTACTCCTCGGAACCGTTTGTCCTCCCCAAGAACCTCTGGATTATCGGAACGATGAACACCGCCGATCGCTCGATCGCGCTGATCGATGCAGCCCTTCGGCGGCGCTTCTACTTCGTTCCCTTCTTCCCCAATGAGCCTCCAATCGAGGGCTTGCTGCACCGCTGGCTTACGGCCCATAGACCGGAGATGCTTTGGGTCGATGACGTGGTCAACGAAGCGAACGAGCGTCTCGCCAAACCCGATGCTGCGATCGGACCCAGCCACTTTCTCCGCGAGGATCTAAACGACGAGTGGCTCGAGCTGATCTGGCAGCACTCGATCATCCCTTACCTAGACGAGCAGCTCTTCGGCGAGAAGGCGCGCCTGACGGAGTTTGAGCTAGAGAGATTGCGGAGCGATGGTGGCGACGACGACTGACGCTCCGCGGCGCATTGAGCTCAAGGAATACAAGCCGACGACAGTTGAGCTCAGTGAGTTGCGAGCTTGCTGCGCTAGGCAATCGTTCTGAGATTGAGATCAAGCCGGTTACCGAGTCGCCCTGGCGAGTACGAGATCACGCCAGGCCCGTATGCCGGTTCGATCATTGCCGGCAATCTCACGCTTGACATCTATCCAAAGATCGGGATCGACCGCCTGCTCTTTCTCGTCTCGTACGTGATGGGACCAGATCCCTTTGCTCGGCAAGAGATCGGACTGCCGGAGAGGACCGACGTTGTTGAGGCGATCCTCTATGCGTTCAAAGTGCATCTAGACACGGCTTTCGAATGGGGCTTGGTCCGGGGGTACCGCACCGAGGAGGAGTCATTGATGACCGTTCGCGGCCGGCTTCGATTTGACGAGCAGATCCGCCGTCGCTTCAGCCTCCCAATCCTCTGGAGGTCGTCTATGACGACTTCACCGAGGACATCGATCTAAATCGTCTCCCACGAGCTGCCTTGGAAGCAGTCAAGCGACTCGACATTCACTCGCCGACTCTGCGCCAAGATCTTCGCGCTCACCAATACCTACTGCGCGAGGTCTCGCTGATCGAGTACGACCCACGGCATCTACCGGAGCTCGTTTACTCGCGGCTGAATGAGCAATACGAGCCGGCAGTTGAGCTTTCGAAACTCATTATTCGGTCGATGTCCTTCGACCTTGGTCCGGGGGAGGTCTCCGCATTCACGTTCCTGTTGAACATGAACGAGCTGTTTGAAGACTTTGTTGTCCGCGCCCTTCGGAACGCGCTGGACTTGAGCGAGTCTGCTTTCCCTCAAGGGGACTCGCTATGGAACCTTTGGCTGGATCGAGACCGGCACCTGAGGCTCCGAGCCCGATTTCTCGTGGTGGGAGGGAGGGCGCTGCCTGTTTGTCGGCGACGCCAAGTACAGGAAGGCATCGGCAGAGGGAATTGAGCACGCGAACATCTACCAAGTCCTCAGCTACTCAATAGCGGCTCAGGTACCACACGCGCTGCTGATCTATGCGGCGAAGGAAGACGATCCGAACACACATGAAATCGAGCCCAGCGGCTACCACGATCGAGATTAAGGCGCTCAATCTCGAAGGAACACCCGAGCAGATTCTGGCCGAGATTGCCGTGATCGCTAGCGAAATCAGGGAACGCGTCGAAGACAAAGGTTCCCTTGCCGCCGGGTGAGTTCCTAGATCCTCTAACCCGAAGGTTCGCGAGTTCGAATCCCGCCCCGCTTGCCGGAGACCCAAGTACGAAGACGGGCTCTTTCAGTCGTCGCTATTTTCAAAGCCCTGTACTTCTTGAATCTCGTCTTCGCTGAGGCCAGCGGCGTACGCGAGCCTGATGAGTGCATCACTGACGCTTCCCTAGAGAACCGGTGGCAAACACCCAGTGGTAATTGCGATCGATCTTGACGGGGTCATTGGGAAAGTCGGCCTGAATCAGGTGGGTGGGCCGGATGCCGTCGTGGTACAGATCGGGCATCCCGACGGCGATCTGGGCGGTCATCGAGGACATCTTGCCTCCCTCAGTGGCTCTTCGCCACCCTACGCGACCGAGACGGCTTCCAATGCCACTGCGGCAGGTCGCTGTTGCAGAGGGCGCAGAGAGTCGGGAAGCGCCCGGAGCTGCGCACGGCGTTCCAGAAGTCGGGCCCCTCGTCCTCCCAGACCATGCCGCAGGTCGGACAGACCACCTGGGCCGAACCCAGCGGCCGGCCGGACTCGAAGGTGACCAGCCGATCCGGCAGCCAGAGCCGGTCGTAGCCGACGGCCTTGGCCCAGCGGGTGAGCAGGCGGTCGGCGCGGCGCCGATCCGCGAGCGCGAGGTACTCGACGATCAGCTCGGCCGTCTCATCGCCGTTCAGCCACATGTCGGCGATCGTCACTCCGGCGGCGGCCCGCTCGCGGACCATCCGGTGGTAAGGGCCGCCGCCGTTCAGCAGGTAGGGGGCCCAGTTCGTGACGAGCAGTTCGCCGTCGTGGATGGTCGCCCGGAAGTCGGGGGGGCCGAGGTGATCTGGCTCGTCCTCCTCGTCGAAGCCGAAGATGCCGTCCAGATCGTCAATGTCGTCGAAGTCCAAATCTCTCCTCTCTCGCTTCCGTTCCTCCTTAGTTCAGTCGCAATCGTGGACCCACTCCTGACACAGAACGAGGTATCGACAAACGCCGCCGGTGCGGCTACCTTCGGCGCCGATGAGACGGGCATTGATCGGGATCGCGGCCGCGGCTGCGCTGTTGGCGACGGCTGCTGCGGGCGGCGGTGGGACGGCCGCCAGCTCTGCGAGCGCTGACAAGGACTGCTCCGACTTCGCGAACCAGGCGCAAGCGCAGAGCTACTTCACTTCCCACGGCGGGAGCGCGTCGAACGACTTCGACAATCTCGACGCCGACCACGATGGCGTCGCCTGCGAGTCGTTGCCCTGTCCCTGCTCGAGCTCCGCCGGATCAGGAGGCGGCGGGGGTGGGGGAGGGCAGACCGCGCCAAAGGCGAGGCGGGTCTCGGCCCGGGTCGTTGCCGCAGTGGACGGGGACACTCTCAAGGTCGATCTGAAGAACGGCAATGAGTGGGACGTCCGCCTGATCGGCATCGACACGCCCGAGACCGTCCGCCCAAGCACCCCGGTGCAGTGCGGCGGCCCGCAGGCCTCGACGAGCATGCACGGCCTGGCTGACGGCAGGCGGGTGACGCTGGTCAGCGATCCATCTCAAGACCGGATCGACCGCTACGGGCGCCTGCTCGACTACGTCTTCCGAGGCAGCCAGGACCTCGGCAAGATCCAGCTGCGGCGTGGCTGGGCCGACGTCTACGTCTACAACCACAACCCCTTCGAGAAGGTCCGGCCATTCCGTCACGCGGAGCACCGCGCCGAGAATGCGGACCGCGGCGTCTGGAAGGACTGCGGCGGGAACTTCCACACACCGCGATAGGACTCGCAGAGCGAGATATCTCAGAACACCGCGTGTGCGGCGTCACCGAGATCCTCAAGTGAGGTCTCGTCGCGCGCGGGGCAGAGCGAGGCGTAGCTGCACCAGCGGCATCGCATCGGATCGGGGCGGGCCTCGAAGAGCTCATCGCTCGAGACGCGGTCGGTCAGCTCGACGAGCTCGGACTCGATCGCGGCCAGGTCATCGCCGTCGGGGCTCCAGGTCCGCTCGATGCCCTCGCTGACGTAGACGAAGCGGACCTTCACGACGGGTTCGTGCAGGGTCCGCGTCGCGGCCAGGGCGTACAGCCGCGCGCTGATCAGGCCGGCGAGGCCGTCGTCGTCGATCCAGCAGCGGCCGGTCTTGTAGTCGATGACCTCGATTCCCGGACGGTCTCCGACGGAGCGGTCCACGCGGTCGGTTCTGCCGCAGACGACGCGGCCGTTCGGCAGGCGCGCCTGGATCCAGTCCTCGACCAGGAGCGGCCGGATTCCGAGGTCGTAGCGGGCTGCGTAGTCACTCAACGAGCGCAGTGTTCGCAGTCCCCACTCGCGCTCCTCGTCCTCGGTGAGAAAGGCCTGATCGCGGTCCGGGATTCGGGCCCAGTGATGGCGGAGTGCCTGGTGCAGGGTTGACTCGTTGCGCTCCTCGACCGGGAGCCGGTAGAGGAAGGCGAGCGCCTCGTGCACGGCGTTCCCGACGACCAGGTGGGGTGAGAGCGCTTCCTCGACCTCCGGCCGCAGCAGATAGGCGAACTCGAACTGCTTCGGGCACTCCTCGTACATGCCGAGGGCGCTGGGGCTGAACTTCCGCGGAAGCTGGGCTGTTTCCGAATC
Source organism: uncultured Solirubrobacterales bacterium (assembly GCA_963831605.1). Classification (GTDB taxonomy): domain Bacteria; phylum Actinomycetota; class Thermoleophilia; order Solirubrobacterales; family 70-9; genus DASUPK01. Next base: position 7,323 of record CAWHQR010000008.1, read on the forward strand.
GGCCATCGAGAGATAGGTCTCGATGGGCGGTCAAACCTGACATGGGGCCGGCGCGAAGTTGGCACGCCGTGCGCGCGTCTGGGCAAGTCGATTCCGCCATTCATGTCGGTGCGCGGAGGGTGAGATGCCAAGGCGGCACTGCACGGTTGAGGGTCGTTGCGACTGGCCCGACGAAGGGTCGGTTGCCGGTTCGAGTCCGGCGCCCTCCGCGCCTAGACTTGATGACCTCAGACCGTGCGCCGGGGCTTCGGTCCCGGCTTCACCCCGAACGGCCCGCTTCGGCGGGTCGTTCGCTGTCCGGAGGATCAGATCACCGCATGCAGTCGGTGCCCCATCGCCGCTCCTGACGAGTTGAAGAGCTTGCAGAGGCGGGCGTGGCAGTCGGGCTCGTGGCGCAGGCGCTCGTAGTGCTTGCGGATCAGGTGGGCCGGCATGGTGAACGCCGCGGCGAAGGCGTTGGCCTCGCGCTCGATCTCGGAGGCGCGGTCGTGCTCGGCGTCGCGTCTCCTCCTCGTCGACCTGGGCGTGGCGGCAGAACAGCGATTGCTGGCCGGGCGCGCGGTGCATGACCCAGTGGCCGAGCTCGTGGCCGATCGTGAAGCGGCGGCGGCCGGGCCACTGCCGCGCCTCCTCGGCGTTCACCCAGATCTCGCCTGGGCCGGCGAGGAGGAGTCCGGAGAGGGACTGTCCCTCGCGAAGCTCGGGCGCTCCGGGCGCAGAGGTCATGTCCTCGACCTCCCGGATCAGCAGGCCGAAGTGCGAGTCGGCGATCGTGTCCACCGGGACCGGGAGCCGCTCGCCGTTCCAGATCCACTCCGGGACCTCGGCGAGGACGGTCTCGGCCTGATGCTCGAGCTCCTCCACGTCGGGGAAGCTAACCGCCAGCGGCGGCGCCGTCCACCCGTCTAGCCACCGGTGAAGAGCCGGTCCACCTCGTCGGGTTCATCTGGCTCGGTCCGCGACTCCTCGGATGTCCGTCAGACACCTTGTCGGCTCGACTCGGGGGAGAAGGCGGATGGCGCCGGCTCGCGGTTCGCGCGTAGGCGGGTCCGCCCTCCGTCGGCGGCGGCCCCTCGGGACGCGGCCTCGCGGAGCGAGTCGCCGGTGGTCCCGAGCAGGCTCGCGAGGGCCTCCCAGACCTTTGCGGAAACGCCTTCGGCCGGCAGCAGCCCGCGCTCCAGGCGGTGGTAGTAGGAGGCGACCTTCTCGCTGCGCCCCGGACACGCCGAGGGAGTCGGCGAGCTTCGCGACCAGGTCCTCGCGTGTGATCTTCCGCTCGTTTCTGCAGGCGGACCAGCTCGACCGGAAGCTTCGCCGGCCACAGACCACTGCTCCGCGACCCGTTGAACGGCGCGATCGGCAGCGGAGCCCTCGAACGCTTCCGGCGTCCCACTCCTGCGGCCGAGCGGCGTGCTCGAGGTAGCCGTCGATCAGGACGGAGAGCTTCTGCCGGTCCTGGGCCTCGAGCCCGTGCCATCAGGTCAGTCGGGTCGACGGACCCGCCCGCCTCGAACCGCTCTATGTAGTCCCGCAAGTAGTCGGTCGACGTCAGTCATCATGCATCGGGAGGCTGAGGATCGTCGGCCTCGCGCAGCAAGCTCATCCAGCCTCTTATCGAAGCGGCTGTTGATCTGGTTGACATTCTGCTCTGTCATGGGGTCGGGTAATTGACCCTTGAAATGACGGTTGACCTGTTCTGCCACCTTCTTGTGCGGAAGGTCATAGAACCGGACCAGGCAGATGACGAGCTTGTGCGAGTCGTTCAGCTCCTCGAAGGCCTGGTTCCAGACGCTCGAGTCCTCGATCGCAATCGTCGGGTCGGTGAAACGGCGTGAGTCGGCCGTGTCGCGCTCCGTCTCGCCCTCGCCCCAGTCGATGTCGAGGGGCTCCTCGCGGACCCGCTTCTTGTCGAGGTAGTCCGCGATCCGCCGCCGGGCGATGATGAAGACGAGCGCGCCGGAATTCGCCGATCGTCGACCCCTCGAACTTCCCGACCGACGCGATCGCATCGGTGAGGGTGAGCTCGGCGAGGTTCTCGACGACGAGCGGCCCCTTGCTGCCGAGCCTGTTGAGCACGAACGCCCGGACCTTCTTCTCGTAGGACCAGGCCAGGATCTGGGCCCCCCGGGTGGCGGCCTCGATCCGGTTCGCCCGTCGCGCCTCGACGATGTAGGCCAGCAGGCGCTCCTCGTCCTCCTTGGCGAGTCGGTCAAGCTCGGGGTCGCTCCGTTGCCGGAAGTTCAAGTCCTTCTCCTCCTCAGGATGCCGCGCCGGCCGAGACGGGTCGCCGTGCAGCCGAGGAAAGATACCGACCGTGTCAGACGGAACGTTCGGACCCGACCCAATCCTGCATGGGAGCTCCGAACGGAAACGGCAACGCCACCATCGACGCCTGGCTCAGCCGCTACGCCGAGACCGAGGCCGGGCACGCCGCCGCGGGCTGGGGAGCGCTGCTCGGCGCCTGGCGCTGCGAGGCCCAGGGAGAGGATGAGGACGCCTCTCGCTGCCGGGAGCGCGCCGTCGAGTTCTGGGAGACGGCGCTCGCCGACGGGAACCAGATCACCCGAATCGGCGGGGCGGCCGATCAGCTGATCCTGGCCGAGACCCTGCGGCGCCTTGGTCGCTTCGAGGAGGCGCGCGACTGCTGTCACCGCGGCCTCTCCGGCCGCCCGGCGGATCCGATCCGGTCCGTGCTCGAGTTCGAGATCGAGTTGCTGAGCGCGGAGGACACCGACCCGCACGCGGTAGCCGAGGTCCTCAACCGGGGACTCTGAGTGCCGGGACCGCCGCTATTCGCCGGCAGCATCCTCGGCTTGCGCAGCTGGAGCGTCCGGATCGCCGGCGACGGCGAGCTTCGACTCTGCGCCTCCTACGGCGACTCCCTCTGGGAATCGGGGGGCAGATGGACGGAGGCGAGGTGTCTTTCCGGCACCCACCACCGAGGCGACCCGGTCCCGGGCCAGACCTGTTCCTGCGGGCTCTACGCCCTGCATCCCCATCTCGAACAGGCCCGGGAGCACGAGAGACTCCTACTGGGGAGAGATGGATGGGTGGAGCCCGGAGTCGGAGGAGCTGCTGGAGCTCGGTGAGATCAGCGGTCTGGTGGAGGCGTGCGGACGGATCGAGGTGCACGAGTCGGGGTTCCGCGCGGAGCGTGCGCGGCCCGCCGTCCTGCTCGTGGGCAGGACCTGGTCGGAGTTCCGCCGTCGAGGTGTCGAGCAGATCGCCCGCCGGCACGGCGCGGAGGTGCTCGAGGTTGGGGACGCGGAGGAGCTGGTCGACTATTGCGAGAGACGTGGCGGGGTGCTCGATCCGGGATCGGTGGCCGAGCTGCTCGAACCCGTCGGCGTGCTCGCCGTCTCTGATGAGGAGAGCCCACCCGGCTGGACGCCGCCGGCTCCGGCTCCGCTTCCCACTCCCGCAGAGCCCAAGGGTCGCGTGGTGTCGACCCTTCATATGCTGGGCAATGGCCTCCTCTACGGCGTCATCGGCCTGTTCGCCTTGCTCTGGTACGGGTCTCTGGGCGGCGGCGGTGGTCGGGGTGGTCGGGGCGATCCTCTTCGGCTGGTGGGATGAGAAGCCGTGGAAGGCGCCGGCGAGGGTGGAGCGTGTGCGGGCCGACCGGGCGACATGCCGGGTGGACGCGGTGGTCCGGGCGAGGCGATCGATCAACCAGCTCCACCTGCGGGCCGTGGCCATCAGCCAGTCCGGCAAGGAACTTGCTCATGGGACGCTGAACGTACACGCGGTTCCCAAGGGCCGATCGACTGTTCACGTCGCCGATATGAAGCGGCGGCTGTGCGACTGGCCGGGGCCGCTGACGATCCGCGTGCGCGCCGTGTACGGGGCGGGGGCGGGGCACGTCGCCCAGACCATCTCCAAGCCGATCGGCGGTGTCAGGAAGCCGGGCGTGCCGACGACTAAATCAAGGTCATGACCCTTCCCGGCCCATCCCGAACGATCATCGTCGAGCCGATCGAGCAACCCGAGACCGCCCCGGCGCAGCCGGAGCAAGAGCCCGACCCGGTGCCCTCGGAGCCGGTCCCCGAGCCGGCCGAGGATCCGACCCCGGAGCGTGAACCGGAGAAGGAGCCGGCCAGGAGCGGGTCTTGAGGGACGCGCCGTTCTTCGCCGGGACGATCGAAGGGGTCAGGGCGTGGAGCCTCTCCGACGATCTCGAGCTTCGTGGGCGCGGCGTCGGCTCATCCGAGGCCTGGGCCGCCGACGGCGCGCCGACACAGGCGGTCTGTCTCGGCGGCAACCACCGGGCGCCGCGATCGGGCTGCGAGTGCGGGCTCTATGCGCTCAACCCGCAGGCGCGGATCTCGGAACTGGTCGAGTCGTTCATGACCGAGGGCGTCGCAGGGGTGGTCGAGGCCTGGGGACGCATCGAGCTGCACGAGGTCGGTTTCCGGGCCGAGTTCGCTCGGCCGAAGCTCCTCTTCGAGCCGGCCGGGCACCTGATCAGCTCGGAGGCGCTCACAGACATCCATGCCGTCGCTCACCGCTACGGGGTGCCGGTCGTCCCCCTGCCGCGCCCAAAACATGCAGGCGAGTGGTGTCGGACCAGGGAGATCGGCCTTGCCTCGGAGGTCGTCGAGCAGAGCCTGCTTCGGGACCTCCGCCTTGTGCTTCGACGGACTTCCCGCGTCAGCCGCGACCGGCAGGTGGTTGAGGGTGGGAGTGTGGCCGGAGGTCGTCAGATCGCCCTCGGGCGCGCCCGAAGAGGCGTACACGCACGTGAACGAGCTGCCCGGGGTTCAAATCTGCACGGTGCGCGTCCGCGAACCGGAGGCGGTCGCTGCGTTCGAGAGCGAGGAGTTCGATCCCGGCAGGCGACTGCAGCTGGTCCGGAAGGCCACCTGGGACTACGAGAACGGTGGAGGTGCGCTCGGAATCCGGTCGGATCCGCCTCGGCTCCCTGGGGTGGTCCGTCGCGCGCCGGATCGGCCCGCGTCTCGAGGCGGGCCGGATCGCAGAGGTCAGGTCGTTGACCCGAAGCATCGGGCTTCGCAACCGCGCGAAGCGCACCGGGTTCCTGACGCTCCTGATCGCCCCTGATCTACCGATCGAGGTGGAACCCGAGTCGGAGCAGACGTTGCGGCTGGACGGCTGCGACTGGACCGAGTGCGAGCCGAGGGTCGAGCCGTGACCAACCGTCCGAAGCGGCCGCTCTACCTGAGCCACGATGTGCACTACGACTATCTGAGCGCGCTCGAAGCGGGCCGGGTGGACGACGGACAGGCGCCCGATCAGTGGCGGGAGGTGGGCGAGAGCTTCCATTTTCTCCTGGACCGGCCGGGTGGGCGGGTGGTCGGTTTTCGCATCGACGACTTCTGCGAGTGGCTGCCCTCGGACGAGGAGGAGCGCGCGATCCTCGAGACGGGCCGCTTCGACGCTCCGTTGCTCGCGCTGCGGGGTGCCGGCGCTCTTCGCATCGCACGCGAGGCGGCGAAGTTCTTCGAAGACGAGAACTCGATCAACCGCGACTTCTTCGCGCGCGCGACCGAGTGTGGGGCGAACGACGAATACGAGCAGGAGCTGTTCTGGTGGCGCTGCTGCCTTCAGTCCGGGGATCCGATGGCCCACTTCGGCCTCGGCTACACGCTCAGCGACCTCGGCCGCTTCAGGGAAGCCCTGCCCCACCTGCGCCACTACACGCGCATCGCGGCGCACGGTCCGTGGAGCTGGGTCTGGCTCGGCCGGTGCCAGTCGGGTCTCGGGCGCTTCGAGGAGGCACGTGCCTCCTACCGGAAGGCGATCGCGCTGAGCGAAGCCGGCGCCGACGAGACGGAGGCTCCGACGTTGCTCGCCGAGCTCAACGACTTCTGAGCGCGGCGCGTCAGGAACCGGCGCTCCGATGTGACTACGTCTGCATGTACAGAAACCGCGGAGTAACCCTTTCGCCCCATTGCGTCGAGAGGTTCCATGAGCGCTTCCGTCCGGCGCTCGACCAGATCATGGCGCGGCGCGAGCTCGAGATGCTCCTGGAGGCCGATTCGTACGTGATCGTCGGCACCGACCTGGTCGTGTCCTTGTCCGAGCTCGCCCAGTGCCGACGCCAGCGTTCGACGACGTTCGGATGATCGCCTTCCTGTTCTTCCTCTTCGTTCTCTTCTGCCTCGCCGTCGCGGCGCTCTTCGCCGTCTGGGTTGTGTTCGCCATCGTCGCGATCCGGCTGTGCGTCTTCATCATCAGATCGATCTTCTGGGTGTTCGCGGGAGGCAGGCGATGACCCCCGACGCCGAGCTCCGGGTCTGGCTGTACAGGAGGTAACGATGCTCGACCGGGCAGGGATCAGACAGCAAGCAATCGACGAGACCAAGAAGCACGGCGACCCTCAGAACGCGATCGCCCTGGCGATCATCTACCTCGCCGACGTGATCGCCAAGAAGAAGACGGGTTGACTCGCAAGCGAAGCGTCGCTAGCTTCGCCTCGTCCATCAAGAGCGGCTGAGGGAACCGGCCCTGTGAAGCCGCAGCAACCGACCGAGACCTCCGGGTCGAGGCACGGTGCTACCGCCGGGATCGATGGAGGTGAAGCAGTGACTTTCTCTGATCCGTACCGCACGATCATCGTTGAGCCCGTGGTGGAGCCGATCAAGACTCCGCGACGGAAGAAGGTGGCACCCCGGCGGCAGCCGGTGAAGCGCTCCCGCGAAGGTGCCGGCCCCCGCCAAGACAGCAGGGTCACGCCGATGAAGGCGCCGCCCCGGTCACGCTCGAATGAGGACCCAGTCGGTCCGACGGTGCTGGTGAGCGAGCGCCTTTTCGGTGTTCGAAGCTGGCAGCTCGCAGTGGACGACGATGGTGCCTTCCGTCTTTGCGGCTTCTATGAGTCCGCTCGCTGGAAGAAGGCCGGCAAGACAACCTGGGCACGGTGCCCATTGGGTCCCCAGAAGCACAAGCACAAAGCTCCCGACGGGCGATGCTCGTGCGGCCTCTACGCGCTCCACCCGTGGAATGCGGATCACTGCGATTACATTCAGCGACCGGCATCAACGGGCCACTCACGGTCGTCGGACTGGTCGAGGCTTGGGGCCAGGTGCAGCTCCACCTGGAGGGGTTTCGAGCCCAGTACGCACGACCGAACGCAATCGCACTGATCGGTGTCGATGCCGACCTCGCCCTACGGTCGGATCGTCCAGGAGCTTGCGAGCGACCATCGAGCGGAACTTCTGATCGTGGCGGATGTCGCCGAGCTGAAAGGAGGTCTGCGGCAGCGTGGTCTCGGGCTGACGAGGGCGACCGTCGCCTCGCTGTTGAAGACTGAAGCTGTCTGAGCGGCTCACCCTACGCGCCGGCTGCCGAGGCAGTTCAGTCCGTAGAAACCCCTCATCACGGTCAGGGAATGGACCGATGTGGAGCGCGCTGCGAGCTGGGAGTCTCACTCTCGTGCGCCTTTCGCGACTACTGATCGCCGCCGGACTCCTGGCGGCCGGCGCGGCGTCGTTCGCCTCCGCCGCTGACCATCAGGCCTCCACGGCCGCGATGCACTTCAAGGTCAGTAACTGCGATTACCACAACGATCAGAACTGCCCGGCCGCGCCCGCCACCAACAGCTGCCATTTCAAGGGGGAGGCTCAGGATCGTGGCTGCACTCCCGGCGTCCTCAACCCCGCCGTGACGCAGTCGACCATCAAGCGGACGGTCTGCCGAACCGGTTGGACCTCAACGATCCGTCCGCCGACCAGCTACACGGACCCGCTGAAGCTGCAGGAGCTCCGGGCATACGGCGACGGTGGGAGATCTCCCTCCGGGTTCGAGCTGGATCATCTGATCTCGCTCGAGCTCGGCGGTGCCCCGTCCGATCCGCGCAACCTCTGGCCCGAGTCGCACAGGAACTCCTTCAACAAGGACGGACTCGAGAACTCACTCAGAGCGAAGGTCTGCGCCGGAGCGATCAGCCTGGCCAAGGCCCAGCGGCGAATCGTCAACTGGCCCAAGTTCGCGAGTCACGGTGGCCATGGGGGCGGCGGTGGCGGGACCGGGGGCGGAGGCGGAGGCGGCACCCTGGACAAGAACTGTTCCGACTTCAGCACCCAGGCCGAGGCCCAATCGTGGTTCGTCAGCCATGGCGGGAGCGCTTCGAACGATGTCGCAGGTCTGGACGCTGATCACGACGGCGTCGCCTGCGAATCACTGCCCTGATGGAGCAAGAGCGTGGGCCGGATCAGCTCCGGCCCACGCCTAGCCTTTAGGCGAGTGCCTTGACCGCCGTGGCGGTGTCGCCGTAGAACTCGGCATGCTCGATCTTGCCGTGGTCGACCCTGTAGAGCCAGATCGAGTCGCCGCTGAGCTCGTTGCCGCTCTTCGTCTTGCCAACGCCCGAGACCGTGACCAGCACGCGCCCGCCGTCGGCCTCGATGAACTCCTGCGGGTTCGGACGAACCTCGTCGAAGTTGGAGACGAACTTGCCGATCATCTCCTTGAAGCCGTCCGGGCCGGTGTAGGTGCCGCCCCAGGGCAGGCTCTCGGGGATGACGATCTCGGCCGAGTCGCTCGTCGTCGCCGTTGCGGCGTCCATGTCGCCCTTGGCGAAGGCGTCCCAACCACTCTTGACTGTGTCTGCATTTGCGCCCATCGTTGTCTCCTTGCGTCGTGTCCTCTTTTGGATCCGCGCGGAAACCAGAGGGCTTGAGCGCCCGAACGGTGAAGCAGATAGAGGCGGGTCCACCGAGCCGGTGGGGTAACGCCCTTAGAGAGGTCCAGCACCGGCCCCGCAGTCAATCCAGTGGTCCCATCTCGCGCCTCGTGGCGCAGGTCGCGCCGTCGGTGGCTTTCCGGTGGGAGTTGAGTATTCGGCTGCAGGGCCAGCCTCTATTGACAGTACTCCTATTCAGCGCCCGAAACGAGAAGGCCTACTTCGGCTGCTTCACAACCCGCATGTAAGGCAGCGGCGTCTCCCAGCCGTCCGGGAAGAGCTCCTTCGCGTCGTCGTCCGAGACCGAGCCGGCGATGATCACGTCGTCGCCCTGCTGCCACTGGGCCGGGGTCGCGACCTTCTTGTTCGCCGTCAGCTGGAGCGAGTCGATCACTCGCAGCACCTCGTCGAAGTTGCGGCCGGTGGTCATCGGGTAGACCAGGATCAGCTTGATCTTCTTGTCCGGGCCGATCACGAAGACGTTGCGGAGCGTCTGGTTGTCGGCCGGGGTGCGGTCGGTCGGGTCGCCCTCGACGTCGTCAGCGAGCATCCCGTAGGCCTTGGCGATCTGGTGGTCCGAGTCGGAGATGATCGGGTAGTTCGGCGCGGTGCCCTGGGTCTCCTCGATCTCCTTCGCCCACTGCTCGTGGTTCTCCATGGGGTCGGTCGAGAGGCCGATGATCTTGACGCCGCGCTTGTCGAACTCCGGCTTGATGCGAGGCCATGTAGCCGAGCTCGGTGGTGCAGACCGGGGTGAAGTCGCGGGGGTGGGAGAACAGGACGGCCCAGCTGTCGCCGATCCAGTCGTGGAAGTCGATCGGGCCCTCCGTGGTGTCCGCGTGGAAGTCGGGGGCGGTGTCGTTGATGGTGAGAAGAGCCATTTCTATTCCTCTCCAAAGCTTTGCTTTCGGTGCGGGACCCGGAAACACCCGAATCCCGATAGGGATCTACCAGCTTAGCCGGTCGCTCCAGATTCGCTTTCTACCCGGGGTAGGAAAATGCTACCTTAGGTAGGAAATGGCGACCCGGACCGAGGAGAAGGCTCAGCCACGCAAGCGCGCAGCTCATCTCGGGCCCGAGCGACGGAGGCCCGAGGTTCTCGACGCGGCGCTCAAGCTCTTCCTGAAGGGCGGCTACGACGGGACCTCGATGCAGGCCGTCGCCAACCAGGCCGGCGTCACCAAGCCCGTCGTCTACGCCTGCTTCGACAGCAAAGACGAGCTCTTCCGCGCACTGCTCCGCCGCGAGGAGGACCGGATCCTGGCCGAGATCCAGGAGGCCTTCAAGGACGCGGACCTCTCCGACCCCGAGACGACCCTGAGCGAGGGCTTCACCGGCTTCCTGCGGGCGGTCGGCGACTCGCCCGACGTCTACCGGCTCGTCTTCATGGGCGAGGGCGGGGGCAACACCGCCGTCGCCGACCGGATCCAGCGCGGGCGCCAGGCGCAGGTCGACTCGCTCAGCGCGCTGGCGCAGAGCTGGCTCGAGGACCGCAACGGCACTCACTCGAAGGCGGAGATCGAGAAGACCTCCCGCCTGGTGGGCAACTCGATCGCCGGCCTGGGCGAGGCAGGCGCGCGCCTGCTGCTCTCCGGCGAGGACGACTGGACGCCGGAGACCCTCGGCCGCGAGCTCGGCCGGTTGGCCGCCGCGGCTCAGTCCGCCGTCTAGCCCGCTCCGAGCGAGCTTCTCACCGGTTCCTCCCGACGGCCTCCGAATCCTGTGCTACGGTGCCGTAGCTACGGTTCCGTAGGAAATATCGAACGGGAAAGGCAGGACTGAGCGCATGGCGCGTTACGAGATCCCCGGCAGGGTGGTGCTGATCACCGGCGCCGCAAACGGCATCGGCCGCGACGTCGCTCGCCGGCTCGCGCCGATGGGCGCGAAGCTGGCGCTGATCGACCGCGACGCCGAGGGCGTCGAGCGTGCGGCCGCGGAGATCGATGGCGAGGCCGAGCCCTTCGTCGCCGACGTGGGCGAGCGCGACTCGATCGTCGCCGCGATCGAGGCCGCCCGCAAGCGCTTCGGCGGCATCGACGTGGCGGTGGCGAGCGCCGGGATCAGCGGCACGCCGCAGCCCTCGACGCTGGTGAGCGACGAGGAGTTCGAGCGCGTCATCCGGATCAATCTGCTCGGCGTCTGGTGGACGCTCTCGCACGTGATGCCCGACGTGATCGAGCGCCAGGGCTACATGCTGCCGATCGCCTCGCTGGCGGCGGCGGTGCCGACGCCGCTGATCGCCGCCTACGGCGCGAGCAAGTCCGCGGTCCACTCGATGGGCCGCACGCTTCGCTTCGAGCTCGCCCACACCGGCGCCAAGGTGGGAGTCGCCTACTTCGGAGAGATCGACACGGACATGACCCGGACCGCGAACAAGGTTCCGGTCGTCGAGCGCTCCCTGAAGAACATCCCAGAGCCTCTGCAGCGCATCCAGCCGGTCGAGGTCGCGAGCAAGGCGATCGTCCGCGGGATCGAGAAGCGCTCGCGGCGGGTCTGCGTGCCGCGCTGGGTGAACTGGGCCGTGTCGTGGAACGGGCTCGCCGGGCCGATCGAGGGACTCATCGCCCGCGACCCGCGCCTCGCGCGCAATTGGAAGCAGACACACGCCGAGGCCGAGCAGGCTGCCGAGAAGCTGGAGGAGGTCGCCAAGTGAGCTCCACCAACGGCAACCACCCCGCACCCGACCACGAGGTCGCCATCATCGGCGCCGGTTTCGGCGGCCTCGGCATGGCCGCCGAGCTGAAGCGGCGGAACATCCAGGACTTCGTCATCTACGAGCGCGCCGACGACATCGGCGGCACCTGGCGCGACAACACCTACCCGGGGATCGCGGTCGACATCCCGGTCTTCGCGTACCAGTTCTCCTACGACATGAAGCCGGACTGGTCGCGCTTCTTCCCGCGCGGCAACGAGGTGAAGGCCTACATCGACGACTACGCCGACCGGTTCGGCATCCGCCCGCACATCCGCCTCGGCTCCGAGGTGCGCTCCCGCACCTGGGACGAGGAGAACCACCTCTGGCGCCTCGATGTCGGTGGGGAGGAGGTGACCGCCCGCTTCGTGATCTCCGCGATCGGGCCCTTCGTGGATCCGAAGCCGGCCGGGATCGCCGGCGTCGACGACTTCGAGGGCAAGGTGATCCACTCCGCCCGCTGGGATCACGACTACGACCTCGCCGGCAAGCGCGTCGCGATCGTCGGCACCGGGGCGAGCGCGGTGCAGATCATCCCCTCGATCGCCGAGCGACGTCGAGCGGCTCGACGTCCACCAGCGCACCCCGATCTGGATCTCGCCCAAGTTCGATCCGAAGATCCCGAACTGGATGAAGAAGATGTTCGCCCGCCTGCCCTTCACCGAGCGGATCGCGCGCGCGGTGGTCGGCGCGGCACGTCGAGTTCATCATCGTCTTCATGCCGCTCAACTTCCAGCGCGTTCCCCTTCATCGTGCGGTCAGCCGAGCGGCGGAACAAGCGCTTCCTCGCGGAGCAGGTCAATGATCCCGAGACGCGCCGCAAGCTCACCCCGCAGTACGGGATGGGCTGCAAGCGGCCGTCGGTCTCCAACGACTACCTGCGGACCTTCAACCGCGAGAACGTGAAGCTGATCACCGACGGCATCGACCGGGTGACCCCCAAGGGGGTCCGCGCCGGCGACGGCACCGAGCGCGAGGTCGACGTCCTGATTCTCGCCACCGGCTTCCGGCTCGCTTCGGACCCGGAGAACTTCCGCCGCACGCCGGTCCGTGGCCGCGATGGCTTCGACCTCGCGACCCACGTACGAGGAGCACCGGCTGAAGGCGTACGAGTCGATCTCGATGCCCGGCCTGCCCAACCACTTCATGATCTTCGGCCCCTACGGATGGACCGGGGCGTCGTGGCACGTGCTGGTGGAGACCGCGTCCACCCACATCTCCCGCGTCTTGGAGGAGACCTACCGGGAGGGCGCCACCTGCGTCGAGGTCTCCGAGGAGGCGACCGACCGCTACCACTCGGGCGTGCTCGAGCGGATGTCCCGCTCGCTCTGGTTCTCCAACCGCTGCGACGGCGCCAACAGCTACTACTTCGACCACCACGGCGACGTGCCCTACGTGCGGCCGACCTCCGGCCGCGAGGCGATGAAGGCCGCCCGGAGCTTCCGCCTCTCCGACTATCGATACGACAGCCTGCGCCGCGCACCAGAGCCCGCCGAGCCGGAGAAGGTCTCCGCGTGACCCCGTCCAAGAAGACCGCGACCGAGCAGAAGACCCGCCGCTACGCGCCCCGCCTGCCGCCGGAGGAGCGGCGCGAACAGCTGCTCGACGCGGCCCTCTCGCTGGTCGCCGAGAAGGGCTACGAGTCGGTCTCGATGGAGGGGATCGCCCGGCAGGCCGGGGTGACCAAACCGGTCGTCTACGACCTGTTCGGCTCCCTGGCCGACCTGCTCGAGGCGTTGCTGGAGCGGGAGGAGGAGCGGGCGCTCAACCAGCTCGCCGAGCTGATGCCGACGCCGGCCGAGGACGCCGACCCGGCCAAGGTCCTGGTCGACGGCCTCGACGCGTTCCTGCGCGCCATCGAGACGCGGCCGGACGCCTGGCGGCTCTCGCTGATGCCGATCGAGGCGCAGCCCGGGATCGTGCGCGAGCAGGTCGAGCGGGACCGGACCGCGGTGGCGAAGCAGCTCGACTCGATCGTTCGCTGGGGAGTCGAGCGGCTCGACGTGCCGATCTCCGACGTCGACCTGCTCGTCCAGACCATCATGAGGCTCGCCGAGCAGGGCGGGCGGCTCCACCTCAACGACCCCGAGGCCTATCCGCGCGAGCGGATCACCTCGTTCGCGGCCAGTCTCCTCGAAAGCGTTCGCGGCTGATGGGGCTACCCGATCTCGCCCTCGACCACGATCTCACCCTTGTCGACCGAGGCTCGGGTGCCCGGAGTATCGGAGCTGTCCATCGCCTGCATGATCTCATCGGCCTTCTGCATGTCCGCCTCGCTCCCGTAGAACTGCAGCACGGCCGCCGTGCCCTGGGACTCGTCGACCACGATCTGCAGCTTGGTGGGCGGCATCCCCTCGGGCGGCTCGTTGTTCGCGACATCGTTCTTGATGCGGTCCAGCTGCGACGTGTCGACGTCGGTGAACCTGACCACTCGTGCGTACATCGTTTCCTCCTCCGTAGTTGAGCGACGTAGTCCTATACGAATACGGCCCGTTACGGGGAATTCGGTAATCGACCCGGCCGGCTAGCCCTTCGCGTTCCTCTCGGCGGCCGCATCGAGCGCCGCCTGCTTCGAGTCCAGCCCGAGGATGGCGTAGATCCATCTTCCGTCCCGGAACTCGAAGAGATCGAACTGCCGCAGGTCGATCGAGATGCCGCTGCCCTTGCCCTGGCCGATCCAGTGAGATGCGCAGATCACGCAGTCGCCGACCGCCGTGTACTCCTCGATCTCGGCGCGCAGCTCGTCGAAGGCATCGACCCAGAGCTCCCAGGCCTTCCGGATCGCCTCCTTCCCCTTCAGCGCCTGATCCTGGTCTGGGGCATTCGCCAGATCGAGCATCTCGGCGTCTGGAGCGACGAGCTCCATGAACCCGTCGGGATCGCCGGCGTTGAAGGCTCGCGTTCGCCTGCTTGGTCAGCTCGACGTTGTCGGGCACGTCGCGAAGTATCGACGACTCCTACCGGGGACGGTACGAAGTGATTCGATTCGTACCATCGCCACCGAAAGTCAGAGGAAAGGGGAACGGAAGCCCATTCTGCCGCCGCGCGAGCGGGCGGCGGAGCTGGTCCCGCCGCGCGACGGGATCACCTGGCGGATCTCGGGAGACGCCCGCATCTTCGGCGCCTCCGGCTACGCGCTGCTCCTCCAGGTCACTCACCCCTCGGTCGGCGCGGGGGTGACCCAGTTCTCCAACTTCAAGGAGGACCCGTGGGGCCGGCTGCTGCGGACGCTCGACTACACGAGCTCGGTCGTCTACGGCGGTCCCGATCTCGCGTGGGAGATGGGTCGCAGGGTTCGGGAGATGCACAAGCGGATCAAGGGGGTGCGGCCCGACGGCGAGCGCTACCACGCGCTCGAGCCGCGGCCCTACGCCTGGGTCCACGCCACCCTCGCCGAGGCGATCGTCCGTGCGCACAACCTCTTCTGCGGCCCAGCGCTCGGGCCTGACGAGACCGCCCGCTTCTGGGAGGAGTGGCGCCGGATGGGGCGGCTGGTCGGCGTCCGCTACGAGGACCTGCCCGAGACCTGGCCTGAGCTGCTCGTCTACTTCGACGAGATGGTCGAGACGGAGCTCGCGGACACCGAGGCCGCCCAGGACGTGCTCGTCTCGCTGCTGCGGCCGACCGCGCCGCCGCTGCCGGCGCTGCACCGGGACTGGGTCTGGCGGGTGGTGAGCTGGCCGTCGACCAGGGCCGGCTCGCTGGCGACCCTGGGGATGCTGCCTCCGATCCTGCGGGACCGGCTCGGCGTGGAGTGGGGGCCGGCGAGGGAGCGCCGCTTCCGGCGGCTGTGTGCCCTCACCCGCCGGGCTCGGCCGCTGATGCCGCCGCAGGCCCGGAACTTCGGGCCGCACTACCTGCGCTGGCGCAAGGAGGCGATCGTGCGCGGCGACCAATCACCCTGCGGCCGGGGCTCGCGGGGCGAAGTGAGCGATCAGCCGATGGCCGTCGTTAGTCTGCCCCGTCCAATTCCCGAAGACTTGATGACAGGAGGCCGGCATGTCGGTAGAGGCGTCGCTCAATGAGTTCAAGGAGACCGCGGGCAGTGAGTCCTTCCAGATGCAGGGTTCGAAGATGGTCAAGGTCCAGCTCAAGGACGAGACCATCCAGGCGAAGCTGGGCTCGATGGTCGCCTACCAGGGCGACGTGAAGTTCGAGCACGCCGGCTCGGGCGGCCTCAAGCGGATGGCGAAGAAGGCGATGACGGGCGAGGGGGCCGAGCTGATGAAGGTCTCCGGGACCGGCGAGGTCTTCCTGGCCGACCTGGCGCAGGAGATCCAGCTGCTCAAGCTCTCCGGCGAGGCGATCACCGTGAACGGCGCCAATCTGCTGGCGTTCGACGCCGACATCGACTGGGACATCAAGAAGGTGGATGGCGTCTCGGGCTTCATGGGCGGCGGCATGTACAACACCCACCTCTCCGGCTCGGGCTATATCGCAATTCTCTCCGACGGCCCGCCGGTGCTGCTCGAGCTCGACGGCACCGAGACCTACGCCGACCCGCAGGCGGCGATCACCTGGTCCGACGGGGTCAAGACCTCGGTGAAGACCGACGTCAACCTGAAGACCTTCATCGGCCGCGGCTCGGGCGAGACGGTCCAGTTGGCCTTCAGCGGGAACGGCTGGCTGCTGATTCAGCCGTCGGAGGGCCGGGTGACGAGCACCGCCGCCGGCGGCTCGGGCGGCAGCGCGCGTCGAGCGCGAGCGGCGCGCTGGGCAAGCTGATCGGCGGGTAGCAAACGGGGCGACCGCCCCCTGGCGGCCGCCCCGCATCGCTTCGGTTCTTACTTGACGGTCTCCACGGCCAGGAGGCCCTCCTGGTCGTGCGACTTGCCCTTGCCGTCACGATCGTGGAGCGGGCAGAAGAAGATGTACTGCCCGGGCTGTCTTCAGGTCCAGCGTCGTGGTCTGCGAGCAGTCCGCCGTCGAGGATCGCCGAGCTCTGGATCCCGCTCGGGTCGACGTAGGACGGGGGCGGCCCGTTGCTCGCCAGGTCCTGCTGGATCTGGCTCGAGCGGCGGCGCCTGACCCTTGATCGGCACGGCGATGATCGTGTGCACCGTCGTTGTCGCCCTTGCTGTCGAAGGTGACCTGATTGGTCCCCGTCTTCAGCCCGGAGATGTCCCACTTGAACTTGTCATCGGCCATCGATTCGGCGGTGACGTTGGCGTCGGTGTCGGGCAGATCGCCGGTGGAGCCGCCGCTCAGCGTGATGCCCGCGGTCGCCGGCGGACCGCTGCTGGGCCCGGGGCCACCGAGCGCCGCCGCATCCACCAGGACGTAGTTGCCGTCCGGCAGGTTGACGGTGGCCGTTCCGGTCTGGCCCGGAGCGACGGTGCCGATCCCGCCCTCGAGCTTCGCCCATGGGGGAATCACGTTGCTGTTGCCGCCGAGCTGCTGCAGGACCTCCTGCTGCGTGTGCCCGTTCGCGTACTGGATGAACTGCACGCCGTGGGGGGCCTTGCCCTGGTTGGCGAGGTCGACCTTGACGAGGCCGCCCTTCGCCGTCTTCGGGGCCTGGAAGGCCGCGGCCTTGCCGTTGTCGCTGATCTTCAGCGAGAGCGTGGTCGGGTTGTCATTGCTGTCGCTGCCACCGCAGCCGGCGATCACCGCCACCGCGCCGATCGCAGCCAGGATCAAGACACGCAAATGCATTTGCACCTCCAACTCGTATTACCCCCGTCTGCCCCTAGTTCCGGATCCCCATCTGGAACGGGCGGCAGCCTCGCACATCTGGCGAGCGCGCGTCAACTCCCGCGGCGGGCGGTCAGACGGGCTTCGTCGTCATCGCCCAGACGGCGACGAGGCAGGCGACCAGGAAGAGCGAGACCAGGCCCGGTGGCGATTCGGGCCGAGATGCTCGGCGAGCCGCCCTCGCCGCGGTTGATCCTGCGGACCGTGATCCCGCCGATCACCAGCGAGACGATCAGCAGGAACAGAAATCCCAGGTCGCGAGACGCCGAAGCCGATGCCGATCCAGCTCACATTGGAGTCCTCGAGGTGCTCCTTGTGAGCGATCCACTGCGCGCCGCCGCGCATCACGATGTAGCCGGGGAGCGCTCCGTAGAAGAGGCTCATGAAGCCGAGCTTCGTCAGGGGCGCCGAGCCGCTGCGCCAGGCGGCGATCAGCGAGACCGCCGAGAGGGTCAGCGCCGCCGACCAGGAGCATCGCGCCGAAGATGTGGACGAAGAGCGGGCAGGTCCCAGCTGTCCGGGCGTGTGATCGAGGCGATCGTGGTCATCGCGCTCATGCCCCCGGCTTCCAGACCATGTCGATGAGCAGCAGCAGGACCACCCAGAGGACCCGCATCCAGTGCGAGAACTTCGCGCGACGATCGATCGCCGCCGGGGACTCGTCTTCGCCTGGGTTGATCGCCCGGCTCACCTGAGCTCCCGCGCCGGTCGCAAGCACCCAGAGGACGACGGCGGCGATGATCCAGCCGTCCAAGATCCCGAACTCGGGCAGTTTGAGGGCGAGCCAGATCCCGAAGACGATGGTGCCGACGCCGCCGACGCCCCAGAGGATCTCGGCCGCGAGCTTGAGCGGCCGGGTCACCGGGCTGCCGAGCACGAAGGCGGAGAAGATCACGACGCCGCTGACCATCAGGAAGGCCGACAGCACGTGCAGGAAGAGCAGCGCATCGTCCATCGGCCGGCGACTCTATCGATAGGCCTGGATGCGCTCAGTCCACTCGTCGAGCTTCCGCTCCGCGCTTCCCACATCGGCCGCGTCGCCGGGTCGCAGCATGTGGACCGCCCGGGTCACGCCGGCCTCCTCGTAGCGGTGGAGGACCTCGGGATCCTTCGGCGGGATCTGCAGCGTCACCGGGATGCGGCCCCGGCCCGCCTCCTCGCCGAGCCGCTGCAGCTCCTCGACGCGGGCGATCATCTGATCGTCGGGCGGGATCCGGTTCGGGAACCAGCCGTCGCCGAACGCCAGCACGCGCTTCAGCACGTTCGGCCCGTTGCCGCCGACGAGCACCGGCGGATGCGGCTCCTGCAGCGGCGCGGGCCTACAGACGATCCGGTCGAAGTTCGACGAACTCGCCGTGGTAGGTGGCCTCCTCGTTCATCCACATCTCCCTGCACGCCTCCACCCGCTCGCGCAGGATCTTGAAGCGCTGCTTCGGGTCCGTGCCGTGGTTCTCGCATCTCCTCGAGGTTCCAGCCGGCGCCGACGCCGAAGATCATTCGCCCGCCGGAGAGGCGGTCCACCGAGGCGACCTCCTTGGCGGTGACGATCGGGTCGCGCTCGATCAGCAGGCAGATCGCGGTGCCGATCCTGATCCGCTCGGTCGCCGAGGCCATCGTCGCCAGCGCGACGAAGGGGTCGTAGATCCGGAAGTACTCGCGGGGCAGCTCGCCGCCGGCCGGATAGGGGGTGTCCCGGCTCGCCGGGATGTGGGTGTGATCGGTGACGAAGACCGATTCGAAGCCACGCTCCTCCGCCATCCGGGCGAGCTCGGCCGGCGTCGATCGGCCTCGTCGGTCGGGAAGTAGGAGACGCCGAAGTCCATCGCGGCGGGAATCTACGCGGGCTGGAGCTCGTCGCTGGGCCTGGTCGCTCGCCAGGTAGAGGATCGCCAGCGGGAGGAGCACGTCGAGCGCGAGGCCGAAGAGGCTTCCGATGTTGTCGCTGGTCGAGTAGTGCGAGGTCGTGGTCGGCGTGGTAGATCAGATGGGGGAGGCCGGCGGCGAGGAGGGAGATGGCGGCGGCCTGCACGAGGCGGTGCTCCATCCAATAGGCGCGAGAGCGCGGCCAGCACGGTGAGGCCGAGCGCCGCTGCGCCGAAGTCGCGCTCGAGGTGCTCGTTGTAGGGCGGCAGTGCGGAGACCAAGTGCGTGCCGCCGCCCGGGAAGGTGTCGTAGAAGCCCTTCGGCGCCACCAGGATCCAGACCGCGAGCCAGCCGATCGTCACCGCGAGGTAGATCAGCGCGATGCGGATCAGGCCACGGTGCTGCTGGAGCTCCATGGCCTCCTAGCTTGACGCAGCTTCCTCGACGGCGTCGTCCGACGCCGCCAGGAAGGGAACGAGCAGCGCGGTGAGCCGGGCGGCGGCCCTCGGGCCGATCGTGTGGCCGGCCTTCGGCAGCGTGACCAGCTCGGAGTCCGGGATCAGCTCGGCGAC
Organism: uncultured Solirubrobacterales bacterium; assembly: GCA_963831605.1. Lineage (GTDB taxonomy): Bacteria > Actinomycetota > Thermoleophilia > Solirubrobacterales > 70-9 > DASUPK01. The sequence goes on from CAWHQR010000008.1 coordinate 26,788, forward strand.
CCGCTTCGTCCACGCCTCCGGGACGAGGTGATCGCGCTGGGGCCGAACCACCAGGGTGGGCGCCTCGATGTCGCCGAGCTTGTCCTCGATCGGATCGTCGAGCGCCTGGCGCAGGGTCCGCGCGGAGCGCCAGGGCCCGGCGTCGATGAAGTCGTGGACGATCGTCGGCGCGAGCCGCGGCGAGGAGCGCGGCGCGTTCCGCACCCAGCGCAGCGCGAGGCGACCCCGCGTCCGGGCCTTGGGATCGAACATCGGGCCCGACCAGCACGAGCCGGTCGACGGCGGCCGGGTAGGCAGCCGCCATATCGACCGCCACCTGACAGCCGAAGGCGACTCCGACGACGATCGCGGGCGCCAGCTGGTTGTCGAGCTGCCAGCGCCGCAGGGCGTCGGCGAGCTCCCGGGATGTCGAGCGGGTGGATCGGCTGGTCGCTCATCCCGAAGCCCGGGCAGGTCCGGGGCGTAGACGGGCCGGCGCGTGCCAAGCGCCCGGATCAGCGGCTTCAGGGTGCGGCCCGAGGAGAGGCCGTGGACGAGCACGATCGGCGTCGCCTCGAGCTCCGGACGGGAGCCGTTGCGTTGCCGTTCGAGCCGTTCGAGCCGTTCAGGGGCGCCCGGGCCTGCCGCTTGAGCTGGGTCGGCACGCGCACGAAGACGCGGTTGCTTCCCGGCGTGCGTCCAGCCACCGTATATGCCGTTTCGACGCCCTACCGCGGCCATCTCCGCCCAAGATAGCCGCAATTTGCGAACTCGTGTTGCTGCATTCGTTGCCTAGGCCTGAACAGCCAATTCGACCCGGTCGCGCAGATGCGCGAGCAGGGGCTCGACCGAGAGCTCACCGCAGCCCGCCCGCTCGAGGATCTCGGCGGGGGAGAGGCGTCGGCCGTGGCGGTGCACCCGGTCGCGCAGCCATTCGCCGATCGACGCCAGATCGCCCTCGGCGATCCGGGAGTCGAGGTCGCCGAGGTCGCGGCCGACGGCCTCCCAGAGCTGCCCGGCGATGACGTTGCCGAGGCTGTAGGTGGGGAAGTAGCCGAAGGCACCGCTCGGCCAGTGCACGTCCTGCAGGACGCCGTGGGCGTCGTCGGGGACCTCCAGGCCGAGGTAGTCGCGGTAGCGGGCGTTCCAGGCCTCGGGCAGATCCGAGAGCTCCAGCCCGCCCTCGAAGATCTCCAGCTCCAGCTCGAAGCGGATCAGGATGTGGAGGTTGTAGGTCACCTCGTCCGCCTCGATCCGGATCAGGGAACGCTCGACCCGATTCGCGCCGCGGTAGAGCTGTTCGCCCTCGATCTCGTCGAAGGTGCCCGGGAAGCGCTCGCGCAGCCCCGGCAGCAGCCGCTCGAGGTAGGGGCGGCTGCGCGCCACCCAGTTCTCCCAGAGCCGGCTCTGGGACTCGTGCAGCCCGAGCGATCGCGGCTTCGCCAGCGTCGTCCGCCGGAGCTCCGGGTCGACGCCCGACTCATAGAGCCCGTGGCCCGCCTCGTGCATCGCGCTGAACAGGGCCATCGCGAGGTTGGACTCGTCGTAGCGGGTGGTGAGCCGAACGTCGCCGCGGCCGATCGAGATCGCGAAGGGATGCTCGGTCGGGTCGATCCGCCACGACCCCTCGGGGAAGGGGAGCTCGGAGATCATCTCCGCGACCAGCTCGCGCTGGCGGTCCGCTGGGAATTCGCCGCCGAAGGGGTCCTCGGCCTGGCCGGGCGCCGTTGTCGGTGGCCTCGCGGACCAGGGGGACCAGGCCCTCGCGCAGGTCGGCCAGCACCTCCGCATCTGCTCGGTGGTCATCTCCGGCTCGTACTCGTCGAGCAGCGGGTCGTAGGGATGGCGTGAAGCCGGGGAAGCCCTCGAAGCACTGCGGCCCAGCGCTTGGTCAGCTCGACGTTCTTCTCGAGGTGGGGGAGCAGCATCGCGAAGTCGGAGCGCTGCTTGGCCTCGACCCAGGCGGTCTCGGCGACCGAGCTCGCGTGGGCCATCTCGCGCCTGGAGCTCCGATGGCACCCGGGTCGCCTTCTGCCAGTCACGGGCGACGACGCGGGCGAGGTCGGCGTCGATCGACTCGCCCGGCGGCACGTCGCCCTGCTCGGATCGGAGCCTGGTCGATCAGCCGGCCGATCTCGTCGTCGATGAACATCTCGTGGCGGACGCGGGCGAGGGTCGCCAGGGTCTGCGCCCGGGCCTCGGCGCCGGCCGCGGGCATCATCGTGCGCTCGTCCCAGGCCAGCAGCGAGGCGGCCCGGCTCAGGTCATGGATCGCCGCGAGTCGTTCGCGAAGTTCGTCGATGGCGGCCATTCGACTGAATGTAGTGGTCGGCTCGCGCCGGCTATGGCGCGGGTGGCGGGCCCTCGGCCGCCACCTTCGAGAGGCCCTCGAGCCAGCGCTGGTGCACGCGGACCATCGTCGGGCGCAGGACCGGCTTGGCGAGCGTGATTCCCCAGCCCTTCTGCGTCTCCTCGGTGCGGACGAAGGTTCCGCTCCGACCTGGCGCTTCAGGACCCAGCCGTGGTAGCCGCGGCCGCCCAGGACCTTGGCGTCCCAGGCGATCCGCTGGCCCGGCTCGTACTCGACGACCTCCGAGGTGACGAAGGCGCCGAAGCTGAACCAGCGGAAGCGGCTGCCCAGCTCGAGCTTCGGCCACGGGCCACCGAGGTGCTTGATGAACTTGGCGTTCGAGTAGTAGCTGCCCCAGAGATCGGGACGGCAGATCCAGGCCCAGACGACCTCCGGCTCCGCCGGGATCAGCAGCTCGTTGACGGCGTGAAAGGCGGATTCCTCCGGGCGGTGCCCGTCGGGCCAGTTGATCACCGTCTCGCCGTCAGCCACCGGCGGAACCTACTCGTACCGTCAGTGGATGTGCAGGTTGACGTCGAAGAGCAGGATCAGCGGCCAGAGCAGGATCGCCAGGAGGGTCGACACGATCTGACCGATCGAGTGATGATGGATGTAGTTGTGGTCTGCGGCGACGAAGACGCCCACCACCAGATAGATGATGAACAGCAGGCCAGGCCCGCCGCGTCTGCGCATCCCGGCTAGCGCCTGTCGCCTGGCTGGACTTCTTCGGCTCGGTCCTCGTGACGGCTGGCACGCTCCTCCTCGGCCTCTGCGGCCTGCTTGAGCTCGTCAGCCTTCTCACGATGTCCCTCCGCCATCGAGCGGTGGCCTTCTGCCTCCGCCTCCAGCCTGCGCCTCTCGCGTTCCCGGGCGATCCGTCGCCTCTCGGTGACCTGCCGCGATGGCGAACAGCAGACGACTGCCACCACCACGACTGCGATCACGATGATCACGATTGTTGACATGGCCCATGGTTACCCGGCCCCGGTGGGCCGAAAACCCGATCTCGTTAGGCTGCGGTTGAATGGCGAAATCAGAGTCGATCTACGTCAAGCCCGACTGGTTCACGCGGAACATCTTCAACCCGCTCGTCGCGGGGCTGCACAAGCTGGGGCTCAGCCTCCAGGGCTCGCAGACCCTGTCGGTGCCGCGGCCGCAAGAGCGGCGAGATGCGGACCAACCCGGTCAACCCGTTCGAGCTCGACGGGCAGACCTACCTGTTCTCGCCGCGCGGCACCACCCAGTGGGTGCGCAACATGCGGGTCGCCAGGGAGGGGGAGCTTCGCAGCGGACGCAAGGTCCGCCACTTCACCGCGGAGGAGGTTCCGGACTCCGAGAAGCTGCCGCTGATGCGCCTCTACATGGACAAGTGGTCCTGGGAGGTGAAGGGCTTCCTCGGCATCGACGCGAAGGCGTCCGACGAGGAGATCGGCGGATCCTGCCGGACCACCCGGCGTTCGTGCTCACCTTCGACGACGGATCAGACGGTCGCAGCGGCGCTCGATCGAGACGTGTAGGCCTTCGGCCGCGACGGCGAGGATCTTGTCGTCCGAGGGCTCGATGCCGTCGGTTAGACGCATCGGGATCGAAGACCAGCGGGTCGTCGGGAGTCTCCGGGTCCTCGACGACCTCGATCACCTCGAGCTCGCCGAGCTCGACGACCTCGCGCTCGCCCTCCCATTCGACGGTCGGATCGTCGAGCGGGTCATCCTCGTTGGCGAGGGTGAACTCGAGCGTGAAGCGGGCGATGCCGGAGCCGAGCCGCTCGCGGATCTCCTCCTGGAGGTAGTCGCGGTCGACGGCATCGCGCTGCTCGTCGGTCAGGTACTCCGTGCCCGCCTCGGGCTCCCAGATGTAGCGGCCCCAGTGCCTGCCGTCCTCGGCGTCGACAGGCAGAAGGCGTGGAGGGCGCGGTAGTCGGAGGTCGCGAAGCTGGTCGTCGGAGCGAGCTTGCGGCATGCTCTTCTGGAGCGCGATGCCCGGTCTCCGGATGCGCGCCGAGATAGGCGCCGAGCTTCTCGGGGTCGGGCTGACCGGTCTCGGGGTCCGGGATCCGGGCGCGGGTCAACTCCAGGAAGTCCTCCGGCGTCCGGACGATGAAGACGACGAGCGGCACGGAGACGATGTCGGTCGTCGCTCCCGTCGGGCAGGTGGAACTTGACGGCCATGCCGCGGCCGGCGATCGGATCGGCATCCGAGGTGTTGGGATCGCCGCTCGCGTTCGAGAAGCGAACGGTCGCCTCGACCGGATCGCCCTGGAGGTGCGCGGCTCGAGAGAGCTTGGACGCCTCGGGGGTGGGGGTGAAGGTGCCCCTGCAGACGGTCCCCTTGGCGTGGACGGCGCGATAGCCCGGATACGGCCCGCGATTCGCGGCCGTGATCGCATCCACGATTTCCTCCGACAGGGTTGTGGTCGCCACGAGACGGAGACTAGTTCAGTACCGGCAAGATGACCGCGTGATCCTGATCTACGACTCCGACTGCGGCTTCTGCCGCTGGTGCCTCGGCAAGGTCCTCGCCTGGGACCGGCGCCGCACCATCCGGCCGGTCGCGCTCGGGACGCCCGAGGCGAACCGGCTGCTCGGCGACATGCCGGGCGACCGAGCAACGCTCCTCGTGGCATCTCCTCGATGACGCCGGTGAGGTCCACTCGGCCGGTGCCGGATTCGAGCCGCTCTTCAGGCGACTGCCCGGCGGCCGCCCGTTCGCGTCCGCCGCGCGCGCGTTCCCGGGTGCGACCGAGAGCGGCTACCGCTTCGTCTCGGGCAACCGCGGCATCTGGGGCAGGTTCGTCACGGACGGCGCGAAGCGAAGGGCAGACGAGCGGATCGATTCGCGGCTTCGCCATCAGGTCGCGGCCACAAGCGGCCGCCCCACATAAGTCGCTACGGGCTTCGCCCTTCGCTCCAAAATGGAGCGGCCTGGTGGCGCTTAGCCGGCAGCCTCGGCCTGGCGCAGGCCGCGGAACATGAAGAGCGGTGACCAGGGCGAGCAGCCCGACGATGATGCCGAGCGTCGTCAGGTAGTGGGTGCCGGTTCCCGCGATCAGGTCGCGGACGGTCTCCATCACGTGAGTGATCGGGTTGAACGGGGCGACCGCGTGGACCCACCCTCCGAGCAGATGCCGCGGGACGTAGACGGGGGCGAGGAAGAGGAAGAGGAAGACCGGCACCTGCATCAGCGGCGTCGCCTGCAGGCTGCGGAAGCGGAGCGCCACGCCGGCGGCGAAGAGCAGGCCGGTGACGTTGATGATCGCGGCGAGCGCGTACATCCCGAACACGTCGAGGCCGTTGCCGCCGATGTTCAGGCCGACGAGCAGCCCGACCAGGGTGACGACGGTGATCGTGATCGCGGCGCGAATCAGCGCGACGACCCCGTAGCCGAGGACGAGCGCACTGCGGTGGGGGGTGGCGAGCAGCAGCCGGCGGCCGAAGCCGAACTGGAAGTCGGCCGCGATCGAGAAGCCGCTGAAGACGCCGCCGAACGCGGCGCTCTGGCAGAGGACGAAGGCGAAGATGAACGAGGTGTAGCCGGGGCCGTAGTCGAAGCCGGGCACCTTGCTGACCGCCGAGAGGCCGCCCGCGAAGGCCGTGAAGAAGAAGAGCGGCATCAGCATCGGCGGCAGGAAGAGCAGCGGGTTCGTGAACAGGCTGTGCAGCAGCCTCCACGCGAGCCCGCCGGCAACCGAGAAGTAGCGCCTCATGTGCGGGCCATCCTCTCCTTGAGGCCGGTGGCGGCGAAGTACAGGCCGACCGCGAGGATGCCGAGCGCGCAGCCGAAGCCGAGCGCCAGCGCCTCGCCGTCCCATCCGGTGATCAGGAGGCTGCGGAGCCCCTCGACCATGTAGCTGACCGGGTTGTAGGTCGCGATCGTGCGGAACCAGTCGGTCTGGATCAGGTTGCGGGGCAGGCTCATCGAGCTCAGGAAGAGGAAGACGAAGATCAGCGGGAAGAGGCTCTGGACCTTCTCCGGCGCATCGACGCGCATTCCGATCGCCAGGCCGATGCTGCCGAAGGCCAGGCAGATGCAGACGACCAGCGCGATCATCACGAGCGCGCCCCCGAAACCGGCTTCGATATGGGCGCCCGCGATCAGCCCGACCGAGATGTAGGTCGCGGCCTGGAAGAGGCCGAGTGCGAGCGTTCCGGCGAGCTGCCCGGCGACCAGCGCGGCGGGGTGGATCGGGGTCAGCTGCAGCCGGTTGAAGAACCCGCCCTGGTTGTCCTCGGCGAGGTTCTGGCCGGTGCCGATCACGGCGAAGACCCCGGCCTGGATGAAGGCGAAGGCCAGGGAGAAGGTGATGTAGGAGTTGGTGGGGAAGCCCGGGAGGGAGGTCGCCGACTTCAGGCCGACGGAGTTGATCGCCAGCAGGATGAGCGGGAAGGTCGTCGCCGGGATCACCGCGGCGGGCTGGCGGAGTCGTGCGCGTGATCGAACGCCGGGCGAGCTCCGGCGCCTGAGTCCAGATCGAGGGGCGCGCGCGGACTGGCGCCGAGATCGGTAGAGCTGCTGCCTCCATCAGGCGGGGGATCCCTCGAGCGCGGGCTGCTCCCCGGTCTCACCCTCCTTCACGGCCTCGGCCTGGGCACCCTCGAGGGAGCGCCCGGTCTTGGCGAGGAAGACGTCGTTCAGGCTCGCCTCGTGGAGCTCGAGGTTCGCGACCTTGACGTCGGCCTGGTCAAAGGCGCGGATGATGTTGGCGAGCTCCTCGCCGCCATCGGAGTCGAGTCTGACCGCGGCGCCCTGGGGGGTGCCGGGAACGAGTTCGCCGAACGGCCGCAGCAGCTCGACCGCGCGGTCGCGCTCCTGGTGGTCGGTGGGAACGACCTCGACCGTCGGGCGGCCGACCTCGGCCTTGAGCGCCTCCGGCGTGCCGGCGGCGACGATCTTGCCGTCGTCGATGATCCCGAGGTGGTCGGCGAGCTGATCCGCCTCCTCGAGGTACTGGGTCGTCAGGAAGACGGTCATCCCCTCGTCCCGTGAGAGACGCGCAACCTCGTCCCAGAGCGCGCTGCGACTCTGGATGTCGAGGCCGGTCGTGGGCTCATCGAGGAAGAGGACGCGCGGGCCATGAAGCAGGGCGAGCGCCAGGTCGAGGCGCCTCTTCATCCCGCCCGAGTAGCCGCCCGACCTTGCGGTTCGCGGCATCCGCGAGGCCGACCCGCTCGATCAGCGCGTCGCCGCGCTTGGTCCGCTCGTCCTTCGGCATACCGTGGAGCGCGCCCTGTAGGCGCATGTGCTCGCGGGCGGTCAGGTTCGGATCGAGGGCGGCCTCCTGGAGCGCGGCGCCGATCGCGTCGCGCACGTCGGCACCCTGCTTGACGACGTCGAAGCCGGCCACGCGAGCACTTCCCGCGGTGGGCGGGAGGAGCGTGGTGAGCATGTGGACGGTGGTCGACTTGCCGGCGCCGTTCGGCCCGAGGAAGCCGTAGATCTCACCGGGGCGAACCTCGAGGTCGATGCCGTCGACGGCGCGCACGCTGCCCTTGAACTCTCGGACGAGGCCGTTGACCTCGATTCCGTTGCCGGGCGACTGGGTTCCGTTACTGCTCTGCATCCGAGTTCCCCCTCGGGTGTAGGTCGGGTCGCTTGCGAAGGACGGCAGTATACATAGATAGTTGAACCTTGCAACCTTGTATGTAGCAAACTTTCCCGGTAATATCCCTCACAACATGGCAAAGGGGAAGGAAGTGGAGAAGGGGCGCCAGGGGTCCGGGCCGGAGTCCTGGCTCGCCGGCGAGTTGGGCCGCACCGATCCGGGGAGCCAGGCGTGGAGCCTGATGCACTGGATGATGGTGACGAACAAGCACCGGCTCTTCGCGATGGCCCAGGAGTTCGAGCTCGCGCCCCAGCAGATGATCGCGCTGCGGATGCTCGCATCGGGCCCGCGCAAGATGAGCGAGCTGGCCCAGGCACTGTTCTGCGACAACTCGAACGTCACCGGGATCGTCGACCGCCTCGAGGAGCGCGGCCTGGTCCGCCGAGAGCCGGCCGAGGGGGATCGCCGCGTGAAGCTCCTCGTCCTCACCAAGGAGGGCGAGCGGATGCGGGTGGAGATCACCAAGCGAATGGCCGAGCCACCGCCGCCCATCGCCTCGCTCTCGGAGAAGGACCAGCGCCAGCTGCGCGACATCCTGAAGCGGGCGGCCGAGAGCATCTCGGACGAGGCGGCCGCCGAGGCCCTCGCCGGGAAGACCCCCGCCTAGGGCGAATCGCCCTAGGTCACCTCGGGCGCCGGCGTCGGCCCGCCAGCTTCCTCCTCGGCGGCCGTCACCTCGCGGCGGTATTCCCGGTACTCATGGGCCCCGATCTGGATCGAGGCGGCCACGGGAATAGCGAGGATGGCGCCGAGGATGCCGAACAGAGTGCTGCCGAAGAGGACGGCAACCAGGACGATGAACGCCTCGACCTTCGTCGCGCGCTTCTGGATCTGCGGCTGGATCAGGTAGTTCTCGACCTGCTGGTAGACGATCGCGAACACGACCCAGATGATCAGGGTGAGCGGGAAGTCGACGAAGGCGGTGACGATGCCCACGAAGACGGCGCCGATCGTGGCCCCGATCACAGGGATCAGGTCGGCGACGAAGATGACCACTGCGAGCGGGCCCGCGAACGGCACCCCGAGGATGGTCAGCATGATGAACGCCGAGAGCCCGGCGATCGTCGCCTGCAGCAGCGCGCCGCCGACGTAGTTGCCGACGGCGTTGGCGATTCGGCGCAGGGTTCGCTCGATTCGCTCGGAGTGCTCCGGTCTCTGCATTCGTATGAAGTTCTCGACCCATCTCGGGCCTGCGGCGACCATGAAGATGCTCAGGACCAGGATGGTCACCCCCGCGAAGATCGAGCTGACCAGGCCGAAGCCGATGTCGCGCAGGACGCCCGCCGCATCCCCGGCCTTGCTGGGGAGCTTGTTCGCCTCGTCCGAGAGCTTCTGCGTGACGTCGTACTTGTTGTTGAGGTCATTGAGCGTCTGGTTCCTGTGGACGTAGTCCTCGATGTCGTGGACGTAGTGGGGGGCGTTGGTTGCGACATCGCTGACCTGGGTGACGATCGGCGGGATCAGGACCGCCCCGAGCCCGATCGGGATCAGCAGCAGGCCGAAGTAGACGAGGGCGATCGCGAGCCCCCGCTTCATGTAGCGCTGGAAGAAGTTGACGGGCCCGGCCAGGGCTACTGCAAGAAACGCGGCGACGATCAGCCAGCTGATCGGCCGGCGCAGCAGGTAGACGACGTAGAGGACGAGGATGACCCCGACGACCACGAGCACGTTGCGCGCGATCGCGCGCGCCGGTGAGTCGATTTTGGGCATACCGACCCTCTCTATTCGGGGCCGGCGCTCCCCTTCCTACGCACGAAATCGGCACACCGGCTGGGGAAAAGGGGCCGTTGGTGACTTTCCCACCCCCGTGGGTGGGTAACTCACCAATTGACCGGATATCCCCTCGCGATAGCGAAGGCTCTTCGGCGCGAACGTAGCGCCGGTCTAGGCCCGGGGATCTTCGCCGACACCCAAACCCTAGTATCGGCACGCATGCCAGACGAGCCCGTAGCCGAAGGTCCACGCAAGCTCGCCGAGGGGATCGAGGTTCGTCCCGCTCGCGAGGACGAGATCGACGACCTGATGCCGCTGATGCGGGCCTACTGCGAGTTCTACGAGTCCTCGCCGCCCGATGAGGGCGTAGTCGAGATGCTGCGAACGCTGATCACCGATCCGTCGCAGGGAGCGGTCTTCATCGCCCGCAAGGACGGCAAAGCGGTCGGCGTTGCCAATCTCGACTGGAAGTGGTCGAGCCTGAAGGGCGCTCGGCTCGGCTACCTCGAGGACCTCTACGTGCACCCCGACGCGCGGGGCGACGGGATCGCTGACGCGCTGATCGAGATCTGCGCGAACCGCTGCCGGGAGCTCGGCATGCCGGCGATGGAGTGGCTCACCGCGCCCGACAACCACCGGGCCCAGAAGGTCTACAACCGTACCCCCGCGGAGTCCGACACCTACCTCGAGTACGACCTCGAGCTGTGAGCGCAACGCGCCGCTCGGACCGGCGCTCGGGGCCACTGAACTACGTGCGAGCGGGTGAGGGGCCGCCACTGCTGTTGCTCCACTCGCTGGGCGGCTCGTTGATCCAGTGGTCCCCGGTGATGGACCTGCTCGCCGCAGAGCACGAGGTGGTCGCCGTCGACATGCCGGGATTCGGCGAGTCGCCGGAGCTGCCGAGCGGGGTCGAGCCGCGCGCCGCGAACCTGGCGACTGCGTCCCTCGACTTCTTCGACTCGCTCGGTATCGAGGGTAAGCCGGCGGTCGCCGGGATCTCCCTCGGCGGCTGGACCGCGGTCGAGTGTGCCCGGCAGGGCGGCGCGAGCGCCGTGGTCGCCCTCTGCCCGGCGGGCTTCTGGAGGCGCTCCCTGGCATCCACGAACCCGAGAGTGAAGCGGGCGCGACGCGGCGGCCGTGCCATCAGGGGTCTGCTCCGGCCGATCATGTCGACGGTGCGAGGCCGCCGCCGAGCCCTCGGGCGCGTCATCTATCACCCCGAGCGTCTCAGTCCGGGCGAGGCGGAGGCGATTGTCAGGGCCTACGTGACCGCGCCGGCCTACGACGAGGCGAGCACGCTGATGCGCGCGGGCCGGGTGGAGGATCTCAAGGGGATCAAGACCCCGATCACCCTCGCCTGGGCCGAGCACGACACCCTGGTCCGCAACAGCCCGCTCCCGGACAAGGTCCTGCCGAAGCGCGTGCAACAGGTCGAGCTCCCCGGGTGCGGCCATGTCCCGACCTGGGACGACCCCGAGCTGGTTTCACGAGTCATTCTCGCCGGGGCGCGGCGAAAGCAATAGAAGGAGGACCGATGAGTGAACGCACCGAGTACGCACCGGGGGAGTTCTGCTGGGTCGATCTGTCGACCACCGACGTCGCCGCGTCGAAGAGCTTCTATGGAGAACTGCTCGACGTGGGCGCCCAGGGCGCACCCGGAGATCCCGAGCAGATCGGCGGCTACGGCTTCTTCATGAAGGACGGCAAGATGATCGCGGGCGTCGGGCCCGTCCAGTCCGACGAGGGTCATTCCGCGTGGGCGAGCTACATCAAGGTCGAGGATGCCGACGCCACCGCGGAGCAGGTCAAGGCGGCGGGTGGCAGCGTCTTCTTCGGGCCGGTGGACCTGCCGAACGATTCAGGCCGGGTCGCGATGCTGCGCGACCCGGAGGGCGCGTTCATCGGGATCATCCAGCAGCAGAACCACCCGGGCGCCCAGTTGGTCAACGAGCCCGGCACCTGGACCTGGAACAGCCTGCTCACTCGGGACACGGATCAGGCTCAGGAGTTCTACGGCGGGGTCTTCGGCTGGTCGGCCACCCAGGCCGAGGGGGCGCCGGAATGGATGTGGACCTGGCAGGTCGACGACCAGCGGTGGCCCGAGGGCCTCGGCCAGTTGATGCGCATGGGGACCGAGATGCCCTCGGATGCGCCCCCGCACTGGCAGGTCTATTTCCTGGTGGATGACCTCGACGAGGCCGTCGGCCGCATCGGGTCCGCCGGGGGACGGGTGATCTTCGGGCCGATCGACATCCCGTCTGGCAGGCTCGCTGTCGCGTTCGATCCGCAGGAGGCGCTCGTCGGACTGATCGAGTCGCGCTACCCGGAGCCGCGATAGGCGCCAGACCGGCGGCTAGGCGGCGCGGCAGTCCGCGCACAGGCCGCTGACCACGACCTCCGCGCGGTCGGGCCGAAAGCCGGCGCGAGCCGCGCTGCGGCGTGCACCCTCGAGGTCAAGCGCTGTCTCCATGTCCTCGATCCGCCCGCAGTTGCTGCACACCATGTGATGGTGGGCGTCGGCCCGGGTGTCCCAGCGAATGGTGCCGCCTCCCCCGTTCACCCGCCGGACCACACCGAGTTGCTCGAACAGCTCGAGCGTCGCGTAGACGGTGGGGAGGGAGACGCCGGAAGCCTCTTGCCGGCCTCTGACAGCAGATCCTCGGCACTGACGTGGCGGTTCCGCTCGCGGAGGAGACGGTGCATGACGACCCGCTGGGAGGTCGCCCGCAGTCCGCGCTCGCGCAGCAGCTCGGCGAGCTCGGCGTCGTCGCGGGGCGGGGTGTGGGGGTGGACGTCAGTCATGTCAGGTCAACCTAAGAGTGGATCCTACATCTTAGGGCATCCTTATTTTAATTTCCTTGTATTATCTGCGACATGAGCGAACTGGTGGCGAGACTGGCGGGGAGGATGGGACCGGCGGACGAGGAGCGATTCATGCTCCAGCGCGTCCAGCCCGCACTGATCGGATTGATCGACGGGACCGTTTCGACCCTGGCACCGATCTTCGCCACTGCGTTCCTCGCCGGCTCGCACGCGGCGCTCTTCGTCGGCCTCGCGGCGGCACTTGGCGCCGGCATCAGCATGGGCCTCTCCGAGGCGCTTTCCGACGACGGTTCCCTGACCGGCCGGGGCAGCTCCCTGTCCCGCGGGCTGATCACGGGCGGCGCGACCTTCCTCGGCGGCGCTTTCCACGCGCTGCCCTTCCTGATCAGCGACCTGCACACGGCGCTGCTCGTCGCCTCCTTCACCGTGGGCTGCGAGCTGATCGGCATCGCCTGGGTCCGCAAGCGGTTCCTGAACGTCTCGCTCCGAAGCTCGCTGATCCAGGTCACGCTGGGCGGCGTGATCGTCGCGACCGCCGGTGTGCTCATCGGCCAGGCATAGCTTGTAGAACCTGCGGCGGCGATGCCGCGGGAGAACGACACTCACCGGGATGACCTGGCCGAGCTTCAGCGGAGGCGCGAGCTCACCGAGGACGCGGCCCGAGCCGAGGCCGTGGCCAAACGGCATGAGCGGGGAGGGCGGACCGCTCGCGAGAACGTCGCCGATCTGATCGACGAGGGCTCGTGGGTCGAGTACGGGCGCTACGGCACGGCCCAGCAGCGCCAGCGTCGCAGCAAGGAGGACCTGATCGCCAACACGCCCGCCGACGGCCTGGTCGCGGGGACCGCGACGGTCGAGGGGAGTCCCACGGCCGTGCTCGCCTACGACTACACGGTCCTGGCCGGAACCCAGGGCACGGTCGGGCACTTCAAGAAGGACCGGATGTTCGAGCTGATCGAGCGGATGCGGCTGCCGGTCGTCTTCTTCGCCGAGGGCGGCGGCGGCCGGCCTGGGGACACCGATCACCCCGTCGTCAGCTCGCTGCAGGTCAGGGCGTTCGCGCTCTGGGCGAAGCTCTCCGGCCGCGTTCCGAGGATCTCGATCGTCGCCGGCAACTGCTTTGCCGGGAACGCGGTGATCGCCGGGTGCTCGGATCTGATCGTCGCCACCGAGAACTCTTCACTCGGGATGGCCGGGCCGGCGATGATCGCCGGTGGCGGACTCGGCGAGTTTCGGGCCGACGAGGTGGGCCCGGTCGACGTGCAGGCCCCCAACGGAGTCCTCGACCTCGTCGTCGAGGACGAGGAGGCGGCCGTCGCCGCGGCGAAGCAGCTGCTCGGCTACTTCCGCGGACCGGTCGAGGAATGGTCGGCCCCCGACCAGGGGACGCTGCGCGACGCCGTCCCCGAGAGCTCGCGCCGGGCCTATGACGTCATGCCGATCGTCCGCACGATCGCCGACGAGGGCTCCGTCACGGCGCTGCGCGAGAGCTTCGCGCCGGAGATGGCCACGGCGCTGGCCCGGATCGAGGGGCGGCCTGTCGGGATCATCGCCAACAACTGCAAGCACCAGGCCGGCGTCGTCACCGGCGAGGCCGCGGACAAGGCGTCCCACTTCATGCAGCTCTGCGATGCCTTCGGCCTGCCGGTCGTCTCGCTGATCGACACCCCCGGCTACATGGTCGGCCCGGAGGCCGAGCGGGAGGCGCTCGTCCGCCACTGCTGCCGGATGCTGATCGCCGGAGCCGCGCTGACCGTCCCCACAATCGCCGTCGTCCTGCGGCGCGGCTACGGCCTGGGGGCGCAGGCGATGGCGTTCGGGAGCCTGCACGAGCCGCTCCTGACCGCGGCGTGGCCCGACGCGACGCTCGGCCCGATGGGCCTGGAGGGCGCCGTGCGCCTCGCAATGCGCCGGGAGCTCGAGGCGATCGAGGACGAGGGCGAGCGCGAGCAGCGGGTCCGCGAGCTCACCGCCCAGATGTACGAGCACGCCCAGGCGCTCAACGCCGCACAGATCTTCGAGATCGATGACGTGATCGATCCTGCCGACACGCGCACGGTGATTGCCCGGACCCTCGCCGCGGCCGGCACCCCAGAGCCAAGCGGCCGCACGGTCGACTCCTGGTGAGCCGACCTACCAGCGGCTGGTGACGACCTTCTTCCGCGTGTAGAAGTCGACGGCGTCGGAGCCGTTCGCGTGCAGGTCTCCGTCGATCGAGTCCTTCCAGCCGGAGAAGGGGAACCAGGCCACCGGCGCGGGTACGCCGATGTTGACGCCGAGCATGCCCGCCTCGATGCCCCACCGGTAGGCGCGGGCGGCGGCCCCCGAGGTCGTGAAGATCGAGCCGGCGTTGCCGTAACGCGAGCCGTTGGCGAACTCGATCGCGGCGTCGAGGTCGGGAACCCCGACGAGAGCCAGGACGGGGCCGAAGATCTCCTCGCGCGCCAGCTCGGACTCGCGGTCGGCGACTTCGACGAGAGTCGGCCCGAGCATCGCGCCGGCGTCGCCGCCGCCGATCCGGCCGTCGAGCAGAACGTCCGAGCCATTCGCCTCTGCCGCAGCGACTGCCGCCTCGGCGCGCTCGCGCGCCTCGGGCGTGACCATCGGGCAGACGTCGGTGTCGGGGTCGGCCCCCGCCCCGGTGGTCAGCTCCTCCGCGGCGTGCCGCAGCGCCGCCCGCACCTCGGCCTGGCGGCTCTCGTCGCCGGCGATCACGCAGACGGATCCGGCCAGGCAGCGCTGGCCGGCGGCCCCGAAGGCCGAGGCCATGATCGCGGGAACGGAGGTGGTGAGGTCCGCGTCGGCCGCGACGATCATCGAGTTCTTGGCGCCGCCGAGCGCCTGGACGCGCTTGCCGGTCTCGGCGGAGCGGGTGGCGATCAGCCGGGCCGTGCTCGCCTGGCCGACGAAGGAGACGGCGTCGACGCCCTCGTGATCGAGGATCGACTCGACCGCGTCACGGCCGCCGTGCACGAGATTGACGACACCCGCGGGGAAGATCTCCTCCTCGGCGATCAGCTCGCAGATCCGCTGAGCCGGGCGCGGGTCGCGCTCCGAGGGCTTGAGGATGAAGGCGTTCCCGCACGCGACGGCATACGGAAGGAACCAGAGCGGGATCATCGCCGGGAAGTTGAAGGGCGTGATCGCGGCGACGACGCCGACGGGCTGGCGGACCAGCTCCACGTCGACGCCGGAGGCCACGCCCTCGAGGGTTTCGCCCTTGAGGAGGTGAGGGATGGCGGCCGCCGACTCGACCGATTCGATTCCGCGGCCGACCTCGCCGCTGGCGTCGGGCAGGGTCTTGCCCATGTCCGCGGTGACCAGGGCGGCGAGCTCGTCGCGGTTGCGGACCAGGGCGTCGCGCAGCGCCAGCACATGGCGGGCCCGTTCCTGAGGGGGAACCTCGCGCCAGGCGGGCTGTGCCCGCCGCGCCGCGGCCACGGCCGCGTCGACGTCGGCGGCACCCGAGAGCGGGACCCGGGCGGCGAGCTCGCCGGTCGCCGGATCGCGATCCTCGAGCGTCGAGTCCGCAGTCGCGTCGGCGAACGAGCCGCCGATGAAGTTCTGGAGCGTCCGTGCCTCGGCCGCAGTGGCCATGGCCTGAGACTAGCGCCGCCGGGACCGGCGTCGCGCTCGGTGCTTCAGGAATTGGCCGGGCTCGGCCTCCTCTTCGAGCACCTGCTCGATCGTCCGGCCGCTCAGCACCGATTCGGGCTGGGATGAGGTGGGGCGCCGGCGGGCGTCGGCGCCCTCGTCGCGCTTCTTGATCAGGAGCCACTTCTCGCGGTCCGAGGGCGGCCCCGTGCGGACGAGGGCGTAGGCGCCCTTGATCTTCTCGCCCAGCAGGAAGATCTTGACGTCGCCCTTCTCGATCGCCTCGTCCAGCTCCATCGGCTCGCCCCGCCTGGTCTCGGAGATGTTCTCGAAGACGCCTCGGTCCCAGACGATCATCGGGCCCGCGCCATAGGACCCCTCCTCGATCACGCCCTCCCACTCGAGGTACTGGAGCGGGTGGTCTTCGGTCCTCATGGCCAGCCGTTTGTCCCTGGGGTCGAGCGAGGGGCCCTTGGGGACGGCCCACGACGCCAGCACTCCGTCCACCTCGAGCCGCAGGTCGTAGTGCTCCGAGGTGGCCGAGTGCTTCTGGAAGGCGAAGCGCGGATGCTTTCTGCGCGCCTTGCCCTTTCGCTTCCCAGCGGTCTTGCCGCTCGGCTCCCTGGTCTTCGAGAAGTCGCGCTTGCTCTCGTATTCCTTCAGCGAGCGCGGCACTAGACGGCCACCTCCAGCTCGGAGATCGCGTCACCGAGGCCGCCGCGCAGCGTGTCGAGAGTCGAGATCGCGTCGGGGTCGGAGCAGAGCCCGAAGGCGAGCTCGCCGGCGAACGAGACGACCGAGATCCGCAGGGCGTGGCGATCGGCGGGCTCGGCGAAGGAGGCGAGCTGCTCGACGGCGTGGCCGAGGATCACCGCGCTCTCCCGGGGCCCCGGGACGTTGGAGACCGAGAGCGCGAACTCGCGGGGGCCGGCAGTGAGGCGGGTCACTCCCTTATAGAGAGGGCGGAACCGGCTGAGCGCGTGGAAGAAGGCATAGAGCGCATCCGCATCGTGGTCGAGCTTCCTCTCGCTCGTCTCCACATTGATCAGACGGAGGCGCTCCTGCGGATCGGGCTCGGCGATCGGGAGGTCCACGTTCATGAACGAGTCCCGGTTGCCCAGCTCGCCCTTCTCCTCCTCCTGGGCGTGCAGGCACACCGGGCACTGGACGCGCAGGTCGCTGGCGATCCCGCCGGCCTGCGGCAACCAGCGGCGCAGGGCGCCTGCCACGACGGCGAGGACCACGTCGTTCACGGTGGCGCCCTGGCTGTGGCCGATCCGCTTCAGCCGCTCGAGCGGAAAGGTGGTCCAGGCCACCTCGCGCGCGGGGCCGATGTGCTGGTCGAGCGTGGTGTCGCGGCCCGGGCGCAGCTCGCGCCACAGTGCCGAGGGAAGCCGCACCAGGATCCGCTCCTCGGAGGCTCCCGCGGCGGCGCCGGGGGATGGATTGGGCTTCGCAGGCTTCGGGGTGGCCGGCGGTGGCGTGCGGATTCGGCGTCTGGGTGTCCCGGTCCCAGAGCAATCCCGCGACCAGCTTGATCGCGCTCACCCCGTCGGCCATCGCGTGGTGGATCCGAGCGACGATCGCCGCTCGATTGCCGGTCAGCGGCAGGACGTCGAAGCGCCAGAGGGGGCGGGTGTGGTCGAGCCGCTCGGAGAGCAGCTCACCAACCGCAGCGCGAATCTCCTCGTCGGAGAGGGGGTCGGCGTGATCGGGTTCGGCGACGTGCCACTCCATGTCGATTCCGTCGGCTTCGATCCAGGCGGGTCTCCCCAGTCGAAGGCGCGGCTCGACGACCCTCTGGCCGAGCCGGGGAAACCCGTTCATTCGCTCCGGACCCGCTCGCGCAGCCTCGGGACGGAGATGGGCTCTCCCTCCGAATCGGGAGCCAGGATCAGCACCTTGCCGGTGTGTCCCTTGATCACCTGCGACTCGAGGCGCAGGATCTGCGCATCGTCGACGCTCAGTCGCTCCCTCACGGCAGTGCTCACCGGGTGATCTTCGCGCCTCGGGAGGCGTCTGTCACGCCTCGTTTCCCAGGCTGCTCGCCGGGTAACAGATGGACAACGACAAAGGAGACGATCGGAATGGGTGAGAACATCGATGAGGCGAAGGGCCGCACGAAGGAAGCGGCCGGCGACCTCACTGACGACGACAAGCTGAAGCGCGAAGGAAAGATCGACCGGACGGTTTCGGGTGTCAAGGACAAGGTCGATGACGCTGCCGACAAGGTGAAGGACAAGCTCGGAGGCAGCGACCACGATCCTCGCGACTGACCGTCCGCCTGTAGAAAAGCTGAAGCAGGGACTCAGAGGCCGGAGCGGATGCTCCGGCCTCTTTGTGTTGCCACTCTCATTGGAAAAGGGGGAGAACTACGGACTCCAACCCGGAGTTCCTCCCGATGCCCGCCGGCCGCGCGCCGGGCAGACTGCCACTCACTTGGGGGAGTAGGAAACCACCACCCGCCCGCCGCCGTTTCACTAACGGGCCGCCCTAGGGGGGCGGCCCGTTTTCTTTGTCCAGGCCTTCTCGCCGACCAGGGCCTTGGCCATCACGCTGGGCGCGGGCGCCTCGCCATGCAGGACCAATAGGCGCACTGCCACGATCGCGACCACGAGCCCCTCGAACGGCTGGAAGATCGCCTCGCCGATCAGATTGACCACCGTCAGGACGACCGCGCCACTGAACGGGGTCGCGATCGCCTGAACGGCGAGCTCGGTGGCGATGATCGTGCCCACGACGATCACGAACACCTTGCGGGCCCTCCCGCGGACCAGCTCGATGCTTCTGCGCATCGAGCTCCGGACGCCTCGGTGCTCGAGCTTCATGACCGGAGCGGAAGCTGCGACATAGGTGAGGAAGACCAGGCCCGGGACGATCAGCAGGACGAAGCCGATCGCGGCGCCGAGAGTCACGGCGAGATCGAGCAGGATGAGGCGGCCGATCGGGAGCGAGCGGATGAGCGTGCCGGTGGGTGGCAGCGGCTGGCCTGCACGCCAGTTCACCACGGCCGCCGCCGTCAGGCCCGCGTAGATCGCCTGGCCCATCAGATTGACCGCGGCGGTGAGCAGTGCCACGCCGATGGTCGCCACACTGATGAGGTTCCTGATGTGCTCCACGTGGAACCCCTCGAGGACGCCGTCGGCGATCGCCTGAGGCAGCAGGATGATCACGGCGGCGGGAATAAGGAAGCGCCAGTGGTCCTTGTACACGCGCAACATCACGGACAGGACGCTTCGCAGGCCGAGGCCGTCTCCAGGGTCAGGGGTCATCGTCGGCGATCCTAGATTGAGTCGCGGGGACGGGCGAATGGCCGGCGGGCCGTGAATGTGAACGGCGGTTTCCTTACGCTGCGCTGGTGGCGCGAGGCGAATTCGATCTCGGCGAGGGCAAGCCGGACATCAGCGCGGCCGGTGGGGTCGTCATCCACCGCGACGAGGAGGGTCGCCCGCGGGTGGCGGTGATCCACCGCCCGAAGTACGGGGACTGGTCGCTGCCGAAGGGCAAGCTGGAGAAGGGGGAGGGGTGGCAGGAGGCCGCTCTTCGCGAGGTCCACGAGGAGACCGGCTACGAGTGCGAAGTCGGGCCGGAGCTGCCGCACGTCTCCTACCTCGACAGGAAGGGACGCCGGAAGCTGGTCCGCTACTGGCTGATGGAGCCGGTGAAGGGGGAGTTCAGCGCGCACGACGAGGTCGACGAGCTGCGCTGGCTGATCCCGGCCGAGGCCGACGAGCTGCTCACCTATCCACATGACAAGGAGCTCGTCAAGAAGGCGATGCGCCGCTACCGCTGGCGGCGCTTCACCCGGGCGCTGACGCCGTGGGCGAATTCGCCGATGCCGGGTGCCTGAGGCCCTTCAGCCAGTAACGCGCGGGGCCTACGATGGACTGAGGAGTACCCGGATCGCACGGTTCGGGACCTCGACCCAAGGAGCCGCGCAAATGAACGACAACACCGAGACCGCGATCCTCGCCGGCGGTTGCTTCTGGGGTGTCCAGGAGCTGCTGCGCAAGCGCGACGGAGTGATCTCCACCCGGGTGGGCTACACCGGTGGGGAGAACGACAACCCGACCTACGGAAACCACCCCGGCCACGCCGAGGCCGTCGAAATCGTCTTCGACCCGGACCGGATCTCCTACCGGGACATCCTGGAGTTCTTCTTCCAGATCCACGACCCGACGACCAGGGACCGCCAGGGCAACGACATCGGCTCGAGCTACCGCTCAGAGATCTTCTACACGACCGACGAGCAGCGCCAGGTCGCCGAGGACACGATCGCCGACGTCGAGGCCTCAGGTATCTGGCCCGGCAAGGTCGTCACCGAGATCAGCGAGGCCGTCCCGTTCTGGGCGGCCGAGGACGAGCACCAGGACTACCTCCAGAGGTACCCGAACGGCTACACGTGCCACTTCCCGCGGCCGGACTGGAAGCTCCCGCACCGCGAGACGGCGTCCAGCTCCTAACCGCCAGACCTGGGCTCCGGCCAGCCGGCCACCGGCTGGCCGGACCGAGGCGGACCGCAGCTTCTCGTCCAAAGCCTGGCGAGAAGGTTTTCGCGCCGCCGCTACGAGGAAGATTCAACTCATGACAATCGGAAGCTCGTTGTTCCTGATCGCGGTGGGGGCCATCCTCCGCTACGCGGTCCAGGACACATGGAAGGCGGTGGACATCCCAACGGTCGGCTTGATCCTGATGATCGTCGGCTTCTTCGGTTTGATCATCGGCCTCTATATGACTTTCGTGCGCGGCAAACCGGACCCGTCGCTGGGCGACGAGGACGCCGACGTTCGGCGTCGCCGGACGCGCTACTAGGCCGCGCAAGGCGGCTATCCGCCACCCGCGCGCCGGGTGGTCCGCCAGTGGCCCGGGTAGGCTGCCCGCCGGGGAGATGGGTTATCTGATCAAAGCGCCGCTCGGCCTCGGCTTGTTCTTCGGGGGGCTGATCCTGGCCAACATCAAGCTGATCTCGCTGCTTGAGACCGGGACGTGCGCGTCGGGCAATACGCCGTACCAGATCGCCCAGCCCTGCCCGTCGGGCACCGGGACGGACATCCTCATCCTGATGGGGTCGATCTTCGCCGCGATCATCGGCATCGGCCTGTTCGCTTACCGGGGTGATCCTCCCTGGGAGGGGAACCGGCCCATCAACCTCGACAGTGACTTCTCATTTCCCGCGTTCGCCTGGGGCGTCGCGTTCACCGGCACCGGCGCCGTGTCGCTGATCGCGGCGCTTACGAACGAGGCTGTCAAGCAGAACGCCGGCAGCAAGCTCGGCGCACTGATCGTCGGAGGTGTGTTCCTCGTGATGGGGCTGCCGGTGCTCTTCGTGTCGCTCCGGTATCTCGTCCACGACTTCACCCATCGGGGCGAACAGCGGGCGAAGGCCGAGGCGCGCGTGGCCGGCACGGGGGGCGGCGCCGCCTCCGGGATGTCCGCAGGCTTCGGCCAGGCGAACACGATGAAGCAGATGCAGCAACTGGCGAGCCGCCTTCCCTGGGGGACCGGGACGGGATCCTCGGCCGGCAGTGGGGGAGGCACCGGCGACCAGATCGCGAAGCTCGAGCGCCTTCAGAAGCTTCGGCAGTCGGGCGCTCTCACGGACATCGAGTTCGAGCGCGAGAAGGCGAAGATCCTCTCCGAGTGAGTCGGAACTGCTGCGGCCGCCCCACCTGGGGAGGTGGAGCGGCCTTGCAGTCCCTAGCCGATCTCCTGCTGGTTGTCCTGCGGGTTCGGGGCTCGCTGGATGACCACCTCGCAATTGCGCACGTGGTCCAGGTCGCCGAGGTCCACGATCGCGATGTCACGATCGCGGCCGCAGTCGACCGAGTCGGACTCGCCGTCGTTGACGTGAATCACGTCATGACCGCGTCCCCCGAACACCGTGTCGCCGCCCGGTAGCGCCGCATCCGCCTGGGCGAGCGCGTAGATGACATCGTCATCCGGCCCGCCGAAGACGGTGTCGACGCCAACCCCTGCGAACAGGAGGTCGCGCCCCCGCCCGCCGCGAACGATGTCATCGCCGTTGCGTCCCCGGAGCTGATCGGCGCCCTGGCGACCGAGCAGAACGTCGTTGCCGTCCTGTCCGAACACCGTGTCGCGACCGCGACCGGCGTCGATCATGTCGTTGCCAGGCCCGGCGTCAACGCCGTCGTTGCCCTGACCGCCGAAGACGGTGTCATTGCCGTCTCCCGCATTGACCAGATCGTTGCCCGAGAGAGCGAACACGGAGTCGTCTCCGCCCAAGGCCTGGATCTGGTCTGCACGGTGAGTTCCGAACAGCTGGTTCGGGTTGTCATCACCGACGATCGTCGCCGCAAGCGCGACGGTGGCCCCCGCTGCAGCCATCGCCATTGCGACGACGACGATCAGTCCCATCGTCTTCTTTCGCATCGAATCCCTCCCTGGGATCGTTGTGTGCCCTACAACATTTTTGGGTGGGCGCGGTTGCGGTTTTTGCGAGACAGATAGCGTGCGGGTCATGAGCGACGACGTGGCCTTCGCCGGTGCCGCCCGGATCGCAGAGATGGTTCGCGCCAAGGAGGTCTCCCCGAGCGAGCTGGTCGAGCTCTACCTGCAGCGGATCGAGAGCCTCGACCCCGAGCTGAACGCCTACCGCGTGGTGCTGGCGGAGGGCGCTCGCGCCGACGCCAAACGCGCCGAGGAGCGGCTCGCCAAGGGGGACGACGCGCCGCTGCTCGGCGTGCCGGTCGCCATCAAGGACAACGTCGACTACGCGGGCGAGGTGACGACCCACGGCACCTCCGCCTATGGGGACCCCGCTGTTGAGGACGGGCTGATCGTCCGGCGCCTCCGCGAGGCCGGGGCGGCGATCCTCGGCAAGACGAACCTTCCAGAGCTGGCGATCTACGGCTTCACCGAGAGCCCCACATGGGGCGCGACGCGCAACCCCTGGGACACCTCGAAGACCTGCGCGGGCTCGAGCGGCGGCAGTGGCGTCGCCACCGCCGCCGGCATGTGCGCGATCGCGCACGCGACCGACGGTGCGGGATCGATCCGCTACCCGGCGGCCTTCAACGGGCTCTTCGGCCTGAAGCCGCAGCGCAACCGGATCTCGCTCTCGCCCGACCGCGAGCACTGGTACTCGCTCTCGGTTGCCGGCTGCGTCAGTCGGACCGTGATGGACACGGCCCTGTACCTGGATGTGATGAGCGGGCCGGAGAAGGGGGACCTGGACGTCCCCCCGCCATTCGAGCGGCCCCTGGTGGAGGCCGCCCGGACCCCGCCCGGCAAGCTGCGAATCGCGTGCACGACCAAGACGGCGACCCCGGTGAAGAAATCGCCCGAGGTGCTGGCCGCGTACGAGGAGACGATCGCGCTCCTGCGCTCCCTCGGCCACGAGGTGACGGAGGCCTCTCCGCCGTACAGCCGCGCCCGAACCGACTTCTTCCCGATGTACTTCCGCGGAATCCGCGACGAGGGACTGAGCCTGCCGCACCCGGAGCGGCTCTCGGACCAGACCAAGGGCTTCGTCAGGACCGGCGGCCTCTTCAGCGATCGCCGCATGCACAAGGTCAGGGATCGCATGCCCCGCGCCGCCGCGAAGATCCAGGGCTTCTTCCGCGACTACGACGTGCTGCTCACGCCGGCGACCGCCCAACCGCCGTTCGAGGTCGGAAAGCTCCTTGGAAAGGGCGCCCTGAACACCATGAACGCGATGGCCAACGTGTATCCGTACGGCTTCAGGTGGAACTACACCGGCCAGCCGGCGGCCGCGATCCCGGCGGGCTTCGCCGATTCCGGGCTGCCGCGCTCGGTGATGCTGGTGGCTCGGCCCAACCGCGAGGACGTGCTGGTCTCGCTGGGAGCGCAGATCGAGGCCGAGCGGCCCTGGGCGGATAAGAAACCCGGCTTCGCCACATAGCCGCGGCGGCGAGCGGCCGCCCAGCACAAGTCGCTCGCTAGACGCTCGCTCCTAAGTAGGGCGGCCTGGCCGCCGCTTCGGGCGCGGCGATCTCGAGCTCCTGGGCCTCAGCCGCCATCTCTATTGCGCCATCGGAGCCGCCGAGCTCCTGCCAGCGCTCGCGGGCCGTCTCCTCGAAGTGGTCAAGGAAGTCGTCCGAGTGCAGCGGGTCGTGGTGGAACATCAGGAGCCGCTGGGCCTCGACGCGACGGGC
Organism: uncultured Solirubrobacterales bacterium; assembly: GCA_963831605.1. GTDB lineage: Bacteria > Actinomycetota > Thermoleophilia > Solirubrobacterales > 70-9 > DASUPK01. The sequence goes on from CAWHQR010000008.1 coordinate 50,981, forward strand.
GAAGGTGAGCGTGTCGGTGAGCCGCGAGTGGCCCCAGCCGACGTGGTGGGGGTACTCCTCGTCCGTGTACTGGCAGTCGTGGATCAGCAAGTCGGCGTTCCTGGCGAGGTCGTAGCCCGAGATCCACTCCGGCTCCAGCGAGTCCAGCGGGGCGCCCAGCCCGGGCTCATGGTCCGAGATGTAGCTCAGGGTGGTCGGGCCGTCGGTGATGCGGTACCCGAGCGTCGGCCCGCGATGCGTGACCGCCTCAGCGTGGATCTTGGCCGGCCCGAGCTCCCACTCGGTGGGCGGCGTGTCTCGGAAGTTGACCTCGCAGGGAAGCTCGCGGACCTCGACGGGGGAGAGGGGGGCGGAGATGTAGCGCGCGATCCTCTCCTCGAGCGATGCCTCCGGTGAGGAGGGGCCCCAGATCGTGATCTCGGATTCCGACCGGAAGCAGGGCGCGAAGAACATCAGGCCCTGGATGTGATCGAGGTGGAGGTGGGTGAGGAGGATGTTGATCTTCGGCAGCTTCCTCGCGATGCCGACGCCGAGGCTGCGGATGCCGGTGCCGGCGTCGATGATCAGGGTGGAGCCGTCCGAGAGCTCGAGCTCGACGCAGGAGGTGTTGCCGCCGTAGCGGTTCATCTCCGGTCCCGGCGCCGGCACAGAGCCGCGCGCTCCCCAGACTTTGAGCTTCATCTCCTCACAACCTCCTCAACTCCTCTTGCCCAGCCTATAGCGGTCTAACCGCCCGAACCGTCGTTCTGCGTCCAAAAGAAGATCATCGCCCCCCCCTGGCCACCCTCGGCGACGATCGGAAGCGCGGTCGATTCGATCTCGTACTCGTCGCCTCTCATCGAGTGCACCTTGAAGTTGCCATGGGCCGGCCGACCGTTCCGCAGGGCCCGGGTGGTGGGGATCTCCTCGATCGGGATCGGGTTTCCGTCCTCGTCGAACGGCCCCATGGCATGACTCCACTCCTCCGCGGGCATGCGCGCGGATTCCTCGTATGAGATGCCGAGCAGGGCGCCGGCCGCCTCGTTGTAGAAGATGAGCGCGCCGCTTCCGTCGACCAGGAACGCCGGTGTGGAGAGGCTCGTCAGGAAGTTTCGGGCGAGGATGAGCTCGAGCGGCTTCTGATCCATTCGTCACGAAGTCTCGCGTATGCTCGCCGCCGGATGCGCCAACGGGCTTGCGGGGTGACGCTTCTCACATGCGGTTGTGGGGCTCGAGGAAAGCGACCCTCGGCCGGAGAGCACGCCGGCCGAGGTCGCGACACGCCTGCTTGCTGAGATCAGGGCACGCGTCCCGCCAACCCCGGCGGGTCGCCGAGCACGCGTGGGTGGTCCCCACGCGTACGGAGAGCCAGCTAGGAGAGCTTCCCGATCTTGAAGATCTTCGTCCCGCAGTCGGGGCACGTGCCCTGAATCGCGGGGCGACCGTTCTTCATGGTCACCTGCTGCGGGTCCTTGATCTCGACCTTCTTGCGTTCCTTGACGCAGTAGCCCTCAGGCATCGAGGACCTCCTTTCGAGCCGATTCCGCAAATCACGCTAGAGCACACGGCGGACGTGCGTGGCCATACGCCCGAACTTAGTGCGGAAAGTAACTAACTACTTGTTCGCGGGCTTGGTGGTGGTCGTGGTGGTCGTGGCCCCGGGCGTGAGAGTCGTGCCTGCGCCCGCGGCGGCGCCTTTGCTGAACGCGCCTGCCGTCGCCTGGGTCTGCAGGCTGGAGATGCTGGCCGCGTTCTGTGACTGCTGCTTCTGCACGGCTGCGATCGACTGCTGGAGCTGGGAGACCGACGAGTTGAGCGCCGCCTGCGTGTCCTTCGAATTCTTGGTCGCGGCCGCCTCGAGCGCGTCGATTCGCTTGGTGAGAGCGTTGAGATCGCTCTTCGTGGCGCTGTCCGACTTGGCCGTGAGCCCGACGTAGAGCGCGGCACCGGCGGCGAGGAGCGCGATCACCACGCCTGCGATGCCGAAGTAGGTGATGCGGCCCTGCTTGCGCTCGATTTCGGCCATCCAGCCCTGCAGGCCCTCCATTCGCTCCTGCACGTTGGGCTCGGGCGCCTTTGCTCCGGCGGCGCTCTTTGTGCCTGACGGCTTCGTGCCGGAGGCCTCCTTGGCGGGCTCCTTGGGAGGCGTCCCCTTCGGGGCGACCTCCTGGGTCTCCTTGGTCTCCGTCGCAGCCTTGGAGTCGGCCGGCTTCTCGCCGTTTCCGTCCTTCGGCTCCTCCTCGGCCTTCTTCGAGGCCGACACCTTCTCGGTCGCCGTGTCGCCGGACCTGCCGGGCAGCGTGACCTTCGGGATGCGGACGCGCGGGGCGCGGAAATCGGCCATTGGAGGCATCCTAGCCCGACCCCGCGATGCACGGCCCCGTAGGATTCCGCGTCCGTCCATCGCAGATTCGAACTCAAGGAGTGGCCCAGATGCCCGAAGCAGTGATCGTCGACACCATCCGCACGCCCATCGGCCGTGCCTTCAAGGGCTCCCTGGCCCAGCTCCGGCCCGATGAGATGGGCGCCTTCGTGATCGACCAGCTGCTCGAGCGGAATCCGGACGTGGATCCCGCCTCGGTCGAGGACGTTTTCTGCGGCTGCGGCATGCCGCAGGGACTCCAGGCCTTCAACATCGGGCGCATCATGGTCCTGCTCTCCGAGAAGCTGCCGGAGACGGTCAACGGCGTGACGATGTCCCGCTACTGCGCGTCGAGCCTCGACTCGATCAGGCACGCGGCCAACGCGGTGCGCGCCGGCCAGGGCGACACCTACATCGCCGCCGGCGTCGAGTGGGTGTCCCGCTACAACGAGCGCACCGAGCCGGCCGGCGCAGCCGACCAGAACGAGAAGCTTCAGGGCAAGGACGGCACGCCGAACGCCTACATCGAGATGGGCCTCACCGCCGTCAACGTGGCCAAGAAATACGAGGTGAGCCGCGCGGACATGGACAAGTACGCGCAGCGCTCCCAGGAGCTCGCCGTCAAGTCGCAGGAGGACGGCTTCTTCGACCGAGAGATCGTCCCGGTCACCGACCAGGAAGGAAACGAGGTGGCGAAGGACGACGGCCCGCGCGCCAGCTCGACCCTCGAGAAGCTCTCCGAGCTGCCCGAGGCGTTCGACGGCGGTGGTGGAGTCACGGCCGGCAACTCGTGCCCGCTCAACGACGGCGCCGCCGCGGTGCTGGTCATGTCAGAGGACCGCGCCAAGGAGCTCGGCCTGAAGCCGCGCGCCAAGCTGCTGACCGCTGGCACCCACGGGAACGAGCCCGAGTACATGGGCGTGGCCCCGATCGGCGCGATCAAGAAGGTCCTCGACCGGCAGGGGATGAAGATCGGCGACGTGGACGTGGTCGAGCTCAACGAGGCCTTCGCCGCCCAGGTGATCCCGATCATGGCCGAGTGCGACATCCCGCTGGAGAAGATGAACACTCACGGTGGGGCGATCGCCCTCGGTCATCCGTTCGGCATGACCGGCGCCCGCATCATGGGCACCCTGCTCAACGTCATGGAGACCGACGACCACGCGGTCGGGCTCGAGACGATGTGCGTCGCGGGTGGCCAGGGTGAGGCGCAGCTCGTGGAGCGGCTCAACTAGGGAGCGCAAGGCCGCGCTCCTTTGGAGCGGAGGGCGAAGCCCGAAGCGACTTAGCCTGGTGCGGCCGTAGCGCTCCCGCCTGATGCGACGGCCGCCGGCGAGGCGGCCACGAGCATCTCGTGGAGTTGCTCCTCGGGGAGCCCGAGGGGCAGAACGAGGTCGATCGCGTCCGCTCCCTCCCCGAGCCAGGCTCGAATGGCGCTCGGCGCGTCGTCGTAGGTACTCATCACCGTCACCTCTCGAGCAAGTTCCTCCGCGGCTGCCGGCAGCCGCGGCGTCCCGCCCCCCTCGTTGGCGGCGAGCAGCGCATCGACTTGATCCGCGAATTCGAAGCGTTCGCGCAGCATTCGCGGATACAGAGGCCCCATCCGTGTCAGATAGGCGACCAGCCAACCGGCGGCGATCTGCCGAGCCGTCTCCTCGTCTTCGCCGAGGGCAAGCGGGACACTGGCGGTGACTCCGGTCACGGACTGAGCCCCGGCACGCGCCTCGCCCTCGGCCAGCAGAGCCCGGCCGTCGGGGAGTCGGGAGCGGGCCCAGAGGAAGGGGAGCCACTGGTCTGCGAGCTCTCCCGCCAGACGCACCGAGGCCGGGGCGAGCGCAGCAAGCAGGATCGGAACCCGCCGGTCGGGCGTCGCCCCCAGCCGCAGCGGTCTGACCCCCTCCCGCTCGAGCGGCAGGCGATCTCCGTCGAGCAGCGACCGGATCGAGACGAGGGTGCTGCGCATCCGGTCAATCGGTTGCTCCCAGGTGAGCCCGTGCAATCCCTCCACGAGCGGAGGGCTGCTCGCGCCGAGCCCGAGGCTGAAGCGGCCGTCGGAAACCCGTTGCAGTCCCGCCGCGGCCATCGCGATCGCGGCCGGCGAACGGCTCCAGATCGGGAGCACACCCGAGGCGAGGCCGATTCGCGAGGTTGCTCCGGCGATCTGCGTGAGCACCACGACCGCGTCGTGGGTCCAGCCCTCTGCCATGCCGAAGCGGGCGAAGCCGAGCTTCTCGGCGGCAACCGCAAGCCGGATCGTCGCCTCGGCATCGGTCTGGAATGGCGTCACCCCTGCGCCGACCTTCGAACCACCATCGGGATTCGTCGTAGCCATCAACCTCTTTCCATCCTTGGTTGGAGTTGATTGGAGCCTTGTACGGGGATCATTGTGCAAGGAGATTGGTTCCGCCCCTGAGCACCCTCAAATAGGGTCGCGCAGATGGAGCTGGTGCCGACGACGATCAGCGCCGGGTACGCCGCCGGGTTGAACGCGTATGGCACCGTCTTCCTGCTCGGGGTGCTGGGGCGCGCCGGATTCGGGGAGGTTCCTCACGACCTCACCACGAAGCCGATCCTGATCGCGTCCGGGGTGATGTTCGCGATCGAGTTCATCACCGACAAGGTGCCGTTCCTGGACAGCACCTGGGACCTGCTGCACACGGCGATCAGGCCGGCGATCGGCAGCCTGATCGGCGTCTCGTTCGCCGGTCTCGACAACGTGACCGGACCGGAGACGGTCGCTGTCGGCGGCGCGAGCGGCTCGACCGCGCTGGTCGCACACAGCCTCAAGGCGGGCATCCGGCTGGGCGTCAACACCTCTCCTGAGCCGGTCTCGAACGTGGTCATCAGCCTGATCGAGGACGGGCTGATGGCGGCGGTCGTCGCGCTTGCCCTGAAGGAGCCGTTCATCGCACTGGCGGTCGTCGTCGTGCTGCTCTCGATCGGGATCGGGCTCGTCCTCTACCTACGCAAGCGGATCAAGACTGGCGCTGGAGCGAGACGGGAGAGGCGCGCGGCTTCGCCATAAGGTCGCGGCCACAAGCGGCCGCCCCACATAAGTCGCTACGGGCTCCGCCCTCCGCTCCAAAGTGGTGCGGCCTGGTGACCGCTAGGCGCGAAGTCCGTCGACCAACTGAAGCAAAGCCTCCTCGACCTCGGCGCGGGCCTTGCGTGGCTTTTCCGCGTGGGCGACTACGAAGGCCGCCTCGGAGAGGGCGGCGACGAAAAGGTGGGCCATCGGCTCGGTGGCGATCGGCCTGATCAGCCCCGCCTCGACGGCTCCGTCCAGGGCGGCGCGGGTCAGCCCGAGCCCGTGGCGGTTGTCGATCTCGCGCCACTCGGACCAGCCCAGCACCGCCGGGGCGTCGGTGAGGCTGATCTGCTTCACGGCCGGTTCCTCGCAGGCGTCCAGGAAGGCGCGCATCCCGCTCACCATCAGCTCGTAGGGGTCGTCCGCGCCCTCCATCGTGGCGCCGATCCGCTCCATCAGGTCGGCCTCCACCCGCTCGAAGACCGCCCTGAAGAGATCGCGCTTGTCGGCGAAGTGGTGGTAGAGCGCGCCGCGGGTGACCTTCGCCCGGGAGACGATCTCCTCGGTCCCGACCTCCGCATAGCCCCGCTCGGTGAACAGCTCAAGCGCGGCGTCGATCAGCGCTTCGCGCGTCGCTCGGGCCTCGGCCTCGCGACGGCCAGGCCCCCTGATGGTGTCGGCCGAGGTTGACATACAGCTTGTAGGTTAAGGCCCGGCCGGCCGGAAGAAGCGGTTGCGGCGATTGAGGTCCCGCGGAGTCGCCTCGCGGACCGCCATCGCCTGAGACTGCGCCACTACTCTGCGCCCGCATGCGCAGCCGGACAATCCTGGCAATCCTCCTCATCCCAGTTGTCAATGCGGCGGGTTGCGGCGGCTCGGACCACAAGACAGTGAATCCAGAGGCGATGCTGGACGCCGCCGCGGCCCACCCGGTGACGAGCGCGAACATCGACCTTGACCTGCGCGCCGCGGTCCGCGGCGTCGAACAGCTCTCGGGTCCGCTGAGGCTGCGGCTCTCGGGCCCGTACGTGAGCGGAGCGGGCCGGACGGTCCCCAGGTTCGACTGGCGGATGAACGCGAGCGCCCTCGGGTTCCCGGTGGGCGGGCGTCTCGTCTCGACCGGTGACAACGCCTATCTCACGGTCTATGGCGATACCTATGAGGTGGGGGCGGACGCCGTGGCCGCCGCCAACACCCGGATCGCGGAGTCGCCGCCGGTGCATCCCCGCTCCTGGTTCGGCCGCGCCCGAGTCGTCGGGCAGGGGAACGAGGGTGGCGTCGACTGCGAGCGCATCTCCGCGCCCCTGCGGGGCGACGCGATGGCGCGTGACCTCGAGCCGCTGCTCGGCGGCCTGGGCTTCACCGAGACCCCTTCGGTGACCGGCAGGGCCACGGCCTGCGTCGGCTTCGACGACCGGGTTCTGCATGAGCTCGAGATCGGAGCCGTGCTGGGTGTTCCCGCTGCGGATCAGGCGGCGTTGCGGGGAGCGACCTCCATAGCCCTCGATCTCGACCTGGTGATCAGCGACGTCGGGCAGGCGCAGGAGATCTCGGCTCCGCGGGGCGGCGGAATCCGGCCGATCCGGGACCTGGCGCTGACCCTCAACGACCTGGGCGTCCCCATTCCCCTCTAGGTGCCTGGGCAATTAGGCTGCGGGCATGGAATCAAGCGGTAGAAGCCCCGAGGAGCGACGGGCCGCCGCCGAGGCGCGTGCCCGCGCACGCACCGGTGAGCCGCCCGCGACCGGCGATGAGGAGCTGATCGGCGAATCCGGACCCCGAGGCGCCGACGAGCCGATGTCCCATCACTACGGCGGTCCCGACCTCTACATGCGGCGCAGGTTGATCGCCGGCGCCGCGGTGATCGTCGTGATCGTCCTGATCTTCCTGCTGGTCGGCGGCTGCTAGGCCTTCTCGGCCTCGTCCGCGATCAATCGCGCCAGTGCCAGGGAAGACGTCGCCGCCGGCGACGGAGCGTTGCGGACGTGCAGCGCCCGCTCGGTCCGGTGCACGACGAAGTCGTCGACCAGCTTTCCGTCCCGGTCCAGGGCCTGGGCGCGGATCCCGGACGGGCCCGGCAGCACGTCGCGCTCGTTGAGCTCCGGGACGAAACGCTGCAGCTCCGAGACGAAGGAGCGCCTGCTGGCCGCGTGGCGGATCTCCGTCAGACCGGTGCGCCAGAAGCGAGCCGCAAGACGCCAGCTGCCCGGCCAGGAGAGGTTCGATCGCAGGTCCGCCGCGCGCACCCGGCCGAGCCTGTACGCGTCGCGGGCGCCGACCATCAACGCCGAGGGGCCGAGCAGGACCTCGCCGTCGATCGTCCTGGTCAGGTGGCCGCCGAGGAAGGGGAGGTCGGGATCCGGGACGGGGTAGATGGAGGCCCGCACGAGGTCCCGTCGCTCGGGGCGCAGGCGCAGGTAGCCGCCCCTGAACGGGACGATCCGCGGCTCGGCGGGCGCACCAGCCGCGACCGCCAGCCGGTCTGACCAGGCGCCGGCGCAGCTGACGACGAAGCGCGGCCTGCGTGGTGCCGAGCTCGTGCTCGACCGTGATGTGGCCTCCGGCGGGCATGATTCTCCGAACCCCGGCACCGGTCACCACTGCGCCACCGGCCTCCTCGACGTCGGCGGCGTAGGAGGCGGCCACCCGGGCGAAGTCGACGACGCCGGTCGCCGGCGAGTGCAGGGCGGCGACGCCGCGTGCGTGCGGCTCGATTTCGGCAATCCCGTCGGCGTCGATCCGGCGCAGCCCGGGCACCTGGTTCTCCCGGCCCCGGCGCTCGAGCTCGTCGAGTCCCCGCAGCTCCGACTCGTCGGCGGCGACGATCAGCTTGCCGTCCCTGCGCGCCTCGATGCCGCGCTCGTCGCAATAGGCGTAGAGCAGGCGGGCGCCCTCGACGCAGAGCCGCGCCTTCAGCGAGCCGGGGGCGTAGTAGATGCCGGCGTGGATCACGCCGCTCGAGTGGGAGGTCTGATGAGCCGCCAGCCGGTCCTCGCGCTCAAGGACGCACAGGGTGGAGTCCGGATGCCGGATGAGCAGCTCGCGCGCGACCGCCAGCCCCACGATCCCGCCGCCGACCACGACGACGTCGCAGGTTGCTGGCGGGACGGCCATTGGCCGATGCTATGCCGTCACTAGGATCGCGTCGTGGCCCTTCCCCTGAAGCCTCCGATCCAGCCGCAGCTCGCCCTCTCGCGCAAGGTCCTGCCGGAGGGCGAGGACTGGGTCTACGAGCCGAAGTACGACGGCTTCCGCGCGCTCGCCTTCGTCGATGGCGACGAGGTCTACCTGCAGTCGCGCGGCGGCAAGCCGCTGCGGCGCTACTTCCCCGAGGTCGAGTTCCCGGAGGGCCGCTATGTCCTCGACGGCGAGCTGGTGATCCTCGGCGATGACGGGCGAGAGGAGTTCGATCTGCTGCAGAACCGTCTCCACCCGGCGGAGTCCCGGGTGAAGATGCTGGCGGAGAAGACGCCGGCGCGGTTCCGCGCGTTCGACCTGCTGGCCGTCGATCGCCGCAAGCTGATGGGCAAGCCGTTCGCGGAGCGGCGTGGCGAGCTCGAGGAGCTGATCGCCTCGGCGCCGGGCCGCAAGAAGAGCGCCTCCGGGTCGGTGGAGCTGACGCCGCTCTACAAGACGGCGAAAAGCGCCGAGCCCCTGCTGCTCTCTGGCGAGGGCGTGATCGCGAAGGAGCGCGACGCGATCTACAAGCCCGGGCAACGGCGAGGCATGGTGAAGATCAAGCGGGTCAGGACGATCGACTGCGTCGTGATGGGCTGGCGTCCCGGCAAGCACGCGGGGACGGTCGGCTCGCTCATCCTCGGCCTCTACGAGAAGGGGAAGCTGCGGCCCATCGGCCACACCTCCGGGCTGAAGGCGAAGGAGAAGAAGGAGCTCGTCAAGACCCTGAAGCCCTACGAGACCGGCGACAAAGGATCAGGCGACCCGAGCCGCTGGGATGCCGACCGCGACCTCGAGTGGTACTCGCTGCGCCCCGAGCTGGTGGTCGAGGTGACCTACGACCACACCAGCGGCGGCCGCATCCGCCACGGCTCGAAGATCATCCGCTGGCGCGACGACAAGGCGCCGAAGGACTGCAAGATCGACCAGCTCGTCTGAGCGGGCCTCAGCGAGGGGGTCCCCAGGAGATCACCTGGGTCGGGGTGACCGCGTGGAGGATGTGAGGCCAGACGTAGACCTCCCAGGTGGCAGCGATGATCAGCATCGGGATCGCGAGCGCCACTGTGACGAACGTCGCGGCGAGGAGCTGATCCCACTCTCCCTTCCGGCTCGCGATCGTCCAGGCGGCGAGCGGCAGGAAGACGGCGGTCAGCTCGAGCAGGGCGTGGGGGAGGGCGGTCAGGATGAGCAGCGGGACCGAGATGCCCAAGTCCCAGGAGATCGTCGAGCCGACGAGGCCGAGGGCGATCGTCTGCGTGAAGAGCGAGAAGCAGGTCACGCCGATCACCCAGGCGAAGGCGATCGGCCGCGCCTTCTCGTGGACCATGCGCGACAAGCCCGTGTGGCGCTCGGCGGTCAGGGGCAGCGTCGCGCCGGCGATGAAGCCGGCCACGCAGGCGAAGGCGTGCAGAGCCAGGACCAGCGAGTTGCGGCCAAGCACTCCGAGGACCCGGTCGGGGCTGGCGCCGCCGTGGGCGGTCGGGCCGTAGTGGAACCCGTAGTCGGGCCTCAGGAGGGTGGCAGCCACGGTCACCGCCGCGAGCAGCCCGAGCGAGATCAGCGCCGCGCCGACGAACCAGGTCCGGATAACCGGCCACGGATTCTCGCCCCACCCCTCGAGGATGGAGCGGGTCCGGCGCATGCCGTGAACGAGGACGTACTGGTTCGCATTCATGCCCTCCATCCATCGGCCCGCGCCCGGGCATGCATTAGGGCGAGAGCGAGATCTGGCCCGCACCGGAGGCAAGCCGGTTCAGGAGCGCGCGGAGATCGGTGAGCATGGGGTCGGGGCTCTCGGCGACATCAGCCCAGGTGTAGCGGCGGAACTCGTCGCCTCGCGCCCTGGCCTCGCGCTCACGCTGTCGGTCCAGCTCCCAGGAGTGGCGGGTGTGGTGATACCGGTAGCTATCGAGCTCGACCGTGACCCGGTGCTCAGGCCAGCGGCAGTCGACCCGGTGGCTGCCGGCTGGCAGGTTGGTCTCCGGCGGCGGCAGGCCCGCGTCGCGGACAACGGCGATGAAGGTGGACTCCAGGCGGCTGAGCGTGACTGAGACCTCTCCCCAGAGGGTGCGCCGGAGCTTCCGGGACCCGGGCCAGTTATGGCGACGGTCGAGGATCGCCTCGACCGAGCCGGGACTGATCCGAAACCGGACCTCGGCTTCGTGGACGGCGCGAGCCAACTCCGGTTCCGAGAGTGTGGCGGCCAGGTCGACGAGAGCGCGCGGGACGGTGATGACCGGGATGCCTCGCCAGATCGTTCGGTCACTCAGATCTGTTCGCCGGGCTCGCTGGGCGATCACCCCTTTGGGACGGCGCTGCGAGGCGGTGAGAACTTCCGGCAATGAAGGGGGACGCTTCAGGAGGCCGAGGAGATGCGCAGCGGCTCGGCCGGCCAAGAGCGATCGGTCGCCGCAGGCCTTCACTGCGGCCATGTAGCGGGCTTCGAGGCTCGGAGCCGCGTGGCCCACCCGGAATACACCGCGATGAATGCACACCAGGCTCTGAACTCGGACTCGCCAGGTGATCTGCGCCGAGCTGATTCCGGCGGCGAGCATCTCGCTGCGAGTCACGACCCCGTGCGAATCGCGCGCCAGCTCGGCGAGAATCATCTCGACTGTCCTTCGCTGGGTCGACACTGTCGACCGTAAGCAGGACGGTCCAGCGATTCGCCCCGGTCAGTCCCCCTTCATTGCCGGTTTTGACCTAGCGGTTGCGAGCCTTTGACGGCTGCACCCGCTTCGGCTCGCCACGCTGCTTGGCGAAGTGGGGTGGCCACGGAGCGTCGCCGAGCCCGCCCTCCTCGTCCCGCCGGGCCAGGTCGAGCAGCGCGTCGAGCGAGCCCGCATGCGCGTCGATCTCCGCCGCCGGGTCCCCGTTCTTTCTCAGCCGGTTTGGAACCGTGTCGAGCCGCAGATCAGCCGGCTCCACGTCGGGGACCTCGTCCCACTCGAGCGGGCAGCAGACGCGGGCATCGGGGACCGGCCTGACCGAGTAGCCCGACGCGATCGTCCTGTCGCGGGCGTTCTGGTTGTAGTCGACGAAGACGCCGTGGCGTTCCTCCTTCCACCACTTGCTCGTCGCATTCCTCGGAACGCGGCGTTCGACCTCGCGCGCCAGGGCCAACGCGGCCCGGCGCACCTCGATGTAGTCCCAACGCGGCTCGATCCGAACGTTGACGTGGATCCCGCGGGAGCCGGAGGTCTTCGGGTAGCCCGCCAGACCGTGCTCGACGAGCACCTCCTTGACGCACATCGCCACCTTGCGGACGGTGTTCCAGCGGACTCCCGGCTGCGGGTCGAGGTCGACGCGCAGCTCGTCGGGGTGGTCGAGGTCAGAGCGGCGAACGGGATGCGGGTTGAAGTCGACGACCCCGAGGTTGACGGCCCAGGCCAGATGCGCGCCGTCGTCGACCACCAGCTCGGTGGCGGTCCGCCCACTCGGGAAGGTGAAGGTCGCTGTCTGCAGCCAGTCAGGGGCTCCCTTTGGCACTCGCTTCTGGAAGAAGAACTCGCCGCTCACGCCGTCGACGAAGCGCTTCATCGTTCCCGGCCGCTCGCGCAGCTGGTTGACCGCTGCCTCCTCGACGGCGATGTAGTACTCGACGAGATCGAGCTTCGTGAACTTCGGCTTGGGGAAGAAGATCTTGTCCGGGTTCGACAGGCGAACCTCGCGCCCCGCCACCTCGATCGTCGTGTATTTCGACTTCGCCACGGTGGACATCTTCTCCGTTCAGACCGTCGAGCCGAGCCCGACTCATCGGCGCTGATTGAATCCACGGATCGAAACGCTCCAGACGCTCACCTACGAGGTGACGGGGTCAGTCGCCCGGATCACCCTGAACCGGCCAGAGCGCGGCAACGGGATCACGCTCGAGATGCCGCGCGAGCTCGCCGCCTGCGTCGAACGCGCCAACCTCGACCCCGACGTCCACGTCATCGCCCTGGCGGGCAACGGTTCCGGCTTCTGCGGCGGCTACGACCTGGTCGCCTCCGCGGAGCACGACATGGAAGGTGTCGCGCAGCCGGACGCCCCGGAGGGATCGCCCCTCGACCCGATGGTCCAGGCGAGGAACCACGATCCGTCGGGCACCTGGGATCCGGTCACGGACTACCAGATGATGAGCCGCAACCTGCGCGGCTTCATGAGCCTCTTCCACTCGGAGAAGCCGACGGTCTGCAAGGTCCACGGCTATTGCGTTGCGGGCGGAACCGACATGGCGCTCTGCTCCGACCTGCTCGTGGTGGAGGACACGGCCAAGATCGGCTATCCGCCGGCCCGGGTGTGGGGTGTCCCCACGAGCGCGCTCTGGGCCTATCGGGTCGGCCCCGCGCGAGCGAAGCGCCTGCTCCTCACCGGGGATTCGATCGACGGGACGACCGCAGCGGAGTGGGGGCTGGCCTCCGAGGCCGCGCCCGCCGCGGAGCTCGACGATCGGTTCGAGTCGCTGCTCGAGCGGATCGGTCGCGTCCCGATCAACCAGCTCGTCATGCACAAGCTGCTCGTCAACCAGGCGCTCTACGCCCAGGGCCTGGAGGCCACCCAGGCGATGGGCGTCTTCTTCGACGGGATCGCCCGCCACACGCCCGAGGGGTTCGCGTGGCAGCAGCTCGCTGCCGAGAAGGGCTTCAAGGAGGCCGTCCGCGAGCGGGACGAGCCCTTCGGCGACGTCGGGCTTGGGTAGGGTGGCCCGCCCGTGAACCCCGAGATCACCCCCGAGAACATCAAGACGTGGCTGCCCGGCACGTTCCCGGGCGATATGGCGATCGAGCCGCTCGAGATCGACGACGAGGTCTCGACCGGGCGGATGGTGATCGACAAGCGCCATCTGCACCCGGGCGGCTTTGTCCACGGCGGGGTCTGGACGGCGCTCGGCGACTCCGTCGCGGCCTGGGCGACCTTTCGCGCTCTGCCGCCCAATCACGATTTCACGACGATTGAGCTGAAGCTGAATGTCTTCTCCGCGGGCGTGCTCGGCGACGAGCTGATCTGCGAAGCAAGGCCGCTGCACGTCGGCCGCAGCACCGCGGTGATCGAGGCCAAGATCCGCAAGGGAGAGAAGCCGGTGGCGAACCTGATCGTCACCCAGTTCGTGCTGCCGGGCCGCGATCCGCGGGCGGAGCGCCCGGCGCCGGGCGATTACCCGCCCGGCGACTAGGGAACGCGGTGAATCTCGAACAGGTTCGTGCCGACGCCCTGCGCCGGAAGCCCCGCCGTGATCGCCACGAGGTCGCCTGACTCGGCGATGCCCTGGTCGCGGGCGAGCGTCGCGCAGTCGTCGAGCAGCTTCCGGATCGAGGTCCAGTCCTCGGCCTGAGTCGAGCTGATTCCGAAGAGGAGGTTCATCCGGCGAACGGTCTCCAGCCTCTGGGAGATGGCGAGCACCGGGACGCGGGGACGGTGAGCGCTGATCAGGCGCGCGGTGCGGCCGCTGGAGGTTGGGCAGACGATCGCCTTCAAGCCAAGTCTGTAGCAGGCCGCCACCGCGACCTGCGCGACCGTCTCCGCGATGTCGTGCTCGTGCTCCTCGACCCGGGTGAAGACCAGCTCGCCATATCGGAGGTGCGGCTCGGTGACTCGCGCGATCCGGTCCATGACCCGCACCGCCTCAACCGGATGGTCCCCAATCGCGGTCTCCTCGGAGAGCATCACCGCGTCGGTGCCGTCGTAAATCGCGTTGGCCACGTCGGTGACCTCGGCCCTGGTCGGCCGCGAAGCCCGGACCATCGTCGCGAGCATCTGTGTCGCGGTGATCGCCGGCTTGGAGGCCCGGCCGGCGAGTGCGATCAGCCGCTTCTGCGCTCCCGGGACCTCCTCGATCGGCAGCTCCACCCCGAGGTCGCCCCGCGCGACCATGATCCCGCTGCCGGCTGCCTCGATGATCTCCTCGGCGCGTTCGGCGGCCTGCGGTTTCTCGATCTTGGCGATCAGCGGGATGTCGGACCCGCGTTCGCGCAGGCGGGCCTCGACCTTCTCGAGGTCGGAGGGCCGGCGGACGAAGGAGACGGCCAGCAGGTCGATCCCGTTGTCGCACGCGAAGTCGATCCAGGGCTGGTCGGAGGACCCGGTCTCCGGCAGGTCGGCATCGGCGCCCGGAAGGTTCACGCCCTGGTGGGAGCTGACAGCTCCGCCGGCCTCGATCTCGCAGGTGACGTTTCCATCCTCGACGGAGACAACCTTCAGCCGCACCCGGCCGTCGGCGAGGAAGACGGGGTCGCCCGGTCCCACCGCCTTCCCGAAGCCATCCCATTGGACCGTGAGGAGGTCGGCGGTGCCGGCGGCGCCGTTGGTCTCGCCCCTCAGGATCACGTTCGATCCCGAGTGGAGGACCGCGATGTCGCCCTCGAGTTCGCCGAGCCGCAGCTTCGGTCCCGGCAGGTCCCCCAGGATCCCGACCTCCCGGCCGACCTCCTCGCTGACCGCGCGAATGCGCCGGACGTTCTCGGCCTGCTCCTCGCGAGTGCCGTGGGCGAAGTTGAGGCGGAAGACATCGACCCCGGCCTGGAAGAGCTCGCGGAGCACTTCCGGGGAGCTGCTCGCCGGGCCGACGGTTGCGACGATCTTGGTGCGGCGGGGATTGTTCGAGGGTGCGCCGTCAGGCGCAATCCGATTGATCCTCGAGGAGGGCATCAGGAGCGCCCCGAGGCGGGTGTGGGGGTGGACGGTACGGAGAGGGGCTCCGTCACGGGGCCGGTCGGCACATCATCGGGTGCCGGCGGCTTGTCCTCCAGATTCTCGATCGCAGGGATCCTCCAGACGACGCTCGCCAGCACCAGGCCCGCGGCCGCCGAGAGCAGCGCCAGGAAGAGCTGTCCGCCGCCCATCCGGGTCAGGTCGAAGAAGTCGCGCACCGGCTGGACGGCGAGGATCAGTGCATAGAGAGCGCCGAGGGCGGCCACCAGGGCGAGCATGTAGCTCTGGATCGCGATGTGCTCGCGCCCCGGCCCGCGCTCGAGCAGCAGGATGAAGCAGAGGCCGAGGACCACCAGGGTCGTGGTCGCGGCGGTGCGCCCGGCCTCGAGCGACCCGCCGAAGACGGTGTCCACGAGGAAGAAGCTCGCCAGGGATGCCGCGGCGATCGCCAGCCCCGCGGGGACGGCGAAGGCGGCCAGGGCGCGCAGCAGGCGCCCCCTATATAAGGGGCCGTCGCTGGGGGCGAGGGCGAGTACGAAGGACGGGATCCCGATCGTCAGGAAGGCTGCGACCGTGAGCTGCCGGGGAAGGAAGGGGAACGCCCAGCCCGGGATGGCCACGAGCACGATCAGGGCCGCCGCGTAGATCGTCTTGGTCACGTAGAGCCGCCCGAGGCGATGGATGTTGCGCGCGATGCGGCGACCCTCCGTGATCGCCCGTGGGAGCCGCGAGAACTGGTCCTTGAGCAGGACGATGTCCGCGATGCCCTTCGTGATCTGGCTTCCGGAACCCATCGCCACGGCCATTCTCGCCTGCTTCAGCGCCGGCACGTCGTTGACGCCGTCCCCGATCATCGCGACGAAGCGTCCCTGCTCGGCCAGGGCCGAGACCAGGGTCTTCTTCTGCTCCGGCCGGATCCGGCAGAAGATCGTGTTCTCCTCCGCGATCCGTGCGAGGGAGGCATGGTCCTCCGGGAGATCGTCGCCGGTGATGACGCCGGCCCCGGCGGGGATGCCGACAGCGGAGGCGACCGCGGTGACCGTCTGCGGCGCGTCGCCCGAGATCAGCTTCAGGTCCATCTCGCGCTCGCGCATGTAGCGAATCGTCTCGCGCGCGTCCGGCCGAAGCGTCTCCTCCAGCACGATCAGGGCGATGGGGGTCACTGCGGGCGGCGGGTCCGAGTAGGGGTTGTCCGGTAGCCCGCCGGAGGCGCGGCCGAACGCGACCACGCGGCGCCCCGCCCTGGTGTTCGCCTCGAGGCTGCGCTGCAGCGGCACCGGCAGGGCGAGGGAACCCCGCGCCATGAGGACGTCGGGTGCCCCGAGCACGTAGGTCTCGCCGCGCCCGAAGCTCAGTCCGCTCCACTTCCACTCCGAGGAGAAGGGGACCTCCGCGCGCACCCGCTCTCCGTTCGCGGGGTAGTTCTCGGCGATCGCCTCCAGCGTCCGGTTCCGCTCCCCCGAGCTCGACGCGAAGCGGGCCAGGGCCTGCTGGGCGGCGCTCGCCTCGGACGGGTCGGAGACGTCGACCGAGACCAGCTCCAGCTCGCCACTGGTCAGCGTCCCGGTCTTGTCGACGCAGATCGTGTCGACCGCGGCCAGCGCCTCAGTGGCGCTCATCTGCTGGACGAGCGTGTCCAGCCGGGCGAGCCGAACGGCCGCGACGGCGAGCGTGACGCTCATCAGCAGGACGAGGCCCTCGGGGATCAGCGTGATGAGGCCCGCCGTCGCGGTCTGGGCCGCCTCGTGGAGCGGGGTGCTCCGTGCCTGCAGGGCGAAGATCAGGACGACCGCGAGCGGGATCATCAGCCAGGTGCTCGCCTTCAGCACGAGGTTCACCTCGTCCTGGAGGGGAGAGGGCGGATGCCGGAAGGTCCGGGCCTCGCCCGCGACCTTCTCGGCGTAGCTGTCCTCGCGCACGGCGGTGACCTCGTAGTAGCCCGAGCCGTTGATGCAGAACGCCCCCGACAGCGCCGGCTGGCCGACGCGCTTGCGGACGCCGTCGGCCTCACCGGTGAGCACGGACTCGTCCACAGTCAGCCCACGACTCTCGGTCACCTCGCCGTCGGCGACGAGCTGGTCACCCGGCTCCACCCGAATCCAGTCGCCCGGGACGACCTCCTCGGCTCGCAGCTCGACCAGCTCTCCGTCGCGGACCGCCTTCGCCTTCGGCGCCACCAGCAGGGCGAGGCTCTCGAGGGTCTCCTTCGCCTTGAGCTCCTGGCGGATCCCGATATAGCTGTTGATCACCGCGATGAAGCCGAAGAGCGCGTCGGCGAAGAGCCCGAGCGCGAGCATGATCACGAAGAAGACCCCGATGATCAGGTTGAAGAGCGTGAAGACGTTGCCGGCGACGATGCTGGCGACCGAGCGGCTCGACCGATCCTCGACCGGCCCGAGCTTCTGCAGCCGCCTCTCGGCCTCCTGGCTGGAGAGTCCCCCCGGATGACGCTGGTCGCTCACCGTCGCATTGTTAGCGAAGCGCTCATGCGGAGTCCCAGAACCAATCCTCGAAGCTCCGGACCGCGCCTTTTCGAAGCCGGCGCCTGCCGAAGTAAGCGAGTTCCTCGCCGTGCGCCCGGGCACTCCTGGCGGCCACACCAGGCAGGCCCTCTTCCCAGGCCCGAAGGCCGATCGGCTGGCAGCGACGCCATGGGATGGGGCGGCGGCTACCGTCGAGCGGATAGGTCTCCGGGAGGCCGATGTCCCTCAGGCCCGCCTCGGTCACCGCGTTCACGTAGCGATCCTCGGGAACCCGGGTCCGCACCAGCACCGGGCCCCCTCGCAGGTCCTCCGGCCCGTAGGGCTGCCGTTCGAGCTTGAGGAACACGTAGGCCCGTGCCACCGCGACGGAGGAGGTCAGATAGACGACCGGGAAGGACTCGGGCGGATTCCAGCGGCCGCCGCTCTCGGCGGCGTATCGGCCGTCGAGGGGATCGTCCCAGTCCGGGTCCGCGACCCGCAGGTACGGGCCGCCCCTGCGGAGCGTTCTCAGACGGACGCCGCCCAGTCGAACGACCGCCGGATCTCGGCCTGCAGCTCGTCCTGGCGGTCGCTCTCGATCATCTCGAGCATCGACAGGCCGCCGTATGCCCTCGCGGGCCGCCGCGCGATTCCCGGGATCCGCTCGGGCTTCAGCCGGTGACGGAGCAGGTCACAGATTGCGGCGGTCGTCGCCAGCTTCGCCATCCGGCTGGAGGGCACGCCGCGCTCCCGCCACTGGCCCACCGCCTGCCTGCTGACGCCGAACAGGCGGCCCAGGTCCGTCTCCGAGAGCTCGAACGTCTCGGCGACGGGATCGAGCAGGGTGGGGGTGAGCACCGGGTTCATCACTCCTCATCCTAGCGCAAGCATTTCGCAAGCTAGGGGTGAAACCTCCTCAATTTCGACGACCGGAACTTCTGTCCAGAGCGTCCATTTGGGGTTGATTGCCGGGCGGCGGGGCCGACTCAACCTACGTGTCGATCTTGCTTCGGAGAATCACGCTGGCCGCCTTGATGGCGGCACTCGTCGGAGGGACGCTCGCCCTGCCTGCGGGCTCGACGGCGAGCCCGGTCGCGCACGCGAGCAAGTGCAAGAAGGGGAAGAAGAAGAGCGCGCAGAGCGCGAAGAAGAAGAAGAAGAAGTGCAAGCGCGGCGGGAGCAGCGGCGCCTCCCTGCCAGGCCAGTCGACGCATTCGAGCGCTTCACCTGGCGCCGGGGTCAGCGGCGTCAGTCTCGCCGTCAGTCCGGTCCTGGCCGGAACCGGGACCACGGGCCTTGTCACGATCAGCGACGCCGCGCCGAGCGCCGGCCAGGCCGTCACCTTGCAGAGCAGCGATCCGAGTCGCGTGACGGTTCCGGGGAGCGTCGTCGTCGCAGGCGGACAGACCACCGCGAACTTCTCGGTTGGCACCACGGCGGGGTCAACCGTCAATGTCACCCTTACGGCCACAATCGGCCCCAGCAACGCCACTGCGCAGCTTCATGTGGTTTCCACCCCCAGCGTCCAGTCCCTCTCGCTGGCGAGACAGTGCTTCACGACCGGGAGCTACTCGGGCAGCCGAGTCACTCTCGACGTCACCGTTCCCGTTGACACCGTCGTCGGCCTTTCGAGCGATGATCCCGCCGCCCTGGACGTCTCGCCTGGATCCGCCACCGTCCCGGCCGGATCGAGGACCGGCTACTTCGGGGTGACTGCCGGCAACGCGAATCCGCTCGTGACGGTGACCGCGACCCTCGGCTCGTCCTCTGCGGGGGATACCGCCTCGGTGAATGGATCCAGCACGGTGCCGAACGTCACGGGCGTCACGGCGCAACCCAGCACGATCCCCGTCGGTAGCCAATCGACCGGCACAGTGACGCTGGACTGCGAACCCGGGCCGGGCGGGGCGCTGGTCGACCTCTCCTCCGACCAGGCCGGCGTGGCCGCTCCCAGTCAGTCAACCGTGCTCGTGCCGGCGGGCCAACTGAGCGCCCCCTTCACCATCAACACCTCATCGGTCGGCAATGCCAACATCATTGCCACCTTCGGCGCGAGCACGCAGCAGGCGCACGTCAACGTCATTCCCATCGATACCTAAGACGTCGGGTGCGTCGCGTCGGTGAGCCGCTCGCGCCAGTAGGTCACGGAGGCCTCCTGCTCGAGACGAAGGCGGCCTGCCTCGAGGGCCTCCTCATAGAGGCCGGCGCTCTCCCGCTCGCGCTCGAGCTCTGAGTAGCGCTCGAGCAGGTTTTCGGCCTGCTGGGCGCGGTATTCCATCTGGTCGGGCGTCATACCCTTCTCCTCGGCCATCGGCCCCCTGAACTTCACCCCAGAAAACACGAGAAACCGGCTGAAAGCGCGCCCGATCCGCGTCGCGTAGGGTTCACCCACATGGGTTTGGAGCTTGGACTCAACCTCGGCTACTGGGGCATCGGCCCGCAGGGAGACGACGCAACCGAGATCGTGCTGGCCGCCGAGCGCGCCGGATTCGACTCGGTCTGGGCGGCCGAGTCATACGGCTCGGATGCGGTCAGTGTGCTCGCCTACCTCGCTGCCAAGACCGAGACGATCCAGCTGGGGGCCGCGATCCTCCAGGTCCCCGCTCGGCAGCCCGCGGCGGCTGCCATGGCCGGCATCACGATCGACGCCCTTTCGAACGGCCGCTTCATCTTCGGCTTCGGCCCCTCGGGACCGCAGGTCTCGGAGGGGTGGTACGGCGTGCCCTACGAGAAGCCCTGGGGCCGCACGCGGGAGTACGTCGAGATCGTCAAACAGATCGTCGCGCGTGACGGCAGGCTCGAGTACGAGGGCAAGCACTTCAAGCTGCCACTGGCCGAGGGCGAGGGAGTGACCGGCCAGGGCAAGGCCCTGAAG
Source organism: uncultured Solirubrobacterales bacterium (assembly GCA_963831605.1). GTDB lineage: Bacteria > Actinomycetota > Thermoleophilia > Solirubrobacterales > 70-9 > DASUPK01. The sequence goes on from CAWHQR010000008.1 coordinate 71,494, forward strand.
CTGAACGTCCATCCGATCCGCAGCGAGATCCCCGTCTACCTCGGCGCGATCGGCCGGAAGTCGGTCGAGCTCGCGGCTGAGATCGCGGACGGCTGGATCCCCATCTTCTTCTCGGTCGACAAGTGGCAGGAGGCCTGGGGCGAGCACATCGAGGCCGGCCTCGCGAAGAGCGGCCGGACGCGCGAGGACCTGGCGGTCTCGCCGTCGGTGCAGGTCGCCATCGACGGTGACCTTGACGCCGCCCGCGGCATGGTCAAGGCGGGACTGCTCCTCTACCTCGGCGGCATGGGCTCGAAGAAGACGAACTTCTACGCCGACCTCACCCGCCGCTTCGGCTTCGCCGAGGTGGCTGACGAGGTCCAGTCGCTCTACCTCGACGGCAAGCGCGAGGAGGCCTACGCCGCGATCCCCGACGAGCTGGTTGACGCGACCGCCATGATCGGCAGCGAGGACGAGGTCGCCGAGCGCGTCAAGCGCTTCGCGGACGCCGGCGTCGACCGCATGATCGTCTCGCCGATGCACCCCAATATCGAAGAGAACGTCCGCTGCCTCGAGAAGCTCGCCGGCATGGTGGGCACCCGCGCTCCCGCCTAGCCTCACGGGCGTGCAGGACCCGGCTGACGTCGTTGGGGATCAGTTCGCGGCCACGAACGCGCGTGATTTCGAGCGCGCGATGTCCCATTACGACGACGACGTCGTCCTCGTGGTCGAGGAGGGGTTCCTCAATACCGGCACGTTCGAGGGCAAGGAGGCGGTGGGCGAGTGGTTCGGGGACTGGTTTCAGGCCTTCGGGAGTGACTACAGCTTCGACGTACTCGACCTGCGTGATCTGGGCGGGGGTCTGCTCTACATGAAGGCCACCTACGGCGGCAGCGGGCGGGCGAGCGGTGCCGTGGTTCGTGATGCACGTGCCTACCTGTACCGCGTCGAGGATGGCCTGATCACGCGCGTCCAGCTCTTTCTGACCGAAGATCAGGCCCTCGAGGCGGCCCAGCTGCCGGAGTGGTCCCAGAGCAAAACCGACTAGATTGCCGCGACTTCCCACCATGAAGATCGGAGTTCCAAAGGAAACCGCTGAGGGAGAGCGCCGGGTGGCGCTCGTCCCGGACGTGGTGAAGGCGCTGACCGCCAAGGAGATCGAGGTGGCGGTCGACGCCGGCGCTGGCGAGGGCGCCTCGCACCCCGACTCCGAGTACTCGGAGGCCGGAGCGAAGGTCGGCGAGGACCCTTGGAGCGCCGATGTCGTGCTCAAGGTCGCCCCACCGACGAGCGACGAGGTCGGCCGCCTGAAGCAGGGCCAGATCCTGATCGGCTTCCTCGAGCCGCTCACCAACACCGAGCTCGCCAAGTCGCTCGCGCAGGCCGGGGTCACGAGCTTCGCCATGGAGGCGATCCCACGGATCACTCGGGCCCAGTCGATGGACGCCCTCTCCTCCCAGGCGAACCTCGGCGGCTACATGTCTGTTCTGATTGCGGCTCGCGAGTCCGGAAAGCTCTTCCCGATGATGACCACCGCGGCGGGGACGGTCCCACCCGCCAAGGTCCTCGTCCTGGGGGCTGGGGTCGCGGGCCTCCAGGCCATCGCCACGGCCAAGCGGCTGGGCGGCATCGTCACCGGATTCGACGTTCGCTCCGTGGTCAAGGAGCAGGTCAAGTCCCTCGGCGGCCGCTTTCTCGAGGTCGAGGCGGTCAAGGACGCCGAGGGGGAGGGGGGCTATGCCCGTCCCCTGACGGATGAGGAGAACGAGAAGCTTCGGCAGGAACTCGGCGAGGCGGCCAAGCGCCAGGACGTGATCATCACCACGGCCCAGATCCCCGGGAGGGCGGCGCCCCGCTTGATCACGGCGGATGCCGTGAAGAGCATGGCGCCGGGCTCGGTGCTCATTGACCTCGCGGCTGAGACCGGAGGAAACGTCGAGGGCTCCAAGCCGGGGGAGACCGTCGAGGTCGATGGGGTCAAGATCATCGGCCCCGCCAACCTGCCGAGCCAGATGGCCGGCAACGCCTCGGCGCTCTACGCCAAGAACCTGCAGAACCTGGTCGAGCTCCTGATCACCGAGGAGGGCGACCTGAAGGTCGACACGGAGGACGAGGTCATCGCCGGCTCCCTGCTGACCAAGGACGGCGAGATCGTCAACGAGCGAGCCAAGGAGGCCGCGTCATGAGCCTGATGACCGAAATCACGATCTTCGTCCTCGCCGCCTTCGTCGGCTTCGAGGTCATCTCGAAGGTCCCGACGACCCTGCACACCCCGCTGATGTCGCAGACGAACGCGATTCACGGGATCGTCATGCTCGGCGGCCTGATCGTCATCGGCTCCGCCGACGACTCGCTGGAGAAGATCATCGGCGTGATCGCGATCGCCTTCGGCACGATCAACATCGTCGGTGGCTTCCTGGTGACCGACCGGATGCTCGGCATGTTCCGGGGTCGCGACCGCAAGCCGAAGCCAGAAGCAGCGGAGGAGACCGTCAAGCCGTCGGAGACCGGTCAGTGATCGGTGCCCCGCCCCTGGCGCTGACGCAGAACAGCGACTTCGTCACCGCCTGCTACATCGTCGCCTTCTCCCTGTTCATCCTGGGGATCCGACAGGGAACCCATCCGAGCACCGCCCGCCGCGGCAACATGATCGCCGCCGCGGGGATGGTGGTCGCGATCGCGATCACGCTCTCGCTTGACGTGATCGGGAACGGAGGGTTGATCCTGCTCGGCATCCTGATCGGGACGGGGGTCGGCGTAGTCGCCTCCTACCGCGTGCAGATGACCGACATGCCGCAGATGGTCGCCCTCTACAACGGCGTGGGCGGGGGCGCCGCGGCGCTGATCTCCTGGTCGGAGTTCCGGCACGTGACCTCGGTCTCATCGGGCATCCCGCTCGACACGTTCGTGCCGATCCTGTTCTCCACCGTGATCGGCTCGGTCTCCTTCTTCGGATCGAACATCGCCTTCGGCAAGCTCCAGGCGATCATCCCCAGCCGGCCCGTGCAGTTCCCTGGGCAGCACATCTTCAACGGGTTGCTCCTCGTGGCGATCCTGGCCGGGTGCATCGTCCTCGGCATCGACCACGACTCTCCTTCGCAGGGTCTCTACATCGGCGTGCTGATCGGTGCGGCCATCCTGGGCAATCTCTTCGTGCTGCCGATCGGCGGCGCCGACATGCCGGTCGTCATCTCGCTGCTGAACGCCTTCACCGGCCTGGCGGCCGCCGCTGCCGGATTCGCTCTGGACAACGTCGTCCTGATCGTCGCCGGCACCCTGGTCGGCTCCTCGGGAACGATCCTGACGCTCGAGATGAGCCGGGCCATGAACCGCTCGATCGGGAACCTGCTCTTCTCGGGCTTCGGCGCCGTCAGCGCGGCGGCGGGCGAGCGGGAGGAGCGGCCGGTCACCTCAATCGGCGCCGAGGACGCTGCGATCAAGCTCGGCTACGCGGATTCCGTCGTCTTCGTCCCGGGGTACGGCATGGCCGTGGCCCAGGCCCAGCATGCCGTCAAGGAGCTCGCCGAAGAGCTTCAGAAGCGCGGTGTGGAGGTGAACTTCGCCATCCACCCGGTCGCCGGACGGATGCCCGGCCACATGAACGTCCTGCTCGCCGAGGCCGACGTGCCCTACGAGCAGCTCAAGGAGATGGACGAGATCAACCCCGAGATGCCGCGCACCGATGTGGCGGTGGTGATCGGCGCCAACGACGTCACCAACCCGGCGGCGAAGGACGATCCCGACTCCCCGATCGCCGGCATGCCGATCATCGAGGTCGACCAGGCGCGCGAGGTGATCGTCATCAAGCGGTCGCTGAGCCCGGGTTTCGCCGGAATCGACAACGATCTCTTCTACAGGGACAACACCTCGATGCTGTTCTCGGACGCGAAGGGCGCCGCGTCCGACATCGCGGCGCAGGTCGAGGAGCTGTGACCTCCAGGTCGGCAGTGGACGTCGACGGTCTGCCCTGCATGAAGGACCTCTCCTTCAAGGCCAACAAGAAGTAGCTCAACCGGGTGTCCAGCGGTCGAACGCCGGTCAGGACGAGCGGCGGACGACATCCTCGATCGCGGCGACCACTGCATCGGGGTCCTTCTTGAGGATCTGCGTGTGCTTGTGGGGGGTTGTGGTGAAAACGGACACCCGCTCGTTGGTCGTCACGGCGTCTGCGGCGGCTGCACGCACCGTGCGCATCTCCTCCTCGGTGGCGCCCGAGTGGCCTCCGGTGCCGACGACGAACACGGTGGGGCACTCCATCGCCGTGAAGTCGGGCACGAGCTCGCCGTTGACGGCGTCCATCTCGATCACGACGTCCGCGGACTCGGCGGGAGACATCTTCGCCGAGCGTCCGAAGGCCGCCATGATGCGCATCATCCACCCGAGCCGGCGGAACTGGGTGCGGACCTTCTCCTTTCCGGCCTCGTCGAACATGGAGATGGGGTAGGCGCCGTCGACGAGGACCAATCCGGCGACCTGCTCCGGGTGCTGGGCCGCGTATCGCACCGCGATTGTGGCGCCGTAGGACCAGCCGACGAGGATCGGACGTTCGATGTGGGTTGCGTCGATGACGCTGCCGATGTCGGAGACCGCCCCGCTTACGGAGTAGTCGGCCGACGTGCCCGACTTCCCGCGCGCCCGCGCGTCGAATCGCACCGTGCGGTACTTACCGGCGAGGCCGCGGAGGACGTGGTTCCAGCTCTGCACCGTGCCAAAGCCGCCGCTGAGAAAGAGCAGGGGAGGCGCGCCACCCGGGGTGTCGATGGCGTAGAGCTGAGTGTCCGCAGCAGGGATCCGGAGTTGTTGCGAATCGCCACTCAACCGCTTCGGACGATATCGACGCGGCTAATCGCCGTCGTGTTGGCGGAAGCGCGGCAGTATGAGGCCGATCAGGAACCCGATTCCCCCCGAGATCAGCAGCGCGACCACCAGGGGGGCCTCGGTGGAGCCGACGACGAAGTCGATCGTCACCTTCTGGAAGTTGACTGCGACGAAGATGAAGCCGATTGCCACCAGGACGACGATGAGCCAGAACCGTGCACCGCGACCTTCTTTGCGTGTTGGCTCCATCCGGCGCGACCCTAGCACCTGCCTCGACACTGATCGGTGAGGCTCTCGTCGCGGTCTGATGGTCTCTGGAGACCGTCGCCGCCCTAGCTTGACCAGCGTGTGCCCGGACCAGATCGGGGCAGGGGACCGTCGAGTGGATCGCGCTGATTGCGCTGGTGTCGCTCGCGCTCGGGGCTCTCGCCTGGCTCGTCGGGCTGCGGCTGCCCGGCATGGCACTGGCCCATGAGATCGGCGAGCGGATCGTCTGCGCAGTCCGGCTGAGCTACGGCTGCCGCAGCGACCCGCAGCTGGCGGTCGCCTACGGCGACCTGGCGGACGAGGTGCGCATTCACGCACCGAGGATCGTTTACGAGCGTGGGATGACGGCCCTGCCGGTCGACTTCCGGGACTGCCGCTCGCCGCGCTGCTCCGATGGACCGGGGTCGGGACAGGTTGCGCGGACCAACACCGGGCTGCCGGTCACCCTGTTCACCCACGTGATCGACTGTCGCGACCAGGCCCGGGCGGCGGGCATGGGCCTCGACTGCTCGGGCGAGCGGGCAGGCGCTGTCTACCTTCAGTACTGGGAGTACTACGGCGACTCGGCCACCTCGCGAGCGCTCTACGGGTCCACCGGCTACCACCGCGACGACTGGGAGGGCTACCAGGTCCGGATCGATTCGGGCGGCGAGGTCTCCGCGCGTGCCAGCTCCCACAATGGCTACAACGGCGCCGATGCACCGGCGGTCGACTGGACCTCTGACGCGGCCGGGAAGGTTCCCGGCACCACGGCGGCCCGGGACGCGGCCGAGTCGCTCGGGCTCCGGGGCGAGCGAGGCTGGACCCCCTCGCAGGGCACCCTCTACGTCTCAGGCGGCAGCCATGCGGGTCATGCGACAGAGGGTTCACTGGGCCGTGAGCTCGCCGGTCTGCTCGCAACCGAGAGGCTGGCGCTCGGCGCCAGGCGGATCCCCGGTCCGCTGGGCCGGCAGGAGGAGCGCCACCGCGAGGAACTGCTCGCCTACCGCGTGAGGAGCGCGCTCTTCGGCCCGGGGGCGAGGACCACGCCGCGAGGGAGCATCAGGCTGACCCCAATCGAGGCAATCGCAGGACGAGACGCCTATTCGTTCTCGATCACCCCGCCCTGGCGCAAGCGCGTCTATTTCGACCCCGAGTACGGCGGGACCGACTGAGCTGGACGGGCGATTGAGAGTTCAGTGATTTTCCACATGTATATCCGGCCAGATATAGGAGAATGCCACGGTGTTCTCGACTCACCGCTCCTGGGGAAGCGGTGGCCAGGCCCTCGCGCATCTGGCCTTGCTGCTCGCTGCTTGCACCGCATTGGCTCTGTTCTCCCTCGCGGCTCTGGGCGGTGACCGGGTTCAGGCCAAACCGCCGAACCCTGCGCACGGCGACGGTGTCCATCCAGGCGGTGGCAACGGTGGCCTCGACAACAGCGGACACACCCTCCATCCACACCCGCAGCCACCGCCGCCCGACAACCCGCCGCCCGACAACCCGCCGCCCGACAACCCGCCGCCCGACAACCCGCCGCCCGACAACCCGCCGCCGGACAAGCCACCCCCCGACAAGCCACCGCCGGACAATCCCGGCCCGACCGCCGGTGGAAGCGATACTCAGACCGTTGGCGCCACCCCCACCGGCTTGAGCGGGGTTGCCGGCGCCACGGCGAGCCAGCATTCGGGTGGCAGCCATTCAAGTGGCAGCGCCCCGACAGGCAGCGTGATCGTGAAGCCCCACACGAACCCCGCCGCCAAGGTCGCCCATCACAAGGCGAAGGCGACGCCGGCGAAGCCGGTCACGGCAGCCCCGATTGCACCCCTCCCGGTCATTGCTGCCGCCTCCACCGGTAACCCCAATCGCTCGAGCCTGGCCGACCGGCTTCTCTCGCCGACCCAGATCGACCTGTCGGCCGACAACCTCGCCAAGGGCGGACTGCTCACCCTCTTGCTGATCGCGCTGCTCTATCTGCCGGTGACGATCTTCAACAAGGCGACCGAGAAGAACCATGAGGTGATCAAGGGCTGGTTTGCGCGCCCACGCGCCTGGCTCCTCTTCCTCTTCGGCTGGATCCCCTTCCGGAAGAATCCCGCCATCACCCTTACCTTCGGGGTGATCGCGAGCGCGGTGCTCTTCTCGTTCATCGAACCTGGCTTTCCGACGGAGGACGGTGCCCTCCAGTACCTGATCGGGATGGTCCTCGGTTTCGGTGTGGTCACCTTCGTCTTCTTCGCCACCTGGCGCCTGGTCATCCGGCGGCTCGAGCCTGACGGAACAGGTGAGTGGCGGATCTTCCCCCCGTTCATCGTGCTCGCGGCGTTCCTCGTCGTGATGGCGCGACTGGCCCACTTCCTCCCGGGCGTCGTGCTCGGGACGGTCGCCGAGTACGAGCCCTCCAAGAAGCTCAGCGTCAGGACCGCCGGCATCCGGGTGGCGATCGCCTACGGGGCGCTGATAGTCCTCGGGCTGGCCGCCTGGTTCGCCTGGATTCCGGTGGAGCACGCCGCCTCGAAGGAGGGCGCGAGCAACCTGACGCTGATCCTCGACTCGGCGCTCGCCATCACCTTCGTCTCGAGCCTCGAGTCGGTGGCCTTCGGCCTGATCCCGATGAAGTTCCTTGACGGGAACGATCTCTTCACGTGGCACAAGGGACTCTGGGTCGGGATGTGGACTGCGGCCCTGCTCTGGTTCTCGATCGTGATCCTGAACCCAGCCCTGAGCACCTACGGACAGGTGAGCGGCAGCGGAGCGATCTGGTTCATCCTTCTCTTCTCGACTCTGATGGTGCTGGCGATGACCACCTGGGCCTTCTTCCGCATCCGCGATGCGCGCCTGGCGCGCGCCGCGCAGGATGGGTCCTCGGCCTAGCGGCTCGCAGCGCCGCTCCCTAGGGGTTACTTCGGCGGCATGCGGAGGGCGCCGTCCAGGCGGATCGCCTCTCCGTTCAGCATCGTGTTGGTGACGATCTCGCAGGCGAGGTGCCCGTACTCCTCCGGGCGGCCGAGGCGGGAAGGGAACGGGATCCCCGCGCCGAGCGCCTGGCGCTGCTCCTCGGGGAGGGCCGCCAGCAGCGGGGTGTCGAAGAGGCCCGGGGCGATGGTGTTGACGCGGATCCCGCGCCCGGCCATGTCGCGGGCGGCGGGCAGCGTCAGCCCCACGACCCCGCCCTTGGAGGCCGCATAGGCGACCTGCCCGATCTGACCGTCCCAGGCCGCGATCGAGGCGGTGTTGACGCAGACGCCGCGTTCGCCCTCCTCGTCGGGCTCGTTCTCCGACATGGCGGCGCAGGCCAGCCGCAGCACGTTGAAGGTCCCGATCAGGTTGACCTTGATGACGTTGTGGAAGATCTCCAGGTCGTGGGGGCCCTGCTTGGACGCCGTTCGCTGGGCCCAGCCGATCCCGGCGCAGCAGACCGAGATGCGAAGGCCGCCCGGAGCGTCCGCCGCGGCGTCGACCGCGGCCTGCACCGGCTCGGGCTCCATCACGTTCACCTCGAGAAGGCGGCGTTCTCGCCGAGCTCCGAGGCGAGCGCCTCGCCCTTCTCGGCATTCAGATCGGCGATCACGACGGACGCGCCGCGCTCGTGCAGCGCGCGGACGGTCGCGGCGCCGAGGCCCGATGCCCCGCCGGCGACCAGCGCGCTTGCCCCGTCGATCTTCATCGCGGGCGGCAGCTTATTGGCTGGATCCCGGTTGGGGCTGCAGCCTCAGGCTTCGATGTGGCCGAGCAGGTTGCCTCGGTAGTCTTGGCCGATCGCGGAGGTTGCTGCACCCACCGAGGGTGGTACTCGTCCCGCTTCCGATCGCAAGGCCGAGCTGGCCCGGCGTTTGGACGAGGCGCGTCGGCACACCCTGAAGCTGATCGAGCCGCTCACGCACGAGCAGCTCAACCGCGTCTACGACCCGATTCTGAGCCCGTTGATCTGGGATCTCGGTCACATCGGCAACTTCGAGGAGCTCTGGCTCGTCCAGCGGATCGCCGGCCGCGAGCCTCTCCGCGGCGACCTGGGTGAGCTCTACGACGCGATCGAGCAGCCCCGCAAGATCCGCGGCGACCTGCCGATTCTGCGGGCCGACGAGGTCCGGCCATACATGGATGGGGTCCGCGAGCGCACCCTGGAGGTGCTGGGCGAGATCGAGCTCGATCCGGAGGACCCCCTGCTGGCCGATGGCTTCGTCTACGAGATGCTGCTCGCCCACGAGTACCAGCACAACGAGACGATGCTGCAGCTCCTGCAGATGGTCGAGTCCTACGAGCCGGTGGAGGTCGACGGCGCGACGGCGGCGGAGGAGGTCGCGGACGGCCCCGAGATGGTCCGGGTCGAGGGCGGGCCGGGGGAGATCGGCGCCCAGCCGGGGGGCTTCGCGTATGACAACGAGCGCCCGCGGCACAGGGTCGACGTCGCTCCCTTCCTGATCGACCGGGTTCCCGTGACCAACGAGGCCTACATCTCCTTCATGGAGGAGACCGGCGCCGAGCCCCCGATGTACTGGGAGCGCGACGGCGAGGGCGGCTGGGTTCGCACCGCCATGGGGCGCACCGAGCCGGTCGATCCCCGCCTGCCTGTGATCCATGTCTCCTGGCAGGATGCGGATGCCTTCGCGCGCTGGGCCGGCAAGCGGCTCCCGACGGAGATGGAGTGGGAGGCCGCGGCCGCCGGTGCGAGCCGCGAGCGGGCGAACCTCGATGAGCTCTCCTTCGGCTGTGCTCCCGCCGGCGCCTACGCCGACGGATGCGCGGACTGCGGAGCGCTGCAGATGCTCGGCGACGTCTGGGAGTGGACGAGCTCCGACTTCACCCCCTACCCCGGCTTCGAGGCGTTCCCGTACCCCGAGTACTCGGAGGTCTTCTTCGGCGACACCTACAAGGTTCTCCGCGGTGGCGCCTGGGCCACGCGGCGCGACGTGATCCGCCCCAGCTTCCGGAACTGGGATCTGCCCGTCCGCCGGCAGATCTTCGCGGGCATCCGCTGCGCGCGTAACGACTGATCCGAATCCGAGACGACCACGCAACAGACCTCATACCCCGAGCAGCCATCAACCCCGCCGACACAACCGACCGGATCACCGTTGAGGTCAACCTGCCACCGGGCGGGCCCCTCTCGGGCATGGCCGCCGACGTCCGCGCCGGGCTGACGAGCCCGTTCAAGGAGCTCTCGCCCCGCTACTTCTACGACGAGCGCGGCTCGGAGCTCTTCGAGGAGATCACCGAGCTCGAGGAGTACTACCCGACCCGCTGCGAGCGGGAGATCCTCCAGACCCGCTCAGTCGAAATCTGCGAGGCCGCCAACCGCCCCGCCAGCCTGATCGAGCTCGGCTCCGGCTCGGCGCGCAAGACCCGCGTCCTCCTCGACGCGATGAGGAATGTGGGTTGCCTCGAGACCTACTGCCCGGTCGACATCTCCGAGGAGATCACCCGCGATACGGCGGAGCTGATCGCCGGCGAGTACGACTCGATCAACGTCCGCGGCCTGGTCTGCGACTTCGAGTTCGACCTGGAGCGCGTCCCCGTCGGCGGCCCTCGCGTGATCGCACTGCTCGGCGGGACCATCGGAAACTTCGCCCCGCATCAGCGGGCGGGGTTCCTGCGCCGGATCGCCAACCTGCTGGACCGCAACGACCGTTTCCTGCTCGGCACCGACCTGGTCAAGGACCCCGCTGTCCTGGAAGCCGCCTACAACGACTCGAAGGGCGTCACGGCGGAGTTCAACAAGAACGTCCTCACCGTCCTCAATCGGGAGCTCGCGGCGGACTTCGACATGAACGCCTTCGAGCACGTCGCCCGCTGGGATCCCGAGAACCTCTGGGTCGACATCCGGCTGCGTTCCACCGCGAACCAGGTCGTCAACGTGTCCGCCCTGGACATGCTGGTCCCGTTCGGCGCCGGCGAGGAGATGCGCACCGAGATCTCGACCAAGTTCCTGCGCCCGGGGCTGGAGGGGATCTACGCGGAGGCCGGCCTCGAGCTGACCGACTGGTGGACGGACTCCGAGGGCCTCTACGCCCTGTCGCTCGCTCGGGCTGTTTGACGGCTTCCCGATGACGGCTTCGCCATCAGGTCACGAATTGCCCGTGGAAGCCGTAGGGGATGTGGTGCGGCGCTTCGGCGCGCGCCAGCTCGCTCAGGTCGGCCGCGTCGAGGATGAGCATGAACGAGTTGCCCGAGCGCGCGTCGAAGACGACCGAGAGAAGCACGCCGGCGTCCTCCTCGCCTGAGTCCGGGGCCGCCACGAAGACGGGCTCACCCGGGCTGCAGCCGTCCTCGTGCCATTCGATCGCGTTGCGTTCCTGAGTGTCGACCTTGACGATCCGGTCGAGCCATCCCGACTCGTCGTCGACGCCCCAGGCGTAACGGTAGGGACGCTCGTTGTTGCGGCCGTAGTTGATTCGCGGCAGCTCGAGCCCTTCGGCCAGCTGCTCGGTCGTCACCTGACCCGAGCCCAGCTCGAGCCTGAAGCGGCGCATCTCGGGGCGGTCTACAGGCTTGCCGTCCCGCAGCCGATCCATGTAGAGGTCCTCGATGACCTGCGCGTTCCCGTAGGTGCAGGCGTCGACGACGACCGCGCCGTCCTCCTCGTAGGCGTTCACGTGGTGGAAGCAGAAGAAGGGGTCCGCCTCGAACGGCCCGGTCGCTTCGCCGGTGTTTCGGTCGATCAGGGTGAAGCGGGTGCCGAGCTCCGGCTTCCAGCGGTAGTTCTCGATGTAGGGCCGTCCCGACAGCGGGATGCTGATCGGGTTCACGACCAGAGGGAACTCGGCGAGCACCAGCCAGCGCTCGGTGAGCCCGAAGGAGTGCATGTATGCCGGCTCCTTGACGGACAGCTCGCCGATCACTCGAGGCGCGCCCTCGTCCGGCGGGACGTTGAAGAAGCGGTAGCGATTTCGCGGTCCGACCTTGGCGGCGTAGTTGAGCATCCCGCCGGTCGCGCGGTCCAGGTGCGGGTGGGCGGTGGTCAGGAGCCCAGGTGCCTCGTAGGCAACGCCGACCGTCTCCAGGGTCTCGCCGTCGAACTCGACCGGGATCGGCGTCTCGGTCATCGAGATGTACCGCTCGCCCAGCTTCACCAGGTTGACGTTGGCGTTGTCGGAGATCTTCGGGGAGAACATCGAGAAGACCCGGGCGAAGAGCGAGCGGCAGGGATCGGTCGCGAACTCGGAGTAGACGATCTCGCCCTTCTCCTCGGCGGCGCGATAGGCCTTCGTCTGAAGGAAGCGGTTTGCGTAGGAGACCTCGTCCGTCCGCGATGCCGAAGCGGTGGAGCATCGCGAAGCCGTCGAACCAGTGGCGCATGGTCTGCTCGCCGGCCTCCCATTTCGCCGGGCCGGTCCTCATCAGAGAGCCCTGGAGCCAGTCGGGGAGCTGCCCCTCCAGCGGCAGCCGGTCGATCCGGGTCTCGCTCTCCAGCGAATCGAAGCCTCGGGTGAGGTCACTGGTGGCGGTCTGGGCGGTGGCGTCGGCGACCTGGCGTCATGTCTCCTCCTAATAGTTCAATCCGAACGATGCGCACTGTACCGTATCCTGCAGCGAAATGGCAGTGACACGCCTCACACCCACCTCATACGTCGTGCTCGGGCTGATCGAGCAGATGGAGCCCGCCTCGCCGTACGACCTCAAGCTGGCCGTCGCCGCGGGCGTCGGCCAGTTCTGGTCGCTGCCCCACACGCAGCTCTACTCCGAGTGCGCGCGGCTCGCCGAGGGGGGCCTGCTCTCCGAGAGGCGCGAGGAGTCGGGCAGGCGCCGCCGCATCTACCGGCTCACGAAGAGCGGCTCCGACGCTCTCGATCGCTGGCGCGCAGAGCCGACCGGCGAGCTCTACGAGCTCAGGGACGCCGGCCTGCTCAAGCTGTTCTTCGGTGCGGACCCGAAGACGCTCGCCCCGCAGCAGCTCGCGTCTCATCAGGCCAGGCTGCGGGAGTACGAGGCCCTGCTCGAGGAGTGCCGGGCGATGAAGGCCCCCGCCGGGGCGATGCACGCGATCGAGGCCGGTATCGGCCACGAGCGCGAGTACGTCCGCTTCTGGTCGAAGCTAGGGCGCTAGCCCGTCGATCAGCTCGCCGAGGCGATCGGGAGTCGTGATCGGGGTGATCACCGGCAGGGTGATCCCGCCCTCCACGAAAGCCCCCAGGCGCTCCTTCATCTGGTCGGGCTCGCCGAAGATGAACATCTCCTCGATCAGGTCCCAGGGCGCCTCCTCGGCCGCCTTCTGGCGGTCCTTCGCGTTCCAGGCCTCGACCATCGGGTCGATCTTCTCCCCGTAGCCGAGCCAGCGGTAGAAGTTCTCGTAGACGGGCACCGTGATGTAGGAGGAGAACATGAAGCGGGCCAGCGGCTCCACCTGCTCCCGCTCGCCGGGGATGCAGAAGAAGCGGCAGAGCAGCTCGAACCCCTCGGGTGCACCCTCCAGCTGCTCGGCGACCTTGGGCAGGCCCGCGAGCGGAAGGAAGTTCGTGAACGCCCCGTCGGCCTTCTCAACGGCGAGGCGGAGCATCTTGCCGCGCAGCGCGGCGAGGATGATCGGCACGCGGAGTTCGGGAGCCCGCTCGAGCTTGAAGCCACCGTCCGCCCGCTCGCCGGCGAGGGCCGTCCGCAGGAAGTCGAGGGTCTCGGACATCTTCGACAGCGGCTTCTCGAACGGCATCCCGTTCCAGCCCTCGATGATCCGGTCCGAGGAGGCGCCGATGCCCAGCGCGAAACGCCCCCGTGAGGCATCCGCCAGCGCGGCGGCCTCCTGGGCCAGCAGTGCCCGACCGCGCTGCATGACGCCCACCACGCCCGTTCCGAGGCGGACCTCGTCCGTCCACGCCGACGCCAGCGAGAGCGGGGTGAAGCCGTCGGGGCCGTTGGTCTCGCCCGACCAGAGGTCCGTGTATCCGGCCGCCTCGGCCCGCCTGAAGTGCTCCTCGTTCTCAGGCAGGCTGATGCCGGTGAGCGGAACGGTCAATCCCCAGCGCTGAGGCACAACCGCGACCCTATAGATGGGAAACCGGATAGGGTCGCCCGATGGACACCTCCAAGCTCGAACGCTCGGAGATCCTCGGGATGGTCGCCGCCGCGGTCCTGGTGCTCAGCCTGTTCCTCGAGTGGTATTCGCTCTCCACCGACCCGAGCGTGGTGCAACGCGGCAACGACCCGGCGAACTGGGCCTGCGGCGTGGGCAACACCAGCTGCAGCGGCTGGAGCACGTTCCCCGTGGTCAGCGTATTGCTCCTCCTGGCGGCCGCCGCCCCGTTCATCCTCGCCTGGATCGTGGTCCGCGGGCACGCCCTCTCCTGGCCGCGCGGTGAGCTGACCGCGATCGTCGGCCTCGCCGCCTTCGTTCTGATCGCCTACAACGGGCTGATCGACAAGCCGCAGGAGGGGCTCGAGATGAGCCTCGCCTTCGGATACTGGCTCGCGCTGCTGGCCTCGATCGGCATCTTCATATCCGGTGGCTTCCGAGCCGTGGAGAGCGGCGGCGGCGCACGCCGAAAGCCGCCCGCCACGTTCTAGGCTCGCTGCGTAGCCTCTGACCCGTGGGCGAAGCGAACGAACACGTCATCTCGCAGGACGTCCGAGATCCCTCGCATCCGGACCGCAACCTCGCGCTCGAGCTGGTCCGCGTCACCGAGGCGGGCGCTCTCGCGGCAGGCCGCTGGGTGGGACTCGGCGAGAAGGAGAGCGCTGACGGCGCCGCCGTCGACGCGATGCGCCTGATGCTCGACACCGTGCCGATGGACGGTGTGGTGGTGATCGGCGAGGGCGAGAAGGACGAGGCGCCCATGCTCTACAACGGCGAGCAGATCGGCGACGGCAGCCCGCCGGTGGTCGACATCGCGGTGGACCCGCTGGAGGGGACGACGCTGACCGCGCGCGGCATGCCCTCGGCCCTCGCGGTGATCGCTCTCTCGGAGCGGGGCACGATGTTCGACCCCGGCCCCTGCGTCTACATGGAGAAGATCGCCGCTGGCCCGCGATCCGCCGACCTGATCAGCCTCGAGGATCCGCTCGAGGACGTGGTCCGCAGAATCGCCGAGCGCAAGGGCGGGGAGACCAGCGACGTGACCGTGATCATGCTCGACCGCCCGCGCCACGAGGAGGCCGTGGCGACCCTGCGCGAGGTGGGCGCCAGCATCCGCTTCATCTCCGACGGCGATGTCGCCGCCTCGCTGTTCTCGGTGATGCCGAACACCGGTATCGATCTGCTCTGGGGGGTGGGGGGCACGCCCGAGGGCGTGCTCTCGGCCTCGGCCATCAAGTGCATGGGCGGCCGCATCCTGGGCCGGCTCTGGCCTCGGGATGACGACGAGCGCAAGGCCGCGGAGGACGCCGGCTATGACCTGAGCCGGGTGCTCGACACCGACGACCTGGTCTCCGGGGACGACGTCTTCTTCGCCGCGACCGGAGTCACCGACGGAGATCTGCTCGACGGCGTCCGCTACCTGGACGACGGCCATGCGACCACCGAGTCACTCGTGATGCGATCCCGCTCCGGCACGATCCGCCGGGTGCAGGCGACTCACAACCGCCCGAAGCTGCGGGAGGTTGTGGGAGAGCGCTACGGCTAGCCCTCCAGCGGCAGCGCGCCCGTGTCGTCCGACTCGTGGCGCAGGGAGTTGATCACGGCCCCCGCAAGCAGCGCCAGGCTGACCGCGTAGAACCAGACCAGGGCGATCAGGATGAAGCCGATCGTCCCCCCGATCCGGTGCAGGTCGGAGACGTTGGTCAGGTACAGCGGAAAGATGTAGTTGCCCGCCGAGGTGACCAGCGCGAAGAAGAGGGCGCCCGGCCAGACGGAGCGCCAGGGCATGTGCCCCTTCGGGACGGCCCAGTAGATCGCGCACGAGATCGTGAAGGTCAGGATCAACCCGCCGACCACGACGATCGCTGTCCGGACCGCACCCCACTGGTCGAGGCCGAACGGCAGCCTGTTGGCGCTCGTCAGCACGGCGCTCTCGACGGTCGGCACGGTCACGCTGGCGGCCAGCAGCAGGAGCAGCGCAAGCAACATGACCAGCGACCAACGCTTCTGCTGCACCCAGCCGCGGCACTCGACGTGGTAGATCCGGCAGAAGGCCGTGTCCATCGCGCCCCAGAAGGAGGCGCCGATCCAGATCCCGCCGACGGCGGCGGCGATGCCGATCGTCGTCGAGCTGGCGCGGACACGGTCGATCGCGTCCTGGAGCGTGCCCTGCTCGGCGTTCGGGAAGAGCCGCTGGATGTCGGCGATCACGCTGTGCTCGATGTCGTTGCTGTTCACCACCTGGCCGAAGATGAAGAGCACGAGCAGGGCGAAGGGGAAGACCGCGAGCATCAGGTTGTAGGCGACCATGCCCGAGAGGCCGGTGATGTTCTCCTTGTAGGCGCGGTTCCAGAAGGCGAGCAGCCAGCGGTGGCGCCAGAAGTGCCAGGTCGGGCTCTTCGGCTCCGGTCGTCGTCCGAGTGGCCAGGTGCTCATGCGTAACGAACGTCCAAGCGGGGGTAAGTCGAAGGGCGTCCGGAACTTTCGCGGAGGATCGTTGTTCTTCGCGTGGCAGACGCGTTGCCACGCGTGGTTTGTGCGTTGACTTCAAAAAATGAAGTGGCTACCATGGTCACGGACGTTTGAGGACTCGCGAGATCTAGGCGTGAAGAATCATCGGAAGCGCGGACGCGGCCCAGCCGCTCCGCGTTTTTGTGGCCTTTGAGGGGGATTTGAGTAAAGGTTTTTCGTCAGCGGCCGACATGAGTAGGGCCCGCCAGAATTAGGTAAAAGGCCGGGGGCCAGGAAAATGAAAGACAGCCAGGAAGGAAGAGCGTAGGCGAATGCTCGTAGCCGAGATCCAAGAACTTGAAGAAGTAAAGACGCTGGTCACCCGCGGCCAGCAGCTGGGCGTCCTCACCTTTGGCGACGTCGCCACTGCTGTGTCCGAGGTCGAGCTCGACGAGTCAGACGTCGAGGACCTGTACGGGCATCTCGAGAAGGTCGGCATCGAGCTGGTCGAAGACCTCGACCCGGCTCAGAAGGCCGCCGCCGAGAACGAGCGTTCCGACGGCAAGCGGGGCGGGCGCAAGAAGAAGGCGCTCGACCTGAAGCCCGACATGACCACCGATTCCCTGCAGCTCTTCCTCAAGGACATCGGCAAGGTCCGGCTGCTGACCGCGGCCGAGGAGGTCGAGCTCGCCAAGCGCATCGAGCGCGGTGACCTCGACGCCAAGCAGAAGATGGTCGAGTCGAACCTCCGCCTGGTCGTCTCGATCGCCAAGAACTACCGCAACCAGGGCCTGCCCTTCCTCGACCTGATCCAGGAGGGCACGCTCGGCCTGGTGCGTGCGGCGGAGAAGTTCGACTACCGCAAGGGCTTCAAGTTCTCGACCTACGCGACCTGGTGGATCCGCCAGGCGATCGCTCGCGCGCTCGCCGACAAGGCGCGGACCATCCGCATCCCGGTCCACGTCGTCGAGAAGCTCAACAAGATCGGCCGCGCGGAGCGCAAGCTGGTCACCGAGCTCGGCCGCGAGCCGACCCCGGAGGAAATCGCCGAGGTCACGGGCATCGAGCCCGAAGAGGTCGACTCGATCAAGCGCTCGGCGCAGGCGCCGGTCTCCCTCGAGAAGCCGGTCGGCGACGAGGAGGAGTCGGAGTTCGGTCAGTTCATCGCCGATGAGCGAGCCGAGTCCCCCTTCGAGCGCGCCGCCGAGCTGCTCACCAAGGAGGCGCTGAAGGAGGCCCTCGAGAACCTCTCCTACCGCGAGCGTCGCGTGCTCGAGCTCCGTTACGGGCTCGGCGGCGAGCATCCGCGGACCCTGGACGAGGTCGGCCGCACCTTCAACGTCACCCGGGAGCGGATCCGGCAGATCGAGAACCAGAGCCTCAAGAAGCTTCAGTCGCTGGCTGAGGCTCAGAAGCTCCGCGAAGTCGCCTAGCGGCCACCCGGCCGCGGCCGATTGCAACATTGAGGGGGCTATAGGCCCCTAAAGGCTGCAAACGAGGGGATCGAAGCCCGGGCGCTCAGCAGTTCCTCAGGTCGCCCTCTTCGTTGCCGGCTTTCAGGCGTTGCCCCGTCCCATAGGCTCCTCGCGCACGGTCAGCGAGGAGAGGAGACATCATGCTCGTGTTCTTCAGCGGTCGGCGCCTGAAGGGCGGCCACTGGGACGAGTTCCGCCAGGCGTGGGGAGGCGATGAGGATCCAGAGGGGATGCCCGAGGGCTCCGTCGTCTACCACGCCCGCAACATCAAGGACGAGGACGAGGTGATCTCGTTCGGCATCTTTCCGATCGACCGCGACTCGCTCGACGTGATCCGCGGCTCGGAGGAGGACGAGCTGAAGCGCAAGGAGGAGATCGGGCAGCACGTCCACGACACCCCGCTCGAGGGGGTCTACGAAGTCGTTGAGGAGATCAAGCCCTAGAAAACGGGTCGCGACCTGCAGCACCCACTTTTGCTGATCTAGCTGCGCCCGCCCACGCCCGATAGCGGTAGGGATGGGCTTTGATATCGATCAAGCGTTGACCTTCATGGTCGAGCGTGAGGGGTCGGACCTCCACGTGAAGGTGGACTCACCGCCGGTCGTGCGGGTCCACGGCGACCTCTGGGCGCTGCGTGACACCGATCCGCTCAACTCCTCGGACACCGAGAAGGCGCTCGAGTCGATCGCGGACGAGAATCACCTCGCCGAGTTCAAAGAGGCCGGCGAGGTCGACTTCTCATACGAGCTTCCCGGCGTATCGCGCTTCCGCGTGAACGCCTACCGCCAACGCGGCGACATCTCGATCGCCCTGCGCGCCATCCCGTTCTCGGTCCGGACCATCGATGACCTGGGCCTTCCCGAGGTCGTCAGACGGCTCGCCGAGGAGCCGCGGGGAATCATCCTGCTCACCGGGACCACCGGCTCGGGCAAGTCGACCACGCTCGCGGCGATGATCGATCACATCAACTCCACCCGGGCGCGTCACATCGTGACCATGGAGGACCCGATCGAGTACCTGCACCGGGACAAGCTCTCGATCATCAACCAGCGCGAGGTGGGCAGCGACACGCAGAGCTTCGCCAAGGCGATGCGCCGGGTGCTCCGCCAGGACCCCGACGTGATCCTGATCGGCGAGATGCGCGATGAGGAGACCGTCCGGACCGCCCTCTCCGCCGCCGAGACGGGCCACCTGGTCATGTCGACCCTCCACACCCTCGATGCGACGGAGACGATCAACCGCATCATCGACTTCTTCCCGCCGCATCTGCAGCAGCAGGCGCGGGTCATGCTGGCCTCGACGCTGAGGGGCGCGATCTCTCAGCGCCTTGTCCCCCGGATCGACCGGGAGGGGCGCGTCGCGGTCTCCGAGGTCATGGCGGTCACCGGCCGAATCCAGGACCTGATCCTGAACCCGGAGGAGACCGGTCGGATCACCGAGGTGATCTCCGAGGGCGACTTCTACGGGATGCAGACCTTCGATCAGGCCCTGCTCGGCTACGTCACCCAGGGCATCGTCTCCGAGGAGGTCGCGATGGAGACGGCCTCGAGCCCGCACGACTTCAAGCTGATGCTCGCCGCCAAGGGTCAGCGCGCGAGCGGGATCGAGCAGGTGGTCGGATGAGAAACGCGATCAACAACAACCCGAAGGTTCAGATCGGGGTCATCGCCGCCCTCATTCTCATTGTCGCGGTGGTCGTCGTGCCGTCCATGATGGGTTCAAAGGGCTCGAGCAGCAGCGGAGCCACCACCAACACCGTCAGCGCCCAGGCGACCGGTCCGGCGGGCTCCGTCGAGGGGAGCGTGCAGACGACCCAGCCCATCTCGGGCGCTTCGACCGCCACAGGAATCGCCGCGCCGGCGCCGGTGGAGACGGTGGACCCGCAGGCTCTCGTGCCGGGGCCGGGTCTGCCTCGCCCGTTGATCGACGCCTGGAAGAGCGGCAAGGCGGTCGTCCTGCTGATCGTGCGCAACCACGGCATCGACGACCGGCTCGTCACGAGGTCGGTCCGCGGGCTTTCGGGCGACCGGGGCCTCGCCGTCTTCGTCGCCCATGCCAACCAGGTGGCCCGCTATTCGCGGATCACCCAGGGCGTCGGGGTGAGCCAGGCCCCAGCCCTGATCATCGTCCGCCCGAAGAAGGTCAGCGGCTCCGTGCCGGAGGCGCAGGTCACCTATGGCTTCCGAGACTCCCGAACCGTGGTGCAGTACGTCCACGACGCGATCTACTCCGGCAAGGACGACCTGCCCTACAGCCCGAGGTAGGCATCCCCATGCGGGAGCTGCCTGACTACCTGCGCCCGCTGCCGGGCCCGAAGGAAGCTGCCGGGGCCGCCGCGGCCGCCTCCGAGCAGCCCGGTGAGGAGAGTGGAACCGCGGGCCTGATTCCGCCGGTCAACCGTGGTCACACCGGACGGTTCATCACCGACGCCATCCTGGAGCTCCGGTACGCGACCCAGGAGCAGGTGGACCAGGCGGTGATGCAGTCCCGGACCGCCGGCAAGCACCCTGAGGAGATCCTGCTCGACCAGGGGGTGATCGACCAGGAGCAGCTGTCCCGCGCGATCGCCGAGCGCTACGGCCTCGACTTCGTGGATCTCTCCGCCTTCGCGGTCGACATGGGTGCGGCGAACCTGATCTCGGTGAAGTCGGCTCGACGCCACGGCGCACTGCCGATCTCATACATGGACGAGAGCACGCTCCTGTTGGCGATGGCCGACCCGACCAACGTGCTGGCGCTCGATGACGTGCAGATGGCCACCGGCCTCAACTGCGCCGTCGCCGTCGCCCCGTTCAGCGACATCGAATCGCTGGTAACCAAGCTCGCGACGATGCAGAACACGGTTGCCGACGCGATCGCGGAGGGCGACGAGGACGAGCCGGGGAACGCATCACCGACCGAGATCACGGACATCCGTGCCTCGGCGGAGGACGGGCCCGTGATCAAGCTCGTCAACAGCATCCTGGGCCAGGCCGTCGTCGAGGGGGCCTCCGACATCCACTTCGAGCCCGAGGACGCGGAGATGCGCATTCGCTTCCGAATCGACGGCGTGCTCCGGGAGACCGCCCGGGTGCCGAAGCGGATGGTGGCCGGGGTGGTCTCGCGGATCAAGATCATGAGCGAGCTCGACATCGCCGAGAAGCGCGTGCCGCAGGACGGCCGCGTGACCGTGCGGATCGAGGAGCGGCGCATCGACCTGCGCGTCACCACGCTGCCCACGCAGGGCGGGGAGGGGGCCTCCGTTCGCATCCTCGACGAATCGGGCGCGATGCGCACCCTGAACGACCTCGGCATGGAGGGCGAGGCGCGCCAGCGGTTCGAGACCTCCTTCCGCAAGCCGTACGGCGCCGTCCTGGTCACGGGCCCGACCGGGGCCGGCAAGTCCACCACGCTCTACGCGGCCCTGCAGGAGATCAACGACGTCCACCGCCACATCGTCACCATCGAGGACCCGGTCGAGTTCCGGCTCAGCGGCGTCAACCAGATCGGCGTCAACCGCAAGGCGGGCCTGACCTTCGCGACCGGTCTGCGCTCTGTGCTCCGCGCCGACCCCGACGTGATCATGGTCGGTGAGATCCGGGACGCCGAGACCGCCAGGATCGGGATCGAGGCCGCGCTCACGGGCCACATGGTCCTCACCACGCTGCACACGAACGACGCCCCAGGCGCGATCACCCGGCTGCAGGAGATGGGCATCGAGTCGTTCCTGACCTCCTCGGCAATCGAATGCGTCGTCGCCCAGCGCCTGGCGCGGACGCTCTGCGCGCACTGCAAGCGACGCGCGGTGGTCAGCAAGCAGGCGCTCGAGGAGGCCGGGTTCCGGGTGGGAACCGACGTCGAGGTGTATGAGCCCGTCGGCTGCCCGCGCTGCAACGGCGGCGGCTATCGGGGCCGGCTGGGCATCTACTCCGTGTTGGTGGTCACCGAGCGGGTCAAGGAGTTGGTGGTCAATCTGGCCTCGGAGGCCGAGATCGCCGGTGCGGCGATCGAGGAGGGGATGCTCACGCTCCGCCAGGCGGGGATGGAGAAGGTGCGCTCAGGCGTGACGAGCGTGCAGGAAGTCTCGCGAGTGACCTCCTAGAGCCAGCGACCCCACTTTTTGGTGTCAAGCACACGGGCCGAATGGACGATTGGAAGATAGGTATGGAAGCGGCCGCTGCCCCCAAACGCGATTACGACTTCGCCGAGATCCTCACTCGGATGGCCGAGGAGAGGGCCTCGGACGTCCATCTGACGTCTGGCTACCCGCCGGCCATGCGCCTGCGCGGCAAGATCGTGCCCCTGGAGGAGTACGGCCAGCTCACGCCGCAGCAGACCCGAGACACCGTCTACAGCCTCCTGAACGACGACCAGCGCAAGCGCTTCGAGTCCCACAAGCAGCTCGACCTCGCCTACGCCGTCCCCGGAGTCTCCCGCTTCAGGGTCAACTGCTTCTTCCAACGCGGCTCGATCAGCGCCGCCTTCCGCAGGATTCCTCACCAGGTCCCAGAGCTCGATGAGCTGGGACTGCCGAAGGTGCTCGAGGAGATGACCCGCAAGCCCAGGGGCCTCGTCCTCGTCACGGGCCCGACCGGGTCAGGTAAGTCGACGACGCTTGCCGCGATGCTCGACATCATCAACGCCGAACGGGAGGAACACATCCTCACGATCGAGGATCCGATCGAGTTCCTGCATAACCACAAGCGCTGCATCGTCAACCAGCGTGAGATCGGGGCGGACGCGGAGGACTTCGCCAGCGCCCTGCGGGCTGCACTGCGCGAGGACCCCGACGTGATCCTCGTCGGCGAGATGCGCGACCTCGAGACGATGTCAACCGCGCTGACCGCTGCCGAGACCGGCCACCTCGTCTTCGCGACCCTGCACACCCAGTCGACCGCGCAGACGGTCGACAGGATCATCGACATCTTCCCGGCCGCGCAGCAGGCCCAGGTTCGGATGCAGCTCTCGATCGGGCTGCAGGGGATCATCACCCAGCAGCTTCTTCCCACCGTGGACGGCGCCGGCCGTGTGGTCGCCTGCGAGGTCCTGGCGCCGACCCCGGCGGTCCGCAACCTGATCCGCGAGGGGAAGACCCACCAGATCTACTCGGCGATCCAGACCTCCGGCGCCCTCGGGATGCAGACCATGGACGCCCACCTGGCGCAGCTCGTGCGCACCTCACGGATCTCGCGGAAGCTCGCCGAGCAGCGGGCCTCGGTGCCCGAGGAGCTCAAGCGGCTGCTCGGGCCGACCACCGGCAATGGCGCAGTCGCTCCGGCGATGACCGGCGGAGGCTGAGATGAGCACCTTCGCGTTCCGCGCCGTCGACGTAGCGGGAATTCCCTCCCGCGGGGAGGTCGATGCGGAGACCAAGGGGCAGGTGACAGAGCAGCTTCGTGAGCGCGGTCTGATCGTGCTCGACGTCTCCGAGAAGAACGAGGCGATGCGGCTGGAGAAGGTGTTCGACCGCTTCCGCGGAGTCCCGATGCGCGACCTCGCGGTGTTCTCCCGCCAATTCGCCACGCTGATCGCATCCGGCATGCCGATGCTGCGCTCGCTCTACACCCTCGAGGACCAGACCGAGGACGAGCGACTCTGCGGGGCGATCGCGGGAGTCCGCCAGGACGTGGAGGCCGGCAGCTCGCTCGCCGACGCGATGGCCAGGCGGCCTCAGATCTTCGACAAGCTCTTCAGGGCGATGGTCCAGTCGGGGGAGAGCTCGGGACGCCTCGACGAGGCCCTCGAGCGGGTCGCCTACCAGATGGAGAAGCTGGACGCCCTCAAGCGGGAGATCCGCTCCGCCATCCTCTACCCGGCCTTCGTCTTCTCCGCCGCCGTGGCGGTGATGCTCGCCGTCGTCATCTTCATCGTCCCGATCTTCGCTGACGCCTTCAAGCAGGCCGTGCAGGACCAGCCGGGCGAGTCCTCGTCGCTTCCGACTCTGACCCAGCTCATGGTGGACATCTCGAACTTCCTCAAGGGCTACTGGTTCATCTGGGTCCCGGCCACCGTCGCCGCCATCATCGCCTTCTTCCAGTGGAAGAAGACCGAGACCGGAAAGTCCCAGTGGGACAAGGTGAAGCTCCGCCTGCCGATGCACATCGGCGACATCGTTCAGAAGGCTGCCGTGGCCCGCTGGTCGCGCACCTTCTCAGGCGCCGTTGCCTCCGGAGTTCCCCTCCTCGAGTCGATCAAGCTCACCGGCCAGACGGCCGGAAGCTCGCCGGTGGAGGAGGCCATGGAGCAGGTCTACGCGTCGGTCAAGAGCGGCGGCACGCTCGCCCGTCCGATCGAGGAAGCCGCAGTCTTTCCGCCCATGGTCGGCCACATGGTCTCCGTGGGTGAGGAGAGCGGCCAGCTCGAGGCCATGCTGACGAAGGTGGCCGACTTCTACGAGGCGGAGGTCGACACCAAGGTGAAGGCCCTCACCTCGCTGATTGAGCCGGCGATGATCGTCGTGGTCGGCGGCATGGTCGGCTTCATCGTGATCGCGATGTACCTGCCGCTCTTCAGCCTCTACGACAAGATCCGGTAGAGCGCGAATTCGATCGCGGGCTGAGCCGGAAGGGATCGAGGTCCGGCTTCGCCATCAGACCGCGGCCACAAGCGGCCGCCCCGCACAAGTCGCGGCGGCTTCGCCGCCGCTCCGAAATCCAGCGGCCTGGTGGCCGCCATCAAGTCGGGGCTGCAGCGGCTGCCCATCGCAAGTCGCTTCGGGCTCCGCCCTTCTCTCCTGAATGCAGCAGCCTCGCAGCCCCTGGACGCAAGTACGAGCCCATCGCCCTAAGCAGTATTGAGGGACTTGCTAAAGGCCCTCGGCCTACCGCCGATGAAGCCCGCGTAAAGGAAACGCCAGGGCCTTCGGTGAGAAAGGCAAACCCGCCGCGAGGCGGGGACGCAAAGCCAGCGGGGCTCCGAGAGAAATCTCAGAGCCGGCCGGGCTACCACCGGGGTCAACCGACTTCGACGGCCACGGGGCTCTGGCACGGAGATATGGACAAGGAGAATCAAATGATTCTGAAGCTCCGTGAGCGGATGGCCAATCGCGAAGAGGGTTTCACCCTCATCGAGCTCCTGGTCGTCATGCTCATCATCGGGATCCTCGCGGCTATCGCGATTCCCACGTTTTTCAACCAGCGCAACAAGGCAAGTGACTCGAGTGCAAAGGAAATGGCGCACACGAGCCAGGTGGCGGCGGAGACGATCGCCACTGACAACAACGGTTCCTACCTGACGGTGAGCCCGACCACGCTGAACGGGATCGACTCGTCGATCCTGACGGCTGCCGGTTCACCGCCGCATCCGTTCGCAAGCGCCGCGAGCGGCACCGCGAACAGCTGGACTGTGACGATGACGTCGCCGACCGGCAACACGTTCTCGATCGCCAAGAGCTCCACCGGCGTTCTCAGCTACACCTGCACCGTCCCCGCCGGCAACGACCGGGGTGGTTGTCCGACCGGCGGAAACTGGGGCTAATCCCAGCTAGCCAGTCAGCGTGAGCCCGAGAGGGTTCATGCGAAAGAGGGCGGGCCTCCGGGCCCGCCCTCTTTTTTTCCAACGTGTGTCGACACTTTTCAGTTATTCGCTAAAGGCCTGCGGCTGTTGACCGATGCAGGACTCGTCCAAGAAAAGCCAGTGCGCCCGGTCGGCCAGCTTGTCGCCACCGGGTCACCCGAAATCCGGCAGCGGGGCCCTGGCGTCAACGTCCCTGGGAGGAAGAGATGTCTCGAAAGCTCCGTGAGCGGATGGCCAATCGCGAAGAGGGTTTCACCCTCATCGAGCTCCTGGTCGTCATGCTCATCATCGGGATCCTCGCGGCTATCGCGATTCCCACGTTTTTCAACCAGCGCAACAAGGCCAGTGACTCGAGCGCCAAGGAGATGGCGCACACCGGCCAGGTGGCGGCGGAGACGATCGCCACTGACAACAACGGTTCCTACACCACGGTGAGCCCGACCACGCTGAACGGGATCGACAAGTCGATCCTGACGGCCGCGGGTTCACCGCCGCACCCGTTCTCGAGCGCGGCGAGCGGAACCGCGAACAGCTGGACGGAGACGATCACGTCGCCGACCGGCAACACGTTCACGATCGCCAAGAGCTCCACCGGCGTTCTGAGTTACACCTGCACCGTCCCCGCCGGCAACGACCGGGGTGGTTGTCCGACCGGCGGAAACTGGGGCTAGTCCCAGCCAGCCGATCTGTGTGAAGCTCGAGAGGGCCTCACGTGAATCAGGAGAGGGCGGGCCTTCGGGCCCGCCCTCACTTTTTTCCGGCGCCGTTCGCACCAGCGCCGCCCCGCCACCCCGGCCGCTCTCATACGAACGGCCAGCGAGATCAAATGGGTATGGGCACCCGGCCCACGCGTGCCGATGCATTGACCCGAGCGTGCATCGATGCACTTGCGCATCCTGAAAAAAATCCAGAGCGATCAGGCGGGAGTGACGCTGATCGAGGTTCTGATCAGCTCGGTGGTCCTCGTGATCATCTCCACCGGCCTGTTCATGTCGCTGAGCGCCGGAAACCGCGCCACGGCCACGGAGCGTCACCGCGCCAAGGCCAACGACCTGGCCGAGCAGGAGCTCGAGCGGGTGCGCTCGCTGCGGATCGGCGACCTCTCGTCCTGGAACTCGACGCGGCGTGTGCTCGAGGACGGCACCGAGCTCGCCTCCAACGCCAGCTGTCCTGCCGGCGGGACGACCTGTTACACGGTCACGTCAAGCACCCAGTTCCTGACCGAGCCCGCGTCGACGAGCACCTGTGCCTCCGGCACCGGATCCCGCGACTACCTTCAGCTCCAGGTCTCGGTGTCGTGGACCGGGATGAGCGCCACGGCGAGGCCCGTCACCGCGGGTACGGTGATCTCGCCGCCAAACGGTTCACTCGTCCCGAACAGCGGCTCGCTGCTGGTCCAGGTGGACGATGCCAACAGCAACGGCATCACGGGGATAACCCTGACCGGAAGCGGAGCGGGTTCGTTCAGCGGGACCACGGGGGCCACCGGCTGTGTCCTGTGGCGCAACCTCCCCGCTGGCAACTACACGATGACCGCGGGTGGGGCCGCCACCGGCATGGTCGATCCCGACGGCAACGCACCCACGGCGCAGACCGTCAGCGTCGTCGACCAGGCCACCAACACGGTCAACCTCCAATACGACCAGCCCGGGTCGATCCCGGTCACATTCACCACCCGTCGCCAGAGCGACAACGCCCTGGTCAGCGTGCTGCCGAACGGACAGCCCGTGCAAGCGGATTCACTGATCGCGTTCAACACCGGGATGACGACGGGCCCGAAGCGATTCGGAACCCCGGGAACGCTCGCGAGCACGATCACGGCGAGCGGGCTCTTCCCGTTCAGCTCACCTGATTCGGTCTACGCCGGTCTGTGCCAGAGCTCGACGGTCTCCGGCGCGGCGGTGGCGAGCGTCAACGTACCCGCGGGCGGCTCCCAGCCCGCGACGGTGCAACTGCCCGCTCTGCATCTCGACGTCTACCAGGGGGCGACGACTGCCAGCGCGAAGGCGGTCGGAGCGACGGTGACGGTCGAGGACCTGCTCTGCGCCAACAACCCGACGTCCGGCTTCAAGCGAATCTTCACCACCAACAGCTCGGGCGAGCTGGACAACCCCGGCCTGCCGATGAGCGACTATCGGATCTGCGCGACGGCGAACATCTCAGGGATCGGCAACAGGAAGATCCGCACGGGGGACGCGCTCACACCGGCGAACGTCAGCCTCGACGATCCAGTCGACCTGAACAGCCCCAGCACGACGCTCAACCTCTTCCTCCAGGGGACCGGGTCGGCCTCCGGGAGCACGTGCCCATGAGGGAGTTCAGGGATGAGGGCGGCTTCACCCTGGTCGAGCTGCTGATGACCATGCTGACCTCGCTGGTCGTGATGAGCGCGATCGTGATGATGCTGACGACCTCGCTGCGCAACCAGGACCAGATCAACAGGCGGGTCGATGCCAATCAGCGTGTGCGGCCGGTGATGACGCACATCATCCAGGAGCTCCACTCGGCCTGCATCGCGCCGCGAATGACGCCGATCATCGGGGACGGCACGACCAACGGCAGCACCGGCACGCGGATCTCGTTCCTCTCCAAGAGCGGCGCCACGGTCACGCCGACGCCCGACCTGCACATCATCAGCCTCAGCGGCGGGATCTTGTCCGAGTCCGTGTACCCCGCCACCGGCGGCACGCAGCCAGGGCCCTGGACCTTCTCGCCGACGGCCTCGTCGTCCACACAGCTGCTCACCCAGGTCTCGGCCCCGGCGTCCGGGATGTTCCAGTACTACGACTTCGTCAACGGACAGGTCGACACCTCGCCGACCGCCGTCCCGCTGAGCGCGACCGATGCCGCCAAGGCCGCGATCATCAAGGTCACCATGTCGAGCGCACCGACAAACGGTGTCTCGACATTCGATCCCGGCTCCTCACTGGTCGTCTCCAACTCGGCAGACCTGAGGCTGGAGAGCGCCGGGCAGTTCCCGAACCAGGACAACCTGCCGTGCGTCTGATCCGGGCCCGCATCCGAGCGCTCGCGGCCGGAGAGGCCGGCTACACGCTGATCGCCGTGCTCGCCGCGACCTTCCTCGTCTCGCTGCTGGTCACAGCCGCGCTGGCCGCGACCAACGACGACCAGCGGCTGATCTCCCTCGACCTGGAGCAGAAACGGGCGTATGCGGCCGCGCAGGCCGGCATCGCGGATTACACCTACCACCTCAACAGCGACAGCGGCTACTGGACCCGCTGCACCAACGTCCCGACCCCGAACGCCGTCAACCAGCAGACCTCGACGGCGAATCGCAGGCCGGTCCCCGGGTCCACCGACGGCTCGACCTATGCGATCCAGCTGGTGCCGGCGACCGGCCAGTCCGCCTGCGACCCCAACAACCCGACGCAGTCGATGCTCGAGTCGAGCGGCGCGAACATCGGAACGTTCCGGATCCGCTCCATCGGCTACGCCGGCACCGAGAAGCAGTCGGTCGTCGCGACCTTCAAGCAGGCGACCTTCCTCGACTACGTCTACTTCACCCAGCTCGAGACGTCGGATCCGGTGACCTACGGCTTCGCGAACCCTTCGGCGGCGCTGACCGGGGCGTACAGCCAGTGCACCAAGTTCCGCCGCGACGGCCGCGAGAGCTCGCCGATCCCCGGCACCAACAACCAGTTCTGCGATCAGATCGTCTTCGTCGGCGGTGACAAGATCGACGGCCCGGTGCACACCAACGACGACTTCGCGATCTGCGGCACCCCCAGCTTCGGGCGGGGCGCGGCCGATGTCACTGAGGTCAGCGCGCCGCCGAGGGGTTGGAACCCCGGCAACAACTGCTCGGGCACCCCCGACTTCAACGGACCGTTTGCAACCAACGCCCCGGTTCTGACCCCGCCGACCACCAACCAATCGCTGAAGACCTTCGCCGGTCCCAGCTACACGTACACGGGCCAGACCTCGATCACCCTGAGCGGAGCCACCATGTCGATCAACGGAGGTCCGTTCGTCGCGGAGCCCAGCAGTGGGGTCGTCTACGTGCAGAACGGCACCTGCACCTCCTCGTACTCGCCGTTCACCGCCACCTACCCGGCCAGCTCGGGCTGCGGCAACGCGATCGTGCACAGCAGCGGCACCTACTCCGGTCAGCTCACGATCGCCGCCGAGAACGACGTCATCATCGACGGTTCCATCAAGCGCTCGAGCAGCTCCGCCGACCTGCTGGGCCTGGTGGCCAACAACTTCATCCGCGTCAAGCATCCGATCTGCCCTTCCAGCAACCTCGGCTGCTCGAGCGGCACGACCACCTCGGAGACGGCCAAGGGCCAGTGCAACGGCGGCGTCAACGGCACCGGCTCGAACTCCAACATCCAGATCGATGCCGCGCTGCTCGCCATCGCTCACTCCTTCATCGTCGATCACTACGACTGCGGCGGGAGCCTCGGCACCCTTCAGGTGAATGGGGCGATCGCCCAGAAGTTCCGCGGGGCGGTCGGGACCACCAACGGAACCGGATACATCAAGGACTACAACTACGACGACCGACTCCGCTACCAGGAGCCGCCGCACTTCTTCGACCCGGTGCAGTCCGCCTGGCACGTGCAGCGGGAGACGCTCGGGTAGCACCCGCTAAAGGCCGCGGGTGAAGGAGCCGAGAGAACCACCATGTTCCCCATCGCCTCACTTGCCTTCGTCGGCGGTCTGATGACCGGCAGTTTCATCGGCGTTGTCGCCCACCGGGTGCCGCGCGGCGGCTCCGTTGTCGGCGGGCGCTCGATGTGCGACTCCTGCGGTGTGCAGATCGCCGCCTACGACAACGTGCCGGTGCTCTCCTGGCTCATGCTTCGCGGCCGGTGCCGGGACTGTGGGGCGAGAATCCCGGTGCGGTACCTGCTGGTCGAGCTCGCGCTCGGAGCGGCGTTCGCCGCGACCGCCGTCGTCTTCCACGACGATCCGGGCGCGCTCGCCCTCGGGCTCGTCTTCGTGGCGATGCTCGCCGCGATCACGCTCACGGACCTGGAGCGGCGGCTGATCCCGAACCGGATCCTGATCGCCGGGGCGGTGGCGGGCCTCGCGATCGTGGCCGCGACCGATCCGTCGAGCCTGCCTGAGCGCGGGATCGCCGCCTTCGCCGCCGGCGGGCTGCTTCTGCTCATCGCGTTCGCCTATCCACGCGGGATGGGGATGGGGGACGTGAAGCTCGCCTTCGTGATGGGCCTCTTTCTCGGCAGCGCCGTCTCGGTGGCGCTCGCGGTCGCGGTGATCGCCGGCTCCGTGGTGGGGATCGGCGTGATGGTCCAGGAGGGCTCCGCCGCCCGCAAGCAGGCGGTCCCGTTCGGGCCGTTTCTGGCGCTGGGCGGCGTGGTGGCGCTCCTGGCAGGTGACCAACTGGTCAACGCCTACCTGAACGCTTTCGTCCGTTAGCCCACTCTCATCAGTCTTGGGTATGGCGCAAATGGCCATTGCAGCCGATGGGAATGGTGAGGAGAAGACCCTCCAACGATGGCCTCTGTGAAGAAGAACACCTCTCTTGTCGGTCTCGACCTCGAGTCGGGGAGCATCGCTGCGACCGAAGTCGTCGGGCGCGGCGACCGCGCCGTGGGCCGGACCGCGGTCGTGCCGCTCGAGCCCGGAGTCGTCCGCGAGGGCGGCGTCCAGGATCCGGCTGCCCTGAGCAGCGCGCTCACCGATCTCTTCGCCCGACACAAGCTCTCCAAGTCCGTCCGGCTCGGCATCGCCAACCAGCGCGTCGTGGTTCGCACGTTGCGGCTGCCGCGAATCGAGGACGCCGAGGAGCTGGATGCGGCGGTTCGCTTCCGCGCCCAGGACGAAATCCCGATGCCCCTTGAACAGGCCGTCCTCGATCACCGTGTGATCGGCCGAGGGGAGAGCGCCGACGGGAATGCTCAGATCGACGTCCTCGCGGTCGCCGCGCGGCGCGACATGATCCATCCGCTGGTGCAGGCGATGAGGGATGCGGGCCTCAATCCCGCCGGCATCGACCTCTCCGCCTTCGGCATGATCCGCGCGCTCGGCCCCGCGAACGGCGACGGCGCCGGCGAGTCGGGCGAGCTGCCCGTTCCCACCACTCTCTACGCCCACCTCGGCGACGTCACCAACATCGCCGTGGCCCGCGGCAGTGGCTGCCTCTTCACCCGCGTCAGCCCCTTCGGGATCGAGACGATCGCCGACCGTCTCGCCAGCCGCGCGGGCATGTCGCTCGATGAGGCTCGCGAGCTGCTCGTGGATGTCGGGCTCGAGGAGGAGCTCGAACTGTTCGACGGTCACGACGGCAGCTCGGCGGCCCGCGAGGAGATCGAGCGCGGAGCCGGCAAGCTCAGCGACGAGCTGCGGATGTCGATGGAGTTCTACGGCGCACAGGAGGGGGTCACCCCCGTTGAGCGCGTCATCGTCTGCGGCGCCGGCAGCACGATCCCGGGGCTCGCCGACCGGATCCGAGCCGACCTCGGCCTGGAGATCGCGCAGGAGACACCGCCGGAGCTCTCCCACCTCGATCCCGAGGACGCAGCGCGCCTGACCGTCTCCTACGGCCTCGCCCTGGGGGAGTGACCTGAATGCGCTCCGTCAACCTCATCCCCCCCGACGAGCGAGGCTCCGATCGCTCCGCGATGCGCACCGGGGCGTTCTCCTACGTCCTGATCGGCGCCATGGCCCTCGCCCTGCTCGGCGTCATCGCCCTGGCGTTCACCAGCAAGCAGGTCTCCGACCGCCAGTCTGAGATCGCCAAGCTCCAGACGCAGGCGCAGCAGGCGGAGGCCAAGGCGCAGAGCCTGCAGGCGTTCGCAAACTTCCGCGCGGTTCAGCAGCAGCGCTCTTCCACGATCACCAGCCTCGCGCAGAGCCGCTTCGACTGGCAGCGCGTCATGAATGAGCTCACCCACGTCATCCCGTCCAACGTCTGGCTCGTCCAGCTCGCCGGGACCGTGAATCCGCAGGTCAACCTCCCCGACGCTCCCGAGATCCAGATCAGGGACGGCGTCACGGGTCCCGCGCTCGAGCTGGTGGGCTGCGCCGCCAATCAGGATGCCGTCGCCGGCTTCATCTCTGCACTCGAGGAGATCGATGGCGTCACCCGGGTTGGCCTCCAGCAGTCGGGGAAGGTCGACGAGAACACCTCCGTCGGGGGCGCCTCGGTCACCTCCGCCTCGGGACAGCAGACCAACGCCGAGTGCCGGACCAACACCCACATCCCGAAGTTCGAGATCGTGGTCGCATTCGATGCGGTTCCGACGCCGGGCGGAGCTGTCACCGACTCATCGGTGCCATCTTCGCTGGCGACAACCGCCGCCTCTCAGGTCGCCGCCCAGCCAACCTCGAGCCCGTCGACGGGAGGCTGATCATGAAGGTGAGCGACAAGGCGATCGTCTTTGGTGTGCTCGTGGCCGCGCTGGCGCTGGGTTTCTACCTGATGCTTCTCGCTCCCAAGCGCCAGAAGGCGAGCGATCTCAATAACCAGATCAGCCAGCTCCACGCCTCGATCTCGCAGCAGGAGCAGGTGGCGAGCTTCGCCGAGACGGCTCGAAAGGACTTCCCGCGCTACTACGGCCGCCTGGTCGTTCTCGGCAAGGCCGTTCCACAGCAGGCGGACACCGGCTCGATGCTCGTGCAGCTCAACTCGATCGCCGGCGACACCAATGTCGACTTCCGCTCGATCGAGCTCGGTACCGATACGGCAACCGCAGGCGCCGGCACCACCCCGGCGAGCACTCCCACCGCGTCGGCCGCCTCGAATTCGACCGCGGCCCCCGCCGGCACTTCGACCACGCCGAGTACCGGATCCACCACCCCCTCGACTGGCTCGACGAGCGGTACCACGGCGGGCACCTCCAGCACGACCTCCACTGCCTCCGCCACGCCCGTCCCCGCCACCGAGTCCTCGGCGGCTGCGCTGCCGATCGGCGCCGTGGTTGGTCCCGCCGGGCTCCCCACCCTCCCGTACACCCTCAAGTTCACCGGCGGCTACTTCGATATCGCGAACTTCATCGGCGGCGTCGACAACCTCGTGCAGCCGACCGCGAGCGGCGTGCGCGTCACTCCTGACGGGCGTCTGTTCACCGTCGACGGGTTCTCCATCAACGGTGGCCTGCAGGGGGCGTCACCGACGCTTCAAGCGAGCTTCGCGGTGACGACCTACGCGACGCCTGAAACCCAGGGCCTGACGCTCGGGGCAAGCCCCAGCGGCCCGGCGCCGTCCGTTACGGGCGCCGCCACGGCTCAGCCCGCAAGCGCGGTGGTGGCGAAATGAGTGCCTGGAAGGTTCGAAAGTTCTTCGGCGACCTGGTCTATGACCTGCGGAGTCGCAACCTGCTTCCTGTCGTGATCATGCTGGCCGTCGGAATCGTCGCGGTCCCGCTCCTGGTCTCGCGCGGATCCTCCGGAAACGGCTCGGTCAGTCTCGGCCCGACGGCTTCCGCGGTGGCCCCCTCGCCGCTGGCTGAGCACGCGGTCATCGCCTACCACCCGCCGGGATTGCGCAATGCGAAGTCGCGGCTGAACGACCTCAGCTCCAAGAACCCGTTCATCCAGCAGTTCACCCAAAGCGGCTCGAAGACGGGTTCGTCTTCGAGCACCTCGTCCGGCGGGTCGCTGGATCAGGTCACGGCCTTCCCCGGCGACTACTCCGGGCAGAACGGCTCGAGCGGTGGCACGGGTGGAGGGGGGAGCAACGGCGGCAAGGGCGGTAGCGGCGGCGGCTCCGGCGGCTCCGGCGGCGGCGGCAAGACGCAGACCGTCTACAGCTACTACCAGACCGATGTCACGATCGGTGAGGCCGGCGGCCAGCAGGTGGCGGCACATAACCTGAGCCAGTTCCAGTTCCTGCCCAGCCCCGACAAGCCGGCGCTTACCTACATGGGAACCGCTTCCTCCGGCCAGCAGGCGCTCTTCCTGGTCTCCAAGGACGTGACGAGCGTGGGCGGCACCGGCATCTGCTTCCCGACCGCCGACGAGTGCCAGCTGCTCGGCCTGAAGGCGGGCGCGGGCGCCGACTTCTACTACGCCCCGGACGGCAAGACCTACCACGTGCAGGTCACGCGCATCAAGCACGTGACCAGCTCGAAGCCGCCCGCCTGAGCTCGGCCCGCAGCGCTTCACAAAGTAAAGCTTTGGCGCTATCCTGGGCCGCGTGTTCGACCGAGAATGTCCTGTCTGCCGGACTGCGGAGGTCATCTCCGGCAAGTGGACCCTCCTCATCATCCGCGACCTGGCGGACTCCTCGCTCCGCTTCTGTGAGCTGGAGCGTTCCCTGGAGGGAATCAGCCCCAGGACTCTCTCGCTGCGCCTGAGGGCGCTCGAGGAGCAGGGCATCGTCGAGCGCCGCACCTTCCCGGAGGTGCCGCCGCGCGTGACCTACCAGCTCACCGACAAGGGCCAGGCCCTCGTCCCGCTGATCGAGGACATGCGCAGCTACGGCCGGAAGTGGATCCCGGTCGACGAGCGCGTTCCCGCCGCGGTCTAGGCACGGCAGAGCCAAAACCTGGCAATGAAGGGGGGAGGGGCGGAGCGCCGCCGTGGTCCCTCGGGCGTCCGTGGAGACTTTGGGCGTCCATAGACACCCAAACCCTCCGCACGCAGCCGATTGCAGCATTGAGGGGGCTATAGGCCCCTTAAGGCTGCAAACGAGGGGATCGCAGCTTCGAGAACGAGCCGGCGACCATGCCGCCCTCCTTCATCGCCGCAGTTGACGTGCCATGCCGCCCTCCTTCATCGCCGCAGCTGACGCACGCGCCACCCTCCCTTCATCGCCGCCTTTGAAGTCCGTCCCTGATCCCACGTCGGCCCCAGGCATCCCACCCCCACCGCTGCAATCCCGCTGTCACGCGCAGGAACGTCCGTAAGAACGGGCGAATCCGACTTGCGTGACCACACTTGAGAGCACCACAGAGAGACTTGAGGAGGCGCTGAGGCGTCTCGCTGTCGAAGCCGCCGACCTATTCGAGGAGCTGCTGTCGACCGGGGCGGAGATGCCCTTCGATCTGGAGCCCACCGACGATGGGCCGCTGCCGATGTACTCCTACGCGCCGCTGACGGGGCAGTTCATCCAGCGGCACCTGGCCGAGCTGCGCCGTCTCGAGGCATTCGTCGAGGTGCGCGAGATCGCCGGCGAGGAGTCCGCGATCGGCTTCATGATCGGCCTCTGGGAGGGGAAGACCGAGTTCGACATCTCCGGCGACCGGCTGCAGGGCGCCGTCAACGCCGTACTGGCGACGATCCGCTCGGACTCCGACGAGGCGACTCCTGCCGGAGAGGTGATCGTCCCGCTCGTCGGCTTCCACATGCCGAAGGACGAGATCGAGCTTGATGGGGTGCGAATCGTGCGCGCCGACCTGGTGGAGGACGCCCCGCTCGATGCGGTGGACGCGACCAGGTCCGGCGGGCACGGAAAGCCGGGCTTCCTGGCCTGCCTGAGCAGTGGCGTCGCCGCGGTCGCGCCGGCCGCGGTCGTCGCAGACGACCTGAGACGTGCGCTGCGCACGATGAGACTGTTCCGGCCCGGCGCCGTCGGGCTCTCATCCCACGGCTGGGCCAAGCGGACCGGCGGCTGGGAGCGCTTCGGCACGGGCGCAACCCGTCCGCGCCAGGGCGGGTACCGGCTGACCGGCAACGAGGTCGGCGATCTGGAGAGCTTCGGGCGCATGCTGATTGAGCGTGGATCGCGCCAGCCCTCGCTCGACTGGGCGGCCTCCCGCTTCGAGCTTGGCTCCGAGCGCGGTTCCTTGATCGAGGCGCTGAGCGACTATCTGCTCGCCCTCCGGGGTCTGCTGGAGGGCGGGGGAGCGGCGCGGACGACGATGTCCGCCCGCGTGGCGGCGCTCGCCTGCGAGCCTCACGAGCGGGAGCAGGGCCGTGTCACGGTCGAACGTGCTCTGGCGATCGAGCGAAAGCTGATGAGCGGAGGCCGCTACCGGCCCGTGGCCGGCGCCTCGCCGCTGGACGTGATCGCGGAGCTCGAGGAGCTCCTGCGACGCCTGCTCAAGGGACTTGCCACCGGAGAGCTGGGAGGAGACCTGAGGGCCGCCGCAGACGAGGTACTGCTCTCCGAGGGTCTTTCGGCCACCCACGTAGAGACGCCGGGCATCGGCGAGACCGCCGAATGGCGCCTTCCCGATCTGACGGCCGACGATGCGCTGGATCTGTCGGCGATCGCCGACGGCAACATCGGCGAGCAGGAGATCACGGTTCACAGGGCCGAGGACGGCGAAACGTCGGAGACGAACCAAATGGACGATTTGTCCGTCCGCGGGGGCGAGGAGGATCGGCAATCGACGACGAGGATCGTCGTCGATGATGTCGAACTACCCGAGATCATGAGCGCCGAAGGCGACCATCGGGATCCGACCCGCCCCGACGAGGGGGGTCGCGCCGATTGGTTCAGCGCCGGCGGCGGCGAGCCGGAGTGGCCCGCCTTCGCGAGGCCGCGCCGCAAGGACCACGCGGAGCGCGAGCCGTCGAAGGACCGCGTCCGCTACCTGTTCCCGGTCCCGGACGCCACCGACTGGTCGATCGGCGAGCTCCGCTACGAGCGCGAGCGGTCACCAGGCCGCTGATTTCCGGAGCCAGCTACTCAGCGCCCGCAGCCGCCAGCGCCTCGCGCTGCTCCTCGGTCGCGAACAGGTAGCGATTGATCTTGAGCAGGGCGGCGAGGTCGTGCACGTCCTCGTCCAGGTACGGGATCCGGATGACGGCCTTCGGCGTGAGCTCGCGCTGGAGATGCTCGACGTTCTTCGCGTCCCGCTGCGCGAGCGCCTGATAGTCGGCGAAGTTCTGCGCGACGCGCTCGGCGAGCTCGTCCGAGAGCAGCCCGTGGAGGTCGCCCTCCGCCTCACTCCCCGCCTCCTCGTCGGCCTCGTAGTGGACCTTGTTGACGATCACGCCCCCGACAGGGAGCTTGGCCTCGACCAGCTTGCGGTGGAAGTAGACGGCCTCGTTCACCGGCTCGCCCTGCGGTCCGCAGACCACGACGAACGTGGTGGCAGGGTCGGCGAGCAGCTCGGAGACCCGCTTGGCCCGCTCCCGGAACCCGTCGACCATCCCGCTGAACGCCTGGAAGAACTCGCTCAGGTCGGTGAGCAGATCCAGTCCCGTGACGCGCTTCAGCACGCTCATCGCCATCGAACTGCCGCGGCCGACGACCTTGGTGGCGAATCCCGTCGGCTTCATGAACATCTGCATCCCGCGGCCCTCGATGAACTGCGTGAGCCGCTTGGGCGCGTCGAGGAAGTCGAGGGCGTTGCGCGAGGGCGGCGTATCGAGCACGAGGAAGTCGTAGCGCCCCTCCTGGTGAATCTCGAACAGCTTCTCCATCGCCATGTACTCCTGCGAACCCGCCAGCGCGTTGGAGAGCTGTTTGTAGATGCGGTTCTCGAGAATGCGGTCCCGCGTCTCGGCGTCCGGGGCGTGCTTGCGCACGAGGTCGTCGAAGGTCGCCTTGGGGTCGAGCATCATGGCCCAGAGCTCCCCCTTCATCTCGATCCCGCATTGCTCGAAGAGCTTCGGGTCCACCTTGCTCGGCGTGTTTTCGAGCTCCTTGAGGCCCAGGGAATCCGCCAGCCGCTTGGCCGGGTCGATGGTCAGAACGCACACCCGCTGGCCGCGGGCCGCGAGGCCGGCGGCGAGCGCGGCCGAGGTGGTCGTCTTGCCGACCCCGCCCGAGCCGGCGCAGATGCAGATCCCGTGCCCCTCGACGATGTCCGTGATCGAGGGCATCAGACGAGCGCCCCGGAGAGCCGCTCGAGCGAGGACACGTCGAGCTGCGGCTTGAAGATGAAGGGGAGGGTCTTGACCGGGGAGGAGACGGCCTTCTTCAGACGCTGGAGCTGCTCACGCTGGGAGCGCGAACGGCGGAACTCCGAGAGCGCGGCGCGCACGGCGGCCCTGGCCGGGCCGTCGGCCTCATCGAGCGCCCTCTCCAGCTCCGAGCCCTCGCTCTTCGAGAAGCGCTCCGGATAGAGAGCGTTCATGTAGATGCGGTCGACGGCCATTCCGATCTCGCCGGTCAGCGACTCCTCCAGCGATGCGGACTCGTTCACAGGCATCTCCTCGGGCAGCGAGACGATCGCCACTCCCGTCGTGTCGTGGTCGGTGATGAACCGATCGAGCTCCTGGGCCTGGGAGTGGATCGGGCCCACCCGGGCGATGCCCGCGAAGGTCCGGGGAGTCTGCAGAAAGCCGATCCCGTGTCCCGTCGCGGGCGCATCGACGATCACGAGGTCGTACTCCTCCGCCTTCTTCACCCTGCGATCCGGCTGCGCCAGCTCCCAGATCTTCCCGATCGTGACCAGCTCCTTGAGCCCCGGGGTCGCGGCAGCCAGGTAGTTGAAGATTCGGGAGCGAACGAGCATGTCCCGCATCGCGCGGACCTTGAGCTGGAGCAGCAGGTACTCGCGCAGCGACTGATCGGGGTCGATCGAGATCGCCCACAGGTTGTCGGCCACCTCGACCTCGTGGAAGCCGATCTCGGCACGCCTGAAGGCCCGCGAGGCGGTCTCCTGGCCGCCGATCTCGCAGACGATCGTCCGCTTGCCTCGCGCGGCGGCCGCGAGGCCCAGCGAGATGGAGATCGTCGACTTGCCGACGCCCCCCTTGCCGGTCACGAAAACCAGTCGTTTGTCGAGTAGCTCAGGCATGCGGGGCGGATTCTTCCAACCAGGAGCAGGAAAGCGGCTCTCGCCTGCGAATTAGCCCGCCTAGATGGCTAGTTTCCGCAGAAAGCACTCTTCTCAAACCGCTGAGGACGTCGGGCGCATGAGGCCCGAGGACCTCGTCGCTCCCACGCCCGAGAAGAAGGACGCGGGCAAGCAGGCCGACAAGGCGCCGAAGAAGGAGTCCGCGACGGGCAAGCAGCCGGAGAAGCCCAAGAACACGGGCCCGGCGAAGGTGATCGCGTTCGCCAACCAGAAGGGCGGCGTCGCGAAGACCACGACCGCTCTCAACCTCGCCGTCGCCTTCAAGGAGT
Source organism: uncultured Solirubrobacterales bacterium (assembly GCA_963831605.1). GTDB lineage: Bacteria > Actinomycetota > Thermoleophilia > Solirubrobacterales > 70-9 > DASUPK01. The sequence continues at coordinate 110,918 of CAWHQR010000008.1, forward strand.
CGGGCCACCGCGTCCTCTGCGTCGACATGGACCCGCAGGGCAACCTGACCATGAGCCAGGGTGTCGATCCGGACAAGGTCGAGAAGAGCATGTTCGACGTGCTCGTCCACCGGATCCCGATCTCGGAGATCATCGTCAAGCGCGAAATCGACGTCGCCGTCGCCTCGATCGACCTGGCCGGCGCCGAGATCGCGATGAGCACGCAGATCGGCCGCGAGCGGGCGCTGCAGAAGTCCTTCGACGAGATCCGCGACGACTACGACTTCATCTGCATCGACACGCCGCCCAGCCTCGGGCTGCTGACCGTGAACGCGCTCACCGCCGCGGACAAGGTGATCGTGCCGGTTCAGTGCGAGTACCTCTCGATGCGCGGGCTCGTCCAGCTTCAGAACACGCTCACGATGATCCGGGAGAACCTGAACCCCGGCGTCGAGATCGAGGGCATCCTGCCGACCATGCTCGACTCGCGGACCGTCCACGCCAAGGAGGCGGTGGAGATCCTCGAGGAGAACTTCGGTGAGCTCGTCTTCAAGTCGCGGATCCGCAAGGCGATCAAGTTCGCCGAGGCGCCGGTCCGCGGGAGCTCGGTCCTCAAGTACGACCCAACCGGAAAGGCCGCGGGCGCCTACCGCGACCTCGCGAAGGAGGTCCTCACCCATGACTCGTAAGAAGCGCGCCAGCATGCGCGAGGGTCCCCTCGCCGATCTGTTCCGCTCGACCGAGGAGTCAGTCGGTCCCGACGAGGTCAAGGTGACCGCCAACGGCGCCGGCTCGGCCCCGGTCGAGGTCGCCGTCGAGGAGCCTGTCCAGGAGACCCCGGGCCCCGTGCCCGTCCCGGAGCCCACGCCGGAGCCGATGCCGGAGCCCACGCCGGACCCGGTGCCTGAGCCCATTCCCGGGCCGGAGCCCGTCCCGGAGCCCACGCCTCCCGAGCCCGTCGCCGAGGCCGAGGTCACGATCGAGCGCGCCGACGTCCATCACGAGGGCCTGGAGCGCCTCATGGGTGGTCCCGGCATCGAGATCCGCCCGGCCTTCGGCCGCGAGGAGCCCGACACCTCTTCCCCGACCCGCCAGCCCGTCGTCCCGCGGACCCACCAGGCCGTTCTGCGCGTCGTCGGCGTCGGTGGCGCCGGAGTGAACGCCGTCAACCGGATGGTCGAGGCGGAGCTGCCGGGCGTCGAGTTCCTCGCCATCAACACCGACCTTCAGTCCCTGCAGACCTCGAACGCCGACGTGACGCTCCACATCGGCGCCGAGCTCACCCGCGGCCTCGGCTCGGGCTCCGACCCCCGGGTCGGCTACCGCGCCGCGTACGAGGAGCAGGACAAGATCAAGGAGCTGCTCAAGGGTTCCGACATGGTCTTCCTGGCCTCCGGATCCGGTGGCGGCACTGGCACCGGAGCGGCCCCGGTGGTCGCCAAGCTGGCCCGTGACATCGGCGCGCTCACGGTGGCTGCCGTCACCAAGCCGTTCGCGTTCGAGGGCGCCCGCCGGGCTGCCCAGGCCGAGGAGGGCATCGCCGCCCTCGGCAAGGAGGTCGACACGATGATCGTCGTGCCGAACGAGCGGTTGCTGACGATCCTCGAGCGGCGCACCTCGATCGTCGACGCCTTCAAGGTGGCGGATGACGTGCTGCGCCAGGCCGTGCAGGGCATCTCCGACCTGGTCATGCTGCCGGGCCTGATCAACCTCGACTTCGCTGACGTTCGCACGACCATGATCGAGGCCGGCGAAGCGATCCTCGGCATCGGCATGGGATACGGCGAGCACCGCGCGACCATCGCCGCCGAGAAGGCTGTCTCCTCACCGCTGCTGGAGACATCGGTGGAGGGCGCTCACTCGCTGCTGCTTTCGATCACCGGCGGGCCTGACCTCTCCCTGATCGAGGCCAGTGAGGCCGCCGAGATCGTCAGGGCCGCAGCGCATCCCGAGGCCGAGATCATCTTCGGGGCGAGCGTCGACGAGGACATGAGCGAGGAGGTCTGGATCACCGTGATCGCCACTCGCTTCGACACATCCTTCTCACATCGCTTCAACCGCGACCGGCGCAACGAGTCGCGCGAGCCGCGCATTCCCGACAGGGACGCGGCGCTGCGGCCCGAGCGCTACGCCGACCCGGTCGGTGACTATCGCGAGCCTGCTCCCATGCGGAGCAACACCGCCGACGAGCTCTACGGCGACGGCGTCTGGGGCCGGAATCCGGCCCGCCCGCCGACCGAGCCTCGTTCGCTGGACGGCCGGATCCTCGACGTACCCGAGTTCAAGCCCGAGCAGTAGCGCCACCTGCGCTGACCACGCGGCGATTGGACTCGCGTGGTCCGCGGGAGGTGTGGCGCTGACCCTGCCCACCGGTCCTTTTCCGGGCGCGCCCTCCCTAGGCTGAACGCATGAGCGAACCGAGGGGAGTCGTCGCCGCAGGCCATCCGCTCACCGCCGAGGCCGGCGCGCAGGTCCTGCGCGAGGGGGGAAACGCCGTCGACGCCGCGGTCTGCTCGATCCTGACCTCGTTCGTGTGCGAGAGCCAGCTGACCGGCTTCGGCGCGGGCGGCTTCATGATGGTCCACGAGGGCGGCGAGAGCACACTGATCGACTTCTTCGTGGCCGCCGGCGGCGAGGACGGGATCGAGCGCAAGGCCGAGCTCATCCCGATCCCCGTGTACTTCGACGAGACGCCTCAGATCTTCAACTGCGGGGCCGCGTCCTGCGGGGTGCCGGGCAACCCGGCCGGGATCGAATACGTCTGGAAGCGGTGGGGAAGCGTTCCCCTGGATCGGCTGACGCAGCCCGGGATCGAGCTGGGACGCAAGGGCGTGCGATTGACCGCCGGGGCCGAGTACTTCCACGAGATCCTCCACCCGATCCTGGTCTCGACCCCGGAGTCCGCCGCCCTGTACACGCCCGAGGGGCGACGCCTCGTCGAGGGTGACGTCTTCCACTACCCGGAGATGGCTGATGCGCTCGAGCGCTTTGCCGCGAAGGGCGCCGAGCCCTTCTACCGCGGCGAGACGGCCCGGGCAATCTGCGACTGGGTGCGCGAGCGGGGCGGCACCCTCGGCATGGACGATATGGCCGCCTACGAGCCGATCGAGAGGCGGCCCGTGAGCGCGAGCTTCCGCGGGCACGAGGTGTTCACCAACCCGCCGCCGTCTTCCGGGGGGATTCTGATCGGCTATTCGCTCGGGCTGCTCGAGCGCCTCGGCGACCGGAGCGGGGTGGAGGAGGTCGTCGCTGCGATGGAAGCGGCCAATGCCAGGCGCACCGACGACTTTCACGTGGGACTACACGACCCCGAGTACGTGCGGCGTTTCCTCGACTCCGACCTCGACGAGGTCGCGGCCCGCATCGAGGGTGGTGACTGGGTGGGAGGCCACGGGGGCGCCGGCGGTCCGGATGAGCCGGAGGATCGAATCGGCTCGACAACCCATCTCGCCGTGATCGACTGCGACGGCAACTGCGCGTCGGTCACCTGCTCGAACGGGACGGGATCGGGGGTCGTGGTCCCCGGCACGGGAGTCCACGTCAACAACATGCTCGGCGAGGAGGACCTGAACCCGCAGGGCTTCCACCGGATTCCCGCGGGCCGCCGGGTGAGCTCGATGATGTCCCCGACGGTGGCGCTGCGGGATGGCGAGGTGGTCCTCGGCCTCGGCAGCGCCGGTTCCAACCGGATTCGCTCCGCGATCCTGCAGACGACGGTCAGGGTGCTGGAGCAGGAGATGGACGCCGAGGAGGCCGTGGTCGCCGGGCGGCTTCACTTCGAGGCCGGGACCGTGCAGGCCGAGCCCGGCGTCGACGAGACCGGGCTTGCCGACCTCGAGCGCCGCGGCGTCCCGGTGATCCGCTGGAAGCGGAAGAACCTCTACTTCGGCGGGGCCCAGGCCGTCCGCCGGGATCCCCAGGGCGGCGGGCTGAGCGGCGGCGGAGATCCGCGCCGCGGCGGCGCGGTGGCGTTCGCCTGATCGCCCGGCCGCGGTGTGTGTTGCGGCCCTCAGTCGAGCCCGGGGAGATGAACCTTGCCGTTGGAGCTGGCGCGCTCGGCGGCCTCCTCGGCGCGCTCCAGCGCCTTGCCGACGGCGCCCAGGGCGTTCGCCAGCAGGGCCATTCGCTCGTCCTCGTCGCGCATCTCGAGCAGCTGCTGCTTGGTCTCGGGCGGCAACTCGATGCGGGACGCGATCGCGTAGGCGCTGGCGCCATCGAGCTCCTCAGGCTCGGGCCGCTGGCCGGTGGCCCGCTCCGCCAGCTCGGCGAACGCCTCGCGCGCCGCGGCCGCGGCGTCCTCATCGATCGGCGGCACGTCCTCGTCCGGGATCAGCTCGACCTCGCCGGTAGGGAACTCCGACGACTCGAAGCGGTCGAGCACCTTGAACGGCGCCTCGCCTCGCACCACGATGTTCAACCGCCCGTCCTCGAAGCGCTCGGTGACGTCATCGATGATCGCCGTGCACCCGACCGAGCGGGCGCCCTCGTCGTCGCGGAGCACCACGCCGAACGGCTCGCCCAGCTCAAGCGAGGTCCCGACCATCCGCTTGTAGCGCTCCTCGAAGATGTGCAGCGGGACCTGCTCGCCGGGCAGCAGGACCAGCGGCAGCTCGAAGATCGGAAGCTCCAGACCCGCCATCGCCACCCATCTTAGGATCCAGCGGTGGCTGAGATCGACTTCGAGGCTGAGGGGCTGCTCGGGGACCTGAAGGGGAAGGCGCGGGAGGCGCGCCTGGCCCTCCTTCAGGAGCTCGCCGATCAGGGTTGCTCCCTCGACGAGCTCAGGCGCGCCGTCGAGGAGAACCGGCTCGTCCTGCTGCCCGTCGAGCGCGCCTTTGAGGAGGACACTGACCACTACACGCTCGGCGAGGTGGCGGACTCCTCCGGCCTCGAGCCCCCGTTCCTCGCCCGTCTCCTCCAGGCGCTCGGCGCGCCGATCTCGGAGGAGGACGAGCGCGTCTACTCCGACGATGACGTGGAGGCAGCGAAGCGGGCGAAGCTCTTCCTGGACGCCGGGTTGCCCAAGGAAGGAGTACTGGAGACCTCGCGCCTGATCGGGATCTCGATGGCGAACCTCGCGGATGCCAACGTCGACCTGGTCGGTGAGGTGTTCACCGAACCTGGCGTCGATGAGCGTGAGCTGGCGCTGCGCTACGCCGCGGCCGCGAAGACGATGGCGCCGCTGCTGGGCGACACCCTGCTGCATGCCTACCGAATCCATCTCAGGGAGCGGATCCGCCAAGCGGTGATCACGGAGGCGGAGCTCGCGGCGGGACGGATCTCCGGGTCGGACGAGGTCACGATCGCGTTCGCGGACCTCGTTGGCTTCACTCGGCTCGGCGAGTCTCTCGAGATCGAGCAGATCGGCGATCTCACCGGCAGGCTCTTCGAGCTTGCCTCCGACGCGGCGCGGCCCCCGGTTCGCCTGGTGAAGATGATCGGTGACGCCGCGATGTTCGCGTCCCTGGAGTCGGAGGCGATTCTCGATGCGGTCCTGGGCCTGGTCCAGGCCGCCGGCACGGATGAGATCCCCCCGCTCAAGGTGGGGGTGGCGCGCGGCCAGGCGCTGGGCAGGGGAGGCGACTGGTACGGGCGTCCGGTCAACCTCGCCGCGCGGATCACCAGCTTCGCCAGGCCGGACAGCGTGCTGGTGGACCAGTCGACGAAGGATTCGCTCGAATCCGCCGATGGCGATCGGTTCGCCTTCTCGTTTGCCGGGAAGCGGCGGTTCAAGGGGATCGAGGGCGAGGTGCCGGTGCACCGAGTCCGGAATGCGCAGCCGGGTTAATCCGCGCATAACCGCCCGGCGTAACGCTTGGTGGATGAACGAGTCTGGAGAGCGATGGCTCTGCTGATGCTGTTCGCGTTCGTGGCGGGGGCGGGCACCGCCCTGTCGCCGTGCGTGCTGCCGATCCTGCCGGCTGTGCTCGCGGCGGGGGTCACCGGCGACCGGCGACGGCCGCTCGGCGTCGTCACCGGACTGGCGATCTCGTTCACCTTCGCGACGGTCGCCCTGGTCTACGTGATCAACGCCTTGGGGCTGCCGAACGGCTTCGCGCGCGACCTGGCGATCGCCGTCCTCTTCGCTTTTGGGATCACCCTTTTGATTCCGCCGCTCGGCGACCGGCTCGAGGCGTTCGTGAGCCGCCTCGCACCCGGCCCCGCCCGGTTCCGCGGCGACGGGTTCGGCTCCGGGCTGATCGTGGGAGCGAGCCTCGGGCTGGTCTATGCCCCCTGCGCCGGCCCGATCCTCGCCGGAGTGATCGTGGTCTCGGCCGCCCAGAACTTCACCGCCGGCCGGCTCGCGGTGGCACTCTCCTACGCCGTCGGATCGGCGATCGTGCTCTACCTGCTCCTCCTCGGCGGGCGGCGGCTCACGCAGCGGCTCAACCCGGTGCGCGGCCGGGTGCAGATGGCGATGGGCGCGGTGATGGTGCTCGTCGCGATCGCCATGACGGCCAATTGGGACGTTCGCTTCCAGACCGAGATCGCGAGCGCGTTGCCGCGGTTCCTCGTCAATCCGACCGAGAGCATCGAGAAGAGCAAGGCGATCTCGACTCCGCTCGCCGACGTGAGCCAGCACGGGACACCCGTGGTTCCGACCGACCAGCTCAATCAGCCGGTCAGCCTGCAGACCTACGGTAAGGCGCCGGACTTCACCGGTACTCAGGACTGGTTCAACACCCCGGGCGGCGAATCGCTCTCGATGAGCGATCTGCGCGGCAAGGTCGTGCTGGTCGACTTCTGGACCTACACCTGCATCAACTGCATCCGCACGCTGCCCTACCTGGAGGCCTGGCAGCAGCGCTACGGCAGCCAGGGGTTCACGGTGGTCGGCGTTCACTCGCCCGAGTTCCCCTTCGAGAAGGACGCCGGAAACGTGCAGGCGGCGATACGCCAGAACCACCTGACCTATCCGGTCGCGCAGGACAACGACCTGGCCACCTGGGACGCCTGGGGGAACCAGTATTGGCCCGCCGACTACCTGGTGGACGCTCAGGGCAACGTCCGTGAGGCGCACTTCGGCGAGGGCAACTATGCGGAGACCGAACGAGCGATCAGGACGTTGCTCCGAGAGGCCGGCCATTCGAAGCTCGGGGCGGGTTCCCGGGCCGCTGCCCAGGCGCCCTCGGCGGGCACCACCACTCCCGAGACCTATCTGGGCGCCGCGCGGGCGATGGGTTGGGTGACGCCCGTTCATCCCGGTGACCAGGACTTCGGCGCAGCCGCGGGCCCGCTCTCGGTGAACCAGTTCGCGTATGCGGGCCACTGGGGAATCACCGATGAGGACGCGACGGCCGGCCAGGGCGGCGAGATCGACACGGAGTTCAACGCTCGCCGCGTCTACCTCGTCCTGGGCTCGCCCGATCAGGCACGCCATGTCCAGGTGCTCCTCGACGGCAAACCGATCCCCGCGAAGCTCGCCGGCGACGACGTACACAACGGCCGCGTCACCGTCCAGTCGCAGCGGCTCTACCGCCTGGTCGACCTTCCCGCCGTCTCGCAGCACCGCCTCTCGCTGATCTTCGATCCGGGGATCACGGGATACGCGTTCACGTTCGGGTAGGGCGGGACGAAAAGCGGCTGGGGAAGGGGGCGAAACTCGGACGGTTGGTGACTTACCCACCCCCGTGGGTGGGAAAGTCACCAACGCCGGTCCAGACGCCGTCATTGCTCGCCTCGCGGCCAACCAGCACGGCGTGGTTTCGGTCGCCCAGCTCGAACGAGTCGGCATCCATGAGCGAGGCCGGCTGCGTCGGACGGAGGCAGGACGCCTGCACCGCATTCATCGCGGTGTGTACGCGGTCGGGCATCGGGGGCTGAGCGACAGGGGATGCTGGATGGCCGCTGTGCTTGCCTGCGGAGAGGGGGCGGCACTCAGCCACTTCAGCGCCGGGGAACTCTGGGGAATGCTGCAACCGCGTCACCCGCCTTCCTCAGTCGCTGTGCGCGTCGATGTCCACGTCACCGTTCCGGGCCAGGGACACAGCCGCCAGGGCATCCGCGTGCACCGGTCCGCGACCCTCTTCCCCAGTGAGGTAACCCGTCGAGCCGTCATCCCGGTCACGACCCCATCGAGAACGCTCCGGGACCTCCGCACTCTCCTTCCCCAGCAGCAGTTCGCTGTCGCGCTGAGGCGGGCGGAATACCTCGGGCTCAGCATCGGCGACAGATTCGAGCCAGACCACACGCGCAGCGAGCTCGAATCGCGCTTCCTGGCTGTCTGTCGCCGACACCGCCTTCCCCAGCCGAGTGTGAACGTGTCGGTCGGGCGTTTCACCGTGGATTTCCTCTGGCGCGCAGAGCGTCTAGTCGTCGAGCTCGACGGCTACCGCACCCATTCCAGCCGCGCCGCGTTCGAGGCTGATCGAGCGCGCGACGTCGAGCTGAAGGCGATGGGCTACGACGTCATCCGCTTCACCTGGCGCCAGCTGGCCTCGCGGCCGGACGTTGCTCGCACACTCCGCCGGGTCCTCAGTGCCCAGGGTCAATAGGATCAGCGCATGGATGCAGAACACGCACGCGCCCGCCTTGCCGAGGAGAGGGCTCGGATCGAGGGCGAGCTCAAGGAGCATGTGGAGCCCGACACGTCGAGTGAGCCCGAGGACTCGGGCGATGAGGCCAACGAGCTCGAGCAGGCCGGTACCGACGGCGCCCTCGTCGAGGACCTCAAGCGGAATCTCGAGGAGATCGGGCGGGCCGAGCAGCGGCTGGAGGACGGGAGCTATGGAAAGTCGGTCGTGAGCGGCGATCCGATCCCGGACGAGCGGCTCGAGGCGATTCCCTGGGCCGATCGCAACGTGGGCGAAGAGCCCGGCGGCCGCGGCTGACATTCGGCCAACCTGGTGAACGGGCCGTGCCCGATCGCCGATCCTTGAGGCATGGCAAAGCCGGCTCTGGGCCGCAGCGGCATCGTCCGCAGCGCGGCCAGCCTCGACGAACGTGATGAGACCTACATGTCGCTGCTCGGCAAGCTGCTGGCGGCGATCGTGGCCACCCTCTGGGGCGCCTCGATGATCCTCGCGGGCGCGCTCGGCCTGCAGCCCGGTACCAGCTGGGCGCTGCTCGCCCTCGCCGTCGGGATCATCCTCATCCTGCTCGCCGCCGATCAGGCGTGGCGGGCGATCCGCAAGCTGAGCTAGGAGCGCCGCGCCGAGACGAGCAGGTTGTAGAAGAGCTCCGGCGGGAGCCGCGGCTCGAGGAGCTGATTGTCCACGCGCTGCAGGGCGATGTAGCTCCGGAACGCGAAGCGCCGCCAGCGCAAGGGCACCTCATCCGGCTCGGCGCTCGCCTCGAGTGTCCTCACCGTCCAGCCGTGGATCGAAGCGAGCAGCTCCTCGCCCTTCACCCTGACGTCGTCGAACGCCGCCTCGTGGCAGAAGCGGCGCAGGTCGCCGGGCGAGAAGGCGTGCACGTCGACCTCCGGCTCGAGGTCATGGCGATGCTCCTGCTCCGCTTCATAGTCCCGCGCCGAGGCGCCCACCAGCCTTCGCCAGAGCGGAGCCGTGAGCAGCGCGGTCCGCTTGGGGATGGCTGCGAGGAGGTCGCCGTATCGCGAGGGCTCACCGCAGAACGCCACGGTCCCGCCGGGACGCAGCACCCGTGCGAACTCCGAGAACGCCTGGCGGAGGTCCGGGATGTGATGGAGCACGGCGTGGCCGAAGACGAGGTCGAAGCTCTCGTCCGCGAACGGGAGAGTCTCGGCCTCGGCGGCGGCGGTCGTCACGTCGAGTCCCAGCCGCTCCGCATTCGCCTCCAGCGCCGCCAGCATCCCAGGCGAGATGTCCGTCGTGGTGGCTCGCTCGATGGCCCCCGCCTGCAGCAGGTTGAGGGAGAAGTAGCCCGTTCCGGCGCCGATCTCGAGCGAGTCGCCGAAGGGTGCCTCCGGCCAGTAGCCGAGGGCCTTGCGCAGCTTGGCGGTCACCTGCTCCTGGCCGACGTCGCCGAAGTCGATGCCCCACTTGGCGTCGTAGGACGCCGCAGCCACATCGTGGTAGCGCTCGTTGACCTCCTTGATGCGCTCGGGCGTCGAGGGCGCGGGCATGGGGCGGGATCGTAGCCCCGCTCGGGTTCGGCGAGAGTTACCTGTCGTACGTCCTGATGGCCCGCAGCGAGAGGCCGATCAGGACCACTCCCATCACCAGGATCACCGCGATGCAGACGAGGATCTTGTCCACCACCCAGCCGTCGATGATCAGCGAGCGAATCCCGACGATCACGTAGCTCACCGGGTTGAGCCGCGCGAGCGTCTCCATCAAGGGCGAGAGCCGGTCGAACGGGACGAAGTTCGGCGTCAGGAAGAGCAATGGGAAGAAGAGCAGGAAGCTCGTGTTCGTCGCCTGCACGTTCCGGGTCTTGAGCGCGACCAGAATTCCGAACCCCGCGTAGGCCACGCCGAAGAGGGAGGCGAGCACGACGGCCAGGAGGGCGCCGAGGACCCCCGCCTCGACATGGGCCCCGAACACGACGATCCCGAACACCATCACGACTGCGGAAGCCGCGAGGCCGCGCACGAGGTCAGCACCGAGGCGGCCGAGGATCAGCGATGTGCGGCGGATCGGCGCCACCAGCAACTTGTCGAAATAGCCACTGTCGATCTCGGTGACCAGAGCGAGCCCCGTGGTGGCTGTGGCCACGGCGAACATCAGCGAGACCGGCATCTGGAAGGCGACATAGCTCTGGCCGTTCAGCCATGGCGCAGTGTTCGCGTTGAACGTCGTCTGGACCTGGCCGATGTTCACCGCCAGGAAGAAGAGCGGGATGAACAGGGTCGGGATCGTCGCCTCCGGGTAGCGAACCACCTCCCGGACAGCACGCCGCCCGAGCAGCAGAACCTCCGTCATGACATCACCGCCTTCGCCGCGGCCTCGTCCTCTTCGGCAGCCTTGTCCTCACGCTCGGTCCCGGCGCCCTCCAGCCGCCTCCCGGTCGCCTCCAGGAACACGTCGTCCAGCGAGGGCCGCGACACCGAGATCGCACCGACCTCGACATCGGCGGCATCCAGCCGGCGCACGATCTCCGCGATCGACGAGGCGCCGTTCTCCACGAAGAGCGCGAGCGCGTCCTGCCCGGCGATCACGCGATCGAGGCCGGGCAGCTCGCCGATCACCTGCTGGGTGCGCTCCGCATCCGCCCCGTGCAGCTCGACCGAGACCACGTCCTTGCCGATCTCGGCCTTGAGGTTCTCCGGCGTTCCCTCCGCGACGATCTTGCCGTTGTCGATGATCGCGAGGCGCTCGCAGAGCTCGTCGGCCTCCTCCAGGTACTGGGTGGTGAGGAAGATCGTCGTGCCCGTGGCGTTGATGCTGCGGACCTCGTCCCAGACGGTGAGGCGCGAGGCCGGATCGAGGCCGGTCGTCGGCTCATCGAGGAAGAGGACCTTGGGCTGGTGGACGAGGGCGCTCGCCAGGTCAAGGCGTCGCTTCATCCCGCCGGAATAGGTCTTGGTTCGCCGTTCGGCGGCGTCCGTCAGGCCCACCAGCTCGAGCAGCTCGTTGGTGCGCTCACGTCCCGCGCGTCCAGAGATTCCGTAAAGGCCACACTGGAGCTCGAGCAGCTCGCGGCCGGTCTGGACCGGGTCCAGCCCGATCTCCTGCAGAGCCACTCCGATGTTGCGGCGCACTTGGTCGCCCTCGTCGACCACGTCGTGTCCCGCGACGAGGGCGCTGCCACGGGTGGGAGGTAAGAGGGTGCACAGCATCCTGATCGTGGTCGACTTGCCGGCCCCGTTTGGGCCGAGGAAGCCGAAGATCTCGCCCTGGGGCACGCTGACATCCACGCCACGCACGGCCTCGACGTCGCCCTTGAAGGTGCGGGTCAGGCCTCGGGCCTCTATTGCAGGGGCTTTCGCGCTGTTCTCCATCGATACCTATTCCGTCCTTGGGATTTCCCGTCAATGACGCGATCGCCGGCTGAAACTCATCGGTGCCGACCGAATCGCACTCTACGAAAACCGCGTAGCCCCTAACTTCCCCGCGATGAGCCAAGCCGAATCGACCTACCTCCAGGCGGACCAGCCCGAGGGTGTCCCGCCTCTCGAGCTGACGGGCGAGCGCACCCTGCCCGACGTTCCCGAGGAGAACTACTGGTACCGGCGCCACGTCGCGGTCTACGAGTGGATCGCCGAGCGCTGCGCGGGGCTCCGCGTCGTCGACCTGGCCTGCGGCGAGGGCTACGGCTCGGACCTGCTCGCCCGCCGTGCCGCCGAGGTGATCGGCGTGGACGCGAACCCCGAGGCGTTCGAGCACGCGCGCGCTCGCTACCGCCGCCCGAACCTGAGGTTCGAGCGGGGGCTCGTCGAGGATTTCGAGGAGGACGTGGACGCGGTTGTCTTCCTCCAGACCATCGAGCACATCCACGAGCCCGACAAGCTCGTCGAGACGATCTCCCGGATCGCGCCCAACGCGTACATCTCGACCCCCAACCGCCTCACCCTCGCCCCGCCGGGCGCCGAGAAGTCGGACAACCCCTGGCACCTGCGCGAGTACGACGCCGCCGAGTACCGAGAGCTGCTCGAGCCGCACTTCGCGAGCGTCGAGCTGCTCGGCCTGTTCCATGCCCGCAAGCTGCGCGCCCACGAGCTCGCGATCAGGGCGGGCTGGGACCGGATTCATCCTGCGCTTCACCTCACCAAGCCGTTCTACGACCGCTTCATCCCGGCGATCAGCTCAAGCGACTTCAGGCTGCAGACGGGTGATCTCGACCGGGCGCTCGACTTCCTCGCCGTCTGCCGCAGCTGAGATGCCCGACCGCAGCGCCGGCGATCTCGCGATCGTCCTCCACTCGCACATGCCGTACGTGGAGGGGTTCGGGACCTATCCGTTCGGTGAGGAGTGGCTCTTCGACGCGTTCGCGCGCTCACACCTGCCCGTCCTGGACGTCGCGGAGCGCCTCACGATGACGGTCACCCCGGTGCTCGCGGATCAGCTGGAGGCCGACGGCGTGGGGGAGAGGATGCTCAGCTTCCTTCGCCGCCACCGGGTGGATGCCGCCGATCGCGACGTGGCGGACGCGGGCGCAGCCCTTCGACCCGCCGCCAAGGCCGAGGCCGATCACCACACGACTGCCATGAAGCGCCTCGGGAAGCTCGACGGCGATCCGCTGCGCGCCTTCCAGGAGGCGCACGGGAAGGGCAGGGTCGCGCTGATGGCGTCGGCCGCGACGCACGCCGTCCTGCCCAAGCTCGCCACCCTGGCGGGCCGCCGCCTGCAGGTGGACGCCGGCCTCCGCTCGCACGAGCGCCGCTTCGGCGAGCCGGCGGGATTCTGGCTCCCGGAATGCGCGTACGCGCCCGGCGTCGAGGACGTGCTGGCCGAGCGGGGCATCGCCTACACCTGCCTCGACCAGAGCGCACGGGAGCGCGGCACGGCTGCACTGGCGCCGATCCGCCTGCCGGGGGGCCCAGTCGCCTTCACGATCGATTGGCCAACGGTGCAACTCGTCTGGGCCGACGGCGGCTATCCCTCCGATCCCGCCTATCTCGAGTATCACCGCCTGTCGGGGAACGGCATGCGCCTCTGGGCGATCTCGGGTCGGCCCTACGACCCGATGGCGGCGGCCAAGCGGGCGGCCGAACACGCCGCGTCCTTCCTCGCGGCGGTGCGCGACCGGCTCGAGCGCCACCGCGCCGATAGTGGCCGGCGCGGCCTCTGCGTCTTCGCGGTCGACACGGAGCTGCTCGGCCATTGGTGGGCCGAGGGCCCGATCTGGCTCGCCGAGGTGCTCAGAGGCGCGGAGCTCGACGGCGTCCGCCTGCTCACCCTGCCCCAGGCCATGCGAGAGCACGAGAGCGAGGAGCGCCCGGCCTTCCGGAGCAGCTGGGGAGAAGGGAAGAGCCTCGAGACCTGGGATTCCCCTTCCGTCTCCGATCTGGTCTGGGCGACGCGCCGCTCCGAGCTCCGCCTGCTCCGGGCTCTCGGCACGCGCGACGTCGAGCCGGAGGCCGCCCGGCGGGCGGCTCGCGAGCTGCTGGCCCTGCAATCGAGCGACTGGGCCTTCATGGACCATCGCGGGCAGGCGGGGGACTATCCGTACACGCGGGCGACCGCCCACGCTCAGGCCCTTCTGGAGGCCATAGACTCCTCGGAGGCAGTGGACGCCCGCGTCCGCAATCTCGCCCCTGATTTGAGCCTGGCCCCGCTGCTCGAGCCCTAGATGACGAATCGCGTCCTGATCCTCTCCTGGGAGTACCCCCCGCTGATCGAGGGCGGCCTGGCGCGCCACGTCCGCAAGCTCTCAGAGGCGCTGGTGGAGCGCGACACCGAGGTCCACGTGCTCACCCGCGGCGGGGAGGAGTCGCCGTCCGAGGAGGTCATGGCGGGGGTCCACGTCCATCGCGTCATGGAGCCCACCCGCCCCGCCGAGCTCAACGAATTCGTCGCCTGGGTCGAGCGAATGAACTCGGACATGCTCGCCGCCGGCGTCGAGCTGGGCGATCGCATCGACTTCGATCTGGTGCACGGCCATGACTGGCTGGTCGCCAACGCCTGCGACCATCTCGCGCGCCGTTTCGACGCCCCCATCGTCACCACGATTCACGCCACCGAACACGGTCGCCACCAGGGATGGGTCGACAAGCACCCGCAGTCCTACATCCACGGCGTCGAGCGCTGGATCACCAACCGTTCTGACAGCGTGATCGCCTGCTCCACCTTCATGCGCGAGCAGATCGTCGACGTCTTCGGCGTCCCCGAGTCCTCAATCGAGGTGATCCCCAACGGGATAGATCCCGACGAGATCCGGCCGCACGACGACGACGAGCTCAGGCGGCTTCGGGCCGAGTTCGCCGAGCCGGACGAGTCGCTGGTCCTGCTGGTCGGGCGGCTGGTCTACGAGAAGGGCTTCCAGGTTGCGCTCGAGGCACTGCCGCAGATCATCGAGCGGCTCCCCAAGACCCGCTTCGTGGTCGCGGGCTCCGGTACCCATGAGGAGGAGCTCCGGCGCCAGGCGGAGGAGCTCGGCCTGATGGAGCACGGCACCTTCGTCGGCTGGATCGGCGACGACGTCCTGCACTCGCTCTACGCGATCGCGGACGTCTGCGTGGTTCCCTCGATCTACGAGCCCTTCGGCCTCGTCGCCCTCGAGGCGATGGCGTCCAGCTGCCCGTGCATCGTGGCCGATACCGGCGGCCTGCGCGAGGTCGTCCCCCACGACGAGGTGGGGCTGCGCTTCCGCGCCCGGGACCCGCAGTCGCTCGCCGAGATGACGATCCGGGTTCTGGACGACGCGAAGCTCTGCCGCCGGCTGACCGCCGAGGCCTTCGAGCATCTCAGCCGCTTCGACTGGGGCGACGTCGCCGAGCGGACCGCGGCCGTCTACGCGGAGGTGATGGCCCTTGACGCGGCTGCCCGACGGCCGGCGTGAGGTCTATCCATCCCGCGATCGGGCTCCCAAACGCCGGGCGCCCGACTTCGGGCCCGGCCTCAACGTCAGCGTGCCGATTTCGTTCGGCCTGCCGCTGCTGGTCGTCGGAATCGCGCTGGTCGCTGCGGCCGTGACCACCGGCAACATCATCTTCTGGATCACCGGAGCGATCGCGGGGGCCGCCGGGGTGCTCCTCTTCGCGACAGGCAAACGGCTCTAGCGAGAGGGGCGGCCCGAAGACCGCCCCTCTGCACCGCAACGGAAAAGGCCAGGACTACTTCTTCTTCTTGGACTTCTTCTGCTTGCACTTCTGGGTCGCTGTGGCACTGAGCTGCTGGCCGTTGTAGAAGGTCGTCGTGACGCTGTTGACGATCTTCTTCTTCTTGTTGCAGCGAGCCATCACGTAGTAGCTGTTCTTGCCGGTCTTCCTCTTGTTGAAGGTGGCGTCGAACGTCGTCAGGTCCGCTCCCGGAGTGTTCGGAAGCCCGGTCACGTCGATCGTGTTGGCCGCCGGGTCGTAGACCCCCGTGACCACCACCGTGAGCGAACTGGCGATTCGGCTCCAGATGTAGAGCGTGGTCGGACCGCCGCTGACCAGCAGAACCGGCTGCTGTCCGGGATATGCCCCGGTGCCGTTGTTCACCAACTGGAATCCCTGGCCGACGATGCTGGCTCCGCAGGCAGCTTGAACCGCCGCCGTGGTGGTGGCCGCATTCAGCGTGGTATTGGAGCACGGCGGGGTGTTTCCGTTGACGAACTTCAGATTCCGGTCGAGCGTGAAAGCTGTCTCCTTGGCCCCCGGTGAGCCGACGAACGTGTCGTAGGTGGTGTTGGTCGCGATGTGCAGCGTCGCGCCCCCGAACGCCTTCGCGTCCTGCTTCGACGGGGAAACCGCCGAAGTGAACGTCTCACCGGTCGGAACACCTGCCATAGCGCTGGAGGCCGTAGCCAGCAGTGCGCCTGTGGCCACCAGGGCCGCGTACAGGAAGCCCCGGCTACGGATGCGTCTGTTCGATCTGGTCAGCGACATCTTCCCTCTCCTCTCGATTCCTCTCGTTATCCCTAACTTCTTCGTGATCCCGCACAGGGCATTTGGCGCGAAGGCGCCGGCCCGTCACGTATTCGGCCGCAGCGTGGACTGCTGCAGGTACCAACGGGCATGCCGCAGCAGGCGCTCGGGCGTGAAGCGCTTGGGGTCCGTCAGGACCAGGCGGGCGTACTCGTCGGAGATCGCCGACAGCAGTCGGGCGGTCAATTCGGCGTCGGGCGATTCCCGGTCGCCCGCCAGGGCCGGCCGAACGGCCTCGGTGAGCCGTTCGAGTACCGTCGCCTTTCCCTCCGCGATCCGCTTGTGAAGCATCGGGGGCGCGCCCTCCGGCGGCATCAGGACGAGGCGCCACGTGCGCGGGTGGTCCTGGACGGCCTGCAGGTAGGCCCGAAGGCTCTCGATCATCAGCTCCACGGGATCGCCGTGGGTCAGGTCCTCGAGCGCGGTCTCCGAGATCTGGGATAGCGCCCGGGTGGTCTCGCGCTCGACGACCTCTCGGAGGAGCTGCGGCAGGTCGGCGAAGTGCTGGTAGACGGTCGCCCGCGTGACGCCGGCCTTGGAGGCCACTGCCTCGATCGAAAGATCATGGAAGCCGCGCTGGGCGATCAACCTGGTCGTGACGTCGAGCAGCTGCTCCCGCCGAGCGGAGGAGCTCATGCGCGACGCGCGCTTTCTCGTGGGGGAGGGGACCATCGCGGGCGGCTAGGTTACACCACCGTCACTTACAGTGTCGTAACTTACGAAGGCGTCACTAGGCGGCGGAGATCCCATCGCCCTCACGCGTCGGGTCGATGAGGATCTTCGCGTGCGTCTCGGGGTCGCCCAGTGAGGCGAAAGCCTCCTCCACCCCCGACAGGCCCACCGTGCCGGTGAGGATCGCATCCGCGTCAACCTTCCCCTCGGCGAGCATGTGGAGCGTGTCCCGGAACTCGAGCGGCGTGTATCCGACGACAAATCGCAGGTCGATCTCCTTGTTGATCGCCATCGCGGGTCGAATCCGGTCCGCCTCCATGCAGACTCCGACGACGACGATCCGCGAAAAAAGCGGAGCCGCCGAGACGATGCCGTCGATCATTCCCGGGAGGCCGACGCACTCGAAGATCACGGGGCGCTTCGGCTTCACGCCGAGGGTGTCCGCGGCCCGCCACAGGTGATGCCACGGCACCGGCAACCGCCTCAGCTTCTTCAACGTGTCGGCGGCGAGCTCAACCGCCTCCGGAATCGTCTTCAGATGACCTGAGTCTCCAGGGATCTCGTAGGGAGAGCTCTTCGCTGGATCGACGACGACGTCCGCGCCACACGCCGTAGCCAGCGAGCGGCGCCCCGCGGAGAAATCACTCGCCACGATCGTCCGAACTCCCCGGCGCCTTCAGCATGCAGATCACGGCCAGGCCGATCGGGCCGCAGCCGATCACCATCGCCACGTCCCCCTTCTTGATCTCGGCGCGATTGACCGCATGCCTGCCGACCGCCATCGGCTCAGTGAGCGCGCCGCGTTCTGGGGAGAGGCCGTTGGGGAGCGGGAACATCAGCGACTCCTCGACGACCATCTGCTCCGCGTAGCCACCGGGGGCAGCGGCGGAGAGGCCGATCGCCTGCATCTCAGCGCCGCTGCGCCGCAGCGGCAGTGCAACGACCGGCGATCCAAGTGCCTCCCTCTTTCGGCTCCGGGGCCCGTAACCGGCCACCTCGCCGCTGAACTCGTGACCAAAGACGACCCGCTGATCGGATCGCATGAAGCCCTCGTAGCCGGCCTCAGCGAGGATCTCCGCCTGATCGTCGGCGTGGTGACGGGCGTGCAGATCGGAACCGCAGATCCCACACCGGACGACATCGATCAGGACCTGGCCCTCCGCGGGTTCAGGGGCCGGAAGGTCCGTGATCTCCAGATTCGATTGCTCGCAGACGACCGCTTTCATCTCGGCTCGCGATTCACCGGGGCAGCAGGCTGTCGTCGAATGGCCGGAGCGGCTTGATCTGCGGCTCGAGCAGGTCGGCGGCCTGCTGGGTGGTCAGCACCTCATCCGGGGCGAGCTTGATCAGGTCGTGCTCGCTCTCGTCGTACTCCCAGACGTTCTCGCCCACCAAACGGCCTCGCTCGTCGTACGGCCAGACCATCGCCACCCGGCCCTTGAGCAGATACATCGCATCCTCGTCCGCATCGACGCCGGCCGCCACGAGCGCCGAACCCAGCGTCTGCTGGTAGCCGACCATCGTGCTCACGACCATCCAGTCGCCCACGGCGACGGTCTCCTGCTCGTTGTAGAAGATGGACTGATTCGTCTCGGCCCAGAGGCGATAGAGCGGCTCAACCTGCTCGCGCCCTTCGAGCGTCATCTGTGGCTGGCCGATCATGTTGAAGCGGTAGACCGGATGCTCAACGGTCATCTCGGGCGCGAAGATCTCCTCGAAGCGCCCGGCATGCTCAAGGTTGCGGTGGCGGTCATAGGCCTGGAGCAGATAGCGGTG
Source organism: uncultured Solirubrobacterales bacterium (assembly GCA_963831605.1). Lineage (GTDB taxonomy): Bacteria > Actinomycetota > Thermoleophilia > Solirubrobacterales > 70-9 > DASUPK01. The sequence goes on from CAWHQR010000008.1 coordinate 129,777, forward strand.
GCGGGGATTCTCCGTGACCTCGATGAGCTCCTGAACGGCGATGTTCGTCTTCGTGATGTCGAGTTGCTTCACCTCGGTGGCAGCCACTGCACTGGTCCCTTTCTGATTCGGATCGCTGATGACGTCTTCGTCACCACCCTACAGAAGTGACACTGCCGTAACTAAGCGATAGGCTCCGCAGAGAGATGAGGAGAGCAGTGGCGATCGATCCCGCGCCTCGCGGGCGCAACCCGTTTGACACCGCCGGCACTGAGCGCGGAGCCGACGGCGTCGCGCGCTACACGAACCGCCCGGATTCCCTGGTGCACATGCTCCGCGGCAGTGTGGAGCGTGTGGGAGATGGGCCGGCCGTGTCCGAGGTGGGCGGAGAGCAGGTGAGCTACCGCCAGCTCTGGGACCGGGCCGCCAGGGTTGCGGGCGGCCTGCGCGCCGAGGGGATCGAGCGCGGCGATCGAGTCGCGATCCGCTTGCCTAACGGCCTCGATTGGGTGCTCGCTTTCTGGGGAGCTCAGCTCGCGGGAGCCGTGGTGGTGCCGGTGAACACCCGTTTCACGGACTCCGAGGCGCAGTACGTGATCGACGACTCGGGCGCGTCGTACGTCTTCGGCTCCCTCCCCGACGGGGATCCGCTGGCCGAGGAGGACCTGGGGCCCGATGACCTCGCGGCGATCTTCTACACGAGCGGGACCACCGGCTTCCCGAAGGGCGCAATGACCTCGCACGCGAACTTCCTGGCCAACAGCGAGAACGCGGTGCGCTGCGTTGGGATCGACCCCGACGACGCTGAGGACCACGCGACGATCATCAATGTCCCGCTCTTCCACGTCACCGGCTGCAACAGCCAACTCGTCCTCCTCAACGAACTCGGAGGGCGGGTGTACGTGCTCGCGAACCCACTTGACCTCGACGGCTTCCTGCGCACCGTCAGCGAGGAGCGCGTCGACATGCTGACCTCGGTGCCGGCGATCTACCACGCGCTCACTCGGCATCCGGCCTTCGCCGGCGCGGACCTCAACTCTGTCGAGTTCGTCTCCTACGGCGGCGCGCCGATCGCCGCCAGCGCTGTGGAGCAGATCATGGGGGCTTTTCCAGAGGCGCGGGTGGGCAACGGCTTCGGGTTGACGGAGACGTCGTCGCTGACCTCCTTCCTGCCGCACGAGGAGGCTGCCCAGCATGCGGATTCGGTCGGATTCGTGATGCCGGTCTGCGACCTGGCGATCGATGAGCCCGATTCCCAGACGGGCGTGGGCGAATTGCTGGTCCGCGGCCCCAACGTCGTGCAGGGCTATTGGAACAAGCCCGACGCCACCGCCGAGACATTCATGGACGGCTGGTTGCACACCGGGGATCTGGGCCGCGTCGACGACGACGGGCTCCTGTACATCGTCGACCGCAAGAAGGACATGATCAACCGTGGCGGTGAGAACGTCTATTCGATCGAGGTCGAGAGTGCCGTGGCCGCCGCGCCCGGCGTCGGGGAGGCGGCCGCGGTCGGCGTTCCGGACGAGATGATGGGTGAGAAGGTCGGTGTCGTGATCGTCCCGGCCGGCGAGGCTCCCGTTGACATCGATACCGTGCTTGCCCACATGCGTGAGCGCCTCGCCGACTTCAAGGTCCCCCAGTACGTCGCGTTGCGGGATGACCCACTGCCGCGCAACCCCGGGGGCAAGGTCCTGAAGGCCGAGCTGCGCGATGAGACCGATTGGGGTGAGCCCCTCCGCTGATGTCTCCGGTTCCCTTCAGCGACCGCCCGCGCTCAGTCCAGCTCCTCCTGGCGGGTCTCATCCCCGCCGCGATCGGAGCGCTAGCCGGAGTGCTGCTCGGCGTCTCGAGTGCCGCCTACTGGGCGGTGGGAGCCGTCGCGGCGCTCGGTGGCCTGGCCGCCGGGTTCGAGCACCCCGACGCCCGGAGTGCCGCCGCCCGCGGCGCGGTCGCCGGAGCGATCTACGGCGTTGCTCTGTTGCTCGCTCACGCCATCGCCGGCACGCACGCCAAGGTGTCGCTGGGCAGCTTTCCGCCGCTGCTGGCGGTGATCACGGCGATCATCGGAGCGTTGCTCGGCGTGCTCGGCGCCAGGCTCGCACGCCGCTGAGCCGGGCTACTTCCGATGCTTCCGGTCGCTTCTTCTTGCCGCAGGAGTGCTTCTTGTGCTGCTTCTTGGACTCGGCGGCCCGGTGATGGCGGTGCTTCTTCTTCTTGGCCTTCTTGCACTTGCTTCCCACACCGCCGCCGTTCCCGGCGCCACAACCGACGATGGTGGCCGCTGAGTCGACCGAGCTGGTGGCGCCGTTGTAGCCCGTGAAGTCCGCGTGGAACATCGGCGCGGGCGGCGCGCACAGATCCCGGTTGGCCATCAGCAGGCCCGGGTCCGACGAGAAGGTGAGGCGGAAGTCCGAGATCGGGATGTCGGGTAGCCCGTCGAACGTCACGACCTCGCTCAGCGTCAGGCTTCCCTTGAGGAGGAGGTGGAGCTGGCCGTTCAGGTCCAGGCCGACGTCAGGGATCGAACTGCCATTGGAGACCAGCATCACGTTGCCCGAGAGCGGCACGCTGAGGAGTGGTGAGGCGGCGATCGCCGATCCGACCACCGAGTTCGCCGGACACGAGCCGGCCTGGAAGTCGGCCGGCAGACAGGTGCTGCCGAGGAGGTTCGCGTTGGCGACGAGATCGTTGGAGGGGACCGCCACCTGCGCCTTGACCAAGCCGGCCTCGTCGAGGTCCTGCTGGATCGAGGTGACCACGTTGGTCGGCACACGGTTCGGCCCGCCGCCGGTCTGGCCCGGGCCGCCCGCCTGCGCGCTGAACGAGGGTGAGAAGTCCAGGGCCCCGCAGTTGGTCGGCGTGAAGTGGTTGGTCGCGGTAGCCGAGGTGCTCGAGTAGGAGTCCGCGGCGAACGCGACCGTGTGGTCGGTGCATGAGGTCGGGTTGCGCATGAACGGGTTGTTCGTGCTGGGGATCCTCCCGTCCAGGGTGAGCGTCATCGAGCTGATGTGAACCGGGACGGTGAGGGGCAGGCCACCGATGAGAGCCGCCGAGTGAGGAATGTCATGGACGACCGTGTCGAGGCCGAGATCGCTCTGGCGGAGGGACGCACCGGATTGGATGACGGTGGGCGGCAGCAGCAGCCCATTCAACGGCGCGGGAAGGGAAACCGGCAGGGCGTTGATGACGATGCCGAACCGCGCCGGTTCGCCGGGCTGCGGCGTGATGTTGTAGACGGTGCCGTTGAGCGTCTGCGGGAGGAGGGCCCCGATCGTGGCATTGGTGGCCACCGTCCCCACCGCCGTGTTCGCCGGGCAGTTGGGGAGCGCGGATGGGTCGCAGAGCGGTGTCGCCTGCGGGTTGCCGACCTCGCCCGGAGGGAGGGAGATGGTCAGGTCCTTGATGTCGTCGCTGCCCGGCAGCACGACGTTCACAGCGAAGTCGCTGTGAGCCCCCGCCGCCAGGTTCGATGGCTCAGCGTGGCTCCCGGTCAGGCTGAAGTCCGCCTGTGCCGCCGCCGGAATCACGGCGGTCAGTCCGACGATTGCGATGAAAGTCCCGATCAAACTGCGCGGAGTCCGCATCCGGCTCCTCCTCGTTGTCCCCTGTGGCCTCATTACCGATACCCACCCTGGGCTCCATGCCCTAAAACCGAGTATATGCAGATCCCCGTTATTGGGGTGCACCTCTAGCGGTCCATTGGGGGCTCGACCGGACTGGGCCAGTGAAGATCCCTCGGAGCCTCTCGCATGCGGATCACCTTCGCCGGGACACCGCCCACGACGGCGTTCGCGGGCACATCGCGGGTCACCACCGAATTCGTGCCGACGATCGAGTTGTCTCCGACCCGCACCCCGCGCAGGAAGCACGCCCCGTATCCGACCCAGACATTGGAGCCGACCACGCACTCGCGCATGTAGATGCCCTGCTGGCGGATCGGGCGCTCCACCTCGACGACGCCGTGGTCGAAGTCGATGAACATCGCGCGGTCGGCGATCACGCATTGCTCGCCGATCCGCACGTGCTTGTACGAGGAGATCGTGCACTCCTGGCCGAAGACGGTCTTCGCGCCGATCTCGACGACGCCCTCGTGGCTGCGAATCTTCGTCCCGTCTCCGATCCAGCAGAAGCGGCCGAACCGGATCTCCGCTCCCTTGGCGATCTGCAATTGCAGTCCCCTGCCGAAGAAGACCGGACCATCGGTCTTCCAGCGCCAGCCGGCCGGCGTCAGGAGGCGCCGCCACGCGTACCGCCAGAGCAGGCGGGCGTAGGACAGGTTGAGCATGCCATTTCGGCGGTAGAAGCGAAGCGCGCGGAACACGGGCGGCGATTCTAGGTTCCGCCCCCGTACCTAGACTGCCCCGAATGGCTCAGAAGACCGAAGAGAGCTTGGCAGAGCGCCTCGTGGCCGGCGACAAGCGAGCTCTGGCCCGCGCCATCACCCTGATCGAGAACGACGACCCCGCGGGCTGGGAACTGGTTCGCGAGGTCTTTCCGCGCACCGGAAAGGCTCGGATCGTCGGGTTGACCGGGCCACCCGGAGTGGGGAAGAGCACGCTGATCGGCGCCCTGACCGCCGAGATGCGCAAGGCCGACCGCCAGGTGGCGGTGCTCTCGATCGACCCGTCGAGCCCCTTCACCCGCGGTGCCCTGCTGGGGGATCGCATCCGCCTCTCCGATCACTTCCTGGACGCCGGTGTCTTCATCCGCTCGATGGCGAGCCGTGGTGCTCTCGGCGGCCTCTCCGAGGCCACGCTGCAGGCGGCCCTGTTGATGGACGCCTCCGGCAAGGACGACGTCTTCATCGAGACGGTCGGCGTCGGTCAGGCCGAGATCGACATCGTCGACCACGGCGACACGATCATCCTGGTCCTGATGCCCGGTTCCGGCGACTCGATTCAGGCACTGAAGGCAGGGGTGATGGAGATCCCGGACATCATCGTCGTCAACAAGTCGGAACACCCGATGACGGACACGATGATCCGGGAGATCCGCGGGGTGCTCTCGCTCGGGCCCGCCGCGTCGTGGCGGGTTCCGATCGTCAAGACCGAGGCAACGAAGGGGGAGGGCGTCGCCGAGCTGGCGGAGAAGATCTCCGAGCACCGTGCGCACATCGAGGCCGAGGGCACCCTGGAGGAGCGGAGGGCGCGGAATCTCCGCAATGAGGTGATGGAGCTGGCGGCATCCCGGATGCGGCGGAGCCTGGAGGAGGCTGTCGCGGACGACCCGTCGATCCGCGAGCTCCTCGATCGCGTCGTCAAACGGGAGATCGATCCAGCCAGCGCAGCCAAGGACCTGCTGGAGCGTGAGGATGACTGAGACGAAGAAGGGTCCGGGCAAGCCCCCGCTGCCGACCCTGGAGGAGGCGCTTTCCTGGGAGGGAATGCAGATCGACGGTCTCGCCGACAAGACGCTCGGCCGTATCGGGGGCATCCACGTCGACGCCGAGGACGGCAATCCGCGCTGGGCGCTGATCCGGCTGGGGCCGCTGGCCGGCTGCACGGCGATCCCCTTCGAGCATGTCGCCGAGGGCGCCGGCCGCCTCTGGGCCGCCTACGACCGCGATTGGATCCGCGAGGCCCCGCGCTTCCGCCCGAACGAGTCACTCACGGCGCTCCAGGAGCTCGAGCTCTGCGCGCACTGGGGAATCCAGGAGCGGCAGGGGAGGGCGGCAGAGGTCGCCGAGCGGGACGCCGATGAGATCACCGCGGTCCCGGCCGGGGACTGACTCCAGCGCCCGACTACACCCCAAGCTGGCGCGCGATCACCATCTGCTGCACCTCGTCGGTGCCCTCGCCGATGGTGAGGATCTTGGCGTCGCGATAGAAGCGGCAGACCGGGTACTCCTCGATGTAGCCGTAGCCGCCGTGGATCTGGACGGCCTCCTCGGTCGCCCGGACGGCGAGGCGGCCGGTGATCAGCTTGGCCTGGGCGGCGGTCAGTGTGAAGGACTCGCCCCGGTCCTTCTCGATGGCGGCGCGGTAGACCAGCAGCCTCGCGGCCTCTATCTGGGCGGAGAGGTCGGCGATCTTCGCCTGGATCGCCTGGAACTTGCCGATCGGCTGTCCGAAGGCCTGGCGCTCCTTGGAATATGAGATCGCCTCGTCGAGCGCCCCCTGCGCCAAGCCGACTCCCATCGCCGCCACGCCGATCCTGCCACCGTCGAGGATCGCTGAGGAACTGCTTGAAGCCGGCGCCGCGCGGCCCGAGCAGGTTGCCCTCCGGAACGCGACAGTCGTCGAAGGTGAGCGGGCGCGTGTCCGAGGCGTTCCAGCCCATCTTCCGGTAGGGCTCGCCCACGTCGTATCCCGGGGTCCCGTTGGGAACGATGATGTTGGAGATCTCCTTGCTGCCGTTCTCCCGGGCGGTGACGGCGGTGATGGTCACGCAGCCCGAGATGTCGGTGCCCGAGTTGGTGATGAACTGCTTCGCCCCGTTGACGACCCACTCGCCACCCTCGAGCTCAGCGTGGGTGTGGGTGTTGCCGGCGTCGGACCCCGCCTCAGGCTCGGTGAGGCCGAAGGCTGCGAGCTTCCCCCCGCTGCAGAGCTGGGGGAGCCAATCATCCTTCTGCTCGTCGGTGCCCCAGAGGTAGATGGGCATCGTCCCGAGCGAGGTGTGGGCGGCCATCGTGATCGCGACCGAGGAGTCGATCCTGGTGAGCTCCTCGACGGCCAGCGCATAAGCGAGGGTGTCGGCCCCGCCACCGCCGTACTGCTCCGGGAAGGGGATCCCCATCAGGCCGAGCTCGCCCATCTTCGCGACCAGCTCGTAGGGGAAGGCCTTGGTCCGGTCGAGCTCCTCCGCGACCGGCTTGACCTCCTGGTTCGCGAAGTCGCGGACGGTGTCGCGCAGCAGCCGCTGCTCGTCGCTCAGATCGAAATCCATGAGGCGGGGGAGTCTAGGTCGCTTCGGGCTTCGCCCTACGCTCCGACAGCGACCGGCCTGGTGGTCGCTCCCGGCCCATCGACGGCGCGCGTCTCACGCACCGTCAGCGGCTTCCCGCACTTCGTGCAGATCCGGCGCTCGTCGATCACGCCGCCGCAGTCGCCCTTGTGGATGACGAGCACGGGGGGGCCGTCGGGCAGCGGCTCGTACTTGTCGCCCCAGAACATCAGCGCCGTCATCACGGGCCAGAGGTCGAGCCCCTTCTCGGTCAGGAAGTACTCGTATCGCTCGGGCCGCTCGCTGTAGGGACGCCGCTCGATGATGTCCTCGTCCACCATGCGCTGCAGCCGGGACGTGAGCACGTTCCGGGCGACGCCCAGGGAGCGCTGCATCTCGGAGAACTTCCGCCGGCCGTGGAAGATCTCCCGCACCACCAGCAGGGTCCACCGTTCGCCGATCAGCTCGAGGCTTCGCGCGATGGAGCAGGTCTGTCCCTCGTAGTCGTTGCCGAGCATGAATGTGATCTTCGCACACTCGGTTGCGTCATGCAACTCACGGTGGTAGGGTCGGGCTCGTTGGAGTTGCGTGAAGCAACCAACCACACGGAAAGAGGCGCGGTCATGAGAGCACTGCGATTCGAGTTCCATCCAGAGCAGGTCAAGATCAGCTCCGAGGAGATCCTCGCTGACCTTCGCTATCCACTCCGAAAAGACCGTGAGGACGGCGGGCGCAGGCGCGCCCGCCGCCGCCGGGAGCATGCGTGAGCATTGACACCTCGCCCGATGGGCGAGTGGAGAAGGCCACCGACGCGGCCGAGGCGTTTGCGCACAGCTCGCCCGAGATCACGCGCACCAGGACTCTGACCTGGCAGGACCCCGTGCCCTCGGCCGCCGCCGGTGCGCAGATGGCCGGCCTCGATTACGTCCGCGCGATCCAGTCGGGCGAGATCCCGCCCCCGCCGATCGCAGTGGTCATGAACTTCTCGATCGAGGTGCTGGAGGAGGGGAGGGCGATCTTCGTCGGCGAGCCCGGGGAGGAGCACTACAACCCGATCGGGGTTGTGCACGGCGGCTATGCCTCGACGATCCTCGACTCCGCACTGGGCTGCTCGGTGCACACCACCTGCGCGGCCGGCGTCGGCTACACGAGCCAGACCCTCGAGGTGAAGTACCTGCGCCCGATCCTGCGGGACACGGGCGCCGTTCGTGCCGAATCCGTCGTGATCCACAGGGGCCGCAAGACCGCCACGGCCGAGGCGAAGCTCACCTCCGTCGAGACGGGCAAGCTGCTCGCCACCGGCACCAGCACCTGCCTCCTCTTCGACCTCTAGCCGCTTCTACATTGGGGGAGTGACCGCAAGCAATGGCAGGGCGCCGACGATCCGACTCGGCCGAATGGTCGAGGACGGCGTGGCGCCGAGCATCTTCGGCCTGATCGAGCGCGGCATCGCCCGCGAGCCGGAGTTGGCGGCCCAGATGCGCGGGCGCGTCGTCTTCCGCTTCGCCGAGGACTTCTCGCCGCTGCGCATCCACTTCAGGCCGCGCAGCGTGGTGGTCGAGGACGGCGACTCGCGCAAGCCGGATCTGGTCATCTCCGGGCGTCTCCCTGACATCGTCCACTTCGCCACGGTGCCGACCCTCCAAGGCCGCCTGCACGGCGTCCCCGATCCGCGCCAGCCTCGCGGCCGCAAGGCGCTGAGGCGACTCGCCGACGGCCGGGTCAGGATCGAGGGCGACCGGGTGCTCGGCCGCCGGCTGCTGCGCCTACTCGCGGTCTAGCGCTTCTTCTTTTTCTTGCACTTCTTCTTGGCCTCCGCCGCGCGGTGCTTCTTCTTGCGCTTCTTCGTTGTCGTTGTTGCGGGCGAGGAGGCCGGAGCACCGCAGCGCGGGTTCGCGCCGATCGCCGCGACTTCGGCGCCGGTCAGCACACCGCTGAAGACGCGAATGCAGGAGACGGCCCCGGCCGAGTCCTCGTTCGTGGTCGGTGTGTCGTTGTCCTTGAAGAACCGAAGAGTGTCGGCGACCACCGGTTCAGTCTGCTCGGCATTTATCTGCAGGGACCCATTCACGTAGAACTTGGTCGTCGCCGGTGACGGCGAGCTGGTGATTGCCACGGTCGCGTAGACATTGTTGGCGAAGACCACGGTTGGGCCGGTCAGACCTCGGGCCAAAGTACCTGGCTTTCCCGTCTTGGATGTAGAAGCCGTCATCAACTGTCCCGTTGGACGGATCGAGGATGCGCCGGTAACCGTCCACCGCGTCGAACCTGAAGGTGGTGACGACCGAGTAGGCGGGGCTGGTGCTGCCCAGTCCTGTCGGGGTCATCTTCACGCCGCTGTGGAACGGGAAGGCGAGGACCTGGCGGGAGGCCCCCATCACAGTGTCGGGTAGGAATGCATTGGTGCCGCCGACGTCGGTGAGCGTCGGACCAGGCCCCGCCGAGGCCCTGGTTCCCTGCAGCTGGTAGTCGCCGATCAGCGTCGCGGCACCTGCCGTTGGCGCTCCGAGCAGCGCCGTCGCTATCGCCGCGCCACCAAGCAGCGAAATCAGACGAGCCTTTCCCATGTCATCTCCCTACGTTGCCCCCCGGCTTGAAGCCGACCCTAGTCGCCGGAGAGCGACCGCGCAAGGTCAATAATCAGGCGCGTCCCGAACCCGCTCGGCCCCTTGCCGGTGTACTCGCGGCCGACGTCCCAGGCGGTGCCCGCGATGTCCAGGTGGACCCACGGCTTGCCGTCCACGAACTCCTCGAGGAAGGACCCGGCGTAGATCGTCGAGGCCTTGCGCTTCGACGAGGCGTTGGTGAGGTCCGCGGCCGTGCCCTTGGTGAGCTCCTTGTACTCGGGGTGGAGCGGGAGGCGCCAGGCGAGCTCACCGGTGCGGCCGGCCGCTCCCTCGACCTCGGCGGCGAAGCCGTCGTCGTTCGAGATCAGGCCGGCGTACGTCGAGCCGAGGGCGACGATCACGGCTCCGGTCAGCGTGGCCAGGTCGACGATCCGGTCGGCGCCGAGCTCCACGGAGTAGGCGAGAGCGTCGGCCAGGATCAAACGGCCCTCGGCGTCGGTGTTGTTCACCTCGACCGTCTTGCCGTTGAGCTGGGTGATGATGTCGCCGGGCTTCACCGCGGTGCCGCTCGGCATGTTCTCGGTCGAGGGGATGACGGCGAGGATGTTGATCGGGAGCTCGAGCTTGGCGATCGCGGAGACGGCCTCGAGCACCGCGGCCGCGCCCGACATGTCCATCTTCATCTCCTGCATCCCGCCCGAGGGCTTGATCGAGATGCCGCCCGAGTCGAAGGTGACGCCCTTGCCGACCAGCCCGAGGGTCTCGCCATCGCCACCGGCCTCGTAGCGCAGCACGATCAGCTGGGGCTCTTCCGCGGTTCCCTGTGAGACCGCGACCAGACCGCCCATTCCCTTCTCGGCGATCTCCTTGCGGCCCATCACCTCGCAGGTGACGGTTGAGTGCTCGTCGGCGATTGCCTTGGCACGGCCGGCCAGGTAGCTGGGGGTGACGACGTTCGACGGAAGGTCCTGGAGCTCGCGTGCGAAGTTCTCCGCCTCGGCGGAGACGCGTGCGGCCTCGACGGCGTCGCCGAGCTCGCTCCCGCCGATCACGGTCAGCGCCTCGAGGTGCTTGCCGGCATCGTCGTCGTCCCTCTTCGACTTGAACTGGTCGAAGAGGTAGGAGCCCAGGATCGCTCCCTCGACCGCGGCAGCCGCCAGTGCGTTCGGATCCGCGGCGTCAGGGCCCTTCAGCGTCATCGACGTGACGTCCATCGAGCCGGCGGTCCGAGCAGCGATCGCGGCCGCGACGCGCGCCCGCTCGGGCTCGAATTCGTCGCGGTCGCCCAGGCCGACCACCAGGGCCCGTCGAGGCTTCTCGGGGTGAATCAGCGTCGTCTTGCGGTATCCGCCCTTGACGTCCTCGGAGCCTGGAGAGCCCGCCAGCGGCGCGGGGAGCTCGTCGCCCTCGAAGAGCAGAACCACGAGGAGGTCGGACTCGACCTCCTCCAGTGGTTTGTCTGCGACCTCGACGCGCACGGAGCGCCAGATTACAGACGGTCACTAGCATTGCTCTCGAACTTGGGAACGCCGCGCGGACAGGCCGCGGGCACGACGAAAGGCGCAGATGTCGAAGACGGTCATCCTCTCCACCGCCAGAACCCCCTTCGGGAAGATGGGCGGCGGGCTCTCGTCCCTCGACGCCACCGACCTGGGCGGCACCGTGATCGCGGAGGCGCTCGACCGCGCCGACGTGAAGGCCGACGAGGTCCAGGGCGTCGTCTATGGCCAGGTGCTGCAGGCCGGCCAGGGCCAGATCCCCTCGCGCCAGGCCCAGATCAAGGCCGGTATCCCGAAGGAGGTTCCCTCGGAGACCATCAACAAGGTCTGCGCCTCCAGCATGCGGGCGATCGGTCTCGCCGATCAGGCGATCCGCGCCGATGACCTCGAGATCGGGGTGGCCGGAGGGATGGAGTCGATGAGCAAGGCCCCGTATCTGCTGCCCGGCGCCCGCTTCGGCTTCCGGATGGGCGACGTGACCGCCATCGACGCGATGACCCACGACGGCCTCACCAACCCCTTCACCGAGAAGCAGATGATCAACGAGGCCAGCGAAGTCTCAAACGAACTCGAGATCACGCGCGCCGACATGGACCGCTTCGCCGAGCGCTCCCATCAACTCGCTCACAAGGCGACCGAGGACGGCAAGCTCGCCGAGGAGATCGTCACCGTGACGGTTCATTCGAGGAAGGGCGACACCGAGGTCGCGGCCGACGAGGCGATCCGGCCCGACACCACCCTCGAGGTTCTCTCCAAGCTGAAGGCCGTCGGCGGCGACGACGCCACCCACACGGCCGGCAACGCGCCGGGTGTCAACGACGGCGCCGGCGCCGTCGTGGTCGCCTCGGACGAGTGGGCCAAACAGAACGGCAAGAGCCCGATCGCAACGGTGCTGGCCTACGGCCAGGTGGCGGATGACTTCCCGTACCTCGCCAGGACTCCCGCCAAGGCCGCGATGCAGGCACTGGAGAAGATCGGCAAGAAGCCCGGCGACGTCGATCTCTGGGAGATCAATGAGGCGTTCGCCTCGGTTGCCATCAACTCGATGCGGATGCTCGAGATCGACGAGGACAAGGTGAACGTGAACGGCGGCGCCATCGCCCTCGGCCATCCGATCGGCGCCTCCGGCGCCCGGATCGTCGGCGCGCTGGTTCACGAGCTCAAGCGCCGCGGCGGCGGCCTCGGCTGCGCCGCGATCTGCTCGGGCGGCGGCCAGGGCGACGCGATCCTCGTGGAGGTCAACGGGAGCTAGTCGCTCAGCCGTTGTCGATCTCGGCCTTCCAGCTGACCGTGGAGTCGCAGACAAGGGGACCAATGTCAGGCATTGGCAAGCTCCCGAAGACGCGAATCGTCCCGGTGGCGGGACCCTTACGCGGGACCCGACCATGAATCTCATAGGTCATCCCGCCGTCGGAGAGGGAGTCAGAGAACGCGCCCTTCTTCAGGGTCAGCCTCGGTGAGCTGCTGGCGGCGCTGCTCGACAGGTCACTCGGGCCCTCCGAGTCGTGGCAGCTGGCAATCAGGAAGTAGAAGGAGAACTTGCGGACCGCGAGCGGATGGAGGTTCCTGCCCTTGCCCTTGGACTCCACCTTGAACGAAACGCCCGATCCCGTCTCCTGCGTGGGAGGTGCGAGGAGAGGCCCCGAATACGGCGTCTTCTTCGCCATGGCCAGCGGCACCAGGAGCCCGGTGATGACGACTGATAGAGCCAGGCCCCAAGCCGCGCGACGCGCTGCTCTTTGCACTCCACTCCCCTCGGTGAACGTTCCGACGTTCGCTGGGGATCGTACCGCTCGATAGGGGGCGGGCCCCGGCTAGGCTCCCGGCATGCCCGGAGCGGCCTTCTTCGACCTCGACAAGACGCTGATGGCCGGCTCGTCCGGCATGGTCTTCGCGCGCGTCGCGAACCAGCGCGGCTTCGTCTCGCGCAGACAGCTGGCCAAGTGGGGCTGGGACCACCTGCGTTACCGGCTGCGCGGCTCCTCGGACGAACAGACCAACGAGGTGCTCGACGTCGCCAAGAAGGTCTTTGCCGAGATGCCCGAGCGGGACGTCGAGCGGATGGCGCCGGCGGTGCTCGCGGGGATTCTGCCGCGCATCTATCCGCAGATGCTCGACGAGGTCCATCGCCACCAGGACGACGGTCGCGCCACCTTCATCGTCAGCGCCGCGGGCAACGACCTGGTCAAGGCGCTCGCGGCGGTGCTGGGCATGGAGGGCGGAATCGGGACCGCGTGGGCGATAGGCGCCGACGGCAAGTTCACTGGCGAGATGGACGGCCCCTTCGTCTACGGGGAGGGCAAGGTCGAGGCCATGCAGCGATTCGCGGAGAAGCACGACATCGACATGGATGAGTCCTGGGCGTACTCCGACTCCGCCAGCGATCTGCCGATGCTGCGCTCGGTCGGGAACGCCGTGGTCGTCAACCCCGACCCCGACCTGCTCGCGATCGCCCGCCGGGAGGGGTGGCGGGTGATGCGCTTCGAGAAGCTCGGCCGGAAGCTGGCCATCGCGGGTGGAACCGTGCTGGCTGCCGCGGTCGGTGGTCTTGGTCTGGCGTCGAGGCGCCGGCACGGTGGCCGCCTGAGCGGCGTCTCGGGCTCAATTCGTAGGTAATCCAAGATCCTCAGTTTTCGGTTTTCGAAAGTGGGGGTGTGTCACACTGAGCTTCTTCAAGCGACCGGGCGGCGGGAACCCCCCGACGGCCGACGCGGGATCGGAGTTCCGTGACGAAGAAGAGAATCAGGGGCGAAGGGGGTCGCCAGGACAACGGCGGGGAGAAGAAAGCTGGTCTGGCGCGCCTTTCTGAGGTCGCGAGTGACCAGGAGGTCGCCGCGGTGGATCAGAGCGCTTCTGATTCGGATCAGACGGCGTCCGATCTCGACCAGACCGTCTCTGAAGACGAGCGCATGCTCGCCGTTCGCGACCAACTCGCCTCCGATCGTGACCAGCTCGCTTCGGATCGCGACCAGGCCGTCTCCGACAAGGAACTGCGCGAGCATCCCGGCCCCGATTTCAGCGCGGCCCACGACGCGAGCCTCGTCGAGCGCCTGGCGACCGCCGAGGAGCGGAAGGAGTCCAGTGACTCGCGCGCCGTGGTTTTGGAGGAGCGCGCTCGCCAGGGTGCACATAGGGACGAGACGGCCACGCACCGCGATCTCACCGCCAACGCCCGGGACACCGCTGCGACACGGCGCGACGGCGAGTCCGCCAAGATCGAACGGAAGATGGCCTCCCGCGGCACGGCCCTCCGCACGGCCCTTGCGCACGCCGCCGAGATCCGAACTCGGGCGGCGGACGACCGAGCCCGAGCAGCGGACGACCGGTTGCAGGCCGCCGACGATCGCCGGCGCGCCGCCGAGGAGCGGGAGGTGGCGCTCACCGAACTGCGCCAGGCCCATCAGGATGAGCTCACCGGCGCGTTCCGGCGCCGATCCGGGGAGGAGGCCCTGCAGGGCGAAATCGATCGTGCCCGTAGGGAAGGTCATCCCCTTGTCATTGCCTTCGTCGACGTCGATGGCCTCCGATCGGTCAACAACTCGAAGGGCCATTCCGCTGGGGACGCCCTGTTGCGAAACGTGGTTTCGGCTATCCGCTCGAAGATCCGCTCATACGAGCCGGTCGTCCGGTTCGGGGGTGACGAATTCGTCTGCGCCATCGGCGGAGTCGATCTGAGCCACGCGGAGACGCGCTTCAGGGAGGTTCAGGACTCGCTCGCCCAGAGCAGCGACGGCGGCGCCGTTTCGGTGGGTCTCGCCGAGCTGCACGAGGGCGACACCCTGGCCGACCTGGTCGACCGTGCGGACGCGGCCCTCCTCGAAGTACGTGGCGCACACCGGAGCGCAGCGGACTGAGCTGCCTGGCAGCCGCTTAGACTTTCGCCATGGCCGTTGAGCCCGACGCGCGGCGCCGTGCACATGAGTGGCTGGACGAGGTCTACACGCGCCTCGAGGAGCGTGAGGCCCTGTTCGAGACGATCTCCGGCCAGGAGGTGAAGCCGCTCTACACCGAGGAGGATCGGGTGGGCTCGGATGACGAGCGCGAGCTCGGCTATCCCGGCGAGTACCCGTACACCCGCGGCGTCTACCCGTCGATGTACCGGGGCCGGCTTTGGACCATGCGCCAATTCGCGGGCTTCGGCACGGCCGAGGAGACCAACGAGCGCTTCCACTACCTGCTCGAACATGGTCAGACGGGGCTATCGACGGCCTTCGACATGCCCACCCTGATGGGTCTCGACTCGGACGCCGGCCGGTCGCTCGGCGAGGTCGGCGTGGAGGGGGTCGCGATCGACACGCTCGATGACATGGAGACCCTCTTCGGGGGGATCGACCTGGGGAGCGTCACCACCTCGATGACGATCAACGCCCCGGCGGCGATCCTGCTCGCCTTCTACGTCGCGACCGCCGAGGAGCAGGGCATCGGCCCGGAGCGGCTCGGCGGCACGATCCAGACCGACATCCTCAAGGAGTACATCGCCCAGAAGGAGTGGTGCTTCCCGATCGAGCCGGCGATGCGGCTGGTCGGAGACATGATCGAGTGGTGCACGGAGCACATGCCCCGCTGGCACCCGATCTCGATCTCCGGGTACCACATCCGCGAGGCCGGCTCGACCGCGCAGCAGGAGCTTGCCTTCACGCTCAAGGACGGCTTCACCTACGTCGAGCAGGCGATCGAGCGGGGCCTCGACGTCGATGCCTTCGCGCCGCGGCTCTCCTTCTTCTTCAACGCTCACATCGACTTCTTCGAGGAGATCGCCAAATACCGCGCCGCGCGCCGCATCTGGGCGCGGGAGATGCGAGAGACCTACGGCGCCAAGCGCGAGGAGTCCTGGCGGATGAGGTTCCACACCCAGACCGCGGGCGTCTCCCTCACCGCCCAGCAGCCGCAGAACAACATCATCCGGACCGCGATCGAGGCGCTGGCCGGGGTCCTCGGCGGCACCCAGTCGCTGCACACCAACTCCTACGACGAGGCGCTTGCCCTGCCGACCGAGGAGGCCGTTCGGATCGCGCTCCGCACCCAGCAGGTGATTGCCCATGAGACCGGCGTCACCAACACGATCGACCCGCTCGGTGGCTCCTATTTCGTCGAGACGCTGACCGACGAGATGGAGCGCTCGGCATACGAGTACTTCGCGCGGATCGACGAGCTCGGCGGCATGGTCGAGGCGATCAAGCAGAACTTCCCCCAGCGCGAGATTGCGGACGCCTCCTTCCGCTATCAGCAGGAGGTCGATGCGAAGCAGCGCGTCGTCGTCGGCGTCAACGACTACGTCGTCGAGGACGAGGAGGCGATTCCGACCCTGCGGATCGATCCCGAGCTCGAGCGGAAGCAGAGGGGGAGGGTGGAGGCGACCAAGACGAGAAGGGACTCCGCCGAGGTGGAGCGGACGCTGGCCGAGCTCCGAGCGGCCGCCGCCACGGACGCCAACCTGATGCCGCCGATCCTCGAATGCGCCAAAGCGCGCGTTTCGGAGGGGGAGATGGTCGAAGCGCTCCAGGCCGTCTTCGGCTCATACACCGAACTACCCGTTTTCTGATCCCAGCGGCTCGCCTCTCCCCGGCGCGCCCTGATATGAGTTGGGGAAGTGAAGAGGAGACTGCGGGTCGGACCGATCGGGATTCTGGTCGCCCTGGCGTGTGCCGGAGGCGTGGCCTACGCCGCAGTCCAGGACCCGCTCGGGGTGATCGGCCCCTCGAATGGGATCCAGCCCACCGGACGCAAGCTGAACCCTGAGGGCCGCCTGACCCAGCTCGGGAACCTCCCGACCGGGGGCGCCATCACCCCGAATGGCCGTTTCCTCTGGGCGCTCTCGACCGGACGCGGCCGCAACGACGTCCGCATCGTGCAGGTCGCAAAGACGCCATGCGGCAAGAAGGGCAAGAAGGCGAAGAAGTGCAACCGCCGCGCTGGACGCAAGGTGGGCAACGTGGTGCAGACGATCCCGTTCCCAGGGCTGAGCGGCGGCATCGCCATGGCTCCTGACGGCCGCACTGTCTACGTCTCGGGCGTCAAGGACTCGAGCCACGCGCCCGAGCAGGTCGACCCGAGCACCCCGGGCCTGCAGGGGGACGTGGTCCACGTTCTCCACTACAACCCGAAGACGGGCATCGCGAGCAGGGCCGGGCTGATCTCGGTCCCCCCGCCGAGCGACGCACCGGCCGCCCAGGACTTTCCGCCGGCCTCGGCGAAGCTCTCGTGGCCCCGGGACATCGCCGTCAGCCGCAACGGGCGCACCCTCCTGGTGGCTCTCAACCTCGCCGATGCCGCGGCGGTGATCGACACCACCACGGGCAGCGTCCGCTACGTCAACGTCGGTCACTACCCCTACGGGGCGGCGATCCGGGCTGACGGCAGGTACGGGATGGTCACGAGTGAGACCGGGGGCACGGTCTCGGTGATCGATCTCGCCACCGCGCAGGTCGTCAAGACGGTTCAGGTGGCCCCCCGCCTCTCCCATCCGGAGGGCATGGCCGTCGATCCCAAGGCGCCCCTGGCGTTCACGGCGAACGCCAACCAGGACACGATCTCGGTGATCAACACCAACAGCTTCGACGTGGTCAGGACCCTGTCGGTGGAGCGCTCCCAGGGCCTTGGCAGCTCACCGACGAACGTCAGCGTCACGCCCGACGGCTGCGATCTCCTGTCGGCGGACTCGGGAGAGGACGCCGTGGCCGTGTTCGCCCTCTCGCGCGCCAAGGGCTGTGGGCAGGGCGGGAAACCACCGGGCGAAGAAGAAGCACGGTGGCAAGGGGAAGGGCGGCGGGAAGAGCACCCTGGTCGCCCAGACCTCCGCCAAGGCAAGGGCAAAGGGAAGGGGAAGGGGAAGGGCAAGTCCGATCGCCGCAAAGCCCGCCAGTACCAGCTGGTGGGTCGCATCCCGACGGGCTCATACCCCACCGCCGTCGCGGCCACCCCACACCGTCGCCAGCTCGTCTGGGTGTCGGCGCGCGGGCTTGGGGTTGGGCCGAACCCCGGTGGTCCCAACCCGAACACCGGGGATGACACCTACCTGGACCAGTACCTGCCCTCGATCGTCACCGGTGCGTCCGGAGTTCTCAACTATCCGGGCGACAAGAAGATCCGGAAGCTGACGCCGATCGGCGAGCGGCAGGTGATTCCGGCGGACGCCCAAAGCGCGCCGGCCAACACCCCGATCCAAGCCAACGGGCCGATCAAGCACGTCTTCTACATCGTCAGGGAGAACCGCACCTACGACCAGGTGCTCGGCGATGATCCGCGCGGCGATGGCGATCCGGCGCTGGAGCTGTTCAACAGCTCGATCACGCCGAACCTGCATGCGCTCGCACAGCGCTTCCCATTGCTCGACCACGTCTACGCCAACTCGGAGGCCTCGATCGACGGTCACTACTGGACCGCCGCCGGTGCGGTCTCCGACTACGTGACCAAGAACTGGCACCAGAACTACGCCGGTCGCGACCGGCCGTACGACTTCGGCTCGTACGTGGTCAGCGCGCCGCCCAAGGGCTACATCTTCCAGCGCATGCTGAAGGAGGGCGTCTCCTTCTACAACTACGGGGAAGCGCTGGCCGGCATCTCGCCGTTCCCCGACAAGGACCGCACGGCTCAGGAGACCCAGGAGAACGGCCAGGTTCTCAACATCAGCCACAGCGACGTTCAGCTCAACGATCCGAGCGCCTGCTACGACAGCGACATCTCGATCTTCGATACCCCGGCCATTGGCACGAAGACCGGGGACGTCTACGACTCGAGCCTGCCGCCGGGAGCGAACCCCGGCGACACATCCAGGTTCACCTGCTTTGCGAACCGTTTCGAAAACCAGGTCGCCGCAAATTCCGTGCCGACCTTCAACTACATCTCTCTGCCCCTCGACCACACCCAGGGACTCGCTCCGGGCAAGCGCACCCCGAACGCGGAGATCGCCAACAACGACTGGGGCCTCGGTCAGATGGTCGACGAGATCTCCCACTCCCCGATCTGGAACAGCTCGCTGATCCTCGTCGTCGAGGACGATTCGCAGAACGGCGCCGATCACGTCGACGCGCACCGCATCCCGGCCCTGGCGATCAGCCCCTATACGGAACAGGGGGCGGTGATCCACAACCGCTACGACCAGCTCTCATTCCTGCGCACTTTGGAGATCGTCTCCGGCATGCAATCCACGAACCTCGCCGAGGCGCTGGCAGTCCCGCTGTATGACGTCTTCACACCGAACCCGGGCAATTCGGCGCCGTACAGCGCGATCACGCCGAGCGTCAACATGACCGGGACGAATCCGAACACGGCCGCCGACCGCGCCGCCGTGAAGGGCTACGACCTGGAGGGCACCGACCAGGTCCCGCAGGACGTCCTCGACTCGATGCTCTGGCACTACCGCCACGGCTTCAGGTCGGCACCCCCGCCGCCGGGGCCGAACGCCTCCGTCGAAGACAGCATTGGGCGCGATGCGAACTCGGTGGACTTCAAGGGGATCGCGGGCCAGATCCAGCGAGCCGCACAGGGCAAGAAGACGAAACTGCCCGCCGGGGTGGACCCGGGCGGCGACGGCTAGCCGGCTAGGCGGCGCGGGCGGCCGAGTCGACGATGACCACCATCTCGCCGCGGCTTCCCACCTCGGAGCCGGCCAGGAACATCCTGCCGACGCCGCGCCTCTCGGATTCGACCCGGGCCACCTGGCAGGCATCGTCGTGATCGAGCCCACTGGCGAGCAGCTTCTGCCCTTGGGTCCGGTCAAGAAAGAGAACGTCGTACACCCCTAAGCCTCCTGGTTTGGTCCCCTGGTCACTTCTCATTCTGCTACCCCAATGCCTCGTCGGCATCAGTAGAAACTTCCCCTTCAACTACGGTTAACTCGCCATAGACCGAATGCATGACTGAATAGTGCCGACCGACACCGCCGGAAAAATCAGAATCGTCGTCGCCAAGCCAGGGCTTGACGGCCACGACCGTGGGGCGAAGATCATCGCGCGTGCGCTGCGCGACGCCGGCATGGAGGTGATCTACACGGGTCTCCACCAGACGCCCGAGCAGATCGCCGAGACCGCGATCCAGGAGGACGCCGACGCCGTCGGGCTCTCGATCCTCTCGGGCGCCCACATGACGCTGGTGCCGCGGGTGGTCGAGCTGCTCTCTGAGCAGGGCGCCGACGATGTCGTGGTAACGGTGGGGGGGACGATTCCCGCCGATGACATCCCGGAGCTGAAGAAGCTCGGCGTGGCCGAGGTCTTCACTCCGGGCGCGCCAACCGACGCGATCGTCGAGTTCGTGCAGCGCGCCGTCGCAGGGCGCGAGGCGCGTTCGGCCTCCTAGTAGGCGTACCCGCCGCCGCCGCTGCTGTTGCTCGAACCGCCGGTGTTGCCGGCCGCGGTGTTGCCGGTCGTCGCGGCGGAACCGCCGCTACCGCTCGAGCTCGAGGTGGCGCTGGTGGCCGGGGCGGCTGAGTTCGTCGAATTGTCGTTGCTGCTGCCGCCGCATGCCGCCAGGCCGATGCCGAGGACCAGGCTGCAGGCGCCGGCCAGGATCAAGCGATTTATGCGCTTCACGGGGACTCCTTTACCTTGACTGGGGTGGTGTCGATCTCCCCTCGCACGTACTACGCTCGGGGAGCCGCCCGGGATTGGGGCTAGTCGCGCAATCCCTTTTCTCATGGCGAACGTAGAAAAAGACGTGGACCCCTCCGACGAGGCACTGCTCGCGGGCTTTGCGACGGGCGACCCCCGCACGGCGGCCGCGTTTGTTCGTCGTTTTCAGGGGCGCGTCTTCGGCTTGGCCCTGACCATCGTGCGCCAGCCCCCGCTCGCCGAGGAGGTCGCGCAGGAGACCTTCGCCCGCGTCTACCGGCACGCCGGCAACTACGACGCCCGCAAGGGCCGGGTCTCCACCTGGCTGCTCTCGATCGCGCGCAACCTGGCGATCGACGTGACCCGGATGAAGCGCCTCGATCCGGTCGACCCGGAGGTGATCGCCGCTGAGATCTCGATCGAGAACCAGGTCCCCGGCGCCGATGAGGGACTGCAGCCCGACGAGCGAGACCAGCTTCGGTCGGCGATCGGCGACCTCCCCGATGACCAGCGCCGCGCCCTCGTCCTCGCCGCCTATATGGGGCGTACTGCACGTGAGATCAGCGACCTCGACGACGTCCCGCTCGGGACCGTCAAGACCCGGATCCGGACCGCGATGCTGAAGCTTCGCGAGGAGATGGAGGTGTTCGAGTGATGGATCCTCGCTGCCATGAGACCCGGGAGATGGCCGCCGACCTCGCCCTTGGCATTGTCGACGGAGAGGAGCGCGGCCGCGCGCTCCAGCACCTGGCCGACTGCCCGGACTGCCGCGCCGAGGTCGAGAAGTACTCCGACCTGGCCGACGAGCTGCTCCTGCTCGCCCCACAGCGCGAGGCTCCGGTGGGCTTCGAGTCGCGGGTTCTGAGCGAGGTGCTCCCGGCGCCGAAGCCGAAGCGCCGCCGCCGGCTGCGGCTCGTGCTGGCGCCCGCCGCCGCTGCCGTCGCCGCGGCCGCGATCGTTCTCGCCATCGTCGCGCCCGACCTTCGTCTCGCTTCCCACTACCAGCACACGCTCGATCAGGCGAACGGGAAGGAGTTCGAGTCCTACGCCCTGCGCGAGGGGGACACGCACGTCGGCACAGTCTTCAGCTACGAGGGCTCTCCCTCCTGGGTCCACATCGACGTCGATCCCGCACATCGCGCCGGCGTGACCGGCGCCGAGCTGGTCACGGACGAAGGCAGCCAGATCCCGCTGCACTGGTTCCATCTCGACCCCCAGGGTGGTTCGGGCGGCTCCATTCCCGTCGATCCGAAGCAGGTCTCCGTTCTGCGCCTCTCCGGGGCGGCGGGTGGCCAGCCGCTGGTCGCGCACTTCAACGACTGACGCGTCCGGATAGCGGGCCGTCTAGCATGGTCCGGCGGAACCGATTGACTGGTCAGTCAGCCAGTCGGGACAGGCGCTAATATCCCGCGCCGCTCCCGGAGCTACCCGATTCAAGAGAGGACCCGACCTTGAAGATTTGTGTACTCGTCAAAGAGGTCCCGGACGCCGCCGTCGACAAGCGGATCGACCCCGAGACCAAGCGCCTGGATCGCTCAGGCGAGAAGAACCTGAACCCCTTCGACACCCATGCCCTCGAGGCCGCGATGCAGGTCAAGGAGGGTGGAACCGACGTCGAGGAGATCGTCGCCGTGACGATGGGCCCGGAGAGCGCCGTGCGGGCTCTCCACAAGGCCGTCGCGCTCGGCGCCGATCGCTCCGTGCATCTCACCGACGATGCGCTGACCGGATCCGACGTCTGCGCCACGGGCTATGCCCTGGCCAAGGTGCTCGAAGCAGAGAGCCCCGACCTGGTGCTGCTCGGCCAGCAGTCGGATGACGGCGAGTGCTACACGATCGGCGCCGTCGTGGCCGACCACCTGAAGATGCCCTCGCTGACGCAGGTGATCAAGATGGACATCGCCGACGGCAAGCTCACCTGTGAGCGTCAGGCCGAGTACGGCTACGACACCGTCGAGCTCGAGACACCGGCCGTGATCAGCGTCGGGGACGCGATCAACGAGCCGCGCTACCCGAGCCTGAAGGCGATCATGGGCGCGAAGAAGAAGCCGCTCGACACCAAGGCGATCGGCGACGTCGGCATCGAGGGCGATCGGGTCGGCGAGGGCGGATCGCGCACCGCTGTGCTCGAGCTCAAGCCCCCTCCCGCCAAGCAGGCCGGCGAGATCATCGAGGACGAGGACACGAACGAGACGGTCGAGAAGATCGTCGCCTGGCTCGAGGAAAGGAAGCTGATCTAAATGGGAGGCATCCTGGTCTACGCCCTGCACGACGACGAGGGCAACTTCAACAAGAACTCCCTCGGCGCCCTCTCCGAGGCGGCGAAGCTCGCCGTCGAGCTGGGCACCGAGGCTGCAGCAGTGGTGGTCGGCGACGTCGCCGATGACGCCGCGGCCGGCCTGGGCGCCTATGGCGTGAAGAAGGTCTACCGCTGCAAGGAGGCCCCTGAGGGCCTCGCCCAGCCGATCGTCGACGTCATGGCGAAGGTCATGACCGACAACGACTTCTCCTACGCGCTCTTCGGCGGAGGTCTGCTGGGCTTCGAGATCGGCGCCGGCCTGACAGCCCGCCTGAACGCGGGAGTGACCATGGAGGTCACCGCGGTCAACGTGGTCGACGGCAAGCTCGTCGCCGAGCGGCCAATCCTGCAGGACTCGCAGATCGCCGACGTCGGCTACGTCGAGGAGCCGGGAATCATCATCGGTCGCCTCAATGCGTTCGACGAGAACGAGAGTGGCGGCACGGCCGAGGTCGAGGACGTCGCGGTCGAGCTCTCGGAGTGGTCCACCAAGGCGAAGATGGTGACCCGCGGCGAGCAGCGCGGCGAGGACGTCGACATCGAGGGTGCCGACATCCTGGTCGGCGGCGGCCGCGGCTTGGGCAAGAAGGAGAACTTCGAGCTCGCCGAGCAGCTCTCCGACTCAATGGGCGGCGCGGTGGCCGCGACGCGTGCGGTCGTCGACGCCGGCTGGTACCCGTACGCCGCGCAGATCGGTCAGACCGGCAAGACGGTCGCGCCGAAGCTGTACCTGGCGCTCGGCATCTCAGGCGCGATCCAGCACAAGGTCGGCATGCAGAACTCGGAGAACATCCTGGCCATCAACAAGGACCAGAACGCACCGATCTTCGAGTTCTCGGACCTGGGCGTCGTGGGTGACCTCCACAAGATCGTCCCCAAGCTGACCGAGGCGATCAAGGCCAAGAAGGGCGGCTGACCCCATGGCCGCAACGCCGGCGGAATTCCCGCCGCCGTTCAATCCGGGGGACTACGTCGGTCCCCCGACGGATGCCCCGGAGGAGCGCCTCGAGGCCGGCATCGTCATCGTCGGCGGCGGCCCGGCCGGGCTCGCCTGCGCCAACCGCGTCCTGCAGCTGCTCGAGAACGAGCCGGAGCTGACGGAGAAGCTCGGCGAGATCCCCGTTGCGGTGATCGAGAAGGGCAAGGCCTGCGGCGCCCACAACGTCTCCGGGGCGAACATGGTGCCGTCGGCGATGGAGAAGCTGTTCCCGGATCTCGATCCGAGCGACTGGCCCGTCTACCAGAAGGTCGAGAAGGACGCCGTCTATCTCCTCACCAAGAAGATGGCGATTCCGCTGAAGCCGCCGCCGCCCAACTTCCGCAACCACGGGAACTACGTCACCTCGGTCTCGAAGCTGTCGCGCTTTCTCGCCGATCAGGCCGAGGAGGCGGGCGCCTACATCCTCACCGAGACCGTCGCCGACAAGCTGCTGGTCGAGGACAGGATCGTGCGCGGCATTCGCTCAGGCGACAAGGGTCGCGGCCGCGACGGCGAGGAGCTCAGCAACTTCGAGCCAGGGTCCGATCTGATGGCGAAGGCCACCGTCCTGGCGGAGGGAACGGTCAGCCACCTGACGCAGACCGCAGTCGACTACTTCGACCTCGCCGGCGATTCCATGAGGTGGGAGATCGGCGTCAAGGAGGTCTGGAAGGTCCCCAACCCGCTCGACCGGGTCATCCACACGATGAACTGGCCGCTCCGGGGCCGTCCCAAGTACAACGAGTTCGGCGGCAGCTTCATCTACCCGATGGGCGAGGACAAGCTCACCATCGGGATGGTCGTCGGGCTCGACACCACCGACGCCACCTTCTCCTGCCATGACGCGCTGCAGCAACTCAAGACGCACAAGTTCGTACGCAAGCTGCTCGAGGGCGGCGAGCGGGTCGGCTGGGGAGCGAAGACGATCCCGTCGGGCGGCTACTGGTCGATGCCGAGGCGCCTCTCCGTGCCCGGCATGGTGATGTGCGGCGACAACGTCTCGATGGTGAACGTCCCCTACCTGAAGGGGATCCACTACGCGATGCATGCGGGCATGTACGCCGCGGAGGCGATCGTCGAGTCCCTGAAGAAGGACTCCGTCAACTTCGAGGAGTACGAGCGCGCGGTGAAGAGCTCGATGATCGAGGAGGATCTCTACCGCTCACGGAACGTGCGCCAGTACGGCGACAAGGGGTTCATTGCGTTCGGTGGCATCGCAAATGCCTGGTTGCTCTCCCGCGGCGCCTTCCCGCCCGGCCACAAGAAGGTCGAGCCGGATGCCGACGTGGAGATGGAGATCGACGGCGCCGCCAAGAAGTACCCGAAGCCCGACGGCTCCTACATCTTCGACAAGCTCTCGTCGGTGTTCCTCTCGGGCAACGCGACCCGGGACGACGCCCCGAACCACGTGCGGATCCAGGAACGCGTGCCGCGCGAGGTTGCCCAGACCTGGGTTTCGATGTGTCCCGCGCAGGTCTACGAGATCCCCGAGGAACAGCTCGAGTCGGGGGCCGAGACCGTCGATGTCCATGTCACCGCCTCGAACTGCGTCCAGTGCGGCGCAATCACGGCCAAGGGCGGCCGGCTCACCCTGCCCGAGGGCGGGGACGGGCCTCTGTACCAGGAGACCTAAGCGGCCACCAGGCCGCTCCACTTTGGAGCGGAGGGCGAAGCCCGAAGCGACTTAGGTTGGGCGGCCGCTTGTGGCCGCGACCTGATGGCGAAGCCCGTCTAAGGAGTGCTACTCCCGGATGCGTTGGCGGCGACGAACGCGGCGACCTCCTGTGCGTCCTTCCCCGTGACGAGGTTCCGCGGCATGTTGCCGCTGGGGCCCGTGCCCTGCCCCTTTGCGTGACGCCCTCCGCCCGTTCGAATGGCATGCAGGACGTCCGCGTGGTTCACGGCGATGTCATCGAGATTGGGCCCCACGTTCCCGACGGTGCCCGCAGCGTCGAGCGTGTGGCAGGCGCCGCAGTGATCGACGAAGAGCTGCCGCCCGCGCTGCTCCGCGGGGGAGAGTGGCTGCTCCGTGGCGCCGGCGAGGGGGGCTCCGCTCGAGGAGGTGTGCTGCGCGACGGTGGCCGAGTCGCTGCCGCCGCCACAGCCGACGGCGACCAGGACGGTTGCCAGCGCGGCCGCGAGGCAGGCGAATGCCTGGAGGTCTTGGTCGCCCATGACGAGTGACGGCTACCCGTGATGGCCTGATCTATGCTCGCCACGTGGCGAACCACGC
This sequence comes from uncultured Solirubrobacterales bacterium, assembly GCA_963831605.1. Classification (GTDB taxonomy): domain Bacteria; phylum Actinomycetota; class Thermoleophilia; order Solirubrobacterales; family 70-9; genus DASUPK01. The sequence continues at coordinate 155,766 of CAWHQR010000008.1, forward strand.
GAGCCAGTCGCTCGAACGGGAGTTCCTCGAGTTCGCGCCCGACGCCGTCATCGGAGTCGACCTGAACGGAGAGATCAGGCTCGTGAACTCGCGGACCCAGGCCGTCTTCGGCTACGCACGCGACGAGTTGATCGGCCAGCACGTGGAGATGCTGGTTCCAGAGAGGGTCCGGGGCAGCCATGTCGGCCACCGGGACCGCTACTTCGAGGCTCCCCGGACACGCCCCATGGGAGCGGGCCTCGATCTCTATGCCCGGCGAAAGGATGGGAGCGAGTTCCCCTGCGAGATCTCCCTGTCGACGGTCGCAACAGACCAGGGCATGATGGCCCTCGCGGCGATCCGCGACATCGCCGACCGCCGGCGTGACCGCGACGAGCAGCGCCGCGCGGTCAGGCGCCTGCAGGCCGCCACCGACGTTGCGATCGCCGTGGGCGGCGAGACCGATCTCGAGAGAGTGCTGGACGCGATCGTGGAGCGCGGCCGGGCGCTGGTCGAGGCCAGGGCGTTGGTCATCCTGCTCCGGGAGGGCGAGGACATGGTCGTCGCGGCGACGGCCGCCGTCGCCGGCGGGCTGGACCCGCAGGTCGTCGACCTCAGGATCCGGGCAAACGATGCCTCCGAGGAGGTGCTGCTCGGCAAATTCACGGGCATGGACCTGGGCGCGAAGGAGAGCGGCCGTGCCCTGCTTGCTCCCCTGCTCTTCCGCGGAGATCCGCTCGGTGTGGTCGTGGCGCTCGATCGCATCGGGGACCCGGGGCGCTTCCACGACGAGGACCAGCGAATGCTCGAGGCCTTCGCGGCCAGCGCCGCGACCGGGGTGGCGACGGCCCGTTCGATGGCGGAGGAGCGGCTGCAGAACACCATCGACGCCGCCGAGCAGGAGCGCAGTCGCTGGGCTCGCGAGTTGCACGACGAGACGCTTCAGGCCCTCGCGGTCCTGCGGATGCGGCTCTCGTCGGCACTGAGGGAGGAGGAGGCCGGCGCGCTCGAAGAGGCAGGCCAGGCGGCCGTCGCGCAGATCGACGACGAGATCGTGAAGCTGCGCAGGCTGATCACCGAGCTCCGGCCCGCCTCGCTCGACACGATCGGTCTCGAGGCCGCCCTTCAGGCTCTTGCCGAGCAGCATCAGCAGGGGACGGCCATCATGGAGGTCAACTGCGACTTCGAACTTCCAAGGGATGAGGAGGCGAGGCCGACACCGGTCCTGGAGACCGCCGTCTACCGGCTCGTTCAGGAGGCGCTGAACAACGTCTCCAAGCACTCGATGGCGCGGCGAGCCGACGTCACGGTGCGGGCCGTGCGTGGCTCGATCGAGATCGAGGTCCGCGACGACGGCGTCGGATTCGAGCCCTCCCTCGTGCGGGAGGGCTTCGGGCTGGTCGGCATGCGCGAGCGGGCGGCTCTTCTCGGCGGAACGCTCGACGTGGATTCGACCAAGGGGTCGGGAACGAGGGTCCGCGCGGAGATCCCGCTGCTCACCCGGGGCGAGGAAGATGCTTAGACGGCTTCGCCATAAAGTCGCAGCGACAAGCGGCCGCCCAACACAAGTCGCTACGGCCTACGGCCTCCGCTCCTGAGGAGGGTGGCCTGGTCGCTGCTAGACGTCGATCAGCCCGCGCTCGATCGCGTACCGGACGAGCTCGGAGCGTGTGGTCATCGCCAGCTTCTGCTGAATGTGCGCGCGGTGGGACTCGACGGTGCGCACGCTGAGATAGAGCTGCTCGGCGATCTCGTTGTTGGTGTGGCCGAGGGCGATCAGGCGGAGGACCTCCAGCTCGCGCTCGGAGAGGTCGTCGGGCGTCGCGGCGTCGGGCTCCGCCGCCAGCCTGGCCCCAAGCTCGGGCTGCAGGTAGGTGCGGCCCTCAGCCGCCATCCGCACGGCCTTGACCAGCTCCTCGCTGGCGGCCTCCTTGAGGATGTAACCGAGGACGCCGGCCTGCAGGGCCTCGCGAGCGAACGCGGTCTCATCCTGCATGGTGAGCACGACGATCTCCGTTCCCGGGGACTGCTCGCGGATTGACGGAATCGCCGCGAGCCCGGATCCTCCGGGCATGTTGATGTCGAGGATCAGCACCTTGGGGTGATGGCCGTTGACGTAGCGGCTCGCGGAATCCGCGTCTCCGGCCTCCGCGACGACCTCGATGTCGGGCTCACGCTCGAGCATCAGGCGCAGCGCGCTGCGGACGACGGCGTGGTCGTCAGCCAGGACTACGGAGATCTTCTCGGACGCTGCCTCCCCGGTGTCTGCTGCCACGTTCGTACCTTAACCCGGCCCGCGGGCGGGGGCGCAGTCTCGGACACCGCAACTCGCTACCCAAAATCCTGTTTTGGGTGGGTGTGAGGGAGGGGGCGACGACAACGCAGGATCCAGGGCCGCTCCTCGGCAGGCGGGTCATGCTCGCGGGGCTGGCGGCCGCGCTTCTCTGCGCCGCCGTTGCGATTGCTCCGGGGGGCAGCGAGGCGAAGAAGCGGCACGCCGCGAAGCAGAAGCGGCCGAACATCGTCCTGATCATGGACGACGACCAGTCCGTGAACCTGCAGCAGTTCCTGACGAAGACGAACGCCGCAATCGGCGCCAAGGGAGTCACCTTCGACAACTCCTTCGTCAACTACTCGTTGTGCTGTCCGTCGCGCTCCACGATGCTGACCGGCCAGTACGCGCACAACCATGGCGTCCGGGGGAACCAGCTCCCATCGGGGGGCTACAGCAAGCTCGCGCCGACCATCGGCAACACGATGCCGGTGTGGCTGCAGCGCGCCGGGTATTACACGGCGCACATCGGCAAGTTCCTGAACGGCTACGGCGCCACCGTTCCCGACACGACGGTCCCGCCCGGCTGGAACGAGTGGTACGGGTCGATCGACAACCCCGATCAGTTCACCGGAGGCACGTACACCGCATACGGCTACACGCTGAACGAGAACGGGCAGGTCGTCCACTACGGCAGCACGCCCGGCGTCGTGGATCCCGCCACCTACCAGACCGACGTCTACTCCGAGAAGGCAGCCGACTTCATCCGGCGCCGCGCGCCGAGCAAGAAGCCCTTCTATCTCTCGGTGGCTCCCCGCGACCCACACGCCGAGGCCGCCGCCTGCAATTGCAACGGGAACAATCCGCGCGCCGCGCCGAGGTACGAGGGACATTTCGCCGGACTCAAGGCGCCCCGGACTCCCGACTTCAACGAGGCCGACGTCTCGGACAAGCCGTCGAACGTCAAGGATCTGCCGCTGCTCAACGCCAGCCAGCAGGACGCTGTGGATGCCCGCTACCGCGCCCGGGCCGAGGCGGTCCTGGGCGTTGACGATCTGGTCCAGAACGTGGTCAGCACCCTGAAGCAGGAGGGGGAGCTGAAGAACACGGTGCTGATGTTCACGTCGGACAACGGCTTCTTCCATGGCGAGCACCGGGTGCCTCAGGGGAAGGTGCGGCTCTACGAGCCGTCGATCAGGGTGCCGCTCGAGATTCGCGCGCCGGGGATCCCCAGGGGCGTCCACCGCCGGCAGCCCGTCGGCAATGTGGACCTGACCGAGACGATCCTCGACTTCGCGCACGCCAAGGCGGGGCGCAAGGAGGACGGGATGTCCCTCATCCCGATCATGCAGAAGAAGCGCTACTGGCCCGGTCGCGCGATGGATCTGGAGACCTACTTCACACCGGACACGCTCGAGGATCCCGAGGACCCGCCGCTCAACTACCAGGGCGTGCGCACGGACCGTTACCTCTACGCCAACTACGGCACGGGAGAGCAGGAGCTCTACGACCTCCGGACCGATCCGTTCGAGCTGCAGAACGCGGCGAACAACCCGGCCTACGCAGGCGTCAAGGCCTCACTGCAACGCCTGCTCGGCGGAATGGCCGACTGTGCCGGGCGGACCTGTCGCGTGAAGCCGGCTCTGAAGCTCAAGGACGGGAACTGTTCGGTGGCGAAGGTGGCCGGCAAGGGCGACCCGCAGGAGGCGACCTTCTACCTGCGCGGCAAGAAGATCGGGAAGGACGCCAAGCCACCGCTCCGCGTCGGCCTGCACCACGCCTCCTCCGGCGAGCGGCTGGAGGCGGTCGCGAGCTCCCTCGACGGGCGGAAGGTCAGCCTGACGAGGAAGCTGCGGGGCTGCTGACGCGCCCCGCGAAGGCGGCGGTCAGCTCGGCGAGCCGCTCGGGCTGATCCTCGGAGACGAAGGTGTAGGAGTCCTCGATCGTCTCGAGCTTCGCGCCGCGGATCGTCCGGGCGAGACGCTCCGCGAAGGAGAGCTTGAAGAAGACGTCCTCCACCGCCCACGCGAGGAGGGCCGGGCGATCGAACTCGCGGAGCCGCTCCGCCGCCTCGAAGGTGTATTTCGGATCGATTGCCCGTAAGACCTTGACCGTGTCGCGGCGGATCCCCCTGTCGGTCAGGAAGGGGTCGACCCACTCGCGCGTCGGCGCTTCGTCGAAGTCCCGCTTGATCAGGCGGCCGTAGGCGTTCGGCAGTCGGCGCAGAGGCGCGAAGCGCATGCCGGCCATCATCCCGGTCAATCCGCCGGGCACTTTCGCAGCCCATTGCATCGGCCGGAACGCCGGCGGCAGGAAGTTCTCGAACGCATCGCAGTTGGTGAGCAGCAGGCGCCCGATCCGCTCGGGATGGTGAGCGGCGGTGATCTGCGAGATCGCACCCCCGGTGTCGTTGGCGACGAGCGTGACGTCCTCGAGGTCGAGAGCCTCCATGAACCCGGCGACGATCTGGGCAAGTCCTGGGGGAGAGAGGTCGGCGTCAGGCTTCATCGGCTCGCGATGGGAGCCGAGCGGAAGGTCGGGGACGATGCAGCGAAAGCGGTCCTCGAGCAGGGGCGTCACCTTGCGCCAGAGCCGCCCGTCGACGAGTAGTCCATGGATGAAGACGATCGGCGGTCCCTCGCCCGACTCGCGGTACCGAATGGTCCCCTGGGGGAGCTTGACCTCGTTCATGTGGCCTCCTCAGGCTGCGTGGCTCTGTCGTTCGGAGATGTTTCGCATACAAGCTGTATGTATATCTGACCTACAGTCTGTATGTCAACGTGAGTCACCGCACGGAGCGCGGGCCGCTCCTTGCGGCTCGCTGCCGTGTTCTTGTGCCAGGCTAGACTTGAACACGATGAAGACTGAAATCCATCCCGAATACGTCCTTTCGCACGTCCATTGCTCGTGCGGCAACGACTTCTATACGCGCTCCACGAAGCCCGAGCTTCACGTGGAGATCTGCTCCCAGTGCCACCCCTTCTATACGGGCAAGCAGAAGCTGGTTGACACCGGCGGCCGGGTCGAGCGGTTCCGTCGCCGGGCGGCCAAGCGCGCCCGTTGAGCACCGAGCCCGCGTCATCGCTGAACGGATCGCGGCCGCGGGCTCCGGCTCAGTCCGAGCGGATGCCGGACGGCAAGCCCGTCGCCGTCGGCGACGCGCCCGTCGGTGGCCAGGCGGTGCTCGAGGGCGTGATGATGCGCGGCGTCTCCACCTGGTCGGTCGCGTGCCGCACCCCGGAGGGCGAGATTCAGGTCACCTCCGACCCGATCGTCTCCTGGGCGAAGCGCAGCCGGATCCTGCGGGTACCGGTCATTCGCGGGGTCGTGGCGCTGGCGGAGTCGCTCAAGATCGGCTTCAGGGCGCTCGCGATCTCGGCGAACGCGCAGCTCGCCGACGGTGAAGAGGAGGAAGAGATTGGCGGCTTCACCTGGGGCCTGACGATCTTCTTCTCCCTGGTGCTGGCCATCGGGCTCTTCTTCGTCATCCCGGTCGGGGCGACCAGCCTGATCAAGGACCAGCTCGGCTCCCCGATCCTCTTCTGGCTCGTCGAGGGTGTGCTTCGCACCGCGATCTTCATCGGCTACCTGGCCCTGATCAGCAAGCTCCCTGACCTGCGGCGCGTCTTTCAGTACCACGGGGCCGAGCACAAGACGATCTCCTGCTTCGAGGCGGGGGACGAGCTCGTCCCGGCGCGGGCCGCCGAGTACTCCCGCCTCCATCCTCGCTGCGGAACCAGCTTCCTGCTGATCGTGATGGTGCTCGCGATCTTCGTCTTCGCGCCCATCGGACTGCCGGCCTGGTACTGGCTGGTCCTCTCGCGAATCCTTGGGATCCCGCTGATCGCAGGCCTCTCCTACGAGGTGATCAAGTGGGCCGGCAAGCACCGCAACAAGCGCTGGGTGCGCGCCCTGATGTGGCCCGGCCTGATGCTTCAGAACCTGACGACCCGCGAGCCCGACCACGACCAGCTCGAGGTCGCGATCCGCTCGCTTCAGGGCGTACTCGCCGTCGAGGATCCGTATGAAGAGAAGGATCGGAACCAGGCCATCGAGATCGTCGCCTAGGTAAGAGACCTCTCACCGGCCGCTTACCGTGGGTTCAGCCCTGCCGCCCACCATGGCGGCATGAAGCTCAAGGTTCATATAGACAGAGATGCCTGTTTGGCCTACGGCGACTGCGCCGAGCTCGCCCCCGAGGCCTTCGAGGTCGACGACACCGCTCACCTCGTCGGGAGCGCGCCACTGCGGAAGATGGTCGACGCCGCCCGCGCCTGCCCCTCGGAGGCGATCACCTTGATTGACGTCGAGACCGGCGAGCAGATCGCGCCCTAGTCCCGGCTGTAGCCCGGAATCCGGAAGCGGATGGTGGCGCCTTCGCCAGGCGTCGAACTGGCGCTGATGGTCCCGCCGTGCGCCTCGACGATCGCCCGCGCGATCGCCAGGCCCAGGCCGCTGCCTCCCTCCGCGCGGCTGCGGCCCTCGTCGGTCCGGTGAAAGCGATCGAAGATGCGGCCCAGCTGGTCCGGCTCGATACCGGTGCCGTCGTCCCGCACGGCGAAGATGGCTGAGCCGTTCTCCGCGCCGATTGAGATGTCGATATGCCCGTCCGGCTGCGTGTGGCGAACAGCGTTGGTGACGAGGTTCCGGACCACCTGGGCGAGGCGGTCGGGGTCGGCCTCGAGCTCACCGTGGAGGGTCGAGTCCACGTTGTAGTGGCGCGCTCCGAGCAGAGGCAGGTCGCGTCGCAGGTCCTCGACGAAGTCATCGATCGGCACGCGCCTCGGCTGGAGCAGGCCGCCACGCTCGGCCTTGGCGAGTGTGAGCATGTCGTCGGTGAGCCGTTCCATGCGGCGGACCTCCCGCATCAGCTCATCGGCCTCCGCCTCCACCGACTCTCGGTCCTCTGAGTGGTCCGCGAGCTGCTCGATCCGGCCGCGGAGGACTGTGAGCGGGCTACGCAGCTCGTGTGAGGCGTCCGAGACGAAGTCGCGCTGCAGGCGGAACCCCTCCTCGAGCCGGTCCATCATGTGGTTGAACGAGTCGGCGAGCACCCCGACCTCGTCGTCGCCGCTGTAGTCGATCCGATGAGACAGATCGCCCGAGTCGACGGCCGAGGCCACGGCGGCCATACGCCGCAGCGGTCGCGTGATCAAATTCGCCAGCCAGATCGCGATCACCACAGATAGCAACAGGGCGCCGAGCCCGACCGCGATGAACCGGTTGCGCAGCGATTGGAGGGCCTGGTCGACCGAGGTGAGGGGATCCGCCACGCGGAAGGTGCCCACCCTGGTGCCGTCGACGACGACCGGATGCGTCAGCACCCGCAGCTTCCCGGTCTCGTCCGTCGAGATCGTCGTCAGCCCGTCACCGGCGGCGACGATGCCGCCCGCGTCCCCCTCACCGCTTTCGTGACTCGTGCGGCCCTCGGCCAGCTCCTCGTCCACGATCCGGGCCTGGTTGGTGACCGGCGCGAGCCCGTCCGGGGAGATCACGTAGATGCGGGCCTCAGGGTGGTAGCGCTGGCTCGCAACGAAGCGGTCGCCGGCAGCTCGCAGCGAGGCCGGGTCGGTGACCCGGCCGCTGCTCAGAACGTGCTGCTGGAACTCGGCGTACTGCTCGTTCAGCTCCCGGTCGATCCGGCTGCGGAGGCTCGCCGCTGTGGTCGCGTGAAGAGCGAAGAAACTGGCAGCCACCGCCGCGACGCTGACCGCGGAGATCGCCAGCACCAGGCGCAGCCGGATTCCGCGCGGCACCCATCTACGCATCGGCGCTCACCAGCCGGTAGCCGGCCGAGCGAACGGTCTGGATCGGCGCTTCCCCGTCGGCGTTCGCGAGCTTGCGGCGGAGGTAACCGATGTAGACGTCGAGGACGTTCGTGCCCGGGTCGTAGTCGTACCCCCAGACCGCGTTCAGGATCTGGGCCCGGGAGAGAACCCGGTCCGGATGTCGCATCAGGTATGCGAGGAGCTCGAACTCGCGAGCGGTCAGCTTCACCTCGCTTCCGTCCCGGTCGACGTCACGGGTCCGGAAGTCGAGTCTGATCCCCCCGACCTCCAGTGAGGTGCCGCTTGCCTGGCCGGGCTGGCGCAGGTGGGCCCTGACACGCGCCAGCAATTCGGCGAAGGCGAACGGCTTCGTCAGATAGTCGCTCGCGCCGAGGTCGAGTCCGGTGACGACGTCGTCGGTCTCGGCGAGTGCGGTAAGCATGATCACCGGCAGGGCCTCGTCGCCGTCGCGGATCGACCTGATCACCTGGTGGCCGCTGAGCTTGGGCAAGAGCACGTCGAGGATGAGCAGCGCATAGTCGCCGGTGCGGGCGAGGGCAAGGCCCTCCTCGCCGTCATAGGCGCAGGAAACCGAGTACCCCTCGGCCTCAAGCCCGCGCTGCATGAACTCGGCGATGGGCCGTTCGTCCTCGACCACCAGAATGCGCATGGCCGCAATGCTAGGTGGGCGCCCCAGGGCGTTCCGGATCCTCTAAGAGAACTCTCATCGGCCGCTTACGGGCTGTTCATGGCGGAAACCGAGTATTCCCGATGTGTTTTCGGCCAGCGAACAACCCTACGTGGAGACCGACCGGCGATTCAAGCTCTTCGGCTCCCACGTGCGCGTCCTGATCGGCCCTCCCGCGCAGGCGGATCTCCCCTCGCCCGAGGCGATGGGCATCCAGATCGAGTTCTTCCTTCGGCTGCTGCACAGGAAGCTGACCCGCTTCGAGCAGGGGTCGGAGCTCTGCGCACTCAACTCGGAGCCGGGGGAGTCCTGCTCCGTCAGCCCGACTCTGGCCGCCGCCGTCAACGCGGCGCTCTGGGCGGCCAGCCGCTCCGGGGGGCTTGTTGACCCCACCCTGGTGGCCGAGTTGGAGGAGGTCGGCTATGCGACCTCGCGCGCCGATCTGCCCGCGGAGAGCGTCACCGACGCCCTGGCTGCAGCCCCCGACCGTGCGCCCGCCGGCGCCGACGCCGACTCCCGCTGGACAGAGGTTGCGGTCGATGTGGTCGCCGGGACCGTGACCCGCCCGCCGGGAGTCCGGATCGACACCGGCGGTTGCGGGAAGGGGCTCGCCGCGGATCTCGCTGCCGAGCGTCTGAGCGGCTACACCTCATTCGTCGTTGATGCCGGAGGCGACCTGCGCCTCGGCGGAGAGCAACCCCCTGAGCGGCTGGTCCGCATCGATCATCCTCTCGAGGAGCGGCCCGCTCACGAGTTCAAGCTCGGCCGAGGAGCCGTGGCGACGAGCGGGATCAAGACGCGTCTCTGGCGCACCGACGCCGGCTACGCCCATCACCTGCTCGATCCCTCGACGGGGCGCCCCGCGTGGACCGGACTGATCCAGGCGACCTCGCTGGGTACGACTGCGTTGGAAGCCGAGACCCTGGCCAAGATGGCCTTTCTCGCAGGACCGCAGGCGGCCCGGGAGATCCTGTCGGAGCAGGGCGGACTGATCGTCCTCGACGACGGAACGGTCGAGCTCTGCGGCCCGCTCGCGCGCTCATCTGCGGCTACGGCCGAGGCGGTGGCGGCGTGAACGGCTCGTACACCGATCCCGGGCAGCACATCTTCTGGATCGCCAGCAGGGCATTCGGTGTGGTCGCGCTGGTCCTCGTCGCGGTCTCGGTCGGCATGGGACTCGCAATGGCAATGCGCTCGGCCAAGGGTCCCGGCGCGATGGCGCGGCTGAAGCAGATGCACGAGGCGACAGCGCTCACGGCGCTGATCTTCATCGCGGCCCATGGCCTCGTGCTGCTGGGTGACACCTACCTTCGGCCCGGCCTCTCCGGGATCGCGATCCCGTTCGTCATGTCGCACAAGCCGTTCTGGACGGGCCTTGGAGTGGTCGGCGGCTGGATGGCGGCCCTGCTCGGCCTGAGCTTCTACGTTCGTCGCTGGGTCGGTCCCAAGCTCTGGAGGAAGCTCCATCGCTGGACTCTGCTCGTCTACGTGCTGGCGGTCGTCCACACGCTCGGCGCCGGGACCGACGCCCGTTCCTTCTGGCTGTTGGCGATCGTGATCGCGACCGTGGCCCCGCTGGCCGTGATGGCCGGGCTCCGCCTGCTGCCCAGCGAGGAGCCGGCCAGGGGACGGCCCCGCCGCAGGATCCCACTTCCCTCCGAGCAGCTCTCCAGACCGGCCGCGACGGCTCCCTACGACTATGAGCCCGTCCAATGAGCCCCGATCGCCGATATCCGGACCGGACCTCGCGGCGCCGCTATTCCGCGCGAAAGCCGCTGCAGTCGACCAAGGCGCTGACCGCGAAGCTCGCGACCCTCGCCGTCGTCGCGACGCTGGCGATCGGCGGCCTGATCGCGGCCCAGATGGCCGCAGGCAAGGACCCGTCGCTCGGCCCGAAGGCCGCCACCCGGGCGAAGAAGGCATCGAGCGGCGGCGGCTCGACGGGGAGCGCATCCGCTACTGACCCCAACGCGCAGACCTACAACGGATACAACGGTTACTACGGCTCCTCCAGCGGCTATTCCTCGGGCTCGAGCGGCTACTCGTCCGGATCGAGTGGATACTCCGGATCGGGCTACTCGACGCAGCAGTCCGCGCCTGCGCCGGTCACCAGCAGTACCTCGTAGTCACCCGGCCACTCCGAGAGCCCCGCCAGCACGCCAGGTCCGACCACGGCGAGGAGTGCCGCCGCATAGCCGGCGCTGAGCAGGGCGGGCCGGTGGCGCAGCAGCCGGGCGTGAAGATGCCGGCCGGGCCTGCCCCGCGGGTGGCTGCGATGGAGGGCCGGGGCTTGATCGGGTTCGTGCGCGACAATCGGGAGCATGATCGATGCATTGGTCGACCAGATCGAGGGCCGCTTCGCCGAGCTCGAGCGGCAGATGTCCGATCCCGCTCTGCACTCGGATCGCGAGCGCGCGGCCGAGGTCGGACGCGAGTACCGCGAGTTGCAGGGTGCGCACGAGCTCGCTCAGGAATGGCTGACGCTCAAGGACGATCTCGAGGGCGCCCGCGAGCTGCTCGCCGAGGACGGTGACGACCCGGAGCTCAACAAGGTGGTCGCCGATGCTCCGGGGAGGCTGGAGGAGCTCTCAGAGGAGATCCGCCTGGCGATGGTGGAGCGAGACCCGAACGACGACAAGAACGTGATCGTCGAGATCCGCGCCGGGACCGGGGGAGACGAGGCGGCACTCTTCGCCGGCGATCTCTTCAAGATGCTGACCCGCTACGCGGAGCGGCGAGGCTATTCGGTCGAGGTCCTCTCCCAGTCGGCGTCGGAGGTCGGCGGCTTCAAGGAGGTCACCTTCGCGATCAAGGGCGACGCCGCCTACTCGGTCTTCAAGTACGAGGGCGGCACGCACCGCGTCCAGCGGGTGCCGAAGACCGAGTCCCAGGGCCGCATCCACACCTCCACTGCGACGGTCGCCGTCCTCCCCGAGGCCGAGGAGGTCGATGTCCAGATCGATCCCAACGACCTCCAGATCGACGTCTACCGCTCCTCCGGGCCCGGAGGGCAATCCGTCAACACGACCGACTCGGCTGTCCGGATCACCCACAAGCCGACCGGCCTCGTGGTCGCGATGCAGGACGAGAAGTCACAGCACCAAAACCGTGAGAAGGCGATGCGGGTCCTTCGCGCCCGGCTGCTCGAGCGGGAGATCGAGGAGCAGCAGAGGGAGATCGCCACTGAGCGGAAAGCGCAGGTGGGCTCCGGCTCGCGTTCGGAGAAGATCCGTACCTACAACTTCCCCCAGGACCGCATCACTGACCACCGCGTCAAGCTGACCGCCAGCGGGGTGGAGCGGGTGCTCGGCGGAGAGCTGGACGAGTTCACCGACGCTCTGTCGGGAGAGGAGAAGCGGCAACGGCTCGAGGCGCAGACGGCGGAGACGGCCTGAGTCCCGAGACCTCGCCAGTCCGCGACGCGCTCCCGGCAGCGGTCGACGCGATCGCCGCCGCTGGCTGCGAGTCGGCTCGTCTCGACGCCGAGCTCCTGCTCGCCCACGCGACCGGCTGGGACCGCGCTCGAATCGCCGCCGAGCCGGACATGCGCCTGCCCGTGGGCGCCTCCCGGGAGTTCGCCGAGATGGTCCGGCGCCGGGTCCGCCGCGAGCCCGTCGCCTACATCGTCGGACGCAAGGGCTTCCGGCGAATCGAGCTGCTGGTGGACCGCCGCGTCCTGATCCCGAGGCCGGAGACCGAGCTGCTGGTCGAGGTCGCGGTGGAGATCCAGGCGACGTCGGCGATCGACGTGGGAACGGGAAGCGGCGCGATCGCGCTGGCGGTCGCCGACGAGCTTCCGGAGTCCCGGGTGTCCGCGATCGATCCCTCGATGGATGCGCTGCGGGTCGCTCAGGTGAACACCGAGCGGCTCGGGCTCGGCGACCGGGTGGACGTCGGCAATCGCGGAATCGCTTCCCTCGATTCGGCGGGTCCCTGCGACCTCCTGATCGCCAACCTCCCCTACGTATCCGAGAGCGAATGGGAGGGTCTCGCGCCCGAGATCCGCGAGTACGAGCCTCGGGAGGCCCTCGTGGCTGGTCCGACGGGGCTCGAAGCGATCGATGGGCTGCTGGCCTCGGTCGCCCAGCTCAGGATGCGGCCGGCGACGGTCGCCCTCGAGATCGGGACCGACCAGGGAGGTGCGGTCTCGGATCTCGTTCGCCGGGCCGGCTACTCCGAAGCGGAAACCCGCCAGGACCTGGCCGGGCATGATCGCGTGGTCATCGGCCGGTGACCGAGACGGTCTCCGTCGAGCGCGACGGACCGGAGGCCGCCCGCGCCGCGCTCGAGCGCTGCGTGGGGGAGGGCGGCGTGGCGATCTTCCCGGCTGACACGCTCTACGGACTCGCGTGCGACCCGCTCAATGCTGAGGCCGTCGAGCGCGTTCAGACGATCAAGGGGCGCAGGGAACGCAAGCCCTCGGCCGTCATGTACTTCTCCCCGCTGGCGATGCGGGAACTGGTGGCCGGACTGGGGCCGGGGACCCGCGATGCGGTCGGCGCTCTGTTGCCGGGCCCGGTGACCCTGGTGATCGCCAATCCCGAACGGCGCTATGCGCTGGCCTGCCGCGAGGACCCGGAGCGGCTGGGAGTTCGCCTGATCGAGGGCCCGCTCGCCGGGACGATGACGCCGATCTACCAGACCAGCGCCAATCGGAGCGGCGCGCCGGCGCCCACGCGCTTCGACGCGATCGATCCGGAGATCCTCGCCGCGGTCGAGCTCGCAATCGATGCCGGAGAGCTGATCGGTGAGCCCTCGACTGTGGTCGACGTCACCGGGATCGACCACGGCGGAGACTGGGAGATCCTCCGCGAGGGTGCACTGCCCGCGGCCGAGGTCGAGGCCCGGCTGCGGTCCGCCGTCCAGGGCTAGCCGGACTCCTCGCGCGCAGCGCGCTCGCCTTCAGCGTGGCTGCCGTAGGACCAGCCGCGCTGCAACCTCTCGCCGCGTGATTCCACGACCCAGGCGACCTCCGAGGAGACGGCCTCCCCGGTGGCGCGGGAGCGCGCCTCCATCTCGCCGAGTACGAGCAGCCGGCTGCCGATCTCGCGGAACCGGCTGAGGTCGACGCGGATCTCGGAGAACATCTCCTCCACGTCCTCGAACCAGGCGCGGATGCCGTTGTGCCCGTGGTAGCCGGGGTCGCCCTCCTCGCGAGCGGTCAGGTACGGATGCCATTCGCAGTCGGGGTTCCAGGCCTCGATCCAGGCCTCGGGATCGTGAGCGTTGAACGCGTCCCGGGATTGCGCCAGCAGCTCGCGGTAGGTGGCGGTCATCGGGCGCCGGTTCCCCCGGTGGCATCGCGGGCCTCGTCCACCGTCTCGAAGAGGTCGAGTCGGATCGCTCGGCCGTCTCGGAGCTCCCACAGCATCGTCGCGTCCTGTCCGAAGTCGAGTCCCGTGGTCTTGCCGCGAGCGCGCAGCGTGAACTCGACGATCACCCGGTCACCGGTGGCCTCGAAGCCATGGGCGTCCCAGCGGATCTCGTCCATCACCTCGTTGAAGGAGTCGAACCAGCGGCGGATGCCGTCGTGGCCTCGGTACGTGTCGGGCTCGGAGGCGAGGCTGGGCGGGGTCGTTGCCACGAACTCCGGGTCGAGCAAGGTAAGGATTCCGTCGATCCCGTTCTCATTGAACTCTTTGAAGCCGCGCTTCACGATCTCGACGTTCTCGGCGGAGGTCACCCCGCTCACAGTAGGTGCCCCCCTCAGCCGGCTGTGTGAGATGCGGCCGCGAGCGCTCCGGTGATGAAGAGCTCGCGGGCCCGTTTCCGCTCGGGAGTTCGCCCCCGCTCGATTCGCTCGAGCGTCATCCCCTGCATCCCGGCGATGACCATGACGGTGAGCACGCGGGCTCGCGCGCGCGGCAGCCCGTCGCGTGCTTCGGTCAGCAGGCGGATCAGGACCTCTCGCCACTGCTCATTCACCTCCGCGATCGTCCGGCGCACCTCCGGCTCGACGACGGAGACGGCAGCGAGGTCGAAGTAGAGGCGAGCGACGCGCTCATCCTCGTCCAACACCCGCTCGGTGCCGGCATCGACGCCCCGGATGACCGCCTCGACCGTCTCCGCGCCGTCGATGGCGGCCAGGACCTCGTCGGTGATCATCTCCGCGATTGCACGCCCGGCGGCACCGACCAGGCCCTCCTTCGAGCCGAAGTGGTAGGTGACGAGCGGCTTCGACTCGCCGGCCCGCGCAGCAACCTTGGCAAGGCTGAGGCCGGCATAGCCGTCGGATTTGAGCACCTCGATGGCCGCGTCCAGGATCCGCTCGCGCGCGCCGGTCGATGGGCGCCCGCGCTTCACCGTTGTGGCTTCCACTAGGCGGCGGCCAACATCGCCGGATCGAGGCCCATCGCCGCCAGCTTCTTCGAGAGCGACTTCGCCGCGTACTCGAAGATCTCCGACGAGTGGTAGAAGGGCGTCTGGAAGTTGTACGGGTCCTCCACCCATGGCGGGACGAAGACCAGGGTGGCGACGGGCAGGCACTCCTTCAGCGTGTCCTCGATGATCTTCGCGTTCGCCTCGTCATCCTTGATCGCGTCGGCCAGGAACTTGACGCCGAAGCCGACGTGGCGGGACTCGTCCCGGTTCACCGCCGTGAACCCCGCGGTGAAGCCCGGGAACCAATTCCGCTCGCGCATCGACTTGATCATGAAGCGGGCTGCGGAAAGGGCGAGCATCCCCTCGATCACGATCATGTAGACGGTGACGCCGCGGACGAGCTTGGGGAAGTCGCTCGGGTCCTTGCGCAGATCCTCGGCGCACTCGTGGAGGATCCCGTTGAAGAGCGTCTCCCAGTCCTTGTTCACGACGTAGCGCTGCTTGTCGATCATCTCGCCGAGGCTGCCGGCCTGGATCCCGAAGACCTCGCGGTAGAAGCCGTTCCAGAAGACGGTGTGCTTGGCCTCGTCGGAGATCTGCGTGGTGAGGAACACCTTCGCCTCGTGGGTCGGAGCCGCGAGGGCGAACGGGAGCAACTCCAGGGTGACGCGCTCCTCGCCCAGGAAGAACTCCGAGAATCCGAACTCGAGGAACCTGCGCTCCTCATCCGTGAACATGTCCGGGTCGGCCCACTGCTTGGCGTCCTCGGTGAAGTCGAAGTCCTCGGTCGACCAGTGCTGGCGCTGCCAGCGCATGAAGAGCTTCTCGTAGGAGGGGGCGGCCTCGACGATTCGGTCGAGACCGGCCATCACCTTGTCGATGTCGCCGTCAAGCAGGACGGACAGCGCCTCGTCGTCGGCGTGCAGATCCTCGCGGCCGTTGGTTGCTGCGGTGGCGTCGGTCATCTCTCTCCTCCGGGATGGTCGGTGCGGTCGGCGAGCGCATTATTTACCAATCGGTCAGTAAATGTCAAGCCCGATTTGCCCGCCCGTGGCTCGATGTATCGTGGCCGGTGATGACCGACCTCCCCGACGACTTCCAGACCGCCCACCTCGCCGAGGTCGATCCGGACATCGCCCGGGTCCTCGACCGCGAACTGGCTCGCCAGCAGGGCACGCTCGAGATGATCGCCTCCGAGAACTTCGTTCCGCAGGCGGTGCTCGACGCGGCCGGCTCTGTGCTCACCAACAAGTACGCCGAGGGCTATCCCGGCAAGCGCTACTACGGCGGCTGCGAGGAGGTCGACGTCGCCGAGCAGCTCGCCATCGACCGCGCCAAGGAGGTGTTCGGAGCGGAGCACGCCAACGTCCAGCCTCACTCCGGCGCCCAGGCCAACAACGCCGCCTACATGGCGATGATCGACCCCGGCGACACGATCATGGGAATGGCCCTCGACCACGGCGGCCACCTGACCCACGGAATGAGGCTGAACGTGTCGGGCAAGCTCTATGAGGTCGTCGCCTACCACGTGCGCCGCGAGGACAAGCTCGTCGACATGGACGAGGTCGCCCAGCTCGCGGAGGAGCACAAGCCGAAGGTGATCGTCGCCGGCTGGTCCGCCTATCCGCGTCAGCTCGACTTCGCCGCCTTCCGCGAGATCGCCGACTCGGTGGGCGCAAGGCTGATGGTCGACATGGCGCACTTCGCCGGGCTGGTCGCCGCGGGCGAGCATCCGAATCCGGTCGAGCATGCCGACGTCGTCACCACGACGATCCACAAGACCCTCTGCGGTCCGCGCAGCGGGATGATCCTCTGCAAGGAGGAGTTGGCGAAAGATGTCAACCGCTCGGTCTTCCCGGGCCAGCAGGGCGGTCCGCTGATGCACATCATCGCCGCGAAGGCGGTGGCCCTGAAGATCGCCCAGAGCGAGCCCTTCAAGCGGCGCCAGCGCCAGACCATCGCGAATGCTCAGGCTTTCGGCGAGGAGCTCGTGGCCGGCGGACTCGATGTCCTCACCGGCGGGACCGACGTGCATCTGGTCCTGGTGGACCTCACGCCCACAGGGCTCGGCGGCAAGGAGGCCGAGACGCGCCTCGAGGAGGTGGGGATCACGGTCAATCGCAACGCGATCCCATTCGACGAGCGCCCGCCGATGGACCCGTCCGGACTGCGAATCGGAACGCCTGCCCTCACCACCCGTGGCCTGCTCGAGGACGACCTCCGCGAGATCGCCCAGGTGATCGTCGCCGCGCTCGGAGAGGACTTCGACTCCGAGAAGGACGCGTTGCTCGAGCGCTCTCGCGCGCTGATGGAGCGCTACCCCCTCTATCCACAGCTCTCTGCCGCAGCGGTCTAGACCGGCTTGAAGATCTGGGCCGACATGAGCGGGCCGGCGCACGTGCTCGTGCTCCGGCCGATCATCGAGCGCCTCCGTGCGCAGGGCCACGAGGTGCTGATCACGGCGCGCGTGTACACGCAGACCCTGGAGCTGCTCGATCTCCACGGGATGGAGTACACGCTGATCGGCAAGCACGGCGGGGCGTCGCGCGTCCGCAAGCTGATGCGGCTGATCCAGCGGACGAGCGGGATGCGGCGCTTCGGCAGTGGGGCCGGGTTCGACCTCTCGATTGCGCACGGGTCGAACGACATCGCGATCGCCTCGCGCATGCTCGGCATTCCGGAGGCGAACATGCACGACTACGAGTTCGCGGTCGCCCAGCATCACGTGGGCTGCCGGCTGGCGAAGCGGGTGATCTTCCCCGACTCAGTGCCCCCCGAGCGGCTGAAGCGATTCGGCGTCACCCCGGAGAAGCTCTTCCAATACCCGGGGATCAAGGAGGAGTACTACCTCTACGACTTCGAGCCGGACCCGGGCGCCCTCGAGAAGCTGGGTGTGGACACCGAGCGGGTCGTGGTGATCGTTCGCCCGCCGCCCGACGTCTCGCTCTATCACCGCCGCTCGAATCCGCTCTTCCCGCAGGTCCTGGCGCGGGTAGGCTCTGACTCGGGTGTCCATGCGGTCGTGCTGCCGCGTACCGAGGAGCAGCGGACCTACGTCAAGGAGCTTGCCCTGCCGTCCCTGATCGTTCCCGATCACGCCGTGGAGGCACAGAGCCTGGTCGCCCTCGCGGACCTGGTCGTCTCGGCCGGGGGGACCATGAACCGCGAGGCGGTCGCGCTCGGAACTCCCGTCTACACGACCTACGGTGGACGGCTGGGCGGCGTCGACGAGGCGCTGATCCGCTCCAACCGGCTGCGTCCGCTGACGGACCCGCGCGCTCTCGAGCTGGTCAAGAAGACCGGCCAGGGCGAGCGCGTCCGGCGCGACCCGCAGCTGCTCGTGGACCTGATGCTCGGTGCGGCGGAGCCGGATGGCCACCCAGACTGAGCAGCCCAGCACGGTCGCCGAGCAGGTCTCGGTCATGGCCTCCGAGGTGTACGCCCCGCGGAGAGTCGACATCGTTCTGCGGGGGCTCGACCTGTTGATTGCGGGCTCGGCGCTGGTCCTGCTCTCGCCGCTGCTCGGCCTGCTCGCCCTGGCGACGCTGATCACCTCCGGGCGGCCCGTCCTCTACCGCGGCGAGCGCGTGGGCAGGGCCGGTCACGTCTTCACCATGTACAAGCTGCGCACGCTGAGGCCGGGGGCCGAGGCGCGATTGGGCAACGCCTACGGCGAGGAGCTCAGCCAACGGACCGAGGAGGAGGTGACCTTGGTCGGCAAGGCCGCCCGCCTCACCCACATCGACGAGGTGCCGCAGCTCTTCAACGTGATCCGCGGCGAGATGAGCATGGTCGGTCCGCGCCCCATCCGGCCGGCGTTCTTCAACCGCATCTGCGAGGAGATCCCGACCTACTGGCAGCGGCTCGTGGTCCGTCCCGGGGTGACCGGATTCGCGCAGACCCGGATCACTCGCGAGGACTCCTGGGAGGACAAGCTGATCCACGACCTGGAGTACATCGCGGACCGCTCGATCCGGCTCTACCTGCGGGTGCTGGGCGCGACCATGTCCCGGATCGTCAGCCTCACCCTGCGCGGCAGGGACCGCTAGCCCTCATCAATCGGAACATGAGTGGCGGCGTGTCTCAAAGTCAGATAGGCTTTCTCCGATGAAGGAGGGGAGCCAGGGACTCCGCCGGATCGGGCTCGTGGCCGGGCTCGTCTTGGCGTTCGGCTGCTTGCTCGCGCCATCCGCCCTCGGCGCCAAGAAGCCGAAGAAGGTGAAGGACACGACCACCTGGCTCTGCAAGCCGGGGATCCCCAACAACCCGTGTGAGCCCGGCTTCGGCACGACGTTGGTCTCGCCGTCCGGCCAGATCGTCAGCACCACCAAGCCCAAGCCGGACCCAAACCGGAAGAAGATCGACTGCTTCTACGTCTATCCGACGGTCAGCGACGACAAGGGCGTCAACTCCGACCTCTCGATCGACCCCGAGGAACGTTCGATCGCCCTGTATCAGGCCGCTCGCTACGGTCTCAACTGTCGCGTGTTCGCGCCGATGTACCGGCAGGTCACGCTCAACGCCCTTTTCAGCAGCGGCTCGATTACGCCCGAGGCCGCACAGCTCGGCTACGGAGATGTCCTCGCAGCGTGGAAGACCTACCTCCACAAGTACAACAAGGGCCGAGGGGTGGTCCTGATCGGGCACTCGCAAGGCAGCATCGTGCTGCGAGAGCTGGTCCACCAGGTCATCGATCCGAAGAAGAAGGTCCGCAAGCTGCTCGTCTCCGCGGTCCTGCTCGGCGGCAACGTCACGGTGGCGCAGGGACAGAACGTCGGGGGCGACTTCAAGAAGATCCCCGGCTGCACGAAGCCGACGCAGTTCGGCTGCGTCATCGCCTTCTCCACCTTCGACGCCCCCGTCCCCGACAACTCGCTCTTCGGCCGTCCGTCGAGCCTCGGAGCGACCGGTCTGCCGACGACCGGAGACGTCCTCTGCACGAATCCCGCGGCCCTCGCCGGCGGCTCGGCGTTGCTCACGAGCGTCTTCCCATCGCAGCCGTTTGCGCCCGGCACGACGATCGGGATCGCCACCGGTGCGGTTGGACAGAGCACGCCGGCCGGGTTGACCACTCCGTGGTTCCAGCTTCAGGGCTACAACGGCGGCTGCGACTCCGCCAACAGCGCCCATGTCCTGCAGATCAGTCCGGTCGGCGGCGCACCGACCCTGCACGCGGTTCCCGATGCGACCTGGGGCCTTCACCTCGTTGACGCCAATATCGCGCTCGGCAATCTCACCGCCGACGTCTCCAAGGAGGCGAAGGCCTGGGTGAAGAAGAACACGTCGCCGAAGAAGAAGCGCTAGCAGGGACCGTCCTCGCTTTCCCGCGAGTGATCCCCGGCGCTCTCTAGTCTTCCCGCATGTGCGGGATATGCGGTCTCGTCAGCCTCGACGGGGCCACGGCCCCGGATCCCGCGGCTCTCGCCGCGATGAACGACACCCTGGTCCACCGCGGCCCCGATTCGGACGGGATCGTGATCGACGGCCCCTGCGGGCTGGCCATGCGGCGGCTCTCGATCATCGACCTGGCCGGCGGCGATCAGCCGATCGCCAACGAGGACGGGCGGATCCAGGTGATCCAGAACGGCGAGATCTACAACTACCGCGAGCTGATGGACGAGCTGCGCAGCGCCGGCCACACCTTCTCGACCCACAGCGACACCGAGGTGCTGGTCCACCTATATGAAGAGCGAGGCCCGTCGTTCGTCGAGGCTCTTCGCGGGATGTTCGCGATCGCCATCTGGGACGCGCGCGACGGCCGGCTCCTGCTCGCCCGGGACAGGTTCGGGATCAAGCCCCTCTACTACCGGGTCGCCGACGGGACGGTCTCCTTCGCGTCGGAGCTCAAGGCCCTGCTCCGCCAGCCCGGTTTCTCGCGCGAGATCGACCCGGAGGCGCTCGAGTCGTTCCTGGCCTTCAACTCGATCCCCTCGCCGCAGACGATCTTCAAGCAGGCGCGCAAGCTGCCTCCGGGCCACCTCCTGATGGCCGAGAGGGGTGAGGTTCGGATCGAGCGCTACGCGCGGCCGGCACCCGTCTCCGAGGCCGAGGTGCGCACCGAGAGCGAGGACGTGCTGGCCGGTGAGCTTCGAGACCGCCTCCGGGACTCGGTCCGGGCACACCTGGTTTCCGACGTACCCGTCGGGGTCCTGCTCTCCGGCGGCGTCGACTCAGCCGCGCTCACGGCGATGGCCGCGGCGGAGAGCGGCTATCGGGTGAGCACGTTCTCGATCGGGTTCGAGGAGAGCTCATTCGACGAGCTCGGTCAGGCGCGCCTGGTGGCCGAGCGCTACGGCACCGACCACCACGAGCTGGTCCTGCGGCCGGACGCCGTCGAACTGCTGCCGAAGCTGGTCGAAGCCTTCGACGAGCCATTCGGCGACTCCTCGGCACTCCCCACATATCTGGTCTCGAAGCTCGCCGCGGACACGGTCAAGGTGGTGCTCTCCGGGGAGGGCGGCGACGAGCTCTTCGGCGGCTACTACACCTACGTGGCCGACCGGCTCGCGCCGCGGGTGGGCAGGGCAGCTCCATTCCTCCGGCCACTCGTCGATCTGCTGCCGAGCTCCTCCGGGAAGGTGAGCTTCGACTACAAGGCCAAGCGCTTCATGCGCGGTGCCCATCTGCCGCCGGTCGAGCGCCATCACGCCTGGAAGGAGATCTTCTCGCCGGAGTCCCAGGAGGAGCTGCTCAGCGAGCCCCGGATCTCGGACCCGCTCGACGTCTATCGCGCCCGCTACGCGGAGACCGAGGGCTCCCAGGAGCTCGCCCGGTTCCAGGACCTCGACCTCGGCATCTACCTCGTCGACGACCTGTTGGTGAAGACCGACCGCGCCAGCATGGCCCACTCCCTCGAGGCGAGGGTTCCGTTCCTCGACCCGGTGGTGGCCGAGCTCGCCCTGGCCCTCGAGACGAAGCAGAAGGTCCGCGGCTTCTCCAAGAAACGGCTCCTGCGGCGGGCGGTCGAGCCACTGCTGCCGAGGGAGATCATCCGTGGTCGCAAGCAGGGCTTCTCCATCCCGGTGGCGGCCTGGCTCCGCGGCGACCTCGAGCCGTTCGCGCGCGATGTCCTCTCGCCCGAGACGATCGAGCGACAGGGTTACCTCAACCCGGCCACGGTGACGAGTGTGCTCGACGAGCACACCTCCGGCAGGGAGGACCTGAGCCGCCAGATCTGGGGGCTCCTCAACTTCACCCTCTGGTACGACCGCTATGCGCGCGAGCCGGCGGGCGCCGGTGCCGGTGGAGCAGCGGCGTAATGCCCAACACGATCGACGCCCTCTTCGCCTTCATCTTCGCCGGAGCCGCCGTCTGGACGTTGGTGCCGGCGACCGAGTCCCTCGCGCGGCGAATCGGGGACCGCGCGATCGACTACCCGAACGAGCGCAGCCTGCACGAGTTTCCGACCCCCAAGCTGGGAGGGCTCGCGGTCCTGGTGGCCGTCCTGATCGGTGGATCGATCTTCCTGCCCTGGGACCACGAGACACGTTCGATACTCGCCGGGGCGATCGTGATCACCGCCGTCGGCGTGGTCGACGACCTGGTGGACCTGCCGGCCGGGCTGAAGCTGCTCGGCCAGACGGGGGCGGCGATCATTCCGGTCGCGTCCGGGGTGACTGTGGCCACCTTCACGTTGCCGTTCCTCGGCCGAGTCGACCCGGCGTCCGTGCAGCTCTTTGATCCACCGGGTATCGGCCCGATCGACCTCGGGCAACTGCTGACCGTGATCGGCATCGTGGCCGTGGCGAACGTGATCAACCTGATCGACGGGGTGGACGGCCTGGCGGCCGGCGTCTGCCTGATCTCGGCCGCCGCCCTCGCAGTGATCGCCCTCTCTCTCGACCGCAACGCCGCCGGTGTGCTCGCCGCGGTCACAGCCGGCGCCTCCCTCGGCTTCTTGCGCCACGGCTTCCCGCCGGCGTCCAGCTTCATGGGGGACACGGGCTCGAACCTGCTCGGCTACCTGATGGCGGTGGTCACCGTCCAGGGAGCGCTGAAAACGAATGCCGTGGTGGCCCTCTTCTTCCCGCTCGCGATCCTGGCCGTGCCGATCCTCGACACGAGCTTCGTGGTCGCGAAGCGCGTCAAGTACGGGCGCGCGTTCTACCGAGCCGACATGGAGCACTTTCACCACCGCATGGCGCGGATCGGCTTCTCGCCCAGGCGGACCATCGCCTATCTCTACGGCTGGACCCTGATCCTCGCGGGGGTCGCCCTGGCCCTGCGCTTCGTGCCCTACACGGACAACCACGGCCACTTCAGGCCCGGCTGGACCATCTTCATGGCGGCCTGCCTGATCGGGGCGCTGTTGGCCAGCATCTATGTGATCCAGGTGCTCGAGATCCTGAAGATGAAGGGGTTCAGGCGCAGACAGGTGGCGACGGCGAGACCGGCGGCGGAGAGTGAGGTGGAGGAGGGTGTCCTCCATGAACTCGACACGGGCACCTTCGCCGCCGTGGATCCGGCCACCGGGGAGATGACGGCGATCGATCCCGACACCGGCGAGATCGAACCGGTCTCACCTCAGGGCTAGTCAGGCCTGTCCCACTGCCTGAGCGACCTGCTCGCGCCCCCGGTAGAGGCGGCTCATGATGGTTCCCTGCCGAACCCCGAGCGCCCGCGCCGCCTCCGCGTAGCTCAGGCCCGCCACATCGACCGCGGCGACCGCCTCGCGATAGGGCTGGGGCAGCTCGGCGAGCGCATCGAGGACGGCGCCCGCCTCGAGCGAGGACTCCGGGTCACCGGCGGACGTCCGGGCCGGCAGGTCGTCCGCCGCGCCCTCGCCCGAGTCCGTGGCATCCCTTCGGACGCGCTCGTTCCGCAGATGGCTGTACCAGGTGTTCCGCAGTGCCTTGATCAGATAGCCGAGGTCGTCGTCGCGGCGCAGGAAGCGGGGGCGGGCGAGGACCTTGACGTAGGTCTCCTGGACGAGGTCCTCGGCGAGCTGGCGGGATCCGCAGAGCGCGCAAGCAGCTCGAAAGAGCCTGTCGATGTGGTCGCCGGCGGTCTCGGGATCAAGCCGGCGTCGCTCCCCCTGGACGAGCATCGCGTTCAGAACGACACCGCCCCGTCGCCCTTCCAGGTCGCGAGCTCGAGCAGCTTCCGGTGCCCGACGTCCGTGCTCGAGAGCACGCAGGTCCGGCCGTCCCGCCACCAGGTGACGACCTGGCGTCCGCCCTCGGCGAGGGAGTGCAGGTGGACCCCGTTCCTCGTCGCCGGAAGGGAGCCCCCCGGCGCTGGGATTCCGTCGCCTGAGACGATCGTGTAGGCCACGCGCCTGCCCGCGTGCTCGTAGAAGACCGTCCGGGCGCTCCGGTTGCCGAGGTCATCCGAGCGGGTGCCCGCCTGCCGCCAGCCGAACTCCCCACGCCAGTTGGGGAAGGGCACTCCCTCGACGTCGGAGGCGAGCAGCTTGGGGCTTGAGGAGTCGACGGCCACCGATCCGGTGGCGGGGCGCTCGGAGAGCCGAGCGGCCTCGACGACGGTGGGAGTGCCGCCAGCCGGCATCAGGAGGACGACCGCGAGGGCCGCCGCGGCCAGCGCGCCGCCCACCGCCGCAGGGATCGCAAGCCGGCGCCGCCTCGCCGGGCGCGAGGATCGCGCGCCCGCCGCGTCGATGCGCTGGCGCAGGGCCGGGCTCGCCTTCAGATCCAGCCCGCCCAGCGCCTGCACTGCGGCGCGCTGGCTGTCGAGGGCTCTGCGGAGGGTGGGGGATGCCGCAACCGCAGCCTCCAGCTCCGCACGGTCCCACTCCTCGAGCGAGCCGTCGGCGAGTTGCGCGAGCTGGCGAAGCGTTCGCTCGTCGGGCTGTGAATGTCCGTTTTCGGGGCTCATGCGTCACTACCTACGACGCGGGAGCCGCCGAGTTATTCCCGGACCGGCCCCTGGAATAAATACGGGCCGACCCCGTCCTTGGGTTTGCAACCAACCCAAAGGAGTTCGACATGCAGCAGATCAAGAAGCGTTCCCTCCGGCCGACGCCGGCACTCGTGGTGGCGTTCGTCGCCCTGTTCGCGGCGATGGGCGGCTTCGGCTATGCCGCGGTGAAGCTGAAGCCCGCGAGTGTCAAGACCAACAACATCAGGGCCGGCGCGGTGACCAGCGACAAGCTCGCCGACGGCGCGGTGACGACACCGAAGCTGGCGCCGGACGCGGTCGCGCCCAACGCCGTTTATGCGATGAACGCGGCGAACGCCGCGAAGCTCGGCGGGGCCGCCCCCGGCGAGTGTCAGACCGGCTGGCTGAGTGCCTCGGCCACGATCGACACGGCGCCCGTGAATGGCACCGTGGACCAGTCGATGGCCGTTCCCGGCTTCGACTGCGCCAGCAAGGCCAGCGACGCGGTGACGATCAAGAGGGAAGCGGTCGGTCAGTACACGGTCAATTTCGCCGGCAGCGATGCCCGCGTCGCGACCGTGTCGAGCGCCGGTGCCAACGCGGTCACCGCCGCAACGATGCTGGCGCCCGGTTCCTTCCTCGTGAAGGTCTGGAACAACAGCGACGCCGCGTTCGTCGACGGTAAGTCGTTCTCGTTGAACGCCTTCTAGGCGCGGCGGGATCTTTCGTGGAGGGGCGGCGCCGGACGCGCCGTCCCTCCGTTCGGGGGCGGAGTCAGGGCGCAGGCGCTAGCATTCGCCGCCCCTTCGGGCGGGATCCGGAGGGGGTGCGGCGGTGGGGTTGCGTTCCGTCGCCGGTTTTTTTGTTGGGGGGTCAAAACTTCATGCTCTCGTTCGACTTTCAAAGATCAGATGAATTGCCGTGTCGACGCTGGCACTAGACGGACCTAGCGCCGTCGGGACATCCCGCATGGCCAGGACACTCCGCTACCTCGACCTCGCCCTCCTGGCGTTGGCTCTGCCAGTGTTCATCGCCACCGGCCTGTCGATGACGGCGTACGCGGTGGTCGCCGGGGTCTGGCTGCTCCTCTACGGGATCGAGATCGGCGCAGACCGTGCGATCGCGGGCGCCACCGAGCGTGGCAGCCGCACGGCGGTGATGGGCTGGATGGGCGCCACCGGGCTGGTCAGCGCATGGATCGTTGCGCTCGCAGTGCTCCTCGTCGGCCTGATCGACTCCAAGCACGCCGGGCTGGAGGCCGCGGTGCTCGCCCTGGTCCTGTTCACCGTGCACCTCGGGACCCGGGTCGTGCTCAGGCTGATCTCCGAGTCCGCCCAGGCGGAGGGCGACTGATGGCCTGGCTCAACCGGCTCTCCACCAAGCAGAAGGTCTTCATCGGACTGGGCATCTACTTCGGGGTCACGATTGCGCTGTTGCTGCTCTTCGGCAACCACGGCAAGAACGACGAGTTCAAGCCCCAGGACGAGTTCAAGCTCCACGACTGGATTCCCCTCCACATCGCTGGGATCAACTTCTCGATCACCCGCGCCGTCCTCTACCTCCTGCTGGCCAGCGCCCTGACGATCTTCGTGATGGTCTCCATCGCCCGCCACATGGAGATGAAGCCGAACCGGATCCAGACCGCGGTCGAGGTCGCCTACGACACGACCAAGAACAACATCACCGGCGGAAACCTCTCGGGCTCGTACGCGACCAAGTGGTTTCCCTTCATCGCGACTCTGTTCTTCTTCATCGCGTTCTCGAACATCCTCGGCTACCTGCCGCTGCCGACGAACACGGCGGAGACGGTCAACATTTTCGGGGTGGCGATCCCGTCGTTCGCGATCTTTGCAGCGACGGCGAACATCTCGTTCTCGCTGGCCCTCACCCTCGTCGTCTGGTTCAGCTACCACATCGAGGGAATCAGGGCCAAGGGCTTCTTCAAGTACCTGGGCAGCTTCCTTCCGGCCGGCCTCGAGGACATGAACCCGGTCGCCAAGGCCCTGATCTTCGGGATCGAGCTGCTCTCCCACTTCATGCGGCTCGTCTCGCTCTCAGTGCGACTGTTCGCCAACATCCTGGCCGGGCACCTGCTGCTCCTGTTCATGGGCGGCGGATTGGCCGTGCTGCTCGGCCTTTCCGCGCTCGGGGCGCTCACGTTCCCGCTCGCGTTCGTCTTCTTCATCTTGGAGGTGGGGCTGATCGCAACGCTTCAGGCCTTCATCTTCGCCACCCTCTCTTCCATCTACATCGGCGGCGCAGTCGCCGAGAGGCATTAGAAAGGAGCAGTTGTGATTGACCCACTGACCATCGCCGCGACGACTGACGTCGGCACGGGGATCACTGACGCCGGCAAGGCGATTGCGCTCGGTGTCGGCGCCGGGCTCGGCTCAATCGGAGCAGGCATCGGGATCGGCTTCATCTTCGGCAAGGAGATCGAGTCGGTTGCGCGCCAGCCCGAGATGAAGGACGACCTCCAGTCGATTCGCTGGCTGGGCTTCGCGCTGACCGAGGCGGTCGCCTTCTACACGTTCATCTTCGGCCTGATCGCCTTCTTCCTCTAGGCCGTTGGACCCGGCAACTCACATAGTCGCCTCGGGCGGCAGCTTCCTCGTCTCGCCGAACCTCGGCCTGATGATCTGGACGCTGCTCGTCTTCGGGATCACCATGTACGTCCTCAGCAAGCTCGCCTTCCCCCGGATCCAGGAGGCGCTCGACAAACGCGCCAATGCGATCCGGGAGTCGATCGAGCACGCGGAGAAGACCCGCGAGGAGGCCGACGGCATCCTCAAGGAGTACCGCGCGCGCTTGCGCGAGGCTCGCGAGCAGGCGGACGAGATCGTCGCTCGCGCCCGCAAGGCGGCCGATTCCTCCAAGGCGCAGGCCGTCGAGGAGGGCCGCGACAAGCGCGAGGAGCTGCTCGCTGCGGCCCGCCGCGACATCGACGCCGAGACCCGGCGTTCACTGGAGCGCATCCGCAAGGAGGTCGCCGACCTCACCGTCTTGACGACGGAGAAGGTGACCCGCAAGTCGCTGACGGGAGACGACCAGCGGCGCCTGATCGACGAGGCGCTGGCCGAGGTCGATTTCTCCAGCCTGAGCGGGAACGGGGCCGCCACCGAGGAGGCCGCCAGCTAGATGGAGGAGATCGCCCGCGTATATGCGGACGCCCTCTTCGGGGTGGCCAAGGAGAAGGGGAAGCTCGACGTGATCCGCGAGCAGCTCGGCCAGTTCGCCGATGCGCTCGCGGACAACAAGGAGATGCAGCTCTTCTTCTTCAGCCCCTACTTCTCGTCCGCCGAGAAGGAGGACGGCCTCGCGAAGGCGGTCGCCGGCGCCGAGCCCGAGCTGGTCAACTTCCTCGACCTGCTCCTGGAGAAGCACCGCATGCCGGTCCTCTTCCGGATCCGGCGGCAATTCGAATCGCTCTGGGCCAAGGAGAACAAGCGGCTCGGCGTCACCGTGACCAGCGCCGTCGAGCTCGACCCGGAGATCGCCCAGCGAATCGGCTCGGAGATCGAGCAGCAGACCGGCAACAAGGTCGAGCTCGAGAGCAGGGTCGACCCCGAGATCCTCGGCGGGCTGGTCGTGCAGGTGGGAAACATGGTCTTGGACACGAGCATTCGGAACAGGCTCGAGAAACTGAGAAAGAGCGTCGCCCACGCGGCGTAGGAACGCATGACGAACGGGCCGCGACTAAGGAGACTCTGACTTAAATGGAGATCAAGCCAGACGAAATCGCCAGCATTCTGCGTGAGCGGATCGAGGGCATGGACACCGACTCGGCCGACCTGTCCGAGGTGGGGACCGTGCTCGAGATCGGCGACGGAATCGCCCGCATCCACGGGGTCGACAACTGTATGTCGCTCGAGATGCTCGACTTGCCGCACGACGTGGTCGGCCTGGCGCTGAACCTCGAGGAGGACAACGTCGGCGCCGTGCTCTTCGGCGAATGGGACAAGGTCTCCGAGGGCGACACCGTGAAGCGCACGGGCAAGCTGCTCGAGATCCCGGTCGGCGAGCAGCTGCTCGGCCGCCTGGTCGATCCGCTCGGCCGCCCGCTCGATGACAAGGGCGACATCAACACCACCGAGACCCGCCCCGCCGAGTTCAAGGCGCCGGGCGTCGTCCACCGCCAGCCGGTCGAGGAGCCGATGCAGACCGGGCTCAAGGCCGTCGATTCGATGATCCCGATCGGCCGGGGCCAGCGCGAGCTGATCATCGGAGACCGCCAGACGGGGAAGACGGCGATCGCGATCGACACGATCATCAACAACAAGGACTCCGACGTCGTCTGCATCTATGTCGCCATCGGCCAGCGGATGGCCACCGTCGTCCAGGTGATGGAGACCCTGGAGGAAAACGGCGCGATGGAGAACACGATCATCGTCGCCGCCCCCGCCGACGAGGCAGCGCCGATCAAGTACATGGCCCCGTATGCGGGCTGCGCGATGGGCGAGCACTTCCTCTACCAGGGCAAGCATGCCCTCTGCATCTACGACGACCTCTCCAAGCACGCGGCCGCCTACCGGCAGATGTCGCTGCTGCTCAGGCGCCCGCCCGGCCGCGAGGCCTACCCGGGTGACGTCTTCTACCTGCACTCGAGGCTGCTCGAGCGCGCGGTGAAGCTCTCGGACGAGCAGGGCGCCGGCTCGCTGACCGCCCTGCCGATCATCGAGACGCAGGCCGGCGACATCTCGGCCTACATCCCAACGAACGTCATCTCTATCACCGACGGCCAGATCTTCCTGGAGACGGACCTCTTCTATTCCGGCGTCCGCCCGGCGATCAACGTCGGCACGTCGGTCTCCAGGGTGGGAGGGAACGCGCAGACCAAGGCGATGAAGAAGGTCGCCGGCCAGCTGCGCCTGGACCTCTCCCAGTACCGCGAGCTCGAGGCCTTCGCGCAGTTCGGCTCCGAGCTCGATCCGGAGACCCAGAAGCAGCTCGCCCGAGGCGAGCGGATGGTCGAGGCGCTCAACCAGAAGGAGCGCCAGCCGATGCCGGTCGCCGAGCAGGTCGCGTCGATCTATTCCGGGACCGAGGGCTACCTGGACCGGATCAAGACGGAGCGCGTCGGCGAGTTCCTGGCCAACCTGATCGACAGGCTGCACGCGGAGAACAAGGACCTGCTCGACCGGATCAACGAGACCGGTCAGCTCTCCGACGAGGACTCCGAGGCCCTGGGCAAGTCGATCGCGCAGGCGATCGACGACTTCGGGCCCGACTTCGACCAGGAGGGCAACCCGCTCGAGGAGGGCGAGTCCGACCGGGTCAAAACGCGGGAGGGACGCGAGGCCGAGGACCTGGTTGCTCCGGCGGAGCAGCCGTCCGACGAGGAGCGTGAGGAGGCCGGGGCCACCGCGTAACCATGGCGACGCGCAAGGAAGTCAAGAACCGCATCTCCTCCGTCAAGAACGTGCAGAAGATCACGCGCGCGATGGAGATGGTCGCGGCGGCTCGTCTGCGCCGCGCGGAGCAGCGGATCGATGCGCTCCGCCCGTACGCGCGCGAGCTGCGCAAGATGACGCGTCAGGTCGCCGAGGCGGCCGGCGTCGAGGCGCGCAACCTGCCCGTGCTCCAGGAGCACGAAGAGCAGAAGACCGTCGGCATCGTCCTGGTCACCGGCGACCGAGGCCTGGCGGGGTCGTTCAACTCGCAGATCATCCGGGCGGGCGTCCAACTCCAGCGGGAGCTCGCCTCGGAGGGTAAGAATGTCCGGTTCTCCGTCGTCGGCCGCCGCGGCGTCTCGACGATGCGCTTCCGCGGCGAGGATCTCCACGGCGAGTACGTGGGCTTCACCGACCGCCCGGCATTCGCCAACGCCAGGGAGATCGCGGACGATCTTGTTGCCTCCTATGTCGACAAGGACCTGAACCGCGTCGATTTGATCTACAACCGGTACGTCTCGCCGCTCACCCAGTACGTGCGACGGCAGACGCTGCTCCCCGTCCAGCAGGCTGACGTCTTCGGCGAAGGGGTGGAGGAGCTGACACCGGATGAGCCGGAGGACCTCGACGAGGAGCTCGCCGAGGCTCATCGCAAGGCCCTCTGGGACTACGAGCCGGAACCGGAGGAGCTGCTGGCGGAGCTGATCCCGGAATACGCGCAGCTCAACGTCTATCGGGCGCTGCTCGAGTCGACGGCGTCGGAGCACGGCTCGCGCATGACCGCGATGCGAAACGCCGCCGAGAACGCGAAGGATGTGATCTCAGACCTCACCTTGGAGATGAACCGGGTACGGCAGGCGGAGATCACCCAGGAGATCCTCGAAGTAGTCGCTGGCGCAGAAGGCGTCAGCTAGAGACTTGGAATAGAGAAGGAGACGAATGGCTGACAACGGAACAAACGTGGGGACCGTCGAGCAGGTGACGGGCGTCGTCATCGACGTCGTCTTCCCCGACCACATTCCCGAGATCTTCACCGCGCTGCGGATCGAGGTCCCACCGGAGGAGAGCCGGACCGAGCTCAACCTGATCTGCGAGGTGCAGCAGCACCTCGGCGACGACCGCGTCCGCGCGATCGCCATGGATGCAACGGACGGACTGCGCCGCGGCGACAAGGTGATCGACACCGGTGGCCCGATCACGGTCCCGGTGGGCAAGGAGACCCTCGGCCGCATCTTCAACCTGCTCGGCGAGACGATCGACGAGGGCCCGGAGCTTCCGGAAGGTGAGCGCTGGCCGATCCACCGCCGCGCGCCCGAGGTCGAGGACCTTGCCCCCTCCCAGGAGATCCTGGAGACCGGGATCAAGGTCGTTGACCTGCTCGCTCCCTACGCCAAGGGCGGCAAGGTCGGCCTGTTCGGCGGCGCCGGAGTCGGCAAGACCGTTCTGATCCAGGAGCTGATCCGCTCGATCGCGGAGGAGCACGAGGGTCTCTCGGCCTTCTGCGGCGTCGGCGAGCGCTCCCGCGAGGGCAACGACCTCTGGCTCGAGATGAAGGAGTCCGGCGTCATCGACAAGACGATGCTGGTCTTCGGCCAGATGAACGAGCCCCCGGGTGCGCGCCTTCGCGTGGCGCTCTCCGGTCTGACGATGGCGGAGTACTTCCGTCAGGGCGGCCAGGACGTGCTGCTCTTCATCGACAACATCTTCCGGTTCGTCCAGGCGGGCTCCGAGGTCTCGGCGCTGCTCGGGCGAATGCCCTCGGCCGTCGGCTACCAGCCGACGCTGGAGACCGAGATGGGCGACCTCCAGGAGCGCATCACCTCGACGCGTGAGGGTTCCGTCACCTCGGTCCAGGCGATCTACGTGCCGGCGGACGACCTCACCGACCCGGCCCCGGCGTCCGTGTTCGCCCACCTCAACGCCACCACGGTGTTGACGCGCTCACTGGTCGAGCAGGGGATCTACCCCGCGGTCGATCCGCTCGATTCGACCTCCACCATCCTCAAGCCGGAGATCCTCGGCGAGGAGCACTACGACACCGCGACCCGCGTCCAGGAGACCCTGCAGCGCTACAAGGAGCTGCAGGACATCATCGCGATCCTCGGGATCGACGAGCTCTCGGACGAGGACAAGCAGACGGTGTCGAGGGCGCGGAAGATCCAACGCTTCCTCTCGCAGCCGTTCTTCGTCGCGTCCCAGTTCACCGGTCGCGACGGCGAGTACGTGCCGGTCGAGGAGACGGTGCGCAGCTTCAAGGCGATCGTCGACGGCGAGCACGACGACATTCCCGAGCGTGCCTTCTACATGCAGGGCACGATCGACCAGGTGCTCGACGCGTCGAAGAAGATGAGCGCCGAGGAGCCCGAGGAGTCGGCCGAGGCCGAGGCCGCCGAGCAGGAGGCGAAGGCCGAGGAGACCGAGGGGGCGGCCGCCTAGTGGCGGAGCACACCGTCAACGCCCGCATCCTCACCCCCGAGGGCGAGGTCTTCGAGGGCGACGTGGAGCAGATCTCCACCCGCACGGCCGTAGGCGAAATCGGGATCCTCGCCAACCACGTGCCGGTGCTGGCACGGCTCCGCCCGACGGAGCTTCGGCTGCACATGGAGGGCGGCGATGTCCAGCGCTGGGCGCAAGCGGAGGGCTGGCTCCAGGTCTTCGCCAACCGCGCGACGATCCTGGTGGGCGAGGCGGTCCCGCCGGACCAGCTCGACGAAGGCGAGCTCCGCAGCCGGATCGAGGACGCCGAGGCGAGGCTCCGCGAGTCCGAGGAGGGCTCCGGCGCCCACAACCAGGCGCAGAAGGACAAGGAGCGCGCCGAGGCGTTCCTCGAAGTCGCCGGCGCAGACTCCTGAGCGCCCCTAGCATCCGGGCATGGACGAGCTGGCCCTGGCAAAAAGACTGATCGCCTTCGATACCTCCAACGCCGAGGGGCTTCGGCGCGCGGCGGAGTTCGTCGGCGGCTGGCTCGAGTCCAATGACATCAAGGCCTCCCAGACCGAGTCGCGGGGGCTGCCCGTGACCACCGCCGAGGTTGGGCCGGAGGGCGCACCGACCCTTGTCCTGCACGGCCACATGGACGTCGTCCCCGGGAACCGGGAGATGTTCGAGCCCCGGATCGACGGCGATCAGCTGGTCGGGCGTGGCGCCTATGACATGAAGGGCGCGCTCGCGGTGATGCTGCTCGTCCTCCACGACCTCCGCGACCAGGAGGACGTCCGGCTGCGGCTGGGGGTCGTCTCCGACGAGGAGTCCGAGGAGGAGGCCAACCGGGGGTCCGATGCGCTGGTGGCGAGCGGCTTCGTCGGGGACTTCGCGATCACGGGCGAGCCCACCAACCTCCAGGTCGGGGTGCAGGCCAAGGGAGTCCTTGCCGTGCGCCTCGAGGTACAGGGGCGCTCGGCGCACGGCGCGACGCCCTGGCTCGGCGATAACGCTGTCGTTAAGGCCATTGAGGTATTCAGGGGCATCGAATCGCTACCGTTTGCGCGCCACAGTTCCGCCCTGTTCGACCGGCCCTCCATCAATCTCGGTCGGATCTTGGGCGGCGATGCCCTGAACAAAGTGCCCGAGACCTGCGTCATAGACGTCGATATCCGCTTCCTGCCCGACCAGGATCCCGATGAGATCCTCGAGCAGGTCAGTGGCCTGCCCGATACCCGTGTGCTGACCACCTTCCGGCGCCCGCCCGCGGTGGTCGAGCCCGACTCCCCGTTCGTGCAGGGTCTCTGCGAGGCCGCCTCGCCCCATCACCCCGAGCGCGTGATGAGCGTCGGACGCGACGGGGCCTCGGACGCCGTCTCCTTCCTCGCCGCGGGCGTTCCCGCGGTCGAATTCGGCCCGGTCGGCGATGGCCACCATGGCCCCAGCGAGTGGGTCTCGATCAGCTCGCTGCGCAGCTACCGCCAGGCACTCGAGGGCTTCGTCAAGAGCTTCCCCGGGATGGCCGCGGCATGACTCCGTCGGAGAAGCAAGGGAGTGGCGGCGGCGAGGGCAACGGCGAGGAGCCGCGCGCCGACGAGACGCAGGAGTACGAGCTCGGCGACGACTTCCCGGAGGACCTGGACGACCAGGAGGCCGACGAGGAGGAGGTGGATGACGAGGAGGCCGACGAGGAGGAGGTGGATGACGAGGACGTCGACGAGGAGGAACACGACGACGAGAACCTCGAGGACGAGCAGTACGAGGATGACGACGAGGAGGAGTACGACGAGGAGGGGGAGCTGGAGCACGTCGTCTCCGCCGAGACCGAGGAGTGGGACGGGTTGGAGGCCGCGGAGGTGGAGGCCGACGCCAATCAGCCGACCCTCGGCGCATCGGCCGGCCAGCGCGTCAAGCAGGCGCAGGCCGCAGTCACGTCCGGTTTCGAGAAGGTCGGCGGCAAGAAGGTCACCTCGGGCTTCAAGGCCGTACGGAGCCATCTCGGCTTCCCGCTCTGGCTCCGGTTCCTGACCGCCTCCTTCGTGATCGTCGCCGCCGTCGCCGGAGCGACCTCGGCGAGCCTGATCCTCTACCTGACGGACTTCGCCGACGCCCTCAAGAAGAACGCCCTCAGCCAGGATGTCACCAAGATCCTCCACAACGTTCCGGCCAGCGGCGCCCAGACGTTCCTGATCATCGGCTCAGACCGCCGCAACAGCCAGATCAGCGGCAAGTACGGAAACTCGGACACGACCATGCTCCTCCGCCTGGACCCGGACCGGAACGCGATCGCCCTGCTCTCGATCCCACGCGATCTCAAGGTGAACATCCCTGGCTATGGCACCAACAAGATCAACGCCGCCTACTCGTTCGGCGGGCCGAAGCTGACCCTGGAGACGGTGAAGCAGATCACCGGGCTGCAGATCAACCACCTGGTGAACGTCGACTTCACCGGCTTCGCACGGGCGGTGAACGCGATCGGCTGCGTGTACATCGATGTCGACCGGAGGTACTACATCGCCCCGAACACAGGCACCTCGGAGATCAACCTCCAACCTGGATACCAGGCCCTCTGCGGGTTCGACGCCCTCTCCTACGTCCGCTACCGGCACACGGACACCGACATCGTTCGCGCTGCCCGCCAGCAGGAGTTCCTCCGCCAGGCGCGGGCCAAGGTGCCCCCCACAAAGATCATCGATGACCGCCAGAAGCTCCTTCACATCTTTGCCTCATACACGTCATCCGACATCGACAGCCCGACTCAGCTGCTCGAACTGCTGAGGCTGTTCATCGACCTGCGCGGCGCGCAGGTCAAGGAGGTGCATTTCCAGGCAACCCTCGGCCCGTCGTACGTCTACGCGAGCGAAGCGAAAATTCATCAAGCGGTCAACCAGCTCCTCGGGGTGCAGGGCACGCCGGGGCCAGCGGCGACCAACGGCAATCCATCGAAGGCGGTTCAGTCGCAGCGGCCGCCCGACTACACCAAGCCGCGGCCCGCCACCCACACCCATCACCACGCCCCCAACACAAATCTGACCACGACGAGCTACGGCAAGCAGCTCGCACGGGAAATCAGGGCGCGCAAGGAGAAAGTGCCCGTCTACTACCCGACCGTCCTCGAGCAGGGCAGCGACTACGCGCAGAAGCCGCGCGTCTACAAGATCAACGGAAAGGGCGACCAATCGCCGCCGCACGACCAGCGCGCCGCCTACAAGTACGTCTTCTCGCTGCCCGGCCTGGGGGACTACTACGGCTTCCAGGGGACCAGCTGGCTGGACCCTCCGATCCTCAACGACCCGAGCGATGAGAAGACGATCGGGGGCCGCGACTACAAGCTCTACTACGACGGCGACCGGCTGCGCCTGGTGGCCTGGCAGACCGACCAGGGCTCCTTCTGGGTCTCCAACTCCCTGATCGAGACGATCTCGAACGAGGACATGCTGAAGATCGCGATCGGTTTCCGCCAGCTCCCGGGAACCTGATCGAGGCGAGACGGTGAGCGAGAGGGAGTCGATCGGGGTGGTCGGGGCCGGCTGGGTCGGGCTGGTCACCGCGGCCTGCTTCGCCGAGCTCGGGCATCGCGTGGTCGTCAAGGAGATCGTCGAGGGGAAGGTCGAAGCTCTGCGGCGCGGAGAGGTCCCGATCCACGAGCCGGGGCTCTCGGAGCTGATCTCGAAGAACGCCGAGCGCCTGACCTTCACCACCGACATGGCGGAGCTGCTCCCGGAGGCTCGCCTGATCTTCGTCTGCGTCCAGACGCCCCCGACGGTGTCGGGCGACGCCGATCTGTCCGCGGTGCAGGGCGCCGTCGAGGAGATCGGCAAGCCGGACGGCAAGGCTCTAGTGATGAAGAGCACGGTGCCGGTGGGGACTGGCCGCACCATCGGCCGCGAGGCGCCCGACCTGGCCTACGTCTCCTGTCCCGAGTTCCTCCGGGAGGGCACGGCGATCAAGGACTTCATGGAGCCCGACCGGGTGTTGGTCGGGACCGAGCCCGGTGATGAGTGGGCGGGGGACGCGGTCGCCGCCCTCTATGAGCCTCTCGGCGGGCCGGTCGTGCGGACCGACGTCTCCAGCTCGGAGATGGTCAAGCTCGCCTCGAATGCCTTCCTGGCGACCAAGATCAGCTTCATCAACGAGATCGCCAACGTCTGCGAGGAGCTTGGGGCGGACGTCGCCGACGTCGCCACGGGGATGGGCCTCGACGACCGGATCGGCTCCCGCTTCCTGCAGGCGGGGATCGGCTATGGCGGCTCGTGCTTCACGAAGGACGTCTCGGCGCTGAAGATGCTGGCGGCGAACTCCGGCTACCACTTCCAGCTCCTCAATTCGGTGATCGAGGTGAACGAGCTGCAGAAGCGCCGGGTGATGGCGAAGCTCACCAAGCACCTCGACACCCTCGTGGACAAGCGGGTCGCGCTGCTCGGGCTCGCCTTCAAGCCGGACACCGACGACATGCGGGGTGCTTCGAGCCTGGTGCTGGCTGCCCGCCTGCAGGGCGAGTCCGCCGCCGTGGCGGCCTTCGACCCCATCGCCGAGCGGGTGGCCGCACCGCTGATGCCGGGGGTCGAGATGACCGGCTCGGCCATGGAGGCTCTGGATGGCGCCGATGCCGCGGTCCTGGTCACCGAATGGCCGGAGTTCACCGAACTCGACTGGGGCGAGGTCGCCAAGCGGATGAACACCCCGCTCCTCGTCGACGGCCGGAATTTCCTCGACCCCGAGAAGGTGCGTGCGGCGGGAATCGCCTACGAGGCGATCGGCCGGCCGAGCGCCCCAGATCGCTCCCCGGTTGGCTGAGATGCAGGCGCTGATCCTGGCGGGCGGCGAGGGCACTCGCCTGCGGCCGCTCACCTACACCGTCGCGAAGCCGGTCCTGCCGTTGGTCGGCCGTCCGCACATCGCCTACGTGATCGATTGGCTCGCCCGGCACGGCGTCGACGACGTGATCGTCTCCTGCGGCCATCTCGCCGAGGGCATGCGAGGCGTTCTCGAGGAGCTCGAGATCGACGTGAAGCTGCGCTTCGCCGAGGAACCGGATGCGAGGGGGACGGCGGGAGCGATTCGCTTCGCTGACGACATGCTCGCCGACCGCTTCTTCGTCCTCAACGGCGATGTCCTCTGCGATCTCGATCTGACGGCCCAGATCGAGCAGCACGAGCGCACCGGCGCGAAGGCGACGATCGCGCTCTATCCGGTCGAGGATCCGACCGGCTATGGCCTGGTCCATCGCCGCGACGACGGCGAGATCACCGAGTTCCTCGAAAAGCCCGAGGCCGATCAGATCGACACGGACGAGATCAACGCCGGCGCCTACCTGCTGGAGCGCTCGGTGCTCGACGAGATTCCGCCCGACCGGAACGTCTCGATCGAGCGCGAGGTCTTCCCGAAGCTGATCGGCAACGGCCTCTACGGGATCCGGCAGGAGGGCTACTGGATCGACATCGGGACGCCCGAGCGCTTCCTGGAGGCGAACTGGGACATCCTCGAGGGCCGCGTCGAGACGGTCCAGGGCGGCTTCGAGGAGCCGCGGATGGTGGGGGAGGGTTGCCAGGTCGCGGCGAGTGCGGAGCTACGGACTCCCTACGTGGTCGGGGATGGCTCCCGCATCGGCGATGGCGCCGTGATCGAGCGCTCGGTCCTGCTTGACCGCTGCGTGGTGGAGAACGAGGCTGTGGTCGCCAACAGCATTCTCAGCGCCGGAGTGACCGTGACGGCCGGAGTGGAGCTCGAGGACACCGTGATCGGCGAGGATGAGGTGGTGGAGGCGGCGCGTCAGGTGAACGTGATCGGGGGGGACATGCTGGACGCGGCGCGCGCGATGCCAGACCACCTGCGCGATGCCCTCTGGCGGATCGAGTCGGCCCGAGCCGCGACCATGGAGGCGCCGGCGGCTTTCCTCTGCGGGATGGGCGGTTCCGCGATCGGCGGCGACCTGGCGATCGCGGCGCTGTCGGACCGGCTCACCAAGCCGATGGTCGTGGCCCGTGGATACGAGCTTCCCGCCTGGGCCCCGGCAGGCTCAGCCGTTCTCTGCTCGAGCTACTCGGGCAACACCGAGGAGACCCTCGCCTGTTACGCGGCGGCCGAGGCCCTCGGCGCGCAGCGGCTGATCGCGACCACCGGAGGCGAGCTCGCCGAGGTCGCCCGCGCCGACGACGTCCCCGTGATCGGCCTGCCCTCGGGCCTCCAGCCCCGGGCGGCGGTCGGCTACATGTTCTGCGTCGCCGCCGAGCTGGCGGCCCTGGCCCTGGCGGGGCCGCGGATCCACACCGAGATCGATGCCGCCGCCTCCCACCTGGGAGCGGCGTTCGATGCGGCGCAGGCCCGGGCTAAGGAGCTGGCCCGGCAGATCGGCGCGACGACGCCCGTCATCCACGGCAGCGACCTGACCGCGCCCGTCGCCTACCGCTGGAAGTGCCAGATCAACGAGGACGCGAAGATGCCGGCCTACTCGGCGATCCTGCCGGAGGCCGACCACAACGAGCTCGAGGGCTGGTCGGGTGCGGACGGGCGCTTCGCCGCGATCTTCCTGTTGGACAGCGACCAGCATCCCCGCGAGCGCAAGCGCTTCGAGCTGACCGCGAGATCGATCGAGCCGTACGCCTCGGCGGTGATCAGCGTCGAGACCGAGGGCGAGACGCGCACCGAGCGGCTGCTGCACTCCGTGATGCTCGGCGACCTGCTCGCGATCGAGCTCGCCGACGCTCGCGGCGTCGACTCCCTCGCGGTCGACGTCCTCGAGGGCTTCAAGGCGGAGATGGGCCGACCCGACGAAACGGAGACATGATGAACCGGACCTTTGTGGTGGGAGTGGGCATGACGAAGTTCGACAAGCCCGGGACGAAGGAGGGCGACTATCCGGACTGGGCAGAGGAGGCCGGTCGCCTGGCACTCGACGACGCCAACGTCGACTACGGCGAGATCCAGCAGGCGTTCGTCGGCTACTGCTACGGCGATTCCACCGCCGGCCAGCGGGCCGTGTACGGGCTCGGGCTCACCGGGATCCCGGTCGTCAACGTCAACAACAACTGCTCCACGGGCTCCAGCGCGCTCTACATGGCGCGGCAGGCGGTCAAGGGAGGCCTCGCCGATTGCGCCCTGGCTCTCGGCTTCGAGAAGATGGAGCTCGGCTCGCTCGGCGTCAAGTTCACGGACCGCGTCAACCCGATCGACAAGCACGTGGCGGCTCTGCTCGAGCTGCGCGAGTGGGAGGACGCGCCGCCGGCGCCGCAGATGTTCGGCGCCGCGGGCCGCGAGCACATGGAGCGCTATGGCTCAGGGCCCGACCACTTCGCCTGGATCGGCTGGAAGAACCACAAGCACTCGGTCGACAACCCCTACGCCCAGTTCCAGGACGAGTACTCCCTCGACGACATCAAGTCGGCGAAGGAGATCTACGCGCCACTCACCAAGCTGCAGTGCTCGCCGACCAGCGACGGGAGCGCGGCCGCGGTCGTCGCCTCTGAGGCCTACGTCGACCAGCACGACCTCTGGGGCCACGCCATCGAGATCGTCGGCCAGTCGATGGTCACGGATCTCTCCAGCACCTTCGACAGCCGCTCGTCGATCAACGTCGTCGGCGCCGACATGACCCGGACCGCGGGCGAGCAGGCGCTCGCCGAAGCCGAGGTGGGCATCGATGAGGTGGACGTGGTCGAGCTGCACGACTGCTTCTCCGCCAACGAGCTGATCACCTACGAGGCGCTGGGACTCGCCGACGAGGGCGAGGGGCACAAGCTGGTCGATGCCGAGGCGACCACCTACGGCGGCGACGGCCCGGTGGTGAACCCATCGGGAGGGCTGATCTCCAAGGGCCATCCGCTCGGCGCCACCGGCCTGGCCCAGTGCGCCGAGCTCAACTGGCAGCTGCGCGGTGACGCCGACCGGCGCCAGGTCGACGGCGCCGACCTCGCGCT
Source organism: uncultured Solirubrobacterales bacterium (assembly GCA_963831605.1). Lineage (GTDB taxonomy): Bacteria > Actinomycetota > Thermoleophilia > Solirubrobacterales > 70-9 > DASUPK01. The sequence goes on from CAWHQR010000008.1 coordinate 196,358, forward strand.
CCAGCACAACATCGGGCTCGGCGGTGCCGCGGTGGTGACGGTGTACCGGAAACCCAGCTGACGAATCAGCCGAGCCGCTCCTCCAGCCGCACGGCGACCCGGTCACCCTCCTCCTTGCCGATCGCCCTTCGCACCTCGGCCTTCACCGGCAGCTTGTGGGTCCCGTCGCCCATCGCCATGAATGAGCTGCGGAACGCGTGCCCGTCGATGGTGCCGCGAACCTTGACCAGGCCGCGCGTGCCGAAGAACTCGGCCGAGTCGTCCATCACCACGTAGGTCCAGCCGCCCTTCGCGGGGCTCTTCAGCAGCGTCGCTTCGAATTCTCTGTCCAATTTCGTCATCGGCCAAAGAGACTCCCGCAAAGAGACTCCCGATTCGAGTCGAACTCATCGCCCGCCGAAAGCTGAGACGATCCGCTGGCCGTGGTGACAGCGGATGACATCGCGGCAGTCACCGTGTTCTCGACTCTCGACCCGGAAGCCCGCGAGAGGCTTGCCCGCGTGGCTGCCGACCTCAGCCTTGCGCCGGGCGACTACGCTGCCAACGCGGGCGACGACCGGGCGCTCTTCGCAGTGCTCGACGGACTGATCGAGCCGGTCAAGTCCGTCGACGGGATTGAGCAGGTCGTCGGCGAACGCCACCCTGGGGACGTCTTTGGAGAGGTTCCGATCGTGCTCGGGACGGTCTTCCCGGTCGGATTTCGCGCGGCGGAGCAGTCTCGCGTGATGCGTATTGAGCCGCACGACTACCACGCCGTCGTCGCGGTCCATTCTGAGATCGCCGAGGAGCTCGGCACGCTGTCGAGGACCCGGATTGGGGGATCCGGAGGGCTTCAGGCGCTCGCCGCCGAGCGACATCCGCCCCGAGCAATCGTCGTCGGGCACCGCCGGGACCCCGACTGCAGCGAGTTGCGGCGCTTCCTCGACCGCAACCAAATCAGCTTCGAGTGGATTGTCGCTGACGCGCCCGATGCCGCCGATGCGTGGGGAGGCAGCCTGCCGGACGAGGAGGACCTGCCCGTGATCCGCGTGATCGACGGCAAGACCGTGGTGCGACCCCAGCTCCGCCGCGTCGCCGAATTGCTCGGTCTGAGCACCGAGCCGGCTGCGGCCGAGTACGACACGGTGATCGTGGGCGCCGGTCCCGCGGGGCTCGCCGCCGCCGTCTACGGGGCCTCGGAGGGGCTTCGCACGATCGTCATCGAGCGGGAGGCGCCGGGCGGACAGGCGGGCACGTCCTCGAAGATCGAGAACTACCTCGGCTTCCCCTCGGGGGTGTCTGGCGACGAGCTGGCGAGCCGCGCGCTGCAGCAGGCGCGGAGGCTGGGCGCCGAGATGCTGGTGACCCGCACGATCACGAAGGTGGATCCGGCGACGAATCAGGTGCACCTCGACGGCGGGGACATCCTGCGCGCCCGGACGGTGATCCTCGCCTGCGGCGTCTCCTGGCGACAGCTCGAGATCGAGGGATTCGAGCGCCTCGCGGGCAAGGGCATCTTCTACGGAGCGGCGCAAAGCGAGGCGCCGAGTGCTCACGGCCTGGACATACAGATCATCGGCGCCGGGAACTCGGCCGGCCAGGCGGCGATCTTCTTCTCCAACCACGCGCGTCGCGTGACAATTCTGGTTCGGGGAGACGGGCTGGGGAAGAGCATGTCCAGTTACCTCTCTGACCAGCTCGCCGCGCGATCGAACATCGACGTGCTCACCCGGACCGAGGCCGTGGCGGCCCACGGCGACGATTCGCTGGATGCCATCGAGGTTCGCAACAACGAGACGGGTGAGACCACCCAAATGGAGTCGGGAGGAGTCTTCATCTTCATCGGGGCGGATGCCGAGACGGGCTGGCTGCCTGGGCAGATCGCCCTCGATGATCATCGCTTCGTGCTCACCGGGCCGGAGGTCGCGGCCGGCGGCCGTTGGGATCTCGATCGCGACCCGTACCTGCTCGAGACCACCGCGCCCGGGATCTTCGCCTGCGGGGACGTCCGGTCGGGGCCCGTCAAGCGCGTCGCCTCGGCCGTCGGGGAGGGCAGCATGGCGATCGCCTTCGTGCACCAGTACCTGAAGGAGGCCGATCGCGAGCCCGAGGGCGCGCCGGGCTAGTCCTTAGCTCGCGAGCCGCGCGTGAGGGTTCGGCGAAGGACCAATCGCGTGGCCTTTAGCCACGTTTATGGCTGCGCACGGGTCGTGTTTATGAGCCCGACTTAGGTTGAGAGGCGATGGGGTAGCAGCGAGCCGAACTGAGGGCGAAGCTCGATGAACCTCCGGTCAGAGACTTGGCGACGCGGCCCGGCAGCGGTGGCAACGGCGGCGACCGGTCTCGTGACCATCGGCGGTCAGCTTTCCGAGATTGCGATCACCGGGCGGGAGGTGCGTTCCAGCCTTCCACTGCTTCCGCTTCACGTCCTCGGCATCCTGGGCGGACTCGGCCTGCTCGTGCTCGCCGCCGGCCTGTGGCACGGAAAGCGCCGGGCGGCGCAGGTCGGGATTGTCGCCCTCGCGCTGATCGGCACCGCCAACCTTGCCTTCGGGGTATCGGTGACCGCCGCGGCGATCGACCTCGGGGCGGCCGGATTCATCCTGGTCAATCTGGATGCCTTCCGCCGCGGCTTGGAATGCGGAGCTCCGAGGGGTCTCACCGGTGCTGCGGGCTTGGCTGTGGGAGCCGGCCTCTACGCCCTCTATGCCGTGCTGGCAACCGGTGCGACGCAGGGAACGGACGTCGATGGTGTGATCGCGACGGTGAGCGGCTCGCTTCCCGGGGGCCCCTTCCTCGCCGGCACGACCTCACATCCGGGCCTGCTGATCAACGCGGCGATCGCAGTCACCGTGGTGCTCGGATGGACCGTCCTGCGCGCCCTTTTGCGGCCCGCCGTTCCCCAGGATGGCCACTCTGCGACCGAGCACGAGAGGGCCGCGACTCTCGTTCGCGCTCACGGGCGGGACTCGCTCGATCCGTTCGCCCTCAGAGAGGACAAGGCGCTCTTCTTCGAGGGCGATTCGTTGCTCGCCTACCGGGTTATCCGTGAGACGGCTGTCGTCTCGGGCGATCCGATCGGCCCACCGGAGGGAGCCAGACCGCTTCTGGCGAGCTTCCTCCGGTTCGCTGAGCAGCGCGACTGGAACGTCGTGATCACGGCTGCGTCGAAGCGCTATCTCGCCGAATTCGAGGATCTCGGCCTGCGCGCCCTTGAGATCGGCGAAGAGGCGGTGGTCGACCCTCGCAACTTCACACTCGAGGGGCGGAAGATCCGCAAGGTTCGCCAGTCCGTCGCCCGGGTCGAAAGGCACGGCTGGGATGTCGCGGTCGTCCCCGATGAGGAGATCTCACCCAAGCTGGATACCGAGCTGGCCGAGGTGGAGGCTGACTGGCGCTCGCGCCAGCCGCGCCTGATCGGCTTCGCGATGACGCTCGGTCGGCTCGCCGGTCCCGCTGACCGAGGGGGAGGCATCCACGTCCTGGGGCGGGATCCTCAGGGGCGGCTGCGGTCCTTCCTGCGCTTTGCTCCGTATGGCGGCGGGCTCTCGCTCGATCTGATGCGCCGTGCGGCCGACGAGCCCAATGGGCTGACGGAATCACTCGTGGTCGCCGCCATCGAACACGCCAGGGACCATGAGCTCGGCACGGTGAGCCTCAACTTCGCCGGCTTCGCCCACGTGATGGCAGCCGATGCGGCGCTGAGCCGAAGCCAGCGAGCGCTGCGTTTTCTGCTGCGGCTCTTCCATGGCCGCTTCCAACTCGAGCGCCTCGTTCGCTTCAACGCGAAGTTCTTCCCGACCTGGCAGCCGCGCTTCCTTGTCTACGGCGGCCTCGCCCATCTGCCGCTGTCGGCGCTGCGAGTGCTCCAGGCGGAGGCTTACCTGCCTCCGCCGGCGTCCGCCGGCGGGAGGCGAGGTCGCCTCCGCTCGCCGGGGTGGATCAGGGTCGCGGCGAGCACGGCCGCCATTTGCGCGGGGTTGAGCGCGTCGACCCTGTTGATCGCGGAAAACAGCGCCAGCGCCCATGCGCCGCCGCTTCGGGTCAATGCCGAGGTGCAGAAGCATTCCTGGTCGTTCATCTACCACGGGCCGGACGGCCGGACCCGCGAGGGCTCCCTGTACCTGCCGAAGGATCGGCGCGTGATCCTCCGAGTGGTCCCGCGGCAGGACACCGTCCCGAGGGTCATCCACATGGACCCGCTGCATCGCGGCGACCTGACCGTTCCGGTTGGGCACGGGCGGATCGCAGCGGATGTGTTCGGGCCCAAGAGGTTTCGGGCCAAACTCGACTCCCTCGCAGACCGACCGCCGGCCTCCGCGGCTCGCCGCACATGAGGTGGCGTTTGACCCTGGTGCTCGCCGCGATCTTCCTCGCCGTCGGCGGGTACGGCGCCTGGGCCTACGTGCGCAACTACGAGCTCTATCGCGGATTCCCGCCCCCGAGGGACCCGGCAGGGGTTCCGACCGGCACGCTGGTGCCGCGCAGCTTCAACTCGGCGGTCCTCGGCCGGCGGGATTCATACCTCGTCTACGAGCCGCCGGGATACCAACGGCTGGCCGCGAGGGGCTATCGGTTCCCGGTCCTCTACCTGCTCCACGGCAGCAACAGCAATGGGGACACCTACATCAATGTCGGCCGGGTGGGCGTGACGCTGGACGAGCTGCTGGCGGCGCGGCGAACCGCTCCGTTCCTCATCGTGATCCCGGAGTCGACGAACGGCACCCTCACTGACGACACCGAATGGGCGAATGCGGGGAGCGGTCCATTCGAGAGCGAGCTGCTTCAGGTCGTCAACCAGGTCGACCGGCATTGGCCGACGGTCCAGGACCGCTCCGGCCGCGCGCTCGCCGGGCTCTCGATGGGCGGCTACGGGGCTCTCAACATCGGCCTGCACCACCTACGGTTGTTCGGCACGCTCGAGAGCTGGTCGGGCTACTTCACCCAGACGCCCTCGGGGCCGTTCGCCGGCGCCTCCCTTGCGACGCTCCGTGCCAACAGCCCGGCCGCCTACGCGCAGGCCGCTGCGCGGGCGGTGCGGCGCTCGCCCCCTCGAGTCCTCCTCTACACGGGTCGCGACGATCCGCTGATCCACGAGCAGGCGTCCTTCGCCGCGGAGCTTCGTGCCCTGGGGGCGACAGTGCGAGCGGAAAGCCCGCCCGGGATGCATGACTGGTCGCTCTGGCGACGGGAGATGCCGCGCGCGCTTCTGTTCGCCGCGCATGCCTTTGGAGCAAGACGGTGATGGCGATGCGGCGAGTGAAGCTCCTTGCCATCGCCGTGGTCTGTCTGGCGGCAGCCAGCGGATGCGGCTCGGCCATGAGCAGCACTCCGGCCGCGACGGGCGTCGACCCGGTCGCAGCCCGGCAGGCCGATTCCCTCCCGGGCACGGACGTCACGAAGGCCGGTGACGGCGACGGCGCCCTCCGGCAGGTGACCTTCTATTCGAAGGCGATCGGCCGGCAGGACTCCTATCTGGTCTATCTGCCGCCCAACTACCAGTCGCTGGTGAGCTCGGGAGCCCGCCTGCCGGTCCTGTACATGCTCCATGGGGACGGCAACCACGGTTCCAACAGCGCGGAGCATCTCTTCGACAGCGGCCGGGTCGGGCCAACGGCATCCGCGCTCTACGCCTCCGGCCAGCTCGACCCGATGCTGATCGTCATCCCGAATCTCGCCGGCCAGAACTCCGATGGCGACACCGAGTGGGCGAACACCTCGAGAGGGGCGTACGAGACGGCGTTTCTCCAGATGGTGCACTCCGTCGAGGGGAGCTGGCCGACGATCGCCAGCCGGGCTGGCCGCGGCATCTCGGGCCTTTCGATGGGCGGCTACGGGGCGGTCAACGTCGCGCTGCACCACCTCGACCGGTTCTCGACCGTCGAGAGCTGGTCCGGGTACTTCAACCAGACGAGGACCGGGCCATACGTCGGCGCATCGACGAAGCTGCTCAACACCACGAGCCCCGCCTTCTACGTGCACCATCTGGGCAGGCAGCTGGCGGCCAATCCAATACACGTGCTGCTCTACGTCAGCGGGACCGAGGGGTTCGCCGACGAGCAGGGTCCATTCGTCAAGACGCTCCGCTCGCTCCACGTGCCCGTCACGCCGAGGGTGTTCAAGGGCGACCACGACTTCGACTTCTGGTCCTCGCACATGGCACTCGCGCTGACCTTCGCCGGGCGATGGCTGGCCGGCCCGGGGAGTGGTTCCTGATGCCCATCCTGCTCGCCGGTCTCGTGCTGGCGGTCTGCGCCTCCGTCGCTCAGGGCGCCGGGTATCTCTGCCAGCACATCAGGGCCGCCGAGCGCCCGCCGGTGAGCCTGCGCAGCCCGGTCCGGACGCTGGCTTCGATGCTCGGATCCGGCTGGTGGCGCGTGGGTCTCCTGTTCGCCGGCACCGGATTCCTGCTTCATCTCTTCGCGCTCGCGGTCGCGCCGATCTCGCTCGTTCAGGCGTTCGTCGCGGGCGGGCTTGCGCTGGTTGCTCCGCTTGCAGCGCGAGTGTTCCACCACCGGCTCACGCGAGCGGAGCGTCGCGCCGTGCCGCTGATGGCCGTCAGCCTCGCTGCCCTCAGCCTTGGGATCGCGAATCCGCCGCGGCCGCTGGCCTTCGATCCCGTGAGCCTCGGTCTCTACCTCGCGGTCCTGCTGACGGTGGCGGCCCTGCTGTCTCCGGCGGTTCCGGTCCCTCCTCGGCAGCCGGCGCTGGCAGCGGGCCTCTTCTACGCGGCGCTGGACAGCTCGACGAAGGGGCTCGCCGACCTGGCACAGCAGGGAGGGCCGGGCGCCGTCCTCGGCTCGCCATTCCTGATCGTGGCGGTCTTCGCAGCGATCGCCGCCTTCTTCTGCTTCCAGCGGGCGCTGCAACTGAACAGGCCGCTGGCTGCGATCGCCGTGATGGAGGCGGGCGCCACCGGGGGAGGGGTCCTCGCCGGATTCATCGCCTTCGGTGACCCCCTCGGCGCCAGCCCATTCCTCGACGTCGTTCACCTTGCGGCGTTCGCCGGAGTGGGGGTCGCGGCCTGGATTCTCGCCCCCGCCCAGGTCCGGCTGGCCCAGCCGGTGGCGGCCATGACCCCATCCAGAGCGGAGAGCGTGGTCCCCTGAGCTGATGGAGGCCATCACCGCCCAAAGATCCCTCGGAGCCGGCTTCCCTCGGCGGGCGCTCGCGACGGTGCTCAGAGCGACCGTCGCGGGGCTGATCGCACTCGGGGCCCTGATCGCCGGGGTCGGAGCGCTTTACCTCATGCGCAAAATCGGCCTGCTTGCGATCGGCCCGGATGTTCGCGGGGCGCTGCCGCTCCAGCAGCTGGCGGGAGGCGAGGCGCAACCGCTGTTTCGCATGGTGCTCGCGTGGGTTCCCGCCGGATTCATCGCCGGGTTGGCTCTGGCGACCCTCACCAAGCTGGGGCCGTTCGCCCGTACGGCTGTTCTCGCCGCCATGGGCGCTCTCGTCCTGCTGCTGGCGGGCGCGGCGGCCGATGCCATCGCCATCACCGATTCGCTTGGCCCTCATCTGCTTCCGCAGCTGGCGCGGGTCGGTACCTGGACGGCGGTCGCGCTCTTCGTTGCCGGGTCGCTGTTCGTCCCTCGCGAGAGTGATGTAAAGCACACTTGACACTCGGTGCATGTCAAGCTAGCTTGACATGCACGATGAAGAACGAGATTCGAAGGCTGCGCACGGACCTCGGGCTCTCGCAGGAGCGGCTGGCGACGGAGATGGACGTCTCCCGTCAGACGATCAACTCGATCGAGACGGAGCGCTACACGCCGTCACTTCCCCTGGCGATCGCCCTGGCGCGCTACTTCGACAAACCAGTCGAGGAGGTATTTCATGGAGATGGCCATTCCTGAGACAAAGCACACGAGGCATTCCCTCTACCGCGGCCGCTGGCTGCCGGTCTGGAGCATGTCGCTGGGCGTCGTGCTCTCGGTGGCGATCGTGATCGGCGGCAATCTCACGGCGGGGCTGATCAATCTCGGCGTGTTCGCGCTGTTCTCGGCGTTCTTCTACTTCGGCGCCGGCAACGAGACGGTCGGCGGGATCGCCGCCCCTCGCCGCGATGAGCGCTGGGAGATGATCCACGAGCGGGCCATGGTGTTCGCCGGGACGGTCATCGTCCTGGGCCTGATCGCCGCATGGGTGGTCGACCTGGCAAATGGAAACGACGGCAGCCCGTACAGCGAGATCTTCGCCGGCGGCACGATCGCGTATTTCGCGACGGCGCTGTGGCTGCGGTCTCGCTCCTAGTCCTCGCTCGGCGGCCTGCGTTGCGCCTTGCGCTGCGATCGTTGGCGCTTCTGCTGCAGCCGGCGCTCGCGGGCCGCGCGCGAGGGTTTGGTCGGGCGGCGCGGCTTCGGCCGCCGCAGCCCGGCCTCCAGCTTCTCGCGTAGCCGCTCCAGCGCCAGCTCGCGGTTGCGCGCCTGGCTGCGGGCGTCCTGGGCGACGGCGGTGACCCTTTCGCCGAGCTTGCGCTTGAGCTGCGACCGCTGCCGCGCGCTGAGCGCCTCGGAGCCGTCGACGTCGAAGACGGCCTCGATCCGCGAGGAGGTCACGTTCGCATGTTGGCCCCCCGGGCCCGATGATCGGCTGGCGCGCAGACGAATCTCGTCAAGTGGGATCACCGTATTCTCTGCGACCCGGATGCCCTGATCGTCCATGTCCTCACGGTAGGGGGTGGTCCCGCTACCTTGGCATTCTCAACTGCGACCAGGAGAGAAACCACGCGATGAGCACCACCACCAGCCCACCCACCACGACCGGCCTCGACTTCAAGGTCGCCGATCTGTCCCTGGCCGAGTTCGGCCGCAAGGAGATCCGGCTGGCCCAGCACGAAATGCCGGGCCTGATGGCGACGCGCGAGGAGTTCGGGGATTCGAAGCCGCTGCAGGGCGCTCGGATCACGGGATCGCTCCACATGACGATCCAGACGGCGGTGCTGATCGAGACGCTCATCGCGCTCGGAGCGGAGGTCCGCTGGGCGAGCTGCAACATCTTCTCGACGCAGGACCACGCCGCCGCCGCGATCGCTGTGGGCCCTGATGGCACACCCGACGATCCCAAGGGCATCTCCGTCTTCGCCTGGAAGGGCGAGACGCTGGCTGAGTACTGGTGGTGCGCCGACCAGGCCCTCACCTGGCCCGAGCCCGGCCCGAACGGAGAGACCGGCTGCAACATGCTGCTCGACGATGGCGGGGACGCGACACTGCTGATTCATCTCGGCGTCGAGTACGAGGCCGCCGGCGCCGTGCCGGGCGACGAGACGGCCGGCTCCGAGGAGGAGAAGGTGATCCTCCAGCTGCTCCGCGACAGCATCGCCGCCCAACCACAGCGCTTCACCGAGATGGCGCGGGGCATCAAGGGGGTCACCGAGGAGACGACCACCGGCGTCGTCCGCCTCTACGAGCGCCAGACGAACGGCACCCTGCTGTTCCCGGCGATCAACGTCAACGACTCCGTCACCAAGTCGAAGTTCGACAACATCTACGGCTGTCGCCATTCGCTGATCGACGGCATCAACCGGGCGACCGACGTGATGATCGGCGGCAAGACCGCCGTCATCTGCGGCTTCGGCGATGTGGGCAAGGGTTGCGCAGAGTCGCTGCGCGGCCAGGGCGCCCGGGTGATCGTCACCGAGATCGACCCGATCTGCGCGCTCCAAGCCGCAATGCAGGGCTATGAGGTTCGCGCTCTCGAGAGCGTCCTCGTCGAGGGCGACGTCTTCGTCACCGCCACCGGCAACAGGGACGTGATCACCGTCGACCACATGGCCGCGATGAAGCATCAGGCGATCGTCGGCAACATCGGGCACTTCGACGACGAGATCCAGATGGCCGCCCTCGAGCAGGTCGACGGCATCGAGCGGATCAACATCAAGCCGCAGGTGGACGAGTGGCGCTTCCCGGACGGCCACTCGATCATCGTGCTCTCGGAGGGCCGGCTGCTCAATCTCGGCAACGCGACGGGCCACCCGAGCTTCGTGATGTCGAACTCGTTCACCAACCAGGTGATCGCCCAGATCGAGCTGTTCGGCAAGGCGGAGGCGTACGGCAAGGAGGTCCACGTGCTGCCCAAGCATTTGGACGAGAAGGTCGCCCGCCTTCACCTCGACGCGCTCGGGGTCGAGCTCACCGAGCTGAAGCCCGAGCAGGCCTCCTACATCGGTGTGCCGGTCGAGGGCCCCTACAAGAGCGATCAGTACCGGTACTAGGTTCTTCCAGCCCCGTATACGCAGGGCAGAAAGAGGGAGAATGTTCGGCGGGATGCCAGTGAGGATGCGAGTCGCGCTCGTGGTGGGGTGCCTGATCGCCGTGTTGGCGACGGCGGCGCGCGCCGACGCCGCCGTGACCCTGCAGCCGGTCGGGACCTTCAACGACCCGACCAACATCGCCTCTCCGCCCGGGGACCCGCGGCTGTTCGTCGTCGAGCGAGCGGGGACGATCGAGGTGGTCCACGGCGGGACCATTTCGCAGTTCCTGAACATCAGCTCGATGGTCAGGGTCATCGGCGAGCAGGGCCTGCTCTCGATGGCCTTCGACCCCCACTACGCCACGAACGGCCTCTTCTACGTCTTCTTCACCGACAACGGCACGGGCGGCGCGGGGGTCGGCGACAGCCACGTGGACGAGTTCAAGGTCTCGAAGAATCCCAACGTCGCCAATCCGGCAAGCCTCCGGCAGGTGCTGACGATCGATCGTCCGGACAGCGGGACCACCAACCACAACGGCGGCCAGCTGCAGTTCGGCAAGGATGGCCTGCTCTACATCTCGGTCGGCGACGATGCGAACGGCGCGAACGCCCAGAGTCTCGGCAACCCGTACGGGAAGATCCTGAGAATCAATCCGCATGGAGCGGGCAGCGGAGTGCACGAGATCCCCAGAACCAACCCGTTCCGGGCGAGCCCGACGCCGGAGATCTGGAGCATCGGGCTGCGAAATCCGTTCCGCTTCTCCTTCGACCACGCCACGGGAAACCTCGTGATCGCGGACGTGGGGCAGGGCACCTGGGAGGAGATCGATCTCAGCCCGAGCTCGCGGGGCCTCGCGCGGGGCACCAACTTCGGCTGGCCGAACTGCGAGGGGTTCGCCAACCAGAACACCTCGGATCCATGCTCGTTCCCGGGCGCCACCCTGCCGGTATTCGCCTATCCGCACGATGACCCGGGCGGAGATGCCGCAACCGGCTGCGCGATCATCGGCGGGTTCGTGTACCGCGGCAGCCAGATACCCCAGCTGTCCGGTCGATATCTCTACACGGACTACTGCCACGGTCAGCTTCGCTCGATTCAGCTCGGGCTCCCGCTCGCTTCGGGTGATCGGGCCGAGACCCCACCCGGAGCCCTCGACGGTCCCCAGTCATTCGGCGAGGACTCGAGCTGCAACCTCTACGTGACCAACGGCGACACGGTGGACAAGATCACCGGCTCGGGGTCAGGTGCGTCGGTCTGCCGGTCGAGCCGCGTCTCATGCGGGAAATGTCCGCCGGGCAAGAAGGGCAGGAAGTGCAGGCACAGGCACAAGAAGAAGCGAGCCCTCGAGTTGAAGAAGAAGCACAAGAAGCACAAGAAGTGCAAGAAGCACCATAAGAAGCGGAAGGGGAAGAAGTAAGAAAGCCCAACCAGCCTGAGCACCGCCTGACCCGCCGCCAGGCCCTCGGGATCGCCGGGGCGGCCGGTACCGCGGCGGTGCTCGGCGGCGGCGCCGCGAAGCTGCTCTCGCACATGGCGGAGGAGCCGGAACAGGTGACGGCCGCCACGGCGGCGCGCTCGTGCAAGCTCACTCCCGAGGTGACGGAGGGCCCGTTCTATGTCGCCCTGGACCGGATTCGGAAGGACATCACGGAGGGCAGGCCCGGCGTGCCGCTCACCCTCAAGCTCCGAGTCGTCGACGTGAGGAAGTGCGCTCCGATCCGCGGCGCGGCCGTCGACATCTGGCATTGCGACGCGGGCGGGCTCTACTCCGACGAATCCTCGAACGGGACCGCCGGCCAGACCTATCTGCGCGGCGTCCAGCTCACCAACAGGAAGGGCTTCGCCACGATCAGGACCGTCTACCCCGGTCACTACACGGGACGCGCCACCCACATCCACATCAAGGTCCACATCGGGGGCAAGGCCCGGAACGGCACGCTGCGTGCCGGCCACGTCTCGCACACCGGACAGCTCTTCTTCGCCGAGTCCGCGAACTCGAACGTCTACGCGCTCGCTCCATACAGCTCGGATAGCGCCCCTCGGACGCTCAACGCCTCGGACAGCATCTACGCGCAGGCTGGCGGGACGAGGTCCGAGGTCAGCCTCAGCGGGAGCGCCGGGTCGGGCTTCGTCGGCACGATCGTGCTCGGCGTCAACCCGAAGGCAACTCCCGCCGCCGTCTGAGAACCTGTCGCCCGATGAGAGCGATGATCCTGGCGGCGGGGCTGGGCACGCGGCTGCGACCGCTCACCCACGTGATGCCGAAGCCGGTGGCGCCGGTGCTGAACAGGCCGATCGTGGCCTGGATCGCCGACCTGCTCGCGAAGCATGGCTTCGAGGACGTCGTCACCAACCTCTCCTATCTGCCCGAGCAGATCCGCGAGGCGCTCGGCGACGGCTCGTCCTTCGGCCTGCGGGTCTCCTACAGCGAGGAGCCCGAGCCCCTCGGGACCGCCGGAGGGGTCGGCAAGGTCCGCGACTTCCTGGGCGAGACCGAGTCCTTCCTGATCATCTCCGGCGATGCGCTCACCGACATCGACCTGAGCGCGATGCGGCGGGCACACGAGGCCAATGTCGAGCGCGGGGCGATCCTCACCATCGCCACCAAGCGCGTCGATGACACCACCCAGTTCGGTGTCGTGATCACGGGCGACGACGGGCGGGTCCAGGGTTTCCAGGAGAAGCCGGAACCTGCGGAGGCGCTGTCGGATCTGGCCAACTGCGGCATCTACATGTTCAGCCGGGAGATCTTCGAACACTTTCCGCCGCCCGGCCACCACAGCCCCGCGGGCGACGAGGACCAGCCACCGGGGTTCGTCGACTGGGCGATGGATGTCTTCCCGGCGCTGCTGGACGGCGACGTGCCGTTCTACTCGCACGAGATCGACGCCTACTGGAACGACATCGGGTCAATCAGCGAGTTCGTGCAGGGCAACCTGGACGCTCTCGCAGGCGCGGTCGGGATCGAGCCGCCGGCTCCGGCGGTCGAGGACGGGGTCTATGCCGGGGACGGTTCTGACCTCGACGGAGTCAAGGTCAAGCGGCCGGTCCTGATCGGATCCGGATGCCACGTGGGCACCGGGGCGGACGTTCACGGCCCGGTGGTGATCGGCGACGGCTGCCGAATCGGAGCCGGTGCCATGTTGCGCGACTGCGTGGTGCTCCCAGGCTCGGAGGTCCTCGCCGGAGGGCTCGTCGTCGGCGGCCTCTACGGCGTCGATGCCGACCGGCCCCTCGGCTGAGGGCCGCCCCTCAGGACTGCAGCTCCCGGATCACGTCGTCCGCCCACGGGTTGTCGCCGACGCCCTCCTGGTCGCAGACGATCTTCTCGCCGTCGGAGAACTCGAGCGTGAGGCGGGTCGTGGTCTGCATACGCTCGGTGGAGGCCCTGATTCCGGCTCGATCCCAGGACGCGGACTCCTCCTTGATCTTCACTCCGCTGCGTCCGGGCTTGTACTTGAAGGCATAGAGCCTCTCCGGCGTGACCGCCAGCATGAACTGGCCGGGCAGGCCGCCCGCCTTCTTCTTGCCCATCATGGCGGCGGCGCCGTAGGCGAGGGCGCCCACCTGGGCCTTCGAGATCGCCATCTTCGTGCCGGCTCCCGTGGGGCGGAAGGCGCCGACCGCGAGCACCTCACCGTCCACATGGGGCTCGACGGAGGCCCGGTACTTCCCTCGCCATTCCTCCGCCACCTCCGGACTGATGTCGAATCGCCCCATCGCTGACTCCCCTCGGTCGTAGCCCCCTGTGTCGCGGATGAATCTACTCCTTGGCGATTCGCGCGCGACGCGCGACTCCGCCGGACGGACGCTCGTTCGATCGCCTCCCTGGTCGAGCAGCTCATCTCCCTCGCGGCGCCTCCGCTGTGCGCGGCCTGTGGGGCCGGCTGCGCCCCGGATGCGGTCCTGTGCGTGCGCTGCGCGGGCGAGCTCGCGACTGCGCCGCGAGTGATCGACCCCGGGCCGCCCGGCGTCGACCTCGCGGTCTCGGCGTCGCCGTTCGACGGGGCGGCCCGGCGCCTCGTCCACGGGCTCAAGTACGGGCGTCGCCTGGCGCTCGCCGGGGAGGCGGCGGCCACGATGCTGCGGGCGCTGCCGCCGCGGGAGGTTCGGGGGGCCGTGGTTCCGGTGCCCGTCGGGTGGTGGCGACGGGCCCGCCGTGGCTTCGACCCCGCGCAGGAGATCGCCCTGGCGTTCGCCATTCGTGCCCGCTTGCCGCTGGTCGAGTCTCTGGGGCGCGGGCGTGGTCGCCGGCAGGTGGGGCGCCGGAGATCCGATCGGCTCGCGGACCCGCCCCGCGTGTGGGCGACGGCGGAGTGTCCGCGCACTGTTCTCCTGATCGATGACGTTTGGACGACTGGCGCGACACTCGAGGCGTGCGCCAAGGCCCTCCGCGGGGCCGGCACGCGGAGGGTCGTCGCCCTGACGCTCGCGCGCACCCTGTGATGTCAGTACGCTCGCTCGGTGGCAGGGAAGCTCAAGCTGGCAGTGGTGATCGCGATCCTCGGTGCCCTGGCCGTCAGCGCGCCGTCGGCGATTGCGAGCGGCCCTCGTCTGACCGTCCCCCAGAGCGATCTCGAGGCGGCCTTCAAGTGCCCGATCGACCCGACCAACGCAACGGTGACGCCGGTCATGTTCGTGACGGGAACGGGCGCGACCGGAGATCAGGGCTATCTGATCGGCCAGGGTGCATTCGAGGCCTACGGCCATCCGGTCTGTTACGTGAACTTTCCGGACTTCACGACGGCTGACATCCAGATCTCCGTGCAATACCTGGTCTACGGGCTACGCAAGGAGTTCGCACTGTCTCACCGCAAGGTCGCCGCGATCGGCATCAGCCAGGGAGGCCTCCTGCCGCGCTTCGCGCTCACCTATTGGCCCGATCTGCGTAGGAAGGTGAGCGATGTGGTCGCAGCCGCGGGCACCCAGCACGGCACGAACGTCGGCCTCGGCGGTTGCACCGCCAGCTCGCCATGCCCACCCGCGGACTGGCAACAGGGCAAGGGCTCCCACCTGCTGCGCGCCATCAACTCACAGCCGGACGAGACCCCAGGGAATGTCTCCTACACGACGGTTCGCTCGCTCACCGACGAAACCGTCCAGCCGCAGGGCGGAAAGCACCCGACCTCCGCCCTCGACGGGGCGAGCAACATCCTCATCCAGGGGGTCTGCCCGGGCCGCATGACGTCCCATATCGGCACCGCGGTCGACTCGGTCACCTTCGCGGCATTCGTCGACGCAGTTGCCCACCCGGGCAAGGGGAAGAGCGGGGCGGCCAGGGTCTCCCGCTTTCCAGCCGACGTCTGCTCGCACCCCTATGCGCCTGGGCTGAACGAGGCGCAGACGACCCTCTTCCTGCAGGCCTCCGGGAGCATCATCGGCGGCAATCAGTCGACGGTCCCGAAGGTCCCGGCGGAGCCTCCGGTTCGCAAGGTCTTCAAGCGGGTGCCGGGCAAACGCCGCTGACGGTCCGGCTTGCCCCGACAGGAACGCGGGCGTAGCATCCAGATTCGCGAACCGACGGAAGGAGACCGCCGTGAGGATCGAGATCCGGGGCAAGAACCTGGAGGTGACGGACGAGCTTCGCGAGGCGGTGGGGCAGCGATTCGCACGGGTTGGGAAGCAGGTCTCGGAGCTCGCCACCCTGGAGGTGGAGCTCGGCGAGGAGAAGAACCCGCGTATCGCCGACCGGATGGTGGCCGAGGCGACGCTCCGGCTGAAGGGCGTCACGTTGCGCGCGAAGGAAGCCTCGCCGGACATGCTCCACTCGATCCACGAGATGGCTGAGGACATCCGCCGCCAGGTCAAGAAGCATCGGGACAAGCGCCGCAAGCGCGAGATGACTCGCAAGCTGACGCAGCGTTTGCGGGGCGAGACGGCTTAGGCAGCCCGAGTACGGGCCGTCGCTAACCTAACCCCCAATGGCCAGAGGAATCATCGACCGCGCCCTGCGCATGGGCGAGTCGAAGCAATTCAAGGAGTACCAGGGACGGGTCGAGTCGATCAACCGGATCGAGCCCGAAATGGAGCTGCTGGATGACTCCGAGCTCAAGTCGGAGGCCGACGAGCTCCGCAATCGCGCCCGCGAGGGCGAGGCGCTCGGCGATCTGCTTCCCGAGGCGTTCGCGCTGGTCCGTGAGGCCAGCAGGCGGGCCCTCGGCCAGCGTCACTTCGACGTCCAGCTGATCGGCGGCATGGTGCTCCACTCGGGCGCCATCGCCGAGATGAAGACCGGGGAGGGCAAGACGCTCACCGCCACGCTTCCCGTCTTCCTCAACACACTCGCCGGCGACGCTGTGCACGTCGTCACCGTCAACGACTACCTCGCCCGCCGTGATGCGGAGTGGATGCGCCCGATCTACGCGGCACTCGGGGTGACCGTCGACGCGATCCAGGAGGGTGACGAGCCGCCCGAGCGGCGTGAGAAGTACGCCAAGGACGTCGTCTACGGGACGAACTCGGAGTTCGGGTTCGACTACCTGCGCGACAACATGGCCGGGTCGCTGGATGAGTGCGTTCAGCGTGGCTACGACTTCGCGATCGTCGACGAGGTGGACAACATCCTGATCGACGAGGCTCGGACTCCGCTGATCATCTCCGGCCGCCCGGAACAGGCCGCCGACCTCTACTTCACCTTCGCCCGGCTCGCCAAGCAACTGAAGGGCGAGCCGCACAAGGAGAAGCTCAAGTCGCTCGGGGAGAACAAGGACACCCGCGAGGCCGACTACGACTACGAGTACGACGAGAAGCACAAGACCGTTGCCCCGACGGAGCGCGGCGTCAAGAAGGCCGAGGAGTTCCTCGGCGTCGAGAACCTCTATCTCGGCGAGCACGGCACGCTGGTCAATCACCTGATCCAGTCGCTCAAGGCCGAGTCCCTCTACAAGCGCGGCGTCGAGTACGAGGTCGTCGAGGGCCAGGTGATGATCATCGACGAGTTCACGGGCCGCATCCTCGAGGGCCGGCGCTGGTCCGAGGGTCTCCACCAGGCGATCGAGGCAAAGGAGGGCGTCTCCATCAAGGAGGAGAACCAGACCCTCGCGACGATCACGCTTCAAAACTACTTCCGCCTCTACGACAAGCTCTCGGGCATGACGGGCACGGCGCTGACCGAGGCCCAGGAGTTCATGAAGATCTACAAGGTCCCGACGGTCGAGATTCCGACCAACGTCGAGATGATCCGCGCCGATCAGAACGATGCGATCTACAAGACCAAGGACGGGAAGTGGAAGGCCGTCGTCGCGGAGATCGAGCGGCGCAACGAGATCGGCCAGCCGATCCTGGTCGGGACGATCTCCGTCGAGACCTCGGAGATGCTCGCCGACCAGCTCAAGCGCCGGGGGATCGACCACGTCGTCCTCAACGCCAAGCCCGAGTACGCCGAGCGGGAGGGTGAGACGATCGCGCAGGCGGGACGCAAGGGCGCGGTCACCATCGCCACGAACATGGCGGGGCGTGGCGTGGACATCAAGCTCGGCGGCAGCCCGGAGGGCATGGCTCACGGCGAACTCCGGAAACTCGGCCTCACCCCTCAGGATGAGAGCTACGACGAGGAGCTGAAGACCCTGATCGAGCAGTTCGAGTCCCAGATCCAGGCTCAGGCTGACGAGGTGCGGGAGCTCGGTGGGCTGTTCATCATCGGGACCGAGCGCCACGAGTCCCGCCGCATCGACAACCAGCTTCGCGGCCGCTCCGGCCGCCAGGGGGACGCCGGCGAATCCCGCTTCTTCCTCTCGGCGGAGGACGACCTGATCCGTCTCTTCGCCGGGGATCGCATCTACAAGATCCTCGACCGGCTCGGCCCCGTGAACGAGGAGGGCGAGGAGGAGGCGCTCGAGGCGAAGATGCTCACCAAGACCATCGAGAACGCCCAGAAGAAGGTCGAGGAGCAGAACTTCCTGATCCGCAAGCGGGTGCTCGAGTACGACGACGTGATGAACGAGCAGCGGCGCGTCGTCTACAAGTACCGCCGCGAGATCCTCGAGGGCAAGGACATGTCGGACTCGGCGCGCGAGGGAGTGGTTGAGGTCGTCAGCTCCATGGTCGACGACTACACGCCCGGCGACGTGCTCGAGGACTGGGACCTGGACGAGCTCCAGACCCAGGTCCAGCAGCTCTGGCCCTCCACCGTCAACGTCGCCGACATGGAGATCGAGAACCTCGACCGCGAGGGGTTGCGCGAGAGTCTGCTCGCGGACGCGCTCGCCGCCTACGACCGCCGCGAACAGGACTTCGGCGACGAGATCATGCGCCAGCTCGAGCGCGCGATCCTGCTTCAGATCATCGACAACCGCTGGCGGGAGCATCTCTACGAGATGGACTACCTGCGCGAGGGCATCCACCTCCGCGGCTTCGCCCAGATCGATCCGCTGGTCGCCTACAAGAACGAGGGCTTCACGATGTTCGAGGCGCTCATGCACGCCATCTGGGAGGAGTTCGCGCGCCTGATCTTCCACGTCGAGGTCGAGGTCGCGCCGCAGGCACAGGCCCAGTTCGCGCCGACGCAGCAGGCCGGCGGCTTCGACTACTCGGGTGGCACCGCGGAGCAGCCCTCAGCGCTCGGCCAGGCCGCCGTCGCCACCGCCTCCGGGGCCGACGTCGCCGCCGAGGCCGCGATCGAGGGCAATGCGCCGGACGGCAATGGCGGCGCGACGATCCCCGAGCAGGAGACGGTCGTCAAGGACGACAAGGAGCGGATCGGCCGGAACGACCCGTGCTGGTGCGGCTCGGGAAAGAAGTACAAGAAGTGCCACGGGGCGTGACCGCCGCCCCATTTCCGGAGCGGAGGGCGAAGCCCGTAGCGACTTGTGTGGGGCGGCGGTCATCGCCCCGGCCTGATGGCGAAGCCGTCAATCTCTGCTGACAGTGCCCCACGCCGGCCAGGAAATAGAGGGCTTCGGCGGCCACCGCCTGAAGCTGATCAAGACGGGCGACGAGACCGGCGGCGAGCTGCTCGAGATGGAGGCGAGCTACAGCGGCGAGGCCGGGATGCCGCCGGCGCATCTTCACCCGAACCAGGCCGAGCGCTTCGAGGTCCTGGAGGGAACCATGCGCGCGATCGTCGACGGCGATGAGCGCGTCTACGAGGCAGGTGAGAGCTTCGATGTCCCGCCTGGAACGCCGCACCAGATGGGGGCAGAGGGCCCGGCCCGGATGCGATGGGAGGTCCGGCCGGCACTTCGCACGGCGGAGTTCTTCGAGCGCCTCTACGGCACCGGCCCGGACAGCGCGAGGGAGCTCGGGGAGAAGTTCTTCACGGAGTTCTCCGACGAGTTCCGGCTCTCGGGCTAGGAGCCCTTCGCCACTTCGGATCACGGTCCTTATGTAACAGCCGACGGGGTCCGCGTACCATTGGCGCATGGAGAAGGCCACCGTGGGCAGTGAGGGCAAGGTCGCAGCGAGCGCCGTTGCGCCCGAGAACGAGGAGGCGACCGAGGCCTGGAGCGGCGTCCTCTTCGAACGATTCGTCGAGTTCCGCGATCTCGTGGTCTTCGGGCTCAAGCGGCATGGCGATGCGGCCATGCGGCTTCATCCACCGGAGCCCGGCGACCGCGTCCTCGACGTCGGTTGCGGGTTCGGCGACACCACCCGGCAGCTCGCCGGCCTGGTCGGAGCGGAGGGGCAGGCCACCGGGACCGATGTCTCGGCGCCGTTCATCGAGGCCTCCGTCGACGAGGCGGCCGCTGCCGGCACGGGCAACGTGGACTTCTTCACCGCCGACGCTCAGGTCGCCGACCTGCGCGGGCCATACGACTACGTCTTCTCGCGGATGGGCTTGATGTTCTTCGCCAACCCGGTCCAGGCCCTGCGGAATATCCGCGCCTCTCTCCGGCCCGGCGGACGGCTCGTCGCCTGCGTCTGGCGGCGCAAGATCGACAACGAGTGGCTGTATCGAGCCGAGCAGGTCACCGAGCGGTACCTCGAAGCGCCCGAGGAGCCGCAGGACGTGCGCTGTGGCCCCGGCCCGTTCTCGATGGCTGACGCCGACACGGTCTCCGAGCAGCTGCAGATCGCGGGGTTCGAGTTCCCGACCTTCACCCGGTGTGACCTGCCCCTCAAGCTCGGAGACGACCTCGACCATGCCGTCCGCTTCAACATGTCGATTGGCCCGGCAGCCGAACTGCTCCGGATCTGCCCGGCGGACGAAGTCGAGCGGCTGCGACCGAAGGTGGAGGAGGACATCCGCGGGGTGCTCGCTGACTATCAGCAGCCGGACGGCACAGTCAGCGGCCCGGCCTCGACCTGGATCATCACCGCGACCGTCCCCGGGTAGCGCGGCCGCAATACGCTGTATCCAGACTCAATCGATGGCCGACAAACTTCCAAAGGAGGGAATCTCCGCGCGCCTCGCCGAGATCCGGGGGCAGCTGAAGCTGCTCTCGGATTACCTTTGACCCGGATGGGCTGAGCGCCGAGATCGATCGGCTCGAGAGTGAGATGCAGCGCGAGGGGTTCTGGGACGACCAGGCCAAGGCCGCCGAAATCTCAGCGCAGCACTCGCGGGCGCAGAAGAGGCTGAACGGCTTTCGCGAGCTGACCAGCGACGTGGACGACCTGGACGAGCTCGCCGAGCTGGCCGCCGACGACGAGGAGATGGCGAACGAGCTCACCGCTCAGCTCTCCTCGGTGGAGCGCCGCCTGGCGGAGCTCGAGGAGGAGCGCCTCTTCTCGGGCCGTTTCGACGCCGGCGACGCCGTCGTCACCGTGAACGCCGGCGCCGGAGGGACCGACTCGCAGGACTGGGGGGAGATGCTGCTCCGCATGTACCTGCGCTGGGCCGAGCGGCGCGGCTTCAAGGTGGAGATGAAGGAGGCATCTCCGGGCGAGGAGGCCGGGCTCAAGTCCGCGACCTTCGTCGTCCGGGGCGAGAACGCCTACGGCCTCTTCGCGGCGGAGCGGGGCGTCCACCGGCTGATCCGCATCTCTCCGTTCGACTCCTCCGCCCGCCGGCACACGAGCTTCGCCCAGGTAGACGTCGCGCCTCTGGTCGAGGGCGACATCGATGTTGAGATCGACGACTCCGACATCCGGGTCGACACCTACCGGGCCTCCGGCGCCGGCGGCCAACACGTCAACAAGACCGACTCCGCCGTCCGAATCACCCACGTGCCCACGGGGATCGTCGCCCAGTCCCAGAACGAGCGCTCGCAGATTCAGAACAGGGCGACGGCGATGCAGATCCTGCGCTCCCGGCTGTTGGAGCGGAAGGAACTGGAGCAGGCCGAGGAGCTCGCGAGGGAGCGGGGAGAGCAGAAGTCGGCCGAGTGGGGGTCGCAGATCCGCAGCTACTTCCTGCACCCGGACCAGCGCGTCAAGGACCACCGCACGAACTACGAGGTCGGCGACACGAACCGGGTTCTCGACGGCGATATCGACGCCTTCGTCCGGGAGTACCTGAACCTCGTGGCCTCCTCGGACAACTAGCCTCGCCCCTTAGAGCGCGCCCTCGAGGTCGAGCAGTTCCCGCTTCATCTCCGGGCCGCCGCCGTAGTTGCCCACGCCGCCGCCGGACTGCAGGACACGGTGACAGGGGACGATCAGCGGGATCGGATTGCGGCCGCACGCAGTCCCGGCGGCGCGGTAGGCGCGGGCGTTGCCGGCCTGCTTGGCGATCTGCCCATAGGTGCGGGTCTCGCCGTACGGGATCCGAGCCACCGCATGCAGCGCCCGGTTGCGGAAGCCCGGCGGGGTCAGCGCCCAGTCGACCTGTACGTCGAAGTGATCGCGCTTGCGGTCGAAGTACTGCTCCAGCTCGCGGCGCTCCTCGTCGAGGCGCTTCGGGGACTCGAGCACCCGCGGGGAGACGTAGCGCGCGAGGTCCTCGAGGACCTCGTCCTCCGACTGCGCGTGGCCTCGGTGACTTGGCAGGGCCAGCCTGATGACGCCGCGGTCGGTGCGGGCGACCAGGAGCCTGCCGAAGGGGGAGTCGACCGGCGCGTAGGCCACGTCGACCAGGCCGTCCCGCTCAGCCTGAGCGAGGACACCCTGGACGGCGCGATCGAGGTCGCCGGCGGGCGGGTCGTTGCGGAGCATCTTTTCGAGTTGCTTGTCGGACAGCGGGTTCATGCGAATTCACCTCTCAGCTTCTGAAGTCCCTCGTGGACGCTGCGCCGAGCGGCGTCCTGCGAGCAGTCGAGTGCTTTGGCGATGCCGGCGTAGGACATGTCCGTTGCGAAGCGCAGGACGACCGCGCTGCGCTGCTTGGGCGGGAGCCCGCTGACCGCGCGCCAGAGGTCGGGATCGCCACCGGCGACGACTGCGTCGGGCCGGTTGTTCTGGCTCGGTTCTCCGCCGGCGACCTCCTCCGGGCTCCCTCCTGGGACAGCGCGGCGCCCGCGCGAGCGGTGGTGGTCGATCGCCTTGCGGTGCGCGATCGTGAGCAGCCAGGAACGCAGGTTGCTGGCGTGCTCCAGCTTCGGGTAGGCGCGCAGCGCCGCGATGAACGTCTCCTGGAAGACATCCTCGGCGTCGCTATGGCCGACGGAGGCGACCAGGAAGCCGAGCACGTCAGAGCCGTGCTCGTCGAGCAGCGCTTGGAAGGGAGGAAGGGATTCATCTGGCATCCGCCCCTAAAACGTCGCACACGCAGCGTTCGTGAGATTGTGAGGCGATGGAGATCGATGCCGACACGCGAGAGCTCGTCACCCGTGCCCTGGACGAGGATCTCGGCTCCGGCGACGTCACCGCCGATGCCGTGGTCCCCGAGGACGCGGCTGGGCGGGCCACGATCACCCAGAAGGCCCCGGGAGTGCTCTTTGGCCTCGATGTCGCCGCGGAGGTCTTCAGGCAGGCGGCGGCGGGGGGGCTCGAGGCCCTCGCGCCGGAGGCCGAGTGGCGCGAACACGTTCCGGCCGAGGTCGCCCGCGTGGCCGGCCCGGGGCGAGGACTGCTTGCAGCGGAGCGCACGGCGCTCAATCTGCTCGCGCATCTCTCCGGCGTCGCGACTCTGACCGCAAGGTTCGTCCGGGCGATCGAGGGGACGGGCGCCGGAATCCTCGACACGCGCAAGACCACGCCGGGGTTGCGGGCGCTCGAGAAGGCCGCGGTTGCGGCCGGCGGGGGCACCAACCACAGGATGGGTCTCTACGACGCGATCCTGATCAAGGAGAACCACGCCGCTCTGGCGGGCGGGGTGGGGGAGGCCGTCCGCCGCGCTCGCGAGGCACAGCCCGGTCTGCCGGTGGAGGTCGAGTGCCGCGATCTCAACGAGGTTCGAGAGGGGGCCGAGGCCGGCGCGGACCGGCTGCTGCTCGACAACATGAGCCCGGCGGAGCTCCGTGAGGCGGTCGCTGAAGCGGGCGGCTCCGATGGCCCGGAGCTCGAGGCCTCGGGCGGTGTCACGCTCGACACGGTCGCGGAAATCGCTGCAACCGGGGTGGATTTCGTCTCAGTGGGCGCCCTCACGCACTCCGCTCCAGCCCTCGACCTGAGCATTACCATCGAGCTATAGAGTCGATCGGTGGCCATTCTCGAGACTGAGGCGACCCGGCGGGAGGCGCTCGTCCGCAAGCACGTGGAAGCCGAGAACGCGGCCGACTATGAGACCGCGCTCGCGACCTTCCAGCACCCGCGCTACGAGTACGTCGCGAGCGACGAGGTCTACGACGGCGCCGAGGAGGTGATGGCCCACTGGCGGGAGTTCGACCGGGCCTTCCCTGACCAGGAGATCGAGATCGTCAGGCTGCACACGGCTGACGACGCGGTGCTGATGGAGGCGATCGCCCGGGGCACCCACACCGGCCCGTTTCGCGGACTGCCCCCCACAGGCCGGCGCTGGGAGCAGCAGTTCCTCGCCATCTTCGTGTTCGAGGACGATGCGCTGGTCTGCGAGCGCGTCTACTACGACACCTCAACGGTGCTGCAGCAACTCGGGATCGCTCGCGAGCCCACCAGCGTCACGGGCCGCCTGGAGACGGCGGCCACCCATCCACTGACGATCTCGCGCGGCGTGGTCAGGCGCGTGATCGGGAGGTAAGCGATGGCACCGAGCGCCGCCACCCGAAAGAAGCGCGAGGAGATCGTGCGCGAGCACATGGACTCGGAGAACCGTCACGAGTTCGACGCGACCCTCGACACCTTCGCGCACCCGCGGTACGAGCTCATCGCCACCGGCGAGACCTACGACGGCCCGGAGGAGGTCGCCGGCTACTACGACGACACCCGGCGCGCCTTTCCGGACCAGCGCAACGAGCTGCTTGCGCTGCATCACGCCGACGACGCGGTGCTGGTCGAGGCGGTCGTGCGCGGCACGCACCGGGGGCCGCTCCGCAGCCTGCCTCCGACCGGCCGCGAATTCGAGCTGCCGATTCTCGCGATCTTCGTGTTCGACGGCAACAAGCTCACCTGCGAGCGCGTCTACTTCGACCAGACGACGGTCCTCCGCCAGCTCGGCATCGCCCGCGACCCGCTCAGCCTCACCGGCCGGCTCCAGACTCTCGTCACCCATCCGCTGACGATCGGACGCGGCGTGGTCCGCTGGGTCACCGGCCGTTAGCTCAGCGAAAGGAATCGCGTTGCTCGTCGCAGCCTCCTACTTCAGGAGGCGCGACAAACGCCGGTCCTTGAGGACGCGGCCTTCGGTCTGTTCCTGAGGGCAGTAGTTCATCTGGTGCTCGGAGAAGAAGACGGCTTCAATCGTCGTGCCGCAGCGCGGACAGGGCTCGCCCTCACGCCGGTGGACCTTCAGGGGCATCGGCATCTTGTCGGGGATCTGCTCGCCGATTACCTCCTCGTAGTGGTCGATCGCGTCACCGAGGACGTGCAGGGCGTCGTGGATCGCCTTCACCTCCTCACCGCGCAAATCGGATCCCTTCTTGAAGGGGGACAGCCTGGCCTCCCAGAGGATCTCGTCGACCCAGGACCGGCCGATGCCGGCGATGTCCCGCTGGTGGCGCAGCAGGGGGTGGAGGTGGCGTGGCTCGTCGATTGCCTCCCGGAACTCGTCCAGCGGCGGGGCCGGCCACGCGTCGGGGCCGAGCGTCGCCACCATCTCGTCATCCTCCACCTCGTCGCGCCGCAGGAGTTTCGCCCAGGCCGATTGCTTGGTGCCGAACTCGCGCAGGCGAAGCTCGCGCCCGTCCGCGATCCTGACCAGGACGCGGGAGCGCCGGTCCTTCAGCGAGGCGCGCTTGTCGAAGAGCTGGAGCCGTCCCGCGGACATCAGATGGATGAGCAGCGTCAGAGGTCCCGCTCCGTCCGCCGTTGAGATATCCACGGCGAGCATCTTGCCGATCCGGCGCACTCCCTCCACCTGCCCACCGGCCAGCGCATCGAGGCTGGGCTCGAAGGTTTTGAGCGTCGCCACGCCCGGGGCGAGGGCGGATTCCACCTCCGCTCCCTCGAGCGCGGCGCTCAGCCGGCGGGCCGTGATCTCGACCTCGGGCAACTCGGGCATATGGCAGAGGGTAGGGTGGCGCTAACCTTTGGTCAGTTCATTCGCCTGCCTCGAGGTCTCGTTCAAAGACCGGGGCGGCGAACATTTCAAACGTCAGGAGCACTCCGTGCTGGAGCTTCCTACCGTCAACGAACTTCCCGCCAAGCTGAGCGAGGAGGAGATCGCGACCCTCAGCGAGGAGGTCCGCACGCTCGCCGCCGAGCGGAACGCCGTCATTCTCGCGCACAACTACCAGCTGCCCGAGCTGCAGGACGTGGCCGACTTCGTCGGCGACTCGCTCGGCCTCTCCCGCCAGGCGGCGAAGGCCGACGCCGACGTGATCGAGTTCTGCGGCGTCCATTTCATGGCCGAGACCGCCTCGGTGCTCTGTCCGGACAAGACTGTGCTGATCGCGGATCTCGGCGCCGGCTGCTCGCTCGCGGAGTCGATCAACGCGGACCAGTTGCGCGCCTGGAAGGCCGAGCACCCCGGAGCCGTGGTGGTCATGTACGTCAACACCTCAGCGGAGGTGAAGGCCGAGACCGACTACTGCTGCACCTCGGGGAACGCTGTCGCGGTCGTCGAGCACATCCTGCGTGAGCACGGCCCCGACACGGAGATCCTCTTCGGCCCCGACATGTGGCTCGGCGCGTTCGTCGAGCGCGAGACGGGCATCAGGGAGGATCCTGATCGCCGCGCCCGCTTCCACATCTGGGACGGCGAGTGCCACGTTCACGCCGGGATCCGGCCCGACGACATCAAGACCGTCCGCGACGAGCACCCGAACGCAGAGTTCCTGATCCACCCCGAATGCGGCTGCGCGACCCAGGCGATGGAGTACGTCGCCTCCGGCGACATCGATCCCGACGGCGTCCAGATGCTCTCCACCGGCGGGATGCTCAACTACATGGAGCAGCACCCCGACGGGGAATACATCGTCGCGACCGAGAACGGGATGCTCTATCCCCTCCAGCAGGCCGCGCCTCAGGCGAAGCTGATCGAGGCGAACCGGATGGCGTTCTGCCAGTACATGAAGATGATCACCCTGCCGAAGGTCCGGGACTCGCTGCGCGACGGCAGGTTCGAGGTGAAGGTCCTGCCCGAGATCGCAGAGCGTGCCCAGCTTCCGATCGAGCGCATGGTCGCGATCGGCTAGAGCTCGCGCTTACGCATCCTTCGGACCCAGCCGGTGTAATCCCGGTATGCGGAAGTCCCCTCGGCTCCTGTTGTTCGGCGCGCTCGCGGCCTGCGCGCTGCTCGCGCCGTCGAGCGCGCTCGCCCAGAGCGGCGGGTCGGTGCAGCCGAAGATCGTTGGCGGGTTCAGCGGGTCTGTATCCACCTATCCCTGGCAGGCGGCGGTCGTCTACAGCACGGCCGAGTCGCCGGGCGATGACGCGCATCAGCGCCAGTTCTGCGGCGGCTCGCTGCTCACGTCGCGGATCGTGATCACGGCAGGGCATTGCGTCGCGGATACCGATCCGGATTGCTCGTCGCTGACCTGCGCGATCAACGACCCCGGCGGCGACGGCACGCCGAAGATCGACCCCAACGACGTCGACGTCGTTCTCGGTCGCAGCACCCTGAGCGACACGAGCCAGGGAAGCGAGCGCGCTGTCAGCGCGGTGCTTCTCAGGAGCAACTACGACGGCGACTACAACGGCACCGGAGTGCCTCGCTTCGACGTGGCCTACCTCGTCCTCTCCGGCGCATCCGCCCAGACGCCGATCAAGATCGCGGGAACCGACGAGGGGACGCTGTGGGATCCGGGAAGCACCGAGGAAGTCAGCGGCTGGGGGGCCACCAGGGAGACCGGCGGCACCGTCGACACGCTGCGCGCCGCGACGGGGAGCGTGATCTCCGACCCGACCTGCGCTGACATCTACAGCAACGCCTTCGATCCGGACACCATGGTCTGTGCGGGCGCGCTCAGCGGCGCGGTGGACACCTGCTTCGGCGACAGTGGAGGGCCGCTCGAGGCGCCGCTGCAGGGCGGCGGCTATCGGCTCATCGGGATCACCGGCTGGGGCGCCGGCTGCGGCCGACCCGATGCCCCCGGGGTCTACACGCGAGTCGCCGGCCGGACGATGCGCTCCCTGATCGCCTCGGACGTCGCCGGCCTTGAGTCCACCTACAGCCTGCCGGCCGAGGACATCTTCGGCAGCGGCGGACAGCCGCGCAGCGCCCCGCCCGCCACCGCCACGACCGCCCCGACGGCCACGACGGGCCCGACGGCCAGGTCGTTCCAGAAATGCAAGCGGGCCCGGAGCCGCAAGAGGCGCAGGCGCTGTGCCAAGCGGGTCAAGGCACGGGCGAGGTCCGCCGTCTGAGCCGATAGGCCACCCGGCCTGCTGCTAGGTTGCCGCCGGAGGGATCGTGGAGACTTTTTTGCGGGTCGTGCTAGGGATCGTGCTCGCGGGCGCAGCGCTCGCGAAGCTTGCTTCGCCGCGCGCCAGCATTGCGGCGATGGCCAGCTTCGGCTTCGAGGATGGCCCGCTCCGCCCGATCGCCTGGGCGGGGCTGATCGCGGTCGAGCTCGGGCTTGCGGTCGCGGTCGTGCTCGGCTCCGACTCCGCGGCCTATCTCGCATCCGGGCTGATGCTGCTCTTCGCGGCGCTGACCGCAGGCGCGCTCTTCCGCGGGCGGGCCGGCACGCCTTGCGCCTGTTTCGGCCCGCGTTCCAAGGTCTCGTGGCTCGGGGTGCTCCGAAACCTCGCCCTGGCGGCGGCCTTCGCCGTGATCCCGAGCCTGGATTCGATCACGCTCGGGACCGAGGCCTGGCTCGGGATCGGCGTCGGCGTTGCGCTCCTCGCCTGCGCGGGCCTCATCGTCGCCGTCCTCGGGCTCGCGCGCGAGGTCGGGATGCTCAGACTCCAGCTCGGCACCCAGGGCGCGCTGGAGATCGCGGGGGAGGGGCCCGACGTCGGATCCCGCGCAAACAT
The DNA here is from genome assembly GCA_963831605.1 of uncultured Solirubrobacterales bacterium. Lineage (GTDB taxonomy): Bacteria > Actinomycetota > Thermoleophilia > Solirubrobacterales > 70-9 > DASUPK01. The sequence continues at coordinate 224,841 of CAWHQR010000008.1, forward strand.
CCTGGCGAGCCGCCTCGCGGTCCCGGCCTCGAACGGCTCTGAGCGCCTCGGGCTGGCGGTCTTCAGCTCCGAGGGCTGCCATCTCTGCCAGACCCTGTCGCCGGCGATCGAGAACGTCGCGAACGACCCGCACGTGACCGTCGGAGTCTTCGACGAGGTCGCCGACGCCGCGCTCTGGCGCGACCTCGAGATCCCGGGCAGCCCGTTCGCGATCGCGACCGACGATTCCGGGACGGTGCTGGCCAAGGGGACCTTCAACAACCTCGCTCAGCTGGAGAGCGTCCTGGCCACCGCGGTGCGGCGCCGTGCCTGAGCATCTGGATCGCGTCACGGACGCCCTCGCCCGGGACACCTCCCGGCGCGGGTTCCTCGCCAGGGTCGGCGGCGCGCTGGTCGCTCTGACCGCGGCCCGCACAGTCGGCTCGCTGATCGAGCCGGGTGAGTCCGAGGCCTTCCATTTCTGCGGGCACACCTTCACCACCGGCTCGTGCCCACACCCGACCGGATTGCCGCGGATCGACTCGCGCGGGTTTCCGCTTCGAGCGAGCGACGGGCACCCCGTCGACGACATCGGCCGGCCGGTGAACGACGCGGGCCAGCCGGTGGACGACGACGGCAACCTGCTGCGCGATGCCGAGGGACGGCCGCTGCCGCCGGCCCCTCGCACCCAGCTCTGCGACCGGGCAGGGGACATCTACGGCTTCCGGGCCCACATCGACGGGTCCTGGTTCCGCTGCTGCGGCGGCAAGGTGCGACAGCTTCGCGACTGCTGCGCCACCCGCAACACCCGGATCAATGGGGACGCCGCGCTCACCGGGTACTGCTACGGCGGCCGCAAGGTGTTCTGCGTTCAGTACTACGACACGAAGGTGCCGTGTTGAGCGCCCTGGAGCTCGCCCTGGCCGTCGCCGCGCTGCTGATCGGGGCGACCGGGACCTTCTCCCCGTGCGGTCTCTCGGCGATCGACACGATCGGGCCGACCGGCCACACCGGCGGCCGTCCGATCACCATCGCGGCCTGCGCCACGTTCCTGCCGGGTGCGCTCGCCGGCGGGCTCGTCACCTTCGGATCGCTCGCGCTGCTGGGAGACCTCCTCCACGGGGCGGGCGGCCGCGCCGCCTACATCGCCGCGGCTGCGATCGCGCTGCTGGCCGCGGTGCTCGAGGTGCGCGGGACGCGGATCGTGCCGCAGATCCGCCGCCAGCTTCCGGAGCACTGGCGCCGGGTGATGCCGATGCCGCTCGCCGCCGCCCTCTACGGGCTGCTCCTGGGACTCGGCTTCACGACCTTCGTCCTCACCTTCGGGGTCTGGGCGCTCGCCGGGGTCAGCCTCGCGGTGGGCGATCCGTCCCTGGGCCTGGTCCTCGGAGCCGCCTTCGGGATCGGCCGGGCCCTCCCGATCGTGGTGCTGGCGCCGCTGGCCGGAACCGATACCGGCATCCGCGCGACCGAGCTGATGTGCGAGCGCGAGGGGGTCTATCTGGGGCTTCGGCGCGGCGACGCGGCCGCGCTCCTGTTGGTCGCGGTCGCTCTGGTGATCGCGCCCGGGGCCGCCGGGGCGGCCGGAACCCAGGTCGCCCATGCCACCGATCCGTCGGCCACCGCAGATGCGCTGCTCTTCCAGCGGCTCGGCGGCCCGGCCGTGATCAGCCGCGGCGGTCCCGAGATTCCGCTGCCCGGACAGCACCCTGCCATCGGCGGTCGGTTCATTGCGACCGTCACCAACGACACGATCCAGCTTCTCGATCGCAACAGCCTCGCGCCCGTCGCGCAGATCCCGGCTCGCGGAGCCGACGCGGTGGCTGTGTCGGATTCCTGGCTCGCCTATCGCGCCCCGGCCGGCGGAGGCGATGGGATCTACATCCGCTACATCGCGAACCCCGCCTCGCCCGCGCCGCCGCTCCTGCTGGCAAGCGAGGGGGGCGCCTCTCAGCTCAGCCCCCCGTCCGTGGACGGCAGCATCCTGCTCTACGCGATCGCAACCCCTCGCGGCAGCCGGGTCGTCCAATGGACGATGGGCACTCACAGACATCGGGCGCTCGTCCGCTCACCGCGTCTGCTCCTCTTCAATCCCGCGGTGGACGGCCACTCGTTCTCGTACGTGCGCTCGGATGCCCGGCGCAGCAGGCTGATGGTGCGGGGCCGGTCTCGCCATGGTGCGGGCGGGATCCTCTTCACCCTGAAACGCGCCGACGGCGAGCTCTACTCCGATGCGCTGACCAATTCGGTCGCCTATGTGACGATCCTGCGTCCCGGTGCAGGCGGTGGCGACGCGGCGATCGCCGGCGTCAAGCGCAGGCATCCCAGGCGCCTGCACGAGCGGGCCCCGCGGGGCGGCGGCAACCACCGCTTCTGAGCTACCAGCCCGCCGGCGGGGAAAATGCCCGTAGCGGAGGTTGCGCGTACCCGACCGCGCGGTAGAACGTCGCGCTGGGCTGTGCCAGAAGCCAGCGCCCGCCGACTCGCTCGAGGTAGATCACGTCGTCCTCGACGGAGACGTACTTGCGGTCCGAGAAGTGGTGGGTGACGGTCGTCGTGAGCCGGGCGCGATCGGCGCCGATCGCCTCCGGTTTCACCTCGACGATCTCGGTGCGCTGCCAGGCCGGGCCGCCGGCGGCGGGGCGGGCGCCGATCGACGCTCGCAGTGATGCGCGACAGCCGTGGCGCCGCCGCGGCAGCTCGCCCAGTGGGACCGTGCCCGGCGCGAACAGCGCGCAGACGCGCCCGGCGTCGCGATCGTCGAGCGCGGCGACATAGCTCCGGACCGTGGCGGTGGCCGCGGCGCGGTCCGTGCCCTCCAGGTCGCCGGTCGCCCGTGGCCCATTCGCGTCGGATTCCGGGCTGGCCTCCGTCGCCGCGGGCCCCTCGGCCGCCTCCTCCGCCGTGTCGACCGGGCCGACCGCTCCCGGCGGCAGCTCGGCGGTGACTGTTCCGTCTCCGGCCCCGGTGCCCCCGGCAACAGCGGCGGAGGTCGCCACCTTGGTCGTCTCGTGGTCGCCGCCGCCGGAGCTGCCACAGCCGGAGAGAGCCAGCGCGCTGGCGACCAGGGCCGCGAGCCCCCGGGCGTGGGGCAGCCGGCGCCCCGATCTCCCTGCGGAACCATCCTCATTATTGGGGATGCTCATCGGTGCACGGCTGTGAGAGGGTGGCGTTCGACGAGCCTCGAAAGCAGCACCAGGGGGATCGGGCTCACTGTTTTCCATTTCCGGAGGAGGGTTTCATGACCGACAACTTCCCAGGTCCTCGTGGAGCTGCGCGCACCGCCGTGCTCGCGGTTGCGGCGGCGGGCATGCTTGCATTCGCTTCGCAGGCCTCGGCCTCGATCACTCCAACCTCGACCGGGAGCACCCTGGGCGGAGCCATGAACGCCTCGGGCGGCCCCGTCACCAGCGGGAGCCTGACGGTCCCCCCGAGCAGCACGCCCAATGCCGTGTCGACGACGGCGCTCACCGGGTTCCCCGAATCGGGAAGCACCGACTTCGGCGTGCTGACCACCGGCGACCCCCTGCTTATCAACCAGCCGAATACAGCTCCCGACAGTGGAATCAGCCTCGGCGGTGATTCTTTGCGCGGTGACACGGACTTCGACGTCAGCGTTCTCGATCTCACGCTGAACGTCCCGGCGATGACCAGCAGCTGCCTGAAGTTCGATTTCCGCTTCTTCTCGGAGGAGTATCCGGAGTTCGTCGGGACGTCGTTCAACGACGCCTTCATCGCGGAGCTGGACACCAGTGACTGGTCCACGAATGGGTCCGAGATCACCGGAACGCACAACTTCGCTGCGGATCAGCTCGGCAACCCGATCACGATCAACGCCACGGGGCCGGCGTCCGTCAGCGCGGTCAATGCGGCCGGGACGACCTATGACGCCGCGACCCAGCGCCTCACGGCGGCCCATACCGTCTCGTCGGGAGCGCATCATCTCTTCCTGTCGATCTTCGATCAGGGCGACCATATCTACGACTCGGCGGCTTTCGTGGACAACGTCAGGGTCGTCAGCGACGCGGTCTGTGACACGGGCGTGGCAACGGCCGGGACGCCGCCGAACACCTCGGCGATCAGCACCAGCCTCGGCAGCAATTCGGCGACGTTCAACTTCGGGTCACCGCCCCCCGGCGGGCACTTCGTCTGTCAGATCCATGACGGGCCCGCGTCCGACCCGGACAAGGCCGAGCCGTTCGAGCCATGCACAAGTCCCCTCGTGATCGACTTCAACCAGCCCGAGGCCGGATTCAACGCTGTGACTCCGAAGCTCGACGAAGGGGTTCACGCATTGAGCGTCGCGGCGGTCGACTCCGCCGGGGACGCCGATCAGAGCCCGTCGGTGACCGAATTCAACGCGACTCCGGGAGCTGGCGGCGCGACGCCTCCGGCCCCCTCGCCCAAGGCCAAGAAGTGCAAGAAGAAGAAGGGCAAGAAGGCGTCGGCGGCCAAGAAGTGCAAGAAGAAGAAGAAGTAGCGCTGCGCCAGAGCTCCACGGGCCGACGGCCGCCGGGTCTCTGACCTTGGCGGCCGTTTCCGTCCTGGCCTCGTCGTAGGTTCCCCGCTGGTGCTGCCCGCTGCTACCCTCGCCGCCCGGTCTTGAGCAAACCGCAGCCCAAGGCCATCCCGTACGACCAGGCGCAAGACCGGCCCCCGATGGCGCACCTGAAGCCCGTTCCAGATCTCAAGCCCGAGCCCTCCGCCAAGGCCGGGGGAAAGCCCTCGATCGAGGAGCTCGAGCGCTACGCGACGGTGCTCCGAATCCAGTGCGTCCGCATGCTCGCGGTCGCCAAGTCGGGGCACCTCGACAGCTCCCTCTCGGCGGCCGACATCGTCGCCGCCCTCTACTACCGGGTGCTTCGCCACGACCCCACCAACCCGAAGTGGCCCGAGCGCGATCGCTTCGTCCTCTCCAAGGGGCACGCCGCCCCGATCCAGTACGCGGCGCTCGCGGAGCACGGCTACTTCCCCGCGGACGACCTGATGGGCCTCCGCCGATCGGCTCGCATCTCCAGGGGCACCCGGACATGACCCGGACCCCGGGGATCGAGGTCTCGACCGGCTCTCTCGGCCAGGGTCTCTCGATGAGCGTCGGCATCTGTCTCGCCCTTCGCCTCGACGATCTCGCCGAGACCGCTCAGGTCTTCACGCTGATGTCCGACGGCGACTGTCAGGAGGGCGAGAGCTGGGAGGGCGCGATGTCCGCGGCCCACTACGAGCTCCCCAACCTCACGGCGATCGTGGACTACAACCACCTGCAGACCGACGGGACCACCGAGGAGGTCATGGACACCGGCGACGTCCGCGCCAAGTTCGAGGCCTTCGGCTGGGACTCGATCGAGATCGACGGCCACGATATGAACGCGATCGTCGATTCGCTGGAGCGCAGTCGCACGATCGACCGCCCGTCGGCGATCGTCTGCCAGACCAAGAAGGGCCGCGGCGTCTCCTTCATGGAGGATCGCTTCGGCTTCCACGGCAAGCCGCCTACGCCTGAGCAGGCCGAGCAGGCGATGGAGGAGCTGGAAGCGCGCTACCAGGAGCAGACCAAGAAGTTGGGCGGAGGAACCTGATGGCGAGCGAGCTGATCGAGGCCGCCGAGTCGCAGACCGAGTCTCTCGCCACCCGCCAGGCCTATGGCGATGCGCTGGTCGCGCTCGGCGAGGCTCATGAAGAGGTGGTGGCGCTCGACGCCGACCTCGCGGTGTCCACCCAGTCGATGAAGTTCGGCAAGCAGTTCCCCGAGCGCTTCTTCAACATCGGCGCCGCCGAGGCGAACATGATGTCGATCTCAACCGGCCTCGCCGCCAGCGGCAAGGTCCCGTACGCCTCGACCTTCGCGATCTTCGCCACCTCGCGCTCCTACGACCAGGTGCGCCTCGGCATCGCCCACAACGAGCTCAAGGTGCGCATCGGCGCGTCCCACGGCGGGGTCTCGCTCGGCGAGGATGGCGCTTCCCACCAGATGATCGAGGACATCGCCCTGATGAGGGCGATGCCGAAGATGCAGGTGGTCGTTCCGGCCGACTACAACCAGGCGTACACCGCGGTGATCGAGTCCTACGAGCGTTTCGACGGCCCCATGTACATGCGCTTCGGCCGGCCCAAGACGCCGGTCGTCTACGAGGAGATCCCCGAGACGCTGGGGACCGGCGTCGACGTCCTTCGCGAGGGCAAGGACATCTCGATCTTCGTCTGCGGTCACATGGTCTGGCGCGGCCTCGAGGCCGCCGAGACCCTGGAGCGCGAGGATGGGGTGGAGGCCGAGGTGGTCAATGTCTCGATCATCAAGCCGATCGATTCACAGAGCGTGCTCCGCTCGCTCGCCAAGACCGGCGTGGCGGTGACGGCCGAGGAGCACCGCGTGGTCGGTGGCCTCGGCGATGCGATCCGCCAGGTGGCCTGCGAGCAGCATCCCGTCCCGGTCTTCGCGCTCGGCATGCAGGACGAGTTCGGTGTCTCCGGCACCGCCGAGGCGTGCATGGAGCATTTCGGTCTCACCGCCAGCGGCATCGCCGACCTGGCCCGCGAGGCCCTGCTCAAGAAGCCGATCGTGCAGCACGCGCCCATTCAGGGCGGGCCCTGGTCGTAGCTTTCCGGCGGACCGGCTTCGCCATCTTTCCGGCGGACCGGCTTCGCCATAAAGCCGCGGCCACAAGCGGCCGCCCCACATAAGTCGCTGCGGGCTTCGCCCTTCGCTCCGAAGTGGAGCGGCCTGGTGGCCGCTACTCGAGCTTGAAGACCTCCGCCATGAAGCGCGGCTCCTCGATGCTCGTCGTGCTCGCGAAGCCGATCACCGTGCGGCCGGTCGCGCGCTCGACGGCGGCGCTGAAGCTCGACCGGATCGCGTGCTGGTACCTGGTCCGGACCTCCATCACCGTGTCCGCCTGCCCGTTCTCGACGAGGAACTTCTCGTTGGGGAGCAGCTGCAGCCCGTCCAGAACGACGATCACCCAGTTCTCCCCCACCAGGGTCTCGGCGTTGGCCGCACCCGTCCCGTAGGACTCCTCGTAGATGCGGAGGACCTCGCGGGCAACCTCGTCCCGAACCTCCGTCAGGCTCGGCGGCTGACGCGCATCCTCAGGGCGTCCGGGATCCTCCGGGCCCTCGGCACCTCCGGTTTGATCGGGATCTGGGACCACGACTCCTCCTCAGGGAGAAATAGTGGCGACCATCCGCTCACCGACCTGATCGAAATCGGAAGGTGATCGTCCGATCGCGCAGCATGTCGTCACAACACGCAGGCACGAAACCAACGGTGCGACCCCAAGACTTTACCCAGAACCCGCATACGCATGCACGATAGGAGTAGCCTCGAACAAGGCGGCGTGGCGTTGCCCTCATCAGACCCCTAGGATGCCCCGCGCTCGTTGGGTCTTCCCGCAACTCTTCCCTTCGACCTAAATCGTCTGGCTCAAGAGGGCGGCGACCGATCCGTTTGGAGGTTTGCCGTTTCCCCGCATGAGGCACCGCCAGGACCCGCCAGGGGAGAGATGCTTGCGCGGATTTCGACCGGCTTGGTTCAGCTCCACTCCCGCTACTACGGAAAGGGGCCGACCAAGGCCAAGACCCACCAGGTCAACGACACGATCGTCTCGATCCTCCGTGGTGGATTCACCCGCGTGGAGCGCACCCTGCTCGACACCGGCCAGGTCGAGTCCGTCTATCAGATGCGGCGCAGCTTCCAGCAGGCGATGGAGGCCGAGTTCAGCCGCGTCGTAGAGGAGGCGACTGGACGCAAGGTGATCGCGTACATGAGCTCCATCCACGTCGACCCCGATCTGGCCGTTGAGGTGTTCGTGCTGGAGCCGCTGGAGGAGGTCGAGGATGTTGCTCCCGGTGCAGATGGGCACAGGGACACGACGCCGCAAATCCCTCCCGAGGGCGAAACCGTCTAGGAGCCCGCTTCCCCGTTCAGGGCCTCGAGCGCGGGCTCTCGTGCGGTGAAGATCGGCAGGACCCGGTCTATGCCGGCGAGGCTGAAGACGCGATCGACCTGAGATCCTTCGGCGATCACGGTGTGCACGGCGCCGGCGTCCTCGGTTGAACGGAGGGCCCGGATCAGCAGGCCGATCCCGGAGGAGTCGATGAAACTGACGTCCGTCAGGTCCACGATCACGCCGGCGTTGACGCGGACCTCCTCGAAGAGCTGCTTCTCCACCCGCGGGATAGTGCTCAGATCGAGCTCGCCCTGCAGCGAGATCACCGAGGCGCTCGTTCCCGCCCGCTCGATCAGGAACGACAGGGTCTGGCCGTTCGGGCCACCGCTCCACCCCGATGAGAGGGGTGGAGCGGCCCCGCTAGACCGCTCCACCCGCTCGCCTCAACGCGCCATCCCCTTATGGAGCGCAGCTCCCATTGAGCAGGGAGTCGTCAAGTCTCTGAGTCGCCCACGAATTGCGAACCTCACTGAGTCCTCCTCGGTCTTGCTCTTCCTGTGCTTGCCGAGAAGGCCCGCCCTCGTCCCGTACAGGGTGTGCCTCCAGCATCTTGGTGAGTCGCGGCCGGCGCCTGTGGCGCCGATTCACTCCTCCAACCACCGGCGTGTATTCTAATCCCGGTAGCACCCACTTAGTAGTACCGGGTAGATACGAGACTGATCGCGAGCATCGTGTTTTCCCGCACATTGCGCAGGAACAGTCGCACGGAGGCGACGTGGGCCGGTGGCAAAGATTCGACATGCGACCAGCCGATCCTGACATTCAACCCACACCTGTCGCGCATCGAGGCGATCGCGATGCGGGACCCCCGGGGGAAGCACGGGGCGAGGACGTACATCCGGTGTCATCGGACGCCACCGGAGTACGAGTGAACGGCGAGCGGGGCCGGGATGACGCCACTCGGCCCCGCCGCCGCTTCATCACCCACTGACCGGTCGTGCCAGCGCCCGGCGCGACTAACCCGCTGCACGGGTGTTGTCAGGCGAACGAGAACTTGCGATCCGCTTTAGCCCGATCCCTACCCTGTTGATCCGTCGGCTCGCAGGTCCGGCTCGTTGCACCTCGTTCCACCCACTCTCCGATGGCAAGACGACAGACTTCAGAACTCCTTCGTGCGCGCCCGACCAAGCCGGCGCGTCGTCCCGAGCACCTCACCGAGCAGCGGGCCCGCCCGCCGATCGTCGAGATGCGCAAGGTCACCAAGGTCTATCCGGGTGGCCACGTCGGGCTGGAGCACGTCAACCTGCGAGTTGATCGCGGCGAGTTCGTCTTTCTCGTCGGGCCCACGGGCTGCGGCAAGACCACGCTGATCAAGACCCTGATCCGGGAGCTCGAGCCCACGGAGGGTGAGGTGTTGATCGCGGGCCGCGACATCGGCTCGCTGTCGAACAAGAAGGTCCCGCAGCTGCGTCGCCGGATCGGCACCGTCTTCCAGGACTACAAGCTGCTGCCGAGCCGCAATGTCTACGACAACGTGGCCTACGCCCTGCAGGTGATCGGTGCGTCGCGCTCGGAGATCCGCACCAAGGTGCCCGATGCGCTCCGCCTCGTCGGCCTGGCCGACAAGGTCAAGAACTTCCCGGACCAGCTCTCCGGCGGCGAGCAGCAGCGCCTGTCAGTCGCTCGCGCGTTCGTCAACCATCCGCCGCTGCTGCTGGCCGACGAGCCGACGGGGAACCTGGACCCCAACACCTCGATCGGGATCATGCAGGTGCTCTACCGGATCAACCGCACCGGCACCACCGTCGTGGTCGTCACCCACGACCGCGAGATGGTGGACAAGATGCGCCGCCGCGTGATCGCGCTCGACGCTGGTCGCGTAGTCCGCGACCAGGCCGCCGGCACCTACACGTCCGATGACGAGTCGACCCGCGAGTTCGCGGCCCGGCTCCGCGACGAGATGGGCGTCGACGACGAGAGGCCGAGTTACTAGGCGGCACCCATGGGTCGACTCTTCTTCTTCATCGGTGAAGGAATTCGGGCGCTGCGGCGCAGCGCCGCTCCCGGCCTGGCGTCGATCGTCACGGTTTGCATCACCGTGCTGCTGCTCGGCGTCCTGATCCCGGTCCTCCAGACCACGAACGGCAAGACCAACCAGGTCCGCAACCAGGTCGGCCTGCGGGTCTTCCTCAACGACGTGAACGGACAGCAGGCCCCGGGCGATCAGATCCAGGCGCTGCAGGCGAAGCTCGAGGCCATCCCGCACGTCAAGCAGGTCCAGTTCGTCGACAAGAACCAGGCCCTGAGCATCCTCAGCGACCGGCTCAAGGCAGAGAATCGCGCGGACATCACCGCCCAGCTTCCGGGTTCGCACAATCCGCTGCCCGCCTCCTTCAACGTGACGCCAGACGATCTCTCCAACCTGGCGAGCGTGCGCAGTGCGATCACCCCGCCCGGGGCGAGCGGCCAGCCGACTCCGATCAGCCCGCTGATCTCGGACATCGGCGACTCGCGCGACGACGCCAGCAAGATCAGCGGCGCGACCACCGCGATCCGCTGGGTGCTCGCCGTCGTCTCGGGCCTCCTGCTGATCGCCTCGCTCCTGCTGGTCGCCAACACCATTCGACTCTCCATCTACGCCCGCCGCCGCGAGGTCGAGGTCATGCGCCTGGTCGGGGCGACCAACTGGTTCATCCGCTGGCCCTTCATGGTGGAGGGCCTCTTCTGCGGCCTGGTCGGAGCAGCGATCGCAATAGGCTTCCTGTTCGTCGGTAAACAGGTGATCGTGGATCCGCTGGCCAACAACTTCAACCTGATCAACTCGGGGCATACGATCGGCTTCGCCAACCTCGCGCTCGTCCTGCTGTGCGTGGCCATGGGCGTTTCAGCGATGGGCAGCGGCCTGACGCTGCGTCGCTTCCTCCGGATTTGAGCCGCAAACTCATCGTCGCGGCGTTGGTCGCGATCGCCTTCGTCGTCGGCATCGTCGCCGGTGGCCAGGTCGACGGGATTCGCAACGCGGTCAACGACGTCTTCGGCAACAAGAGCCAGGACGCGACCTCGCAGGCGGTCGACGTCATCCACGACGACTACTTCCACACGGTTGACAGCAAGGACCTCGAGAACGCCTCGATCTCCTCGATCATCGCCCACATCAAGCGGCGCTACCACGACCGCTTCTCGCACTACTTCACGAAGAGCGAGTACGACCGCTTCAAGCAGGGATCGAGTCTCTCCGGCGTGGGCATCGCGGTCAACGAGGTGCCTCAAGGCCTCCGCGTCGCGACCGTCTACAAGAACACGCCCGCGCGCGAGGCGCGAATCGAGCCAGGTGAGGTGATCACCGAGGTCAACGGCCACTCGATCGCCGGCAAGGACGCGAACGCAGTCACCAGCCAGATCCGCGGGCCGGCCGGGACGAAGGTGACTCTCACGGTCGAGAGTCGCGATGGGAGCCCACGTGAGGTCACCCTGACTCGCCGGGAGGTCGAGATCCCGCAGGTCACGGGGCGCATCGAGACCGTGGGGGGCAAGAAGGTCGGCTACGTGCAGTTGGTCGGGTTCTTCCCGGGCGCCCACGCCGAGCTCCGCAAGGAGGTGGAGCGCCTTTACCAGCAGGGCGCCCAGGGAATGATCCTGGACCTGCGCGGCAACGGCGGCGGGCTGCTCACCGAGGCCGTGCTCGTCTCGAGCATCTTCGTCCCGAACGGCGTGATCGTCTCGACCCACGGGCGCACCCAGGACACCAGGACCTTCGACGCGACCGGGGATGCGCTCCCCAAGCACCCGATGGTGGTCCTGATCAACGGCGACACCGCCTCGGCCTCGGAGATCGTGACCGCCGCGCTGGAGCAGTCCGGGACCGCGAAGGTCGTCGGGACCACCTCCTTCGGCAAGGGAACGTTCCAGGAGGTGATCCCTCTCAACAACGGCGGCGCACTGGACCTGACGGTCGGGCAGTATCTGACTCGCAATGGGACATCGATCAATGACGTCGGCATCCCGCCACAGGTGAAGGCGAAGGACAACCCCTCCACGAAGCCGGACGAGGGCCTGAACCGGGCGCTGCAGGTGCTGGCTCCCCAACTCTGAAACGCGTAGTCCTCGTCGGGAAGCGAGGCCGCTTCCTCGTCGGCGAGCTTCTCTTCGAGCGCGGCGAGCAAATCGAGCTCGGCGGCGGCCGCCGTGCCGCGACGCCGGGGCGCATGGCGCTGGTCGATCTCGGCCAGGGCCGGGGACGCGCGAGGGTGGTCCGGGAGCTCGGGGATCCGGGAGTCGCGGCGGACGTGATCGCGGCGATGCTCGAGGATCGCCAGGTCCGCACCGGTTTCTCCCGCCGAATCGAGGAGGAGGCGGCGCAGGCGACCGAGCGGGCGAAGTCCCTGGACCTCGATCGGCGCGACCTCAGGGACCTCGCCACCTTCACCGTCGATCCCGCCAGCGCGCACGACTTCGACGACGCGGTCTCGGCCGAGCGGACCGACCGGGGGGTCCGCCTCTGGATCCACATCGCCGACGTCGCCGCGCACGTTCGGCCGGACGATGCCCTCGAGAAGGAGGCGTATCGCCGGGCGAACTCCACCTACGTTCCGGGCATCGTCGCGCCGATGCTGCCTCACGTCCTCTCGAGCGACGCGTGCAGCCTCGCGCCGGATCGCGAGCGGCTCGCAGTCACCTCGGAGATCGAGCTCTCGGAGGCGGGTGAGCCACTCTCGGCGAGCTTCTACCGCACTCTGATCCGCTCGGACGCCCGACTCGATTACGACGGGCTCGACGAGATCTTCTCCGGCCGCGCGCGCCCGCCCGAGTCGATCGCGTCACCGCTCGCCCTGGCCCGGGACGCGGCCGCAACGCTCGCCGGCCGCCGCGGCCCCTCCTCCCTCGAGGTTGAGAGCTTCGAGCCCGAGTTCCGCTTCGAGGACGGGCAGGTGACCGGAGCCCACTCGGTCCCCCAGACCGAGGCCCACCGGCTGATCGAGCACCTGATGATCCTCACCAACGAGCGCGTCGCCGAGCTGCTCGAGCGCCGTCGCGTGCCGACGCTCTACCGAGTGCACGAGCAGCCGGATCCGGACCGCATCAAGCGGATGGTCGAGCAGCTCGCCGCCCTCGACATCCCGACCCCGGCGCTCCCCGACCACATCTCCCCGCAGCAGGCCGGTGACCTGGCGGGCGAGGCCAGCCGCCTCGTGGCCCGGGAATCGGAGCGCCGCGGTCACGGCCGCGAGGCGTATACATCGCTTGTGCTCCGCTCCCTGAAGCCCGCCCACTACACCGACCGGAACCTGGGTCACGCCGGCCTCGGCAGCTCGGCCTACGCCCACTTCACATCGCCGATCCGCCGCTACCCGGATCTGGTTGCTCACCGCGCGCTGCTCTCGGCGATCGGAGCGGGCGAGGAGCCGCCGCGTGCCGAGGGCCTCGCGGAGGTCGGCGCGCACTGCTCGGAGCGCGAGCGGGACGCGACCCGGATCGAGCGCGATGCCGACTCCGTCTGCGCGTCGTTCCTGTTGCAGCGGGAGCTCTTCGAGCGCGGGCCGAATACGAGGTTCGAGGGCGAGGTCTCCGGGGTCGTGGGAGCCGGGGCCTTCGTGCGCTTCGGTGGGGCTCTCGCCGACGTCTACGAGGGCTTCCTGCCCGCTCGCCGGATCGGCGGGCGCGAGCGCTACGAGCTGGATCAGACCGAAACCAGGCTGGTCGGGATGCGCGGAGGCGCCGCGGTCCGAATCGGCGATCCGGCGACGGTCACCGTCGATCGCGTCGACGCTCCCCGTGGCCGGGTCGACCTGCTTCCCTCCGAGGGCTGATGGCCAACAAGAAGAGCAAGGGCCCGCGGGCGCCGGTCAGCGGCGACGTCGCCACCAACCGAAGGGCGCGGCACAAATTCCAGCTGCTGGAGACGACCGAGGCCGGGATCGAGCTGCGCGGCAGCGAGGTGAAGTCGCTTCGCGACGGCAAGGCCCAGCTCAACGAGGCCTACGCGGTCATCAACGACGGCGAGGTCTGGTTGCGCGGGGCGCACATCCCGCCCTATCTGCCGGCCTCGGACCGAAACCATGAGCCCGACCGGCCGCGCAAGCTGCTCCTTCACCGGCGCGAGATCGAGCGGCTGATCGGCAAGACGGCGGAGCGCGGGCTCACTCTCGTCCCGACCAGGATCTACTTCAAGGGACAGCGGGCGAAGGTGGAGCTGGCCCTGGCGAAGGGCAAGGAGGGGCGGGACCGCCGGCGGGAGATCGCCGATCGCGACGTTCGCCGTGAGGTCGAGCGGGACTTCAAGCAGCGCTTGAGTTAGACAAGAAAACACCCGATGGAAGGGCAAAGGCCGCAGCACGAGAACGAATCACCCGTGCAACGATTAGGCACACCGATGCTTGCTGCAATCGATACAGCCACCTTCTCCGACTTCGTCAAGGACAACCCCGCCGTGGTGTACGGGATCGCCGCCGCGGTCATCCTGCTGCTCGTCCTGCTGTTGCTGATACGCCGTCGCCGCGGCGCGGACAAGGAGGAGGCCGGCGAGGCCGCCCCCGAGGAGGCCAATGAGGCAGAGAAGACGGACGAGGCCGACGACTCGGAGGAACCGGAGAAGGACGCTGAGGAAGAGGCCGTTGGAGAAGAGGCCGACGGCGACGAGGCCGAGGGGAAAAGGCCGAGGGGGAGAAGAAACTGAAGCGGAGGCATCCGCCGACGCCAACGGGGAGCCCGACAGGGAGGAGGCGGCCGCGGTCGTAGCCGCCGGCAGCAAGCCCTCCCGCAAGGAGCGCCGCGCGGAACGCAAGGAGAAGCGCCAGCGGACCGCGGAGGAGAAGCGCCAGTCCGAGGACAAGGACCGCCGGGCCTGGGAGGAGGAGCGCAAGCGCCGCCGCGAGGAGCGCCAGCAGCGCAAGGAGGAGCGAGCGCGTCGCAAGGCCGAGCGGAAGGGACAGGCTCCGCCCGAGCCGAAGGCGGATGAGCCCGAGAAGCCCGCCGAGGACGCCGAGGGCGCCGAGGTGAAGACCGGCCCCGATGCCGAGGCCGAGAAGTCGACGATGCTTGCGGCCGCGCTTGGCCTGGGGGAGGGCGTGGCCGAGAAAGCCGGTGGCGAGAACGGGGGGGACAAGTCGAAGCTCGAGGAGGTGCCGATCGGGGGCGAGGACGAGAACGAGGGGGAGGCCGTCGCGGCGCAGACATTCGGGGAGGTCCCGTCCACCGAGTCGGTCATGCCAAAGGACGACCCGGAGGAGGCCCAGTGGGTTCCGCCCGGCAGCGGCCCACCGCAGGTCCAGGAGCTGCCGGAGGAGCCCGAGGTGGAGTCCACGCCCGAGTCCGAGAAGGAATCCACACCCGAGCCCGCCGCGGAAACGGATGACGACTCAGCGCGGTCAGCCGCCGATGGCGAGGAGCCCGACGACGTAAAGCCCGACGAAGAGGAGAACGAGACGCCTGTTGTCCCGGAGCCCGATGCGTCGGGGGTCGAGCTCGCGGCATCCGCGCCGCCGGCGCCGAACGGGCCGATCGAGATCAGCTCGTCGCCTGGCAGCGCCAGCTCGCTGCAGGAGGAGATCGATCGGCTGGCCCGTGAGGACGCTGGGGGAGCGGCCACGCCTCCGCCCGCCGAGCCGACGCCCGAGGCGACGCCGCCCGCCGAACCGGTGGAGGGCGATTCCTTGCTGCCCCCCGACATCTCGCCCTCGCGTCCTTACGACGCGCCCCCGGAGCCGGCCGCCGAACAGCCTTCGCCGTCCTCAGGCCCACCGCCTTCCCCGGCGGCCAGCCCGGAGGTCGAGGAGCTCGCGGCCGAGCACGAGGAGCGCCTCAGCGAGGAGGAGCAACGCGTTCGCGCCGGGGCGGAAGAGCGCCTGCGCCACGCGGAGGAGCTCGAGCGCGACGCCGAGGCCCGTGTCAAGCGCGCCGAGGACGAGACCGAGCAGCTGATCAAGATGGCTGCCGATCAGGCTCGCCGCCAGGCGGAGGAGGAGGCGCGCGAGACCAGCGAGGTCAGGCTTCGCGAGGACGCCGAGCGGCTGCGACTCGAGACCGAGCAGCGTGCGCGCGAGGAATCCGAGCGGGTGCGCCGCGAGGTCGAGGAGCGAACGAAGGTCGCGATCGAGCAGGCGCGCAAGGAGGCGGATTCGCGGGTTGCCGAGGCGGCGGAGCAGGCGAGGCGCGAGGCCGAGGAGCGGACTCGAGCCGAGGCCGAAGAACAGATCGACGCTCAGGTCCAGGAGAAGATGAGCGGGGAAACCGAGCGGCTCTCCAGCGCCATCCAGGAGGCCGAGCGTCGCCTCGAGGCAGAGCGCGAGGAGCGCGAGCGTGCCCTCGAAGCGGCCGAGAGGAAACTTGAGGAGATCGAGGCCAGGGCCAAGAAGGCCGAGCAGCGCGCCGCCGACGCCGAGCGGGTGGCTCAGCTCAAGCTGGAGGAGGCCGAGCGCGAGCGCAGGCTGCGCGAGGTGCTGGAGCGTGTGAACGCGGCCGAGGCGCGCGCCAAGGACGCGGAGCGCAAGGCGCTGGAGGCCGAGGCCGCCGCCGCGAGCAGCATTCGGACGACTGACGAGCTGACCCCGGAGCCGCCGCCACCGTCACCTCCGGCACCCACCCCGCCGCCCGAGCCGGCCACCCAGCCGAATGACGAGGAGGACGACAGCATGGCGTCGGTCGTCTCCACAGAGCCAGAGACGGATGAGGGCGAGAAGGGCGGCATTCTGGGCCGCACGGTCGGCGCGATCCTCGGGGTCGGCGCCGAACACGAGGAGGAGGCACAGGCGTCGGACGAAGCGGAGGAGCCGGCCCCCGAGCCCGAACCCGAGGCTGATGACGACGGCCGGACCAACCTCAACAGCGCCACCTTCGAGCAGCTTCGCCACGTCGGCTTCTCGGTCACCCAGGCGACGCGCGTGCTCACCTATCGCGAGCGCCAGGGCTTCGAGTCGCTCGACGACCTCGCCGACCTCGCGGGCATGCCGGACGATTTCCTGCGCGAGGTCGAGGGGAAGCTCACCCTGTAGGGCTCGGCCCGGCGCTGAGGCTCGTCCTGGCTAACATTGACTTCACATAGCGCGGGGCCGAATTGGATTCGACTTGGTCATCCGTGCGATTAGGTTGCAGGTCGAGGTTCCAGGAGGCCTCGTTAAACACCTGGACCAACCAATACGTGCGGACCATGAGTTCGCTCTCGCCGCTTAGCTAGAACCTAGGCAGCGTGTGTCGGCCCACCCGAGCCCGAGGGGTGGGGTCACCGGCATCAGAATCGGGCTCACCCGGACGGCCCGTCCCGTCCATCCGGGGAAAACGAAGGGACTTGGCCCCTCGGCATCTCTCGCCGGCTGCAGAGGTCGAGGGGCGAGATCAAAGCGCCGGCTATGCCTGTAGACACCGATCGTTCGTGACCGAGGACGCGGCTTCGATGCCGCCGGCTCCATTTTGAAGTGACGAGTAGGCTTCCCCACTCGACTACCCAGCGAGGGGAGTGGGGACATGGCCATATCCGAGCGCGAGAGCAAGGAAGTCGAGGCGGCCAACAGGTCGGGCACGACGCCGGTCCTCTTCATCCACGGGCTCTGGCTGCTGCCGAGCAGCTGGGCCAACTGGGCCGAGTTCTTCAAGAAGGCGGGCTACGCGCCCCTGACCCCCGACTGGCCGGACGACCCCGAGACCGTCGAGCAGGCGAGGGCGAACCCTGACGTCCTGGCGAAGAAGACGCTCAAGCAGATCGGTGACCACACGGCGGAGGTGATCGGAGGCCTGACGAAGAAGCCGGCGGTGATGGGGCATTCCACCGGGGGCCTGCTCGCTCAGCTGATCGCCGACCGTGGCCTTTCCGCCGCCACCGTGGCCATCGATCCGGGTCCATTCCGGGGAGTACTGCCTCTGCCCATATCGGCCTTGCGGTCCGCGGGCCCGGTGCTGAAGAACCCTCTCAACAGAGGCAGGGCGGTCACCCTCACGTTCGACCAGTTCAAGTACGGCTGGGCGAACGCGCTCGACGACGACGAGGCGAAGCGCCTCTACGACACCTACCACGTGGCCGCGTCGGGAGCCGCTCTGATGCAGATGGCCAACGCCAACCTCAATCCGTTCTCCGAGGCCAAGCTGGACCCGAAGAACCCGGAGCGGGGACCGCTGCTGGTCATCGACGGTGAGAAGGACCACACGGTTCCCTGGGCGATCGCGAACGCCTCCTACAAACGGCAGAGCAAGAACTCGAGCGTCACGGAGATCAAGCAGATGCCGAACCGCGGCCATGCACTGACGATCGACGATGGCTGGGAAGAGGTGGCCCAGGCGGCTCTCGACTTCGTCAAGCGCTTCACCTAGTCCGCCCCCAAGGAGGTCCGTCGTCTCGTCTGAACCGAGCGAGGTTCGCTACACCAGCACCACCGGACGATGGGTGCTGGCGGTCGCGGTGCTCGGGTCCGGGATGGCATTCCTCGACGGGACGGTTGTCAACGTCGCACTGCCGACCATCGGGGAGGATCTGAACGCCTCGACGAGCGCGCTCCAGTGGATCCTCAACGGGTACACGCTCGCGCTCGCCTCGCTGATCCTCTTGGGCGGTTCTCTGGGCGACCGTCACGGGCGCCGCCGAATCTTCGTCCTCGGCGTCGTCATCTTCACCGTGGCCTCCCTGCTCTGCGCGGTGTCTCCGACCGTCGAGGTCCTGATTGGCGCCCGGGTCGTGCAGGGAATCGGCGGAGCGCTGCTCACTCCGGGCAGCCTGGCGATGATCGAGGCGGCCTTCCGGGCGTCCGACAGGCCGCGCGCGATCGGCGCCTGGTCGGGTCTCACGGGGGTCGCCTCCGCCGTGGGTCCGCTGCTCGGCGGCTATCTGGTCCAGGCATTCTCGTGGCGCGCGGTCTTTCTGATCAATCTCCCGATCGGGGCGCTCGTCGTCGGGTTCGCGCACCACGTCCCCGAGAGCCGGGACCCAGGCGCGCATGGTCGTCTCGACATCCCTGGCGCGGTCTGCGGCGCATTGGGTCTGGCCGGAGTCACATATGCGCTCATCGAGGGCTCCGGGCACGGGCTCTCAGCGTCGATCATCGTGACCGGCGTCGTCGGCCTGGCGGGCCTCGCGGCCTTCGTGGTCACCGAGATGCGCAGCGCCAACCCGATGATGCCTCTGGGGATGTTCTCCTCGCGCCAGTTCACGGGCGCCAACATCGTCACCTTCGTCGTCTACGCGGCCATCGGGAGCTTCTTCTTCCTGCTCATCGCCTTTCTGCAGATATCGCTCGGCTATTCGCCGATCGCCGCGGGGGCCGCCACGCTGCCGGTCACGCTGCTCATGCTCGGCCTCTCGGCTCGCTCCGGCGCCCTGGCTCAGCGAATCGGGCCGAGGATCCCGCTCGCCGTCGGCCCGCTGGTCATCGCCGTCGGCCTGCTGCTCCTGACGCAGATCAACCCGGGTGATAGCTACGTGGCCAAGGTCCTCCCGGGCGTCGTCATATTCGGGCTGGGGCTCACGCTCGTCGCCACGCCGGTCACGGCGACGGTGCTCGCGGCGGCGGACCAGAGTCATGCCGGGATCGCGTCGGGGATCAACAACGCGGTGGCGCGGGTCGCGAACCTGCTCGCGGTCGCCGCGCTTCCGCTCGTCGCCAATCTCGGCGGCGAGCGCTTCTACCAGCCGGCGGCGATGACCGACGGCTTCCACATCGCGATGGCGGTCGCCGCAGGTCTCTCGGTCGTCGGTGGCCTGATCGCCTGGTTCACGATCAGCGATGACGCACTGCAGGCGGAGCCGAAGCGACGAGGGCAACCTCCGGTCCAGGCATCGACCGGGTACTCCTGCGCACTCGCCGGGCCGCCCGTTTCCACCGGAAGCGAATCAAGCGCCGACTGAACCCGAGCCGCAATGGGGCGATGTTGGCCAAAAGTCCAGGCTAATGACGTCGGTCAGGCGGCGTTCAGGTCGCCCGTGCCACCCTGAGCCCCAATGCCTACGACGACATCGTCTCCCACTGGCTGCACGTCGACCTTCCGGAGCGGATCAGGCATCTCGGAGTCCCCCTGAAGGTCGTGACGGCGAGCCATTGAGGGCTTTCACGTGGCATTAACCCGACCGGCGGAACCTGAGAGTGTGATTGAGGAGAGCGGATAGGGCGATCATGCGTGGACGACCGATCTGGGGCTTGAGCGTCTGGGGCGGGTTCATCTGCACCCTGTTCGCCCTCAGTTCGGCCATGCACGGCTCGCTCGGAGCGAGCGCGGTGCTGACCGCGGGAGCCCTGTTCCTGTTCGCCTGGGCCCTCTGGCTCGCCGGCGGCAGTCGCTGAGCCCGGAACACCTGAACGAACTCTGACGGTGACGTTCAGGAGGTCTTCAGCCGGGCTGAGTCACCCTGGCACCGTGATCGATCGAGCCACCTCATTCCGCCTCCCCGCTCTGCTCGCCATCGGCGCTGGTCGCGGCTGCTCGTTGCGCTTGCCGGCTGTGGGTCCGGCGGCGGAGGGGGGAGCTCGTCCACGGCTTCGACGCCAACCGCTGCGGTCACCACCACGGCCACGGCGGCGCAAGCCGGCCTGCGGGTCGAGCACGACCGCATCAGCCTCGGAGGCCGGCTCCACCGCGCAGGGCGACATCCCGGACAACCAGCAGTTCCTGAGCTACAAGAACGCCACGGCCGGCTACTCGATCTCCTATCCGCAGGGCTGGGCCCGCTCCGGGAACGGCGACCAGGTGACGTTTCAGGACAAGGGCAATACCGTGACGATCAGGGTCGCCCCGGGTGCGCATCCGACTCCCGCCTCCGTGAGCGCGGAGCTCAAGCAGGAAGCCGCTTCGGACCCCTGCCTGCAGGCGGGCACGCCGCAGGCCACCACCGCCGGCCCCAACCAGGTGATCAAGGTGACGTACACGACGGAGGGGCAGAAGAGCCCCGTGACCGGCCAGCGTCCCAAGATTTCGGTCGATCGCTACGTGTACTTCAAGGGCGGCAAGGTGGCGACGGTTGACCTCGCGACGCCCGTCGGAGTCGACAATGTCGACGCCTACCGGATGATCAGCGAGAGCTTCAGCTGGAGCTGATCCCATGGAGGCGGCACCCCGGCTCAAGAGCATGTACGTGGAGCCGGAGAGCGTCCAGCTGGACGCGGAGCCCGCGGCGCTCGAGCTGATCGACGTCTTCAAGATCTTCCGCTCCGGGCCGACCGAGACGGTCGCCCTGCGCGGCCTCGATCTGACGGTGGCTCCGCGCGAGATGGTGGCGGTCGCCGGCCCGTCCGGGAGCGGCAAGAGCACGATGCTCTCGATCGCGGCGGCGATGGACACCCCCTCGGCGGGCGACGTGAGGGTCGACGGGCGCTCTCTGGCCCGGTTCGATGAGTCCGAGCTGGCCCGCATCAGGGGCAGGGAGATCGCTGTCGTCTTCCAGTCGGACAACCTCTGGCCGACGCTCACGGCACGCGAGAACGTGACGACGTGCGCGCGCCTCGCCGATCTCGATCGAGATGCCGGCGAGGCCGCCGACGAGGCCCTGGCCATCTTCGGGCTGGAGCCGCGGGCGGGTCATACGCCGGATGAGCTCTCCGGCGGGGAGCAGCAGAGGGTCGCCATCGCGGCAGCCGCCGCACGCCGGCCGCGAATCGTGTTCGCGGATGAGCCCACGGGCGAGCTCGACGCCGACAACGAGGCGATCGTCCTCGACACGCTTCGAATGCTGCGCGACACCTACCAGTCGGCCGTCGTGCTGATCACGCACTCGCCGCGGGTCGCCGCGGCATGCGACCGCGTGGTCGAGCTCGTGGACGGGCGGGCGGTCAGATGAGCGTCGCAACGGCTGCGGGGCAGGCGCTGATCAGCTGCAAGGGCCTGGGCGTCGTCCACGGCCGGGGCGAGACCGCCGTCCATGCCCTGACCGGAGTCGATCTCGAGATCCGGGACGGCGAGAGCCTCGCCTTGCTCGGCCCATCCGGTTCCGGCAAGACGACCCTGCTGCACGTCATCGGCGGCCTGATCCCCCCGAGCTCGGGAACGGTTTCCTGGCGTGGGGAAGAGCTCACCGGTCTCGACCGGGCGGCGCGTGGCCGCGCCCCGGCGGAGGGAATCTCGTTCGTCTTTCAGGGAGCAAACCTCCTGCCCAATCTCGATGCCGGCGAGAACATCGAGTTCGCGATCCTGGCCACCGGAAGGGATCGTCACGCGCCGACGCCTCCGACGCGCAACGGCTCCGGGACACCTCGGACCCCTGAGGAGTTCCTCGCCCTCGTCGGCCTCGAGGAAAAGGCCCGCTCCCTTCCCGCCGATCTCTCGGGTGGCGAGCAGCAGAGGGTGGCGATCGCCCGAGCGCTCGCCCAGCAGCCGGAGCTGCTGCTCTGCGACGAACCCACTGGTCACCTCGATTCGGACACCGGCAAACGCGTTCTTGACCTGATCGAAGCCGCCCGGGAGATGCTCGGCTCGGCGATGGTCGTCGCTACCCACGACCCGGCGGTGGCGAGCCGGGCGGACCGCACGATCGAGCTCGAGGACGGCGTCCTGCGGCCGGGCGGCAGGCGATGAGACCCGCGGTGTCGCTCGCCATCGCGGGCCTCCGGCGCCGCCCGACCAGGAGCGCGCTTCGCGGAGTGGTGGTGACGCTCGCCGTGGCGCTGCTCGCCGGGATGATCCTCTTCATAGGGAACTCGCTCCGGTCCGCGTCGACGGCTGCGCTTCGTGAAGTGCCGCTGGACCTGCAGGCTCCGGTCACCTCGTTCGCGAAGGACCGGCAGGTCGCGACGGCGGCGGCCAACCAGCCCGGGGTCGCCTACGCCGCGGCAGCGGCGACCGCGCCGTTCGCCTCCTCCTCGCACAGCGGAGGCGGCCTCTCGAGCCAGACGGCGCAGGGTGCGATTCTGGCCGTGCCGCGCGGATTATTCCTCGCACGTCCACACCTTCCGGCTGCTGCGGGGCGCTCTGCGGCCGGGCGCGATCGTGCTCGACCAGCAGATGGCGGCCACGCTCCAGGCGAAGGTCGGCGACACCGTCAGGCTGAGGCCCCGTCCTCGCGCTCCTCTGCAGAGCTACCCCGTCTCAGGCGTCGCGCTGATCACCTCGCCGGACGTCCTCTTCCAGCCGCTCAATCCGCTTCTCGGTCCCGCTCCCGCACAGCCTCCGGAAAACGCCGTGATCATGCTCTCCGGCACGTTCGCGAACACGATCGCGAAGCAATTGCCGACGATCGCGACAGGCGCCTCAGGGGCGAGCGCTCAACCCGGTGCGCAGGCGGGCACGCAATGGCAGGTGCAGGCGCAGCTCGACCACGGCCCGCTGGCCGCGGGCAGCCCGTCAAGCGCGCTGAAGCGCGCCACCTCGACGGTCAACCGGCTGCAGGCCGACCTCCCCGGTCAGGTCCAGTTCGTCAACAACATCTCCGACTCGCTCAACAGCGCGGCGGGGGACGCTCTCTACGCCCAGACCCTCTTCCTGCTTCTCGCCGTGCCCGGGGCCCTGATCGCCCTTGGAGTGGCCTACCTGGCGGCCTCGGCACGAGCGAGAGCGACAGGCGGGACCTGGCGCTGCTCCGCGCTCGCGGCGCCCGGCCCCGTGACCTCTTTCTGGTCGCGATCGTGGAGAGCGTGTTGATCGGGTTGGCGGCGGGGATCGCCGGGTCCGCGCTCGGCTTCGCAGCGGTCCAGCTGTTGGTCAGCGGCGGCGCCCAGCTGACCTTCTGGCGGGGGTTCGCCACCGTGCTTGCGGCGATCGGCCTGGCGATCGTCGGCGCAGCGGCGGCCCGGCTCGCAAGCACACGAGAGGCCCTCGCGAGTGAGGTCGCCGAGGGCCGGCGGGCACCCGAAGCCCACCGGAGTCCCGCCTGGCGGCGCTACTACCTGGATCTCGTCTCGCTCGCGCTCAGTGGCCTGATCTACTGGCTCACGATCAGGACCGGCTTCTCCGCGGTGATCAGCCCGGACTCGAATCCGACGCTGTCTCTTTCGGTCTACATGTTCTTCGGACCGGCGTTGCTCTGGATCGGGGCGACGCTGCTCCTCGTCCGGTTGCGCGGGCGGTTCATGAGCGTGCTCGCTCGGCGCATGGGAGGCCGGACCGGGGGCCTTGGCGCCCTCGTCGTCTCGAGCCTGGGGCGCAGGGCCGCGGCGGTCAACCGCGGCCTGGTCGTGGTCGGCCTGCTGCTCGCCTTCGCGGTCAGCCTCGGCATCTTCACGGCCACCTACAACCAGCAGGCGAAGGTCGACGCCCAGCTCACCCTGGGCGCCGACGTGACGGTAACCGCGGCCCCCGGGGCGGCTGGGTCCACGGCTCTGCCGGCGAAAGTCGCCGCGGTTCCCGGCGTGACCGGGACCACGCCCGTCAATCACTCATACGCGTATGTCGGGCCGGACCTGCAGGACACCTTCGGTATCGACCCGGCCCACTTTCGCGATGCGACGAGCCTTCGGGACTCCTATTTCCTCGGAGGGAGCGCGGACCAGATGATGAGCCGGCTGGCCTCGACCCCCGACGGGATCCTGGTCTCGCTGGAGACGATCAACGACTACTCGCTCCACACCGGTGACCTGCTGCGACTCCGCGTGCTCGATCGGAGCACCGGCCGGTTCCGGGTGGCGCCCTTCCACGTGATCGGGACCGTTCAGGAGTTCCCATCCGCGCCGCGGGACTCGTTCATGGTCACCAACCTCAACTACCTGGACCGGATCACCCACTCGGGCCCGAATGTGGTCTTCGCCAAGACCAGCGGCGGCCCGTCGGCCGTGGCCTCGCGGGTTGCGGCCGCCGCAGCGCCGTTCGGAGCCGAGGTCAAGAACATCGACCAGCAGACCGCGCAGACGGTGAGCTCCATCACCACCGTCGACCTTGCCGGGATCAGCCATCTCGAGGAGGTCTTCGCGATCGTGCTGGTGGCCGCGGCGATGGGAATCTTCGTGCTCGGTGCCGTCGCCGAGCGCCGTCACGAGTTCGCGACGATGACCGCGATCGGGGCATCGCTCCGGCAGGTGGGAGCGTTCGTCTGGAGTGAGGTGGGGATGGTGCTCGTCGCGGCCACGGTGCTCGCGGCCGCCCTTGGCTGGCTGCTCGCCCGGATGCTGGTCGCGATGCTCACCCACGTCTTTGATCCGCCCCCCGACCATCTGGCCATCCCGTGGGGCTTCCTTGCCCTGCTCTACGCAGTCGCGCTGCTGGCCGGTGTGGCCGGATCGACCATCGCGCGCGGCGCGATCTCTCGGCTGCCGCTTGGCCGAATCCTGCGTGAGCGCTGAACACGACCGAAGGGATACTTGACCAATGCTGCCTCGCGTACTTGTGATCGAAGACGATGGCGACCTGCGTCGCCTGCTCCGTCGTGGGCTGGAGGAGGAGGGCTTCGACGTCGTCCAGGCCAGCCTCGGCAAGGACGGGGTCGCCCTCGCGGAGGCCGAGCCCCCGGATCTGATGGTGATCGACATCGGCCTGCCCGATGCCGACGGCAGGGACGTCTGTCAGGCGATCCGGTCCTCGGGCGTCGAATCGCCGGTCCTCTTCCTCACCGCGCGCGATCAGATGGTCGACCGGCTCGCCGGCTTCAGCGCGGGCGGGGACGACTATCTGACCAAGCCGTTCGAGTTCGCCGAGCTGATCGCCCGGCTGCGGGCTCTGCTCCGCCGTTCGACCGGAGCGATGTCAGCGGTCGTCGCCGGCGACCTGCGGCTGGACCCGGCAGCGCACGGGGTCGTCTCGGGAGACAAGACGATGTCGCTGACGCCCACGGAGTACAGGCTGCTGGGCGCTCTCGCCGGCCGTCCGGGTGAGACGGTGCGGCGCCGCGAGCTGATCGCCAGCGGCTGGCCCAACGGTGCAATCGTTCACGACAACACGCTCGACGTCTACCTTGCTCGGCTGCGCAAGAAGCTCGCCGAACTGCCGACCGAAGTCCAAGATCGGCACCGTGCACGGTGTCGGATATCGCCTCGAATGAGCCGCTTCAGCCTCAGGACCCGCCTCACGATCCTCGTGACCGTGGCGGCCGCGATCACGCTCGCGGTGCTCACCGCCGGATTCAACCTCGTGCTGCGCTCGAACCTCGACGCGGACGCCAATCGCGTCCTGCAGGCTCGGGCGGCGGCGGAGCTCGACGCGATCTCGCTCCACAAGCGGTCGGTTCGCGTCCACGAGAGCCCGGATCGCGCTGCCCCGGACACCCAGGTCTGGGTCTACAGCGGCGGCCGCGCGATCGACCGCCCGCTGGGACCGGCTTCGCTCCAGCGCATTGCCGACGGGCTCGCGGGTGGCCAGAAGGCCCACGCCCAGGACCAGGCATCCGATATCCGGCTCTACGCGGTGCCCGTGGTGGACGGGGGGGTGCGATCCGGAACGATCGTCGTCGGGCTTTCCCTCGAGCCATACGAGCATTCCGCGTCCAAGGCCCTGACCGACTCCCTGATCTATGCAATCGCGGCTCTGCTCATGGTCGTAATCGCCACCCGGCTGGTCGTCACGCGCGCACTGCGCCCGGTCGCAGAGATGACGTCAGAGGCTGCCGACTGGAGCGAGCATGACCTCGCACACCGCTTCAACGTCGGGGAGCCCTACGACGAGCTGACCCAGCTCGCGGCCACCTTCGACGACATGCTCGCCCGCCTCGCCTCGAGCCTGCGCCACGAGCAGCTGCTCTCGGCCGAGCTTTCGCATGAGCTCAGGACTCCGCTCGCCGCGATCGTGACGGAGGCCGAGCTGGCGTTGCGGCGCCAGCGTGGATCCGACGAGTATCGGCAGGCTCTCAGTCAGATTGCGTCGAGGGCGTCCCAGATGCAGGGCACGCTCGAGACCCTGATGGCGGCCGCCAGGGCCGAGTCGCTTGAAAACCTGGGGACCGCGCCGGCCCAGGCCGTCGGCGAGGGGGCGATCGCTGCCTGCGAGGACGTTGCTCGTGACAGCGGGATGGACATGCGTCTCAGCGCGCCCGGCGATTCGACGAGGGTGGACGTGGACGTCGACACGGCTCAGCGCATCATCGTCCCGCTGATCGAGAACGCGTGCCGGTACGGCCGCAGCGAGGTGGGCCTGACCGTCCGTCCGAATGGCGAATCGGTCGAGTTCCTGGTCGAGGACGATGGCCCCGGCATCGGCGCGGCGGAGCGCGAGCAGCTTTTCGAACCGGGATTCCGTGGCACGGCCGGATCCGCGGACGACCATCGCGGGGCGGGCCTCGGCCTGGCCCTGTCGCGCAGGCTGGCACGAGCGGTCGGCGGAGACGTCGAGGCGCTTCAGAACGGTGCGGGGGCGACCTTCCGGGCGCGCATCCCATCGGCTCCTCGTCGCTGACCGGGCCGCTAGCGGAAGACGCCGGTGTGACCCAGGGAGTAGCGGCCCGGCTGCGGGTAGACGCAGAGGCCATGCGGGCCGTTGCCGACCGGTATCCGGGCGAGCAACCTCCCGTTGACCGTGCTGATCGCGTAGACCTCGGCGTTGTAGCGGCCGCTCAGCCAGAGCACCTTCCCGTCGGCGGAGACGCCGCCCATGTCGGGACTGCCGCCGCCGGGTATCCGCCATTTGTGCACCACCTTGCGGGTGGCGAAGGAGATCACCGAGACCGAGCCCTCCATGCGGTTCGACACGTAGAGGTAGCGCGAGTCTCGGCTGACGTAGAGACCGTGGGCTCCCATGCCCGTGGGGATGAAGCCGATCCGGCGCATTGATCTCGGGTTGACCACCCAGACGCCGTTGCTGGACATATCGGCGACGTAGAAGACCTTCCCGTCTGGCGAAAGCTTCACGTCCTGGGGCGCCCCACCGGGATCGAGTGGGATCGAGCCGACGACCTTCTGATGCGCGACGTCGACCTTGATCAGCTTGCCGTCGAACTCACAGCTCAGGAACAGGTACCGGCCATCCGCCGTGAAGTCCATGTGATTGGGACCCGAGCAGGGGATCGGCAGGGAGTGGTGCAGCCGCATCGTGTGGGCGTCGCGAAAGTCGAGGCGCTGATTGCGCTCCGAGACGACGATGGCGTAGTGGCCGTCGGGGGTGAAGTAGAGGTTGTACGGGTCGCTGACCGGGACGGGACGGCCCGGCTTACCCGTTCGCGGATCGATCGGAGTGAGGCTGTTGCCCTGGTCGTTGTTGACCCAGAGCGTCTTCAGGTCGTAGGAGGGCACGACGTGCTGTGGGTTGGCCCCGACCGGGAACTGATCGATCACCTTGTAGGTGCTCGGGTTGATCACGCTCACCGTGTTGCTCTCGCTGTTGGGGACATAGACGCGGCTCGGAAAGTCCTGACGGTCGGCGCGAGCCTGCCCGGGCGGTCGGCCGCATAGACATCGTGGGGATCGAGGAGCGGTGGCACTTCGAAGGCCTGCCGCCGGCTCGACGAGTCGCCGCCTCCAACGGGTCCCGGCGCCGCCGGGGGCTTGCTCGATCCGCCGACGAGTGAGACGACCACGACTGCGGCGATCCCGAGCGCAGCGAGCAGGATGACGAGTCGGATCCGACCCCGGCGCCGGGCTCGGGCGATTTCCGCCCTGCGGCGTCGCTCGCGCCTCGAGCGCTCGCCGGGGTGCTGGGTCGAGGGTTGGTCCGGCATCACGCTCCCGGGATGTTCGTGCTTGAGGTTGCTTCCTTCCTAAAGTTCCCACCCGCCGCATGAAAAGAACCTGAACACTTCGTCCCGCAGGCCTCAACGGTCGAAATTCGCGCGATAGTCACGCGATGGCGGATGTCCGATCAGATCCCCGCCCGCGTGGTCAGACCCGTCGGCGCCGGGGAATCAGCGGTGCTCGCCAACGCGGCCTGGTTCGGCTCGTCCTCCTCGTCGTGCTCGTCGGCTGGCTGGTCGTGCTGGCGGCGAGTGGACTCTTCTCGAATGGCAAATCCAAATCCGCTTCGACCACCGCGTCGCACGTAACCGCTCGGACGGCGCCTCCGAAGGCGACGATCTCGTCAGTGCGACTGCCACAACCACTGCACGGGGCGACGGCCGCCGTGAGCGGCGACAGGCTCGTCGTGATCGGTGGCGCCGACCGGGCCGACGTCTCGACGGACCAGGTGCTGTCTTTGAATCCGAGCGGCGGAAAGGTCTCACCGGCGGGGACCTTGTCGCAGCCGCTCCATGACGCTGCCGCCACCAACCTCGGAACACGGACCCTTGTCTTCGGGGGTGGAGCGAGCACGACCTTTGACACCGTTCAGGAGCTTTCGCCCGGAGGCTCGGCTCACACGACGGGGCATCTGCCGGCGGCCCTCTCCGATCTGTCAGCACTCAGCATCGGCGGGACGGCCTATGTCCTCGGCGGTTACGACGGTCAGCAGGCTTCCGCGGCGGTCTATCGGACCAGCGACGGGCGGAGCTTCGCCACGGTCGGGAGGTTGCCGAGGGCCGTTCGCTATACGGCGGCCGCGGCACTCGGCGGTCGGATCTACGCCTTCGGTGGCGAGCTCTCCACCGGGGTGGACACGGACACCGTCCAGGAATACGACACCCAAACCGGCCGGGCGTCCATCGCCGGGCATCTTCCTCAGGCCGTCGCCCACGCTTCGGCGGTGGTCTTGAACGGCGCGATCTACGTGCTCGGGGGCCGCCGAAACGGAGTTGCAAGCGACCGGATTCTTCGCTTTGACCCCGCACGGCACGCCCTGGTGCCATCCGGGCGCCTGCCGGCCCCCGTGTTCGACGCTGCCGCCGGCACCGTCGCGGGCGTCGGCTACCTCTTCGGCGGCATCGGCGCCCAGGGGACGAGCGTCGACTCGATCGTGAAGCTGTCAGAAAATCCTTAGGGATGAGGCGTAGCCTTTGTGTGGTGAAGTATCTGCGAAGCATCTCCACCCGCCGTCTGATCGCCCTCTGCGTTGCGACCGTGACGGTCGGCGTTGGGGCCACTGCCCTGGCGATGGCCGCAACCGGCGGCGGACCGACGCCCGCCGCGGAGCCCCTGCCGGTTGCCGTGCACGACGCCCTCAGCGCTCCCAAGGTCGAGGGAGTCAGCGCGCGCATCCAGTTCACCAACAACCTGATCAGCGGTGCCAACGTGCAGGGCGCGGATCCGCTCCTGACCGGGGCCTCCGGGCGGCTCTGGGCCACGCCGGACGGGCACCTTCGCATCGAGCTTCAGGCGGACTCGAACGCCGAGGGCGCCACCAGCGACAGCCAGGTGCTCTCCGACGGTCACAGCTGGTCCGTCTATGACTCCGGATCGAACACGGCCTACGAGGGGACCCTCCCGGCCGACCAGGGCGGCGCGGATGGATCCGGCTCGGCGAACGAGCAGCAACCGCCGTCGCTCGACCAGATCAAGAACGGGATCGCGAACCTCGCGGAGCACGCCATCGTGAGCGGAGCGCAGCCCACGGACATCGCGGGTCAGCCCGCGTACAACGTCAGGGTCGAGCCGAAGCAGAACGGCGGCCTTCTCGGCGGCGCCGAGCTCGCCTGGGATGCGGTGCACGGAACGCCGCTCCGCGTTGCCGTCTACGCGAAGGGCGACAGCTCGCCGGTTCTCGAGCTCAAGGTCAGCGACATCTCCTACGGCCCGGTTTCCACATCCGTCTTCGATGTCAAGCCTCCGCCTGACGCCAAGGTCACTCAGATCAGCCCGCCCGCGCACCAGGACGGCGGCGGCGGCGAGGCGCAGCCGGTCACCGGCCTGCAGGCCGTCCAGCAGCAGGCCTCGATCCCGCTCTCCGCTCCGGACACGCTCGCGAACCTCCCCCTCAACGAGGTCCGCCTGATCCAGAGCGGCAAGGACGCGGGAGCGCTCGTCACCTACGGACAGGGGCTCGGCGGAATCGCCGTGATCGAGCAGCCCGCGGATGGGTCGCACGGCTCATCGCAGGCCGCCGGCGATCACGGTCAGCTCAGCCTCCCGCAGGTCTCGGTGAACGGAGCGCAGGGACAGCAGCTCGAGACCGCCCTCGGGACCGTGATCAGGTTCGAGCGCAACGGCGTCTCCTACACGGTGCTCGCCTCTGCTCCATCCGCGACGGTTCTGACGGCCGCACGAGCCCTGTAGTAGATGGCGGAGTCTCCGCCGATTGAGGTCCGCGGTCTGGTCAAGCGCTATGGGGAGATCACCGCGGTCAACGACGTCGACCTGACCGTCAACTCCGGAGACGTCTTCGGCTACCTCGGGCCGAACGGGGCGGGCAAGACGACCTCCCTGCGGATGATGCTGGGGCTGATCCGGCCCAGCGCCGGGTCCGTGCGGATCTTCGGCCGCGATCCGCAGGTCAGCGTCTCGGCATTGGAGGGGGTGGCCGGCTTCGTCGAGGCTCCGTCGTTCTATCCATACCTCAGCGGTCTGGACAACCTGAAGCTCTGCCAGGCGCTGGACGGCGGGGAGGACGGCAGGGCCACGATCGACGAGGTGCTCGAGATCGTGGAGCTCCGCGATCGCGCCAAGGACAAGGTCAAGGGGTATTCCCATGGAATGCGGCAGCGCCTCGGGATCGCGTCGGCGCTGCTCCGCAGCCCGCGCCTGCTGCTGCTGGATGAGCCGGCCACCGGGCTCGACCCGGCCGGGATGCGCGACATGAGGGTGCTGATCCGGGATCTCGGCGAGCGCGGGATCACGGTCCTGCTCTCCAGTCATCAGATGAACGAGGTGGAGGAGCTCTGCAACCGCGTTGCGATCGTCCGCAGCGGCCGAGTCGCCTATGAGGGCGCCCTCGACGAGCTGCGCAGCCGAGCGGGGGTGAGCTACCGCCTGCGGACCACCGATGACGCGAGGGCCACGGATGTCTGCGCGGCCCAGCCCGGCATCGAGGTGCTCACGACGTCCGAGGCGGCCCTCGCCTTCCAGGCTGAGAACGAGGACGCCGTCGCGGCACTCTCGATCGCGCTGGCGGAGTCGGGCGCGCCCGTGGTGGAGCTGACGCCGCAACAGGCGACGCTCGAGGATCTCTTCTTCCAGCTCACCGAGGGCGACGAGCGCACGCGAGAAGCGCACACGAAGCAGCTGATCGAGGAGCTGGCATGAGGGCCGGGGTGCTGACGGTCTACCGCTGGGAGCTGCGGAAGCTTCGCGCCCAGAAGCGGACCTATCTCGGTCTCGGGGCCGCGGCCGCGGTCCCGATCATCTTCGTGATCGCCCTGGTGACCGGCGGCGGGCGCCCGAATGATGTCGCCTTCGGGAGGTACGTCCACGAGACCGGCCTCGCGGTCCCGCTCGTGCTCCTGCTCTTCGGGTCGATCTGGCTCTTCCCGCTGATCACCGCTCTGGTGGCCGGGGACATCGTGGCCTCCGAGGACCGGAACGCGACCCTCAAGATGATCCTGACCCGCTCGGTCGAGCGCCATCAGGTGTTCGCCGGCAAGGCTCTGGCGGCGGTCACCTACGCGATCGTGGCGATCGTGATCGCCGGGGTGGTCGCCCTGGTCGCGGGAATCCTGGCCTCCGGGTTCAACCCGGTGACCACCCTCTCGGGAACGGTCGTCTCCGCGCCCAAGGGCCTCGAGCTGGTGGGCGCCAGCCTGCTCGTCTATCTGCTGCCGATCCTGGCGATCGCCTGCATCGGCCTGCTGCTCTCGACGGTGTTCCGAAACAGCGGAGCGGCGATCGTCGGAACCCTGATGTTCTCCCTTCTGATTCAGCTGGTCGGGATCCTGCCGGGACTGAGCGGGCTGCACCCCTACCTGCTCAGCACCCAGTTCAACGCCTGGCAGGGCCTGCTTCGGACCCCGGCGGACTGGGCGCCGATCGTGCGCTCGCTCTGGGTCTGCGCCCTCTACGGGCTCCCGGCGCTGGCCGCCGCGGCCCTCGTCTTCCTCCGCCGAGACGTCGCGGAGAGCTAGCTCTGGAACATTCGGTCTTTGCCACGGTCGTGCTGCCGATCGCGCTCGCGGTGATCATGGTCAGCCTCGGCATGTCGCTGACGGCGGACGACTTCCGGCGGGTGGTCGTGTACCCGAAGGGGATCGCGATCGGGCTCGTGAATCTCCTTCTGCTGTCCCCGCTGCTCGCCTTCGCGGTCGCTGAGCTCTACGGGCTCGATCCGGAGCTCGCCGTCGGCCTCGTCCTGCTCGGGGCGTCTCCAGGGGGGACACTTGCGAACCTGCTCACTCACCTGGCCCGCGGTGACACGGCGCTGTCGATCACGATGACCGCGACCTCGAGCATCGCCGCCGTGGTCACCGTACCTCTCTTCCTGAAGCTGGGGATCGACCACTTCGGGGCGACCGGCCTCGATACCCATGTCGGTTTGATCGGGCTGGTCGCCCGAGTGCTTCTGATCACGGTGGTGCCACTCGCCATCGGGATGTGGCTTCGGGCTCGCCGTCCACAGCTCGTGGAGGACCTCAGCGGACCTTTTCGACGCGCGGCGATCGTCCTCTTCATCGGCGCGGTGGTGGGGGTGATCATCGCCGAGCACGACCGGGTGACCGACAACCTCGGGGCCGTCGCGGCGGCCGCGGTCACGCTCAACCTTGCCGCCATGGCCAGTTCCTTCTCGGTCTCCCGCGTGGCGGGGCTGGGAAACCGGCAGGCAACCGCCATCGCGATGGAGCTCGGAATCCACAACTCGACGCTGGCGATCGCGATCGGAGCTTCGATCGCGACGGTGCTGACCATTCCGGCCGCTGTCTACGCGGCCTTCGCCTTCATTCCCGCTGGCCTCTTCGCCTGGCTCATGCACCGGCGAAACGCCGCGGCGCCCGAGGTCGCCTAGGCGTTTTTCATCTCGCGTTCATCTTCGCGGGACAATCTCGGTGAGCTCAGATGCGCGTGCTGATCGTCGAGGACGAGGCCAAGATGGCCGGCCTGATCCGCAGGGGACTGCGGCAGGAGGGAATGGCCGCGGACCTGGCCGGCAGGGGGGAGGACGCCCTCTGGATGGCCGGGTCGACCGAGTACGACGCGATCGTCCTCGACCTGATGCTCCCCGGCATTGACGGCTTCGAGGTCTGCCGCCGCCTGCGCGACGACGGGGTCTTCTCTCCGATCCTGATGCTGACGGCCCGCGACGGTGTGCGGGACCGCGTCGCGGGCCTCGATGCGGGCGCGGACGACTACCTGGTGAAGCCGTTCTCCTATGCGGAACTGCTGGCGCGGCTCCGGGCGCTCGCGCGGCGAGGGAATGGGCGGCGATCGCCCGAGCTGCAGGTCGGCGATCTGCGGATGGACCCGGCGAAACGGCAGGTCTGGAGGGGGGCGGACGAGATCGAGCTCTCCGCGAAGGAGTTCGCCGTGCTCGAGGTCTTCATGCGGCGTCCCGGGGAGGTCCTCACCCGCTTCCAGCTGCTCGAGCACGCCTGGGACTACGAGTACGAGAACCGCTCCAACATCGTTGACTCGTACGTGCGCCTGGTCCGTCGCAAGATCGACAAGCCCTTCGGCGTCGAATCGATCCAGACGGTGCGCGGAGCCGGGTATCGGCTGAGGGAGGTCCCCGCCGCGTGAAGCGAATCTCGATCCGGCTCCGAATCACCCTCGCGTTCGCGATCGTCATGGCGGTGCTGCTGACCGCGCTGGGGATGTTCATCTACCTGCGCTTTCGGGCCCAGCTCGACGAGACGATCGACAACGGCCTGATCTCACGGGCGCAGGATGTGGGGACGCTCGTGGGCCGTTCCGGGGGC
This sequence comes from uncultured Solirubrobacterales bacterium, assembly GCA_963831605.1. Classification (GTDB taxonomy): domain Bacteria; phylum Actinomycetota; class Thermoleophilia; order Solirubrobacterales; family 70-9; genus DASUPK01. The sequence goes on from CAWHQR010000008.1 coordinate 259,167, forward strand.
TCCCTGAAGGGGGGTGGGACCCTGCCGGGCGAGGACACGTTCGCGCAGGTGCTCACCCCGGAGGGCACGGTGTACGGCGCCACCGCCTCGGGGCTCTCCCATGGCTCGCTCCTGAGTGGTCCCGAGCTGGCGCAGGCGACGCACGGGCCGATCCGGATCGACCGCCCCGACGTGGAGGTGGTCGACGGGCCGGCCCGGCTGTTCGCGAAGCCCATTGCCACCCCGCAGGGGACGCTCGTCGTGTTGACCGGCGCCTCATTGGACGATCGCCGTGACGCACTGAGCAACCTGCGGACGGTTCTGTTGATAGGTGGGCCGGTCGCGCTGCTGCTCGCGTCGCTGGCGGGCTACCTCGTCGCCTTCGGCGCGCTTCGCCCCGTTGAGGCGATGCGCCGGCGGGCGGCTGAGATCTCGGCCGCCGAGCCCGGGGAGCGCCTGCCGCTCCCCGAGGCCAGGGACGAGCTGCGCCGCCTCGGCGAGACGCTCAACGGGATGCTCGGACGCCTCGAGGCGGCCCTCGAGCGAGAACGCACCTTCGTGGACGACGCGAGCCACGAGCTGCGCACGCCCCTGGCGCTGCACAAGACCGAGCTCGAGTTGGCCCTTCGCTACGCGAAGACCCCGGAGGAGATGCGCGCGGCCATCGCCTCGGCGATCGTCGAGGTGGACCGGCTCAGCGGGCTGGCCGAGGACCTGCTCGTCCTGGCCCGGTCGCAGCAGGGGAAGCTGGCCCTTCATCTGCGCCGCGTTCGGGTCGCCGACCTGCTCGGCGACGTTCGCGAGCGGTTCGCGATGCGCCTGGACGAATCGGGGCGCTCGCTCACCGTGGAGCCGGCCGACGGCCTGATGGTCGACGCGGATCCGGTTCGCCTCGAGCAGGCGCTCACCAACCTGATCGAGAACGCGATCGAGCACGGGGCGGGGGAGATCACTGTGAGCACGACTGAGTCCGCCGGGGAACTCGAGATCCACGTCTCCGATCACGGCCCCGGGTTCCCCCCGGAATTCCTGGATCGCGCCTTCGAGCGGTTCAGCCGCGCCGATACGGCCCGGGGTGGCGACGGCACGGGACTCGGGCTCGCGATCGTGGAAGCGATCGCTCGTGCACATCAAGGCAGTGCCCACGCGGCCAACCGGAACGGGTCGGGCGCCGACGTGTGGGTCGAGTTGCCTCGCTGAGCCTTTCACGGCCGATTCATGCCCCGTCCGTAGAACCGGTCGCGCAATGACCGACTCACGAAAGGAGAATGCAATGCACTCGGTCACGGAGAAGTACGTGATCGTCGGCGGCTCGGTGCTCGCCCTGGCGGCGGCCGGAGCCGGCACCGCGATCGCGACCAGCGGGGGCGACGAGGGTGGCGCCACCGGCCCCGGCGCGGATCAGGCGAAGGCCGCCGCGCTCAAGATCTATCCGGGCAGCCACGCGAACTCCGTGGAGCGCGATTCGGAGAACGGCGCGACCTGGGAGGTCGAGGTCGCCAAGCCGGACGGCAGCACGGTCGACGTCCGCCTCGACCAGAGCTACAAGCTGGTCGTCGCCGAGGCCGACAGTGGAGACCAGGGAGGGAACTAGATGAACGCCCGGGCGATCAAGCGCGCGGGAGCTGCGGTGACGGGACTCGCCATCGTGCTCCCCGCGCTCGCCGGGTGCGGTTCGTCAGGGGGAAGCACCTCCTCCGCGGCGCCGCAATCCGCCACGAGCACCCTCCCTCAGGCGAGTGAGCCGTCGAATCTGAATCCCGCGGACTTCACCACGCAGATCGACAATCCCTATTGGCCGATGCCGGTCGGCAGGCAGTGGCACGTTCACATCAGCAACCCTCAGGGCGAGTCCCTCCAGGAGACCATCACGGTCGAGAATCGAACGAGGAAGATCGCCGATGGCGTCACCGCTCGGGTCGTTCACGACGTCGTCTACACCCAGGGCAAGCCGAGCGAGGTCACGGACGACTGGTACGCCCAGGATCGTGACGGGAACATCTGGTACTTCGGCGAGAGCACGGCCGAGATCCACAACGGCAAGAGGGATACGAGCGGCTCCTTCGAGGCTGGCCGAAACGGGGCTCAGCCCGGAGTCGCGCTGCCCGCGCATCCCACACCCGGGCTGACCTATCGCGAGGAGTACTACGCGGGTCAGGCGGAGGACCGTGCCAAGGTGCTCTCCCTCGACCAGCAGGTCGAGGCTCCGGCCGGTCATTTCACCGGCGCCCTCCTGATCGACGACACGAGCCCGATCGAGCCCACCATCTCGGAGTACAAGCTCTATGCGAAGGGCGTTGGGCCTGTGGTCGCCGTGTCGGTCTCGGGCGAAGCCGAGCGCGAGGACCTGGTCAGCTACTCGAAGTAGCGAGCAGCATCAGCGCGGGTCCCGCCACATCGGCCAGAGGGTGGGACCGCGCGGCAGGTCTCGCTTCCCGGTCACCCGGAAGCCGTGGCGAGCGTAGAAGTCCAGGTTCTGCTCCTTCGAGGACTCGAGGTAGGCGCCGACGCCGTCGCGATCGCAGCCCTCGAGGATCGGGGCCATCATCGCCGAGCCGAGGCCGTGTCCCTGCGCCGAGGGGTCGGTGCCGAGGATCGCCAGGTACCAGTGAGGCGGCTCGGTGGGGTGGACCCTCTCCGCGCCGAGCATCCCGGTGATCACCATAGGCATCCGCAGCGCGAGCCGGGGATGGAGCAGGCAGGTGGCGTAGGCGATGTCCTGGCGCCCGGTGGTGTGCCACTGGTCCGGCGCCGCCCAGACCGCGACGCTCCGCAGCTCGTCGTCGGTCCAGATCTCTCCATTCGGGTGGATGTCCCGGAGGCGCATCCCGAAGAGGCGCTCCAGCACGCGCGAGCGCAGATCCTCCGGCCGGCACGCCCATCCTGCGACGGGGTCCTCCTGGAAGGCACGGGCCAGCATCCGGGCGAGCTCGGGAAGCTCGGACGTCTCGGCCCGTCGCGGGGCGAGCGTGACGGGTTCAGCCATTCGGCAGGGAGGAACCCGCGAAGAAGAAGAACCAGGCTTCGAATGCCAGGCAACCCGCGATCGCGCAGACCACGACGACGCGCTCGACGCCCCCGATCCCGTACTTCCGCTTGACATCTCCCTCGCGCTCGTCGCGCATGCTCCGCAGCCACGGCGACGTCTGGCGGGCAGCGGCCGGACGCCCGGTGAGATCGTCGTATCTGTTGTTCAGCAGGGTGAGCAGATACGCCAGGGCGAAGACGGTCCCCGCGAGCACGACGATCACCGAGAACAGCGCGGTCATGCTGAGGTTGTTGACGTTGCCCTGGACCTTGGAGCCGACCCAGATGGCGAACAGCGGCGCCCCGGTCCAGAGGTTGATGGAGCAGAGGGCGGATGCGGTGATCAATCCGATCTTCTTCAGCGCCATGCCGCTATCCAGATTACCTACGGTTGAGTAGCTTTGCGACGATTCCCCGCCTGGGCGGCTCAACGTCCTCGCGCAGGGGCAGGCGTCCCTGCTTGCGGGCGGCCATCACGCAGGCGGAGTGGGCGTGGCGGCGGCGCGTGCTGTCTCCCTCCGGCGTGACCAGCATGTGCTCGCTGAGCGCGGGGAGGTGTCCGCCGCAGAGGGGGCAGCGATACGTGGCCGGCTTTCGGTTGGCGGCCGGACGAATCGCGTACCAGCGCGCCTTGCGGAAATCGTCCCGGCTCATCGGAGAAGCTCGGCGATCGTGATGTCCCCGAGCCAGCGCTCGTATTGCTCCGGCGTCCATCCTCTCTCCAGGAAGAGCAGATAGGTGCGCGGGTGGTTGAGCGTCCAGAGGATGTCGGCGGCGCGCTTGGTGCCGAGCCCCTTCTTCAGTGCCTTGCGCCGGTGGAGCGCCTTCACGACCTCGAGCTGGTTCTCGTAGAACTCGGACCAGATCCGCTCGGAGAGCTTCTCGACGTCGGGGTCGGCGGGCGCCGCGCTCAGCAGCACCGCGCCCAGGGGAGCGATCCGCATCTTCACCTGCCTCGAGTTGCGGGCGTTGAGGCGAAGCGCCTTCGCCGGATCCGGCTCCTCGAGCACCTCGGTGAACCAGCTCTGCTCGCCGACCGGCACGAACTCCCGGCCTCCCCGCAGGTTGCGATGCCAGAGCGCGCGCAGCAGTCCGCTCTTGGTCTCAAAGGCGAGGTAGACGGTCTTCAGCGCGACGCCGGCCTCCTTGGCGATCGTCGCCATCGAGGTGGCCACGTAGCCGTCCTCGACGAAGAGCCGCTCCGCCGCGTCGAGGATCTCGTTGCGGGTCGCCTCGGCCTGCTCCTTGCGGCGCGGGGAGTGGTACCGGCGGGTCTTTCGGCCCTTCTCTGCAGCCTCGGCCATCTTTCGCTATTCTAGCGATGAATTCATTACTCATATCGAGTAGCTAATTGCAAAAAAGGAGACCTGATCGTGGAGATCGCACAGCAGACAACGAAGGCGCCGGCGGACGGGCTCGACGAGCTCCGCGCCGGGCTGCACACGATGTGGGGGACGGTCGCCCCCGGCTGGGAGCAGAACGCGGATTTCGTCGACAAGCGCACCGAGGAGCTCACTCGGGCGATGCTCGACCGAGCGGCTCTCGACCCCGGTGACCGGGTGCTGGAACTGGCCTGCGGCCCGGGTGGATTGGGCATCGCCGCGGCCGAGAGGATTGGCCCAGATGGGGAAATCGTCCTCTCGGACGTCGTACCCCAGATGACCGCCATCGCCGCGAGGAGGGCCGAGGCTCGCGGGCTGAGCAACGTGACCACTCTCGATCTCGACCTCGAGCGGATCGACCAGCCGGACTCCTCCTACGACGGCGTCATCTGTCGGGAGGGGCTCATGCTCGTTCCGGATCACGATGGCGCCGCGAGCGAGATGCGGCGCGTCCTGCGCCCGGGAGGCCGCGCGATCGTCTCGGTCTGGGGCCCGAGAGACCGCAATCCCTGGCTTGGCGCGATGCTCGACGCCGTCGGTGCCCAGCTGGGAGGGACGTTCCCTCCGCCGGGCCTCCCAGGCCCCTTCGCGCTCGACGGCCACGAGAAGCTCCTCGCCGTGCTCTCGGGCGCCGGCTTCGAGGACGTCGCGGTCGACGAGGTGGCAGCGCCCTGGACCGGCGCCTCGTTCGACCAGTGGTGGCTGGTCACCGCCGCGCTCGCGGGACCGCTCTCGAAGGTGCTCGAGGTTCAGCCTCCTGAGGCCATCGAGGCGATCCGGTCGCACGCCCGCGAGGCTCTCGCGCCGTACGAGACGCCGGACGGCCTCGAGATCCCCGGGGTGACGCTCGTCGGGTCGGCCCGGCGCGCCTAGCGCCGGGTGGGAAAACAGCCGCCAGCCCCGCCAGGGTGAGGGATCGGAGGGCGGGGCTGACGGCCCAATCCGACATACGGAGGCACTGTCCGGCGGGATTGCCCGGTCGTACGCCGGGGGGCCGCTAGGGGCAGCGAGTCAGGATGTCGCGGCCCGGGCCGCCCTTGCACCTGTCGCGCTTCTTGCCACCATTCAGCAGGTCGTCTCCCTGGCCGCCGAACAGCCTGTCACGGCCGTTCTTGCCCTTCAGCGTGTCGCCGCCGTCCCCGCCGATCAGCGTGTCGGGTCCCGCGCCGCCGTTGACGAAATCCTTGCCCGACCCGCCGTCCACCACGTCCGCGCCGCCGTCGGTGCAGACGAGGTCGTTGCCGCCGCCGGCGAAGACCTGGTCATCGCCGGTCAGGCTGACGATCACGTCCGAATGGGAGGTGCCCTGGAGCACGTCGTTGCCGGGGGTGCCGACGATCGTCGGCGCGGCGCAGCTGGGCCTGCCCCGCGGCTTCTTCGGCTTCGGGGTGCTCGGCTTCTTGTTGATGACGGTCCTCTCGGTGTCGAGGTTGTTCGTCGCGTCGGTGTCATCCGCGCTGGTCAGCGAGGCCGTGTTGGATGCGGTGCCGCTCCTCGTTGCCCTGACCGTGATCGTCACACTCGCCGACGCTCCGGCGTTGACCTGGCCGAGGTCGCAGGTGACCTTGCTGCCCGACCTCTGGCAGGTTCCGGCCGAAGGGGTGGCTGACACGTAGGACACCTGGGACGGCAGGTTGTCCGTGGCGATCACGTCGGCGGCATCGTTCGCACCCCCGTTCTTGACAGTGAGGACATAGCCGAAGTTGTCGCCGACGGTCACGGGGTCGGCGGTGTCGGCGTTCGTCATTGAGAGATCGGTCGAGCCCACGGCGGCGCTTGCTCCGCCCGCTCCCGCGATCAGTCCCGTGATCAGGCACACGACCGCTCCCGCGATCGCGATCCCGGCTGTACCTCGCACCCTGGCTCCCTCCATGACCGTCTCCTTCCCTGGCTCCGTCGTTCTCTAACGTCAGCGCCCGGGACGGCGCGAGGGTTACGGGCGTTCGGGGCTCATGGGCTCCAGGAAGACGTCCATCGTGGTGATCTTGCCGTTCGTGATGGTCAGCGCCTGCGTCACGATGCGTCTGCCGTCGATCTCCACCACGGCGCCCATGTTCCCGTTGACGATCGCGGGGCGCGCGTACGGGGCGAAGGGGGCACCGCGGGCCATCGCCCGCCTCGCGACCTTCTCGCGGCCCACCAGGGTCGGCGCCCAGCGCGGATCGCCCTCGACGGTGTGAATCCGCTGGATGACGTCCGGATCGAGCATCTCGAGCAGCGACTCGAAGTCCCCCGCCCGGGCGGCGGCGAGGAAGGCCTCGACCACCTGTCGCTGGACCTCCATGTCGGGATCCCGGGGCGGCACCGACCCGCGGACCTGTCGGCGCGCCCGGCTCGCGAGCTGCCGGACGGCGTCGGGACTGCGGCCCGCGATCTCCGCGATCTCGCCGAAGGGCACCCCGAACATGTCGTGCAGGACGAAGGCGATCCGCTCCGCCGGCGAGAGGTTCTCGAGCACGACCAGCATCGCCATTCCCACCGTGTCCGAGAGCTCGGCCTCCTCGGCGGGGTTCTCCTCGCTCAGCTCGGTGATGACGGGCTCGACGTGGTCCGGCACCTCGGCCGTCTCTCGGCGGGCCTTCCGGGAGCGCAGCATGTCGAGGCAGACGCGGCTGACGACCGTGGTGAGCCAGGCGCGCAGGTTGTCGACCTCCTCCGAATTCGACCGGCTCAGCCGCAGCCAGCCCTCCTGCACGGCGTCGTCGGCCTCGGCCGTGGAGCCGAGCATCCGGTAGGCGACAGAGTGCAGATAGGTGCGATGCTCCTCGAAGCGGTCGGCGAGCAGTTCCTGGTCGTTCATGTCACGTCCTCTCGTTCGCATCCGTCATAGCAACTGACGAACGAAAGGCCGCCGATGTGACGGCCCCAAGGAGGCTTGAAATGGCTCGGAAATGGTGGACCCTGCTCGCCGTCACGGTGGCGACCTTCATGTTGCTGCTCGACATCACGGTCGTCAACGTTGCGCTCCCGTCGATTCGCAAGGACCTGGGCGCCAGCTTCACCGATCTTCAGTGGGTCGTCGACGCCTACGCGCTGACCCTCGCCGCTCTGGTCCTGACGGCGGGCTCACTCGCCGACCGCCTCGGGCGCCGTCGCGTGTTCGCCGTGGGACTCGGGATCTTCTCCCTCGCATCACTGCTCTGCGGCCTGTCGCCGGACCCGACCTTCCTGAACCTGTCCCGCGCTCTGCAGGGAGTGGGAGGGGCGATCATGTTCGCGGTCTCCCTGGCGTTGGTCGCTCAGGAGTTCCCGGCAGGGCGCGAGCGCGGCACCGCACTGGGGATCTACGGCGCGTCGATCGGCGTTGCCGTCGCGGTCGGGCCGCTGGTCGGGGGAGCGCTCACCGACGGGCTCGGCTGGCAGTCGATCTTCTATCTCAATGTGCCGATCGGGCTGGCGGCGATCGCGATCACGTATCTGAAGCTGCGCGAGACCCGTGACCCGAACGCGACCCGGATCGACTGGCTGGGGGTCGCAACCTTCAGCGCGTCCCTGTTCGTGCTCGTGCTGGCGCTCGTCCGCGGGAACGATGAGGGCTGGGGCAGCCCGCTGATCGTCTCCCTGTTCGCGGGGGGCGCCGTCCTGATGGGCGGGTTCATCGCCGTCGAGTCACGGGTGAGCGAGCCGATGCTCCCGCTGGGATTGTTCAAGCGTCCCTCGTTCACGGGAGTCCAGCTGGCGGCCTTCGCGATTTCTGCGTCGGCGTTCGCGCTCTTCCTCTATCTGACCCTGTACCTGCAGAACTACCTCGGCTACTCGCCCCTGCAGGCCGGGCTGCGCTACCTGCCGGTCACGGTGGTCAGTTTCTTCGCCGCGCCGATCTCCGGGATGCTGCTCTCCCGCGTGCCCGCGCGGTTCCTGATGAGCGCCAGCCTCGCGGTGGCGGGGGCGGGCCTGATGCTGATGTCCGGCGTTCAGGCGAGTGACGGCTGGACCACCCTGCTGGGCGGCTTCCTCCTCCTCGGCGCGGGCGTCGGCTTCCTCAACCCCGTGATCGCGGACGTGGCGCTCAGCGTGGTGCCGAAGGAGCGCAGCGGCATGGCGGCCGGAATCAACGACACGTTCCGGCAGGTCGGTGTGGCGGTCGGCGTGGCTGTTTGGGGAGCGATCTTCATCGGCCGCGGCGCGGACAAGGTCCGCGAGCTGACGGCGGGCACGCCCCTGGCGTCGGGCAGCCACCCACGCCAGCTCGTCGAGGCCGCGTCGTCGGGGAGCCTGCATCAGGCGGTGGGGTCGCTCCCGCCCGGGAGCCGCCAGGCGGCAACCAACGCCGCGCGCGAAGGCTTCCTCGCCGGATTCAACGACGTGCTCACGCTCGGCGGGCTGCTCTGCCTCGCTGGCGCGGTGCTGGCCCTGTGGCTGGTCCGCGAGCGCGAGATCGAGCGCGAGCCGATGGAGACGCCGGCGGAGGGTGTGGTCAGCCCGGGCGCTGCTGCTTGAGCGCCCGGGTCTCCGCCTTGAGCTGGGCGGTGCGCTCGTTCATCGCATCGACGTCGTAGCGGGCGTCGCCGTCCAGGTCGAAGACGGTCTCCTTGCTCTCCGGGTCGAAGCGGACGGGAACCTCGTCGTCTCCCTCCGTCGGCCGCAGGCCCGTGATCCAGAACTTGTCGCGGACCTTGGCCTCGAAGGTCTCGCCGGCCTCGGTGTGGACCTCGAGCACGTAGTCGTAGTCCCTCAGCTCGTTCGAGGTGACCTTGCTGCGCTCCTCGCACGAAGTGACCAGCGCGGTGGCGCGCTCGCCATTCTTCTTGAGCTTGCGTTTGGCGAAGAACACGGCTGGGACTCTAGGTCGCGGGGGCTCGCCCAACCAGGGCAATTTTGGCGGCGCAAACGAGGCGGGCCCCCGAAGGGGCCCGCCTCTCGCACCGGAATCTCGGAGCCGAGCGGCTAGAACGCGCCCGTGCCGTTCGGGGTCCCGAGGCCCGTGGGACCGTCGTAACCGGCACCGGATGTGCACAGGTACGTGGGCGTGCAGCTGCCGTTGTTCCCAGACGTGACGTCGAACAGCGACGACGTGTGGCTGTACGGGAAGGAGCCGTAGTTCACGCTCCCAGCATTACCGGCCAGCCCGTACACGCCGGCGACGATCGGCGACGAGGCGCTCGTGCCGCCGACCACACCCCAGCCGCTGAAGCAGTTGCCCAGCAGCTGGCCGATGAAGTTGCAGTTGGAGTCGTAGACCGCGACTCCGGTGTTCGGGTCCGCGACCGCGGAGACATCCGCCACCGAGCGCCGCGCGCAGCCGGAGTCGGTCTGCCATGCCTGCTTCGCCTCATACGCCGAGCAGCCAGAGCCAGAACCGCTCCAGGCGGTCTCGGTCCAGCCCCGCGAGTTGGAGGCGTGATTGAGGCTGGTGCCGCCGACCGCGGTCACGTACCGCGACGCTGCCGGGTACTCGACCCCGTAGCCGCTGTCGCCAGAGGACACCGTGATCGCCACGCCCGGGTGGTTGAAGTGGGCGTCGTCAGCGGTCTCGGAGCTCGCCTCGCTGCCGCCATAGCTGTTGGAGATCACATTGGCCCCGAGTCGCGCCGCCGTGTCCTCGGCCGCATAGAGGTTCGCGTTGGTGTTCGAGGTCGCCTCGACCAGGAGAATCTTGCAGCCCGGGCAGGTTGCGGAGACCATCTCGAGATCCAGCTGTGTCTCGAGGGCCCAGCCCTGGTTGTTCAACGGGTAGCTGCCCTGCGTGCCGCTTTGGTTGACCTTCCTGAAGCAGCCGTTGGCGGTGGTGCAGGCGGGCAGGCCGTAGTTGGAGCGATAGGCGTTCATGTCGGCCTCGGCGGTGTTGTCGCCGAAGGCATCGACGATCGCGACCGTCTGGCCGGAGCCGCCGCTGGACGGCAGGGTGTAGGCGCTCCGCAGGTCGGCCGGACCGTAGCCGGAGGTCGGCGCCGCGGCGGCCTTGGGCTCGCCCTTCAGGTTGGCGAGCAGGCTGAGGTCGCAATGCGAGTGGTTCGCGCTCAGATCGAGGGCGCAGGCGCCCGGGATCACGCTGGTGTTGGGCAGTGAGGCCCCCGAAGCGCCGCCCGTGGCGACGAGCGTCAGGGCAAGCGACGAGGCAACGACCGCCCCGGCGATGGTCAGGTGACGAAGCCGCATCTCTACATACCTTCTCTCCCGGCGGCCGCGCCGCCGATCGCAGTTCCCGTTGCCGCGATCCGCACTTCCCCTGCGTCTCGCTCTACCCGGTACTAAGTATCACAACCAACGGGACTTCGCTGCGGTCAGGCGGTGAACTACGTGACCCGGGTGAAGACCAGGTCGAAGTCGGTCTCCCAGGTGGTGCCGTCCTTCGCGGCCTCCCAGCGACCCTCGATCGTGTTGCCGTCCTCGCTGATCTTGGCGCTGAAGCGCTGCGAGAACGGCTCGCCGTCGCGCCAGAACTTCAACTCGCCGCCGCCGATGCTCATCTCGTAGACGCGGCACACGTTCCGGTCGTCTGTGTAGAGCTGGAAATAGCGTCCCGAGGCCGCGTCGCAGCCCATCACGCAGACGGCGTCCGGAGCCTCCGGCATCTCGACGGTCGAGCGCTCGACGAGGAGCCGCCGCTCGTCGTCGAGCCACTCGTAGGTGATGCTCGCCCCGCCCGGCCAGGGCTCGCCGCCCGGCGGAGTCGCCTCCACATTCCAGGTCCCGACCAGGACCTCGAACTCCTTCAGGGCCTGCTCTGCCGTGGGCTGGTCGATCATCGCTTCCTCCTGGGTTCAGGCCGCGGCCGGCTGGCGCTGCGCGGCTTCGAGCATCTGCGGGTCGTGCGAGCAGAACAGCGTCACTTCGTCGCCGTGGTCGCGCTGGAGCTCGCGCAGGCGTTCCTGGTTTCGGTGGCGCGCCTTGCCGTCGTGCTGGTTGATCGTCTGGAAGACGCGCAGGCCGGGCGGGCACCGCGGCGGCGTCTCGATCTCGCCGGTGAAGAAGAACGCGTCGCCGCAGTGGAGCAGCCAGCCGTCGTCGGTATTGATTGCGACGCCGCTGTGGCCGGCGGTGTGTCCGGGGAGCGGGATCATCGCGATCTCGGCGTCGAGATGGGGCAGCAGGCGGATGCTCTCGAACCCGAACCAGCTGTCGCCGCCGGCGCCATGCTCCACCCAGATCGGGTTCGGGCCCCATTGCTCCGCGATGTAGCGCGTGCGCTCCGTCAGCGAGGGCGAGCGCGCCGCCGCCAGCTCCGAGGCGAAGACATGGATCTGGGCGTCCGGGAAGTCGGCGATGCCCCCGGCGTGGTCGAGGTCCAGATGGGTGGTGACGATGTGGCGGACGTCGGCCGGGTCGTGGCCGAGCGCCTCGACCTGGCGGATCGCGGTCTCGCGCTCGTCACATCTGGGGGCGACCAGCGCCCGGAAGGGCTGGCCGAGCCGCTTCGGGTTGGAGCTGTCGCCCAATCCGAAGCCGGTGTCGACCAGGACTAGCTCGCCGCCGGCCTCGATCAGCAGGCAATGGGCGACGACCGTCGTGGTCTCCAGCAGCCCGCCGTGGCCGGCGAGCAGACGAGCTCCCCTCGGGCACATCGTTCCGCAGTTGAGGTGCTCGACCTCGATGCGCTGGAGCCTAGTGGGATACTCGACGGGTGGACTCGGTCTCGGTCGATGCCGAATGGGTCGCAGCGCATCTGGATGATCCGGATGTGCAGGTGGTCGAGGTGGACGTCAGCAGCGCGGCCTATGACGAAGGCCACATCCCCGGCGCGGTCCTCTGGGATGCGTACAAGGACCTTCGCCATCCCGATTTCAGCCCGATCGACAAGGCCGAGTTCGAGGCGGTGCTCGCCAAGTCGGGCCTGACCTCCGACAAGACGGTCGTCTTCTATGGGTACGCGCCCCTGCTCGGCTTCTGGCTGCTGGACCGCCACGGCCACGAGCGGATGCGGGTGATGGACGGTGCGCGCGAGCAATGGGATGGAGGCGGTCGCAGTTGGTCCACGGAGGTCCCGAGCCCGGAGGCGACCTCCTACGTGAGCGATGGAGGGCACGTCGGCCTGCTCGCCTCGACGGCCGAGGTCGAGGAGGCAATCGACGATCCCGGCACGGTGATCCTTGACGTTCGCTCGCCGGAGGAGTTCTCCGGCGAGCGCTTCTGGCCCTCCGGCGCTACGGAGGATGTCGGGAGAGCCGGGCATGTCCCTGGAGCGGTCCACGTCCCGGTGTCGGTTCTCACGGACCAGGACGGCAATCCGGCCGACCGGGAGGACCTTCGCGCCATCTTCGAGAAGGCCGGCGTGACCCCGGACAAGAAGGTGATCACCTACTGCACGATCGGAAACCGCGCGAGCCAGGTCGCCTTCGTGCTCAAGCATGAGCTGGACTATCCCGAGGTGGCCGTCTATTTCGGCTCGTGGAGCCACTGGGGCCACCAGCCCAACGCGCCCGTCGAGACCTGACCGCAGCGTTGGCCGAGGGACGAGAGACAGCCGCAGCGAGGGAGATCGTCGACCGCAACCTCTACATGGTTCTGGCCACGGCCGACTCCGGTGGTCAGCCGTGGGCGACGCCGGTCTATTTTGCGCACCGCGACTACCGCGACTTCTTCTGGGTCTCCGAGCCCGATGCGACGCACTCGGTCAATCTCCGCGATCGCCGCGAGGTCGGGATCGTGGTCTTCGACTCCACGGTGTCGATCGGCTCAGGCCAGGCGGTCTACGTCGGCGGCGTCGCCCAGGAGCTGCCGGCCCACGAGACAGCCGAGGGCCTCGAGCTTTTCTCGCGGCGATCGACCGCGCACGGCGGCAACGAATGGACGGACGAGGATGTCCGCCCGCCCGCTCGCCACCGTCTGTTCCAGGCGACCGCGGAGGCGATCTACGTCCTCGACGAGCATGACCATCGGGTGGAGGTTCGGCTCTGAAGACATGAGGGCCGTGGTGATGCGAGCGGACGGTGGGCCCGAGGTGCTCGAGGTCCAGGAGGTCGGGCGTCCGGAGCCCCTTCCGACCGAGGTGCTCGTCCGCGTCACCGCGGCCGGCATCAATCCGGTGGACTGGCAGACGCGCCGGGGAGACGGGTTTCGCGACGCGATCGGGGATCCGCCACTGATCCTCGGCTGGGACATCGCCGGGGTGGTGGAGGAAGTGGACCCCGATGTCACCCGTTTTGCCCCGGGCGATCGGGTCTTCGGCATGCCCTGGTTTCCTCGGCTTGCGCGGGCATATGCGGAGTTCGTCACCTCGCCCGCCCGCCAGCTCGCGCGAACTCCCGAGGCTCTCAATGACGAGCAGGCGGGAGGCCTGCCGCTCGCCGGGCTGACGGCATGGCAGGCGCTTGTCGACGTGGCCGAGGTGGGGGAGGGGACCCGCGTTCTGATTCACGCCGCGGCCGGCGGCGTCGGGCACCTCGCCGTCCAGATCGCGAGCGCGCGCGGGGCCCACGTCATCGGGACCGCCCGGGAGGAGAAGCACGACCTCCTGCGCGATCTCGGAGTGGACGAGCCGATCGACTACACGGCGAGTCCGTTCGAGGAGGTCGTCTCTGACGTCGACGTCGTGCTGGACCTCGTGGCGGGCGAGGAGTACGGGTTGCGCTCCCTCGAAGACACTGCGAACCGACGGCCTCTGGCTCTGCATCCCGGCTGACGTGCCCGACGCGGTTGCCGCCGCCGCCCGGGAGCAGTCGAAACGCGCACTCTCGTTTCTCGTGGAGCCCGACTACGCCGGCCTCGAATCGCTGGCCGCCCTCGCGGACGAGGGCCGCCTGCGGGTGGTCATCGACGAGACGTTCCCCCTGGCCCAGGCCGCGGAGGCGCATCGGCGCCTCGAGGAAGGCCGGGCGAAGGGCAAGATCGTGCTGATTCCCTGGCGGGAGTGAAGAGAGTCATGACGAGCAAGGTGCAAGAAGAAGAAGAGGAAGAAGGGGAAGTAACGCCTAGCCGGCGCGGCGGTAGACCTGGGTCCGGACGCCGTCCGGGCCCACGGCCTCGTCCTCGACGAGATTCAGCTTGATCCGGCCGATCCCCTCGGGGAAGAGCCTCTTGCCCGAGCCGAGGATGGTGGGGAAGACCATCAGCCGCAGCTCGTCGACCAGGTCGTTCTCGAGCAGCGTGTTGACGAGGGTGCCGCTGCCCGCGACCAGGATGTTGCCGTCGGTTTCGTCGCGAAGCTTGCGGAGCTCCTCGGGGACGTTCTCGGAGATCACGACGGTGTTCTCCCAGGAGGGGTCGGTGACGGTGGTGGAGACGAGGACCTTGCGGCCCTTGTTGATCTTGTCGGCGAACTCGCCCTCGCGCGACGGCCAGGCCTCGGCGAAGCCCTCGTAGGTCACCCGGCCGAGCAGCTGGACCTCGGCGTCCATCAGCTCCTCCATCTTGAACCTGTCGCCCTCGTCGCCGCGGTTGTACTCGAAGCTCCAGCCGCCGTGCTCGAAGTCCTCGGCTCCGCCCGGGTCCTCGATCACCCCGTCGACGGAGATGAATTCGGTGACGACGATCTTCCCGCTCATTTCTTCCTCCTGTTCGTTCGCAGTTGCTTGTTTGACCCGTTGCCGAGCCGGAATTAATCGGTCGCCAGCCGTTCGGCAAGATGCTCCCGGGCTATTTCTTGCGCTGCCGCTTGACCTTGAGCGTCGCGGTCTGACTGGCGGCGTACTGGGCCGAGTAGCACTGTTTGAAGAGTGCGGCGCATTCCCCGCCCTTGGGTGTGAAGGTGATCGTCGCGCGCAGGCTGACCTTGCCCTTCGCTTTGAGCTTCTTTCTTGAGGAGGCGCCCAGTCTCAGCGGGTCGGTGATCTGGCCCGGTCCGCCGGCGGCGCTCGACGGCCTCAGAGGGAGCCCCCTCACCTTCTCCTTGGCCGTTTGCGACGCGCTGCCGGCTTTGCCCGTCGCGGCGGCCACACTCACCGTGCCGGGGACCTGGGCGTCGAGCAGGAGGCTCTTGCCCTTGACGCTGAAGGAGAGGGCGTTCGACGGCTTCGCCAGGGAAAAGAGCTCGGCGCTGGCCACCTCGAAGGGGACCTGGTCGTAGTTGAACCCGCCAGCGACGAGCACACGTCCATCCGCCAGCGCGGCAACGGCCGGGGAGCCGCGCTTGATGCTCAGATTCCCGATTCCGGCCGAGCTGAACGTCCCTGTCGCCGGGTCGAAGGTCTCGGCGCTCGCCAGCTGGCCGCTGTTGTCGACGCCTCCGACGATCAGTACCCGGCCGTCAGGGAGCGGTGCAGCTCCGGCACCGGCGCGACGGTCGGTCATCGGGTTCGGCACCAAAATGAAGCTGTTCGTTTTCGGATCGAAGATCTCGGCAGTGGGGAGATTGGTGCTGCCGTCGCTGCCACCGACGATGAGGACCCGGCCGTCGGGCAGCGGGGCCGCCGCGGCACCGCTCCGGGCCTGGCTCATCACGTCGATTCCGGTCGCGCTGAACAGGCCGCTGGTGGGGTTGTAGACCTCGGCGCTTTGGAGATAGTGGGATCCGTCATAGCCTCCAGCGATCAGCACCCGCCCGTCGGGAAGGGGGGCAGCTGCCGCCCCAAATCGGGGTGTCCCCATGTTGGCTGGCACCGGGCTGAAGGAATTCGTGGAGGGATCGAAGAATTCCGCGCTCTGCATGCCGGTTGACCCGTTGGAGGTTCCGCCAGCGACCAGCACCCGCCCATCGGGCAGCGACGCCGCAGCGGGCGCCTCGCGGACGGTTCCCATCAGATAGGCGAGGCTGAAGGTCCCAGCGGGGTCGAAGGTCAAGGCGCTGTTCGTAAACGCCGCGGTGTAGCCGCCGGCTACGAGCGCTTGCCCGTCGGGGAGCGGCGCGGCCGCAGCGTCCGTGCGTGCTGCGTACATGGCCCCAGTTGGGCTGAAGGCGCCCGTGGCCGCGCCGAGCGCCGCTCCAGAGGTGACGAGCGCGATACCGCTCAGCAACCCGGCGGCGATGCTGAGCTTCCACGCAGTTCCCCTCAAACCCGATGCCCTTCAATCGACCAGATGCCCAGCGACCTTACACCCGTACTGGGCCATTCGCCGATCAATTTCCGGGCCGGAGGGAGTCACATCTTCATGCCGACCAGCGTCTTATTGACTAAAGGCGTTTTCAAACGGGAAGGAGTCGAAGTGTCGCCAACACAGCAATCGCCAAATGTCTCGATCCCAGACCTTCAGGGGGATCTGATCGGTCCGGACGACTCGCGCTACGACGAGGCGCGCCGGGTCTTCCTCAAGGGCATCGACAGGCGGCCGGCGGCGATCGCGCGCGTCGCGAACGCCCAGGACGTCGCAAAGGTCGTGACTGCGGTTCGTGATGATGGGCTCCAGCTCGCCGTCCGCAGCGGTGGACACAGCCGCGCCGGTTACGGGACGACCGATGGCGGCATGGTGATCGATCTGTCGCAGATGAAGGCTCTGGACATCGATGTCGACGCGAAGACAGCCTGGGTCGAGACCGGGGCTACCGCGGGTGAGTACACGAACGCGACCGGCGAGCACGGGCTCGTCACGGGCCTGGGCGACGCCGGCTCGGTCGGAATCGGCGGCATCACCCTCGCAGGGGGCATCGGGTTCCTCGTGCGAAAGAACGGGCTGACGATCGACGACCTGCTTGCGGCCGATGTGGTGACCGCCGACGGCGAGGTCGTCCACGCCAGCGAGGACTCAGAGCCGGACCTCTTCTGGGGCATCCGCGGCGGCGAGGGCAACTTCGGCGTCGTCACTCGGCTCCAGCTGCGCCTCCACGAGATCTCCGAGATCGTCGGCGGGATGATCATCCTGCCCGCCAGCCCCGAGGTGATCACCGGCTTCCTCGAGGCCGCCGACGCGGCGCCCGAGGAGCTCTCGACGATCGCCAACGTGATGCTCGCTCCGCCGATGCCGTTCATCCCGGAGGAGGCACACGGCCAGCCGATCCTGATGGCGCAGATGGCCTACGTCGGGCCGATGGATCAGGCAGATGGGGTGCTTGCTCCCATCCGCGCGCTCGCCGAGCCGTACGTGGACATGCTCCGGCCGATGCGCTACCCCGAGCTCTACGACGGGCCGGAGCAGGAGGCGATGTTCGCCTCCGGCGCGAACTTCTTCGCCGATTCCCTGGCCCCCGATGGCGCCGAGGCGATCCTCGAGCAGCTCCCGAAGTCCACGGCGATGATGAAGGCCGTGCAGATTCGGGTGCTCGGCGGCGGCCTGGCGCGTGTCGCAAACGACGCCACCGCGTTCGCGCATCGCAACAGCGGGCTCTTCGTCAACGTCGCGGCGATGTATGCGGACGGAGCGGAGAGGGCGGCTCACGACGCCTGGACCGGTGAGACCGCGGTCGCCCTCGGCCAGAACGGGACGGGAGGCTACGTCGGCTTCCTCGGTGAGGAGACGGAGGAGACCCTGCGGGCCGCCTACCCGGGCGCGACCTGGGACCGCCTCCGGGAGCTCAAGGGCCGCTACGACCCGGACAACCTCTTCCGCCTTAACCACAACATCCCGCCGGCCTAGACCAGGCGGGGTTTCAGCCCGAAGGGCCGCCGTGCCAGCCTGAGATCGCGCTCGCCAGGGAGATGGCGAGCGCGACGCCCGCGCCCAGCGAGGCGGTGACCAGCATGCCGCGCAACCCCGAGCCGGGGACGCGCTGGGTGTGAGCGCCGCGCCGATAGTCGGGCAGCGAGCGGATCAGGCGAGGGAGGTGCCAGAGGAAGTGGATGCCGAACGCCCCTGCCCAGACGAAGAACGAGACCTTGTGGAGGAAAACCAGCTGATCGGACTTGTGCCCGAGGGCGAGGAGCAGGACGCCGGTGACGAAGATCCCGACGGTGGTCAGCACCAGGACCGGGGCGAGGAGGCGCAGGGCCAGGGGGGGCGGCCCCTTGTCCACATAGGGGCGGGAGTGCGTGTAGTAGCGGGCGAATCGATAGCCGGTGCTGCCGAGTTTGAGCAGAACAGGTGGGACCAGCACGAGCCCGAGGATCATGTGGACGCTGAGCAGGGAGCCCATCGAGAGCAGCGTGATCCCCTCTGCCATCAGCAGCAGGGTGAGAAGGATGGCCGCGGCGATCGTCAGCGCCTCATTGCCGGCGGTGCCGCCGAGGCGGGCGCGCCGGCGTCGCTCGACGGTGGCCCGGCTCGAGGTGCCCGCGTAGGACTCCATCGCCGGATCGTCACCCGCACTCGTCAGCGGCGTCTAAGAGGCGGATGAGACACCTCTTAGAAACGGCACTGCGCCCTAGAGCTTCAGCTTGAGCGTGGCGGAGGTGGACGCCGAGATCCCGGCGCCGTCGATGGCGGCCGCGGTCGCCTGCGTGGCGAGCTTGCCCTCCCCGTTCAGCTTCTTGAAGGCGGGCTTCGAGATCTTGACCTTCACCCTCTGGGTCGCCCCGGACCGGATCGAGAAGGCGGAGGAGCCCGCGGTCTTCTTGCCGAAGGCAAGGGTGAGGGTGCCGGTGCAGGAGGTCGGGGTCCCGGCTGGGCAGCCGATCGAGATCCCCGCCCTGCGCTTCTTCACCCTCGACTTCGCGTTTCTCATCGCGACGCCGGTGAACGGGTCGAATTCGTCGGCGCCGATGTCCGTGAGGCCGTTGATCACGCGCGGCTTGCCGAGGAAGTCGAAGGGCCCGTTGGCGGCGTTGGTGATGCCGGTGTCGATCGTGGGTGAGCCCGCCAGTTCGCGAAAGTCTCCGGTGGCCGGGTTGACCAGGAACGGGGCCGCGGTCTGCGGGTTGGTCTCGTTGACGGTTGCTCCCCCTGGGCTGACCACGCCGCGATTCGCATGGTCGATGTTCGCGACGAGGGTCGCGCCCCCCTGCTGTACGAGGGTCAGATCGCCGCTCGTTCCGCGCGCGATGACGTTGGTGAGGTTCGCGGTGACATTGCCGCCCGTGTCGGCCTGGATCCGAGCGCCGATTCCGCCCGATCCCGTCGCCTCGAGGGTGACATTGCGCATCGTGATGGTGTCCGTGGTACCGGTCTGCGCCTCCGCGCCCGTGCCGTTGGCGCCGGACTCCCAGCAGACGCTGTCGGTGAGGGTCGAGTAGTCGTAGCAGGCCTGTGCATTGGCGCCCGTGACATGGGAGACGATCATGTCGGCGGAACCGCCGTTCTCCGTCTCCAACGCAGCGCTGGTGGTGGCGTCCACCGACAGCCAGCTGCCCCGGTCGCCGGAAGTGATGATCCCGAGGAACCCGGCGGTGAAGTGGATCCGGGGCATCGGCTGTCCCAGGACCCCGTGGATGTAGACGTTGGGGACGGCCGTGATGACGCTGCCCGGCGGCGAGTAGTCGCCCGGAGCGACGATCACCTCGTCGCCCATGTCGGCGCCGCTGGCGGCGATCTGGATCGCGCAGGGACTCATCTGCTTGCAGGCGCTGCCCGAACCGGACGGGGAGGCGTAGCGCTGCGCGGCCATCGCCTGTGAGCTCCCGGCAATGACCAGGCATCCCGTCAGGGCGGCCACCCTGGCCCACCTTCTCCCCGGCATGCGCGGCAGTCTAGTTGGGGGCCGGGTCGTAGGGGAGCGGATCGAAGTGAAGCAGCCGCTCGACGATCTCCGAGATCTCGGCCTCGTTGTCGGCGATCATCTGCTCGGCGAAGGCCGGCAGTGTCTGGTTGAGCGTCTGCTCGCTGGCGTCGTCGAGCGGGATCGATTCCGTGAGCGGCACCTGCAGGCGGAAGTAGCGCGGCCCGTGCCCGACGTCTGCGGGCTGGATATGGGGGTCATCGGGGTGGTTGAGCAGGGTATGGGCCCAGTGGTCGGCGCCGTCGGCGGCCCCACCGAGGGTGGCGCCGAGGATCGGCGGCTCGCCCTTCTGCGGCAGGATCCAGCCGAGCTTGCCCCAGCCCTCCACCTGGTCCTGCGAGTAGCCGTCCTCGTGCAGGCCGGTGCCGATCGAGACTACGAGCAGGTCATCCTGATCGAGGTGGTTGGGGTCGTCGCCGAAGCGCTTCAGGGCCTCGACGATCGCGACGATCACCGGGTTGGCGGCGAAGACGCCGCCGTCCACCAGCGCGTGTCCGTCGATCTCGTGCGAGGGGAAGTAGGTGGGGGCGGCGGAGGTGGCCATACCCGCGTCGGCGAGCGGGCGGTTGCGGTACGACTCCGGCAACTCGCGAGCGCGCCAGCGCTTGAAGAAGTAGGGCTGGCGGTCCGTCATGTCGTAGGAGCAGACGATCAGCTCGCGGAGCGCGTTCTGGATCGCGGTCGTCCCGAGGCGCCGCTCGATCGCGTCCTGCAGCGGGCCGAGCGTGTACTTGGGGCCGAGCCAGCCCCACAGGGTGCGGATCTTCTGCCAGAGGCTGCGGTGGAAGATCCCGGGGCCGTCCTCGACGTAGAAGCTGGCCAGCTCGTCCGCGGTGACGGCGGGGCGGCCCGGGTGCTGCGGATCCGGCGCGGTCAGGCTGAGCGCGACCAGTCCGCCGGTCGAGGTTCCGGCGAACATCTGGAAGTAGTCGGAGACTCGGGCCTCCGGCCCGGCGCTCTTCTGGAGCCGGCGTTCGATGTCCGCGAGCACCAGCGCCGGGATCAGGCCGCGGATCCCCCCGCCGTCGACGCAGAGGATCCGGAACTTGTCGGTCGGCCGCTGGTCGTTTGCCATCTCCTGCATGATCGCGAATCGCCGCGAGCGCGTAGCGCGGCGAGATTGGGGGATACTCGGGCCGTGGGCGAGGGTGAGATTGCTGCCTTGCGCGAGGGCTACGAGAAGCTCGATGGGGAGTTTCTTGAGACGCGCCGGCTGCCCGGGCCGATGGCGCCCGACATCGAGTTCGACTACAGCGGCGCCACGCCGGACGGGCTCCGCGGTAGCGGGGCCGAGCAGTTCGCGGAGGCCCTGGGCGCCTGGGCCGGAACCTTCGAGAACTGGACTGTTGAGCCGGTCGAGTTCATCGACGCGGGAAAGGATCAGGTCCTGGTCGCGGTCCGCGACGGAGGTCGGATCAAGGCGTCCGGTGCGGACGTCTCGAACGAGTTCTTCCACCTTTGGACCTTCCGCGACGGACAGGCGGTGCGGTTCGCCGCCTTCGCCAGGAGAGAGGATGCGCTCGAGGCGGCCAAGCTCGAGGAGTCCAGCGATTAGTTCGCAGGATACGAGCCGTCTGAAGAGTTATGAGCAAACGGTTGGATGAGCTGCAGGAGGCGCTCAACGGCGACGTCCTCGTCGAGGGCGATCCCGAGTACGAGAGGGCCCGGCTCTGCTTCAACCTGCTGATCGACCGCCGCCCGGCGGTGATCGCCCGATGCGTCGACGCCGACGATGTCGTCGCCGCGCTCGCCTTCGGTCGAGAGAACGACCTGGAGATCGCGGTACGGGGAGGAGGCCACAACCCCGCCGGCCACTGCGCCGTCGACGACGGCCTGGTCATCGACCTGACCAAGATGCGCAAGGTCGCGGTCGATCCCGATGAGCGGATCGCGCGCTCCGGCGGTGGCGCCACCTGGCTCGACTTCGATCAGGCGACCCAGCAGCACGGCATGGTCACGCCCGGCGGCGTGGTGGGCTCGACCGGAGTCACCGGACTCACCCTCGGCGGCGGCATCGGCCACCTCACCGCCCAGTACGGCTTCACCTGCGACAACCTGCTCGGCGCGACGCTCGTGACGCCGGCGGAGGGGATCGTCGACACCGAGGACCCCGGCCACGAGGAGCTCCTCTGGGGCCTGCGCGGCGGCGGCGGCAACTTCGGCGTGGTGACCGAGCTGCGGATGTGGCTCCATCCGCTCGAGCGGGTCGTCGGCGGCAAGCTCGACTATGAAGGGGAGGGGGTCGGCGATGCGCTCCGCGCCTTCCGCGACACGATCGCTGCCGCCGGCACCGACCTCAGCGTCCAGGCGCAGCTCTCCGTATCGGATGACCTCACCCCTGAGCTGGTCGTGGTCCCCTGCTACACGGGCGACGGGGAGGATGTGGCGGAGCTCGCCGGGCTGCGCGCGGCCGACGGGCTCGTCAACGACACGGTTCGCCCCCAGGGCTTCATCGACCAGCAGCTCGTCTTCAACCCGGGCTACGGCGTGGATCGCAACTACTGGAAGGGCCACTTCGTCCGCGAGCTCCCCAATGAGCTGATCGACCAGCTGATCGAGCGCATGAGCACCCTCGAACGCTCACCGGGAGCGATCCTGATCGAGTCGCTCCACGGCGCCTCGAAGGACGTCGACTCGGACAGCGCCGCCCTCGGCTATCGCGATGCCGCCTTCAACGTCAGCGTGATGGCGGACTGGCTGGACCCGGCCCTCGACGACGAGTCGATCGCCTGGGCCCGGGAGACCGCCGCCGTCCTCGAGCCCTGGTCGACGAGTGGCGGCTATGCCAACTACATGCAGGCGGACGAGCCGATCGAGCGCGTGCGCGCGGCGTTCGGCCCGGAGAACTTCACCCGCCTCCAGGCGCTGAAATCGCGCTACGACCCCGAAAACGTCCTGCACCGGAACCAGAACATTCCCCCCGCGGACTAGCGCTCGAATAGTGATGAGGTTTTGACACGCGGCCGGCCGTAAGGTCGGTTTCGTCATCAGAGTCCCTCGACGCCCCTTAACCGCGTTCGCTCTGGCTACGGCCGCAGCCGTCCTCGCGCTCTCCGCTGCGCCGACCGTCGCCAAGGACCCCAGGTGGACCGGCCCGGTCAATCAACCGCCGCTCTCGCTCGGGCAGGCGTCGATCGAGCTCAAGGTTCACTTCGGCCACAAGTTCCACCACTCCAAGAAGCTTGTTCCCAAGAACCTCCTTGCGAAGGCGACCAATGTCTACTTCCAGTGCGCCGACGGCCAGGCCTACTACCCGACCGATGGTGGCGGCGGCGATGCGTCGACGACGAGCCACGTGAGGATCGAGGAAACGGTCTTCGTCAAGAAGAACAAGACCTTCAACGTCACCGACACCAGTTCCGGTGACATCGACTCAGGCAGTTTCAATCTCCAGGGCAGGTTCACCGGCCGCACGGCCAGCGGCACTCTCCGGATGGAGAACCACTACAACGACGGATCGAACCACGGTGACTACCGCACCTGCGACACCGGCGTGTTGAGCTGGACGGCCTCGGCGCCCTAGACCGGCGGGACTGGCTCAGAGGCCGAGTTCGCGGACCCCGGACTCGTCCCAGCCAAGATGATGGGCGAGCTCGTGCTTCACGACGCGCTCCACCTGCAGCCGAAGCAGGTCGGGGTTGTGGCCGAAGTCGCGCTCCAGGGTGTCCTGGTAGATGACGATTCGGTCGGGGTAGATGTCGCGCGCCACCGTGCCGCCCATGTACATCCCGTAGGCCCGGTGCTCGTGCCCGAGGTTGGAGATCACCACCGGCGTGTCCTGGAGCAGCGCCTGGAACTCCGCGGGGAGATTGTCGATCGCCTCGATCACCAGCAGATCGAACTCGCTCGGCGGATAGTCGGGAGCCGGCATGGCCGCGAGTGCCTCACTCCGATCGACGAGCTTGCGGAACTCGGGCTCGGGCATCTCCCTGCCGATCGCCATCGTCGTCACCCAGGCTGTGATCAGGATGATCGCGACCGCTCCGGCGAAGATCGTCATCAGCCCACCGAGGTGGGCGAACGACGGCGGGTTGAGGAAGAGGAGCAGGCACCCGGCGATGAAGGCGGCGAAGGCCGCGGCCCGCAGAGGAGGAACGAGGATCTCCCTCATGCACCCAGGTTAGGCGGTGCGCCGGGCCGGCTCGCCCGGAATCATTCGAAGGCGCTCACCACCGAAGCGCCGATGCCGATCATCCCCGGCCCCGCGTGGGCCCCGAGCACCGGGCCGACCTCGGAGACGAAGAGCGGGTCACGGCCGAAGATCGGCCGGCACGCCTCGACGAGCCGCTCGGCGGACTCCGGGTCGCGGATGTGCTGCACGACCCAGGCATCGGCTCCCTCGTCGTGGCGCTGGCGCGCGTAATCGATCAGCCGCGATACCGCACGCGACCGGGTCCGGACCTGCGCCACGGGCTCGATCTCCTCGCCGAAGGTGAGGATCGGCTTGATCTTGAGGGTCGATCCGATCGCTGCTCGGGCAGCGCCGATCCGCCCCCCGCGCCGCAGGTACTCGAGCGTGTCGAGCGAGAACCAGATTCCCCCGGCGTCGCGCGCCAGCTCGGCCTGGGCGACGACTCCGTCGGGGTTGGCGCCGCCGCTGGCCGCGATCATCGCCGCGAGCAGCACCATCCCGGTGCCGCCGGCGGCGCTGCGGCTGTCGACGGTGTGGATCCGCTCGCCGCCCTTCCCGTCCTCGGTCAGCCGCTCGATCGCCTGCTTCGCGGACTCGAGGGTGCCCGAGATCCCAGCTGAGATATGTACCGAGACGATCTCGCGGCCGTCGGCGAGCAGTGGCTCATAGACCGCGATGAAGTCGCCGACTGAGGGCTGCGAGGTCGTGACGGCCTCGCCGCTCGCGCGCAGCCGCTCGTAGAAGTCGTCGTAGTCGGTGATCTCCGACTCGCGCTCCTGCCTGCCCGCTATTCCCACGTAGAGGCTCACCAGCTGCACGCCGTGGCGCTCCGTCAGCTCGGCTGGGAGGTAGGAGGTTGTATCGGCGACGATCGCCGGGCCGGTCATCACCGCGGCGTTTGTATCACGCGGCGCTTCAGCCTCGGGCTTTCACCCCAGTACATTGGGGACTTGGCCTCCGACTCGGCCTCAGGTAATTCCGCAACGAAGGACGCTCCGCCGGCGAACCCACCGCCTCCGGAGACCCATCCCGCAGGCTGGCGTGTAGATCCGGCCCCCGATGGCCGCGGCGCTCCGCCGAAGCAGACGCCGCCGATGATTCCGCGCAGCCGGATGTGGATCGCGTTCCTGCTCGGCCTGCTCGCCGTGAACCTGCTGATCTCGTTCCTGACCAGTGGCGCCGCCGACCGCCCGCGCGTCCCCTACCAGCCGTTCTTCATCAACCAGGTCCAGGCCCAGAACGTCAGCGAGATCAGCTCCAAGGGCGATTCGATCGAGGGGCAGCTCAAGAACGAGACCAACTACGACCCGCCGGGCGATGCCAAGCCCTTCAACGTGTCGAAGTTCAAGACCGAGGTCCCGTCGTTCGTCGATCATGGCCAGCTCACCAACGTCCTCACCCAGGCGGGCGTGACGATCAACGCCGAGCCACCGGACTCGGGGCGCTCGATCTTCTGGACGCTCGTTCTCGGCTTTCTGCCGTGGCTGCTCATCATCGGCTTCTTCATCTGGATCGCGCGGCGGCAGGCGGGCGCGGGCGGCGGCGGCATCCTCGGCGGCTTCGGCCGCACCAACGCCCGGCGCGTCAATCCCGACGAGCAACAGCGCGTCACCTTCAAGGACGTGGCCGGCATCGACGAGGCCGAGGACGAGCTCGTCGAGATCGTCGACTTCCTGAAGAACCCGCAGCGCTACACGAAGCTGGGGGCGCGGGTCCCGCACGGAGTCCTGCTCTACGGCCCGCCTGGCACCGGCAAGACGCTGCTCGCCCGTGCGGTCGCCGGCGAGGCGCACGCAGCCTTCTTCCACCTGTCCGCCTCGGAGTTCGTCGAGGCGATCGTGGGAGTGGGGGCCTCGCGGGTGCGCGACCTCTTCAAGCAGGCGAAGGAGGCCGCGCCGGCGATCATCTTCATCGACGAGCTCGACGCGATCGGTCGCTCGCGCTCGGGCAACTACGCCGGCATCAGCGGCGGCAACGACGAGCGCGAGCAGACGCTCAACCAGATCCTCACCGAGATGGACGGCTTCGAGCCCGGCACGAACGTGATCGTCCTCGGCGCGACGAATCGCCCCGAGATCCTCGACCCGGCGCTGCTTGCGCCCCGGCCGCTTCGACCGCCGCATCGCGGTCAACCCGCCTGATCAGCCGGGCCGCGTCCAGATCCTCAAGATCCACAGCCGCGACGTGCCGCTCGCCGACGACGTCGACCTGGATCGGATCGCCGCCTCCATCCCCGGTTCCACCGGCGCCGACATCGCGCTGCTCGTCAACGAGGCGGCACTCACCGCCGCCCGGAATGACCACACCAAGGTCGAGCAGAGCGACTTCACGGAGTCGATCGAGAAGATCCTGCTCGGCGCCGAGCGCCAGATCGTGATGACCGACGAGGACCGCAAGCGCACCGCCTACCACGAGTCCGGCCACGCGCTGGTCGGCATGCTCACCCCGGGCGCGGACCCGGTGCGGAAGATCTCGATCATCCCGCGCGGCCAGGCCCTAGGCGTCACGCTGTCCACTCCGGAGACCGACCGCTACAACCTCCGCCTCGAGGAGGTCCTGGCCCAGATCAAGGTCGCGCTCGGGGGCCGAGCCGCGGAGAAGATCATCTTCGACGACCTCTCGACGGGCGCCGAGTCCGACATCCAGAATCTCACCCAGGTGGCCCGCGGCATGGTGGGCCGCTGGGGCATGAGCGACGCGATCGGCCCGATCGCCGTCACCGACGGCCGCCAGAACGGCCCGCTCCTGCCCGGCGTGTCACCCGCCTCGGAGCCGACCCAGGAGCTGGTCGATCAGGAGGTGCGCCGGATCGTGGACGAGTCTGAGCACGAGGTGATCGACCTCCTCACCCGGGAACGCGACCGCCTTGAGTCCCTGGCGAACGCCCTACTGGAGCGCGAGACGCTCGACCAGCCTGAGGCCTACGAGGTGGCCGGCGTGCCGCTGCCGGCGGTCGACGCGGCCGAGAGAGCGAAGGCCACGGCCGCCCCGTAGGCTCACCCGCGGCGCCATGTTCTTTGGTGCGCTTGACTCGGTCGCATCCGCAAGGGAGAATCGCGCTCGCCAACGGCCGGAAGGAGACCGGTGTGTCCTGGAGCCTGAAGGGGAGCTACTTCGAAACGTGTTCGTGTGACCTCATGTGCCCGTGCAATATGTCCTTCGACCACGGCGCGACCTACGACTACTGCCGGGTCACCCTCGTCTTCAACATCAAAGAGGGGGAAATCGAGGGCACGGATGTCAGCGGCCTCAGCGTCGCGGCGATCGCGGACACTCCGAAGGTCATGACCGAGGGCAACTGGCGCCTGGGCATGTTCATCGACGACCAGGCAAGCGACGAGCAGATGGAAAAGCTCACCGCCGTCTTCGGGGGCCAGAAAGGGGGTCCGATGGAGGCGATCTCTCCCCTCGTTGGCGAGATCCTCGGCGCCGAGCGGGCGTCATTCGAGGTGGTCGAGGAAGGTCTGCGCCACAGCGTCAAGATCGGGGACGCGATCGACTTCGAAATCGAGGACATCGTTCCCTTCGGCGTCGAGACCGGGGAGCCGGTGCGGCTCGTCGGCGTATTCCATCCGGCCTCGTCCGAGTTCAACGCCGCCGAGGCGAAGCGCTCGAAGATCAGCGCCTTCGGCATCGAGTACGAGGGGAAGACCGGGATCTCGGCATCCGAGTTCGCCTGGGCCGCCTGAAGGCTTGACCTGGCAGGAGACGCCTCCGGAGTAACGGGGCGCTAAGGCGGCGGCATCCCGCCCTTGGCGTCATTCATCCCGCCCTTGGCGTCATTCATCCCGCCCTTGGCGTCATTCATCCCGCCCTTGGCGTCATTCATCCCGCCGGAAGAGGGCATCTTCTGATCGTTCATCGATCCGCCGCCACCGGAGTCGTCGTGCATGCCCATCGAATCCATCGCCCGCGCTGCCGCGGGTGAGTCCGGCAGGGTGAGTCCTGGCACCTTGTCGGGAACGAAGGCCACCGTGAGCCCGAGGACGAGCAGCAGGACGGCAACGGAGCGATTGGCCACCGCCTTCCAGGGCAGGAGCTTCTCGAGCGCGATCAGTGCGGCGATCAGGACCATCCACCCGATGCTCATCACGCCGAGCGCGAAGAGCGCCGCCATCAGGCCCCAACAGCAGCCGACGCACCAGCCCCCGTGTTCGACGCCCATCTGCAGCGCGCCGATCCGGCCGGCGCGCCAATGCATGAGCACGAACGTCATCGGGTTCCGGCAGTGCCGGAGGCAGACGTCCTTGAGCGGAGTGAGCTGGTAGATCCCGGCCGCGACGATGACCCCGCCGGCCACATAGGGTCCGCCGCTGTCCCAGGCCAGGAAACCGAGGTCCAGGGATCGCCCGATCTCGAAGATCGCGTAGGCGAAGAGGCCCACCGCCGCCCAGGTGAGCAGGTAGCCGCCGACGAACACCGCGGTTGCGCCGGCCTGGGTCGGCTGGCCCCTCTGCCGCTTTCCCTCTTCGACGCGCGCATACATGAGCACCATCGGCGCGATCGACGGGAACATCATCGCGGCCATCATCACGACCCACGCCGTGAGCCAGAAGCCGAGACCGCCGAGATCCGTGCCCGGTCCGGCGTCCATCCCGGCCATCCGGTCGCCTGTCATCGCCCAGGCGATGGCGGCGAGAAGCACCAGCCCGAAGATGAGGCCGAGCTGCACGGCGCTCGGCAGACGGGGCACGCGGCGGAGTGTCGCTGACTCCATCGGCCTGACTCTAGTTGCCTATGCGATTGCGTCCAGCACCGCCGAGCAGGCCTGCTCGCAGCGCCTGCACTCCTCGCCGCAGAGCCGGCAGTGCTCGTGGTGCGTCGCGTGGCGCTCGCACTCCTGGGCGCAGATCGCGCAGAGCTCCCGGCACGACGCCACCTGCGCTCGGGCGGTCTCGGCGACGTAGTCCGTCTGGCGGCTCAGCAGGCGGGCGGTCGCGTCGCAGACGTCGGCGCAGTCCAGGCAGAGCCTGATGCACCTGCGCATCTCGGCGACGTCGTCCTCCGCCAGGTCCGCATCGGCGCAGGCCGTGCAGCTCTGCAGGCAGGCAAGGCACTCGTCGATGCAGCGGGCGAGCAGATCCCGATCGACCTGTGCGGCCGCTGGGTGCGCCTCCAGCATCTCCTTCGACAGCGTGGTGGCCATGGCTTCTCCTTTCGGCTTTGCGAATCCAGCCTAAGGCTTCAACTTCCGCCCACTCGTAAACAGCCACTGACTCCACGCCAGCAGCGCCAAGCACATGGCGGCGACCACTGCGAACGAGATCCACGGGCTCACGTCGGAGACGCCCAGGAAGCCGTAGCGGACCGTCTCCACGACGTAGAACAGCGGGTTCACGTGGGAGAGCTGCTCCCACGGTGAGCCGAGGCGGCTGACCGAGTAGAAGACGCCGCCGAGGAAGGTGAGGGGGAGGATCACGATGTTGTTGATGAAGCTCGTGTGGTCGAAGGTCTCGGCGTAGATGCCGACGATCGTGCCGAGGGCTCCGAAGCCGACGACCAGAAGCAGCACGGCGACGATGAGCTGCGCGGGATTGACGATCGGCGCGCCGGTGATCGGGATCGCGCAGGCGGCGAGGCCGATGCCGATGATCAGCGCCCGGAAAGCGCCGCCCACCAGGTAGCCGAGGTTGACCTGCCAGTTGTGGATCGGGGCGGCGAGGACGTCGTCGATGTAGCGGTCGGAGCGGCCCTGGAAGATCGTGCTCGCGTTGTTGGAGTACGCGGCCTGGGCCATCGCCATCGCGATCAGGCCGGGGACGATGAACTGGTCGTAGTCGAAGCCATCGACCTGATGGATGCGGCCGCCGAGGCTGAGCCCGAAGACGACGATGAAGAGCAGGGAGGAGACGACCGGCGCGAGCGTCGTCTGGGTCCAGAGGCGCAGGACGCGGTGGCACTCGCGGCGCGAGAGCCAGAGGAATCCCTGCCAGGGGTTGGCGAGTGCGCGCTCGTTCATCCCGGACACGTTATCCAGCGGTTGAATTCCTTGGCATAGGATCGGATCGTGACCCGCGAGGACCTCGATCGCTGGCTCGACGCCTACGTCGAAGCCTGGAAGAGCTACGACCGCGCCCAGATCGAGGCGCTGTTCGCCGACGAGGTCTCCTACCGCTACCACCCGGCCGACGACCCGATCGAGGGCCGCGAGGCCGTGGTCGAGTCCTGGCTGGAGGAGGGCGATCACCCCACCGCATCCGCCCGCGACGAGCCGGGAACCTTCGACGCCAGCTACACGGCCTTCGCCATCGACCGCGACTCCGCTGTGGCGACCGGCACGAGCACCTACCGCGACCGGCCGGGCGGTCCGGTCGTAAGGGTCTACGACAACTGCTTCGTGATGCGCTTCGATCCCGACGGCCGCTGCCGCGAGTTCACGGAGTGGTTCGTGCAGAGGAAGAGCCCGTAGCCGCGGGCTCCTCGCTCGACCCCTCGACCTCGCGCCGACCGGCGGCCACCGTCTTCATGTAGACGTCCTCCAGAGTGGCGGCGTCGAAGCGCTGCTTGAGCCCGTCGGCTGTGTCGCGGGCCATGATCCGGCCCTTGCCGATCAGCGCGATCTCCTCGCAGAGCGCCTCGGCCTCCTCGAGGTAGTGGGTGGTGAGCAGGATCGTGGTGCCGCGTTCGTGCAGGCGGCGGATGTACCGCCAGAGCTCGTGGCGGAGCTCGAGGTCGACGCCGGCGGTCGGCTCGTCGAGGATCACCAGGCGCGGCTCGTGCAGCAGCGCGCGGGCGAGGAGCAGGCGGCGGCGCATCCCGCCGGAGAGCTTCGGCGCGCGGGTGTCGCGCTTGGCGCGCAGGTCGAAGACGTCGATCATCTCCTCGGCGCGCGCGGCGGCGGCCTCGCCGCTCATCCCGTAGTAGCCGCCGTGGTAGACGAGCGTCTCGTGGACGGTCAGGAAGCGGTCGAGGTTGGGCTCCTGCTCGGCGATCCCGATCATCCGCCGCGCCTCCATCGACCCGCCCGGCTCGCCGAAGACCGAGATCTCGCCGTCGGTCAGCCGGATCAGGTTGCAGACGGCCGAGATCAGCGTGGTCTTGCCGGCGCCGTTCGGACCGAGCAGGCCGAAGAAGCTGCCCGAGGGCACCTCGAGATCGAGTGAGTCGAGGGCGAGGGTGCCGTCGTCGTAGCGCTTGGTGAGCTGGCGCAGTTGGAGGGCCGGGGTCATCCGTCCATGATGGCGAAGCGAGCGCTTTGGTTTGTAAGCTTGGCCGCGGATGCCAGGGAAGCGGAAGTAGCCTTGCGGCGATGATCGAGCGGCTCGACGACATGCCCGCCGGCGTCATCGGGATTCGCGCCTCGGGGAAGCTGACGAAGGATGACTACGTGAACGGCCTGGAGCCTGCGCTGAAGGAGGCCACAGACTCGGGCGAGGCCCGCGTGCTCTTCGTCCTGCCCGACTTCGACGGCCTCGAGCCCGGCGCCTGGATCGAGGACGTGAAGACCGGGGTCAGGGCCGAGATCGCGAACCGCTCCGCCTGGAAGAAGCTCGCCTTCGTCAGCGGTGTCGAGTGGGTGTCCAAGGCGACGCGCATGTTCACCTGGGCGATGCCCGGCGAGCTCAAGGTCTTCGAGATGGACGAGCTCGAAGAGGCGAGGTCCTGGGTCGCTGCGTGATCTAGGACTGGTCAGTGGGGCAGGTTTAGAGCGTCGGGAGGCGGGTAGGGCCATCCCAGTAACCGGAGGAGAGTTTGGGGCGAGCAATGACTTCATCCACCTGGATGGCGGACAAGTCGAGGTGTTGCCGCTAACGGCGACGATCTACCGGCGTGGTGCAAGCAGGCCGACGCAGAGGGTCTCGTGGAGTTGGAGCTGACCCGCGCTCCCGACCGTTGCGACACCCGGGTGGCGCGTGCGTGCGGCACCAACGTCATGGTCGTCCGGCAGGTGCGCGAGCGACTCGGCGCGTATCCGATCCGCCCCGCCTGAGCGGAATCCCCCGACCCGGGAGTAGGGTGGGGCCATGGAGGTAGGGAGCCCCCCCCAAAGGGTGGTCGTGATCGGGGGCGGCTTCGGGGGCCTGCAGGCCGTCCAGAAGCTCTCCCGTCTGCCGGTCGAGGTGACCCTGATCGACCGCCGGAACTTCCACCTCTTCCAGCCGCTCACCTACCAGGTGGCGACCGGCGCGCTCTCGGCCGAGGAGGTCGCGTATCCGCTGCGGGCGATCTTCAAGCGGCGGGGAAACGTGCGGGTGCTGCTCGGCGAGGTCAGGGAGCTCGACCTCGAGAACCGGACCATCGAGGTGCAGCCGGGCGTCGGCGAGGAGGGCCCGATCACGGTGCCCTACGACACGCTGATCGCCGCGGGCGGCTCGCGCTACTCCTACTTCGGGCACGACGACTGGAAGGAGTTCGCCCACGAGGTGAAGTCATTGGAGAGCGCGCTCGCCGTCCGCGCCCAGATCCTGAGCGCCTTCGAGGCCGCCGAGCTGGAGACCGACGAGGAGAGCCGCCGCGCCTGGCTGACCTTCGTCGTGGTCGGCGCCGGCCCGACCGGGGTGGAGATGGCAGGCCAGATCGGCGAGCTCGCCCGCGACACGCTCCGGCGGGACTTCCGCGTGATGGACCCGCGAGCGGGACGGGTGCTCCTCGTCGAGATCGCTGACCGCGTTCTCACCACCTTCCCGCAGTCGCTGTCGGCGAAGGCGGCGCGCGCGCTCGAGCACCTCGGCGTGACGCCGCTACTCGGCCACACGGTCGTCGACATCGATGACGACAGCGTCACGGTCGAGGCGCACGGCGGAGCCACGGAGCGCATTCCGGCGAAGACGGTGATCTGGGCCGCCGGGGTCACGGCGGCCTCGCTCGCCAGGCGTCTGGGGGACGCGACCGGCGCGGACGTCGATCGGGCGGGAAGAGTGTCGGTGGGGCCTGAGCTGACGTTGCCGGGCCATCCCGAGGTGATCGCTCTGGGCGACATGGTGCGGGTTCACGACGAGGACGGCACGCTCCAGGACCTGCCCGGCGTCGCTCCGGTGGCCATGCAGCAGGGGCGCTACGCGGCAGAGCTGGTCAAGGCTCGGCTGCGGGACGGGGACCTCCAGCCGTTCCACTACCGCGACAAGGGGAACCTCGCGACCATCGGCAGGGCGCGGGCGGTGGCGGACCTCCATGTGGCGCGGTTGAGCGGGTTCCCGGCCTGGGTCACCTGGCTCATGGTCCACCTCTGGTTCCTGATCGGGTTCCAGAACCGCCTGTTGGTGCTGATTCGCTGGGCGGTCAGCTTCTTCACCCGCGGCCGCGGGGGAAGGGTGATCGAGCAGTTCGATTCCGAGGGAGCCGCCCGGCCGCCCTCCTAGGCTGGTCGCCGGTATTGACCGAGACGACCTCGGCCTTCCCGAGGGCCGCCGCCATCGCCTCGGCGATCTCGCGGGTATTGCCGTACATCGACTCGTAGGCGACCACCGCCTTCACCGCGTCGATCTTGCCACGTAAGCTGCCAGCCGAGGAGTGAGCGATTGATCTACCGCAGCCCAGAGCCGGACATCGAGATCCCGGACCTGACCGTGCCCGAGTACGTGA
Organism: uncultured Solirubrobacterales bacterium; assembly: GCA_963831605.1. Taxonomy (GTDB): domain Bacteria; phylum Actinomycetota; class Thermoleophilia; order Solirubrobacterales; family 70-9; genus DASUPK01. The sequence continues at coordinate 292,609 of CAWHQR010000008.1, forward strand.
TGGGCGGGGCGGCTGCGCGCAGCGATCACCCCGCCCTCATCGACGGCGCCACCGGCGAGGCGACGACCTATGCGGAGCTTGCGACCAAGGTCGATGCCGGCGCCGCGGCCCTCCAGGCCCGGGGGATCGGCAAGGGCGATGTGGTCGCCCTGGTCGGTCCGAACAGCGCGGACTGGGGGATCGCCTACCACGCGATCCTGTGCGCGGGAGGGGTCGTCACGCCGATGAACCCATTGCTCACTCCCGAGGAGATGGGCCGCCAGCAGGAGAACTCCGGCTCGAAGCTGCTGATCGACGATCCGGCGGCATTCGTCGCGCAGGCAGAGCCCGGCGCAACGCCGTCCGACGTCGAAATCGATCCCGAGGACCTGGCCGTCCTGCCCTACTCCAGTGGCACCACCGGGCTGATGAAGGGCGTGATGCTGACGCACCGCAACCTGGTGGCGAACATCGAGCAGGCCTGGAACTCGATGCCGGTCGGCGAGGACGACACCCTCGTCGGACTGCTGCCCTTCTTCCACATCTACGGCCAGACGGTGGTCCTCAACATGGGACTGGCGAAGGGCTCGACGATCATCACGATGCAGCGCTTCGACTGCGACACGTTGATGGATCTGGTGGAGGAGCATGGCGTCACCTGGCTGCACGTCGCTCCGCCGGTGATCCTCGCCATCTCGACGACGGCGAACGTCGAGGACCGCGACTTCTCCAAACTCAAGATGATCATCTCGGGCGCCGCGCCGCTCGACGCCGAGCTCGCCGGCCGAGCCGAGGCGAAGGTCGGTGCTCCGGTGCGTCAGGGCTACGGGATGACCGAGCTCAGCCCCGTCAGCCACAAGAGCCGGCTGGCCCGCGTCGCGGAGACGCCGCCGGGCAGCGTCGGGGCACTGATTCCGAACACCGAGGCCCGGCTGGTCGACCCGGTGACCGAGCGAGGACGTCCCCGAGGGCGAGCAGGGCGAGATCTGGATCCGCGGCCCGCAGGTGATGAAGGGCTATCTGAACAACGACGAGGCCACGGCCGAGACGCTGCTCGAGGACGGCTGGCTGCGGACCGGCGACATCGCCCGGATCGACGAGAACGGCTTCACCTTCATCGTCGACCGGCTCAAGGAGCTGATCAAGTACAAGGGCTACCAGGTGCCGCCGGCCGAGCTCGAGGCGGTTCTCGTCTCCCACCCGAAGGTGAAGGACGCCGGCGTGATCGGAGTGCCGATGGACGACGGGGGAGAGGCGCCGAAGGCCTTCGTGGTCGCCGACGGTGTCGACGCCGATGAGCTGATGGCATACGTCGCCGAGCGGGTCGCGCCGTACAAGAAGATCCGCGAGGTCGAGTTCGTCGACGAGGTGCCCAAGTCCGCCTCGGGCAAGATCCTCCGGCGTGTCCTCCGGGACCGCGAGGGCGCTACAAAGATCTCCGCACCCTAGATCGCTTCGACTCAAACGAAAGGAATCGACATTGGCCGGGGAATACAGCCAGCAGCAGCTCGAGCTCAAGTTCAACGCCATCAGCACGCGCCTCGCCAACATCGAGGCGCAGCTCAAGGTGCTCTCCGACCAGGCCGGAGTCTCCTATGAGGAGCCGTTTGCCGAGCTCCCTCCCGAGGTGCTCGAGCTGGCGCAAGCCGGGAACAAGATGGAGGCCGCGAAGCGCTACCGCGAGCTGACGGGCGCCGACGGCAAGGAGGCGATCGAGGCGGTCGGCCGGATCTGATCGCAGCGCCCGGATCGCCAAGGTCCGGGAAAATGAGTGGGTATGGGGGACCTGCAGATCTTCCTCGCAGCGCTGTTCGTCTCAGCCGCCGGGCTGAACGCGCTGGCGAACTGGGTGAATGTGCCGTACCCGATCACCTTGGTGCTCGGGGGTCTGGTGCTTGGCCTGATCCCGGGGATCCCGGACGTCCACCTGAGTCCGGACCTCGTGCTGCTGGTCTTCCTCCCGCCACTGCTCTACTCGTCGTCCTTCTTCGCCGATCTCCGCAGTCTCCGCAACGACACCCGGGTCATCGTCCTCAACTCGATCGGGCTGACGATCTTCACCGCGGCCGCTGTCGGTGTGATCGCGCACGAGGTGATCGGCCTGCCTTGGGCGATGTCCTTCGCCCTTGGTGCGATCGTCTCGCCGACCGACCCCGCGGCGGCCACGGCGATCATGCGGCGTGTCGGCGCCCCCCGGCGGCTCATCAACGTGCTCGAGGGGGAGAGCCTGATCAACGACGCCGCGGCGCTGGTCATGTACAAGGTCGCGGTCGCTGCCGCGATCGGCGAGAGCGTCTCGGCGGGACACACCGTCCTCACCTTCTTCGGCGACGTGGCCGGCGGGGTCGCGATCGGCCTTGCTGTCGGGTACGTGATCGCCGAGGTCCGGAAGCGCGTCAACGACGTCAACACCGAGCTGACGATTTCGCTGTTCAGCGCCTATGGCGCGTTCATCCCTGCCGATCAGCTCGGCGTCTCCGGTGTGCTGGCCGTCGTCGCCTGCGGGCTCTATCTGGGCTGGCGCGCACCGGAGATCGCCTCGCCCGAAAGCCGGATGCAGGGGTACGCGATGTGGTCGATCCTCACGTTCCTGCTCAACGCGACGCTGTTCATCCTGATCGGGCTGCAGCTGCCGTCGATCGTGGACGGGCTCGCGGGCGAGTCGGCGAGTCAGGTTGTGGGCTACGCAGCACTCGTCTGTGCCGCGGTGATCGCATTGCGATACATCTGGCAGTTCACTGCCACGGCGGTTATCCGAACGCTCGACCGGCGGCCGTCCCAGCTCGCACGGCGCTCGACTTGGCGCCTACGCGTGGTGGGGGGCTGGGCAGGCATGCGGGGCGCCGTTTCGCTCGCCGCGGCCCTGGCGTTGCCGCTCCACACGGACGCCGGCGCGCCGCTTCCCGGCCGCGACCTGATCCAGTTCATCACCTTCTCGCTGATCCTGGTCACCGTGGTCGGGCAGGGGCTGACGCTCCCCTGGCTGATCCGCAAACTCGGCGTGGTCGACGACGGCGAGGACGAGCAGCACGAGGAGATCAAGGCAAGGCTGGTGATCGCCCGAGCGGCGCTCGATCGGGTCGATGAGCTGGAGGGGGAGGAGTGGACGCGAGACGAGACGATCGAGCGCGTGCGGGCGCTCTACCGGTTCCGGAAGCGACGCTTTGCCGCGCAGGCGGGGGCGCTCGACGGAACCGACGGCATCGAGGAGCGCTCGCTCGCCTACCAGCGGCTCATGCACGAGGTCTACTCGTCGCAGCGTGAGGCCCTGGTCGAGCTGCGGAACGGTCGCCGCATCAGCGTCGAGGTGATGCGCCGCGTCGAGCGCGAGCTCGATCTGGAGGAGCAACGGCTCGAGGTCTAGGCGCGGCCGCGCCTGTAGCGCTCGTAGATCACGCGCGAGCCGAACGTCCGGGTCTCGATCAGGTCAAGCGGGACGTCCTCGGTGACCGGCGGCAGGAACGGCGTGCCGCCTCCGACGACGATCGGGTAGCGGAACATGCGCAGCTCGTCGACGAGGCCGAGCTCGATCGCCGCCGCGGCCAAGTCGGCGCCGCCGATCGAGACGTCCTTGTCGGTCGCGTCGAGCGCCGCAGCGGCCTCCTCGGCCACCGGCGCCTCGGCGAGCCGGGCGTTGCCCTGGACGCTGTCGAGCGTGCGGCTGAAGACGACCTTCGGGAGTGCGCACCAGACGTCGGCGAAAGCGTCCCGGAGCTCGTCGGCGCGCAGCGACGGATCCGTCTCCCACACCAGCATCGTCTCGTAGAGCCTGCGGCCCAGCAGATAGCCGCCGAGCTCGCGCACCTGCTCGAGGTGGAACTCAAACTGCTCCTCGCTAGGCGCCCACTCGAACCCGCCTTCGCGGTCGTTGATAAAGCCGTCCACCGAGACGCTCATCGAGTAGATCAGCATGGGCTTCAGGCTAGTTGCCCCGCTAGTAGCCGGGTGGCTTGACCGGCGGTCCCAGGTAGACGTGCGCGAGCCGCACGGCGAGCGTCTTTCGCTCAGCCCCGCCGGCGGGCCAGATCACCTTGATCGTGTCCAGCCGGACGCCATCCGTGGTCAGCATGCGGCTCTGCAGCGGGAACCAGTACCCGCCGAGCCCCAGGCTGGTCACGGGAGCGGGCGCGGCGTGAGCGGCCTTGTGGGACCACTCGACGTTCTGCCAGAACTCGACCTGTTCCCGTTCCATCCGGATGTAGGGCTGGGGTGCGCTGTCCAGCATGACGACGGCCCCCAGGTCTCCGGCGTGCAGCCGGCAGCCCGCTGCCCCGTTCGAGGCATTGAACGGAGAGCCACTCACAGCGTCCGGCAGAACCGAGGCCGTCTTCGCGAGCACCGCTCGAGCCCGCTTGGAGCACGGTGGCTGCAGATGGTGATGGTGCGCGGACACCACCGTCGGCGTCGGAGATGCAGCTGGGGGAGGCGGAATGGAGGCCGCGGTCGTTCCCTCGCCTGACGAGGAGCCGCAGCCTGTGACCGCGGCGGCCAGCAAAACGAAGATTGGAAACCGCACGATCTCGAGGGTAAATCCCCCGGCCGTGGGCTCGATAAACAGGGATCAGGGCGAGAGCACGTGTCCGACCGCCGGGTCGGACTTGCCGTCGAGCAGCTCTCGGTAAATCCGCTCGACGTCCTCCGGGCCGGAGCCGTGCTCGACCCGGAGCCAGCCGCGAGCCCACTCCACATAGGGGCCCCAGGCGTCCGCGAGACGCTGGTTCATCCCCTCCGCGCCCCAGTCCTCCGAGCGCTTCTGGAGGCGGGTCGGAGCGAAGAAGAAGGTCGGGTCGGGGCCGGCGAGCTCGCCGGAGCCTCCGAGGTCCTCCTTGTGAGTGATCCCGACGGCGGCGCTGTGCTTGAGCTGATCGCCCCAGTGGCCGTGGACCGCGCCGCGGACCTTCGCGTCGCCGGCGACGTCCACGTAGACGGCGGGCTCGGCGTCAATCGAGTCGAGTTCCCCGTAGGGAACGACACGGTCGTAGACGCCGAGCGACTCGGTGAACTCGACGTTGCCGGGGGAGGTCAGGCCGACCACCTCGATTCCGTCGCGCTTGTCCAGCAGGTGGGCGAGCGCTGAAGTGGTGCGGCTCGAGGCGGACGAGAGCACGGCGAGCTTGGCGCCGAACATGTCCTCGTCGTCGAGGAAGTCGTCGATCAGGAACGAGGTGAAGTAGAGGGGCCAGAGCAGGATCTCGTAGTCCTCGTTCTCCTTCTCGTACATCTCGTTGCCGTCGGCGCGCAGGTAGCGGTTGTAGGCGGCCGGCAGGTCGACGCGGTGCGGCGAGACATCCACGAAGTCGGTGCTGCTGGCCCGGTCCGGCCGGACGACGAGGTGGCTCGCCGGCGGCAGGTAGCCGTAGACCCGCGTGCCCTCGGGCACGCCGTCGGCCCTGGAGTCGACCACGTCCGCGTAGCCCCAGACCGGCATGTGCGCCCAGCCGTCCTCGGCCGGAAAGAAGTTCCAGTAGCTCATCGTCTCGCCCATCACCGCGTAGGTGATGTTGTTGGTGGTGAGGCCGAAGCTGTCGACGCCGAGCAGCGCCTGACCGTCGTCGAGCTCGGGCGTCTCCGTTTCGGCGAAGCGCGTCTGCTGCAGATCGTCTTTGCGGACCTGGAAGTCGATGACGGCAGCCTATTGACCGGACGGCAAGTCGCGCTTCAGCGAGCGAACCTGGGCACGGTGCGGGTTCGGAACGGTGAGCGCCGCTTTGCGGCAAGGAGTGCCCGATCGGCCGCGTCGTGCAGGGCGAGCGCGTCGCCGCTGACCAGCGACGCGACCCCGAAGCACGCGGTGACCGTCCCGTCGCTGAGCTCCGCGGCCTGGATCGCGTCGAGCACCCGCGTCGCGGCGATCTTGGCTCCCTCGAGCCCGGTCTGCGGCATGAGCAGCGCGAACTCGTCGCCGCCGATCCGGAACGCATCATCGGTCAGCCGTGATGAATCGATCGCCTCGGCGACCCCCTTGAGAACCAGGTCGCCGGCGGGATGGCCGAGGCGGTCGTTGACGCCCTTGAACCCATCGAGATCGAAGAGGCCGAGCGCCAGCGGTTGGCGGTAGCGGGCGCTCCTCGCCGCCTCGATCGCCAGCCGCTCCTCATAGGCTCGGCGGTTGAGCAGTCCGGTGAGCGCGTCCGTCCGGCTTTCCTTCTCCTTGACCTCGAAGAGCGAGGCATGCGCCATCTGCGCCGAGATCGACTCGGTGAGCAGCTGGAGTGTCTCGACCTCCTCAGGCCCGAAGGCGCCCGGGGCAGACGAGTAGACCTTGAGAACTCCGACGGCCTCGTCGCCGTGCTGCAGGGGCACGGCGATCATCGAGCGGGCGTTGACCCGGCGCGAGGCCGCGCGGTCCATCCGCGGGTCGACCTCGGTGTCGTTGCAGTGAAGGACCTGATGCAGGTCCAGGGCCAGGCCGGAGAGGCTGCTGTCGCGGTCGAGCCTGATGCCGAGGTAGGGCGTGGCATCGCCGGTGGTCACCGTGTAGACCATCTCGTCCCGGTCCGGAACCTCGATCACGCCGGCGCTCGCGCCCGTCAGCTCCTGCGCGCGCCGAGCCACCAGCTGCATGACCTCGCCGGAATCCAGGTCGGCCGCCGCAATCTCGCTCTGAGTCTTGATGATCGCCCGCAGGCGATCTGCCTGTGCATCCATGCACTGATTAATCGGCCGGACCGCTACCGATTAATTAGTCAAACAGGGGAGTTGGACATTTGATCTACCCAGGTCCTCGGGGGCACCGGGAACCGCCGTTTGCAGCGTTGAGGGGCCCATAGCCCCCAAAAGGCTGCAAACGCCGCCGGAGGTTGGGCTGGGGCCGCCGCTCACCCCATGACCGCTACCTGATGAAGAGCATCTCCGCGTACTTCGGCAGCGGCCAGAGGTCGTCGGGGACGATCTTCTCCAGCTTGTCCGCCGCCTCGCGGACGCGCTCGATCCCGGCGATCTGCTTGTCGCGCGCGTGGATAGCCAGATCCATGCCCTCGAGACCGTCCGGATACTCGTTCGCGTCGTCGAGTTCCTTGATCGCCGCCACCAGCTCGTCCACCAGCGGCGTCGTCTCCTCGGTGACGGCGCCGATGCCGGCCTCGTCGCCGAGCGCCAGGAAGCGGAGGGCGGCCGGCAGAATCATCGTCCGGGCCATCGTGTCGGCCGTCTCGGCCTCGATGTTGGCACGGATGATGTACTGCTCGAGCCAGACCTCGTAGCGGGACTCGAGCTCGCGATCGTTGAGCACGGCGTACTTGGTCATCATCGACTTGGTCGCGTCCGCGAGCACCTCGGGCAACGCGTCCGGGGTGGTCCGGAGGTCCTTCAGGCCACGCTCCTCAACGGCCTCCTTGTGCCACGCCTCGTCGTAGTTGTCGCCGTCGAAGACGATCTGCTTGTTGGCGTCATAGGCCTCCTTGACCACCTCGGTGACCGCGGCGGGCAGATCGCTGCCGCCCTTGGCCTCGAGCTTGTCCGAGAGGTCATCGATCGCCTCCGCGACGATTGTGTTGAGCACCGTGTTCGGGAAGGCCAGGGACTGGCTCGACCCAACGGCGCGGAACTCGAACTTGTTGCCCGTGAAGGCGAACGGCGAGGTCCGGTTGCGGTCGCCGCCGTGCATCGGCAGCGGGGGCAGGACCTCTGCGCCCAGCTCGAGGAACGAGCCGGGGGTGTGCGGGTCGCCGGAGCCCGAGGAGATCGCCTCGAAGACCTTCGTCAGCTCGGCGCCGAGGAAGATCGAGATGATCGCCGGGGGCGCCTCGTTGGCGCCGAGGCGGTGGTCCTGGCCGATGCCGGCCACGGACGCCCGCAGCAGACCCTGGTGCTTGTTGACCGCCTGCATGACCGCGGCGCAGAAGAACAGGAAGTTCAGGTTGTCCGCGGGGGTGGCGCCCGGCTCGAGCAGATTGGAGCCGGTGTCGGTGCCCATCGACCAGTTGTTGTGCTTGCCCGAGCCGTTGACGCCGGCGAAGGGCTTTTCGTGCAGCAGGCAGACCAGGCCGTACTTGCGGGCGACCTGCTGCATGATCTGCATGGTCAGCTGCTGGTGATCGGAGCCGACGTTCGAGTTCTCGAAGATCGGCGCGATCTCGTGCTGGGCAGGGGCAACCTCGTTGTGGCGGGTCTTGATCGGCACGCCGAGCTTCGCCAGCTCGTTCTCGAAGTCCATGATGCAGGCGAGAACGCGCTCGGGGATCACGCCGAAGTAGTGATCGTCGAGCTCGTGGCCCTTGGCCGGCTTGGCGCCGAACATGGTCCGGCCGGTGATCACCAGGTCCTGGCGGGCGTAGAAGTAGTTCTCGTCGATCAGGAAGTACTCCTGCTCGGGCCCGACCGTGGTGAAGACCCGCTGCGTGTCGTCGTCACCGAGCAGCTTGAGCGCCCGGATCGCCGACTTCGAGAGCGCGTCCATCGAGCGGAGCAGCGGCGTCTTGGCGTCGAGCGCCTCCCCCGTCCAGGAGACGAACGCAGTGGGGATGCAGAGCAGCGCCCCGTTCGGGTTCTCGATGATGAACGCCGGGCTGGTCGGGTCCCACGCGGTGTATCCGCGAGCCTCGAAGGTGTCGCGAATCCCGCCGGTGGGGAAGGAGGAGGCGTCGGGCTCGCCCTGGATCAGCTCCTTGCCGGAGAACTTCGCGATCCACTTGCCCTCGCGGTTGGGCTCGAAGAAGGAATCATGCTTTTCGGCTGTCAGACCGGTAAGTGGCTGGAAGACGTGCGTGAAGTGCGTCGCGCCCCGCTCGAGCGCCCACTCCTTCATCGCCTCGGCGACCGCATCCGCAAGGGAGGTATCGAGGGCCTCGCCGTGCTCCAGGGTCTTCAGGAGCTTCTCGTACACGTCCTTCGGCAGGACGTCCTTCTGGACGGCCGGCGAGAAGACGTTGATGCCGAACGGGTTGTTGTCGGCCTTGGTGAGGTCGACGGTGCCGAGAGCGCCGCCGTTGGGACTCCAAGTGGCGGAAGTGACGTTCTGAGAGCGGGTCTTCAACATCTTGGGAGCATCCTCCTCGCAGGCGTGGCGCGCCGCGGGCGCGCCGAAGTTGGTCAGACGGAACGAGTCGGAGATTAGAGGCGCGCGCCCGGTCGCGGCATTGTCCGCGCGTATAAAAATCGCAATACGCGGTTCGACAGGAGGTAGGGCCGCGCTAGGTCGGCCAGGTCGGGCAGAGCACCGCGACCTCCTCAGCCTGAGGCGCTCAGCACCACCAGGTTGCCGGATGGGTCCGTGACCAGCACTCCGCCCTCTTCCTCTGCAGGCTCAAACCCGGCCTCGCGCAGCCGGTCCACCTCCGCGGCGAGCGCTTCGCCGCTCGGCAGCAGGACCTCGAACTGACGGAGACCGCGGCTGCCCTCGGGCGCCGCGGGGGCTCCCTCGCCCGCCCAGGTGTTCAGCCCGAGGTGATGGTGATATCCGCCGGCGGAGACGAAGAGCGCCCCGGGATAGCCGCGAACCGTTACGTCGAAGCCGAGCGCCCCGGAGTAGAAGGCCTCGGCCGCGGGCAGGTCGCCCACGTTCAGATGAACGTGTCCGATGCGCGTCCCGTCCGGCATCCCTGACTCCGCGTCCTCGCGGCGCAGCTCCCCGAGCACGCCGTCGAGGTCGAGCGGCAGGGTGTCCATCTGCACCGCACCGTCTCGGATCGGCCACTCCTCGCGGGGGCGGTCGCGGTAGAGCTCGATGCCGTTCCCCTCGGGGTCGTTCAGATAGAGAGCCTCGCTGACCAGGTGATCGGAGGCCCCGGAGAGGCGCCAGCCCGCCTCGGCGACGCGCTGGAGCGCGCGAGCCAGATCGGCGCGAGTCGGCACGAGGATCGCCAGGTGAAAGAGACCGCTGGTGCCACGGGGGCGGGGCGGGGCGTCCGGGTCGCCTGCGAGCTCGACGATCGCAGCGCCCGAGTCCCCGTCCGTTCCGAGTCGGACGATCCCGTCTTCGGGCTGAAGCTCTGAGAGGCCGATTGCGTCCCGATAGAAGTCGCGCATGCCCTCGGGGTCGGCGACCGTGAGGCGCACGGATCCCATCGAGGTCCCGGGGTCAATCGAGCCGTTCTCGCTCATGAGTTCAGGGTAGACGTGCCGATTGGGGACAAATTACGGATGTTCACGGTCGAGGGGCCGGTCGATAGTCCGAAGGTGAGTACGGGCGAAGGGGGGCTGAAAACAGGGGTCGATGGCCGTGAGTTTCATCAGCCGCGCACCATGGCCACCGTCCTGGGCGGGTTGTTCGTGGCCGGGGCGACCATCGGCGCGCTTTCGTTGGTCCTGCCGCACCCCAGTGGGTACGACTCGCCGGCCCTGTGGGGCAACGTCGCCATCGCCTTCGCGGCCGGCATCGCGGTGCTGCTCCTGCGCGCGCGGATGCCGCGCTGGGCGCTGCCGGTCCTTCTGCTGGCCGGCGTCGCCGTCGTCACCCGCGCGGTCTACTACGGCCACGATCCCAGCGGCTACTACACGATCTGGTACCTCTGGATCGGGGTCTACGCGTTCTTCTTCTTCGGCCTGCGTTGGGGGCTCATGCAGATGGCCGTGGTCGGCACCGCCTACGGGTGGGTTCTCACAGAGCTCGAGGGGCCGACGCCGGTCGCTCGCTGGGTGGTGACCGTCGGCAGCATCCTCGTGGCCGGCTTGCTCGTCGACCAGCTCGCCGGGCGGCTTCGCAAGGAGATGGACGCCTCGGCCCGGCGCGCCGCGAACCTCGAGGCCGTCGGCGAGGTGGCGCGGCAGCTCGCCACACAGAGCGACCCGCAGGCGGTCGGCTGGGCGATCTGCTCGGCGGCTGTCCGGACCGCACATGCATCCGCCGCGGTCCTCTGGCGACCGAATCACACCGGCGACGCGCTGCAGGCGACAGCCGTTGCCGGGGTGGACGCCGACGGCGCCTCGATTCCATTCGTCACCCCGGGCTCGGGAGCGATCCAGGCATTCACCTCGGCAACCGACCGCTTCGCGACTCTGCGAAGCGGCAAGACCGCCCACGAGCTCTCGCCCGGCTTCGAGGCCGAGGCCGCGCTGTGGCAGCCGGTCCTCCGCGAACAGAGCACGGCCGTCGGCGTCCTCGCGGTCTACTGGCACGAGCCGCTGGAGGCGCTGGCGGAGGAGACCAGGCGGGCCGTAAGGCTGCTCGCCCTGGAGGCGGCGATCGCAATCGAGCGTGGCGAGTTGCTCGGGCGCCTCGAAGTTGCCGCCAGGACCGACGACCTCACGGGCCTGCTCAACCGCAGGGCCTGGGACGAGGAGCTCAGCCGCGCGCTCTCCCGCGCGGATCGAGACGGCGGAGCGCTCTGCGTCGCGATCCTCGATCTCGACAAGTTCAAGCTCTACAACGACACCCACGGCCACCAGGCCGGTGACCGCTTCCTGAAGCAGATGGCGGGCTCCTGGTCCCGGACGCTGCGGGCAGGTGACATCCTCGCCCGCTACGGCGGCGAGGAGTTCGCGGTCGCCCTGCCCGGCACCGACCTTGACCACGCCCAGCGGATGCTGGAGCGCCTCCGGAGCTGCCTGCCGGGCGGGCAGACCTGCTCAGCCGGGGTCTGCCGCTGGGACGGAGCCGAGAGCACCGAGTCGCTGACTGCGCGGGCCGATTCGGCCCTTTACGCGGCCAAGGACTCCGGGCGCGACCGGACCATCGGCTTCTAGCCGAGCAGGCGAGGACCCGCCCGAACTCCGCCGAGTCGCGGTCGAAGGTCCGCGACAGGGCCCTAGAGCCCGAGGTCCCGCAGGAACCCGGGCTTGAGCGCGCTCAGGTTCACGAATGCGGGGAGGGGCATGTCATCCGGGTTGCCCCGGATGCCGATGCGGGCGCCCTCGGGCACCTCGCCCTCGAGGCGCTCGCCGAGCTCGACGGCCTTGTCCTCGCTCGGAGCGCCGACCAGCAGGTAGCGGAAGTGGCGCTTGACGGGCAGGCGCTCGTCGCGCAGTTTCTTCGCCAGGGTGTGGCCGTCGCGGATGTGTGGGAGATCGATGACGACCTCCCACGGGTACTCGCCGTACTCCTGGGCCTCCTCGAATCCCTCATGCTCGGCCTCGTTCATCTCCCGCACGCGCGCGGCCTCGTCGTCCGGCAGCGGCTCGGAAGCGTCCTTCCACTCCTCGGCGACCGGGTGCCAGCGCATCAGGCTGACCTGACCGACCAGCTGCTCGTCCTGCATCAGGTTCTTGACGACGTGCTCCGCCTGCTGGGCCGACTCCTCGTGCCAGGCGTAGATGAAGACGAAGCGGCCGTCGCGCGTCACCACCACGCTGCCGCCGAGCAGCTTGCGGGCCTCGTTGTCGAGCTTGAGGTGATGGAGCGCGTCGCTCAGCGTCTTCCCGTTGTGCTCCTCGTCGAGGGCGATCTCGACTCGCCACTCGTCGCGGCCGCGTGGGGCCTGTTCCAGATCGTTCACGAGTCCAACTCTATTGAGGTCCCGCTCGGGCCGAGGTTGATCACGCGTGTGGGCCCGATCTCGCTCTCGGCGCCCCAGGACTCGTGGATGTGCCCGCAGACGGCGAGGGGCGGGCGCTTCGCCTCGATCGCCTCGAGGATCGCCCGGCTGCCGAGGTGCTCTCCGGCGCTCGACTCGTCGCAATATCCCTTGGGCGGGGAGTGCACGACCAGAACCGCTCCGTCGGGGCAGCCGGCAAGCTGATCCGCGGCCTCGTCCTCGTCGAGGTCGAAGCTCCAGTCCCACGGGGTGATCGGGATGCCCGCCCCGAGGCCGAAGAACTGCGCTCCGTCGATCTCCGCTCCCTCGCCGTGCAGGACCGTCGCCGCGTCCCAGCCGTCGCAGGCGGCGCGCAGTGCATCCGCCGTCTCGTTGTTGCCGGGCACCAGCACGGTGGGCACGGCGATCGGCTTCAGGGCATCGATGGTCTCCTCGAGGCCCTCGTGGACCGACGCGAAGTCCCCCGCGGCGATCACGACATCCGCATCCGGGGAACGCTCAACCAGACGCGCCGCCTGGTCGAGGTCGCGATGGAGGTCGCTGAAGGCGAGCAGCTTCACTGCCCGCGAACATAGCGGGAGCGCCTTACAGCGTGCGCGACGTGCGCAGCCTGGGCCAGATCAACAGAACCAGGCCGATCAGGATGCACACGATGCCGAGCGCGTAGTTGACGAGCACGGCCAGGATGATTCCGATCACGATGAGTAGTAGCGATAGCTGCATGACCCACTCATGCCCGTCCCCTGGCGGCGCCAAACGGATTCGGCCACGAACAGTTCGGGTAATCCATCGGAATGTCGACCACCGCCATCCTCGACGTCGACGGGACCCTCGTGGACACGAACTACCACCACGCGATCGCCTGGTTCCGGGCCTTCAGGCGCTTCGACGTCACCGAGCAGCTCTGGCGCATCCACCGCCACATCGGCATGGGCGGCGACCAGCTGGTGGCGGCGGTGGCTGGTGACGAGGTGGAGGAGCGCTGCGGCGATGACATTCGCGAGGCGGAGTCCGAGCTCTACAAGGAGCTGATCGGCGAGGTGCGGACGATGGAGGGCTCGAGGGAGCTGATCGTCGACCTGGGTGAGCGCGGCAACACGGTCGTGTTGGCTAGCTCGGCCAAGGAGGAGGAGATCGACCACTACCTCGACCTGCTCGACGCCCGGGAGATCATCGAAGCCTGGACCACGTCCGACGACGTCGAGCAGACGAAGCCGAAGCCCGACCTCGTGCACGCGGCTCTCGGCAAGGTCGACGGGCAGGCCGACGACGCCCTGATGATCGGGGACACGGTCTGGGACGTCGAGGCCGCCGCGCGCGCGGGGGTCGAGACGCTGGCTGTGCGCACCGGCGGCTTCTCCGAGCAGGAGCTCCGCGACGCCGGCGCGCGCGACGTCTTCACCTCTGTCGAGGAGCTCCGGCAGAGCCTCCTGGGAACCCCGCCTGGCTAGTCGCCGTCCGCGACGACGAAGCGGCCACCGGTGCGGCTCACCATTCCACGCCGCTGAGCGAGCCAGAGCGCGTTGCTGAATCGTCCGGGGCCCCAGAAGCGGGACTCGACCGCGCGACGGAGGTCCCTGCGGCTCATCGGCCCGTCGTGATCACGAAGAGCGGTGACGATCTCGCCGACCTCCCTCTCGATGTCGCGGTCCTCCCCCAGCTCCGAGGTGACCATGGCCGGCGCCCAATGGTGGCGTTGCGAGCGCGGAGGGGCGTTCGGATCGGGCGGACGGCGGGAGCGGCGCAGGGTCATGTGGGCTCCACGGCCTCGGCGGACAGCGGCTCGGCGATCTCCTCCAGATGCTTCTGCTCGGCCTTCAGGCCGAAGAGCCACTCGACGGCGGCTGCGATGCACATCAGCGCCGCCGTGATCGCGAAGGCGATGAAGACGGCGTCGGGGTTGCCTCCATCGACGACCTTGCCGTAGTACAGCGGGCCGATCGCGCCGCCGATTCCAGTGGCGATCGCATAGAAGAACGCGATCGCCATCGCACGGGTCTCCAGCGGGAAGATCTCGCTCACCGTCAGGTAGGCCGACGAGGCCGCGGCGGAGGCGAAGAAGAAGGTCAGGCAGATCACTCCGACGAAGACCCAGACCGAAGCATTCGTGTTGGCGACGAGATAGCCGTTGACGAGCATCCCGATCCCGCCGATGAAGTAGGTGGCGGTGATCATCTCGCGCCGGCCGATGGTGTCGAAGAGGCGGCCCAGCAACAGGGCGCCGAGGAAGTTCGCGATGCCGAAGGGGATCAGGTAGAGGCCCGCGACGCTGTCGCCGACGCCGAAGAATCCGGTGAGCAGGCCGGAGAAGTTGAAGAGCACGGCGTTGTAGAGGAACGCCTGGGTGGCCATCAGCGCAAACCCGAGCACGAAGCGCCGCGGGTACTTCTTGAAGAGAGTGCGGCCGATGTCGATGAACCCGGTGCTCTCCTGAGGGTGGATCTCGATCTCGATATCCGGCTCCGGAAGTTCGCTCCGACCGGTTTCTCGTTCGACCGTCCCCTCGATCTCAGAGACGATCCGCTCGGCCTCCTCAGGCTTGCCGTGGACCATCAGCCAGCGCGGGCTCTCGGGCAGATACCGGCGGACCAGCATGATCCCGATTGCGAGTACCGCGCCGAGTGCGAAGCCGAGACGCCAGCCGAGGTTGGTACTGAAGATCGAGGTGTCGAGGAGGACACCCGTCAGCGCCGCGCCGAAGGCCGCACCCAGCCAGAAGCTTCCGTTCACGGCCAGGTCGACCCAGCCGCGCACACGGGCGGGGATGAGCTCGTCGATTGCTGAGTTGATCGCCGCGTACTCCCCGCCGATCCCGACGCCCGTGAGGAAACGGAACACGACGAACCACGCGAAGCTTCCGGCGAAGGCGGTCCCCACCGTGGCGAGCAGATAGAGCGCGAGGGTGACCACGAAGAGCCGCCGGCGACCGAGCCGGTCGGTGAGGTAGCCGAAGAAGAGCGCCCCGCAGCAGGCTCCCAGGACGTACGCCGTTCCCGCCTGACCGAGCTGGGACGCCGAGATGCCGAGGGCGCCGGGCTCCTGCAGCCGCGCCCCGATTGCGCCGACGATCGTGACCTCGAGGCCGTCCAGGATCCAGACGGTCCCGAGCCCGATGAGAACGAGCCAGTGCCAGCGCGACCAGGGGAGCCGGTCCAGGCGGGCCGGAATCTTGGTCCGAATGGTGTCCTCTCTCCCTGGCGCTTGGGCCGAGGCTGATCCGTCAGCCATGGCCCCGTTATCCCCCGGAGATCGCCTCCTCCAAACTCCGGCGCGCCGATTCGACCGTCTGATCGTCGAGTTCGGCGTCGACGAGCTCGTACGACTTCGCAAGCTCGGCGATCAGCGCCTCCTCGATCTCGCCCGGATCGACCTCGCGGCCGAGCTCCTCCGAGACATCGCCGGAGGTGGCCGGATCCCACTCCAACTCGAGTGCCCGGTAGACGGGCTCCAGGGCGCGTGCCACCTCCCGGCCGCCGGACGCCACGACGACCCCGCCCATGTGGGCGCCGCCGCGAATCATCCGCTGACCGATTCCGGAGAGCTTGACCGTGTTCCGGGCGTTGACGCTGTAGGCGCCGGGGCAGTACTCGCCCGGCACCTCGCCGACGCGGGCGTCGACGCCCATCCCCCGCAGTGCCTCGGCGATCATCCCGGCCATCTCCTCGAACCGGGCGTAGGTGCGCTTCGGCGGCTGGGGATCCGCGTAGGCCCTCGCGATCGCAATCGTGCCGCTGTGGAAGACGGCGGCCCGGCCGCCCGCCAGGCGCTCCACGGCCGCGAAGCCCGCGCGACGAGCGGCGTCGGCCGCGGCATCGAAATTCGGGTTGGCGAGATCCTGACGGCCGAAGGCAACCTCGTTGCCGGGCCTATGGATCCGGATCGTCGGCGGCAGCTCTCCGGCGGCCACCTGCCGGAGGATCGTCCGGGAGATCGCCGTGCTGAGCTCGGGCTGGTCGGGGAAGGAGTGGCGGATCAGGCGCAGCGGTTCCACCCGACGATCCTTGCATCAGCGGCAGGTCTCTAGGCCGCGCCGTCCTCCGGTTCGTCCAGCAGCGCCGCGCGGAGGAGACGCTCCTCCTCTTCGAAGAGATGGCCGATGGTGCGCTCGCGGTCGAGGAGGATTCGGCGCTTCGTCTCTCCGATCGCCTGGCGCGGTCCGGACGCGATGCGCCCAGCGAGCTCGAGCGCGCGGGGCATCAGCTCGTCGTCTGGATGGACGGCGCCGACGACTCCCATGCGAAGCGCCGTGTTCGCGTCGAGCAGGCGGCCCGTCAGGGTGAGCTCCGCGGCGAGTGGAGCGGGGAGTGCGGCCCGGGCAGCGGCGTAGCTGGGAGGGATGCCGCGGGGGAGCTCCGGGAATCCGAAGCTGGCGGACTCGGCCGCCAGGCGGAGGTCACAGAGCAGGGCGAGGGCGAACCCGCCTGCAACAGCGGCGCCGTTGACCGCGGCGACCACCGGGCGGGCGCAGTTGCCCACCGCGCGAAAGCAGCCGATGCTGGTCTCGACGAGCCGCTCGCGGTGCTCGCGCTCGCCGCCGAACTGGGTGGTGTCCATGCCGGAGCAGAAGGCGGGGGGCGCTCCGGTGAGGACGACGGCGCCGACCTCCGGATCCTCGCCGAGGGAGCCGAGGCATTCCATGAGCTCGACCCGCAGCTCGATCGACAGCGCGTTCCGCTTCTCCGGCCGCTGCAGGGTCACCACGGCGACGTCGTCTCGGCGCTCGAGGGAGAGCAGTCCCGCCATCACGGGCATGATCTCACCAACACAACGGCCGAAGGAGGAGCCTTGAAGTCGCACACCGACTACATGACGTTCAACACCGAGGGCCGGCGCGAGTTCGTCCGCATCACCGAGAACGTGCAGGCGGCCGTCGACGCGTCCGGAGTCTCCGAGGGGATGGTGCTCGTCTCCGCGATGCACATCACCGCCGCGGTCTGGGTGAACGACGACGAGCCGGGCCTCCAGGAGGACACCCTGGAGTGGCTCGACAAGGTGGCGCCGCCCAGCTGGAAGGAGCCGGCGAACGACGTCGCGCGCGAGCTGCTGCCGGATCCCGGCGACTACCGCCATCACCGCGGGGGTGAGGACAACGGCGACGCCCACCTCAAGAACCTGCTGGTCCACCACCAGGTGGTCCTGCCGATCACGGACGGCAGGCTCGACCTCGGGCCGTGGCAGGCGGTCTTCTACTGCGAGTTCGACGGCCGCCGGTCGAAGCGGCTGGTGATCAAGGTGATGGGCGATTAGCTCCCGCACCGCCGGGCGCAGCCCCGTTGTGGCTCCGGCGATGGTCGTCGGCGCCGTGGTCTCGGTGCAGTGCGGGTCAGCGGCGGCGACGACCCTGTTCGATCAGGTGGGACCCGCCGGCGCCGTGCTCTACCGGCTCCTCTTCGCCGCGATCCTTCTCATCGCGATCTGGCGGCCTGCGCCGATGGAGGCTGGCCGCGACGGACTGATCCTCGCGATCGCCTTCGGCGTGACGCTCGCCGGGATGAATTTCTGCTTCTACGAGGCGCTCAACAGAATCCCGCTGGGGATCGCCGTCACGTTCGAGTTCGTGGGGCCCCTGGTGGTCGGGCTGCTCGGCTCGCGGCGTCCGCGAGACCTGGTCTGGGTGGGATGCGCGGCGGCGGGCGTGCTGCTCCTGACGCGCCCGTCAGGATCGGCGAGCGCCGCCGGAATCGGCTTCGCGCTGCTCGCCGGGGCGTTCTGGGGCGCGTACATCCTGATCAGCGCCCGGGTGGGGCGGACCTTTCCCGGGGGCCGGGGTTTGGCGCTCGCGATGGGGATTGCGGCCCTGCTGATGATCGTGCCCGGGACAGCGGCAGCCGGCAGCGACCTGCTCGATCCCGGCGCCGCCGCGGTCGGGGCCGCGACCGCAGTGCTCAGCTCGGTGATTCCCTACTCGCTCGAGCTGGAGGCGCTGCGCCGCATCGCGGTCGGCACGTTCGGCGTCCTGATGAGCATGGAGCCGGCGGTCGCGGCGTTGATCGGGCTGATCGCGCTCGGCCAGGGGCTTGGGACCGTCGATGTGATCGGTATCGGCCTCGTCGTGGTCGCCAGCGCCGGCGTGCTGGGATCGGGCGTGGGGGAGCCTGCTACCGAGGCGTGAAGGGCCCGGAGCCTTGCCGGACGCCGCGAGGGGGGATCCCCTTCGAGCGGCGTCGGCAGGCTCTCGGACGAGTGGGCTCGCACCCCTGGCTAGAAAACCCGTCTGAACAGATACAGCGCGATCAGGATCAGGATGATTACGATCAGGATGTAGACGATGGACACCGGGCTCCCTCCCTTCCGAGTTCGATAACGGCCCCTGTTGCGAACGTCCGGTTCGCTCCGCCCTGCTTACCCGCGATGCAGCGTCTGAACCCCGGGGAGGTTGGAATCAGGCGCTACGCAGCTCTGCGCAGGCGACGGAGCCGGCGACCGAAGCGCAGGCGCGAGAGGCTCGAAATCGCCGGCATCTCCGCGGTCGCCGGTGTCGTGGCGACATCGGCGTTCAGCAACGACGGCATGTGGCGCTCGATTTGGGCCGTGAGACACGACCGACACGAGCACTCAGGAACGGATATGCCTGTGGTTGAACAGACCGTCATCCGAATTCCTTAACCCGACGCAAGATCACGGTAGCTATGCCGGCGGTCGGAATTCCCGCAAATAGCCCAAATCCGTGTGGCTGACCTCCGGTCACGAAAACCCCCGCTTCGCCCCCTGACAAGATCAAAGAAATGGAAGCACAGGGCCCCGATGTGCGCGCCGGTTCGATCGCCGAGGCCGTGGCGAAGGCGCAGGTGCACGCGCCCACCCGGGGCAACCGCAAGCTGGAGCGGTTCCTGGAGGCGGTGAACGCCGACGAGCGGGTGCGCGCCTGGTGGTACATGGCGCAGATCACCTCGGAGCGGCTCGGGATGTCGGATCACTCCTGGGTGCACGTGCAGGTCGTCCTCAACATCTCGCTGCGCCTGATGCGCCTGCTCGTCAAGGGCGGGATCGAGCCGGCGATGGTCACCGATCACGGGATGCGCGACCGCGACGCGGAGGTCGTGGTCGCCGGCGGCGCGCTGCTCCACGACGTCGGGATGTCGATCCACCGAACCGACCACGAGGCCTACAGCCTCTTCATGGTCCAGGACCGCCTGCAGTCGCTGCTCGACGGCGTCTACGACGAGCCGGAGCGCACCGTGGTGAGCTCGGAGATCCTGCACGCGATCATCGGCCACCGCCGGCGCGGCGAGCCGTACACCGTGGAGGCCGGGGTGGTGCGCGTCGCGGACGCGCTCGACATGGCCGAGGGCCGCTCGCGGATCCCGGTGGAGGGCGGCCAGTACGGGATCCACGCCCTCTCCGCCGCGGCGATCGACAAGGTGCGGATCGAGGCCGGCGACGAGCGCCCGGTCAAGATCGAGATCGAGATGAACAACTCCGCCGGCATCTTCCAGGTCGACGACCTCCTCGCGACGAAGCTGCGCGGCACGCCGCTCGAGGGACACGTGGAGGTGGTCGCCGAGGTGGCGGGGGAGACCGAGAAGCGGCTGCTTCCCAGTTTCCGGCTCTAGGGACTGACTGCGGCTGGGGAAGAGGGTGGCCCGGGCCAACCTGAGGGGGCGAAATGGCAGGTGTGGAGATCTTGGGTGTCTATGGGCACCCAAAGTCTCCATTGGTTGTCTGGGAGCACTTGGTCCCTCGCACAGAGACAGCACGGTGTCGTCTCTCGCCGGCAGCTCCTGAGCTTGGGGTGGCGTCCTGAGGCGATCAAGCATCGCGTGGCGCGAGGTCGCCTGCATCCGGTCCGCCGAGGCGTCTATGCAGTCGGCCGACCGGCCCTGGCGAGAAATGGCCACTGGATGGCGGCCATCCTTCTTTGCAGACCCGATGCCTTCCTCAGCCATGAGACCGCGGCCCAACTCTGGGGAATCGGTGCTGCCGTCCAACGGGGCAGGCACCATCCACCTCTCGGTGCCCGCACATCGAAGGCCCGGAGGTCGCGGCATCTGCGTTCACCGAGCGCGGCTGCCACGGTCGGATCGGTCAGAGCGCGAGGGACTTCCCGTTACTGCTCCGATCAGGACGATCCTCGATCTCGCAGCCTCTCTCGATTCGCGAAAGCTCGAGAGACTCGTCAATGAGATGGACAAGGTCGGGCTAATCGACCCGGAGTCGCTTCGGTCCGGGCTCGATGATCGCGCCGGCCAGCCTGGCGTTGCTGCCCTTCGCGCGCTTCTAGACGGACAGGTCTTCACGCTCACCGACTCCGAGCTCGAGCGGCGCTTTCTCCGCCTGGTCGTCGGCGCTGGGCTTCCCAGACCGTTGACTCAGCAGAACGTCAATGGATTCCGGGTCGACTTCTTCTGGCCCGAGCTGGGCCTCGTCGTCGAGACAGACGGGCTTCGGTACCACCGCACCGCAACCCAGCAATCAAGGGACAGGACCAGGGACCAGCGACATGTGGCTGCCGGCCTGGTCGCGCTGCGTTTCACGCACTTCCAGGTCACGTTCGAAGCAAGGAGGGTGGTTGACACCCTTCGCAGAGTCGCGGAGAGACAGCGTCTGGCTCTACTCGGCGCCCTGTAGTACTCGGCGCCCTGTAGGGCAGAGCGCGCCCCTCTTCATTGCCGGTTTTCGTCCCTAGACCCCGGCGCCCTCGCCACCACGGCCCTCGCCTGCCGCGAAGCGCGCGGCTCCCGTGACACCGACGCCGCTGACCGCACCGCCGATCTCCGCCTCGCGCGCCAGGCCCTCTTCGAGCGACATCGAGAAGCCCTCCAGAGCCGAGCGGCGATCGGCCAGCATCGTCTCCTGCGGGAACTGCGCGAGGCCCTCGGCCATCTCCAGGGACCGCTCGAGGTGCTTGCCGGGCGCGACGATCTCGGTGAGCAGCCCCATCGCGAGCGCCTCGTCTGCATCGACGATCCGGCCGGTGATGATCATGTCCAGTGCGCGGCCCATCCCGACCACGCGCGGCAGGCGCTGGGTTCCGCCGTCGATCAGCGGCACTCCCCAGCGGCGCTCGGGGAAGCCGAGCTTGGCGGTCTCGGTGCCGATTCGCAGGTCGCACCAGAGCGCGAGCTCGAGGCCGCCCGCCAGGGCGTACCCGGAGATCGCTGCGATCGTCGGCTTCGGCGAGGTGAGCCGGGTGAAGCCGAGTGGGCCATGTGGCCGCGGCTTCAGCCACTGCTCCGCGATCCCCTGATCGTTCATGGCGGCGGCGACCGACTTGAGGTCGGCCCCGGCGCAGAAGGCCTGATCGCCCGAGCCGGTGAGGATCATCACCCGCGCCTCGTCGTCCCCCTCGAATTCCCGATAGGCCTCGAGCAGCTGGTCGGCCGTATTCGGATCGATGGCGTTGCGCCGGTCGGGCCGGTCGATCGTGAGCACCCCGGCGGCGCCCCGCCGCTCATAGGTGATCTCGGGCATGGCGGCGATCCTAACCTGGCGTGGACTGAGGCCACTGCTTGAGGAACGGCAGCGGGTCGACCGGCTTGGTGTCGGCGCCGAGCGATGCCTTGCCGATCCGGACCTCGAAGTGAAGGTGCGGCCCGTCGCAGCTCCCGGTGCAGCCGAGCTGTCCGACGACCTCGCCCGAGTGCACCCGGTTGCCGAGCAGGACGGGTGAGGGCTTCAGCATGTGCATGTAGACGAAGCTGTGGTTGTCCGGTGGGCTGTAGATGACGACGTAGTTGCCGCGGCCGCCGTCGTCGGGATCGGTGGTCTTGCCCCGATCGACCACGATGCCGTCATGGACCGCGACCTCGGGCGTCCCGGTCTTGGCGAAGATGTCCTGGCCCTCGTGGATGTGGCCGTAGCGCGGCGCACCGAAGCGGTCGATTTTGGTCCCGAAGTCATGTGAGCCGAGGATCGGGAAGACGTACCCGCGGACCAGGCCGGCCGGTGTTCCGGGATCGATCCCGAAGATCGACGCGCTGTTGACGAGAGAGCCGTTGCCGGTCGTCTGGCCGAGGCCGGGGACGGGCAGCCCGAGTGCCGATCCCAGGCCGGCGCCGAGAGCGAGGGCGACCGTGATCGCCAACCCGGCCTTGGCGGTCGGCCAGAAGAGCCCACGGCGGCGAGTGGCGACGCGCGCCCGGTTCTCCGCCGCCCGGGCGCGCTTCCTGACGGGTCCCTGAACCCCCGGATCGATTCGTGCCCTCCGCTTTCTGGTCGGCGCCGGCTTCGCACGGGGGCGCGCCGCCTCGCGCTCCAGCCGCTCGGCCACGGGCTCGCGGCGGGGAAGGGGGATCACCTCGGCCGAGAGCTGCGCCCGGGGCCGCTCCACTCGCTGCCTGCGCTTCTCCTGCCTGCGAGCCCGGCGGGCGTCGTAGTGCCCGGGACCCGGATCGAAGGGCATCGCCCCGAGCTCGGGGCGGGGCTCATGGTCGCGCGGCGCGCGCCTCAGATGGCCGGTCTCGATGCCCGGGTCGAAGCTGCGCTGCCCGCCGCCGCCCGCCTGCGGGTGCTGTTGCGGATCGACGATGCCATCGTCCCGTGCCGGCCCCATACAGAGCCGGGGCTAACGACTTCCGAGGCGTTCGAGGTCCTTCGTGCGTCTCTCCTTGCGATTGTCCAGGCGAATCTGGATCAGGGAGAGGACGGTCACGAAGATCGCGAAGAACGCGATCAGCCCGAAGGCGAAAAAGGTGACGACCTTGTCGTTCGTCCGGCCGTACACGCCGACGCCATCAGCGGCCATGGCGGCGGGCGAGAGCACCAGCAGCGCGACGAGAGCGAAGAGGGGCGGCAGCAGACGACGGAAGAACTTGCCGAGCATCCCGGGCAATCTAACGTACCTACTGGTCGCCTCGGGCTGTCAGGTTTTCTTAAGGTGCGGTCGTCGCCGGTCGCCTAGGATGCTCGCCTCCCGGCCCCGGCCGGCCCGGCATGGACCCAATCTCCTACTTCCAGGCAATCGTCCTCGGCCTGCTCCAGGGCGTCTCGGAGCTCTTCCCGATCTCGAGTCTCGGGCACAGCGTCGTGCTCCCGCGCGTCTTCGGCTGGAACATCCACCAGAACGACGACTATTTCCTGAGCTTCCTCGTCGCCACCCACTGCGCCACGGCCATCGTGCTGTTCTTCTTCTTCCTCAAGGACTGGGTCCAGATCATCAAGGGCCTCGGCCGCTCGCTGCGAGACCGCTACATCGGCGAGGACGACACCTACGCGAAGCTCGGCTGGCTGCTCGTCGTCGCGACCGTCCCCGCGGGCCTGTTGGGCCTGCTGCTCGAGCACCCGCTGCGGAGCCTGTTCGCCTCCACCCAGACCGCCGCGATCTTCCTGTTCGTCAACGGGCTGATGCTGTTCGGAGCCGAGGCGCTGCGGCGTCGCGCTCCAGTGCGATCCGAGCAGGGCATGCATTCCGACGAGGTGATTTCCCGCACCCTCAGCTTCCGCTCGGCCATCGGGATCGGCACCGCCCAGGCGCTGGCCCTGATCCCGGGTCTCTCGCGCTCCGGCGCCAGCATGGGCGGGGGGCTGCTCTCGGGGCTCTCCAACGAGGAGGCGGCCCGCTTCGCCTTCCTGCTTGCGACTCCGATCATCGGCGCCGCCGGCCTGCTCAAGCTTCCCGAGCTGCTCGGTCACCAGGGCGACCACGTCCGGGGCCAGGCGCTGGTGGGCGCGATCGCCGCCGGGATCGCCGCATACTTCTCGGTGAAGTTCCTGCTGCGCTTCTTCGAGACCAACCGCCTGACTCCATTCGCCATCTATTGCTGCGTCGTCGGCGCCGTTCTGTCGGTCGCCTTCGCGCTGAGCTGAGGAGGCCCAGATGACCAAGCGACCCCAACTGATCGTTCCCGCCGTGATCCTCGGCGTCATCTTCCTGGGGATTGCGATCGTCTACTGGACGACCGATGCGGGATCCTTGCCGTCCTTCTTCCCGGGACACGAGTCCGGGTCCACGCACATCCACTTCAAGCACGGCCTCGCCGCGGCCGTGGTCGCGCTCGGCTGCTTCGTGTTCGCCTGGTTCCAGACCGGAAAGGACCGGCCCAAGCCGTCAGGCGAGGCTGCGCCGTAGGCGGACCGGTTTCGTTCAGCTGATCTGAAGTGGCTCGTCGCTCGGCTCGTGCTCGACCTGGAGCGTCGAGTGCTCGATGTCGAACCGCTCGGCGAGCAGATGCGCAAGGTGGAAGCGTGCCTCGTGGCAGTCCGAGTCGGCCTTGACGAGCACGTGTGCAGAGAGCGCCGGGAACCCCGAGGTCACCTCCCAGACGTGCAGGTCGTGGATCTCGATCACCCCTGGCTCCTCGAGCAGCGCGTTGCCGATCTGATCCGGGTCGATCCCCTCCGGCGCGGCCTCTAGGAAGATCCGCCCGGATGCGCGGAGCAGGCCATAGGAGGAGCGCAGCATCAGCCCGGCGACCAGCAGCGAGGCGATCGCGTCGGCGCGGTCGAAGCCGGTGAGCAGGATCACCACCGCGGCGATCGCGGTGCCGATGAAGGCGAACAGGTCGGTGAGGATGTGCTGGTAGGACCCCTCGATGTTGAGGCTCTCGCGATTCGCGCGGGAGAGCGTCCAGCTTGCGGCCAGGTTCACGACGATCCCGAGCAGCGCGACCGCGAGCACGAGTCCGGCGCGAACGTCGGGCGGCGAGACGAGGCGATGGATTCCCTCGAAGACGATGAACAGGGCGAGGATCAACAGGGTGATCCCGTTGGCCTGCGCGGAGAGAATCTCGGCCCGCTTGAGCCCGAAGGTCATCGCTCCTGCCGCCGGCCGCTGGGCAAGGCGGATAGCGACCAGCGAGAAGCCGATGGCGCCCGCATCGGTGAGCATGTGACCGGCGTCCGAGAGCAGGGCGAGGGAGTGGGCGACGATCCCCACCGCGACCTCGACCACCATCAGGCCGACGATCAAAGCCAGTGCGATCGCGAGCTTGCGCCGGTCGGCGTCGGCGGTGACGGGGTGGGGGTGCTCGTGGTGGTCGTGACTCACGCCCCTGATTATCGACACTTGTCTCTGCGTTTTTGCCCAAAAAAAAGCGCGCGACCCGGGGCAGGGAGGGGTCGCGCGCGCTGACGAGAGAGGAATCTCGAAAGTGAGCAGCAGTCTCACCGCAGGGGCGAGGCCCGGTGTGAAGATCCGGATACGGTTTCCAGGGCATTTATGCGCCATTTGCCTGTGAAAAACCGGTGAACCACCGCCCCTGCACCCGTCGCTGCGCCGGTCCCGCACCTATCATCCAGTCGTCTCAACAATTCGCCCGGGGGTAGGGCGAGTCCGAGAGAGGGGCTCGATTGAACAACCAAGCAGGCATACGGCTGGCTGTCATAGACAACGACAGCGCGTTCCTCACGGTGCTGGGCAAGCGCCTGGAGGGCGCCGGCTGGGAGCATCGCGTGCTCGCCGGCAGCGTGCCCATCGAGGAGTTCGTCGCGATGAAGCTGAATGCCCTGCTCGTCGACCTCACCGTGCTCGGCCCACAGGGCTGGGAGTTCCTGGAGAAGGTCTGCGGGGCGATCCCCGGCCTCGGCGTGCTGGTCTGCACGTCGCAGTCCACCGTCGCCCAGCGGGTGCGGGGGCTGCGGCTCGGCGCCGATGACTGGATCGGCAAGCCGTCCCATCCGGAGGAGGTCATGGCCCGCATCGAGGCCGTGGTCCGCCGGCGCAAGCGCGCGGCCGCCCGCGAGGATGTCGGGCCGCTCGTCAGCGGCGAGCTCGAGATCCGCGCCGACCAGTACCAGGCTTTCGTCAGCGGCCAGAGCATCGGCCTGACGCGGCGCGAGTTCGAGCTGCTGCAGCTGCTCGCGGAGGCGCACGGGCAGGTGATCGAGCGCGAGGAGATCTACCAGAAGGTCTGGGGCTACGCGATGGCCCACGGCGACCGCTCGGTGGACGTCTTCGTCCGCAAGCTTCGCCAGAAGCTGCAGCGCCACTCGGCCAACTGGCGCTACATCCACACCCACTTCGGGATCGGCTACCGGTTCGATCCCGAGGCGATCGGCAGCAGCGGCGAGGTCACGGCGGTCGATGTGCCGGTGCTGGCGGAGGAGTCGGCCACCGACACCGAGCTCGCCGAGCTCGCCCGCGAGAGCGGCTAGAGCCCGCCACGGGGCGCGCCCCGGGCACAAGTTCACATCGCGTTTACCGAAAGTTCACTCGACCGTAACTACTTGCGGGATGTGAGCGGCAAAGCTCCGACGCCATGGATGGCGAGAACGGGGCTGCGACACACGTAGCGACGATTCCCCTGGCCGGCCGCGACCAGACTCCCGTGTACGCGGGCAGGCTCGAGATCAGGCCGGCCGATCACGCAGCACTCGTCGACGGCCGCCCGCTGGTGCTCACCGTCAGAGAGCTGCAGCTACTCACCGAGCTGGCACATAATGCCGAGCGGGTGATGACCCGGGAGGAGCTCTACGAGACCGTCTGGGGCCGCTCGTACAAGAAGAGCGACCGCTCCGTTGATGTCTACGTGGGGCGCCTGCGGGCGAAGCTGAGCAGGGCACTGCCGGGTAGGCGCTTCATCCACACCCACACCGGCATCGGATACCGCTTCTCGCCCCAGGCCTGACGGCTCGCGCTCCGGTGAGTCTCGGCCCCGATTTACATCCTTTTTACAAGTGCGCCACACGAACGTAACAAGCTGCCTGCGACCCGCTGGAAGGGTCCGGCACCTCAAAAGGATCCGAGGGAGGCGAGCCGTGAGCCGCCGTCCCTTTTCGACAAGCGAAAAAGGAGCGACTCAATGAATAGGAAGTGGTGGCTCGTACTCGCCGCCTCCGCCGTCCTGGCGCTCACCGCGGCCGCATGCGGCTCGAGCAGCAACGACAGCTCGTCCGGCGTCTCCGGCGATCTCGCCGGTGCCGGCTCCAGTGCCCAGCAGGCCGCCCAGGAAGCCTGGACGGCCAAGTTCGAGGATCAGAACTCGGGCGCGACGATCTCCTACGACCCGATCGGGTCCGGTGGAGGCCGCGATCAGTTCATCGCGGGCGGCAAGACAGCCTTCGCGGGCAGCGACTCGCCGTTCGACACCACCGAGTTGCCGAAGGCAACCGCCCGGTGCACGAAGGACGGCGGCGGCAAGCTGATCCAGATCCCGAACTACATCTCGCCGATCGCGATCATCTACAACCTCCAGGGCGTCGACAACCTGCAACTCAGCCCTGATGTGACCGCGAAGATCTTCAAGGGCGAGATCACGACCTGGGACGACCCCGCCATCAAGGCGGACAACCCGGGCGTGAGCCTGCCCAGCACGAAGATCACGCCGGTGCACCGCTCGGACGAGTCTGGGACCACGGCGAACTTCACGGACTATCTCCATGGAGCCGCCCCGAGCGTCTGGACGTTCGATCCGGATGGCAACTGGCCGCTGCAGTCAGGCGAGTCCGGCGCGCAGACGTCGGGCGTGGTCCAGGCGGTCAAGGCCGGCGACGGGGCGATCGGCTATGCCGATGCGAGCCAATCCCAGGGTCTGGGCGTCGCCAAGGTCAAGGTCGGCAACACCTACGTGGCGCCGAGCGCCACGGGTGCGACCAACGATTTCGACCAGTCGCAGAAGGACCCGGCGCTCACGCAGGCTCCGTACGTGTTCGCGTACACCGTGCAGAGGACGCCGACTGACGCGAGCAGCTATCCGGTCCTGCTGGTCTCGTACCTGATGGGCTGCACGAAGTACTCCGACACGAGCACCACCGATCTCGTCAAGGCGTACTTCAGCTACATCGTCAGCGACGAGGGTCAGCAGGTGGCGGCGCAGAACGCGGGCTCCGCTCCGATCCCGCCCGGAGTCAAGAAGGAGGACCAGCCGGCGATCGACGCGATCGGCGGCTGATCCGAACCGTGGACCGGGGGATCCCGCGCTCAGGCGCGGGATCCCCCGTCCCGTTTCCAACGACACGGAAGTAGATGGAAGCTCACACCGACACCACCACCCAGGCAGGCCAGATCCTCGCCTCCGCATCGGGCGGCAAGCGCCGCCCGGGCGACCGAATCTTCTCCAACGCCGCGGTGATCGCCGGGGTCACGGTGCTCGCCCTGCTCGCCGGAGTGGCGATCTTCCTGATCGCCGACTCGATCCCCGCGGTGACGGCGAAGGCCGCCGATCTTCCCGACGGCAAGACGCTGGTCGACTACATCGCGCCGCTTGCCTTCGGAACAGTTCTCGCCGCGATCGTCGCGGTGGTCCTGGCGGTCCCGCTCGCCGTCGCCGTCGCGCTCTTCATCAGCCACATCGCCCCCCGGCGGATCGCCAACACCCTCGCCTACATAGTCGACCTGCTCGCCGCGATCCCGAGCATCGTCTACGGGCTTTGGGGGATCTTCGTCCTCGGCCCTGCCATGGTCCCGATTCTCGACTGGCTGGTCGCGCACCTGGGCTGGATCCCGTTCTTTGCGGGCCCCGCGTCGGTCACCGGGCGGACCATGCTCACCGTCGGCCTCGTGCTCGCCCTGATGATCCTGCCGATCGTCTCCGCGGTCGCTCGTGAGGTCTTCTCACAGACCCCGCGCCGCCTCGAGGAGGGCGCGCTCGCCCTGGGGGCGACACGCTGGGAGATGATCCGCATGTCGGTGCTGCCCTTCGGCAAGTCGGCGGTGATCAGCGGCTCGATGCTCGGACTCGGCCGCGCCCTGGGGGAGACCATGGCCGTGACGATCATCCTCTCGGTCTCGGGGATCGTCACGTTCAACCTGGTCAGCCAGGAGAACCCGACCCCGATCGCCGCGAACATCGCCCTGAAGTTCCCGGAGTCCTCGGGGGTCGACGTGAACGCGCTGATCGCCTCCGGCCTCGTCCTCTTCGGCATCACGCTCGTCGTCAACATGATCGCCCGCCTGATCATCTCCCGCTCGGACGTTCAGTAGGAGTCTTGGAGTGACCAGCCCACCACCCGACGAGAACCCGGCCGCGGCCTTTGATCCGGCTGAACAGGTCTCACCGCTGGGCGGGGGAACGATCGCGACCGGGACGCTCCCGTCCTGGTTCCTGCGCGGCGTCGTCGCGGGTTCGGCCCTGATCGCCCTCGCGATCCTGCTGGCTACCGGTGGCCTCACGATCGTGCTGCTGTTCATCCTGACCGCGGTGATCGCGCTGCCGACGGCCTACATCTGGTCGCGCCTCGCCGAGGGCCGCCGGATGGCGATGGACAGGCTGGTGACCCTCGGGATCGTGGCGGGATTCTTCGTCGCCGTCGGGCCGCTGGTCTCGCTGCTCTACGAGGTGGTCAAGCGCGGAACGGCGCGGTTCGACGGCTCCTTCTTCACCGAATCGGCTCGCGGCGTGATCGGCGCTGGCGGCGGGGCCCAGCACGCCATCTTCGGGACGCTGGTGATCACGGGCGTGGCGACGCTGATCTCCGTCCCGATCGGGATCATGGCGGCCGTCTACCTCAACGAGTACGGGAAGGGTCGGCTGCGCAAGGCGCTGACCTTCTTCGTCGACGTGATGACGGGGATCCCCTCGATCGTGGCCGGCCTCTTCGCCTACGCGCTCTTTGCCGCCTTCCTCGGTCCCGGCATCCGCCTGGGGATCATCGGCTCCGTCGCCCTCTCCGTTCTGATGATCCCCATCGTGATCCGCTCCTCGGAGGAGATCCTCAAGATCGTGCCCGACCACCTGCGGGAGGCCGCCTACGCCCTCGGCACTCCGAAGTGGAGAGTCGTCACCAAGATCGTGCTGCCCACCGCCTTGGCGGGACTGGTGACCGGGGTGATGCTCGCGGTCGCACGCGTGATCGGGGAAACGGCGCCGCTGCTCGTCACCACCGGCGTGATCGACTCCGTCAACACGAACCCGCTCAGCGGGCGGATGCAGAACCTGGCCGTCTATGCGTACAGCGAGTACAAGGACCCGGGGGTCGACGTGCAGGCCAGCTATGACAAGGCCTGGGCCGCGGTTCTCACCCTGATCCTGATCGTGATGATCCTGAGCCTGCTGGCCCGGTGGATCTACCGGCGCTACGGGACGGATCTGCGTGACACGCGCTGAGACCAGTTGAGACTTCCAATGCCCAGGGACAGGAGGAACATGCCCGAGACAGCCGACAAGACCAGCACCGACCGGAGCACGGCCTTGGCCACCGATCTCGCCAAGACTGCCAAGGCCTCGAGGGGCCGTGTCGATAAGGTCGAGCGCGTGGCCAAGCGCTTCTCCGTCAACGGTGTGAGCCTCTTCTACGGCGATTTCCAGGCCGTCCACGACGTGACGATGACGATCGAGCCGAACCAGGTGACGGCGCTGATCGGCTCATCCGGGTGCGGCAAGACGACCATGCTCCGGTC
The DNA here is from genome assembly GCA_963831605.1 of uncultured Solirubrobacterales bacterium. Taxonomy (GTDB): domain Bacteria; phylum Actinomycetota; class Thermoleophilia; order Solirubrobacterales; family 70-9; genus DASUPK01. The sequence continues at coordinate 323,212 of CAWHQR010000008.1, forward strand.
TCTCAACCGGATGCATGAGCTCACCCCCGGTGCCAGGGTGGAGGGCGAGGTCGTTCTCGACGAGCACAACATCTATGCGCCCAACGTCGACCCAGTGGAGGTCCGGCGCCTGGTCGGGATGGTCTTCCAGGCTCCGAATCCGTTCCCGACGATGTCCGTATACGAGAATGTCGCGGCCGGCCTGATTCTCAACCAGCGAGGGCTCTCCAAGTCCGACAAGGATGACGTTGTCGAGAAGTCGCTCCGCAGCGCACACCTCTGGGAGGAGGTGAAGGACCGCCTGGACAAGAAGGGCTCGGCCCTCTCGGGTGGCCAGCAGCAGCGGCTGTGCATCGCCCGGGCGATCGCGGTCGAACCTGAGGTCCTGTTGATGGACGAGCCGTGCTCGGCGCTCGATCCCGTGGCCACACTGGCGGTCGAGGACCTGATCGACGACCTGAAGAACCGCTACACGATCGTGATCGTCACCCACAACATGCAGCAGGCGGCGCGGACCAGCGACGTGACGGCCTTCTTCAACCTCGAGGCCAGCGGCAAGCCGGGCCGCCTGGTCGAGATGGACGCCACCGACAAGATGTTCACGACGCCCTCCAAGAAGGAGACGGAGGACTACGTCAGCGGGAGGTTCGGCTGATGCCCGAGGCACGCATGCACTACCAGGACCAGCTCGACGAGCTGGAGAAGAACTGTCTCGGCGGGCTCGACCTCGTCATCTCCTCGCTCGATCGCACGATGGAGGCCGTGCAGCATCAGGACATGGAGCTCGCCGAGCTCGTCATCGCCGACGACGACCGGATCGACGGCCGCTACCTGGAGGTCCACCAGGAGATCCTCACCATGCTTGCCACCCAGGCGCCGGTGGCCACCGACCTGCGGCTGATCTCCGCGCTTCTGCACGTCATGCACTCGATTGAGCGGATGGGGGACCAGTGCGTGAACATCTCCAAGGTGATCCCGCTCACCGGCTATGACGCCCCGGTGCACGACGACATGGTCGACCGCGTCGTCCTGATGGGAAAGCAGGGGCGCTCGATGCTCTCCCAGGCCAAGAAGGCGTTCGAGAGCCGTGACGTCGAGCTGGCACGCGATCTGGTCCGCCAGGACGACCTGATCGACAACCTGAACAAGGAGTGCTTCCAGATCGCCGTCCAGGTCGGAGACGACAAGGACACCCGCGAGTGGGCGATGACGATGATGCTCGTCGCGCGAGCCCTGGAGCGGATCGGCGACAACGCGGTTGACATCGGCGAGCAGGTCGCCTTCGTGGTCACCGGGCTCTTCCGTGAGTTCGAGGACGCCTCGCACCCCGGCCAGGCCCCACTCCCCACGAGCCAGGGCTAGGCGGCGAGGTCGGCAGCGGGATCGCGGGCCGGCACGGCCGCTCCCCAGGTCCAGCAGATGCCCGCATAGATGACGACGCCAGAGGACGATCCAGGTTCGAAGCAGTGCCATGCAGGTGAAGGCGCCGACGGCGAGGGCGAGCCTGTTGCGAAGCCGCGGCGAGGCCAGGACCCTGAGGCCGGCCGCCAGCCGGTTTCGCCTGAAGCGGTGATGAGCGAGCCGGAGCGCCACCAGCAGGGAACGAAGACAAACGTCACCGTCGGCCAGCTCGAGGGCAAGCCTCCGCCTGGGAAGCTGCCCGCCTACTTCACGGTCTCGGCGCCGAAACCGCACACGACATCTCCGGACTCAAGATCACCGGTACCGTTAAGGACGAAAGCAAGGTCGACCAGGCTCGCCTGATCCTGTTCGCTGTCGCGAGACAGGGCGGCCGCATCGTGGCCGCCGGGAGAGGGCAGGTCAAGGCGCTCAAGGCGGATGCCAAACCGGCGAACTACACGATCTACTTCATCGGGAACCTGGAGGGCGCTGACGTCACGATCCAGGCCCCCCCGACGGTCCTGCACCAGCTAGGAGGAAGAAGAAGAAATGGCAGACACAACGGGCAAAGACCAGACCGAGGCTCTCGGCCTGCCCGTGGTGGGGCAGGAGGGAGACACCTGCGAGCAGTGCGGCTCCGCGCTGGCCACCGATCAGCGCTACTGCCTCAACTGCGGCCGGCGCCGCGGTGAGAGCCGGGTGGACTACGAACAGCGGCTGAACGGAGGCACCTACACCGCGAACGGTGCCGCTCCGGCGGCTCCCGTCGCGACCGGCAATTCGCAGTGGACGCCCGGATTCGCGATCCTCGCGATCGCGCTCCTCGGCGTGATGCTCCTGCTCGGAGTCCTGATCGGGAAGAAAGGCAACAACAACACCCAGACCGTGCCCGCGCAGGCCGCTCCGACGACCACGAGCGCGGCGGCAGCGCCCACCGACACCACTGCCACCACCGCCAGCAAGACGGCGAAGTCCGCCAAGGGTGGTGGCTCAGGCACCGCGCCCGGTGCTGGCAACGTGGTGCAGGGCGGTAAGCCGGCGGCGCTCGATCCCAACGGGAAGGCCGGCGGCGGCAGCGGCGCGACCTGCGTCGGGTGCTGACCATGGCTCAGGCAAAGAAACCGCAGATCAAGAAGCCCGGGTTCATGGAGACGCTGCGACGGTCCGGCCGCCCGCCGCGTGCGATCGCCAAGCCGTCAGGAGTCGGTCCGAAGGGCAAGGGCGGACGCCGCAAGGCCGTGCCCGCCGAGGCGGCCTCGAACGCCAATGGAGCATCCGCCATCGGACCCGCCGTGGGCCAGCCGGAGCTGCTCAAGCAGCGCGAAGAGCTTTCCCGAAAGTTCGCCGAGCTGCAGTGGGACCTCGGTGGGCTGACGTACGAGATGGCGGCCCGCGACCACTATCGCCTCGACGTCCTCAACAAGCAGGCGGCGAAGCTTCAGGAGGTGGACGCCGAGCTCGGCCAGATCGAGCGGCTGCTCAAGCTCGGGACCGCGGGGGCGGCGGGGACCTGTCCATCCTGCGGAGCTCTTCAGGCTCACGGTGCGGTCTTCTGCTGGCAGTGCGGCAAGGAGCTGAGGCCCGCGGCGAAGGCGCCCGACCAGCCCAAGCCGAAGCCCGCCGGCAAGTCGTAGAGGGCGATGCCCGGGGAAGCCACGAACGTCCGGGGGCCGTGCTCCAGCTGCGGAGCCCAGCTGGCCACGGACCAGCGCTACTGCGTCGAGTGTGGCCAGCGCGTCGGCCCGCCGATGGCGCTGCCCTACGCGCTGCCGGCGACCGCGGGTGCGGTGGCGCCGACAGCCACCGGGGGCTGGATGGCGGCGCTGCCGGTGCCGCTGCAGACCTTGAGCGCCTTCGCGGCGCTGGCCCTGGGGTTCGGCTTCGTCGTCGGCACCGCGATCAGCCCGAACCTCGGCGGGACCATCGCCGCGCAGAGCCCAACCGTCGTCGCCCAGGCGCCGCCCGCACCCCAGACCCCGGCCCACTCCGGCAACCGGAGGCGGAGGCGGAGGGGGCACGGCGCTGGCTTCGTCGGCACCGGCGGCGAGCTTCGCCCCGACCACGATCTCATCGGGCGCCGGTGGGGGCAGCGGTGGAGGCGGTGGAGGCGGCAAGAAAAAGAAGAAGAAGCAAAAGCAGCAGCCGATCGCCTATGACGGGACCGTCGTCCGGGTCAACCCGGTCGCCCAGAGCTACACGATCGCCTCCAACGGCGGACTGATCGCGATCCACGGGAACACCCTTCCCCAGGTCGGCGACCAGGTGAAGAGCCCAGTCCGAAAGCTGAGTAACGGGACCTACGCCGAGCAGGGTAACCGCGCGGTGCAGGGACAGGCCACCAGCGCCAACTTCCTGGGGACCGTCACCTTCTGCGCCGATCTGGAGCATCGCAGCACTCCCTGCAGTGGCACGCCGCCAAGCTCCGACCACTTCGTCTATTCGGTTTCCTCCGTCGGCGCCTCGGTGATGGTGAGCTCGCCGCCTGCAGCTCCGCTGCCGGTCATCGGGGCCCAGGTTCAGGTCGGAGTGAATATCGGCGCCGCCTTCACTCCCATCGATCCCGTGCCGACCACCGACTTCACTCCATACGGTGCGCCCTGCAACCCGGCGGGCGACCGAGCAGACGGGGTTGCCCGCCCCGCCGCCGACGACGGGCAGCCTGACGCAGACCTCGCTGAGTGTCACCGCACAGCAGACATCGGCCCTGATCGAGGGAGTGGTCCAGCAGACGGGTTGCACACCGAACGGACTGGTCGTTTCCAGCGACGACATCCGCGAGGCGGGCCGTGACCTGGTTCCGCTGAACGTGCCGGCGGGCATCGACCAGTCGAAGTTGACTCGCGGCGAGGCCGTTCAGGCGGATGTCGCCGTCGCGAGCGATGGGAGCCTCACCCTGAAGGGCATCACCAGCGACCAGGGCGCCGCCGGGGCCGACGACGCCTCCCAGGGTCAGGGAACTCTGGTCGGAAGCTAGGCGAGCGCCGGGACCGCCGGCGGGGCGATCGCCGCAGCGCCTGCTTGGAACAGATTGGCCGCAGATGGCCGCGGCGGGTGGACCTCCAGCAGCAGCGGAGCGGCTCCCTTGCGGGCGAACAGCGGCGCCAGGCGGTCCCAGGGGACGTCGCCCCGGCCGGGCGGCAGGTGAAGGTCGAGCCGGAGCGGGTCGATCTCGGGCGAGTCGGTCTCGCCGCGGCGGGCGCCGAGGTTGTCGTGAAGGTGGAAGAGCACCGCGCGATCGAGCGCCGGCTCGATCAGCTCCAGCGGGTCGGTGAGGCGCAGGCGGGCGACGATGTTGGCGTGCCCGATGTCGAGGCAGAGGCCGACGGCGGGAGACGAGATCCGCTTCGCCATCGAGCGCAGGATGAGCGGAGTGAGAAGGGCGTCGGCCCGGTGGGCGCGAGGTTCTCGAGGGCGATGATCACTCCGAGGCGCTCGGCGGGCGTGGCGAGCGCCGCAAGCGAACGGGTCTCCGCAAGGCGCCGATCTTCGCTGGCGGGAGCATCGGGCAGGTTGGCCGCGTGGTGGACGACGTGTGACGCGCCGACCTCCGCTGCGTAGGAGATCAGGCCCGCCAGGGCTGTCACCGTCGCGGGTTCCGGCCTGAACCGACCCGGGGCCGTGCAGCACCACGCGCAGGCCCGAGGTGCCGAGCACCTCGGCGAGCGCGGCCGCGTGACGGTGGGCGTCCCGCGGGACGGTCAGCACCGAAGGCGGGGGAGATGGGACCTGGACGTAGCGGAACCCCGCGGCCTCGATCTCCTTGAGAAGCGACGCGGCGGGCCACCAGTCGTAGGGGATGCTCAGCCCGAGCCGCTCTGTCGGATCGTTCCTGGCCATCGATCCGAAGGTACGACGGCCCCTCGAAAATCCCGTGAAGAGGCTGTGAATGCCAGCCCTCGTTCGCCCCTCTACCTGGCGGGAGAGGGCTCCTCGTGCGGCACCATTGCCTCGGCGGCCTCGTCCGGGGTGATGTCCGGGTAGAGGGCGCGAATCACCCCGATCGCGAGCGCGCCGCCGACGAGCTGGGCGACGATGAACGCGGGGACGGAGGCTGGCGCGATTCCGGCGAAGGTGTCCGAGAACATCCGCCCGACGGTGATCGCCGGGTTGGCGAAGCTGGTCGAGCTGGTGAAGAAGTACGCAGCCCCGATATAGGCACCGACGGCGGCCGGGGCGATCGAGCCGCGACGCGTTCGAGCCAGCGAGAAGATCACGAGCAGCAGGCCCAGCGTGGCGACGACCTCAGCCAGTAGATGCGCTTCCGACGCACGGTGCTTGTCGGAGATGCTGATCGCGGCCAGGGCGAACATCCCGTTCGCCACGATCGCTCCGGCGATGCAGCCGGACACCTGGGCGGGTATGTAGGCGAGTGCGTCCCGCCAGCGCATCCCGCCGAAGCTCGCGTCCACCAGCGAAACGACCGGGTTGAAGTGCCCTCCCGAGACGGGGCCGAACATGAGGATGATCGTGAAGAGCCCCGCGGCCGTGGCCGCGGCGTTCTCGAAGAGCTGCAGCCCGACGTCGCCCGGGGAGAGGTTCGCGGCGGCGATCCCCGAGCCGATCACGACGGCAGCGAGGAAGGCTGAGCCGAGGAACTCGGCGAACAGGCGGCGCGGGAGCGGAGCGGTGCACGTCGGTCGGCGGTCAGCTCGTGGCCGTCGATGCCGGGCGTGCGTGCCGGACGCCGGGTCGGGAGCATCAGCGAGAGAAGGCCGGCGGCGATGACGAAACCGGCCGACACCCAGAGGCAGGCGGAGAGACCGTTCCACTGGTAAAGCAGGCCCGAGAGCACGGTTCCCGCGAGCCGCCCGACCGCGTTGGCCATGTAGTAGAAGCCGACGTTCATCGCGACCTTGTCGTTGTCGGCGTAGGCGAGGATGAGGTAGGAGTGGACGGCGAGTTCATCGCGAACACGATGCCGAAGAAGATCAGGCCCACCACGACCACGGCGGTCGGGTCAGCGTTCGCGGACAGAGCGAGTGCGATTCCCGCCGGCAGGACCGCCAGGACGAAGGCCAGCCACGCGGCCGTGCGGCCGTCGGGCTCGCCGCCCTCCTCGGCGCGACGACGTACGAACCGCGGCGCTGACGCCTGCACGATTCCGTATCCGATCACCCAGATGGCCATGTAGATCACCGACCTGCCAGAAGTTCCAGCCGAACCACGTCGTAGAGGAAAACGGGCAGGCCGACGACGAACCAGACGTCGCGCGAGGCGAAGAGGAAGACGCGGGCTCCAGCGAGGATGTTGACGGCGCGGTTGTTGGAGAACATGTGCTTGAACTTCGCCGACCCGTCCGGGCGGCCGAGCTGTCGCCCGCGCATCAGGATCGAGACGCTGATCAGCGCCGTCGCGCGCCATGCCGGCCAAGATGAGCACGCCAGTCTGGAAGCCGACCACGGTGAGGAGCAGGCCGCCGAGGAAGAATCCGACGCCCTTCAGAGCGTTCTTCGAGCCGGTCAGGATCGCGACCCACTTGTAGAGCGGCGCACTCCTGTCCTTTCGGGACGATCAGCTTGACGGCGCTCTTCGAGCTCATCTTCGTCAGGTCCTTGGCGATCCCCGACAACGCCTGCGAGGCCATCACGTACGGGACGACCAGCCAGGCCTCGGGCGCGAAGCCGAGCATGCTCATGCGCGACAGATCTGGACCGCCGAGGCCCATGAACAGAGTCCTCTTCAGCCCGGAACGAGCGGCAAGCCAGCCGCCGACCAGATTGGTGACGATGCCGAAGAACTCGTAGAAGCAGGAAGAGCGATGGCACAGCTGAAACGGGCGTGTACCCCAGCTGGTTGAAGTAGAAGAGGACCAGCATGCGGCTGGCGCCGTCGACGAGCGTGTCGGTCCAGTACGCGCCCGTGACGAGCACGTAGTTGCGCATGTCCCCGCGCGGCTCGGCGGTGGTCGCCCCAGTCGACATGGCCTAGTCGAGCGCCGGCGCGGGGTCGGAATCCGGAGCGCCCGACGCCGGAAGCCGCTGCGAGACTTTCTGCGCCAGCTCGGCCAGGCGATTTGCGTACCCCCACTCGTTGTCGTACCACGCAAGCACCTTCACCTGAGTCCCGTTGATCAACCATGGTGGAGGGCGCGTCGACGATGCCGGAGCGTGGGTCATCTCGATAGTCGACCGAGACAAGGGGCCGTTCCTCGTAGCCCAGGATCCCGGCGAGCAGGCCCATCGGCCGCCTTGCGGAAGCAGGCCGTTGACCTCCTCGACGTCGGTTGGCCGATCGACTTCGAACACGCAATCGGTGATCGAGGAGTTCAGCATCGGCACGCTGACCGCCAGGCCGTTCAGCCTGCCCTTCGAGCTCCGGAAAGATCAGGCCGATGGCCGTCGCTGAGCCGGTCGTGGTGGGAATCAGGGACAGGCTGGCGGCCCGGGCGCGGCGCAGGTCATTGTGCGGGCGCGTCCACAACCACCTGGGTGTTGGTCATGTCGTGCAGAGTCGTGATCGAGCCGTGGTGAATACCGATCCCTTCGTGGATCACCTTGACGACCGGCGCAAGGCAGTTGGTGGTGCAGGAAGCGGCCGTGACGACGTCGTGCTCTCGCGGAGTCGTACAGCTGGTCGTTCACCCCGAGCACGAGGTTCAGTGCTCCTTCCTCCTTTACAGGCGCAGCGACGATCACCTTGCGGACGCTCCGCTCGAAATGGCCGGCAAGGCCCTCGAGAGTGCGGAACTGCCCGGAGCACTCGAGAACCACCTCGATACCCAGTTCGTCCCATGGCACCTTCGCCGGGCGCTGATGCCGGGAATAGCTGATTGAGCCTCCATCAATTTCGATCGAGTCAGCGCCGCTATTGACGTTCGGGCCCCAGCGGCCGTGAACCGAGTCAAACTTGAGGAGGTGGGCTGCCGTTGCCGCATCGCCGTGAGGCTCGTTGACATGGACGAAGTCGAGATCGGACCACCCCCAGGCGGCGCGCAGGGCGAGCCGTCCCATGCGGCCGAAACCGTTGATGCCGATCGCGACCTTGGATTCGGCCACGTCTAGTCCCCGGAATGCACAGTCTCAGAGCCAATCAGATGCGTCACATGCGCCGCGATCTCGTCGCGGATCTCGCGGACTGACTCGAGGTCCTTGCCCGCCGGATCCTCGAGGTCCCAGTCCTCGTAGCGCTTTCCGGGATAGATCGGGCAGGCATCGCCGCAGCCCATCGTGATCACCACGTCCGACTTCCGGACCATCCCGTCCTCGAGCTTCTTGGGGTACTCGGCTGAGATGTCGATGCCGATCTCGTCCATCGCCGCGACTACCGCGGGATTGAGTTGGTCGGCCGGCTCGCTCCCGGCCGAGAGGACGCGGATCCGGCCACCTCCCTTGCGCTGGAGCAGCCCGGCCGCCATCTGGCTGCGACCGGCGTTGTGGACACAGACGAAGAGGACCTCGGGCTTGTCGTCGGGCATGCCTCAAATCGTATTACGTTGACAATCATCTATTCAATCGATATACGTACATCGATGGCTGTCGATCTGGAGCTCGCTCCGAAGCACAAGCGCCCGGCTGGCGAGCCCTGCTGCGAGCCGGTCGTCTATCCCGACGTCGAGCGAGAACAAGCGGAGCGCATGGGCGCGATCGCCAAGGCGCTCGGCGACCCCATCCGGATCCAGCTCGTCGACGTGCTCCGCAAGCACGCCGGGAAGGTCTGCGTGTGCGAGCTCGTGCCCCTCTTCGACCTTTCCCAGCCGACCGTCTCCCACCATCTCAAGGTGCTTCGGGAGGCCGGCATCGTCGGCTCCGAGCGCCGCGGTCTCTGGGCCTACTACTACGTTCACCCCGAAGCGCTGGAGGAGGTGAAAGGATGGCTGGGCTAGCCGTGTTGGCATGTTGCGATGGCACAGCTAACCGTGTTGGCATGTTGCGATGGTGAGGACTGTTGTGAGCCGGGCTGCTGCTGAGTTGAAGGATCCCGAGCAGCTCTACCTCGACTGGGAGCACGCCCACTGGGCCGCCCGGGACGTCGACCTGAGCGGTGACCTGTCGGACTGGGCCGGGCTCGAGGAGACCGAGCGGCAACTCCTCTACTTCGCGCTCAGCTCTCTGATGGTCGCCGAAGAGAGGATCTCGACCCAGTTCTGCGGCCTGGTGCTGGCGCAGGACGACGAGGAGGAGGGGAGCTTCCTCTCCACCCAGCTGGTCGATGAGGTCCGGCACATGCAGTTCTACGCGCGCTTTCAGAACGAGGTGATCGCGGATCCGGGGACGATCGCCACGCATGTGGAACGGTCGCGCAAAGTCCTGGGCGAGCCCTTCAAGAAGATCTTCGACGAGGCGCTGGTCCAGGCCCACGATCGCCTCCTGAGTGATCCCAGGGACCGGGAGGCCAAGGTGGACTTCGTGACGATCTACCACATGATCCTCGAGGGAACCCTGGGCCTCGTGACCTCACACTTCCTGCTCGATCTGCTCCGTCAGCGTGAGCTTCTCCCGGGTTTCGTCGACGGCTACTCCCGGATTGCCGCGGACGAGCAGCGCCACATCGCATATGGCACCTGGTTTCTGCGCGAGGCGGTGTCGGCCGATCCGGCGACGGCCGACGCGATCCGCGAACAGATCAAGCGGCTGCTGCCGGCGGTGGCCGAGACGGTCTCACCGCCCAGCGACGGCGCCTTCGATGCCCTGGGTGTCGACGACGGGGCGCTGGCCGAGTTCGGGCTCGGGGCGCTCAATCGGCGCCTCGCGCTGATCGGCGCACCGCTGGACGGATAGCCCCGCAAGCTGCGGGATCGTCACGCCCCGAGATCCGATCCCCCTGAGAGAATCCGCGTTGAGATGCTCTGCGGGGCGATCGACATCGGCTCGAACACGACGCGGCTCCTCGTCGCGGAGCCGTCCGAGGGACAGTTGCGGAAGGTCATGGAGCAGCGCGCCTACACGCGGATCGGCAAGGACGCTTCCAAGAACGGGAAGATCACCGCGGAGAAGATCGCCGAGGTGGCCGATGTCGTCGCCACACAGCGCAGGCTCGCCGAGGAGATGGGGGCCGAGACCGTCAGGACCGTCGCGACCGCCGCTATCCGCGAGGCCAAGAACCGCGACAAGGTCGTCGAGGAGATCGAGGAGATCGCCGGCGTCGAAGTGGATGTCCTGGATGAGGAGGAGGAGGGTCGCTTCGCGTTCATCGGGGCCACCAAGTCCCTGAGCCACCCGGTCGAGGGCAAGGTGGCCGTGGTTGATGTCGGCGGCGGCTCGTCCGAGGCGATCTACGGGACGATGTCCGACGGGGTCACCGAGGTGAAGTCGTTCAAGATCGGATCCGGATCCCTCACCGAGGAGCACCTCGAGTCGGATCCGCCGTCCGCCTCCGAGATCCGCAGGCTGCGAGACCACATCGCGGATTTCTTCGAGGAGGTCGAGCTGGAGCAGCCGGACCAGGCTGTGGCGGTGGGCGGCAGCGCCACCTCGCTCCGGACCCTGGTCGGAGCCGTGCTCGAGTACGAGACCCTCGAGCGGGCCGTCCGCGTGCTCTCCAGCGACGAGATCTACGAGGTTGCAAAGCGATTCGAGCTCGACTCGCGCCGCGTCAAGCTGCTGCCCGCCGGCGTCCTGCTGCTTGAGAAGTTCTCCGACATGCTCGGCCAGCCGCTGCAGATCGGCAAGGGCGGCCTGCGCGAGGGGATCATCCTCACGCTGCTGAACGGCAGCGTGAACGGAGACCACCAGCAGCTGGCCGCGTAGCGTCAGTAGCCTTCGCCCACTCAGTGGCCAAAGCAAAGCCAATCCCGGAACTGAGCGCAGATGCCCCGTACGCGGAGGCGGCCGCCAAGGTCATCTCCGTCCGAGGTGCGGAGCTCGCCGAGCAGGCCCAGGGCGTCCTCGACACCGGCGACATCGAGCGGGTCCACGACATGCGGGTGGCGACCCGGCGGCTGCGTGCCGCGCTCGAGATCTTCGAGCCCTGCTTTCCGGCGAAGTCCTACGCCCAGGCGCTCGCAGAGGTGAAGCGGCTCGCCGACGCCCTCGGCGAACGGCGAGACCGCGACGTGGCGATCGTCGCGCTCCACGGCTTCAACGATCAGATCGCCGCTCCCGATCGCCGCGGCGTGACCTCCCTGATCGAGCAGTTCCGCTCCGAGCAGCAGGAGGCGAACGACGGCCTGGCGCCGCTGGTCTCGGACGAGAGCCTCAAGTCTCTCCGCGACAACATGGACGAACTGATCGCAGCGGCGAGTGGAGCGTCGGCGTGAAGGCCCAGCCGGTGAAGAAGCTCGACCCCTCCAAGTCGCTGGGCGAGAACGCCGCGCGGATCGTGCAGGTGAGGCTCGACGAGATGATGGACCTCGCCCCACGCGCTCTCGACGGCAAGACCAAGGCTCAACACGACATGCGGATCGCCGCCAAGCGCCTGCGCTACGTGCTCGAGGTGACCGGCTTCTGCTTCGGACGTCCTGCCGACACCGCGCGCCGCCGCGCGCGGGACCTCCAGGACATCCTCGGCGAGATCCACGACTGCGACGTGATGCTCCCGCGCGTCCGCGCGCATCTCAAGGAGCTGCAGCGGAGCGATGCCAGAGCGGTCCGGGAGAAGGCCAGCACGGCGCCGGACCTCGATCCCCGGCTCGCGGCCCAGGCGCCGCATCGGACCGCTTACCGCGGGCTCGACGTCCTGGCCGTCTACCTCGAGGCCCGGCGCGAGCTGCTCACCGATCGCTTCACCGCCTTCTGGGGGCGGCAGGAGGAGACCGGGACCTGGAAGCGGCTCGAGCGCTCCGTCGACGGCTACCTGGAGCGCTCACGCGAGGCGCGCCGCACCGCGAAGGCGGCCGAGCGTGCCCGCCGGCAGGCCGAGGCAGCGGCGCGCGCGGCGGCCCAGGCGGAGGCGCAGGCCGCGCAGGCCCGCCTCGATCGCGAGCGCGCCAGCCGCGAAGCGGAGCAGCAGGCGGATCGCCACGAGCAGATCCAGCGGCGCACCAGCCCGCCGCCGCGACGACCCGCCTAGAAGGGCGGCGCGAACTCGCACCTGGGAGGCGGCGATGATGCAGCTCGCCGACGGATACGACCGGGTGACCGAGCCGGAGCGGCCTCGCATCAAGCTGGTCAGGGCTGCGTAGAAGACCCTCTAACTTGTGGGTGTGACCGACGAGCTCGCCCAACGGACTACTGAGTCGAGCGGACCGGCGGCCGACGGCGGTGGCGCCGCGGTCGTTCCGGAGACGGTAAGGACGAGCGCCTCCGACACGGACCTGACTGACCCCTCGCTCTACTTCAACCGCGAGCTCTCCTGGCTCGACTTCAACGACCGCGTCCTGCAGCTCGCGGAGGATCAGCGAGTACCCCTGCTGGAGCGCGTCAACTTCTCGGCGATCTACGAGGACAACCTCGACGAGTTCTTCATGGTCCGCGTCGCGGGGCTCCACGACCAGGTCGAGGCGAAGATCGACGCCCGCGGCGCCGACTCGATGGCCGCGGCCGACGTGATCGAGTTGATCCGCCAGCGCACGATTGAGTTGCGGGTCCGCCTCTACCGCTGCTTCACCGAGGAGATCCGCCCGGCCCTGGCCGAGCGTGGGATCCGCATCATCTCTCTCGACGACGCCAATGCCCGCGAGCGCGAGGAGGTCGAGCACCTCTTCCAGAGCCAGGTCTTCCCGGCCCTCACTCCGCTGGTGATCGGGCGGGGCCGGCCCTTCCCCTACATCTCCAACATGTCGCTCAGCCTCGGAGTCCTGCTCCGGAATCCGGAGAAGGGGGAGGAGGTCGCCGCCCGGGTCAAGGTGCCGAAGGAGCTGCTCCGGCGCTTCCTCTCCATCGGAGTCGGTGGGCTGACCTTCGTGCCGCTCGAGGAGGTGATCGCGGCGAACCTCGACGACCTCTTCCCGGGCATGGAGATTGTCCATCACTCCCTCTTCCGGGTGACCAGGGACACCGACTACGACATCTCCGACGAGGCCGATGACCTGCTGCTGGCCGTTGAGGAGGAGGTCCGCCGCCGCCGTTTCGGGGAGGTCGTGCGTCTCGAGATCTCTCCCGACATGGAGCCGCGGCTCCTCGACCAGCTCGTCGAGGCCATGGAGATCGACGCACGGCAGGTGTACGAGACCCCCGGCCTGATCGGGCTGGACGATCTCAGCGACGTCTACTCCGTTCAGGGGTTCCCCGAGCTCCGCTATCCGTCCTGGAAGGGCGTCACTCCGCCGCAGTTCCAACAGGGGAGCCGGACCCACCGCGAGGTCGACGTCTTCGCCGCGATGCGTCAGAGCGACATCCTCGTGCACCACCCCTACGACTCCTTCACGGGCTCGGTCGAGCGCTTCGTCCGAAAGGCCGTCGAGGACCCGAACGTGCTGGCCATCAAGCAGACGGTCTACCGAACGAGCGCCGACTCGCCGCTGGTCCCTGGCCTGATCGAGGCCTCGGAACGCGGCAAACAGGCGGTCTGTCTGGTGGAGCTGAAGGCGCGCTTCGACGAGAGCGCCAACATCGGCTGGGCGAGGGCCCTGGAGGAGGCCGGCGTGCACGTGGTCTACGGCATCCCCGGCCTGAAGACGCATGTCAAGTGCGTCCTGGTCGCCCGCCGCGAGGGCGACGGCGTCCGCAACTACGTCCACATCGGCACGGGCAACTACAACCCGAAGACCGCCCGGATCTACACCGATTTCGGCCTGTTCACCTCGAATCAGGAGATCGGTGACGACATCGCGGAGATGTTCAACTACCTGACGGGCTACGCCCGGCCGAGCGGCTACCGCAAGGTGCTGGTCGCGCCGTTCAACCTGAAGGAGGGGATCGTCGGGGAGATCGAGCGCACGATCGAGGCGCACTCGCCCGAGCACCCGGCGCGGATCCGGATGAAGATGAACTCGCTGCTCGATCCGCCCTGCATCCGCGCGCTCTACCGCGCCTCACAGGCGGGGGTGGAGGTCAGTCTCAACGTCCGGGGAATCTGCGCGCTGAGGCCCGGGGTGCAGGGCGTCTCCGAGAACATCCGGGTCGTCTCGATCGTCGGCCGGTTCCTGGAGCACCCCCGGATCTACTCGTTCGAGCGGCCGGACGAGACGAAGATCCTGATCGGCTCCGCCGATCTGATGCCGCGCAACCTCTACAACCGGGTCGAGCTGGTCACGCCGGTCGAGGACCCCTCGAACCGGGACCAGCTCATCGAGGATCTCGATCTGGCCTTCGCCGACAACACCAACGCGTGGGAGCTGGGCAGTGATGGCGTCTGGTCGCGCCGGACGACCAACGGCGATCCGCCGCGGAGCCTTCAGTCGGAGATGATCGAGCGTCACACGCGGCGCGCCGAGGCAGCGGCGGCAGCCGTCAGCGGCTAGCCACCGCGGGCCTCTGGTAGCTTGGCGATCGGTGCCGCGTCGCTCGGCGACAAGCAGGGATTCGGTCTATTTCGACGCGCTCGCCGAGGCCGGAACCAACATCCTGCGCGCTGCCCAGCTCCTGGAGCACATGTTCGACACGTGGCCGGAGGACAGCGGGCGTGGCCCGAGACATCCTGAAGTCCGAGCAGGAGGGCGACAGGATCACCCAGGACATCGTCCGGCGCCTCAAGCCGATCCGCCCGGGGGCTCGACAGCGCGGAGATATATGCGCTCGCCACCCAGCTAGACGACATCGTCGACGACATCGAGGAGGCCGCCTCCTGGGCGAGCCCTTCAAGAAGATCTTCGACGAGGCGCTGGTCCTGGCCCACGATCGCCTCCTGAGTGATCCCAGGGACCGGGAGGCCAAGGTGGACTTCGTGACGATCTACCACATGATCCTCGAGGGAACCCTGGGCCTCGTGACCTCACACTTCCTGCTCGATCTGCTCCGTCAGCGTGAGCTTCTCCCGGGTTTCGTCGACGGCTACTCCCGAATTGCCGCGGACGAGCAGCGCCACATCGCATATGGCACCTGGTTTCTGCGCGAGGCGGTGTCGGCCGATCCGGCGACGGCGGACGCGATCCGCGAACAGATCAAGCGGCTGCTGCCGGCGGTGGCCGAGACGGTCTCACCGCCCAGCGACGGCGCCTTCGATGCCCTGGGTGTCGACGACGGGGCGCTGGCCGAGTTCGGGCTCGGGGCGCTCAATCGGCGCCTCGCGCTGATCGGCGCACCGCTGGACGGATAGCCCCGCAAGCTGCGGGATCGTCACGCCCCGAGATCCGATCCCCCTGAGAGAATCCGCGTTGAGATGCTCTGCGGGGCGATCGACATCGGCTCGAACACGACGCGGCTCCTCGTCGCGGAGCCGTCCGACGGACAGTTGCGGAAGGTCATGGAGCAGCGCGCCTACACGCGGATCGGCAAGGACGCTTCCAAGAACGGGAAGATCACCGCGGAGAAGATCGCCGAGGTGGCCGATGTCGTCGCCACACAGCGCAGGCTCGCGGAGGAGATGGGGGCCGAGACCGTCAGGACCGTCGCGACAGCGGCTATCCGCGAGGCCAAGAACCGCGACAAGGTCGTCGAGGAGATCGAGGAGATCGCCGGCGTCGAAGTGGATGTCCTGGATGAGGAGGAGGAGGGTCGCTTCGCGTTCATCGGGGCCACCAAGTCCCTGAGCCACCCGGTCGAGGGCAAGGTGGCCGTGGTTGATGTCGGCGGCGGCTCGTCCGAGGCGATCTACGGGACGATGTCCGACGGGGTCACCGAGGTGAAGTCGTTCAAGATCGGATCCGGATCCCTCACCGAGGAGCACCTGGAGTCGGATCCGCCGTCCGCCTCCGAGATCCGCAGGCTGCGAGACCACATCGCGGATTTCTTCGAGGAGGTCGAGCTGGAGCAGCCGGACCAGGCTGTGGCGGTGGGCGGCAGCGCCACCTCGCTCCGGACCCTGGTCGGAGCCGTGCTCGAGTACGAGACCCTCGAGCGGGCGGTCCGCGTGCTCTCCAGCGACGAGATCTACGAGGTTGCAAAGCGATTCGAGCTCGACTCGCGCCGCGTCAAGCTGCTGCCCGCCGGCGTCCTGCTGCTTGAGAAGTTCTCCGACATGCTCGGCCAGCCGCTGCAGATCGGCAAGGGCGGCCTGCGCGAGGGGATCATCCTCACGCTGCTGAACGGCAGCGTGAACGGAGACCACCAGCAGCTGGCCGCGTAGCGTCAGTAGCCTTCGCCCACTCAGTGGCCAAAGCAAAGCCAATCCCGGAACTGAGCGCAGATGCCCCGTACGCGGAGGCGGCCGCCAAGGTCATCTCCGTCCGAGGTGCGGAGCTCGCCGAGCAGGCCCAGGGCGTCCTCGACACCGGCGACATCGAGCGGGTCCACGACATGCGGGTGGCGACCCGGCGGCTGCGTGCCGCGCTCGAGATCTTCGAGCCCTGCTTTCCGGCGAAGTCCTACGCCCAGGCGCTCGCAGAGGTGAAGCGGCTCGCCGACGCCCTCGGCGAACGGCGAGACCGCGACGTGGCGATCGCCGCGCTCCACGGCTTCAACGATCAGATCGCCGCTCCCGATCGCCGCGGCGTGACCTCCCTGATCGAGCAGTTCCGCTCCGAGCAGCAGGAGGCGAACGACGGCCTGGCGCCGCTGGTCTCGGACGAGAGCCTCAAGTCTCTCCGCGACAACATGGACGAACTGATCGCAGCGGCGAGTGGAGCGTCGGCGTGAAGGCCCAGCCGGTGAAGAAGCTCGACCCCTCCAAGTCGCTGGGCGAGAACGCCGCGCGGATCGTGCAGGTGAGGCTCGGCGAGATGATGGACCTCGCCCCACGCGCTCTCGACGGCAAGACCAAGGCTCAACACGACATGCGGATCGCCGCCAAGCGCCTGCGCTACGTGCTCGAGGTGACCGGCTTCTGCTTCGGACGTCCTGCCGACACCGCGCGCCGCCGCGCGCGGGACCTCCAGGACATCCTCGGCGAGATCCACGACTGCGACGTGATGCTCCCGCGCGTCCGCGCGCATCTCAAGGAGCTGCAGCGGAGCGATGCCAGAGCGGTCCGGGAGAAGGCCAGCACGGCGCCGGACCTCGATCCCCGGCTCGCCGCGCAGGCGCCGCATCGGACCGCTTACCGGGGGCTCGACGTCCTGGCCGTCTACCTCGAGGCCCGGCGCGAGCTGCTCACCGATCGCTTCACCGCCTTCTGGGGGCGGCAGGAGGAGACCGGGACCTGGAAGCGGCTCGAGCGCTCCGTCGACGGCTACCTGGAGCGCTCACGCGAGGCGCGCCGCACCGCGAAGGCGGCCGAGCGTGCCCGTCGGCAGGCCGAGGCAGCGGCGCGCGCGGCGGCCCAGGCGGAGGCGCAGGCCGCGCAGGCCCGCCTCGATCGCGAGCGCGCCAGCCGCGAAGCGGAGCAGCAGGCGGATCGTCACGAGCAGATCCAGCGGCGCACCAGCCCGCCGCCGCGACGACCCGCCTAGAAGGGCGGCGCGAACTCGCACCTGGGAGGCGGCGATGATGCAGCTCGCCGACGGATACGACAGGGTGACCGAGCCGGAGCGGCCTCGCATCAAGCTGGTCAGGGCTGCGTAGAAGACCCTCTAACTTGTGGGTGTGACCGACGAGCTCGCCCAACGGACTACTGAGTCGAGCGGACCGCCGGCCGACGGCGGTGGCGCCGCGGTCGTTCCGGAGACGGTAAGGACGAGCGCCTCCGACACGGACCTGACTGACCCCTCGCTCTACTTCAACCGCGAGCTCTCCTGGCTCGACTTCAACGACCGCGTCCTTCAGCTCGCGGAGGATCAGCGAGTACCCCTGCTGGAGCGCGTCAACTTCTCGGCGATCTACGAGGACAACCTCGACGAGTTCTTCATGGTCCGCGTCGCGGGGCTCCACGACCAGGTCGAGGCGAAGATCGACGCCCGCGGCGCCGACTCGATGGCCGCGGCCGACGTGATCGAGTTGATCCGCCAGCGCACGATTGAGTTGCGGGTCCGCCTCTACCGCTGCTTCACCGAGGAGATCCGCCCGGCCCTGGCCGAGCGTGGGATCCGCATCATCTCTCTCGACGACGCCAATGCCCGCGAGCGCGAGGAGGTCGAGCACCTCTTCCAGAGCCGGGTCTTCCCGGCCCTCACTCCGCTGGTGATCGGGCGGGGTCGGCCCTTCCCCTACATCTCCAACATGTCGCTCAGCCTCGGAGTCCTGCTCCGGAATCCGGAGAAGGGGGAGGAGGTCGCCGCCCGGGTCAAGGTGCCGAAGGAGCTGCTCCGGCGCTTCCTCTCCATCGGAGTCGGTGGGCTGACCTTCGTGCCGCTCGAGGAGGTGATCGCGGCGAACCTCGACGACCTCTTCCCGGGCATGGAGATCGTCCATCACTCCCTCTTCCGGGTGACCAGGGACACCGACTACGACATCTCCGACGAGGCCGATGACCTGCTGCTGGCCGTTGAGGAGGAGGTCCGCCGCCGCCGTTTCGGGGAGGTCGTGCGTCTCGAGATCTCTCCCGACATGGAGCCGCGGCTCCTCGACCAGCTCGTCGAGGCCATGGAGATCGACGCATGGCAGGTGTACGAGACCCCCGGCCTGATCGGGCTGGACGATCTCAGCGACGTCTACTCCGTTCAGGGGTTCCCCGAGCTCCGCTATCCGTCCTGGAAGGGCGTCACTCCGCCACAGTTCCAACAGGGGAGCCGGACCCACCGCGAGGTCGACGTCTTCGCCGCGATGCGTCAGAGCGACATCCTCGTGCACCACCCCTACGACTCCTTCACGGGCTCGGTCGAGCGCTTCGTCCGGAAGGCCGTCGAGGACCCGAACGTGCTGGCCATCAAGCAGACGGTCTACCGAACGAGCGCCGACTCGCCGCTGGTCCCTGGTCTGATCGAGGCCTCGGAGCGCGGCAAACAGGCGGTCTGTCTGGTGGAGCTGAAGGCGCGCTTCGACGAGAGCGCCAACATCCGCTGGGCGAGGGCCCTGGAGGAGGCCGGCGTGCACGTGGTCTACGGCATCCCCGGCCTGAAGACGCATGTCAAATGCGTCCTGGTCGCCCGCCGCGAAGGCGACGGCGTTCGCAACTACGTCCACATCGGCACGGGCAACTACAACCCGAAGACCGCCCGGATCTACACCGACTTCGGCCTGTTCACCTCGAATCAGGAGATCGGTGACGACATCGCGGAGATGTTCAACTACCTGACGGGCTACGCCCGGCCGAGCGGCTACCGCAAGGTGCTGGTCGCGCCGTTCAACCTGAAGGAGGGGATCGTGGGGGAGATCGAGCGCACGATCGAGGCGCACTCGCCCGAGCACCCGGCGCGGATCCGGATGAAGATGAACTCGCTGCTCGATCCGCCCTGCATCCGCGCGCTCTACCGCGCCTCACAGGCGGGGGTGGAGGTCAGTCTCAACGTCCGGGGAATCTGCGCGCTGAGGCCCGGGGTGCAGGGCGTCTCCGAGAACATCCGGGTCGTCTCGATCGTCGGCCGGTTCCTGGAGCACCCCCGGATCTACTCGTTCGAGCGGCCGGACGAGACGAAGATCCTGATCGGCTCAGCCGATCTGATGCCGCGGAACCTCTACAACCGGGTGGAGCTCGTTACTCCCGTGACCGATGAGGCGAACCGTGATCAGCTCACGGATGCCCTGGATCGCGCCTTCGCCGACAACACGAACGCATGGGAGCTGGGACAGGACGGCGTCTGGTCGAGGCGGACGACGAACGGTGAACCGTCGCGGAGCGTCCAGGGAGAGCTGATGGAACGTCACGTGCGCCGAGCGGAAGAGGCGGCCACGGCGGCCGTCTCAGTCTGAGCTCCGCCCTCTGGGGCTCCTGCTAGGTTGGCGCTCCCGTGGCCCGGTTCTCCCTAGTCCCGAAGGACCGCGTCTTCTTCGATCTGTTCGCCGAAGGGGGCCAGAACACGCTGCGGGCGGCGAAGCTGCTTCGAGACATGCTGGAGAAGTGGCCAGACGAGGAGGGTCTTTCGCGGGACATCCTCAAGGCCGAGCAGGAGGGCGACCGGATCACGCACGACATCATCCAGCGCCTCAACACGACCTTTGTCACGCCCATCGACCGTGAGGACATTCACACTCTCGCGACCCAGTTGGACGACGTCGTCGACGAGATCGAGGAGACCGCCGACTTCATGGGCCTGTACCAGATTGAGGCGCCGATGGACCAGGCTCTTGCCCTCGCCGAGATCCTGGTCAAAAGCTGCGAACAGCTCTACGGCCTCCTTCAGCACCTGCGCGGCTTCAAGGATCTCGACAACTACTGGATCGAGATTCATCGCTTGGAGAACGACGGCGACCGGATCTATCGCGACGCGGTGGCCTCGCTGTTCTCGAACGGGATCGACCCGATGGTCGTGATCCGCTGGCGCGATGTATTCCTGAGGCTGGAGCGGGCGATCGACGCGACTGAGACCTCGGCGTCCATCGTCGAGGGCATCGTCATCAAGAACGCGTGAGCAGCAACGACATAGTCCTGGTGATCGTCGTTGGCACCGCGCTTGTCTTCGACTTCACCAACGGTTTCCACGACACGGCCAATGTCGTTGCGACGTCGATCTCCACCCATGCGATGCCGCCGCGAATCGCAGTCGCGTATGCGGCGATCTTCAATTTCGCCGGAGCATTCATCTCGCTGGCGGTCGCAGCGACCGTCGCGAAGGACGTGGTCAATGGAGATGTGATCACGCCGACGGTCGTCTTCGCAGGACTGGTGGGGGCGATCTTCTGGAACCTGGTGACCTGGTACCTGGGCCTGCCCTCGAGCTCGTCTCATGCGCTGATCGGCGGAGTGGTGGGCTCTGCCTTCGCTGCGGCGGGGTCCGCTGCGGTTCTCACCGATGGTTTGATCGGCAAGGTCCTGATCCCCGCCGTGCTGGCTCCGGTCGTGGCGTTCGTCGTAGGCGTGATCGCCATCAACATCGTCTACGGCGTCGTCGGCCGAGAGCGGCCCGGCCCCGTGAATCGGGGTTTCAGGCTGGGGCAGATCGTCTCCGGCGGGATGCTCGCTCTGGCGCACGGCACGAATGACGCTCAGAAGACGATGGGCGTGATTACCCTGGCTCTGATCGCCAACGGATCCATCTCCGAATCCTCAAGCGTCCCCTTCTGGGTCGTGATCTCAGCGGCATCGGCGATCTCCCTCGGGACTTACATCGGTGGTTGGAGGATCATCAGGACGATGGGAACGCGCATCATCAAGATGGACGCAGCCCAGGGGTTCACCGCCCAGGGCGCCGGCGCCGCGGTCATTCTTGCCTCCTCGCACTTCGGCTTCCCGCTTTCGACGACGCAGGTGATCAGCGGCGGAGTGATGGGTTCCGGCGCCGGCAAGAGGGTCTCGGCCGTGCGGTGGGGAGTCGCAGGGAACATCGTGGTCGCCTGGCTCTTGACCTTCCCCGCGGCGGCGGCAGTCGGGGCGGCAACCTACGGATTCAGCAGCCTGTTCGGCAATGGCGCCGCGGGTCCGATCATCGTCTCGCTGCTCGGGATCGGCGTGATCGGACTGTGGTTCACTCGTCGGCTTCGCCAGGAGCCACTGCCCGCGAGCGGGTAGGGAAAGCAATGTTCGGAACCATTGTGGAAACGAAGGAGCTCCTGCAGACCGTCGCCGCGTCGTTGATCGCGGGGGTGGGGGTGACCGCCGCCTTCTCGATCGTGATCTTCGGGATTGCGAGATCGGCCGACATGGTTCGAAACGACCGCCCGCTGCTCGCAATCGGCGCTGGAGGGCTCGCCATGCTGGCTGGGGCTGCAGTGGTCGCTGCGATCGTCTTCGGCATTGTGGTGATGGCAAGCAAGTAGCGATTCCGTGGCCGACGACCCGATCATCCGTGAGCCGCAGCGCAATCCCACTTCCGGACGGGTCGAGACCGAGCAGGAGCGCGCGGACCGCAACCTCTCCGACCTCCTGCAGGAGCTGCGCGTCGCGCTGCCCGGCGTTCAGGTCCTCTTCGCGTTTCTGCTGACAGTCCCGTTCACGCAGCGGTTCAACGACCTCAGCGATTTCGAGACGAAGCTCTACTTCGGCGTGTTGATCTGCGTGGCGCTCGCCACGGTGATGCTCGTCGCGCCGACCGCCGGCCATCGCATCCTGTTCCGCCAGCAGCAGAAGGAATTCATCGTTTCGCTCGCCAACACGTTCGCCCTGGTGGGCCTCCTGCTCCTTGCGATCGCAATGACCGGAGCGATCGCCCTGATCAGCAACTTCATCTTCGGGACGACCACCGCCGTGATCAGCTCCGTCGTCATGTCGTGTGCGTACGCGGGGTTCTGGTATCTCGGGCCGCTCCGGAGAAGAGCGCAGCTCCCTCCACGTTGAAGGTCCTGATCTTCAGCGCGTCCATCGGGGAGGGCCACGACCTGCCCGCACGGGTGCTCGCGGAGGGGATCGAGCGAGAGGCGCCCGGTACCGAGATCGAGATCGTCGATTCGCTCGCCGTGGTCGGTTGGCTCACGCGCCGGCTGGTGATGGACAGCTCGCGCTTTCACTCCAAGTGGGGGAGCCGGTTGTTCGATCTCTCCTACCGGCTGATCACCGACGTGCGACCGACTCGGTGGTTCGCCGGCCACCTGACCCAGTGGCTGGGGGCGAGGTCGATCCGCAGGGCGGTTCTGGAAAGGAACCCCGACGTGGTCGTCTCGACCTATCCCGGGACGACCGAGGTGCTCGGTGCCCTGAGGAGCAAGGGGAGGATCGGCATGCCGGTCGTCTCGGCGATCACCGACCTGGCGGCGCTCCGTTACTGGGCTCACCCCGGCGTCGACCTTCACCTGATCACACATCCAGAGTCGGCCGAAGAGGTCAGGCAGATCGCTCCGGGAACGGACGTGCGCTGTGTCCGGGGTCTCACCGATGAGCGCTTCTACGAGCCACGCACCCAGGCGGATGCCCGCAGGGAGCTCGGACTGCCGGCCGATGGTCCAATGGTGATCGTCTCTGGCGGAGGCTGGGCGGTGGGGGATCTGGAGGGATCCGCCGAGGAGGCACTGGGGCTTCCCGGCTCGACCGTGGTCTGTCTCTGCGGAAGGAACGAGGGACTGCAGGCGAAGCTCGCAGAGGACTTCTCCGCCGAGCCGCGGGTCAGGGTCGAGGGGTTCACCGATCGCATGCCCGATTGGTTCGCGGCCGCCGACGTGCTCGTCCACTCCACCGCGGGGTTGACGGTCCTCGAGGCGATCATGGAGGGCTGCGGGGTCGTCTCCTACGGCTGGGGCCGCGGTCACGTGCGGGTGAACAACGCGGCGTTCAAGCGCTTCGGCCTGGCGGAGGTGGCTGGATCGCGCGAGGAGCTTGCGGACGCGCTACTGCGGGCTCTCGCCGCGAGCGGCGAGCCGGACGACTCCTTCGCCGGCCTGCCGACCGCGGCCTCAGCCGTCCTCGGACTCGCCGACGGCGAGCTTCGCGACCGCCGGGGAGCTCGCGAGCAGGCCGGCGCCTAGGGCCACGGTCACCAGCGCCATCACCAGCACCGCGCCGCCGAGCGGAGTGTTGCTCCAGCTCTCGCCCCCGACGAGCGGCGCCAGCACTACGGGAATGACGATCTGCATGACCAGCACGGTGGGCGCCACGCGAGTGGCGGCGAATTTCTGGAGCGCGGTCGATTCGCTGACCACCCCCACGATCACCACCGCCGCGACCAGTGCGGCCCAGGCGACCACCGCGAGAAGCGCACCCTCCGATGCGTCCTGAGCGACGATCTTGGCGACGAACGCCGCCATGCCGTCTGCGGCGCCCGCGCTCGCGACCAGCAGCAGCATCGGATAGGTGCGGCGGCCGAGGATCCCGATCGCGTAGGGGAGCAACGTGACGACCGCCAGAATCGAGAGCGCGACGACCAGCCCCGCGCCCCGCTGGACTTCGCTGATCTCCCGCGGAGCCGCCCAGGCGAACACCCCGACCGAGGCGATGATCAGGACGACGGCCGCGATCTCCCGTGGACCGACATGCTCGCCGAGGATCCGCACACCGAGGACGAGAAGGAGAAGCAGCCCCAGGGCCAGGACGGGCTGAACCAGGGTCAGCGGCGCGTGCGCCAGCGCCAGGATCTGGAGCGGCCAGCCGAGCAGCGAGAGCAGCGTCGCGCCGACCCAGAGCGGGCGCGTCAGCAGGTAGCCGATCAGCGACGGTTTCAGTGCCTTCTTGGCGGGCGCCTTGCGCGCCTCGATCGCCTGCAGCGCGTAGCCCGTCTCGTAGCAGCAGGACGCCGCGAGCGCCAAACCGAAGCCGAGGGTGAGATCCTCGCTCACTGGTAACGCCTCATCAGTGGCACCATCCTGCCATCCGCAAGGGACTACTCATCGGCTCGGCCGCCGCGGCGGCCGCGTGGTGGACGCCGGCGCTCGCCCCGATCGTGCCGGCGGTCGCCGGCGTTCTCGGCCTGCCGCGCCGGATCGACGATCCAGTGGGTGTTGCGCTCACCTTCGATGACGGCCCGCACCCCCAGGGGACGCCGGCCGTCCTCGAGGCGCTGGCCGCCCTTGATGCGCCCGCCACCTTCTTCCTCTGCGGAGAGCAGGTGGACCGCGATCCGGGGCTGGCCGCCGAGGTCTCCGCGGCGGGGCACGTCGTCGCCGTGCACGGATACCGGCACCGCAACATGCTCCGACTCGCGCCGCGGACCTTCGTCGAGGACCTCGAGCGCGGAATCGTGGCGATCGAGGACGCGGTCGGGCTGCGACCCGAGCTCTACCGCCCGCCCTACGGAATCTTCAGCTATCCCGGGATGGTTGAGGTGCAGGCACGCGGCCTGCGCTCCCTGCTCTGGTCACGCTGGGGTCACGACTGGCGCACGGGGAGGAGCGGGGCCGAGATCGCAGCCGAGGCGACGCGCGACCTCGACGCGGGCGACGTGCTGCTCCTCCATGACGCTGACCACTACAGCGAGCCCGGATGCTGGCGCGGGACGGTTGCCGCGCTGCCGATGGTGGTGGAGAGGATCCGCTCGGCTGGTTTGCGGCCGGTCTTGGCGTAGTCGCTGTCCGGCTCCGCCGAATGGTCGCGGCCGCGAGCGGCCGCTAGGAAACGGTATCTGTCGCGGCTTCCTCGTCATCGCGCCAACGCGTGGCGGCCGTTGCGACCACCAGCGCGATCGCGACACCCATCGCGGTGAGCAAGATGGTGCCGCGGTGTGGCATGCCGAGGTTGAAGATGTTTCGGGTCCACGGGAGCGTCTCCAGCGCCACCCAGGCGGCGATCAGCCAACCGGCGATCACGCCACCCCGGGCGGGGCGCGTGCCCCCGGCGCCGAGTGGGAGCAGGCTGATGCTGGCGAGGATGGCGATCAGGGAGGTGACCGCCACGTAGCCGACCTGGCCGCTTCCGAAGTCGTCGGTGCGGACGGCGAGCGCTGCAGGGATCAGGGTTCCGGCGACGCAGGCGAGCGCCACGATCCAGGCGCTCGGCCAGGTGGAGGCGGGGGTGCTGGGCCAGCCCGAGAGCGCGGTCACCCTCCTCACCGGCGCGGCTGCCACCGGCTCGGGCTCGGGAGCGGAGGCGAGCACCGGCTCGAGCTCGGGCTCCGGCGCGGGGGCGCGCTCGGGCGCGAGCCAGGCGAGGTAGCGGCGAACGCCCTCTCGCAGCGGCGTCGAGGCTCTCCAGCCGAGCTCCTCGGCGGCGCGCTCATTTGAGATCACGGCTCCGCCGAAGTCGCCGTTGCGGCCCGGCGTGTGGACGATCTCGGTGTCCTCGATCAGGTCGGAGACGATGCCCCCCAGCTCGCGGATCGTCACGGTCTCGTCGCCGGCGAGGTTGTAGACGCGGTTCTCGGTGCCCTTTTGAAGCCCGGCGACGATGCCCTCCGCCAGGTCCTCGACGTAGACGAAGCGCCGGGTCTGCAGCCCATCGCCCGCGATCGTGAGCGGGTCGCCCTTGAGCGCCTTCGAGACGAAGATCGGGATGACCGCGGCCGGCCTGGCGCGCGGGCCATAGGGGATGCCGAAGCGCAGGATCGTGCAGGGCACGTCGTAGAGCTCCGCGTATGAGGTGCAGTACATCTCGCCGGCCAGCTTGCTCGCGGTGTAGAGATGGTCGGGAAGCCCGAGCGGGGCGTCCTCGTCGATCAGGCCGTCGCCGGAGGCGCCGTAGACCCAGATGGTCGAGCCGTAGACGACGCGGGTGCCGGTCGCCCGAGCGGCCTCCAGCACGGCGAGGGTCCCACGCGAGTTGCAGGCCTCTGCCTCGACCGGCTCCTTCGCGACGATGCCGACGTCCGCATAGGCGGCCAGGTGAACGACCGCCTCGCAGTCCTCCATCGCCGCGGCGAGGGCCTCGTGATCGAAGAGATCGCCGACGACCGCGTCCACCGAGCCGGGCTCGTGGTGGGGCGAGGGCTGAAGGTCATAGATACGCGGCTCGTAGCCGGCGTCGGCCAGCTTGTCCACGACGTGCGAGCCGATGAAGCCGCTGCCGCCGGTGACCAGGACTGTGCTCACGCTGTCTCCTCCAATGCCCCGGACTCCGTCTCGACGGCGGGGGCGTAGTAGAGGGGCACGCACCAGTGGTTCTGAGCGACCCAGTCGGTGTTGGGGAGCTTGTCGCCGGTCCCCATGATCCGGTGGCAGGGGTCGTCGTAGACCTTGCCGGTCGAGCGCTCGATCGGCTCGAAGACGATGTACTTGTAGAGGCCTGAGGTCATGCCGTCGGGAAGCTCGAGCCGCGAGCCGTACTGGGGATCGAGCAGCTCTCGCGCGACCTCGTTCTTGCGGGCCACGATCTCCTCCAGCCGCTCGGTCTGGACGATCCCGATGGCGGCGGTGAACTCGCTCATCCTCAGGTTGAGCCCCTCGACCTTGTGGTCGGGCTTGCCGTAGTTGCGGAACGCCCGGGCGTGTTCGACGATCTCGTCGCGGCTCGAGACGAGCATGCCGCCCTCGCCGGTGGAGATGGTCTTGGTGGCGTAGAAGGAGTAGGACCCGGCGTCGCCCCAGGAGCCGGCCCGGCGGCCGTTCCAGGTCGCGCCGTGAGCGTGGGCGCAGTCCTCGAGCAGGAAGATGTCGTTGGCGCGGCAGTAGTCGGCGATTCGCTCGATCTCGAAAGAGATGTGGCCGCCGATGTGGACGACCACCGCGGCTCTGGGACGGTGCTCCTCGGCCTTGCGCTCGAAGTCCTCGAAGGACATGCAGAGGTCCTCGCGGTTGCAGTCGACGAAGACCGGCTCGCCGCCCGAGTGGATGATCGAGAGCGGTGTCGCCATGAAGGTGTTCGAGGGACAGAGGACCTTCTCGCCCCGGACGCCGGCAAAGTCGAGGGCGGCCATGGCCGCGCCGGTCCAGCCGCCCGTGGCGGCCGATCCAAGGCCGTGCAGCCCGGACCAGGCGGACTCGAAGCGCTCCGTCAGCTCGCCCTCCGACCAGCGTTCGGACAGGACGATTCCGTCCCAGAGCTCGTGCAGCCTGGGCAGGTCGCGGCGATCGAAGCCGATCGCGAATTGGCTGTGGTCAGCGGGGTTCAGGGAGTCGGTTGAAAAGTCGGCAGCGAGAGCAACACGCAACTCGCAGGCGGCAGGATAGTCCGTCAGCCGGAGCGATGGATCCGGAGAAAACCCGGATGTGAAGAGGCCGTTATCGCGCGGGCGTTTGCGCCTTGAGCTCGGCCAGATCCGCCTGGATCTCGGTCAGGAAGGGAGTCTCTGGGTTCAGGTCGTGGAGTTCCTCGACATCCTCGGTCCAGAGCTCGAGCCGCTCCTCCAGGGTGGTGCCGAGCCGTTCGCCACAGGCGGGACGATCCTCGGGTGAAATCGTGAGCCAGTCGCGCATGTTGGCGACCCGATCCGCAGCGTAGATGACGATGGGATCCCCTCCGGAATCGAGGATTCCCCGTCGCAGCACCCGCTTGCGGTCCCCGTAGCTCTCGATGTCGGGGTCCTCGCTCAGGCAGTCGATCAGTGCGGCGACACTGGGGCCGAAGCGCTCGCGGATCTCATCCAGGCTCACGTCGGCATGCTCGACCACGTCGTGCAGATAGGCCGCGGCGATCAGGGGTCCGTCGTAGCCGGCGTCGGAGAGCAGCTTGGCGACTGCGATCGGGTGCTGGACGAACTGCTCTCCGGTCTGCTTGCGGTATTGGCCGAGGTGAACGCGCCGGGCGAAGCGCAGCGCGGAGGCTGGCCAGATCCGAGTCCGTCCTTGGTTCGAGTCGGGTAGACACTTCAGCCATCAAACGAAACGCTAACGGCGGTATGTGGGTTTCTCAATCTGGTGGGTCCGGATTTACGCAAATTGCTGGAAAACCGATTGACAGTTCTTTCACATCGGCACGTGATTTGCAAGGGCGGGATCCGCGGGACCGCCTGACCTAGAATCGGGGGCGTGCCCCAGGCCATCAGGAACATCGCGATCATCCTCGCGCTTGCGGCCGCCGTCGACTTCCTCCCCGGTGGCGGCAACGCGGCGGCCGCGGTTCTGACTGCGCTGTCGATGATCTTCCTCGCGGCCATCGCCTGGCTGCTCTATCGCGTCTACAACGAGCAGCAGCTCACCCTTGCCAGCCTGTCCGACGGGCGCAAGGCAGGTCTGTTCGGCGCCGTCGGCGCCATTGCGCTCCTCGTCGTCGCCTATGACGACTTCAGCTCGTGGGCGGGCGGCCTCCTGCTCTGGATCGCGTTGATGGCCGCCTGCATCGGCACGATCTTCCTGATCTGGCGCTCGACCACGACCTACTGACGATCCTTCACCGATTCGCGGCGCTCGGCGCGGATCTCGTGACGACAGTCCGCCTAGGTTCGGCTCGTGAGGCCGAAAACCGAGATTCGGCGAGGCGGACAGGCGTCGGTGGAGCTGGTCGCAGTGCTGCCGGCTCTCGCGGCCTGCCTGGCGATCGCGGCGCAGATCGTCTTGGCCGGCTGGGCGCTCTGGTCGGCCGGCAACGCCGCCCGGGCTGGGGCGCGCGCCCGCGAGGTCGGGTCGGATGCGGAGGCTGCCGCCCGGCGCGCACTGCCGGGGGCGCTCCGCGAGGGCGCCGCGATTCGCTCGGCCGATGGAGTCACGGTGAGGGTGCGCATCCCGGCGATCGTGCCGGGCGTCTCACTCCCGCCGGTGTCGGCGGCGTCGACACTTGGGACGGACGGTGCGTCCTAGCCGGCGTGCGGGACAGGCCTCGATCGAGCTGCTGGCGGCGTTGCCGGCTCTGGCGCTCGCGGCGGCGCTCGCCCTGCAGTTGCTGCTCGTCGGTTATTCGCTGACGATCGCGGACGGGGCGGCGGAGGCCGGCGCACTCGCCGGTACCGCCGGCGAGGACGCCAAGCGGGCGGCGGTGGAGGCGCTGCCCGGCTGGGCGCGGGGGCGCTCGCACGTGAGCGCAGGCGGCGGCAGGGTCACCGTCGAGCTCCGGCCGCCGGCGCCGCTCGGCGCCGTCGCGAGCGCACTCGCGGTCACCTCGGAGGCATGGTCGCGGCCGCCCCGCGGAGGCGGATGACCGCCGTGATCCTCGTGGGAGGTGCCGACCGGGGCGCGAGCCGAAGCCTGGCGGCGGCCGTCGCCGTCGAGGCGGCGGTGCTGACCGGAGCGGGAACCCTGCTGGCTGAAGTGGGCGCGCGGCGGCGCGGACCGACGCTGCTCGCCTCCTCCGGCGCCCGCGAGCTGGAGGCGGCGCTGCGCTCCTCGGGCCGAAGCGCCTCCGCGCGGGGACATCTCTGCCAGCTGACGGCGGAGGAGCGAGGAGGGGGTCGGCGAGTTGGTCGCCTCCGTCGCCGATTCCGGGGCCGAGCTCGCGGTCGTTCACCTGCCCGGAAAGCTCTGGGTCCCGGCGCTCGACACGGAGGGGTTCGCGGCGACGGGCGGCTGCCTGCTCGTCTCACTGCCGGCCGAGCGCTCTTTGGCGGCGCTGGCCGTCGAGGAGCTCGGGCGGAGGAGACTGCCGTGCCGCATCGCGACGCGGCCCCCCGGGCAGCTCGCCGCGCGGCGCGCGCTTGCCGGAGCGCGTCCGGGCGGCTGGGTGTCCGAGATGGCGGCGGGCATCGCGAGGCGGCTGCTCGGGCTCGGCCGGCGGGACGGGTCGTTGCGCGCGAGCCGCGGACAGGCGCTGCCGGCGCTGCTGGGCGCCGGGTTGCTCCTCGTGCTGGCGGCACTGGCGTTGGCCGCGATCGGCGGCGCCGCGACGGGCCGAGGGCGGGTGCAACGCGCGGCCGACCTCGCGG
Source organism: uncultured Solirubrobacterales bacterium (assembly GCA_963831605.1). GTDB lineage: Bacteria > Actinomycetota > Thermoleophilia > Solirubrobacterales > 70-9 > DASUPK01. The sequence goes on from CAWHQR010000008.1 coordinate 353,564, forward strand.
CCCTCTCGGCCGCGCGCAGCATGCGCGATGACACCCCGAGACTGCTGGCGCCCGCGCGGCTTCCCGGTGGTGCCCCGAATCCGAGCCATCTCTCGAAGCCCGAGTTCCTGGAGCGGGCCCGGCTGGCGGCGGTCGCCGCGGCCAGGAGCAACAGGGTCGACCCGTCCCGGCTTCGGCTCGCCTTCCCGGACGCTGCGGCCGATCCGCCGCTCCAGGCCCGCGCGACGGTGGTCGCCGCGATCGATCCCGAGCGGCTGCCCGGCGGCGAGCGGCTCGGCGACCGCCGGCCCATTCGCGTGGTCGCCTCCGCGGTAGCCGAGGCGTCGGCACCCGTTTCGTCGTGGACCGGCATGCCGTCCCAGGCCGAGGGCGGCGGGTATTCGGGCCCGCTCACCTATCGGGACGGGGAGGGGATGCGTCCCGATGTGGCCGCGGCCTACGACCGGATGGCTCGGGCCGCCCGCCACGCGGGCCTCGACCTGCTGGTGGTCTCGGGCTTCCGCTCCGACGCGGAGCAGGCCCGGCTGTTCGCGCAGCATCCGGATCCGCGCTGGGTCGCCCCACCGGGGCACTCCCTGCACCGCTGCGCGACCGAACTCGACCTCGGGCCCTCGGCGGCCTACGGCTGGCTGCTCGCGCACGCCCCGAGGTTCGGCTTCCTGCGCCGCTATCCGTGGGAGCCCTGGCATTTCGGATTCGTCGCCGGCCCGGCGCCGTGTTCCGAGGCCGGCAATGCGCTGACCGCGTCCGGTTTCCCCGGCGAGCAGGACGGGCTGGCCCGCAGCTCCGGGCTGCCGAGCTTCGTGCCCGATCGCTTCCGGGCCCCGCTGCTGCGCTCGGCCGCCCGCTGGAATGTCTCGCCCGGGCTGCTGGCGGCGCAGCTGATGGCCGAATCGGGGTTCAACCCGAATGCGGTGTCGCCGGCGGGCGCCCTCGGGATCGCCCAGTTCATGCCCTCGACTGGGCGCTCCTATCGGGCTGCGTGACCCGTTCGACCCGGTCGCCTCGATCGATGCCCAGGCCCACCTGATGTCGGACCTGCTGCGGCAATTCCGCTCGGTGCCGCTCGCGCTCGCCGCCTACAACGCCGGCTCGGGCGCGGTGGCCGCCTGTCGCTGCGTGCCGCCGTATTCCGAGACTCGTGCGTACGTCGCGCGGATCCTGGCGCTCGCCGGAGGGGCGGGCGTGCTGCTGGCGCCACCGCTGGAGGTGCGACTCGTCAGGTAGTCAGGGAGTAACCGGGTTCGGTTTCTCCGCCGGGATCTCGCCGGCCACCTCGAGGCCGTTCCCGGAATACCGGTAGATGTCGAAGACTCCGGCCGTCGGGTCGCCGTGGACGTCCATGTCGATCGGGCCGGAGGCGCCGGTGTAGTCGATGTCCTTGCCGTCCTCGAGCGCCTTGATCGCGTCGGGGAGCTGCTGCCAGGTGAACTGGTCGCCGCCGGGAGCGGTGATGTCGATCAGGTGATCCGCCATCTTCTGGCCGTCGGTCGAGCCGGCCGCGACCGCCGCGAGATAGCAGAGCACCGTTGCGTCGAACTCCTGCGCGGCGTAGGGCGCGGCCATGACGTCGCGCGGACCCGCCGACCTGAAGGCCTCCGCGAACGCAGTCGAAGCCTCCGCCTCCCCGGGCGCTCCGGGAGCCAGGGCCCGCATCCCGTCGATCGAATCGGGGCCGACCCGGGCCGGAAGACCGGGGGAGACGAGCTGATCGCTGCCCCAGGCGATGCCGGGGTTCCAGCCGGGGCTCGACGACAGCGCCGGCGCGAGCTGGGAGAAGCCGTCGAGGCCGTCGATCAGCAGGATCGCGTCCGGGTCGCCGGCGGTGATCTGCTCCGCCTGGCCCGTGAATGGCGGGGTCAGCCTCGTCTGGCCGCCGAGCGTGCCGTTCCCGTGCTGCCAATCCTTGATGAAGTCCTGGCTCAGCGAGTCTCCATAGCTGTCGCTGGCGGCGGCGACGTTGACGCTGTGGCCCTGGGCGCCGCCCAGGTCGTGGTCGATCGCGTCGGAGAGAGCCGAGCCCTCGACCGACTCCGGCAGGGCGGTGCTGTTGACGAGGTCGTGATCGTTCAGGTCGGCGACGTCCACGCTCGCGGGCACCGGTGAGATCTCGAGGACCTTGGCCGGGATGACGACGTCGTTCGCCGTCTGGGCGACCGCGTCGGCGGACCACGGCCCGGTCAGGCAGCTGGCCCGCTCGTCGTTGACCAGCTTCGTCGCCGACGCCGTTGCGCTATCCGGATCGGGTCCCTGGTCCTCGGAGACGGTGCGAATCGTGTGATCGGCCCCCGTGGTCTTGATCGCCTGCCTGATCTGGTCGACCGCGAGATCGGAGGCCTTCCGTCCCGACTCGCCCAGGGCCGTCGAGGTGCCGCTCAGCGGCAGGGAGTTTCCGATGATCAGGCTGAGCTGCTTTGGAGCCCGGGCCGTTGCCGGCACCACCACCGCCGCAGGCGGCGAGGCCGAGAGCGAGCGCCAGTCCGGCAACGGCGATCGCCCCACGACGGAGGTTGGCCCCGGCTCCCTGGTCCGCGTTCACAGCCACTTACCGAACGGTAGGGTGCCAGGAATGTCGACGGTTGAGGTCCAGGGAATCGAGGGGCTCAAGGCACTCCAGGGTCAGGAGATCGGTCCCAGCGAGTGGCGCACGGTCACGCAGGAGGACATCGACACCTTCGCCGATCTCACCGGCGACCACCAGTGGATCCACACCGACGTCGAACGCGCCAAGACCGAGAGCCCGTTCGGCACGACGGTCGCCCACGGCAACCTGACCCTCTCCCTGATCGACGGCCTGCGCATCGAGCTGATGCGATCCACCGGGTTCAAGCTCGGGGTCAACTACGGCTGGAACAAGGTCCGCTTCCCGGCGCCGGTCCCCTCAGGGTCGACGAATTCGTGCGACAGCCGAAGTGGTCGAGGTCGAAGAGGTCGGCGGCGGCTGGTTCCAGATCGTCACCCGCTTCAAGGTCGAAGTCGAGGGCAACGACAAGCCCGCCTGTGTTGCCGACTCGGTCGGCCGCGCATTGCCTGAATAGCTCAGCGGGATACGCATCTCGCGCGGGTGGCGCGGAATCTCATCCGGGGTGAGATGCCTCGATCCCCGGTGAGATTCCGCGACAGGACCCGCGCGCCATGCGGCAGGTCCCGCGCTACTTGACTGTCAGCGTGCCCTCCATGCCAGCTTCCCGGTGGCCGGGCACGGTGCAGTAGAAGGTGTAGGTCCCGGCCGTCAAGTTGACGGTGGCGTTGGCTGTGCCCGAGGAGACCAGGTTGGTCTGGCCCAGTATCTTGCCCGAGGAGTCCGCGACCGCGACGTCGTGCTGCAACGGCTGCTTGTTGTCGAAGTTGACCGTCACGCTGCCGGCCTTGGCGCTGACGGTCCTTCTGATCGAAGGCCAGCGTCGAACCCGACGGTGTCGAGATGTCGACCGTCGAGGCGCCTCCTCCGGCACCGCCGCCGGTAGCGGGGGTGGTCGAGGCGGGCGTCGAGGCTGCCGCCGTCGTGGAGTTGTCGCTGCTGCTGCTGCCACAGGCCGTGAGGCCGAGGACAGCCAGCGCCGCAACGGCCAGCATTGCTGAAGCCTTCTTCATCCGGAACACCTTTCTCTCGTCACCAGGGGGTTGAACCTTATTACGGCCCCGGCAGGGCGTCGGATTGCTAGTCGCCCTCGAACTCCGGGGTCTCCCCGCCGAAGAAGGCGGTGACGCCCCGTCGCAGGTCGTTCGTGCCCATGCTGTCGGCGATTCCGTGCCGCTCCAGCTGCAGGTGGTCGTTGATCGAGTGCTCGATCGACTCATGCAGCAGGCTCTTGGTCATCCGGACGTAGTAGGGGGCCTTCGCGGCGAGCTTCTCGGCCTTTTCCCTGGCTCGGTCGAGCAGCTCCTCGGCGGGCACCACCTCGGTGACGAGGCCGGCCTCGAGCGCCGCTTCGGCGTCGAGGTTCGGATCGTTGAGGGCCAGCTCCAGCGCCTTCGCGGGGCCGACGACGCGCGGCAGGAAATAGGTCATGCCGCCGTCGGGGGCCGCGCCGATCCGCCCGTAGGCGATCGCCAGGAACGCGTCCTCCGAGGCGATCCGGATATCGGCGGAGAGCGCCAGGGACATGCCCGCTCCGGCGGCCGGGCCATTGATCGCCGCGATCACGGGATAGGGAATCCGGCGGATGTCGACGATGGCGTTGTGGAGCAACTCGGCCCCGCGCCGCACCTCGGAAGGAAGGTCGACGGACTCCTCGGTCACGCCCCGCTTGAACCAGTTGACGTCCCCGCCCGAGCAGAACGCTCGGCCGGCGCCGGTCAGGATCAGAGCGCGAATCGGCGCGCGATCCGCGAGCCACGCCGCGGCGGTTGTGAGCTCTCCGATCAGCTCCGGGCTCATCGCGTTGAGCGCATCGGGGCGGTTCAGCGTCAAGGTGCCGACCCGGCCATCCACGTCGAGCTCGAGCGTCTCGAGCTCCGGCGGGTCGTCGGTGAGAAGAGGAACTCCGGTCTCTGCGGTCTCTGCCATCAAGGCCTCCTAAGGCGGGGGGACGCGGAGCCTACCCTTCTACTTGTGCCCAAGAGCAGCCAGAAGTTGGCCGACCAGCGGAAGGAGCTCCCGGATGCTCCGGGCGTCTACGTGTTCCGCAACCGGGCCGGAGACGCGCTCTACGTCGGCAAGGCGAACTCGATCCGGAAGCGCGTGGCCTCGCATTTCGCGGGCAAGGGCGGCGGCCGTGGGTCGGGGATGGGCGGAACGGCCGAGCTGATCGACCGCACGGACTCGATCGAGTTCCTGGTCACCGAGAACGAGCCCGAGGCGCTGCTCGCCGAGCAGAGCTTCATCAAGCGCTACCGGCCCCGCTTCAACATCCGCCTGAGGGACGACAAGTCGTATCCGTACGTCGGCGTCAGCCTCGATGAGGAGTTCCCGCGCGTCTACTTCACGCGGGAGCGGCACCGGACCAATCGCGCCTACTTCGGCCCGTTCTCCAGTGCCAAGCGCGTTCGCGAGACGCTCGACCTCCTGGGCAAGCTCTTCCAGTACCGCACCTGCGAGGGGCCGGAGCCCGGGCGGCGCTCGGGGGTCCCGTGCCTCGACTACTACATAAAGCGCTGCCAGGCACCCTGCGTGGGCTACATCGACAAGGAGGAGTACCGGGGCAACATCGACCGCATCGTCGGCTTCCTCTCCGGCCGCTACAAGGAGATCGCCGGCGACCTCGAGGCGAAGATGGAGGAGGCATCCGAGGCCCAGGATTTCGAGCGTGCGGTGCTCTTCCGGGACCGGCTGAACGCTGTCCGCTCGATGATGGAGCGCCAGCAGGTCGCCGGAGGCTCGCTGGGCAGCGCTGATCTGATCGCCGTCGCGGTTGAGGGCAACGACGCGAACGCGCAGGTCTTCCAGGTTCGCGACGGGGTGCTCGCCGAGCGGCAGGGCTTCTATCTGGCGGGCGAGGACGAGGCGGTCGAGGCCGATCGCGATCCGGCCGAGGTCGCCGAGACCTTCATGCTCCAGTACTACGGCGCGGCACCCGCCGTCCCCGGCCGGGTGATCGTCGGCCCCGAGCTCCGGGACCGCACGGACGTGCTCGCAGAGGCGCTGTCGAGCCAGCGCGACGCGCAGGTGGAGGTCCGCGTGGCCTCGCGCGGCGACCTGCGCCGGCTGCGGGAGCTGGCCGAGAAGAACGCGAAGCTCGCACTCGCCCAGGACAAGCTGCGGCGAGAGCATCGCCGCCAGCAGCGCGTCGAGACGCTCTCCTCCCTCCAGGAGGTGCTGGGCCTCGAGCGCGTTCCTGTCCGGATCGAGGGGTTCGACATCTCGAACCTCGGCGAGACCCACACCGTCGCCTCCATGGTCGTCTTCGAGGGCGGCGCCCCGAAGAAGTCCGACTACCGCAAGTTCAACATCCGCGGGGAGGAGGGAACCAACGGCCAGGGGCCTGACGACTTTGCCTCGATGTCCGAGGTGCTGGGCCGGCGACTCGGGCGCTACATGCAGCAGGTCGACATCTCGCCGCACGACTCCGACCGTGACGCGAGCTTCGCCGCGCTCCCGGACCTGATCGTGATCGACGGCGGCAAGGGTCAGCTCTCGGCTGGGCTGAAGGCGCTCGAGCCGTTCACCGAGCGCGGTGTGGCGGTGGTCAGCCTGGCGAAGCGAATCGAGGAGGTCTTCGTGCCGGGCCGGTCGGCCCCGATCCTCCTGGAGAAGAGCTCAGACGCCCTTCGCATCCTGCAACGAGTCCGCGACGAGGCCCACAGGTTCGCGATCACCCACCACCGAGGCCGTCGCGACAAGGCGATGACGGCCTCGGTGCTCGACGGCGTGCGAGGCGTAGGCCCGGCGCGGAAGAGGGCCCTTCTTCGTCATTTCGGCTCGCCGGATCGCCTCCTCACAGCCAGCCGAGAGGAGCTCGAAGCGGTGCCCGGGGTGCCCGGTAAGCTCGCTCGCGAGATCCACAGGCAACTGCACAGAGCGGGCTGATGGCAAAGAGTGCCTCGACCAATGGAGATGCTGCCCGGCCCAGCGATCACCGGGTGGAGCTGGTCGTGATCACCGGTTATTCGGGCGCCGGCAAGTCCGAGGCGATCGCCGCCTTCGAGGACGGCGGCTACTTCTGCGTCGACAACCTGCCGCCGCGGATGATCGGAGGGCTCGGCGAGCTCTTCCGGCACGAGGGCAGTGGGGTGGAGAAGGCGGCGGTCGTGACCGATGTCCGGGGCGGCGACTATTTCGAGGATCTGCGGGCGGTCCTCGACGAGCTCGTCGGCGGCGGCCTCGACCTCAAGGTGGTCTTCCTGGAGGCCGACGAGGAGGCCCTCCTGCACCGCTACAAGGAGACGCGCCGCCGCCACCCGCTGGCCCGGAGCGGCCGCATCGTCGACGGAATCCGCGAGGAGCGCGAGCTGCTCGCTCCACTGCGCGAACGCGCCGATGTAGTCATCGACACGACCTCACTGACGGGCGGGGCGCTGCGCCGCCGCATCGCCACCGAGTTGATCGGCCGCGACGCCCAGGAGAACCAGCTCGCGCTCACGATCCTCACCTTCGGCTTCAAGAACGGCCCGCCCTCCGACGCCGACCTGACCCTCGACGTCCGCTTCCTGCCGAACCCGCACTACGTCGACGAGCTGCGGCCGCTCACCGGGCTCGACGAGCCGGTGAGGGAATACGTCGAGTCCGGCACGCAGGCCGGCGAGTTCTACGGCAGGCTGATGCCGCTGCTCGAATTCCTCCTGCCCGCCTACGTCGCTGAGGGCAAGCAGCACCTGACGATCGCCGTCGGCTGTACCGGCGGCCGGCACCGCTCAGTCACGGTCGCCGACCGGATCGCGCGGGAGCTCGGCAAGCGGGACGACGTCAAGCTGCAGCTCGTGCACCGAGACGTGGAGCTGGCGCCCACCAGTCCGCTGCGCTGAGGAGCAGAGGGCGAAGCCGACCCTAAGATCCTCGCCGTGTCCACTTCCGTGATCAGCGTCCAGGGGCTGCGCAAGTCCTACGACGGCTTCGAGGCCGTGCGGGGCATCGACCTGGAGGTGGCCGCCGGCGAGATCTTCGCCTTCCTGGGGCCTAACGGCGCCGGCAAGACCACCACCGTCGAGATCCTGGAGGGCTACCGGACCCGGACCGGCGGCGAGGTGAGGGTGCTGGGTGTGGACCCGCGGGACGCGGACCGCGGCTGGCGCAACCGGGTCGGCTTCGTCCTCCAGGAATCCAGGCTCGTCCCCGAGCTCACCCCGCGGGAGGCGATCGAGCAGTACGCCGGCTACTACTCGCGTCCGAGGGACATCGACGAGACGGTCGAGTTGGTCGGACTCTCGGAGAAGGCGGACGTGCGGACCTCGAAGCTCTCGGGCGGCCAGCAGCGGCGGCTCGACGTCGCCCTGGCCCTGATCGGGGACCCCGAATTGCTCTTCCTCGACGAACCAACGACGGGCTTCGACCCGTCAGCACGCCGCCAGGCGTGGGACGTGATCGGCGGTCTTCGGAACCTCGGCAAGACCGTCTTCCTGACGACGCACTACATGGAGGAGGCGCAGACGCTGGCGGATCGCGTCGCCATCATCTCGGCGGGGAGGATCGTCGCCAGCGGCTCGCCCGACGACATCGGCGGTGACCGCGAGCGGCGCACCGAGATCAGCTTTCGGCTGCCGGCCGGGGTCCGGGCTCCCGATCTGCCATTTGCGGTGCGGACGAGCGCGCGGATTGATGCGGGTGCCGTCTCGCTGGCCGCAGACGACCCCGTTCCCATCCTGCGCGAGCTCACCAACTGGGCGGCGGAGCGCGGCGTCGGGCTGCCGGGCCTCGTGGTCGGCTCGCCGAGCCTCGAGGACGTCTACCTGGAGCTGACCGAGGGGTCCGACGGCGCGGAGGCGGCGGAATGAGCGGCGCGGCGATCGTCCTCCACCAATTCCGATTCGACCAGAAGGTCTTCTGGCGCAATCCGGCGGCCGTCTTCTTCACCGCGCTGTTGCCGCTGCTGTTCCTCTTCCTTCTCGCCACGATCTTCAAGGACACCCAAATCTCCGGGGTCGACGTCACGGGCGCCACCTACTACGTGCCGGCGATCCTCACGCTGGCGGTGATCTCCGCCACCACGGTCAAGCTGGCCACCAACCTGCCGACCGAGCGGGAGGCCGGGCAGCTCAAGCGCGTGCGCGGCACTCCGCTCCCGCCTGCCGCATTCGTCGCCGGGCGTGTCGGCAACTCCCTCGTGATCTCGGTGATCATGGTCGTCCTGGTCAGCGCGATCGGCGCGCTGATCTATGGCGTCACGATCCCGACGAACACCCTGCCCGCGATGCTGGTAACGCTCGCGGTCGGGGCGTTCTCCTTCTCGTGCCTGGGATTCGCTCTCGCGGCCGCCATTCCCACGGCGGAGGCCGCCCCGGCCGTCACCAACGCGACCGTCCTGCCCCTCTACTTCCTGTCGGGAGTCTTCATCCCGCAGAACGAGTTGCCCAACGGTGTCCTCAACTTCGCCGACCTGTTCCCGATCCGTCCGTTCTTCCAGGCGATGTTCACGACCTGGGACCCACACACGACCGGTGCCGGCTTCGAGTGGGGGCATCTGGCCGTGGTCGCCGCCTGGGGCCTGTTCGGCCTGGTGGTGGCGGTCCGCTACTTCCGCTGGGAGCCGAGGCGTTGACGCAGACCGCCGTCTCCCCTGTAATCTGAATCGGCAGGGACCGTCTCGTCCGACCGCACGCAGATGCTCAATTACGCAGCCGCAAAAGTCTCCGACCTTGAACGCAGCGGTGCGTTCTACGACTCGATCCTGGCCCCGCTGGGATGGCGCCGGCAGGAGGCGCCCGCGAACTCCGTGAGCTGGGGGTTGATCAAGGCGGAGTTCTTCATCGAGCTTTCGGACACCCAACGGCCCGGATATGGGCTGATCTCCTTCCCCGCGAAGAGCATCCCCGCGGTCAAGGCCTCGTTCGAATCCGGCTCCGCAAATGGGGGAGATCCGGTGGCGGAGCCCGGCAGCGCGGCCGCCTTCGGTCGAGGCACCTATTCCTGCCGCCTGACCGACCCCGACGGGTACCTGGTCGAGGTGTGCGTGTCGCACGAGCGCTAGGTAATTTGAGTAGGGCAAACCCCGTCTAGGAGGACTTCACATGGCAGTCAAAGTGGGCATCAACGGCTTCGGGCGGATCGGGCGGAACCTCTTCCGAGCGGCCTACGAGGCGGGGTCCGATCTCGAGTTCGTCGCGGTCAACGACCTGATCGACAACGATCTGATCGCCCACCTGCTCAAGTACGACTCGATCCTCGGCCGCTTCCCCGGCGAGGTCGAGGCGACCGGCGACGGCATCCGGGTCGACGGCAAGGAACTGCGGATCCTCAACGAGAAGGATCCCGCCGCCCTGCCGTGGCGGGACCTCGGCGTCGAGGTCGTGATCGAGTCGACCGGCCTGTTCACCAAGCGCGAGGACGCCGAGAAGCACCTCGAGGCGGGCGCGAAGAAGGTGATCATCTCCGCGCCGGCGACCGATCCTGACATCACCGTCGTCCTCGGCGTGAACTTCGACGAGTACGACCCCGATAAGCACAACATCATCTCCAACGCCTCCTGCACGACCAATTGCCTGGCGCCGGTGGCGAAGGTGCTGAACGACACCGTCGGGATCGAGCGCGGGCTGATGACCACCATCCACGCCTACACCGCCGACCAGCGCCTCCAGGACATGCCGCACAAGGACAAGCGGCGCGCCCGGGCGGCCGCGATCAACCTGATTCCGGCCAGCACAGGCGCCGCCAAGGCGATCGGCCTGGTGCTGCCGGACCTCCAGGGGAAGCTCAGCGGCATGGCCGTGCGCGCGCCGGTGCCCACCGGTTCGGTGGTCGACCTCACCTGCGACGTATCGAAGGAGACCAGCGCAGAGCAGATCAACGCGGCGATGAAGGAAGCAGCCGAAGGCCCCCTGAGCGGGATCCTCGAGTACACGGAGGACCCGATCGTCTCGTCCGACATCGTCGGAGATCCCGCCTCGTCGATCTTCGACTCGGAGCAGACCCTCGTCATCGATGGGAAGTTCGTGAAGACCTTCTTCTGGTACGACAACGAGTGGGGCTACTCGAACCGGTGCGTCGAGCTCGCCGGGAAGGTGTTGCAGCCGGCGACGGTCGGTGCCTGACGCAGCGGCCTCCCGCTCGTTGACCAAGGCGAGCGTCAGGGACGCTGACGTCGAGGGCAAGCGCGTCCTGCTGCGTGCGGACCTGAACGTGCCGCTGGAGAGCGGCGAGGTCGCGGATGACACGCGGATTCGGGCCTCGCTTTCCACCATCGAGCTGCTCCGGGAGCGCGGAGCACGGATCGTCCTCGTCTCGCACCTGGGCCGCCCCGAGGGCCGGGACCCGAGCCTCACGATGGCGCCAGTGGCCAAGCGGCTCGGCGAGCTCCTCGGCACCGAGGTCAAGCTGGCTCCGGCGGTTGTCGGAAGCGAGGTCAACGGGATTGCCGACGACCTCGAGACGGGGGAGATCCTGCTGCTGGAGAACAGCCGGTTCGAGGAGGGCGAGACCAGGAACGACCCGGAGCTTGTCGAGGCTCTGGCCGAGCTGGCCGAGCTGTACGTCAACGACGCTTTCGGCACCGCTCACCGGGCGCACGCCACGACGGAGGGGGTGGCGCATCGGCTGCCCGGCTACGCAGGTCTCCTGCTGGAGCAGGAGGTCGCGCAGCTGACGGCGGTCCGTGACGACCCGAAGCGCCCCCTGGTCGTCGTCCTCGGGGGTGCCAAGGTGACGGACAAGCTCGGCGTCATCGACCGCTTTCTCGGCTTCGCCGAGGGGATCCTGATCGGCGGGGCCATGTGCTTCAGCTTCTTCAAGGCGGAGGGCCGCGACACGGGTAACTCACTGGTCGAGGAGGAGGGAGTGCAGGCGGCCAAGCGGGTGCTCCAGGCCGCTGATAGGAGCGACAGCATCCTCGAGCTGCCCGAGGACCTCGTTCTGGGCAAGAAGCTCGACGCCGGCACCGAGACGCGTGAGCTGAACGGGGTGGACGTCCCGGAGGGCTGGATGGGGCTCGACGTCGGCAGCAACACCACCGCCAGCTTCTCCAAGCGGATCGCCGGCGCCGGCACGGTCTTCTGGAACGGGCCGATGGGGGCATTCGAGGTGCCGCCCTTCGATGCCGGCACGCGAGCGATCGCCCAGGCCGTGGCGACGGCACCCGGCCACACCGTCGTCGGCGGTGGCGACTCCGTCGCGGCGCTGCACAAATTCGGCCTGGCGGACTCCGTGGACTGGATCTCGACGGGCGGGGGCGCCTCGCTGGAGCTGGTCGAGGGTCGCGAGTTGCCCGGAGTGGAGGCCCTGCAGGATGCCTGACCGCACTCCCGTCCTGGCCGCCAACTGGAAGATGCACAAGACGGTCGAGGAGACCGAGGGCTTCCTGGATGTTTTCCTGGCCCGGGTCCCGGAATCGGAGGCCGAGGTCGTCATCTGCCCGCCGTTTCTCTCGCTGAGGGCCGCCGTCGATCTCTGCGCCCAGAGTTCCGCGCGCGTCGCTGCGCAGAACATGCACGATCAGACCGAGGGAGCGTTCACGGGTGAGATCTCCGCGCCGATGCTGGTGGAGATCGGCGTTGACGGCGTCATCCTCGGGCACTCCGAGCGCCGCCAGTACTTCGGCGAGTCCGACGAGGCCCTGGCCGGCAAGGTCCCGGCCGCGTTGCGCGCGGGACTCCAGCCGATCCTCTGTGTGGGCGAGAACGAATCGCAGCGCGACGCCGATGAGACGGAGGGGATTCTCACCCGGCAGATCGAGGCGGACCTCTCCGAGGTGCCCGACGACCAACTCGGCGACCTCGTGATCGCCTACGAGCCGATCTGGGCGATCGGCACGGGTCGCACCGCGACTCCCGAGCAGGCGCAGGAAGCCTGCGCCCTGATCCGCGGCCTGATCGAGAACCGGTCCGGGGATGGGGCGGCCGCGATCCGGATTCTCTACGGCGGGTCGGTGAAGCCCGGCAACGCGGCCGAGCTGCTCGCTCTGCCCGACGTGGATGGCGCCCTGGTGGGCGGGGCGAGCCTCGACCCCGAGGACTTCGCGGCGATCGTGGAAGCGACCCCCTGAATGTCGCTCCCGCGCGGGCCGGCGGCCCCGCCGGTGCCCTCCCTGGCGCTCGTGATTCTTGACGGCTTCGGCCTGGCACCGGACGGCCCCGGCAACGCCGTGTCGCAGGCGAAGACGCCGAACTTCGACGAGCTCTGGGCCTCCTATCCCCACACGACTCTCTCCGCCTCCGGACGGGACGTCGGCCTGCCCGATGGGCAGATGGGCAACTCGGAGGTGGGGCACCTCAACCTGGGCGCAGGTGCGGTGGTCAAGCAGGACCTGGCGCGCATTGACGACGCGATCGCCGACGGCAGCTTCTTCGAGAACGAGGCCCTGCGCGCCGCCTGCGGCTCGGCGCGCGAGTCCCGGCGCGGGCGCCTGCATGCGATCGGGCTGATCTCAGACGGTGGGGTCCACTCCGGCTGGGAGCACATCGAGGCGATCATCGAGTTGGCGGGGGAGGAGGGAGTCTCGGACCTGGTGATCCACGCGCTCACCGACGGGCGGGACACCCTGCCGCACAACGGCGCCGGTTACGTCGAGGAGCTCGAGCGCTGGCTGCGGCATACGGGCCGGATCGGGACGGTGGGTGGCCGCTACTGGGGAATGGACCGCGACCGGCGCTGGGACCGGACGAAGAAGGCCTACGACGCGGTCGTGCACGCCAAGGCCCCTCGCGCCGACTCGGCAGTCGCCGCGATCAAGGCCGCATACGAGGAGGACGTCACCGACGAGTTCATCGAGCCGGTGGTGATCGGCGACTACGAAGGCGCCGAGGCCGACGAGCCGTTCATCTTCATCAACTTCCGCCCCGACCGCGCCCGCCAGATGACCAGAGCACTCGGTGAGCCGGACTTCGGCGAGTTCGACCGCAGCGGCGCCGATCCGTTCGAGGTGACGACGATGACCGAGTACCACCATGGCTGGCCCTATCCGGTTGCCTTTCCGCCAAAGGAGCCGGCGACCACGCTCGCGCAGGTGATCTCCGAGCGAGGCGAGCGCCAGCTGCACGTCGCCGAGACCGAGAAGTACGCGCACGTGACCTACTTCTTCGACGGGGGGAAGGAGGGGGAGCTGCAGGGCGAGGAGCAGCTGCTCGCCGAGTCGCCGCGCGACGTGCCGACCTACGACCACAAGCCGGAGATGAGCGCCGCCGCGGCCGCGCGCCTCTTCACCGACGCCTGGAGTGCCGACGGCTACCGCTTCGGGATCATCAACTTCGCCAACCCCGACATGGTCGGCCACACCGGTGTGATCCCCGCCGCCATCGCGGCCTGCGAGGAGGCCGATCGCCGGCTGGGCGAGGTCATCTCGGCCGTCCACGAGAAGGGCGGCGCCGCGATCGTCACCGCCGACCATGGGAATTGCGAGCACATGCTGGAGCCGGACGGGTCACCCAACACCGCCCACTCGACGAACCCGGTGCCGGCGATCGTCACGATCCCCGGAATCGAGCTGCGCGAGGGCGGGGTCCTTGCCGACGTCGCGCCGACCGCGCTCGATCTGCTCGACATCCCCCAGCCCGAGGCGATGACGGGCAAGAGCCTCCGCGTGTCCGGGTCCTCCTAGAACCTAGGCTGGGCCGGTGAGACAGGATCCGGCCAGGCTCAGCTTCGAGATCGAGGCGCGCGATGGCGAAGCGCGTGCAGGCCTGATCCAACTCGCCCACGGCCCGGTTCGCACCCCGGCCTTCGTCCCGCTGGCGACCAAGGGAAGCGTTCGCGGGCTCTCCTCGGCCGAGGTCGCCGACCTGGGCTACGAGATGGTGCTGGGCAACACCTTCCACCTTCATCTGTCCCCGGGCGAGGAGCTGATCGCCGCCCGCGGCGGTCTGCACCGGTTCATGGGCTGGGAGCGCCCGATCATCACGGACTCCGGTGGTTTCCAGGTCTTCTCCCTCGCCCACGGCGGTGTCGCCGACGAGATCAAGGGCCGCCGGGGCAACACCCAGGGCGGTGCCAAGGTCAAGATCACGGAAGAGGGCGTGGCGTTCCAATCGCTGCTCGATGGGTCGGATCGCTTCCTCGGTCCCGAGGAGTCGATGGGAATCCAGGCGGCCCTGGGGTCGGACATCGCGCTCACCTTCGATGAGTGCACTCCCGCGCACGCCGACCGCGACTACACGGCGCGCTCCACGGAGCGAACTCATCGATGGCTCGATCGCTGCCTCGAGTGGCACGGCCGGGAGGGGCCAGCGGACCAGGCCGTGTTCGGGATCGTCCAGGGCGGGGTTCACGAGGACCTGCGCCGGCAGTCCGCTGAGTGGACGGCGGCGGCGGCGATCGACGGGATCGCCATCGGCGGCACCCTGGGCCGCGACAAGGAGGAGATGTACGGCGTGCTCGGCTTCACCCTGCCCCTGCTGCCGGACGAGGCTCCACGACACCTGCTCGGGATCGGCGAGATCGACGACCTGCTCGCCGGCATCGCACTCGGTGTCGATCTGTTCGATTGCGCGATCCCGACCAGGCTCGCCCGCCACGGAACCGCCCTTGCGCCGAATCCCGAGGGCCGCTTCCGGCTCGACCTGACCAAGGCGACCTTCGCGAACGATGACTCGCCGGTCGTTGACGGATGCGGCTGCGAGGCCTGCACCCGCCACACCCGCGCCTATCTGCACTACCTCGCCCGCAACAAGGACCTGACCGGTACCCGCCTGCTCACCCTCCACAACCTCACCTATATGAGGTCCCTCGTCTCGGGCGCGAGGGCGGCGATCGGAGAGGGACGCTTCGGGGCATTCTCCGACACTGTCCTGGCCGGCGCATCGCCGTGGGCTGCCGCCGTATAGCTACTTCGTGTTGTCGTCGACGACCTGCTTGAGGGCGTCGATCTGGTCGTTCACGTTCTGCTTGACGACCTGATCAAGGTTGATCTTTCCGCCGCTGTTGCCCGAGGCCAGCACCACGATCGCGGCCACCACGGCGGCCAGCAGCAGGATCGCGATCAGGGCGAGGAGGTTCCGGGCAATCCGCGGAGCGCGTCGGCGACGCGGCTGCTGGGCCGGGGTCTGGCGCCCCCTCGGCTGCACCGGCCGGCGCTGCCGCTGGGTGCGGGTGCGCGGCATGTGGCGCGTGGCCGAGGTCGGCTCGCCGAGCACCCGGGTCTGCGCGGTGCGGACCGGCGATTCGCCGGTCAGCCCGCGGCGCAGCGCGTCGGCGAGCTCGCCCGCAGCGGCAAAGCGCCGCGAGGGGTCCGACTCGAGCGCGACCAGCACGGCATCGCCGACGGCCTCGGGCACCCCCTCGCTGTAGGAGCTGGGGTGAAGCGGCTGCTCGGACTGCTGGCGAACCGCCAGCTCGGCGAGCGAGGCGCCCTCGTAGGGCAGCCGCCCGGTCAGGAACTGGTAGAGCACGACACCGAGCGAGTAGACGTCCGAGGACGGATTCGCCTCCTCGCCGCGGGCCTGCTCCGGGGCGAGGTAGGCGGCTGTGCCGACGACCGAGCCGACCTGTGTGATCCGGCTCTGCTCGGTCGCCCGCGCAATGCCGAAGTCGGCCAGCTTCACCGTCATGTCGCCGCCGCCGGCCGGGCCCCCGATGATCATCAGGTTCCCGGGCTTGACGTCGCGGTGGATGATCCCGTGGCGGTGGGCGTAGTCGAGGCCGGCGCATGCCTGCACGCCGATCTCGACCGACGTCTCCGGATCCAGTTTGCCCTCGGCCTGCAGCAGCTGGGCGCCCGAGCGGCCCCGGACGTACTCCATGACGATGTAGTACTGGCCGCCGTCGTTGCCGGTGTCGTAGACCTGCACGATGTTGGGGTGGACGAGCTTCGCGACCGCCAGCGCCTCGCGGCGGAACCGGGCGACGAAGCGGTCGTCGTCGGAGAGGTGCTCGGCGAGGATCTTCACCGCGACGGTGCGCTCGAGGATCGTGTCGGTCGCGCGGAAGACAGTCGACATTCCTCCTGATCCCAGGCGGTCCTCGATCCGGTAGCGGTCAGAGATCAGCTCACCCTTGGGGCTGCGCGGGCTCATTGTCCCGGTCCGATCCCGCCAGAGGGATTGCCGATCGTGGTGCCCTGCGTCGAGGTGTTCACCGTCGTGGTCGGCTGCGTCTGGGTGCGAGTCGTGGTCGTCGTGGGTTGAGTCTTGGCGGTCGTGGTCTCCTGCGTCGTGGAGGGCGTGCTGGTGGTCGTCTCGGCAGTGGTGGTGTGGCCCTGGCACTGATTCGGATCGGCGAGCAGCACCTTGAGCTGGTTGGCCCCGTTGTTCAGGGCGGTCTTGACGTCGGAGTTCACTGAGGACGGCAGCTCCTGGATGTCGGCGATCAGATCGTCGGTCTTGTCAGAGGCGACGAGGCAGCTGCCAACCTGGACGTTGGCAGCGATCTCGTCGATCTTCGAGCTCAGGACGGCAGCCTCCTGCGGGGTCAGCGACGGGTCCGGGCTGCTCGATCCGCCGCAGCCCAGAATCCCCGCGGCGGCAGCCGCCAGGAAGAGGGCAAGCACTATCGGCCGGAGCGAATTCGGCATCGCGGCGATACTAGCCGGGGCGTCTGAAAGGCCAGTTCTCATCCGTTTCGGCGCCATCATTGGCCCACATAGAGGCGGTCGGCGAGCAACTCGGGGAGGCCAGCCTCCCGGATCGCCTCCGCCGCCGCGTCGATGTCGTAGCCCACGCGGTGATAGCCGGCCTTCCACTCGTCCGTGTCCAGCTCCAGCCACGCCGCGCGCGGATCGCCGTCGCGAGGCTGGCCCACGCTGCCGGGATTGAGCAGCCAGCGGTGCTCCGAGAGATCCATCACCCGGCCGTCCTCGGCCTGTCCGCCTCCGTCGGCGCCGGGAGGGCCGTCGGTGTCGGAGAACCAGAGGGCGACGTGCGAATGGCCGATGAAGCTCACCCTCGAGGCCTGCTCGGCGATGCACTCTCGGGCCTGGTCGACCGCGAGCACGTACTCCCAGACCGGGTCGCGCGGGGAGGCGTGGTAGAGGCCGACCTCGTGCTCGGTGTTCTCCGGCTTCTGGGCCTTCAGAAAGTCGATCGTGGAGTCATCCGAGTTGGCGCGGGTCCACTCGACGGCCGCCGCGGCTGACGCCGAGAAGACCTCGGTGCTGATCTCCCCCGTGACGGCGAGATCGTGGTTCCCGACCAGGCTGAGCTCGCAGCGCTCGGAGACGAGCTTCGTGCACTCGTCGGGCTGGGCGCCGTACCCGACCACGTCGCCCAGGCACCAGCGGCGCTCGATCCCGGCCTCGTCGATCGCCGAGAGAACAGCCTCGAGCGCCGGCAGGTTGCTGTGGATGTCGGTGAGGATCGCGACTTTCATGGGGTTCCGCTCTTAAGGACCCCCCAAGGGGGCGGTTTATCGTAGGGCGGTGTCCGGCCGATCGTCGTCCATATGGGTGCGCCTGGGCGTCACCGCCGTCGCCGCGGTGGTCGTCGCCGAGGCCGCCGCCTGGCTGCTCCGTCCCCACGACATAGAGCAGCCCGTGAACGTGGACGAGAACGCCTATTTCTCCCAGGCTGAGCTCACCAAGGCCCGCGATTTCGCCTCGGGGCAGCGGCTGATCCTGGTGGGCAGCCTGCTCGCCGAGGGCGTGGTTCTGGTTCTGCTGGCCACCGGGCGGCCGGCGGTCAGCCGGAGGGTGTTGGAGCGGCTCGGCGGGCGCCCGGTGCTCGGCGGCGCCGCTGCCGCAGCAGGGCTCTCGGTGACGGTGGCCGCGGTCACGCTGCCCCTCGGCATCTGGGCCCACGAGCGGTCGGTCGACGTCGGCCTCTCCACGCAGTCCATCGGCGGCTTCCTGAGCGATTGGGGCAAGGGGACCGCGATCGGCGCCGTGCTCGCGGGCCTCGTCGGAACCTTTGGGCTCTGGCTGATGCGCCGCTTCGGCTCGCGCTGGTGGATCCCGGGAAGCGCCGCGGTGCTCGCCGGCGCGGCGATCATCACCTGGCTGGCGCCGGTCGTGATCGCGCCGCTGTTCAACAAGTTCGACGAGCTTCCGCCGGGGCAGGCGCGGAGCGACGTACTCGAGCTGGCCAAGAAGGCCGGGGTGGACGTCGGGCACGTCTACGAGGTGGATGCGAGCAAGCGCACGACGGCCATCAATG
The DNA here is from genome assembly GCA_963831605.1 of uncultured Solirubrobacterales bacterium. Lineage (GTDB taxonomy): Bacteria > Actinomycetota > Thermoleophilia > Solirubrobacterales > 70-9 > DASUPK01. The sequence goes on from CAWHQR010000008.1 coordinate 372,167, forward strand.
CGTACGTGAACGGACTTGGTTCCTCCAAGCAGGTCGTCCTGTACGACACGCTGATCCACGACCTCAACCAGGGCGAGCGACGTGCGGTCGTTGCACACGAGCTCGGGCACGTGCACGGCAACGACATCCAGCGCGGGCTGCTCTTCGTCGCGATCGTCACTCCGCTGTCCCTCGTCTTCATCTCCCTGATGGCGGGTGGAATCGCCCGCCCGCGCGGCGTCCAGCCGGGCACGCCCGCCTTCCTGCCCGCCTTTGCCCTCGCGATCGTGGCGACCTCTTTCGTGGTTGGCATTGCCGGCAATCAGCTCTCGCGTGCTGTCGAGGCGCGCGCCGACACGTTCTCGCTCCAGCTCACGAACGACCCCAGGGGCATGATCGAGCTGCAGCAGCAGCTCGCGGACCGCAACCTCTCCGACCCCGATCCGCCCGGGATCTTCACCTTCCTGTTCGGCACACACCCGCCGGCGGTCGACCGCATCGGCGCAGCCGTCGCCTGGCAGCAGGGCGAGCGCCCTTGAAGGTCACGATCGTGGTGGTGGGGAAGGTCAAGGCGCCCTTCGCGGAGGCGGACGCCCACTACCGCAAGATGCTCCAGCGCCATCAGCCGGTCGATGTGATCGAGGTACGCGACGAGGTCAACATCGAGGGCCGAATCCCGACCCGCTCGCACGTGATCGCCCTCGATCGCGGCGGGCGCGCGCTCAGCTCCAAGGCCTGGGCGAGCTGGCTCTCCGAGCGTCGCATCGACGCTCAGGACATCTGCTTCCTGGTCGGCGGGCCGGAGGGACTCTCCGCCCGGACGATGGCCCTGGTCGACGAGCGGATCTCGCTCGGGCCGCAGACGATGGCCCATCAGCTCGCGCGCGTCGTCCTGCTCGAGCAGCTCTTCCGCGCCACGAAGATCGTGGCCCGCGAGCCGTACCACCTGTAGCTCGGGTCGATCCGTAGGATCGATTCCATGGCCGATCCCGTCGCAGCGCTCCGCTCCGCCGTCGAGGCAGCCGCCTCGTCGCTGCGCGACGGCGCCGAGGCGCCCGGATCGCAGCCCACCCTGGAGCGCCCGCCGAAGCCCGAATTCGGCGACTACTCGACCAACGCGGCGATGCTGCTGGCGCCGACCCTGGGCGAGCAGCCGCGTGGGACCGCCGAGAAGCTGGCCGAGGAGCTGGACCGGAGCCTGGAGGGCACGATCGAGAAGGTCGAGGTCGCGGGACCGGGATTCCTCAACCTCTTCCTCTCGGAGGACTGGTACCGGCGCGCGGCGGGCGAGCTCGCGGCGTCCGGGGACGACCTCGGCCGCCCGGCTTCATCCGAGGCGACAGCTGAGCGAATCAACATCGAGTTCGTCTCGGCCAACCCGACCGGCCCGATCACCGCCGCCGGGGGCAGGGGCGCGGCCCTGGGCGACTCGATCGCACGGATCCTCGAGTTCAGCGGGCATCCGATGACGCGCGAGTACTACGTCAACGACCGCGGAGGTCAGATCGACCGCTTCGCCGCCTCGATCGCCGCCCGGATGAAGGGGGATGCCGTCCCGGAGGACGGCTACGAGGGCGAGTACGTCATCGAGATCGCCGAGAGCCTCGAGCAGGAGGGAATCAGCCCCGATGACCTCGACGACCTCGGGCGTCGCGGGATCGCGATGGTGTTGGCCGCCGCGGAGGAGACGCTGCGCCGCTACGACGTCGTCTTCGACACCTGGTCATCGGAGCGCGCCCTGCACGAGTCGGGCGCCGTGAAGCGCGCCCTCGAGCAGGCTCGCGAGGGCGGCCACGTGTACGAGAGCGAGGGGGCGACCTGGCTGCGGACGACGAGCTTCGGCGACGACAAGGACCGCGTCCTGATCCGCTCGGATGGCGAGCCGACATACCTGCTCTCGGACATGGCCTACCACCGGGACAAGCTGGACAGAGGCTCCGACCGTCTGATCGACGTCGTCGGCGCCGACCACCACGGCTATGTGGAGCGACTCCGGGCCGCGCTCGCCGTGCTGGGCTATGACCCGGATGCCCTCGAGGTGGCGATCATGCAGCTCGTCCACGTCGTCGAGGGCGGCGAGCGCTCGCAGATGTCGAAGCGCAGCGGCGATTTCGTCACGCTCGACGAGCTGATCGACGACATCGGCGCCGACGCGGCGCGGTTCTTCATGCTGCAGCGCAGCCACGACACCACGGTGGACCTCGATCTCGAGCTGGCCCGCAAGACCTCGAACGAGAACCCGGTCTACTACGTCCAGTACGCCCACGCGCGCATCTCGAGCATCCTGCGCAAGGCGGGCGAGGGGGCCGAGGGGAGAGCCGCCTCCGACTTCGCAGCGCTGCCGGCGGAGCCCTCCGAGCGGGCGCTGATCAAGCGGCTCTGCGAGCTACCCGACGAGGTCGCCGAGGCCGGCTCGCGTCGCGCGCCGCACAGGCTCTGCGCGTACGCGATGGAGGTGGCGCGGGACTTCCACGCCTTCTACCGCGACTGCCAGGTGGTCGGGGCCGAGGGGGACGGGGTGGAGGAGGCACGGCTCGGCCTCTGCCTGCTCACCCAGCGGACGATCGCCAGGACGCTCGGGCTGCTCGGAATCTCGGCCCCCGAACAGATGTAGCTCTATTGACCATCTTCGATCGGCTGAGTAGGCGCCCAAGCGTGCGCAGCGGCCGATAGGCCGCTCCATCAGGGGCGATCGTACGTAGACATGTCCTCGCTGAGGCGCGCAGCGTCCGCTGGGTCGAGGTCGGGCGGAGGCTCGCGCTCTCCCCTGCGGCTCCGTAGTCGCAGGGCACCGAAAGCGAGCGCGACGGCCGCGATCAGGATCCCGAGTCCCGGGACGATCCAGGCGAGCAAATCGAAACCGTGCGCGCTCGGGGTCGCGAGGACGCGCGGCCCGTACTCGGCGACGAGCGCGTCCTTGATCTGGTCCTTGCTCTCGCCCTGGGCGATCAGCTTCCGGATCAGGGCGCGCTCGCGGTCAGCCTGGGGCGACTCCGACTCGGCGAGCAGCGTGCCGCAGACGATGCACATCACCTCGTCCTCGACGTCAGGCAGGGAGGCCTGCGTCGCGGCGGCCGCGGTGCCGCTCGCCGGAACGAGCAGCGCCAGCAGCAGGCAGGCGAGGGCGATCGCCCTCATCGCTCCAGCAGGGGCTGGACCCGCTCGCGCAGGAAGGCCGCGTCGATCGGGCCGCGCTGGATCAGCCGGATGGAGCCGTGGGGATCGACCACGAAGTTCTCGGGCAGCCCGGTCATCCCGTAGGACTGCTTGAGCGAGTCGCCGTCGCCCTGCCGGAGCAGGGGGTAGGTGAGGTGGAATTCGCGCGCGAAGGACCGCGCATCGCCGGTCGCATCGTCGAGATCGATGCCGAGCACCACCGCGCCACTGCCGCGATTGGCGTTCCAGAAGTTCTCCAGGGCGGGCGCCTCGGTTCGGCACGGCTCGCACCACGACGCCCAGAAGTTGACGAGCACCCAGTGGCCGCGGTAATCCGCGATGTGACCCGTCCCGGTGCCCTGGAGCCTGGTCAGCTGGTGGTCCGGCGCGTGCTCGCCGACCGCGAGCGCATCGCCGTTCTTGTTGATCAGGCCATAGGCGAGCAGGCCGATCACTGCTACGACCACTGCGACCACGGCGAGGGACTTGGCGCTCATCAGGTGGTCCCGCCGCAGGCCGCGACGATGCGCGCTTTCCGTCCTGCCTTCATCCGAGACCTAGAATGCTCGCAGACTGCGGCGGTAGCTCAGTTGGTAGAGCGTGAGCTTCCCAAGCTCGAGGTCGCGGGTTCGAGACCCGTCCGCCGCTTGTGATCGCGACCTGGGGGTAGTGACGGCGGGATGGGACTGATCGGTGGACTGAGCAGACGCGTGGCGCGTCGCAGCCGCTGGATCGCCGAGCGGCTCTGGCTGATCGCCGTTGCGGAGGTCGCCTGGACCTCGTGGGGCCACTGGCGGCGCCTCGAGCCGGAGGAGCGCAACCGCCTGGTCGAGCTCGCCCGGAAGTCGAAGGGAAGGCCGTCCAGGAACCTCACCGAGCGGGAGGAGCAAGAGGCCGGCGAGCTGCTCGACAAGCTTGGGCACATCGAGCTCGCGGGAAGCGTCGCCCGGACATTTCTCCCATTCCGTCCCCTGAGCAGCTCCGCCGAGTGGTACCTGCACCGGCGCCACAAGCGGACCGTGAAGAGACGCGGCGAGGCCCCTGACGTCGCACCGAGGGCCTGAGATGAAGGCCGGGGTGGAGGAGAGGGAGACGCTGATGCTCGCGCTCAGTTCGGTGAGGCGGGTCGCACCTCAGGATGGGCGGAATACCACTCCAGGGTCCGCCTGAGCCCCTCGCGGAGCTCCACCCTGGGTTCCCAGCCGATTCGCTCGCGGATCTTCGCGGAGTCGAGGTACTGCCGGTCGATCTCACCGCTCGGGTTTCCGGCCCCCCGGTACTCCGGCTCCGCCTCGCCCGGGCCGAGCTCGCAGATCAGCTCGACCACCTCGCGGACCGCGTTGGGGCGTCCCCAGCCGGCGTTGAAGGCCTCGCCGGCGATCCCACCGGACGCCAGCGCCCCGGCGACCGCGAGGTAGGCCGCCGCGGCATCCTCCACGTAGAGCAAGTCGCGCTCGGTCGAGCCGTCGGAGCGGATCACGGGCGAGCGGCCGTCGAGCACGGCGGTGACGGTCTCCGGAATCAGGCGCGAGAAGTTACGGTCGCCGCCCCCGTAGAGGTTGGCGAAGCGGGTCACGGCCACTGGCAAACGGTAGGTGTGCCAATAGCTCCGTGCGATCAGGTCGGTCGCGGCCTTGGAGACGTCGTAGGGAAAGACGGGCTGCAGCGCCGAGTCCTCCGTGTAGGGCAGGTGCTCGTGGGATCCGTATGCCTTGTCGGAGGACGCGACGACGACGCGTTCGACCTCGGCATCGCGGCACGCCTCGAGCAGAACCCAGGTGCCCTCGATGTTCGTCTCGAAGGTGGGGAGGGGGGAGGCGTTCGCGTCGCGCACTATCGCCTGAGCGGCCAGATGGAAGACGGAGTCGACCGAGCGTTCCCGCAGAATGCCGCGCACGAGCTCGCCGTCCCGGATCTCGCCGGTCGCGTCCTCGGCGTCCCCCGCGATGCCGAGCAGCTCCAGGCCGGTCGGCGTGCCGGCCTCGCGATCGAGCGAGATCACGTCCGCGCCATCCTCGAGCAGCGCCTTCACCAGCCACGAGCCGGCGAACCCACGTCCTCCCGTGACGAGCGCCCTCAACCCGCCGGCTCCTCTGCCCAGACCCGCCAGGGGGGCTCGCCCGAGCTCCACAGGCGGTTGAGGAGGACCGCGTCCTTGTAGGTGTCCATGCAGTCCCAGAAGCCGGTGTGCCGATACGCCCGCAGGCCACCCTCGCTCGCCAGGCGTTCGAGGGGCTCGCGCTCCAGCACGCTGTCCACGTCGAGGTAGTCGAGGACGGCCGGCTCGAAGCAGAAGAAGCCGCCGTTCACCCAGTGCTCGGTGCGGGGCTTCTCCTGGAACCCGCTCACCGCGCCGTCGTCCCCGATCTCGGCCACCCCGAACTGAAGCTCCGGGCGAACCACCGTCATCGTCGCCGCGGCATCACCCGCCCGGTGGAACTCCACCAGCGAGGAGAGGTCGATGTCCGCGACACCGTCCGCGTACGTGGCCGAGAAGGGCTCACCTCCCAGCCGCTCGGCGGCCAGCTTGATCCGCCCGCCGGTGGGAGTCTCGAGTCCCGTGGCGAGGCACTCGACCTCGACGCCGTCGGGCCAGGAGGTCTCCTCGGCCCAGTGCTCGATCATCTCGCCCTTGTAGCCGGTGAGCAGGAGAAACCGAGAGAACCCCTGGCAGCTGTAGATCGAGATCACATGCCAGAGGATCGGGCGCGCGCCGATCTCCACGAGGGCCTTGGGAATGGACTCGGTCCGCTCCCGCAGCCTGGTGCCGCTCCCTCCGCAGAGGATCACCACTGGATCGAGGGTCGCCAAGCCAGCGATCCTAGATGGCCAGTGCCGCTCAGTAGACCAGCCTGACGCGTTCGTGATCCATTGCCGGATCGTCACCGAACTCCACGATGCCGAGCCTTTATGAAGGGATTGCGATAATCCGGAGCCGTCGTGGATCCATCTCGCAAGCGCAAGATTCGACTGGTTGTTGCCCTGTCGGCGGCCGTCCTGCTGGCCGCCGGCCTGGTCTACACATCCTTCTCCGCCTCGAGCGAGGCGAAGGAGCCATCCCAGCTGGTCAACGCCAACCCGAATCAGACGTATGAGCTGACCGGCAACGTGGTTCCCGGCTCGATCCACCATTCGGGCGATCAGCTCGACTTCCGGATCTCTGACCGTGACGGCTCGCATCCGATCCCGGTGAGCTACACGGGGACCGTCCCCGACCCGTTCCGCGACGGGCGAGAGGTCATCGTCACGGGCAAGCTTCAGAACGGCACCTTCGTCGGCGAGCGGGACAGCCTGATCACGAAGTGCCCGTCGAAGTTCACCACCACGACCCCGGGGCAGTCGAGCTGACGATCCTCGGCTCCGCATTGCTGGCGGCCGCTCTGCTGTGCGCGCTCTACGCGGCGGGCGCGGGTGTCTACGGTGGGCGCACGGGCGACCGGCGCTGGATCAACTCCGCCCGGCGGGCGGTCTACGCGATGGCGGGGCTGCTCACGACGGCCGTCGTCCTGCTCGAGATCGCCTTCGTCCGCAACGACTTCCACTTCGCGCTGGTCGCCGACCACTCCTCGACGACCACCCCCACCTTCTACAAGCTGACCGCGATGTGGTCGAGCCAGGAGGGGTCCCTGCTGCTCTGGGCCTGGGTTCTCTCACTCGCCTCGAGCGGAGTCCTCTACATCACACGCCGCCGCCACCGCGAGATCGTGCCCTGGGCGACGGCGATCCTGGCCGCCCTCGGCTCGTTCTTCATCGGGCTGATGATCTTCAAGGCACAGCCGTTCGGGCACCTCGACCCGGCGCCGGCCGAGGGGGTCGGGCTGACGCCGCTGCTGCGGAACCCCTACATGGCGGTCCACCCGCCGATGCTCTACTCGGGCTACGTGCTCTGGTCGATCCCGTTCGCGTTCTGCATGGGGGCGCTGATTGCGCGGAAGCTCGATGCCAGCTGGATCCGCACCACCCGCAATTTCGCCCTCGTTGCCTGGACCTTCCTCGGCATCGGCCTGCTGCTCGGCTCGCGCTGGTCGTACGAGGAGCTCGGCTGGGGCGGCTACTGGGGCTGGGATCCGGTGGAGAACGCGGCGCTGATGCCGTGGCTGATCGGAACCGCCTTCCTGCACTCGGTGATGGTCCAGGAGAAGCGCGGGATGCTGAAGGTCTGGAACGTCAGCCTGATCTCGGCGACCTTCGTTCTCTGCCTGCTCGGGACGTTCCTGGTGCGATCCGGCGTGCTCGAGTCGATCCATGCCTTCGGCGCCTCGACGGTCGGCGGCCCGCTGCTCGTCCTGATCGGGGTCGTCGCGGTCGGCTCCACGGTCCTGATCGTCACCCGCCTGGACCAGCTGCGTCCCGAGCGGCGGATCGAGTCGCTTTGGTCACGGGAGTCGATCTTCCTGGTCAACAATTTGCTGCTGGTCGGACTGGCAGTGGTGATCTTCTGGGGGACTTTCTTCCCGCTGATCTCGGAGTTCTTCACCGGCGAGAAGCACTCGCTGGCAGCGCCCTGGTTCAACCGCTACGTGACCCCGATCGGGGTCCTGCTCGTTTTGTTCACGGGCCTCGGCCCCCTGTTCGCCTGGGGACGGCTGAGCGGCGGGGCCGCGCGCCGCCTGCTGGTCTGGCCCGGCATCGCGGCCGCGGCGACGATCGCCGTCCTGCTTGCAGTGAGCGACGCCGGGAGCCATCTCTGGGCGCTCTTCGTGTTCGGCTTCGCGGCCTTCACGCTCGTCGCCCTGCTCGGTGAGTTCTGGCGCGCGGGCTCGACCCGCCACACCCTCACCGGCGAGCCGTACCCGCGCGCCCTGGCCACGGCGGTAGGACGCAACCGGCGCCGCTACGGGGGCTTCATCGTCCACGCCGGGATCGCGCTCACGCTGATCGGGATCGCGGCTTCCTCGAGCTTCCAGACCAACCGCGACCTCCGGTTGCAGGTGGGGCAGAGCGCGAAGGTCGGCGACTACGACATCGCCTACCGGAAGCTGACTGCGGACCCGGAGAACGAGCGGATCTCGTTCGCGGCCCAACTCGACGTGACCCGGAACGGCAAGCACGTCACCACGCTGAACCCGGCTCGCAACTACTACCCGACGCAGGATCCGACAGCCGGCGCCATCGGCCGCTACTTCATGGGCGAGTCGACCAGCGAGGTCGGATTGAAGACGGGGGCCGGGGAGACCTCTGGACCGCCTTCCAGCCCGACCTCTCCTCGCTGAACCCGGCGATCATCCGCGGCAACCGCCAGCTCGCCAACCTGCCGCCCCAGGCGCAGGGGTTCGCCATCCTCGCGCTGGTCCAGCACTACCTCGACGATCCGCGGCCCGCCAACTTCCGCGTGATCGTCAACCCACTCGTCGGCTGGATCTGGATCGGGGCGCTGATCGCCCTCGCCGGGGCGGTGATGGCGGCCTGGCCCGCCCTCGAGTCACGGCGGCGCCTCGAGGCGGCGTACCGGGCCAGGCTCGGCAAGGAGCTGGGGACCGCCGGAAGCCCGCCGGCCTGACCCGGCCCTAGCCTCCGCCTATGCCTGAACTGCTGCTCGCCGCCGCGATCGTCGTGCTGGTCGCCTGGTTCGTGACCGCGCCGCTGCGCGGGCGCCCTGGACAGGACGCGGGCGATCCGGCCGAGGCGGAGCTTGCGGACCTCGAGGCTCGCAAGGAGGCCAAGTACCGTCAGATCCGCGACGCCGAGGCGGACCACGCCTCGGGCAAGCTCTCCGACGAGGACTTCAAGCGCCTAGACCGCGAGCTGCGGGGGGAGGCGATCGACATCCTCAAGAGGCTCGACCGCCTGCATCCGAAGGCCCGTGACGAAGGTCCCGGCTGACGAAGCGTGATGGCGGGTAGCGCGCCGCCTGATGGTTGCTGATCTCTACACTGCCGCCCATGGCAACCGTGCTCAGCGTGGTCGAGGTCATCATCTCGGTGATCCTGATCTTCCTGGTGCTCCTGCACTCCGGCAAGGACGCCGGTCTCTCCGGTGCGTTCGGCATCGGCGGAGGCGGCAGCTCCTTCGGAGGCGGCTCGTTGGTGGAGCGGAACCTGACCCGGTGGACCATCTTCTTCGGCGTCCTCTGGGCGCTGAACGCGATCGTCATCCTGAAGCTCTAGGGCCTGATCGATGATGCGGCTGCGAGCCGCCGCGCTCCTCTCAATCGGCCTGCTCGCGCTGGTCGGCTGTGGCGGGTCCGGTGGCCGGGCCTCGCGGGTCAACACCGGGCTGGCGGCGGCGGGCGGGGGCGGGACGCTCGCCTATGCACTGCCTGCGCTTCCGGCGACGATCGATCCCCTGGCGGCGCACACGCGCGCTCAGCTGACCGTCGCGCGGCAGGTCTATGAGCCGCTGATCGAGCGGCTCTCGGGCCCGTACGGCGAGGCCGCGCCGCAGGCCGGCCTGGCACTCGATGCGCGGCCATCACGCGACCGGACCACCTGGACTGTCACGCTCCGCCCGAACGTCCGCTTCCAGGATGGAACCCCCTTCAACGCGGCCGCCGTGCTCGCCAACTCACGCCGCTGGCAATCCGACCCCGCGGGCGAGAAGCTGCTCCCGCACCTCTTCGCGGTCGACGCCCCGCGCCCCGACGAGGTCCGCTTCCTGCTCCAGCAGCCGGTCCAGGACATGGTCCACCGGCTGAGCTCGCCCCGCCTCGGGATCGTCTCGCCCCGTGCCCTCGATCCGCAGACCGGGCAGGGCGCGCGCTTCCTCGCGGATGTGGCCGGCTCGGGCACGGGCGCCTTCGAGTCCGGGCCGAGCGGGCCGGGCCGGCAGACGCTCTCGCGGTTCCCGGGCTGGTGGGGGAGCCCGATGGGCCTGGGCCCCTCGCTCGACGGGGTGACGTTCGTGCTTGCTCCTCAGCAGGGGCAGCGGCTTCGCCTGCTGCGGGAGGGCGCGGTCCAGGTGGCCGATCCGCTCGGTCCCGGCGGTCTGCGCGCTGCGGCAACCGATCCCCTTCTCGACACGGTTCGCGGGTCGCTGGGCGGGATCGGCCTGGAGGGCTCAGTCCGCGGACTCGACTCCGCCCAGGCGATCCCCGTCCTCTCCTCCGTCTGGCTGACGCGCCTCGTCGGCTAGCGCTCCGGCAACGTGGCTGACATCGAAGGCTTCGCCTACGAAGCGCAACGGGTCGGGCCGACCGCCTACCGGCCCGGCAGGGCGGGGGAGGGCGAACCGGTCCTGCTCCTGCACGGCTTCCCGCAGACCCACTACTGCTGGCACCGGGTCGCGCCGGCGCTGGCCGAGCAGAACAAGGTCGTCGTCTGCGATCTGAAGGGCTACGGTGAGAGCCTCTCGGAGCCGGGCGGTCCGCTGGGAGAGGGCTACGGCAACCGCGAGCGGGCGGCGGAGCTGGTGGAGCTGATGGCGGCCCTGGGCTACGAGCGCTTCTCGGTCGTGGGGCATGACCGCGGCGGCCGCGTCGCCTACCGGATGGCGCTCGACCATCCCGATGTCGTCGAGCGCCTCGGGGTGCTCAACATCGTCCCGACGGTCGACCAGTTCGAGCGGATGGCGGAGGGCGCCTCGCTCGGCTACTGGCCATGGTTCTTCCTGGCGCAGCCGGCGCCTTTCCCCGAACGCGTCCTCGGCTCCGCGGCCGAGTTCGTCGTACGGGACATCCTGAGCAGCTGGCCGGCGACGCCTGACGCGATCTCGGCGGACGCAACCGAGCGCTACGTGGAGGCCTTCAACGAGCGGACGCTGCCGGGCATGTGCGCCGATTACCGCGCCTCCTTCCACATCGACCGCCAGATGGACGCCGAGGACCGCGAGTCGGGCCGGCGGATCGAGTCCCCGGTGCTGGTCCACTGGGGCGACGAGGAGGGGGCGATGTCCGACTCCCTGGAGACCTGGGGGCGATGGGCCGCTGATGTGAGCGGCGGTCCGCTGCCATCCGGCCACTTCATCCCCGAGGAGGCGCCCGACGAGCTGGTCGCCTCGCTGCGCAGCTTTCTCGGCTCCTGAGCGGGCGTTTCGCGCCAGGCGAGCCCAACACAATTAGGATCCCCCCGCAACCGACACGGAGGTTTGGCGTGCTGCTGGTGGTCGGACGGGTGAGATGCGCTTCGGAGAAGCGTGGTGAGGTGATCGAGCTGCTCGAGAGGATGCAGGACGACTCCCGGCGCGAGGAGGGCTGTATCCGCTACGGATTCTTCGCCGCGGTCGAGGATCCGCTCAGCTTCATCGCGGTGGAGGAGTGGGCCGACCGGGAGGCGCTCGACCGGCACTTCGCCCAGCCCCACCTGCACGAGTTCGCGGCCGGGATGCTGGAGCTGGTCTCGGAGCGGCCCGAGGTGGCAATCCACGAGATCGCCGGCACGAGCGACTTCCCGGGCGCGCCCTAGAACGCAAAGAACCCGCCGTTTCCAGCGGGTTCTGAGGTGCGGCTGAGAGGAGTCGAACCTCCACGGCCCGTTAGGGCCACAAGGCCCTCAACCTTGGCAAGGGGGATTAGCCGAGTTGCTTTTGTGCCCGTTTGCGGGGGTTCTGTGTTTGTGAGTTCCCCGCACTTTCGCTCAAATTGGTACCACGATTGGTACCACGGGCGAAAGCGCGCTCGGCCATCTCGGTCTCGTGGGCGGCCGGCGCATAGTCGGCGTAGATCAGGGTGGTCTTGAAGTCGCGGTGGCCCATCCACTCCTGGAGCGTCCTCAGCGGGACACCGGCGGCCGCCATTTGGGTCCCGAAGGTATGGCGCAGGTCGTTGAAGCGCACCTCGCGAACGCCAGCGGCTCTCAGGGCCTTCTTGTAGCGCCTGACGAGCGCGGAGTGGTCGACGACGTCTCCTGTGTGTGGATGCGCGAAGACGAGCTGGTCGTCGGCCTGGAACGCCGAGCGCTGGAAGTGACGCTCCAGCTCTCCCGCCAGCCGATCGACCATCGGGACCGATCGGGATCCGCGGCGAGACTTCGGCGTTCCCCAGTGGGGCCACAAGGCCCTCAACCTTGCGCGTCTACCAGTTCCGCCACAGCCGCGAGGGTCGCCGATGATAGTCGCCGCCGGGCGACGGGGCCGAGGACCGGAAAGGTTCGGACCAGAACACTGCTTGCAACCGTCCGCGGGGGTCGCTACTCTCACGAACATGTGTTCGCCCAACCCAATCAGCGCCGCAGCCTGAGGAGGCTCACGTGGACCTGGTCAAGGACCTGACGAAGCGCCAGAAGGAGATCTTCGACTTCATCGGCAGCTACCTCGGCAAGCATGGCTACCCGCCCACCGTGCGGGAGATCGGCAAGGCCGTCGGCCTGCATTCCTCCTCCACGGTCCACGCCCACCTCGCGAAGCTGGAGACCCTCGGCGTGCTCAGGCGGGATCCCTCGAAGCCGCGGGCCCTCGAGGTGATGGTGGAGCGGGCGAAGAAGGCCGTTCGCCAGACGGGACTGCCGCTCGTCGGTCAGGTCGCCGCCGGCACGCCGATCCTGGCCGAGGAGAACATCGAGGAGTACCTCGAGGTCCCGGACATGGTCGGAGGCGAGGACGGCGACTACATCCTGCGGGTGCGTGGCGAGAGCATGAAGGACGCCGGCATCCTGGACGGAGACTTCGTCGTGGTGCGCCCCGCGGAGCGCGCCCGTGACGGTGAGATCGTGGTCGCCCTGCTCGAGGACGAGGCGACCGTCAAGCGCTTCTTCCGCGAGAAGAATCAGGTCCGGCTACAGCCGGAGAACAAGAGCATGAAGCCGATTCGAACCCGCGACGCGCGCGTACTCGGGCGTGTCGTCGGGATGTTCAGGAGGGTGGCGTGACCGTCCTTGCGGTCGAGGCCAAGACCCGCCTGATCGAGCCGTCCGAGGTGACGCTGGAAGACGCGATCCTCGGCGCCTGGGAGGCCCTGACGGCTCACCGCCGGGCGGAGTGCCCGGTGTGTCATGGAGAGCTGGCGACCTCAGGTTGCAAGACCTGCGGGTCCCAGCTCGCCTGACGCCCGTCTCTCGCACAGTCGCGGTAATCGGAGGTACCCTCCTCCACGCGAGCTAGGCAGTCGCGGAGGTTGATGCCTTCGAGGAAAGTCCGGACACCAAAGGGCAAGGGCGGTGAGTAACGCTCACCCGGGGAAACCCGCGGGAAAGTGCCACAGAGAGCAGACCGCCGATGGCGCGGCCACACGTGAGTCGCGCACAGGCAAGGGTGAAAGGGTGCGGTAAGAGCGCACCGGCGCCGCGGTGACGTGGCGCGCACGGCAAACCCCGCCCGGTGCAAGGCCAAGCAGGACCGTCGACCCAGCCCGGCGAGGTCCAGGTGGGCCGCAGAGATGGATGGCTGCCCCCGACAGAATCCGGCTTACAGGCTCGCTAAGGAAGGGCCCCCGCAAGGGGGCCCTTCTATTTGCCCAACGGTGCGGATCCAAGCCGCCCTGAGCGGCCATAATCCACACCGTCGCGCGCGTGATGACCTATCCAGGCCGGCGAAAGATCCCGGTCTCGCAGGTCTCGGGCCAGTCGTCCTTCACGCCGGTGAACTTCCGGAAGCGCCAGCCCGCAAGCAGCTCGAACGCCTCCGCATACCCGGGCCGGTCAGAGTCGTCGAGCAGCAGAAACCCGCCGGGTCGCACCTTCCTCATCGCCGGTTTCAACGCGTCGATGCGAGTGACGGTCGGGGCCTCGAGAAAGTCGACGACTACGAGATCGAACGCCTCATCCGGCAGAGCTGCCACCTCCTGTGGGAACTCCTCGACCGGCCGCAGCCTCATCTCGACGTTCGAGAGCCCGGCCTGCTCCAGCCGCTCCTTCGTCTGCGGATACCAGTACTCGTTGTCCTCGTAGCTGATCACCCGCCCGGCGCGCTGCGCGAACCAGACCGTGGAGCGCCCCGAGCCGAGCTCGAGGATCGTCCAGTCCTTCCCGATGTGCCGGCGAAGCCAGCCGATCGCCGCCGGCACGATCCAGGGTCGCTCCGGGGTCCGACCCGTCCTCGCCCGCCACAGGGCAGCGGGGTAGCGGAGCCAGCCCGACACCCCCATCGGGCCGCGCACGGAATGGAAGCGTCCGGCCCGCTCGCCGGGATCGTGCGGGCCTCTCAGTGGGATTTCGGTGGAGGCCACTTTCCCGACTCGACCTTCTTGCGGAACGCCCGCTGGCGGCGGCGCGCGTCGCGCATGAGCAGGGTCGTGAGGCGGAGGGAGAGCCTGGGGTGTCGATCGAAGAAGCGCGCGAACTGGCCGCGCCAGCTCGGGATCGTCAGGACCGGCTTCGGCTTGTCGATCAACCCCACGGCGCGCTCCGCCACCTGCTCGGGCATCAGCATCACCCCGGAGAAGGAGAGCGCGTCGTTCGGGTCGTCGAGCTTGTCGTTGATCATCGGCGTCCAGACGCCGTCGGGGCAGACGCAGGAGATGTGGATGCCCTCGAGGCCGGCCTGGCGCAGGTCCGCGGCGGTGCCGAGGCTGAACGCGATCGCCGCGTGCTTGCTCGCGGAGTAGCCGACGATCCCCGTCGCTGCCGCCAGTCCGGCGAGCGAGATCAGGTTGATGATGTGGCCACGGCCGCTGGGGCGCATCCTCTCGATCGCGGCCAGCGTTCCGTTCATCGTGCCGACGGCGTTCACCTCGAGCATGCTGCGGTGGGTCTCGATCGGCTGGTCGAACGCCAGGCCGGTGAGCAGGATGCCGGCGTTGTTGACCCAGACGTCGAGGGAGCCGCTGCGCTCGACGACCTTGTCAGCCGCGGAGTTGACCGCCTCGGTGTCGGTGACGTCGAGGACCAGGGGCCACGCTCGCTCGCCGAGCTGCTCGGCCGCCGCGGTCGTGCCGGCCTCGTCGACGTCGGTCACTGCGACCTCGTAGCCGCGATTGACGAGGAGCCTGGCGATCTCCAGGCCCATCCCACCTCTGGCTCCGGTGACCAGCGCCGACGGCATCGGCGCAGCTTACGGAGTGGGTGATTCCTTTCGCGGCGAAGGTTCGCCTCTGAACGGCCGAATCGACAGTAGTGGCGAACAATGAGAAAACCTTTGCTAGTCTGCGCCGCGCACTTCCGCTGAATCTCCCTCCATCAGAAAAGGAGGGAGAGCGGGGGACCCACAAGTTGGGGCGAGTCGCGGCCAATGAGCCGCGTAGCGCGATCTTTCAGCGCGAGCCCGTCAGCTAACCCCGTAAGCCACGAAAGAGGAAGGTTTGACGAGCAAGCCAACAATTCGTGCTGTTGCGGGTTTCCTGTGTGCCGCTGCCCTGCTGATTGCAGCGCCGGTTGCGAGCGCGCAGACGGGTGGGGTGCCGGGAGGCACGACCACTGAGCCGACCGCGCAGCCGAGCTCCGCGCCCGGTAGCTGGACCGTCCACAAGGCGGCCACCTGGTACGGCCCCGGCTTCTGGGGTCGCTCGACCGCTTGCGGCACGATCCTCACGCCCACCACACTCGGCGTGGCGCACAGGAAGCTCCCCTGCGGCACGCAGGTGACCTTCTCGTATGGCGCCGCCAGCGTCACCGCGACGGTGATCGATCGCGGTCCCTTCCACAAGGGCTATGCCTGGGACCTGACCAAGAAGGTCGCGAAGCGCCTCGGCTTCCTGGCCGTCGGCGCGGGCCCCCTCGAAGCGACGGTCACGCCGCCCACTGGCTAAAGCGGCCCGGCTTCGCCATCAGGACGCGGCCACAGGCGGCCGCCCCACATAAGTCGCTTCGGGCTTTCGCCCTTCGCTCCGAAGTGGAGCGGCCTGGTGGCCGCTTACGCAGCTGCTTCTCGGAGAACCGCCGGGTCGCCCTCCTGCGGCAGCGCCGCAACGGAGGCGAACAGGCTCTCGAACTCGGCGAGCGCCGTCTCGGCGACCGCGTCGAGAATCTCCTCGTCCGACCAGCCGGCCTCACGGGCCTCCTCCACCAGGTGGTGGGGCGGCCGCTCGGTCGGGTCGAGCGTCTCGCGGATCAGGGTCAGCAGCGCCGCCTCCTTCTCATCGGAGGAGGTGAAGTTGCGAGCCCTGGCGACCTCGTCGAGGCCGAGCCCGGCGACGCGAGCCGTCCGGGCGTATTGGGTCAGGGTGTAGGGGTCATTGCGCCACTCAGCCACAGCCAGGCCGATCCGCTCACGGGTCGGCCTCGGCAGCTTGCTCTGACGGAGCTCGGTGCGAAGGCGCGTATAGCCGCGCAGGGCGGCCGGCGACTCGGCGAGCATGCCGATGAACTTGGAGACCGTACCGCCGGCCGTCTGGATGCTCTTGATCAGAGGAGCGGTGGCGTCGGGCGCGGTCAACTCGTCATGGATGTGGAAGCGGCTTACGTCTGTTTTGACTGTCATTTCCTGGGATACCGCCGTTTCACAAGGGCTTTACTTTACTTTTAGCCGGTTACTTACGCCTCGTAAGTGTACAGGCATCTTGCTGGTTCTGTCTTCTCATACGACGTTCGGGGAGCCTTGGATGTGAGACGCCGGTAACTTGTCCGGCTGATGGCGGATGACCCAACCAGCGCCAAGGAGGCGATCGCGTTCTGCGAGCAGAATGACGTGCGCTTCGTCCGCCTCTGGTTCACCGACCTGCTCGGGCAGCTGAAGAGCTTTTCCATCAACGCCGCCGAGCTCGAGGACGCCTTCGAGGGCGGCATGGGCTTCGACGGCTCCTCGATCAGCGGCTTCAACCCGATCGAGGAATCGGACATGATCGCCATGCCGGATCCGTCGAGCATGCAGCTGATCCCGTGGCGCGAGGAGGAGACGAACCGGACCGCCCGGATGTTCTGCGACATCCAGGTGCCGGGCGGCGATCCCTATGAGGGCGACCCACGCTGGATCATGCGCCGCGCCGTCGAGCGGGCGCGGAACATGGGCTTCGACGACTACAACGTCGGTCCCGAGCTCGAGTACTTCTACTTCCGCTCCGCCGAGCCAGGGGGAGTGGCGCCCGAGGTGCTCGACGAGGGTGGCTACTTCGACCTGACCACTCTCGATGCCGGCACCGACGTCCGGCGCGAGACGATCCTGGCGCTCGAGCAGCTCGGCATCCACGTCGAGTACGCGCACCACGAGGTCGGGCCGTCCCAGCATGAGGTCGACATGCGCTACAAGCCGGCGCTCGCGATGGCCGATGACTGCATGACCTACCGGATCACCGTCAAGGAGTACGCGATGAAATATGGCTGGTATGCGACCTTCATGCCGAAGCCGCTGCAGGGCGAGAACGGCTCCGGGATGCACGTCCACCAGTCGCTCTCGAAGGACGGCAACAACGCCTTCTTCGATGCGGACGACCAGTACTTCCTCTCGGACATCGCCAAGGCGTTCATCGCCGGCCAGCTCAAGCACGCGCGCGAGGTGGCGCCGCTGTTCGCGCAGTGGGTCAACTCCTACAAGCGCCTCGTCCCCGGTTACGAGGCCCCCGTCTACCTGTCCTGGTCACGTCGGAACCGCTCGGCCCTGATCCGGGTGCCGCTCTACCACCCGGGCAAGGAGCACGCCACGCGCGCCGAGATGCGCTGCCCCGATCCGGCGTGCAATCCCTACCTCTGCTTCGCCGGGATGTTGCACGCGGGCCTCGAGGGGATCGAGCACGGGTACGAGCTGCCGGAGCCGATGGAGCAGAACCTCTACCACCTGACACCTGAGGAGCGCCACCGCCGCGGTATCGAGCAGCTACCCGAGACGCTCGGCGAGGCGATCGAGGTCGCTGCGGAATCCGAGCTCGTATTGCGGGTGCTCGGCGAGCATGCCTTTAACCGCTTCGTCGAGATCAAGCGCTCGGAGTGGGAGGACTACCGGGTGCAGGTCACTCCTTACGAGATCGAGCAGTTCCTGCCGATCCTCTAGCCGATGGCCAGCCGGATACTCGTCTTGGGTGCGGGGTTCGGCGGTCTCGAACTGGCGACGATCCTCTCCGACGAGCTCGGCGATGAGGCCGACGTCACGCTGATCGACAAGGGCGACGCCTTCGTCTTCGGGTATTCGAAGCTCGACGTGATGTTCGGGAGGGAGACGCTGGAGGCCGTCAGTCTTCCCTACAGCGACTTCGCCAAGCCGGGTGTCCGGTTCGCCCACGAGACGGTCACGGCGATTGATCCCGAGACGAGGGGAGTCCGGACCGACGCCGGCGAATACGAGGCGGACATCCTGGTGGTGGCCCTCGGCGCCGACTACGACCTGGATGCCACACCGGGCCTCGCCGAAGCGGGCACCGAGTTCTATTCCGTGGCCGGCGCGCAGCACATGGGGGAGCTGCTCCGCGACTTCGGCGAAGGGCGGGCCGTGGTCGGCGTCTGCGGCGCGCCGTTCAAGTGCCCACCGGCCCCCAGCGAGGCTGCGCTCCTCCTTCACGACCTGCTCTCGGAGCGCGGCGTTCGCGATCGCTGTGAGATCACGTTCCTGATGCCGCTTCCGAGCCCGGTTCCGCCGTCCCCGGCGACCTCGGAGGCATTGCTCGAGGCGTTTGCCGAGCGGGGCATCGACTTCGTCCCCGGAGCGCGCATTGCCGGCCTGGACGGCGAACGGAAGGTGGCGGCTCTCCAGGACGGGCGCGAGTTTCCCTACGACCTGTTCCTCGGGGTCCCGAAGCACCGGGCCCCGGACGTCGTCCTGGAATCCGGCATGGCCGAGGACGGCTACGTCCCGGTGGAATCCACGACTTTGAGGACCCGCTTCCCCGGCGTGTATGCGGTGGGTGACGTGGCGACCGTGGGGGTGCCCAAGGCCGGCATGTTCGCGGAGGGGGCCGCGCGGGTCGTCGCGGCCGAGGTGCTCGCCGAGCTCCGCGGCGAGGCGGAACCGGATGGATACGGGGGACTCGGCTCCTGCTACATCGAGTTTGGAGAGGGCCGTGTGGGGCGGGTCGACGTCGACTTTCTCTCCGGACCGAGGCCAACCGGGACCTTCCAGGCTCCTTCCACTGCGATCGTCGCAGAGAAGCGGGATTTCGGCGCGACCAGGCGGGCTCGCTGGTTCACGCCCGGCTGAGCGCGGCCTCCAGCTCCGCCGGCTCGGTCACCGGCGCCCTGCACGCGAAGCGCTCGCAGACGTAAGCGGCCGGCTGGCCCTCGACGGAGGTCCGCTCCCGGAGCAGCTCGGGCCGCTCGGTGCCCTCCTCGCCTCCGGCAAGGACGACGTGGGGCCGGTGGGCCGAGCGGACGACTCGCGCGAGCTCGTCCAGGCCGGTGGCGGAGCCGGCGCCGTTCGCCGGCCCGACCAGCGCAACCTCGCGGATCGGGGAGAGGTGGAAGTCGATCGCCTGGAGCAGGTGCCCGAACGCCTCGGGATGCTGCACGGCGGCCGGGGCGAACAGCCGCATCGTCCCCAGCGCACGCTCCTCGTAGGCGCTCTCACCGGTCAGGGCCGCCAGCCGCAGGAGGCCGTAGGCGGCCGAGGAGTTGCCGGAGGGGATCGGATGGTCGCCGACGTCCTTGCGCCGGGCGATCAGCTCCTCGTGGTCATTCGAGGTGGTGAAGAAGCCGCCGAGCTCGTCGTCGGCGAAGCGCGCGATCATCGCGTCGGCCGTCTCGCGCGCGGCGTCGAACCAGCGGACCTCGAGCGTGGCCTCGTAGAGGCGCAGGAGGGCCTCGACGAGGTAGGCGTGGTCCTCGAGGTAGGCGTTGAGGTGGGCCTCACCGCCCTTCCAGGTGCGGAGCAGCCGACCGTCGGAATCGCGCATCGACTCCCAGACGAACCGCGCGCAGGCCGAGGCGGCGTCGATGTAGTCCTGGCGGCCGAGGGCCGCGCCCGCGTCGGCGAGCGCGGCGATCATCAGCGCGTTCCAGGAGAGGAGCCTCTTGTCGTCCAGGCCGGGGCGGACCCGCCTGTCGCGCCGGGCGTAGAGCGCCGTTCGCGCGTCGGGCAGTTCGGCCGGCTGTCTGGCGCTGGCGCCCAAAGTCACGTGGAGGATGTTCCGTCCCTCGAAGTTCCCGGTGGCGCTCACGCCCCAGTAGCCGAGGACCCGCTCGATCGCGTCGGCTGCGAGGCCGGCCTCGCCCAGCGTCTCGCGCATCTCCTCCTCGTCCCAGACGTAGAAGCGGCCCTCCTCGCCCTCCGAGTCCGCATCGAGGGCCGAGTAGAAGCCGCCCTCGGGCCCGCTCATCTCGCGGAGAGCCCAGTCGAGGGTCTCGGTGCAGACGCGCATCCAGCGCTCCTCTCCCATGACCTGCCAGGCGTGGAGGTAGGCGCGCGCCAGAAGCGCGTTGTCGTAGAGCATCTTCTCGAAGTGCGGGACGGCCCAGTTGGCGTCGACGGCGTACCGCGCGAAGCCGCCACCGAGCTGGTCGTAGATGCCGCCGTGCATCATCTTGTCGAGCGTGAGGGTGACCGGCTTGGTCTCGCCGCGATCCAGCAGGAATTCGAGGGCGCTCGACGGCGGGAACTTGGGCGCGCCGCCGAAGCCGCCGTTCGTTCGATCGAAGTTCGTCTGGAGCCCCGAGATCGCCCGCGCCAGGACCGATGCGTCGAGTGGCTCGTCCGAGGGGCCGACCTGACCAGTCCTGGTCAGGGATTCGCGGATCTTGGCCGATGCTTCGCGCAGCTCCTCCCGCTGTGTGCGATAGGCGCCGGAGGTCGCCTCCAGGACCTGCCTGAAGCTCGGCAGGCCGTGGCGTGGCTCGGGCGGGAAGTAGGTGCCTCCGTAGAAGGGGACGGCCTCGGAGTCGAGGAACACGGTCAGCGGCCAGCCGCCCTGTCCGGTCATTCCCTGGACCGCCTCCATGTAGAGGTCGTCGACGTCGGGACGCTCCTCGCGGTCCACCTTGATCGGGACGAACGACTCGTTGATCAGCCTCGCGGTCTCGTCGTCCTCGAAGGACTCGCGCTCCATCACGTGGCACCAGTGGCAGGCCGAGTAGCCGACGGAGAGCATGATCGGCTTGTCGCCGGCGGCGGCCTCTCCGAGGGCCTCCGGGCCCCAGGGCCGCCAGTCGACGGGGTTGTCCTTGTGCTGGAGGAGGTACGGACTGGTCTCCTGGGAGAGGCGATTGGCCATGACTCCAGGCTACTCGCGGCACGCCGTTTGACATCCCCGGCTTCGATGGAAATGATGCGAGACCCGACCCGAAAGAGGCGCCATGAAGGACCTGACGGTGATCATGGAGGACCGGCCCGGGAAGCTGGCCGAGTTGGGGGAGGCCACGGGCAAGGCGGGTGTGAACATCGAGGGGCTCTGCGCGATGGTCGGGGACGGCAAGGGCT
Source organism: uncultured Solirubrobacterales bacterium (assembly GCA_963831605.1). Taxonomy (GTDB): domain Bacteria; phylum Actinomycetota; class Thermoleophilia; order Solirubrobacterales; family 70-9; genus DASUPK01. The sequence continues at coordinate 393,380 of CAWHQR010000008.1, forward strand.
TCATCCACCTGCTGGTGCAGGACGAGGCCACCGCGAAGACGGCACTCGCCGCCGCCGGGATCGAGGTGGCCGACGAGCGGGAGGCCGTGATCGTCGACCTCCACAACAAGCCGGGCGCGATGGGCGGGATCGCGCGGGATCTCGCCGACGCCGGGGTCAGCGTCGACGTCGCCTACACGATCTTCAGCGGCGTTCGGCTGGTGATCGTCACCGAGGACACCGTGAAGGCGCGGGCTGCACTCGATCTGAACGGCGCGTCGGGCTAGGAGCCGCTGACGTCCGAGGCGAAGGCCTCGAACGCCGCCACGTAGCGATCGATGTGCTCCTGCTCGTGAGCGATCGAGAGTGTCCACTCCTCCTCGACGCCCGGCGTCATGAAGATGCCGTGATTCATGTGGTAGAGCCAGGCGAGCGTGGAGAGCTCTCCGTCGACCTTGGTCAGATAGTCGCGGTACTCGTAGATCGGCTCGGGGGCGAAGATCACGCAGCCCTTGGCGCCGAGGCCCTGCGTGTAGGCGGGGAGGCCGTACTTCTCGATGACCTCGTCGCAGCGCGCCTTCAGCGCCTCGTTCGTCGCCTCCAGCTTCTCGTAGGCGTCCGGGGTGAGGACCTTCGTCAGGGTGGCCTCCGCCGCCGCCATCACCAGCGGGTTCCCGTTGAACGTCCCGATCTGGTGGACCTTGTCGGACGCGACCACCTCGCCGAGTTCCTCGGTCATCCCGATCGCTCCACCGGGGTAGCCGCCGCAGATCGCCTTCGCCAGGCAGATCATGTCTGGGGTGACGCCGAAGCGCTGGGTGGCGCCGCCGTAGGAGATCGTGGCGCCGGTCTTGACCTCGTCGAAGATCAGCTTCGCGCCGTGCTCGTCGCAGAGCTCGCGCACCCGTTCGAGGTAGCCGTCCTTCGGCGGGATGATGTTGATGTTCATCATCGCCGGCTCGATGATCATTCCCGCGATCTGGCCCTCGTGCTTGCGGAAGATCGCCTCGAGGATCTCGGCGTCGTTGAAGGGGACCGGCACGGTGAGGTCCACGATCGCCTTTGGATAGCCCGAGCCGAAGGGAATCGCGTTCGGGCTCTCGCGGGGGCCGAGCTCGTCGAGGTCGGGGTAGCAGGAGACCATCACCGCGTCGTGGTGGCCGTCGTAGGAGCCCTCGACCTTGATGATCAGGTCCCGGTCGGTCGCGCCCCGGGCGAGGTGGATCGCGGACATCGTCGACTCCGTCCCGGAGTTCGAGAAGCGCCACATCGGCAGGCCGAAGCGCTCGACCAGGTTCTCCGCCGAGACGATCGAGCCGTTGGTCGGCGCGGCGAAGTGGGTGCCCTCGTCATGTCGGGCCTTGACGGCCTCGCCGATCACCGGGTTGGCGTGGCCCACGCACATCACGCCGAAGCCGTTGTGGAAGTCGACGTACTCGCTCCCGTCCACGTCCCAGACGAGCGCGCCCTTGCCGCGGTCGATGTACACCGGCCAGGGGTCGTTGAGCTGGAAGGAGGACGGAACGCCGCCCGGCATCACCTTGCGCGCGCGGTCGAAGTACTCCGCCGAGGTGGGCGTGTGCTCGCGGAAGCGAGCCATCTGCTCCTCCGTGAGCTTGTTGATCGTCTTGCGGTCGATCGTCGTCTCGGCTGCGGTCTCTCGCTGTGCCATCAGGCCCGCAGGGTATCGGGGAGCGGTTCGAATTCAGGGTGACGTGACATCGAAAGTGCGAACGTTGCACACGCCAATGAGGCACATGCTGCGACGTAGAAGGCGGCGGAGTAGCCGCCGAGCGCAGCCGCCGCTCCCACCGTCGGCGAGCCGACGAGCATGCCCAGGTCGAACGCGGCGGTGAAGGTGCCCATCGCGACACCTCGCCGTTCCGGCCCGACGCGATTGATGGCAACCAGGGAGAGGGAGGGGAAGAGGAGGGAGAACGCCGCACCCATCCCGATCGCACCGAGGATCACGACCCCGAGGTCCTGGGCCGCGCCGATGAGCACGAGTCCCACGGTCTCGATGAGGGCAGCGCCGACCGCACAGCGAGCGGGCCCGATCCGGTCAGGGAGGCCGCCGGCGACGAGCCGCGTCACGACCACCGTCGCGGCGAAGACGCTGAACACGGCCGGGCCATGGCCGATTCCCCGCTCATCGAGGCTGAGGATGATGAACGCCGAGACCGCCGCAAATCCGAAGACGCTGAGCGCAAAGGTGCCGCCGGGGCCGAGCGCCTCACGCGAGATGAAGGGCCCGCGGTCCACATCGGGCTCGGCCTCGTAGCTCTCCGGCAGCCGGGAGGCGATCGCTGCGCCGAGCAGCGGGGCACCCGCCGCGAAGGCCCAGACGAGGTCAAAGCCACCCGCATGCTGCAGCAGCACGCCGATGGGAGGTCCGAGCGTCAGGCCCGTCCAGATCGCCAGGCCATAGAGGCCGATCATGCGACCGCGCGTCTCCTCCGGCGCCATGTCGACGTTCCAGGCCGACCCGGCAGTGAACACGGTGCCCTCGCCTGCGCCGAGGAAGAACCGGGCGATGATCAGTCCGAAGATCCCGGCCGGCACGAAGTAGAGGAAGCCGGCCGTCGCCGCGAGCAGGCAGCCCACGACCACGGTTGGTTTGCGCCCGCGGCGGTCGGCGATGTTGCCCGCGATCGGCCTGCAGACGATCCCGGTGAAGGCGAAGGCGCCGGTGACGACGCCGACCTCGAGGTCGGAGCCGTTCAGATTGTCCTTGACGTAGTGGGGGAGAACGGCCAGCGTCGCGCCAACGGCGAGCAGCCCCAGATTGGTGACGATGAAGAGGCCCGCGAAGCTCGCCCACTCCGCGCGCCAGGCGCGACTCATCGGAGCTCTGCCCGCCTGATCTTCCCGCTCGGCGTCTTCGGCAGCTCGTCAGCGAACTCGACGATCCTCGGGTACTTGTAGGGAGCCGTGACTCCCTTCACATGGTCCTGGAGCTCGGTCGCGAGACGGTCGGACGGCTCGCCATCGGCGAGCACCACGATCGCGCGAACGACCGAACCTCGCTCTTCGTCCGGAGCGGGGACGGCGGCCGCCTCGGCGACCGCCGGATGCGAGACCAGGGCGGACTCGACCTCGAAGGGTCCGACGCGATAGCCGGCGGTGATGATGATGTCGTCGTCGCGGCCCTCGAACCAGAGGTAGCCGTCCTCGTCCTTGCGGACCTGGTCTCCGGTGGCCCACCACTCGCCGTCGAAGGGCGGCTCGCCGAGGTAGTGGCTGAAGAAGGTCGGGACGGATTCCGGGAGCACCTGCAGTTCACCGTTGATCACCCGGGCCTCGACTCCTGGAAGCGGGCGGCCCATCGATCCGTCGCGGGCAGGGTCGTCCTCGTCGGGGCGCATCCCCGTCACCGGGCCGGTCTCGGTTTGCCCGTACCCGTCGCCGATGCCCGTGCCCAGCGTCTCCCGGAAGACGCGGATCACCTCGGGGTTGAGCGGCTCGCCCGCCGAGATCATCCGACGCAATGAGGGGATCGGTCGCAGCTCTGCCCGCTTGGCCAGGATGCGGTACTCGGTCGGGGCCTGGCAGAGGATGTTGACGCCCTCGCGCTCGATCATGTCGAGGCGCTCCGCCGGATCGAAGCGCGCGTCATGGATCAGGGCGGCTGCCCCGGTCAGCCACGGTGCGATGAAGGCGTTGCGCGTCGATTTCGACCAGCCCGGCGCGGCCGTGCACCAGGCCAGGTCGCCCTTTCGCGCGCCGACCCAATGCTCGGCCTGGACGCGCTGCCCGAGCAGGTAGCGCTGCGGGTAGATGACGCCCTTCGGATCGCCCGTGGTGCCGGAGGTGAAGATGATCGCGGCGGGATCGTCGGGATTCAGATCCTCGATAGGGGTGGGTCTCTCCTGGGGTTCGTCCTCATCCAGGGCGTCGGCGACCTCGGCGAGGGTCATCGCCGGTACGCCGTCGGGCAGCTCCCCCAGCAGTTCCTCCTGCCCGATGCAGAGCTTCGGGCTCGCAGCGTCGATCCGCACCGCCAGGTCCTTGCGGCGGAGCTGGGGATTACAGGGCATCGCCACCGCACCCATCCGGAAGCAGGCGAGCATCGCCAGCACCCACTCGATCCGGCTACCGACGAGCGTCATCACGGCGTCTCCGCGCTCGACTCCGCGGGCGGCCATCGCGCCGGAGAGCCCCGCGCTACGGGCGATCAGCTCCCCGAAGTGCCACTCGCGGCGCATGTCCTGGGAGTCGATCGCTACGACCCCCAGGCGTGAGGCCGGGGAGCGCTCCATCACGTCCTCGATGAAGTTCACGGGGCCAAGTCTGCCGCAGTGCCGGGTTGACTTCGCTGCACGGGCTGCATAGGGTCGCTCTATTGCCGCGCGCAAGCCTGACGCCACGACCGATGGCATCCGGGTCCTGATCGTCGACGATCACGCCCTTTTTCGGCGGGGGCTCCGTGAGCACTTGGAGGCGAGCGGCCTCCACGTCGTCGGGGAGGCCGAGGACGCCCCCGGCGCGGTCGACCTCCTCCCGGAGGCCGAGCCGGAAGTGATCCTGATGGACCTCGGTACGGCGGGGGGCTCCAGCATCGACGCGATCAGAGGGATGCGGCTCGCGGCCCCGGACGCTCGCGTTTTGACAATGACCGTCTCAACCGAGGAAGAGAAGGTCATGGAGGCGATCATCGCGGGTGCTTGTGGTTACCTGCTCAAGGACTCTGACGGCGATCAGATCGTGGCTGCGATCAGCACCGTCGCCGCCGGCGGGAGCGCGCTCTCGCCCCGGATCGCCTCGGCCTTGATCGAACGACTGCGAGGACACGAACCACCGCCGGCCTCCAGCGCCGGTCATCTCCCCGCGCTGACCAGGCGGGAGCGTGAGGTACTGAGCCTGATCGTCGAAGGCAAGGACAACAATGAGATTGCGGCGGAGCTGGTGATCAGCCCGGAGACCGTCAAGACCCACGTCTCCACGGTCCTGGACAAGCTGGAGGCCGACAACCGCGTCCAGGCGGCCGTGAAGTCCGTCCGCGGCGGGCTCGCCTGAGCCAGCCCTGCTCAGGACCTGCGGTCCGACTCCTCGATCCGGTTACGCAGCGCTCGCACCTCGGCGGTCAGCTCGAACAGCCTCAATCGCTCGGTTTCAAGCGCGCGCGCTGCGCTCTCGGTACGCAGCCGGTCGGCTTGGAGGCGCAGGGCCTCGCCCGCGCAGCGCGTCAGCAGCTCATCGATCTCGTTTACGCTCCGCGTGTCAGGGTCCAGCAGAGCGCTCATCACTTCCTTCTCGAGCGCAACGTCAACGTCGCGTTCGTGTGAGTCGGATTTTGTCTTGTCTCCACCCATGTACGCCTCGCCGGTGACTTGGGAGTACCTCGCAGCGGCCTTGTGAAACATCTGCCGCGTGAGGCGATCTTACGTTCACCTCATGACGACAACGTTCACCGCAGGACGATTCTCGCGGGTAGGTCAAGACTTCGGGGAGTTTGTGAAAAAGTCGTATCCGAAAGCACGCAAATTGGGTGTTCATGGGTCTGAACGAGAAGATGGCGCACCCGAGCCATTCACAGCACTGCCGCCGGAGAGGATGCTAGCTCGCATGGAATTGGACCCAGGTGGGGTCGCGCAGCGCGTCCGTCGGGATGCGGACGAGGGCGATCGCAATCTCGAGCGGCAAGCGATCGCCGCGGCGAAGGCCGGTGACTGGGACGCGCTGACCTATCTCTACTCCCGCCACGCGGACGATGTGCGCAGGTTCGTCCAGAGCATCGTTCACGACCGGTACGAGGCCGAGGACATCACCCAGGATGTCTTCGCCAAGCTGATGCGGGTGATTCAGAAGTACGAGGAGCGGGAGGTCCCGTTCGCTGCGTGGATCATGCGGGTCGCGCGCAACGCGGCGCTCGATCATCTGCGCTCGAGGCGGCAGATCCCGGTCGACGAAGTGTGGATCAACGATGACGGCCACGAGCAGACGTCCTTTGAGTACACCAACGCGCTCAAGGCTGCGCTCGCTGACCTGCCCGAATCGCAACGCCACGTGCTCGTCCTGAGACACATCGGCGGGCTCTCGCCCACCGAGATCGCCGAGCGGCTGGGGAAGACCGAAGCGTCGATCCAGGGACTGCACCACCGGGGGCGTGCTGCTCTGAAGGTCTCGCTGCGGGAGCTCGGAGTGGCCCCCGTCACCTCAGCGTCCGCGCCGTAGGTCGAAAGACACTCGACCGGAGCGCGAGCTCTCGCTAGGCGCCCGCCGGCCCGATGACCCGTTCGGCCACTCGGCCGGCATCGAGATCCGCGAGGTAGAAGATGGCCGCGTGCTCGATCAGACGCTCGAGCTTGAGTTCCTGACGCTCGGCCTCCTGCTCGAGTCGCCGCAGGCTCTCGGCATCCAGTTCGAGCTCCAAGGTGCGGGTCTCACGCTCGGCGGCCAACTGGTCGAACCGAGGGACAAGCGTCGCCGTCCGCTCATTGGCGAGTTCCGACTTGTAGTAGGCGCAAGCCAGCGACACCAGCCGATCGAGCCTCAGACCCTCTTCGCTCGCCTCCCGCTCGAGCATGCTCCAACCGAACTCCTCGAATGTGATCGAGATCTCGAATCCCACGTTCTTGGACAGTCTAGTGACACTCGTGGCTCCGGATCTGCGACAAGCGGGTCGACGGACGATGCTGGTAATCGCTGGGACACGTCATCTAAAAAACGCCTCAAGCGCGCGGCTTTTCGCGGGCGAGCCGAGCAGTTGCTACGAAACCGGGACCGGCACGTTTCTCACCCGATGGAAACTCGCACCCGAACTTGGACACGGATTCGAGCCGACTGCGGCTCGATCCGACCGTGCTAGCGGCCGGCGGCGAGCTCCGCCGGGACCCTGCCGATCCCGAGTCTGCTCCCGCGTTCGGGATCGAGGATCAGAGCGGCTGCTTCGCTGCGAGAAGAGACACCGAGCTTGCGAACGCCGATGACAGGTGGCTCTTCACGGTGCTCTCGGCGAGGAACAGCTCTGCCGCAATCTGTGAGTTGGTCAGCTCCGTGGCCATCAACATCAGGACCTGCTTCTCGCGAGTCGTCAATGCCCGCGCCCGAAGCGCCTGGCGCTGTCCGCTCGGTGCCGACACCTGGCCCGCGCAGACCGCCTCGACGACCGCGCCCAGGGCCTCCTCGACGCCTTCCTTGAGAACGATCCCGTCGACTCCCAATTCGAGAGCACGCCGCACATCGCCGCCCGCCGCACGTCGACAGACCAGGACCGTTGGGAGGTCCTCGAGTCTCGAGCGAACGAGGCGCACGATGTCCATGGTCGATCGGTCTGGCCGGTCCGAGGCGACAACGACGACACGCGGGCACGTTGCCGTTACACGAGGCGAGCAGGCCATCGCCGCTTGCGGATCGCGCCAGGACGGCATGGCCACCCGCCTCCAGCGCCGCGGCGACCTGTTCACGGAAAGCCGGCTCGCTCGCACAGAGCGCTACGGGCAGCCGGTGGTCTCTCGCGTCTCTCACGGTCATTCGATTCACGAACGCGCGGTGGGCAGCCGGACTTTTGCGGACCGGGTCTCGGCCAGACACCGCGGGCATCGGCAAATCAACTTGAGCTCCTTCGGGATCGCGGTCGGACTTTGCTTTCGCCCACGCTCCGCCGCTTGTTGCCGTACTCCGTCCACTTGGCGCAGTCACAGCCCTCGGCGCCCCAGCACGAACGGCACGGTACGCAGGATGGTCTTCACGTCGAGCCAAAGCGACCAGTTGGCGCCGTAGAGGTAGTCGATCTTGACCATCTCGTTCAGCGGGATCCGAGCCGAGCCGAACACCTGCCACGGACCAGTCATCCCGGGTGGGAGCTCGAGCCGCGAACGCCGCCAGCCCTCGATCCTCTCGTCCTCGTCGAGCACCAGCGGCCGGGGGCCGACGAGGGACATGTCACCGCGCAGCACGTTGAACAGCTGGGGCAGCTCGTCGAGGGAGATCTGCCGCAGGCGACTGCCCACCCGGGTGATTCGCGGGTCGTCCTTGATCTTGAACAGGCCGCCGATCTGCCTCGTTGCGCGCCGCGAGGGCGGACTTCTGAGCCTCGGCGCCGTCCACCATGGTGCGGAACTTGAACATCTCGAACGGGACGCCGTGCCGACCCATGCGCCGCTGTCGGAAGAGGACGGGACCGCGGGAGTCGAGCTTGATCGCGATCGCGATCGCCGCCAGGAGTGGGGAGAGCGCGAGCAGGATGAGGCTGGCGCCGACGAAGTCGAACGAGCGCTTGACGGCCCCGAGGAGCGGCTGAGGCCGAAGCGACGCATCCCGAGCAGGGTGATCCCGTCCACATCGTCCAACTCGACCGACGAGCCGACGACCTCGGGGAGCCGGGGCAGCACACTGACCCTCAGCCCCATCGATTTCAGGCTCCGAGTCGTGTTCAGCAGGTCATCGGAGATCTCTCCGCGCGGCGCGATGATCGCCCGCTCGATTCGCTCCTCGCTGAGCAAGCGCTGCAGGTCGTCGTCTTGGCCGAATGGCCGGAGCCGTTGCCGTTGCCGCCGTTGCTGTGCGAACCGCCGAGTTTGAACGGGAGGCCCACGCGAGTCGGCGCTCGCCCGACCACTCGCGCCTTCAGTCCCGACACGTCGTCGAACCGCCGCGTGATCCAGTTCGCGGTGTCGGCGTCGCCGAGCACCAGGCACCGCTCTTCGTCCGACAATGCCCGGGCCAGGTGCCTGGCGAGGGCCCGAGTCGTGATCATGCTCGCGAACAGCAGCGCCCAGACCCCGACGGCCTGGTCACGGCCGAAATCGCCATCGACGATCAGGTCGCCGGCGAGCCAGATCAGGAGCGCGTAGAGCGTTGCAACCCAGAAGAGGGCGGGCACCTCGTCGAGTGTCGTCTTTCGGATCAGGTGCTCATCGCGGTCGTAGAGTCCCGTGAGCTTTCCGACCACGAGCACCAACGGGAGCGCGAACAGGGCAACTGGGTTGAGCGCGTCGTGGCCCAGGATCGGTACACCGACCAGGACGGCGATCGCCGCGGAGGCGACATCCGCAAGCGCGAGCGCGCGGCGGTAGATCCAGTCCCGGCGATAGATCGCGCCTCGGAGCCGGCCCTCGGGAATCTCATCCAGGGTCGCCTGGTTGCGGGGCGCAAACCTGCGGGTTCGCGGACGGGGAAGGGAGGGGACGGAGGTCGCCGGATCGTACGTCTCGAGCGGAGCGCGAATTTCCGCCTCATCGACGCTGCGATCCAGTTGTAGTTCCTGTTCGGCCATCGTCTCCCAATCCGACAACGGCTGTCTTCGACTCTGCTGGGCGCGCACCGCGCCGCAGATCCGACGTAATTGGAACCGATCTCGGCGGTCCAAGGCTCAGAGGCGCGGGAGAATCGCGGCCCGCTCCACGTTGGTGCCCCAGAGCGGTTGATGGAAGTCGAGCTTCGAGATCAGGTCGTCACGCGGTCAGCCCCCGCGGGCCCGCCCGGCTGCCGTTTCTGCTCGGCCCCCCTGCGCCACACGTTCGTCGACCTCGGCATGTCGCCGCTTTGCGAGAGCTACGTCTCCGCGGAGCGGCTTGATGGGATGGAGGCCTTCTACCCACTTCATGTTCGTGTCTGCGAGCACTGCCTGCTTGTGCAGCTCGAGGAGCTGGTGGCGCCGGAGGAGATCTTCACGGAGTACGCGTACTTCTCGTCCTATTCGGATTCCTGGGTCGCCCACGCCCGCGATTACGTCGAGTCGGTGGTCGAGCGCTTCGGGCTGGACGCGGACAGCCAGGTGGTGGAGCTGGCCAGCAACGACGGCTACCTGCTCCAGCATCTCGTCGAGCGGGGCATACCGGCGCTTGGGGTCGAGCCTGCTGCGAACGTCGCGGAAGTCGCCCGGGAGCGGGGGATCGAGACGGTGGTCGAGTTCTTCGGCCGGGAGCTCGCGTCTCGCCTCGTGGCCGAGGGCCGCCAGGCGGACCTGCTGGTGGCGAACAACGTGTTCGCCCACGTCCCCGACCTCAACGATTTCACCGCCGGCATGCGGCGATTGCTGGCGCCACAAGGCGTAGTCACGATCGAGTTCCCTCATCTGGCGCGGCTGATCGAGGGGAACCAGTTCGACACCATCTACCACGAGCACTTCTCCTACTTCTCGTTTCTCACCGCACAGGCCGTGCTTGGGGCTCACGGCCTCGAGGTTTTCGACGTCGACGAGCTCCCCACGCACGGCGGCTCGCTGCGCGTGTACGCACAGCGGAGCGGAGGCGCCGGCCATTCGGTCAGCGCCCGGGTGACGGAGCTTGCCGAACGCGAGCGGGAGCTGGACCTGGACCGGCTGGAGGGATACAGCTCATTCGCGCCGCGAGTGACCGAGACCAAGTGGAACCTGGTGGAGTTCCTGATCGATTGTCGCCGCGATGGCAAGCGCGTCGCCGGCTACGGCGCGCCCGGCAAGGGGAACACGCTGCTCAACTACTGCGGCATCCGGGCCGACCTGCTCGAGTTCACGGTCGACCGCAACCCGTACAAGCAGGGACAGTTCCTGCCCGGCACTCGGATCCCCATCCACCACCCCGAGGCGCTCGAGCAGGCCCGGCCCGACTTCATCCTGATTCTTCCCTGGAACCTGACCGACGAGATCGTGGCTCAGCTCTCCCACGTCCGCGAGTGGGGTGCGCGCTTCGTCGTCCCGATCCCGGAGGTGAAGGTCATATGAAGGTGGTGATCTTCTGCGGCGGCCAGGGACTGCGGATGCGAGAGGCATCCGAGGTCGTGCCCAAGCCGATGGTTCCGATCGGCCCTCGGCCGGTTCTCTGGCACGTGATGAAGTACTACGCCCACTTCGGCTTCACCGACTTCGTGCTCTGCCTCGGCTACAAGGCCGAGGCGATCAAGCAGTTCTTCCTCACCTACAACGAGGCGATGGCGAACGACTTCGTGTTGTCCAACGGCGGCGCGGACGTCCATCTGCTGAAGACCGATATCCACGATTGGAACATCACCTTCGTCGACACCGGCCTGCGGGCGCCGATCGGCGAGCGGCTGCGGGCGGTCCGGCACCTGCTGGACGACGACGAGGTCTTCCTGGCCAACTACGGGGACACGCTGACCGACGCCGACCTGCCCGCAATGATCGAGCGCGCCAGGGAGGAGCAGGCGACGGCGAGCTTCCTCGCGGTACGCCCGAACTACAGCTTCCATGTGGTCTCGATGGGCGATGACGGCCGGGTCCGAGAGATGCGGGACGTGACCCGCTCAGACATCTGGATCAACGGCGGCTACTTCATCCTGCGCCGGGAGTTCCTCGACCACCTGGGCCCCGGCGAGGACCTCGTGGAGGAGCCGTTGCAGAGGCTGATGTCGGCCGGACAGGTGTTCGCACACCGGCACGAGGGATTCTGGGCCCCGATGGACACGCTGAAGGATCAGCAGTGGCTCGAGACCCTGCACGAGGACGGCGGCGCGCCGTGGCAGGTGTGGGATCCCGACCGCGTCAGGCGTCGCGAGCTCGCCTCCGTGGCCTCTGGATGATGTTGCCGCTTCTGCTGGGCGCGCCCGACGCGTCCCCGGCCCGTGCTCTCGCGATCGGCGCCCACCCCGACGACATCGAGATCGGCTGCGCGGGCACGATTCTCAAGCTGATCGAGGAGGGGGCGCTCTCCGAGGTCCGCTGGGTGGTCCTGAGCGGAGAGGGCGAACGTGCGCGGGAGGCGCGGCGAAGCGCCGATGCCCTGCTCGAGGGGCTGCCCGACAGCGAGGTCGTGATCTGCGACTTCCCCGATGGCTTCTTTCCCTATGAGGGCAGGAGGGTCAAGGACTTCTTCGAAGGGCTGAAGGTCGATTTCTCACCCGACGTCGTCTTCACCCACCAGCGGGGCGATCTGCACCAGGATCACCGCCTCAGCTGCGAGCTGACCTGGAACACCTTTCGTGACCACCTGATCCTCGAGTACGAGGTGCCGAAGTACGACGGGGACATGGGCGCCCCGAACGCGTTCGTCCCCCTCTCCGAAGGCCAGTCGCGGCGCAAGATCGAGCACCTGATGGATCACTTCGCCTCGCAGCGATCGAAGCACTGGTTTCGGGAGGACCTGTTCTCGGGCCTGCTCCGGCTGCGGGGCATGGAGTGCAACTCGCCGAGTGCCCACGCCGAGGCCTTCTTCTGCCGCAAGGCCGTGCTGACTTGAACACCACCCTGACACGTGAGGGGGAGACCGCGAAGGTGGGAGACCAGGCCCACGAGCTGATGCGCCGGCTGTTCCCGCTGTGTCGCAGCCTGACGGGTGACGGAGTGCGAGCAACCTTCGACATCCTCGAGGAGGAGATCCCGATCGTCCGCACCGAGATACCGAGCGGCACCCGGGTGCTCGACTGGATCGTTCCGGACGAGTGGAACCTGCGCGAGGCATACATCACGGCTCCTGACGGCACCCGCGTGGTCGACCTCCGAGACTCCAATCTGCACGTCGTCTCCTACAGCGAGCCGGTGCACGCGACCCTTTCGCTGGACGTGCTGCGCGAGCGCCTGCACACCCTCCCCGAGCAGCCGGAGGTGGTGCCCTACAGAACGTCCTACTACGAGCGCACCTGGGGCTTCTGCCTCTCGCACAGGCAGCTGCTCGAGCTGCAGCCTGGCGACTACGAGGTGGTGATCGACTCGACCCTCGAGCCGGGCCACCTCTCGTATGGGGAGCTTCAGATCGAGGGTGAAGGGGAGGGAGAGGTGCTGGTCTCGACCTACGTCTGCCATCCGTCGCTCGCCAACGACAACCTCTCCGGGATCGCCGTCGCGACGATGCTCGCGAAGCAGCTGTTGGGGCGCCGGCTGCGGCACACCTACCGCTTCCTGTTCGCGCCCGGCACGATCGGACCGCTCGCGTGGCTCCACCAGAACCGCGACGGGCTCGATCGCGTGGAGCACGGCCTGACGCTTTCGTGCATCGGGGACGACGGAAACCTGACCTACAAGCGCAGCCGCCGCGGAGACGCCGAGGTGGATCGGGCGATGGAGACCGTGCTCCGTGACTCGGGCGAACCGCACCGCGTGCTTCCCTGGGAGCCATGGGGTGGGGACGAGCGCCAGTTCTGCTCGCCGGGGTTCGACCTGCCGGTCGGCACCCTGATGCGCACTCCACACGGGGAGTTCGCCGGCTATCACACCTCGGCGGACGGGCTGGAGCGGATCCGCTCGGAGTCCCTGGCCGAAGCGGTGGACCGCTGCCTCGAGCTCGTCGAGGTTCTGGAGAGCAATCGCCGCCCGACCAACCTCAGCCCCTACGGTGAGCCGCAGCTCGGACGGCGGGGCCTCTACCGCTCGGCGGGCGGGGCCGTCCCCACACCGGACGATGAGCGCGCACTGCTGTGGGTGCTGAACCAGAGCGACGGCCGCTCCAGTCTGCTGGACATCGCGCGCCAATCGGGGCTGCCCTACGGGATCCTCGAACGTGCCACCGTGCGGCTCGAGCGGGCCGGCCTGCTCGGCCCCAGCGAGCACCATGCCAACGGGCGCACCTAGCCCCGACATCGACACGGCGAACTCGCTGTCGGGACTGCGCCTGCTCGTCACTGGGGGCTCGGGCTTCATCGGCGCGCCGCTCTGCCAGCGCGCCCTGGAGCAGGGGGCGATCGTGCACGCGGTTTCGCGGCAACGCCGGGCCTCGTCGGACGAGGTGCACTGGGAACGTGCCGATCTGACCGACCCGGCGGACGTACTGGCCCTCGTGAATCGGTTGCGGCCCGACGCCGTCCTTCATCTGGCGGGTGAGGTGAGCGGTGCGCGCGACCGCAGCCTCGTGCTCCCCATGCTGCACGCGAACCTGGTGTGGAGCGGTCAACGTCATGATGGCCTGCGCCGATGCCGAGTGCCCTCGCTTGGTTCTCGCCGGCTCCATGGAGGAACCCGAACTGGGCGACCCCGCGGCCATCGCTCAGTCTCCGTATGCGGTTGCGAAATGGGCCGCGCTTGCCTACGCGCGCCACTTTCATGCCCTCTACGGGCTCCCGGTGGTCCACCTGCGTCTGTTCATGGTCTACGGACCAGGCCAACGCGATCTGCGCAAGCTCGTGCCGTACACGGCCCTCTCGCTTCTCCGCGGCAGTTCGCCGAAGCTCACAAGCGGTGGTCGTGCAGTGGACTGGATCTACGTCGATGACGTCGTCGAAGCTTTCCTGAGGGCCGCGGTCGCTCCCCGTTTAGAGGGCATGTCCCTTGACATCGGGTCAGGCGAGCTGATCACGACGCGCGCCCTCGTCGATCGCCTCTGCGATCTCGTTGACGGCGACACGAAGCCTTCCTTCGGTGCCCTCACGGATCGGCAGCTCGAGCGCGTGCGAGCCGCCGATCCGACAAGAGCTGCAGAAGCTATGGGCTGGCGACCTCGCACGCCGCTCGACGAAGGCCTTGAGCGGACCGTGGAGTTCTACCGCTGCAACCTCGACAGGCTGGCTCCGACCTGATCTACGTGATCGGGCCATGACCGATCGCGCTCCGAGATGATTCGCTGATCAGCGGGCGGCCAAGCGATGCCCAGCGCAGGATCGTCCCAACGCACTCCGCGAGCCGCTTCCGGAACGTATTGATGGGACATCTGGTAGAGGACCTCGGTGTCGTCCTCGAGCGTCTGGTAGCCCTGAGCGAATCCCTCGGGGACGTAGGCGAGACGCCCGCTCCGTGCGCTCAGCTCGGCGCCGAGCCACTCGTTGCGCGTCGGTGAGTCGGGGCGCAGGTCGACCATGACGAGGAAGATGGAACCACGCGTACACCGAACCAGCTTGATCTCGCTGTGCGGCCTCTCCTGGTAGTGCAGGCCGCGGAGCGTATGCCGGGTCGGGCTGTGGATCGTGCTGCTCTGCACGATTCGCATCGGCGCGCCGTGCTCCGAGAACTCCTGCTCGCAGAAGGTCCGTGCCAGGAACCCCCGCTCATCGCCGCGAGGCTCGAGGTCGATCAGGAAGGCGTCCTTGAGCCGTGTGGGGGTAAAGATCATCGTCTCAGCGAACGGCCAGTTGTCGGTCGAACCTGATCAACCCGTGCCGACCAGCAGCCGCCAACGGAGGTCGTCATCGAGCCGACCGGCATCCTGCAGCTCTCGAACACGATTGATCCGCAGGTACCGCGGGCCGGTGAAATCCTCGAACGTGAAGCCGTTGCGGGCGTAGGCGTCTCGGAGCTGCTCCACGCCGCGACGCACCGTCCAGCGGGATTGGAAATCGGGCAGTACGCGCGCGATCTTTGAGCAGTCGACCTGATAGGAGCGCTTGTCCGGTCCGCCCTCGGCCGCGATCGATAGGCGCGTCCCGGGGACTACCTCCTCGACGATCTCTCCCAGATCCCGGATGCGGTAGTTCTCGCTGCTGGCACCGACATTGAAGGCTTCGTCGTGCACGAGCTCCCGCGGCGCCTCGAGGACGGAGAGGAACGCAGCGGAGATGTCCTCCACATGCACGAGCGGGCGCCACGGCGTCCCGTCGCTCTGGATCTGGATTTCGCCCGTCGTGTGGGCATATCCGGTGAGGTTGTTGACCACCACGTCGACGCGCAACCGCGGCGAGACCCCGTAGGCGGTTGCGTTGCGCAGGTAGGTCGGGCTGAACGAATCGTCGGCAAGCATCGAGATATCACGTTCCGCCAGCACCTTGGAGCGGCCGTAGGGCGTCACCGGCGCGAACTTGGCGCTCTCGTCCAGCATCTCCTCACCGGCCATGCCGTAGAGACTGCACGACGACGAGAACAGAAAGCGCGGTACCCCGGCCTCCTTGGCCTTTTCTGCGACCCGCACCGAGGCCAGATGGTTGATCTCGTACGTCGCCTGTGGATTGAGGTCGCCAACCGGGTCGTTGCATACGGCGGCGAGGTGGATCGCCGCGTCGAAGCCGACCAGGTCCTTACTTTCGATATCGCGGACGTCCATCCGCAAGCACTCGACCTCAGGCGCGTCGGGCCCGAACGTGCAGGCGGCGAACAGGTCGGAGTCGACGCCGAAGATCTCGTGGCCGGCCCGCTGCAGCACGGGGACCAGAACCGAGCCGATGTAGCCGTTGTGACCGGTTACGAGTACGCGCAAGGGAACCTCCTGTTGATTTCACAATCAATTGCTGCCTGGCGGCGTGA
The DNA here is from genome assembly GCA_963831605.1 of uncultured Solirubrobacterales bacterium. Lineage (GTDB taxonomy): Bacteria > Actinomycetota > Thermoleophilia > Solirubrobacterales > 70-9 > DASUPK01. Next base: position 409,398 of record CAWHQR010000008.1, read on the forward strand.
GGGGTCGCCTGGGGGGCTACCCGACGCCTCGTGGAAACAACGGCGCAGCTCCTCCACCACTTGCGCGCTCAGCGTTCCGTGCGCAGCCGATGAGCCAGCGCCCAGGCAAAAAGCCTGAAGCTGAAGGGAAGACCGTAAACGACGTATCGCCTGAACAGTCGGCGAGGCTCGTGCCAGAGGCGATGCGTCCACTCGAGACCGAGACGTCGCAGAGCGGCGGGCGCCCGCGGCTGCTCCCCCGCAATGAAGCTGAGCGAGATCCCGACGCCGACGAACCAGGTCTCGGGCATCTCGGACCGCAGTAGGTCAATCAGCCGCTCCTGCCTGGGGAAGCCGAGACCCACCAGGACCAATGCCGGGCGCGCGCATCCAACAGCCTCCCTGATCCTGTCCACCTCCCTCGGATCCTGCTCGTATCCAAATGGCGGGCAGTAGGACTCCACGCGGTGAAGACCGGGATGCCGAGCCTGGAGGCGCCCTGCGGCGGCGGCGGCCACACCGGGATTCCCTCCAAGGAGAAAAACCGATCCCCCCGCTTGGGCGGCCGCCTCCGACAAGCTCATGACGAGGTCGCTGCCAGGAACCCTCTCCGGCAGCGGCGTGCCGGCGAGCCGTGAGGCCCACACGATGGGCTGGCCATCCGCGACCCGATGGGTGGCCGCCCGGATCAGTTCTCGGCACTCGGGATTCGCGGTGAACTGGCGCAGGATGTCGAGATTCGGCGTGACGATCCAGCCGCCGGTCCCCGTCCGAACGCCCTCGAGAAACAGCTGGATGAGCGTTCGATGGTCGAGCCTGTGAAATGGCAGGCCCATGATCGACGCGGTCTCATCCGGCCACCCCAACCTGTGCTCGGCCGATGACTCGGCACCTCCGCCATCGGCTTTTGGCGTCGGCCCGAGAGCCGTTGCCGTGTGCCGGGATTCAGAAACAGCTGGGGATGCGCTGAGGTCCACGTCCTTACATCAACGAGCTGGTGTGTCCAAGGCTTTCGCCCGGTCAATCGCGGGGAACTGCCGAGAGCAGCTGAACTCGGTGGAAGCCCCGGTCGAGCAAGTTTGCGGACCCGCGGTCCGTTGATAGACCGGGTTATTCCACGCTTTCGCGATGGCGTCCGTTCGTGTCCTTACTAGGAGGTAGGAGTGGGTTCAGTCGCATCTACCGGTGAGCGCCCTCTGCGTCCGGGCGACGTGGTCGAGGTCCGCCCAGCGGCCGAGATCCTGGCAACACTTGACGGCGAGGGCGCGCTGGACGGCATGCCGTTCATGCCCGAGATGATCGCCCACATAGGTCGCCGCTATACGGTCAGCCGCCGGGTGGACAAGATCTGCAACACCGTCGACGCCACCGGGAGCCGGCGCATGTTCGGCACTGTCTACCTCGAGGATCTCCGCTGCGACGGTTCGGGCCATCAGGGCTGCCAGGCAGGCTGCAAGATCTATTGGAAGGACGCCTGGCTTCGCCGGATCGACGACCATTCGAGGGGAGCGGAGCCGAGCGACCGAGGAATGGCCGAGCTCGAGCGACTCGCACGGGGCGGCACGCGAACCGTTCGGGAGCTGCAGGGCGAACAGGTGGAGGCCTGGCGCTGCCAGGCGACCGACGCTCTGAAGTTCTCCGAGCCGCTGAAGACGTCCAACCTGGCCCAGTACTGGCGCGAGTTCCGCAACGGCAACTTCACTTCGTTCCGCTTCATCCGCCTCTTGGTCCGCGGGTTCGTGATGGAGGTCGCGAGGCGGATCGGCCTACTCAAGGCGCTGCCCTTGTACGGGCCGGGCGGAGCGCCGTCTCCGGAGCTTGGGCTCGAGCCGGGCGACCTGGTGCGGGTACGACCTCCGGACGAGATCGAGGCAACTCTGGACGAGAAAGGCATGAATCGCGGCCTTTCGTTCGACCGCGAGATGTTGCCGTACTGCGGTCAGACCGTCCGCGTCAAGCAGACGGTGGACCGAATCATCGATGACAAGACAGGACGCATGCTCAAGATCCCAAAGGACAGCCTCATTCTCGAGGGAGCTGTCTGCTCCGGCGAGCGGACTCCGGGATGTTGGTTCTGCCCGCGGGAGATCTACCCCTTCTGGCGCGAGGCCTGGGTGCGCCCCGTCGAAGGGTCAGACGCGCCCGATCTGACTGAGTGACGTCCGACGGCCACAGCGGCGTGCTGTTCGAAGACCAACCGGCTGGACCGACCACCCAGGTGGTGGTCGATGTCGTGATCGTCGCGTACAACAGCCGCGACACCCTGTCTGCCTGCGTGGAGCCCCTCGTAGGGGTTCCGTGGGTCAGCGTCATCGTCGTCGACAACGCGTCGCCCGACGACTCCGCTGCGGTGGTCGCCGACCTTCCGATAAGCACAATCAGGGCACCGCGGAACGGGGGCTTCGCATACGGCTGCAACCTTGGCGCCGCCGCCGGCGCCGCGGAGTTCGTGCTTTTCCTCAACCCGGACGCAAGCATCGAGTCGAAGAGCCTCGGCACGCTCGTCAACGCGCTCCGGGCCGACCCTGCGCTTGGGAGCGTGGGACCGAAGACGCTCGGCGATGGTGGGCAGCTACACCTGACACAGCGTCGCTTTCCGCGCCTTCGCTCCACCTATTCCCAAGCGCTGGGACTGCACCGCGTCGCGTCGCTTGCGAGCTGGGCCTGCGAGGTGATCCAGGATCCGGCGGCCTACACGCGACCGGGCGCGTCCGATTGGCTATCCGGGTCGTGCATCCTGATGCGCCGGTCAGCGCTCGACGACGTCGGCGGCCTGGACGAAGGGTTCTTCCTGTACTCGGAGGAAACGGATCTGTTTCGCCGTCTGCGCGACCGGGGGTGGCGAGCGCGGTTCGAGCCGCAGGCCATCGCGTACCACGAGGGATATGGCTCGGCACCGTGGGAGGAGGTCACCCCGATACTGGCCCGGAGCCGGGTCCGCTATGCGCGCAAGCATCACGGTCGGTTGGTCGCGCTTCTTGAGGCGGTCGGCGTGACGATCGACTCTCTCGCCCGTGCAGCCACCTCCATTCACCACCCAACGCGATGCCGCGGGCATCTGGCAGCCGCCCGGGCTGCCCTCGGCGCCGTCCGCCAGACAAGCAGGACGCCATGAACGAGCCGGCACTCGCACCGTCGCCCCCGCAACGGAAGGAGCTCGAGCTTGCGCGGGCATCCATTGCGCTCGATGAACTGAGTCGAGCCCTCTCGCCGGTCCCGGTCGAGTCGTTCGCGCCTCTCGAGAACGCGCTCTCCGACTGGCGCAAGCCGCGGGCGATCGGCGATCTGGGAGCGCGATTTCCCGCGCTCCTACGTGCTGCGCAAGCAGGCATTGAAGCCGAGATCGAGCGCAGTGACTACAACCGAGCCCTCGTCGCTCACCTCGCCTCGCGCCTGCGCTTCCGGCTCACGGAGCTCGCGCTCCCACCCGAGGTCCTGGAACGCATCCCACCCGCGCTCGACCGATTGCATGTGTTCTTGAGCGAGCGGCGCGACGACTATGGGCTGGGGGACGACTATTTCCTCAAGGATGTGCGCTTCGCGGCCGGCTGGACCGTGCCGTGCGGGGCGAAGGTGGTCGACCTCCGGAGCCGCGTCAGCCTTCCGATCAGCCTGATCGGGGCCCTGCGGGGTCGGGCACCCAGGCTCGCACTGGGAGCGCTCAGACGGCCGCGGGGCGCGCCTTGGTTCGAGCACCACACCGAGTCGCGGTATCTCGACGAGTTCAGCGAGGCCGGGATGGATCGCACCTACCTGTGCGTCGCCTCGATGCTGCACACGCACACTGAGGTCGCGGGTCTCACCGCCTACGGCTGGCTCTACGACCCTCAGCTTGCGGAGATCAGCCCACGGTTGGCGTATCTGCGCCAGCGTCCACTCGAGCACGGCGCAATCTCGCTGCGGGGGCATACGTCCGATTTCGACATCAAGAACGCGACCGCGAAATCACCAACGCGGAGGCGGCTCTATGAGGTCGGTGAATACCTGCCCGTCGCCCACAGGATCCTCTGGCCCAGGGACGACATCCTGCGCTGGGCCGACAGACTCGACGAGCCGCCGGCGGGTCCGTCAGACGAAACCGGCCGCCACGCGCAGCTGATGCCGGGCCACGCTCAGTCTCGGCATCAGCTCGAGCTCGGGTCCGACCCGCCATGAAGGACAGTCGTCCAACGCGACCCGGTTCCAGAGCCGGCCAAGGCTTCCCTGTAGATCGCGTCGTGATTCGGCCAGGAACAGAGCCTCGTGCCCCGACTCTCGCAGGACGCGCTCGACCGTCGGCGTCGCATCCTCGCGGCGACCGTACGGGAAGCTGAACGCCCGAATCGGGTTGCCAGTCAGCGACTCGAGTCGTCGAGCATGCTCGACGAGCTCATAGTGCGCGGATGCCTCGTCGACCAACGACCGGCAGAAGATGTGAGAGCGAGTGTGGTTCGCGACCTCACATCCTTCCGCCGTCAATCCATTGAGGTCGGCCGGTTCGAGGAAGATGCCTTCCTCCGCTCGGAGCCTCGCCTGGTCGACCTCGAAGCGCTCCGCCAGTTCCCCTCCCACTCTCAGACGCCGGTCGTAGGGCAGGCTCGCGACCATGTCGAGAAGCTGGGGGAAGGTCGCGGGTCGGCCCGCGGCGGGGTCGAGTGCGGTCCCCACTCGGCTCAGGCCCACCGTTGCGCAGAGGTAAGAAAGGAGGTTGTCCAGCGGGACTGCGGAGGGATCCAGACAGGCACCTGTCACGAACAGCACGCTGGGAAGACCAAGTCGCCGCAGAATCGGCAATGCAACATCGATGAACGATCGGTATCCGTCGTCAAAGGTGAGCAGCAGCGGACGACGCGGCAAGTTCCCCGAGAGAACCGCGTCGAGCGACACGATCTCGTAATCGCGTGCCAACTTCCGTAGGTGGGCCTCGAAGACCGCCGGCGCTGTGCTCACCGCAAGCCAGTCGACAAGCGGGGAGAGACGAGCGGTGATGTGGTGGTAGAGAACCGCACGGAGGCGAGGGCGCTTTCTCATGCGGCCGGAGGATGGCATTGTCCGCCGCGCTCGTTCGCCTCCAAGCAGGGTGCGGGCAGAACAAAATAGACCGCTCATCCCCCTACCAACGGTTGAGCCGGGCAGAGCTTCCGGTGCAACCGCCGGCCTGGCCCGCGAGAAACCTGCCTCTGGGTCGTTGTCTGTATGGATGCCGCCATCATCATCCAATCCCCCTGTGTTCTCGGTCGGGCTCGCGGTGCGAAATGGTCGCAAGACCGTCGAACGCTGCATCGAGTCGGTCCTGTCCCAGGATTGGGGCGATCTCGAACTCATCGTCTCCGACAACGCCTCTGATGACGGGACCCTCGAAACTGTCGAGCGCTACGCGCGGAGCGACCGGCGGGTCAGACTCCTGGTCAATCCTGTCGATGTGGGTTCCCACGAGAACATGAATCGGGTGCTTGCGGCTGCGCGGGGCACCTACTTTCGCTGGATCAGCGCCGACGACTGGCTGGAGCCCAGCTGCGTTTCCGCGTCTGTGCGGGCGCTCAGGCGCCAGACCGAAGCGATTGGCGTGACCAGCGGGTTCACGATCCACGCCGCCGGCCGTCCGGCTCGGCACGAGGACTACGGCGGCGAGTTCCCCACATCCCAGGATCCTGCCCGGCGCTTCGAGCGGATGCTCTGGTTCTTCCACGCCGGAGACGCGAAATATGATCCGGTCTACGGCGTCTACCGGCGCGACCGGCTGGTGCGCTCTCATCGGATCCGGCCGGTCGAACGGACGGATTGGCTGCTCTCCGCCGAGTTGGCATTGATGGGACCGATACCCCACCTGCCCGAGCTGCTTGCACACCGTACTCGTGACTACTCAACCGGCAGCGAGCAGCGAATGGCACTGAGACGTCGGCTGGACCCCCTCCGAGCGAGGCAACTGCCAACTTCGTCGCAACGCCTGGCAGCTGAGCTGTGGGGGCTTGCTGCCGGTGCGGACCTGAGCCAGGTGCAGCTGCGCCGTTGCAGGCGCGCAGTTCGGGTGTTCTGGGTCAAAGAGGTGAGACGGGTGAGCCGCCTGAGAGCAGCCGACGTCAAGCAACGGCTGCTTGCCTCCTGACGCCGACCGCTGTGCCGCTGTGCCGGGTGGGTGGAACTATGGAGGAAAAGGGGAGCCCGGAGCTTTTGGAGTCGTTTAATCAAGGGAATGGATTCCGCCGGGGTTCTGGGGCGCGCTTTGCGACGCTATGGGCTGCCGCTGACGCTGCTCACTGTAGGCCTGCTGTTGACCCTCGGGCTCCTGTCCGCCGCGGCGGCGAACGACACCTCGTCGCCATCGGCGCCCACGGGGCTCGCGGCCACCGCTATCAGCACCACACAGATCGACTTGACCTGGACCGCCTCGACCGACAACGTCGGTGTCACCGGCTACCGGGTCGAGCGCTGCCAGGGCAACAGCTGCACGAACTTCGCCCAGATCGGGACGCCGACTACGACCAGCTTCAGCAGCACCGGTCTGGCGGCGAACACCAACTACCGATTCCGGGTGCGAGCGGTCGATGCCGCCGGGAATCTGAGCCTCTACTCCGCCATCGTGGCTCGTCGTACGCTCGCTGCTGACACCACCCGACCGACTGCACCCACGGGACTGTCCGGGACGGCGGTGAGCCCCACGCAGATCAACCTCGGCTGGACGGCGTCGACCGACAACGTCGGAGTCACCGGCTACCGGGTCGAGCGCTGCCAGGGCGCCGCGTGCACCAACTTCGCCGAAGTGGCCACGCCAACCGGGACGGCTTACAGCGACTCCGGTCGGTCCCCCTCGACCACGTACCGCTACCGGGTTCGCGCGGCCGATGCCGCCGGAAACCTGAGCAACTACTCCAACATCTCCACCGCCACGACGCCGGCAGTTCAGGACGCCACGCCCCCCAGCGCATCGTTGACCGCGCCCACCGCCGGGTCGGTCGTTTCGGGGAACGTGACCGTTTCAGCCAACGCGAGCGACAACGTCGCCGTCGCCGGCGTGCAGTTCCTGCTGGATGGCGCCAGCCTGAGCGCCGAGGACACCGCCGCCCCGTATTCGATCTCGTGGGACACGACGACGGCGTCGAACGGCGTGCACACCCTTCAGGCCCGGGCCCGCGATACGGCCGGCAATCTCGGCACCTCGAGCAGCTCCGTGACGGTCACCGTTTCCAACCAGACTCAAGGGCCACCGGCGGGACTGGTGGCGGGGTGGCCCTTCGGCGAGAGCTTCGGGACGACCGTCAACGATGTCTCGGGGAACGGAAACACGGCGACCCTGCAGAACGGCGCAACCTGGGCGTCGGGGAAATACGGCGGCGGCCTGCAGTTCGACGGCGTCAACGACTACCTGACGGCTCTCAACTCGCCTTCCCTGAATCTCTCCGGAAACGCGATGACGCTGTCGATGTGGATCAACCCGTCGGGGGGTGGGGGGGACCAGGTGCCGTTCGCCAAGTTCTGGAGCGGAACGATGAGCTCGCCCTACTACCAGTACGGGGTCGAGCTGAACGGGGGGACGACTCCTCACATGTACTTCGGCACGGCGGGTGGCCTCGTGGGTGCCTCGATGGGCAGCCCCCTGGCCGTCGGCCAATGGAGCCATCTGGCGATCGTCTTCGACGGTTCGCAGGTGAGCTTCTACGTGAACGGCATCCTCGTCTCGAGCACCCCGCTGGCGGCGAGTATCACCGCGCGGGACTCGCTGCTTCAGATGGGGGCTGACGCGAATTTGAGTCAATCGTTCAGGGGCAGTCTCGACGATGTCCGGCTCTACAACCGCGCGCAGAGCCAGTCCGAGGTGACGAGGGACATGAACACGCCGCTGACCGCACCCGCCTCGGACCCGACCGCGCCCAGCGTCGCAATCACCTCTCCGACGAATGACGAGGTTGTGTCGGGCAATCGCACGGTCACGGCTGACGCCACCGATGACGTGGGCGTGGCGGGCGTGCAGTTCTACCTGGACGGAAACCCCCTGGGCCCCGAGGACACGACCGCTCCTTATGCGGCCAACTGGGACACCCGATCGAGTCCAAATGGTGCGCATACGCTCACCGCGCGCGCTCGGGACACCGATAACAAGACGACGGTGTCAGCTCTGGTCAACGTGACGGTAGCCAACAGCGACTACTTCCAGAACCAGGTGCTCGCGACCGGCTTCGACCTGCCCACGAACATCGAGTTCCTCCCGGACGGCCGCATGCTGGTGGCGGAGCTGGCGGGCAAGATCAAGGTGCTGTCGCCGCCGTACACCACCCCCGACCCGGGCCTGTTCCTACAGATCAACAACATCGGGTCCGCCGGCGTTCAGCAGGGGATCTTCGACGTGGCACTCGACCCCAACTTCGCGTTCAATCACTACTACTACGTCTTCTATACGTTGGGGTCGCCGAACGTGGACCGCCTGTCACGGTTCACGGCCAACTCGGGCATAACCGGCACGGATCTGAACAGCGAGGTCGTTCTCTACCAGGATCCCGGGATCGCCAACCCCGAGCACCACGGAGGCGCCATCGCCTTCGGCAACGACGGGAAGCTCTACTTCACGACGGGCGATCACTTCGCGGGATCGCCCTCACAGGATCTGAGCAGCCCGCGGGGGAAAATCCACCGCATCAACCCGGACGGGACCGTGCCGACCGATAACCCGTTCTATGACGGCGCCGGACCTAACTGGGATTCGGTGTGGGCCTATGGCCTGCGCAATCCGTACCGTGCCTACTACGACGCCCCAACCGGACGACTCTTGATCGGCGACGTGGGCGGTAATGACCAATCGACCGCCCACGAGGAGCTCAACGTCGGTGCCCGTGGAGCCAACTACGGCTGGCCGAACTATGAAGGGGCGTGTCCGGCACCCTGCACCAGTCCGCTGTACGAGTATGCGCACAACGGGCAGAATGCTGCGATCACCGGCGGGTTCGTATACCACGGCACGCAGTTCCCCGCCGCGATGAAGGGGAACTACTTCTTCGCGGACTACGCCCAACACTGGATCAAGCGACTCACCTTCGATGCAAATGGCAATGTCAACGGCGTTTTCAACTTTGAGCCGCTCAGCGGCAGCCCGAATGAGTCCGCCGGCGATGTCGTCTATCTAACCGAAGGGCCTGATGGGTCCCTCTACTACGTCGATCTCGGGTATTCCGACGTTTCAGGTACGTACGGCGTAAGCAAGATTCGCCGGATTCGCTACCTCCAGTCGAACCAGGCGCCCGTGGCGATCGTCGTCGGCGAGTCCGACCTCCGGTGCCCAGCCCCTGGACGTCACCTTCTCAAGCGCAGGATCCAACGATCCTGAAGGGCAGCCGATCACCTACTCCTGGGACTTCGGCGACGGTACTTCCTCAACCGCGAGCAACCCCGTTCACACCTACACACAAGCCGGTCAGTACCTGGTCCGATTGACCGTCTCCGATGGGGTGAACAACTCGATCTCAACGCCTGTGACGATCAGCGTCGGCCATGCCCCCACCGGAACGATCGATTCGCCCACCGATGGCGCAACATTCCGCGCCGGCGATGTCATTTCCTATGGGGGTAACGGTACGGACCTGGAGGATGGCACCCTGCCGGCGAGCGCCTTCACTTGGAACATCGACTTCCTGCACGACAACCACGTGCATCCGGGCACAGCCATCACCGGCGTCAAGTCCGGCACCTTCACGATCCCGACGACCGGCCACGACTTCGAGGGCAACACCCGATACCGGATTACGCTGACCGTGACGGACTCCAACGGCCTCAAGGACACCAAGTCGGTGACCGTCTGGCCGCAGAAGGTGAATCTACCCTTCGACACGGTGCCGAGCGGTCTCACCCTTTACATCGACGGGGTCGCGCGCACCACCCCCTTCATTCTCGACACGCTGATCGGGTTCAACCACACGATCGAAGCGCGCGATCAGAGCTCCGGCACGGCACGTACACGTTCAACTCATGGTCGGACGGCGGCGGGCGGCTCCACACCTTGGTCGTGCCAAGCGTGGCTCAGTCGTACGCGGCCACCTACAGCCTGGCGTCGCCGCCCAGTGGGCTGATGGGCGCATGGGGTTTCAACGAGGGCAGCGGTACGACCACGGCCGACGCTTCGGGTAATGGCAACACGGCCACCCTGGTAAATGGACCGACGTGGGTTACAGGAAAATACGGGAAGGGTCTGAGCTTCGATCAGATCAACGACTATCTGTCACTGGCCAACTCGAGCTCGCTGGATATCTCGGGCAACGCCATGACGATGTCCATGTGGATCGATCCCGGTTCGGTGAGTGGCGATTCGACGGTGCTGGGCAAGTTCTGGAATGCCGGCATGACGAGCCCGTTCTACCAATACGGCCTCGAGCTCTCCAACGGCAAGCCGCAGTTCTACATCGGCACGGCAGCGGGGCTCACAGGCGCAGGGATGGACACCGCCCTGGTGCTCAACCAATGGAGTCACATCGCCATCGTGTTCAACGGATCCCAGGCGCTGTTCTATCTGAACGGAGCCTTGGTCAGCAGCAAGCCACTCAACGTGAGTCTGACGGCGCGCGGCAGGCCGCTGAACATGGGCGCGGACGCGGATCCCTGGCAGTTCTACAAGGGCATACTCGACAACGTGCGTATCTATAACCGGGCGCTCACCGCCTCGGAGGTTCAGAGCGACATGAATACCGGGCTCTAGGACCGGCGCATACTTCAGTTGTCGGGCGCCGGGAGCGGATGGTGGGCACGCGGACCTCGGATTGATCCCGGGCGATCGCGGGCGGTCGCGGACTCCTTGCCCGCTGCGGCGAGTCGCCAGCAACCTCCGATCAGGCCGATCACCAGGGCGTAGACGTTGGCGAACATCGGAAAAGACAATGAGTCGAATGTCAGCGAGCAGACCCCTGCCGCCAGCGCGGCGCCGGCCAGCGCGGCGCACAGCAGTCGGAGCTCGGGATCGCTGCTGCGGCGCCGGGCGACGAGAGCGGAAATCATTGGGACCAGAAAGAAGACCGCCAACACGACAACTCCGATCAGCCCAAGTTCGATCGCGGTTTTCAGGTACTGGTTATCGAGGATGAACAGCGGGTTCTCGGGCAAGTATGTCCCGCCCCCGTGGCCGAGCCACGGCGCCTGTTCCACGAGTCGCTCGACCTCTGGGTAGTCATACAACCGAGCCTGCACGGAGTTATCGCTGGTGCCGGCGCCGAAGAAGGTGGAGAGGGTGCCAATCACGCCCGGCGCCGACATGAAGACCGCGGCTAGCGCGAGCGGCGCCGCGCAGAAGGCGACCAGCCGCTGCCGCACGGGCATCAGGACGACCAGCACCCCAAGCGCGAGCACGACCGAGATGATCGCCGACCGCGAAACTGAAGCTGGGATTGCGAGCGCGATCAGCGCCACCGGAGCCCACCGCCACCGTGCGGGCCGGCCCGCGTCGTATATCGCCATGTAGATCGCGAGCGGCAGCAGCATCCCGGCTACCACTCCGAGCTCGATCGCGGTGATGGAGGTGCCGGTGACCCGGTTCAGCCCTGCCCGGCCGATGTTCGCCGGATTGTCGAAGTTGATCGAGAATCCGGGTAGGGCACGCAGGACGGGCGTGATGTCCAGGTTGACCCAGAACTGCAGTGCAGCAACAACGCCACAGAACGCACCGCCCCAGGTCAACGCTCGCAGCACCCGGCGCATATCGTGCAGCGAGTTGACGAATTCCGCGGCGAGCAGCGCTACGCCGGTGATCACCGCGAGTTGCATCAGCTGACGGTCGGCGCCCAGCAGCTGGTGCACGGTGGCTGTGCTCCGATCCATGAGCACGTAGGAGGCGAGGACCGACAGCCAGAGCAGGCAGAGGACAGCGCGTATCGGGTGTCGCTGCCCAGGAGGGTGATTGATACCGAGCAGGGTCACGGCCAGGAAAGCGGCAAACGCGAACATTCCGACCAGGGCTGCGGGGTAGCCGTCGCCGCCGATCGCCTTGATCACCGTGTCCGACGGGAACACCATCACGGTCAAGGCGAACAGCTGCAGGATCGGCACCGCGTACGACCGGGTGAGCAGATGACGTGTCCGGTCGATGCCCATCCGGGGCAAAGAGGGGGAGCGAGGCACGTCAACACCTCTCGATCCGTCGGCCGCTCCGAACGGGAGGCGACGACCGACGTGGCTCACGGCCGCGAGCGACACGAGGTCGAAAACAGAAGATGCGGCAGGACTGGGCACAAGCCGCACACGAGGGGCGTGCGACCGGCGACGAACATCGCGGTTCGGCAGGCGGTTTGGATGGCCCTCACTTCCATCTAACGAACCCAGGCGCGGTGAACTGTCACCCTGGGGCAGGTTCGACGAGGCCCGATGGTGAGCCTCGCTGAGCCCGAACTCGCGTGTGAGGGTCAGAAGTAGGAGGCTCTCGCCGGCGTTAGAAGGGCGGTGACCCGCGCGCGACCAGGAACGAGGCAGTGCTGACCCATGCGAGAGCAGTTCTCGGAAATCGATAGCGGTGCCGACAGCGAAACACCGCTCGTGTCAATCGTGACATGCGTTTACAACGCCGGCGAATATCTGCGACCGTCCGTTTCGAGCATCTTAAGCCAGACGTATCGAAACCTGGACATCGTAATTGTCGATGACGGCAGCACTGACGGCTGTCTCGACACGATTACGGATCTGTTGGAGGATGAGCGGATTCGTGTATTCCGCCAAGCGAACGCCACCAGACCGGTGGCACTCAATCGGGCTCTGGATCTGGTCGAGGGAGAGTTTTACGCGATACAGGATCAGGATGACATCAGCAAACCGACCCGAATTCAGAAGCAGTTGGAGGCGATGTCGTCCCACCCGGAACTCGCGGCGGTGTTCTGCGGATTTTGGCTTCAGATGAATGGAAAGAGCATGGCGCCGCGATTGGCGCCAAAGGGAGAGACTGAGTGCCGAGCTGATGTCGACGCGTACCGAGTACCCGCACACGATGCGACAGGAATGTTTCGGATGTCGATCGTCCGGGATATGCGGTACGACCCCTCGCTACGTTTCTCGCAGGGGGTGGACTATGTGTTGAGAATCGGGGAAAGCCACCCCATGATGGTGCTGGGTGATTGCCTGTATGGGTCTCGCAGAGACCCGAACTCCCTCACTCAGTCTGATCCTCACCGTCGTGATCAGGAGGTAGCCAGAATGCTGGAAGGGGCATGCGACCGACGAGGCCAATCGTATAGCCGGACCTTCCCGCAAGATCGGCAGAGGAAACACCGATCACGCAATATCCTCATGGATAACGATACTGCGTCTGTGTTCGTGGTGAGTGTCTTGAGTCAGCGGCAAACGGCCAGCCGGTGGGGGGCAGTAAAAACAGGACTGCAATGCGCGCGCCTTCACCCGTTTGATCCTTACTATTACAAGGCACTTGTGTACGCGGTGGTACCCGCTGGGTTGCTCCGCTTCATTCGAAGCGCCCGAAGCGAATCGAGTGCGCTCAGCGTTCGCTAGTTGAGAGTGATCCAGTCGAACGCGCCGAATCCCGCGATAGCGGGTACGCGGTGAACACCATGCTCGCGGCGCGCGGTCGTACGTACCACCAGAACTTCGCCGCCACGCCCCGATAGGGGTTCAACGATGGGCACGTGACCCACCCAGGGATGGCTCGGCAGCCTCGCGGCCATCCCCGCCCTGCGGAGCTCGGACGTACACGCACTGGTCGTTCGGCGCGCAAGGGATCGTCGCGGCCGCCCGTTGTCTCCTTGAGTCGAACTGCGCAATGATCCCGCCACACCCGCCATACGAAGCGTCCGACTCAACCGATTACGGCGGCCAGCTGGGCCGGGAGGAGCTCAAGACCGAGACGCTCTCGGGCGCCCGGTGGGTGGGTGTGTCGCGGATATTCGCGGAAGCCCTGGGGTTGGCGACCACGGTCGTCCTCGCCCATCTGGTGTCGCCGGCTGAGTACGGCGTCGCGGTTGTCGTCCTCATCCTGCCGATGTTGGCGGCGATCCTCACATTTGAGGGCTTCGGCGCCTTCCTCGTCGTCGCTCGATCGTGCACCCGCGAACAGGTCGGTACGGCGGTGCTGCTCTCGATCACGAGCGGGTTTGTGTTGATGGTCATCGTGTTCTTCCTCTCCCCGCTCGTCGCCGAGCCGGTATTCGGTCACGGGACGAGTCACCTGGCCCAGCTCTGCGCACCCATCTTTCTGATCGCGAGCTTCGGAGCAGTGCCGCGAGCGCTCCTGCAGCGGCGGCTGGACTGGAGGTGGATGAACCTGACCGAGATCGTTGAACTGATCGGCGTGTCCGTCTCGAGCGTTGCCCTGGCGCTTGCCGGCCTCGGAAGCGAGGCCTTGATCCTCGGGGCAGTCATCGGCGCAACCGCCGTTACGGTGGTGCTGGTGTCCGTGGCGCCCCCTGGCTGGCCACGCTGGGATCGGGCATCATCCAGGTCGATCGTCAAGTTCGGATCGTCGGCCGCGGTGGCTGGGTTGACCTCCACTCTGCAAAGCAACGTGACCTTCTTGGTGCTGGGGGCACGCGCAGGTCCCGCTGCCGTTGGCTTGTATTGGAGGGCGTATCAACTGGGCGTTCAGTACCAGTCAAAGATCAGCCTGATCACCTACCGGGTCGCAAAACCGGTGCTGACGCGGGCGAAGCAGATAGAGGATCTTCGCGAGATCCGAACAAGGCTTTTGAGGATCAACGCCACACTGATCTTCCCGCTCCTGGCCCTCCTCATCGTGCTTGCGCCTGACCTCGTGCCCTGGATCTTTGGGCCCGAGTGGAGTGGCGCGGTCGGCCCGACGCAGATACTCGCGGTGGCGGGCCTGTCGACGATCCTGTTGGCGGGCATCGACGCGCCTCTGATGGCTGTCGGGCGACCCGGTGCGCTCGCGATCTTCAACGTGGCGCTGCTGGTTGGTACGGGTACGGTGGCGTGGTTCACCGCACCTCTGGGCATCACCGCCGTCGCAGTGGGTGTCGCCATAGGGCAGTTCGTGGCGCTGCTCGGCGGCCTGTTCTTCCTGCTCCGCCGTCTGGTCGGCGTTCCGATGCGCGAGAGCCTGGGGGAGGGTGCCGCTGCCCTCGCGTGCTCAGGTGCCCTCGTCCTAGCGGTCCTGCCGGTGGCCTACCTTCTCCGGCCCGCGCTCGGGCCGCTGGCGCTATCGCTTTGCATCGGCTCACTCGGGATCGCGGTCTACGCCGCATGCCTACGGATCGTCTCGCCGTCCGCGTGGGGAGACCTGCGCTCGCTGTTCATGCGGGTGCTCGGTGCACGGCGCCTCCTGCGGACGACAGCGATAGGCAGCAAGTTCAGCGGGTCGAAGCTCCCTGACACGTCGCCCTGAGAGCTGGGCCGGCCGACGCTCAGATCTTCCCCGGAGCGAGGTTCAACTTCTCGGTAGGTCGAAGGCAGCCGAAGAGCCAGAAGATTCAGCACCCGCGACCCGTTCTTTCGGCGAGGTCGCCTGTTCGTGAAAGCAACCCATCCACCCAAGCACCCGAGTTCGCCCCGGCCGTCTCGTTCGCGGCGTGGAGCCATGACTCTGCGGCGGCCGCTGGGCTCGGTCGTGATCCCCGCGCACGATGAGGCGCGGGTAATTGGCCGCTCCCTGGACGCACTGTTCACGGGCTTCGCGCCGGGTGAGCTGGACGTCGTGGTGGTCGGTAATGGCTGCACCGATTTGACCGCGACAGTGGCCCGGTCATCCGGCCATCGGGTCCGTGTGGTGGAGTTGGACGTGGCGTCCAAGCCAGCCGCGCTGC
Source organism: uncultured Solirubrobacterales bacterium (assembly GCA_963831605.1). Classification (GTDB taxonomy): domain Bacteria; phylum Actinomycetota; class Thermoleophilia; order Solirubrobacterales; family 70-9; genus DASUPK01. Next base: position 425,084 of record CAWHQR010000008.1, read on the forward strand.
GGGCCGGGGATGCGGCGGCGGAGGCGTTCCCCCGCATCTACCTGGATGCCGATGTTGTGCTGCCCGGTCCGGCGGCCCGTTGCGTGCTGGAGCGGCTTCGGGACGGCGCGATCGCCGCCCGGCCGCCGATCCGGTACGACTGCCGCGCCTCGTCGGCCCCGGTGCGAAGCTACTACCGCGCCCGGTCGCGGGTTCCAGCGGTCATGGGCTCGCTCTGGGGAGCCGGCGTCTACGGTCTCTCAGAGGCCGGCCGCCGGCGGTTCGGCGCTTATCCGGACCTTGTCGCGGACGATCTCTGGGTTGACCGTCACTTCGATGCTGCCGAGGTGGAGATCGTGGATTGCCCGCCGGTGGTGGTGGTGGCGCCCCAGCGCAGTCGCGATCTCGTGCGGGTCCTTCGTCGGGTCTATTTCGGCAAGGGCGAGACGGCGTCCGCACCCGATCCAGACGGCCAAGGGCGTGGGACCACCGCATCGACAATGCGTGACCTCGGCCGGCTCGTTGCAGCAGATCCGGCCGCTTCACTCGACGCAGCGACCTACGCCGCCTTCGCCACCGGCGCGCGGCTCGCGGTTTCGCTTGTCTCCCTTTCCGGTGACGGGTGGGGCCGGGACGACAGTTCGAGGACGGGCTGACCGTGTACCTGCTGCAGATTTCTCGAAAGATCTGGCGCTATCGGATCGTCACGTTGCCCGTCATCGCCCTGACCCTGCTGGGCGCGCTCTACATGGTCGTTGGCAAGTCCCCGGTCTACAAGGTTTCGTCCAGCTACGTGTTGATCAATCCTCCGCCCCCACCGACCGCGGACCAGATCGCCCGCAACCCCGCGCTGGGACGCGTCAATGCGAACAACCCGTACACCCAATTCTCGGACGAGTCGGTGATCGTCAGCCTCTTGTCCAACTCCTTGAGCAACGATACGGCGCGCCAAGCGTTATCGAACGCGGGGGCGGATCCCCGTTACACCGTGGCGCCAGACGTGGCGCTCGGCTTTTCGAGCTTGGTCGTGGAGGTCACCGGGGTGGGTTCGAGCCCCCAGGCCGCCGTGAAGACCGCCGAGCTGGTGGGCACTGCACTCAATCGCCAGCTTCAGCGCCTGCAGGCGTCTCAGAACGTGGACCCCAGCTACATGATCAAGACCCAACAGGTGGTGGCCCCTGAGAGTCCGACGCTGCAGCTGTCCAGCACGGCCCGGCCGCTCATCGCCGTGCTCGTGTTCGGCGCGATCCTGCTGCTGGTGGTCGTATCGGCAGCTGAGGCCGTGGAGACCCTGCGGGCCGAGCGGCGCGCGGGGGGCCTGCCTGAGAGAGACATGGGAGATTCGATCGAGGGCACTCCCGGAGACAACGGTTGGGCGGCGCACGCGGAGGAAGAGGTGCCCGGGAGAAATGACAACGGTGATGCGGTCATCAGCGCCGCCGCAAACGGACCGGGACGCCGCCGCAAATTGGGCAGCAAAGGGTGAGCCGGGACGACCTCGGAGACGGGGGGCTGAGCGGGCTCTTGGCGCTGAAAATCAGCGGCCGGCACTATGAGGAGAACCTGGCTCGTCTCGACCTGTTGTTCTCCTCCCTCACGCACCATGCTGCACCTGGATTGCTTGATGAGCTGCTCATTGTGGTGCGCGCCGATGAGCTCGACGTCATCAGGCGCCACCTCTCGCGATGGTCAGGATTGCCGCTGCGGATCGTCGTTGAGGACGAGCATTTCCCGGCCTTTCGCCGCTTCACGCGCCCATGGCAGATTCGCCCGTGGCAGCGCCAGCAGGTCATCAAGCTGAACGCCCCGGCCCTGACTTCATCGTCGTTCGTGCTGATGCTCGACCCAGATGTGATCGCGGTTAAGCCGATCACCCGCGAGCTCTTGCTCCCACACGGCCGGGCGCTCCTGGAGCCTGAGCCGCGTAGCGTGCATCGCCGGTGGTGGAGGGATTCGGCCCACCTGCTCGATGTCGATCCCGGCCTCGAGCGACCTGGAATGAACGTGAGCCCAGCGCTGCTTTCAACCGCTGTCCTCGGCGAGGTTCACCGACGGCTGGAAACGGTCGCGGGCCGTCCCTGGATGGATGTCCTGCTGACGAGCTACTGCGACTGGACGGAGTACACGCTCTACCTATTGGCTGGAGAGCGGGCCGAGGGGCTTGAGCGCTACCACCTCTGGGCTGATGACCCCATGGCGCCCGCCCATCTGCACACGCACCCCGCCGTCAGCATCTGGGACTCCGCCACGGCGTCCCGGGCCCACCTGGAGCGACTGTTCACCTCCGGGGACCCCGGTCTCTTCGCGGTGGTTCAAAGCAACTCCGGCCTGCCCCCGAGCCTGGTTGCAGAAGTGGCGGAAAACCACTTCCCAGTCCAGAGCATGCGGACTGGTGGGCCGACCACGCGGGAGCGTCGCACCAGGCTGCAGGAGCGATTTCGCGTGGCCACGCGAATCGCCGCCCAGGTGGTCTATCGACTTCGCCGGGGTCTGGGCGGACGCCGGCGCCGTTCGCCTCGATCGGTGGACGCAGGCTCGTTCAGGGGTGGAGCAGACGAGGTGGCAAGCGGCGTCGAGAGGAGGTGAGGCCGAGATGGGTCCCCGCAGGATGCTTGTGGGAGAGGAGAACTCTCTTGCGGAGCGGATGCGGCGTCGACGTTGGAAGATGATCTTGCGGCACATCCCTCGCCTGGCAGAGCTTCGAGTTGTGGATCTCGGCGGAACTGCTGTTTGGTGGTCGCGGGCGCCGGTCAGGCCCCGCCACGTCACTGTCGTGAATCTCCATGAGGCCGGCGAGGATGCCCCCGACGTGACCGCGGTTGAGGGTGATGCCCTCCGTGCCGACGACCTGCTCCGCGGTGAGGACTTCGACCTGGTGTTCTCCAACAGCCTGATTGAGCATCTCGGGGGCCATGGCCCTCGGGCCCGGCTCGTTGAGGTGGTCGAATCGCTGGCCCCCGCATACCTGATTCAGACCCCCTATCGCTACTTCCCCGTCGAGCCACATTGGATGTTTCCGGGTTTCCAATTCCTCCCAGTCTCAGCCAGGTCGTATCTTGCGCCGCGATGGCCGCTCGGTCACACGTACGGCTGGGATCCGGATGGCGCGGCGCGTGAGGTCATGTCGACGGAGCTTCTGTCCGCCTCCGAGATGCGCCAATACTTTCCGGAGGGCGAGATCGTCTGGGAACGCATAGCCGGCGTGCCCAAATCCATGACGGCGATCAAGTTCCGTTCGGCGGCGCGGCGTTGGTCACCGGGTCCCGAGCCGGTGACTTCGCTTTGCCCGCTTCCCTGACCGGTGACCAACCCGCCTCGTCAGAGGCGCGATGATGCCGACGCCGATAAGCAAGACGGCCAGTGGGCCGCAGGTGATGGCCCAGAAGGTGGTATGCCGCGAGGCCGGGGGCTCAGCGCCTCCACCGCCACCGCTGGGGAGCCCGATCGGGGTTGCCGTCCTTTGGTGTGCGCTGGCACACCCCGATCGACCATCGATGCGGTAGATGTGAATCGCGTTCCCGTCGGCGAAGTGGTCGCTAAAGGAACCATCTCGGACCTGAACGACGCGGTTCTCGCCCAGGACCGCAGCCTCGGCGTTGCCGACGCACGGCAGCGAGAACCTCCCCTCCACAGACGATCCAGCTGAGCCTGCGAAGACGTACAGGTTCGTCTGTGCTCTTCTTCTTCTTGCACTTCTTCCCATTCTTCGACTTGCATCGCTTCGGCTTAGCGGCTTTCTTCGCGTTCTTCTTCTTGCAGCTCTTGTGATGCTTCTTCCTGTTCTTCGACTTGCACATCTTCTTCGCGGTCTTCCCGCTCTCGGCCCACTTCACCATCGCGGTGGTCCCAGGCCCCTGAGACCAGCCGGAGGTGACAGTCGGGGAGTTGAGCACCGGAGCCAGCGACTTGATCTGCGCGTTGACCGACTTGGCCATCGCCCGATTGTCAGCGTAACCCTGGCCGAGAATCGTCGAGTCGGGGGTGCCTGGACCGAAGTTGTGGTCGAAGTAGATGATGCCTCGCGCTCCCGCGATGATCGACTGCCAGTCAGCGGCGCGGATCTCAGCCGGGAGGATTCTTCGCCCGCCCTGCGCGGCACTCTCGCTCCACGGCCAGCCGAGTTCCACGAAGGCCCAGATGGGTTGGCGCTTGCCGTCCGTCGCGTCCAGCGCCCGCATCCTGTCGATCTGGTAGCCGTAGTTCGCGGCCCGCATGATCTTTGACTTGGGGATGGTCTGGCCGGCCTCGGGGAACCAAGGCGGGGCGGTCATGGAAGACCAGGGAATCGTGAACCAGTAGAGGTCTGAGGAAGTGACCTGCTGGAAGTTGTTGACGAACTGAGCCGCTTCCGCGTCGGTTTCCCAGAACAGCACCCCTTGGCCGTAGTTGGAGTAACGGAGCCTGTTGTCCTGGGGCAGCCCGGCGATGGTGTTCTGGTTCTGCGTGTAGCCCGCACCGGGGCCGTGCTCCATGTCAACCTCGTCGCCCATCATCCAGCCCGCAGTCTCGGAGCCGAGACCGTTGAAGCGGGTGCGCTCGTCGGCCTGGATCAGCGTCCGTATCCCGGCCCGGCGGAGCAGTGCCTCGTCGGTGAACTCGGGGGCCTCCACGCCGACAAGGAGGTTCAAGCCGAAGTCGAGATAGGCATTGATGTCCGCCTGAGAGCCGGCCGGGCGAAGCCACGCTCCGATCGGGAAATACGATTTGTCCGTCGGCAGCCCATGCGAGAACCTCCCGTAGTAGTCCGACCCTCCGTCTACTGGCGCGATGGTCATGGCTTTGCCCCTTGTTCGTGGTCGCGGCCTGGACCGCCACCGCAGACGCAGCGAGCATCAGAACAGCGAGCACCAGAATGAAGGCGACCCGCGACGCTGGTTGGGATGAACAGCGCCCAGGTCGCAACCCCTCACCCACTCCGCTCGGGTACCCGCTTCACGACCTGCACGCTACTGGGTCTGCGGGAGGGCCTTTATGGCTCAAGCTAGGCCGCGTACCGAGCCCGGGGGAGGGTCACATCGGGTTGATCGGGAGCATTTGTCCGGTCGAGCGGGTGCGGGAAGGCCGAGGCGAAGCCCGTCGGAACGGCTCTGTCCTTGCGTAGAAGCGTCATCTCGAGTACACGCGGGACGACGAGGCGGCCCTTACGCACAGACTTGCCGTAGTTGTTGGGATGATTGTGGACGATGTAGAAGTCCTGACACAGGCGAGCGAATACCGCCTCGACGATCCGCAGCGCATGCTTGTCCAGCAGTCGCTCAAGGTCGTGCAGTTCAACGACCATGATGCGAAAGCGGCGGAGGACGTCAGCTGAGGCATCGAGCAAGACGTGCCACTCGGCGCCCTCGATGTCCATCTGAAGCAGCAGGTCGCCGGGCGGCGCATGCTGCCCGACCCAGTCGTCGAGCCTGATCGTCGTTGCGTCGTTGATCACGCCAAGGAATTTCCCAGTGAAGTGCACTCCTTCGATGGGAGATTCGCGGACCGAACCGTCGGCCAAGAAGCAGGGGACCCCACGCGCCAGGACGTCCGTCTCGAATGGAGCCCAGGCGTCGACGCCCGGGGAGAAGCACGCGACAATGCCTTCGAGGTCATCGGGAATCAGATATCCACCATCTCCCTCCGACCCCAACCGGATCAGCGGCTTGTCGGTGGTGAGCGGGCGAATTTGCTCGATGAGCCGGTGGACGGAGGCCAACTCGGACTGCTTTCCCAGGGTGAGCCCCGCGTTGAGCGATGCAGTGACGATGGCGTGCTTCATAGGTGGCCCATATCCAACGATCGTGAAATCGGCCAGCTTTCGTGGCGGCGCAACAAGTCCGCTTTCCTCCTGCTGACGCCGTCCCACCGGCGGGGATTCAGCCGCTCGGAACGGCGAAGCGCAGCCTCGCGCGTCGACCGCCTGCGTGGGACGACTAGGAGCGCTCCTGAACCAGGGCGACGGCTTCTCCGCGATCCCTGACCCCGAGCTTGCGCACGACCTCCGCGCTGTGGCGGCGCACCGTGACCGGGGAGATGTAGAGGCGCTCGGCGATGCGGGGCCCGCTCAGCCCATCGCACATCAGCCCCAGAACCTCCCACTCGCGACAGGTCAGATCGGCGCGGCCGTTCCTGCCCGCGATCACTCGCTTCCGGCCCTGCGTCTGCAGGTCTCGGACCAGCTCAGCCACGAGGAAGCGGGGAATCGCCGCTTCGCCCGCGAGCACGCCGCGGAGCGCGGGCGGGATCCGGTCCAGGTTCATGCTCTTGACGAGAAATCCGGCCGCGCCCGCCCGGACGGCGTCGACCAGGTCGTCGCGATCCGCTGAGGCCGTCAGCACCACGACCAATGCCTGCGGGAGCCGCCTGGAGACCTCCCGCACGACGCGGATCCCGCCCCCCGGCATGCACAGATCCACCAGGCAGATCTGCGGCCGCTCGCGTACGGACACCTCGATCGCTGCGTCCGCGTCCGCGGCTTCCGCCCTCACCTCGAAGCCGGCGCCCTCGAGCAGTCGACGTAGCGCGGTCCGCGTGACCGGCTCGTCGTCGATCACGACAATGGAGGGCTTGGGCTCAGCCTCGGTCAGCTGCACAGACGCTGTGCCAGCAGTCATCGAGTAACCAACGACTGCAACAGATGACCACTTCCGACTGCGCGCCCTGCCACGGGTTTCATCGGCTGAGTCTCGCCGCGTGCGACGAGAAAGTCAATCCCCGAAAATCGCACTTCTCAGCAGCCGAGCCCGACGGGCGCACACTTGCGTGCGCCGCCGGCACCGACTCCGCAAGAAGAGGAAAACTAAGTAGTGGGCTAGCCGGCCGGGGGCTTGTCTCCGCCGAGGCCGAGCATCCCCGGCCCGGTCGCGGCCGTCACCCGCATGAGCGCGCTCACCGGCGCTCCAGCAACCTTCAGCGCCGCGGCTCGGCCGGCGCCGCCGCGTCTGCGGGCCAGCTTCGGCCCGGTCTGACTGAGAAACGCCGCGATGGCCGGGAATGGCCGGAAGAAGACCGTGATCTCCTGGACCCGGTCCTCCTCGTCCAGATGGATCAGGTCGACTCCCTCCAGGGTCTTGCCCTTGATCTCACCGGTGAAATGGAGGATGTGCGGGTCGCCGGGGATCTCGTCGAGGTAGGTGAGCGGCCAGAGCTCCTCGAGCAAGACCGCGAACAGGTCGCCGACCTCGTCCCGCCCGGTGAAGGGCACCTCGAAGATCGGGGAGCGGAGGGCCACGTCTGGCGACAGGGCCTCGACGAGAGCGTCGTGATCGCGCGCCTCGAATGCCGCTCGGAACGGCGTGGGGGTCGTCGGGGCGCTCATGGCCGGATCATCCTCCATTCGGCCAAGGCACGCCGCGGGAATCCCGCCACGTCAAATGATCGCCTGACTGCGAGTCGCTAGGGTGGGGATCGAGCCCTCCGAGGCCCGTGTGGACGTACGGTCGCGGCGACTCCATTCCATCAGCGGAGGAGAGGTTTCGTGAACCGACGACGCGTCGCCCTCATCCAGTGAAACGCCACCGCGTCGCGGTTACGGACGTCGCCGCGGGCGCCGGTCTTTCCCTGGGTATTGCGCTCGGAGTGACGGCGACAGCCCAGGCGATGGACTACACGGTCGATCGCACCGACGATCCGGCCGGGCCCGGGGGATGTGTCCTGGCCACACCCAACGATTGCTCGCTTCGCCAGGCCCTGACCAATGCCCAAAACGCCAACCGGCCGACCGTCGACCGCGTCCTGTTCCAGACCGGTCTGAGCGGCACCATCACCCTGACATTCGCAGGGCTGTACGTCAGCGACCCGGTTGACATCGTTGGTCCCGGCGCGAACGTTCTTGCCGTATCAGGCGGCGACTTCCAGCGGGTTTTCGACACCGAGCAGGCCACATCGGGCGATCCGGTGACGATCTCCGGACTGACGCTCACACATGGGGATGGATCCGGTGTCGTTGGCGGCGGCGCGATCTACAGCAAGCAGACAAATCTGACGATCGACAGCTCGACGATCTCGGATAGCAATGCAGGGGGGGCTCCGGACTATGTGGGCGGTGGGATCCGCCAGAAGGGCGGCCGGCTCCTGATCCGAAATTCCACGATCTCCGGGAACCGTGGCCTGCAATGGCGGCGGGGTGTACGCAACCAACGCCGGCGTGGGGCTCCAGAGCTCCACGATCTCCGGCAACACCGCCACCGGTACCGGCGGGGGGTCTGGCTACGGGTACGGCGGCGGTATCTGGTTGGACCAGGGAACCGGTTCGGCAATGATCTTCTACTCGAGCACGATCGCCGGCAACCACGCGCACTACGGCGGCGGCATCAGCGCAGCCGTGGCGGACGATGCCAATGTCTTGGGCTCGACGGTGGTGGCCGACAACACCGCGACCTATGCGCCGGACCTCCGCAGCGCCGGGGGGACGACCTTCAAGCTCGCCTTCAGCCTGATCGAGTCGACAGAGGGAGCGATCGTCGCCGACATCCCCCCATTCGGGGGCACGAACTTTCTGGGCACGGATCCACAGCTCGGCACCCTGGCCGCCAACGGCGGTCCTACCCAGACTCAGAAGCCATCGCTGACGAGTCCGTTGCTCGACAAGGGAAAGTCCCTCGTTGGCTTCTCCGATCAGCGTTCCCTCGCGCGGCCCTACGACGTTCCGAGCATCCCTAACAGCTCCGCGGGGGACGCCGCCGACATTGGCGCGGTCGAGCTTCAGGCAGCGGACTTCGTCCCGCCCGCAGCGCCCGCAACCCAGGCAGCGCCGGCCACGCCGAAGAAGAAGTGCAAGAAGAAGCACAAGCGCTCCGCGCAGGCGTCAAAGAAGAAGTGCAAGGGAAAGAAACACGCCGGGCGTCGCTAGCGCCTGAAGATCTGCGGAAGCGTCAGTGGCCGGTGGCGGATGACCCGGGCCACCTCGTATCCGATCGTCCGGTAGGTCCCGTCCCTGGACACCGATTTGAAGAGGTCGTGGATCCACTGGCGGCTGAGGCCGAAGCGGATCAGGCCGTCCGAGAGGTCGACGAGGTCGGCTCGGCGGATCAGCTCGACCTCGGGGCCACGGTCCCACTGACTCCGGAGCTCGTGGTGCCGCTCGATCGCGTCGAAGCAGAGCTTGATCCGGCCATCGCCCCAGCCGTGCTCGCGAAGCAGCTCCGCCGTGAACTCCGCTCCCTCCGTGACGTAGACGCCGCCGTGGGAAGCAGCGTCATAGAGGCCGACGTCGTGGAGCAGGCCGGCGATCAGCAGCACCTCGCGATCGACCTTCGCCTCGCGAGCGGTGGCAAGACGGTCAGCGATCAGGAAGACGCGGAGCCCGTGGCGTTCCATCGCCCCGCCGCTCTCGCCGGTGACCTCCCGAAGCTTCTGGAGCGCGGCTACCTCGCTGTCGGTGCGGGCGAGGTCCTCGGCGCTCGTCATTCCGAGCGGCGCAGCTCGGTGCCGTCGTAGAGCTTCTTGACGACGACGCCGCCGGGGGGCGCGGCCTCCACGCAGAGGTTGCAGAGCACGCACTCGTCGAGGTTCTGGCGGGCGATCGCGAGGCTCCCGTCGGACTCGTTCACGTCGAAGATGTCGACCGGGCAGACCTCCTCGAGCTTGGTGGCGAGCGCGGTGTCGTTCGCCACCTCGCCGGAGACCTCCACGTCGATGAAGGTGCCCTCGAGCTGCTCTGCTTCGGCCATCAGACCTTCGCTCCGAGCTTTTCCTTGACGGCGTCCGGGATCTCGTCGATTCGCTCGACCACGGGAATGCCGGCTTCCTCGAGTCGGGCGATCTTCTGGGTGGCCGAGTCCTCGGCGCCCTCCACGATCGTCCCGGCGTGGCCGAAGCTCATGCCCTGCATCTCCTCGTCGTCCATGAACTTCCCGGCCATGAAGGCGATGATCGGGAGCTTGGCGTCGTTGGCCTCACGCCAGTCGACGAGCTCGGCCTCCATCCGGCCGCCCGGTTCCGTGTAGATCACGATCGCCTCGGTCTGGTCGTCCTCTTCGAAGAAGGGCATCAGCTCGGCGTAGGTGGAGCCGATGATCGCGTCGCCGCCGATCGAGACCGCGGTCGATACGCCGAGACCGGCGGCGGTGAGCGTGGAGGAGATCTCGGTGGTCATGCCGCCCGAGCGGGACATGACGCCGATCGATCCGGGCTCATACGCCTTGGCGGCGTCCTTGGCCGGGCCGCCGATGCCGCCCATCTTGGCCACGCCGGGGGCGATGATCCCGAGGCAGTTGGGACCGATGATCCGTGCTCCGCGCAGGTTGGCGAGCTCGACCATCTGGGCGACGTCGCGGCGGGGGATGCGCTCGGTGACGATCACGATCAGCTTGATCCCGTTCTCGATCGCCTCGAAGACCGCGTCCTTGGTGAAGGCGGGGGGGACGGTGACGACGGAGCCGTCGATCTGGGAGCCGTGGTTCTCAACCGCCTGCTCGACCGTGTCGAAGACGGGCACGCCGTGAACGTCGCGGCCCTTGCGGCCCGGAGTGACGCCGCCGACGATCTTGGAGCCGTAGTCCAGGCACTCCTTGGTCAGGTTGACCGCCTCGCGCCCGGTGATGCCCTGGACGATGAAGGTGAAGTCCTCGTTGAGCAGGATGCTCATCCGGCCGCCCCCTGAATCTTCTCGACGGCCTCTCCCGCGGCCTCCCACATCGAGGTCGAGCGGTCGCGGAACTCGATCCCGTACTTGCCGAGGATCTTCGCGCCCTCCTCCTCCCAGGCACCGGGGATGCGGAAGACGGCGATGGTCTCCGCCGGGTCCTTGCCCAGCTCGAGGCACGCCTTGATCACGCCCCTGGCGACGATGTCGACCCGGGTGTTGGAGACGATCGACATCATCACCGCGATCTTCTCGACGCCGTCCTTCTGGAGGACCTCCTTGGCCAGTCCGCAGGACTTGGCGACCGAGGGGTTGCCGCCGATCTCGGCGTAGTTGGCCGGCTTGCCGCCCTGGCTGCGGACCGCGTCGGTGAGGGTGAGCGAGCCGCCGCCTGCGCCGATCACCAGGCCGAGGTTGCCGGTGAAGCCGTGGTCCTTGCCCTGGATGACGCCGCGGTGGTCGGCTTCGTCGATTGCCTTGACGTTGCGCTCGAACTCGGAGGGCTCGTACAGCTCGCGCGGCTCCTCGAGCTCCACCCCGATCTCCTTGAGCATCTTCTGGTGGCGTCCAACGGCCTCGTCCTCCATCTCCATGTGGGCGTCGAGGGCGACGAAGGAGCCGTCGGAGAGACGGGCGAGAGGGTTGATCTCGGCGAGGGTCATGTCGTAGTCGCGCTGGAGCTGGGCCAGACGGGCGAGCACCGGCGTGGCGCGGGTGAGCTCGCGGCCGGTCAGGCCTCCGGCCGCGGCGACGACTTCCTTGGCGCGGAAGTCCGGGACGGGGTGGAGGTTGGAGAGGTGGCCCCGGCCGACGTGATCGGGGTGCTTCTCGGCGACCTCCTCGATGTCGATCCCGCCCATGTCGCTGAACAGCATCATCGGTGCCTTGGCGCGGCCGTCCCAGAGCACGGCGGCGTAGTACTCCTGCTCGACCTCGGCCTTCGGATCGACGAGGACGCCGACCGGCATGTGGCCGCTGATCTCGAGCTCGAGAATCTCCGCAGCGTGGGCCGCGGCCTCGTCGGGAGTGTCGGCGAACTTGACGCCGCCTGCCTTCATGCGGCCGCCGGTGAGGACCTGGGACTTGATCACCGTCGGGCCGCCGATCCGCTGGGCGGCCTCGCGGGCCTCCGCGGCGGTCTTGCAGAAGCCGTACTCGGTGACCGGAATCCCGGCCCGCTCGACTATGCGACGGCTTTCGAACTCGTAGAAGCGCATGAGGGGCGCCCAGAGGGCGGGCGGGAACAGTACAAAGCCCTCGACTCCGAGGGCGCGCTCGAAGCTAGGCGCTCTCGGCGCCGGCCATCTCAGCCGCCGGCTCGCGCTCCCGCTCCGGACGCAGCAACACGACTGCTGCGACAGCGCCGACCAGGCAGAAGGCGGCGCCGATGCCGAACTGAAGCTGGAAGCCGTCTGTGAGCGCCTTGGCGGCGGAGGTCCCGGAGTCGATCTCGGATGACGTGTGGTTGGCAGCCAGCGTGCTGAGCACCGCCAGGCCGAGCGCCGCGCCGATGAAGCGGGAGGTGTTGAGCACGCCTGAGGCCAGGCCGCTGAGCGCGCGGGGGACGCCCTGCACCGCCACGATCGTCGCCGGGACCAGGGCAAGTCCCAGTCCGAGCGCGCCGAGCATGCCGCCCGGGAAGACGTTCGCGAGGTAGCTGCCGCCCGGGTGGACGCTCGTCAGCAGGAACTCCCCGATCGTCGCCGAGAGCATCCCGAGGGCGAGCACCCAGCGAGCGCCGATCACCTTCGCCAGCCGCGGGGCGAGCGTCGCGCCCGCGCCCACCGCGATGGTCATCGGCACGAAGGCGAGGCCGGTCTTGAGCGCGCTGTAGTGGAGGGTCCCCTGCATGTAGAGGGACTGGAAGAACCAGAAGCCGAAGATCGCGGCATAGAGCAGGAAGATCACGAGGTTCGCGGCGCGCAGGTTCCGGAGCCTGAAGACGCTCAGGGGCATGAGCGCGGTCCGGTCCGGATGCTTGGCGAGGCTGTTCTCGTAGAGGCCGAACGCCACCAGGAGAACCACTCCGGCGACGACCGGGCCGAGCACGCCGAGCGCGCCCCAGCCGAGCCGGTCGGTGGTGACGATCCCGTAGGTGAGCGCGGTCATTCCGAGCGTGACCAGGACGGCGCCGGGAAGGTCGAAATGCCGGTTCTCGGACTCGCTGCGGCCCTCGGGGATCAGGCGCCTGCTGAACAGCACGATCCCGATACCGACCGGGATGTTGATGACGAAGATCGCCGGCCAGCTGAAGGCCTCGGTCAGGATCCCGCCGAGCAGCACGCCCGCGGTCGCGCCGACTGCACCCACCGCGCCCCAGGCGCCAAGTGCGCGGTTCCGCGGCGCCCCCTCGTCGAAGGAGGTGGCGATGATCGCGAGGGTGGCGGGGGAGAGGATCGCCGCGCCGATGCCCTGCAGCGCCCGGGCGGCGACCAGCGTCCCCGCGGTGGGGGCGATCGCGCAGATCAGTGAGGCTCCGGAGAAGAGGAGGGTGCCGGCGTAGAACATGCGACGACGGCCGAACAGGTCGGCCGCGCGGCCACCGAGGAGCAGGAAGCCGGCGAAGGTCAAGGTGTAGCCGTTGAGGACCCACTGGAGGCCGTTGGTGGAGAAGCCGAGGGAGTCCTTGATCGAAGGCAGCGCGACGTTCACGATCGAGACGTCGAGGACCACCATGAACTGGCCAAGACAGACGACCAGAAGAAGGGCGTTCGAGTTTCGCTTCACGATCCCCTTCGCTGCCGTAACCGGGTTCACTTGCGAACCGCCTCCAGAATGTACGCCGCCTCGACCGCCGCAGCGCGCCGGGAGGGGCTCGTGGGATGAACGTCGCCCTCGTCTGCGTGCTGGGGGGCGGCGGGTGTGGTTTCGATGGTCTGCATGTCTGACATTGGACTTGCCTCCGCGCCTGTTCGATAGTACGATGAGCATCGTACCAAAGAAGTTCGATGAACGTCGTACAAGCTAAGCTGATGAGCATGGAGCCACACCACCCCGACCGAAGCGAGATCGAGCTGACCGCCGTGCTGGCGGCACTCAGTGATTCGCACCGGCTCGAGATCGTTCGCCGCCTTGACGAGGACGACGAGCCGCGACCCTGCGGCACCTTCGGCTTCGACCTCAGCAAGTCGACGATGACGCATCACTTCCGGACCCTCCGGGAGGCGGGCGTGATCCGCCAGGAGCGGCAGGGCACCTCGAAGCTCACGGAGCTCCGCCGGGAGGACCTCGATGCGCGGTTCCCGGGCCTGCTCGATGCGGTGCTCGCCTCCGGAGCCGTTCCCGCCTAGGCTTCTCCGAGTTGGAATTTCGCTCGTCATCACCTTGATGACGATCGGTGCCGGCGGAAATCGACAGCTTGCTTCGGATCCTCCTCAACATCATCTGGCTGGTCTTCGCGGGCCTCTGGGCGACGATCCTCTGGTGCCTGGCGGGGATCATCATGTGCGTCCTGATCATCACGATCCCGTTCGGCCTCCAGGCCTTCAAGATCGCGAGCTTCACCATCTGGCCCTTCGGCCGCACTCTCGTCAAGCGCCCTGACGCCGGTGCGCCTTCGCTGATCGGCAACATCATCTGGATCCCGCTCGCCGGCATCTGGCTGGCGATCGCCCACCTGGTCACCTCGGTCGTCCTGGCGGTCACGATCATCGGCATCCCGCTGGCTCTGGCCAACCTGAAGCTCGTGATGGTGTCGCTGCTGCCGTTCGGAAGAGAGGTCGTGCCGATCGACGAGGCCCGGGCGATGGGCCGTGACGCGCAGAACATCGACTTCGGTTCCGTCTAGCTGCTTCTACGCTCAAGCCAGGATGACCGACAGACCTCTCTATCCGACGGTCGTCGCAGGTTACGAGGAGAACGAGCGCGGTCAGGATGCCCTCGTTCTCGCCAAGCGCGTAGTCGCGCGGGACGGCGGGGAGCTCAACGTCGTCCACGTCGAAAAGGGATCGCCGGCCGACACCTTTCAGGCGCTCGCCGAGAAGGGCCAGGCGGACCTCGTCGTCCTCGGATCCACCCACCATGGTCATGTGGGGTCGGTGTCGCCGGGAAGCGTCGCCGAGCAGCTGCTCCATGGCGCGCGCTGCCGTCTCTTGATCGCGCCCAAGGGCTACGCCAAGGAGGATCACTCGCAGGACCGGCTGCGGGTGCTTGCCGTCGGGTACGACGGGATGGCGGAGTCTCAGGCTGCCCTCGACGAAGGCGCCACGCTCGCGCGCAAGTTCGGCGGGTCGATGAAGGTGGTCGGGGTGATGACGCCGATTCCGGCGATGGGGGCCGCCGCGGCGGCCCAGGCTGGGGCGGAGGCTGGGCCGGATTTCCAGACCCGCCTGCAGGAAGCCGTCGCAGAGCTCCCCGCGGAGCTGCGTGCGCTGCCGATCCTCGAGCGTGGCGACCCGGTCGAAAGGCTGCTCGAGATGAGCCGAGGCCGGAATCGACCTTCTGGTGCTCGGCTCGCGTGGCTTCGGTCCCGTCATGCGCCTCCTGATCGGCAGCGTCTCCTCGCGTGTGATCCGCGCTGCGAAGTGCCCGGTGATGGTGATCCCGAGGCCGGGCGGCGTAGGTCACGCCCGAGCGGGGGCATTACCCCCTACGATTCTCGGGGGACCCTCCGTCGCAAATGCGCCGTGGCGCCGTCCGGTGTGAAAACATCTCGCGCCTCGCAGGGAGGGGTATCAACCATCGACCAAGGAGTTGAACGCATCAAGTGAGTGACGCAATCGCCGCTACTGAGACGCCCACCAAGAACGCCAAGCTCATCTCATGGGTCAACGAGATCGCCGAGCTGACCCAGCCGGACTCGATTCACTGGTGCGACGGCTCTGCCGAGGAGTACGACCGCCTCTGCCAGCAGATGGTCGACGCGGGTACGTTCGAGAAGCTCTCCGACGCGAAGCGCCCCAACTCCTACCTGGCTCGCTCCGACCCCGACGATGTGGCGCGAGTGGAGGACCGGACCTTCATCTGCTCCGAGGACGAGCACGACGCGGGTCCGACGAACAACTGGCGGGATCCCGCCGAGATGCGTGAGGTCCTCGGCGAGCTGTTCAAGGGCTCGATGCAGGGCCGCACCCTCTATGTCGTCCCGTTCTCGATGGGCCCGCTCGGATCCCCGATCGCCCATATCGGCGTGCAGCTGACCGACTCCCCCTATGTCGCGGTTTCCATGCGGATCATGACCCGGATGGGCACGCCGGCTCTGGAGGTTCTTGCCGAGGACGGCGAGTTCGTCCCCTGCGTGCATTCGCTCGGCGCTCCACTTGCCGATGGACAGGAGGACGTGGCTTGGCCCTGCAACGCCGACAACAAGTACATCGTCCACTACCCGGAGACACGCGAGATCTGGTCGTTCGGCTCCGGGTACGGCGGGAACGCACTGCTCGGCAAGAAGTGCTTCGCCCTGCGGATCGCCTCGGCAATGGCCCGCGATGAGGGCTGGCTCGCCGAGCACATGCTGATCCTCAAGCTCACCTCGCCGGAGGGCAAGGTCAAGTACGTGGGCGGGGCATTCCCCTCGGCCTGCGGCAAGACCAACCTGGCGATGCTGATCCCGACGCTTCCCGACTGGACGGTCGAGACCGTCGGCGACGACATCGCCTGGATGAAGTTCGGCGACGATGGCCGCCTGCGCGCGGTCAACCCCGAGGCGGGCTTCTTCGGCGTCGCTCCCAACACGAGCTACAAGACGAACCCCAACGCGATGGCGACGATCGAGCGCAGCTCGATCTTCACCAACTGCGCCCTCACCGACGATGGCGACATCTGGTGGGAGGGCATGACCGGGCAGCCGCCGGACCATGTCATCGACTGGCACGGCAACGAGTGGACGCCGGACTCGGATCAGCCGGCGGCGCATCCCAACGCGCGGTTCACCACCCCTGCCTCGCAATGCCCGTCGATCGCCGAGGAGTGGGAGGACCCGGCCGGCGTGCCGATCGACGCCTTCCTGTTCGGGGGCCGACGCTCCACGGTCGTTCCCCTCGTCTTCGAGAGCCGCGACTGGGAGCACGGTGTCTTCACGGGTGCGGTGATGTCCTCGGAGACCACGGCGGCCGCGGCCGGAGAGGTCGGGAAGCTGCGCTTCGACCCGATGGCGATGCTGCCCTTCTGCGGCTACAACATGGCCGACTACTTCGGCCACTGGCTGAAGCTCGGCGGCCGCGAGGGCGCGAAGATGCCGCGGGTCTTCCACGTCAACTGGTTCCGCAAGGGCGACGACGGGAAGTTCCTGTGGCCCGGATTCGGTGAGAACAGCCGCGTCCTCGAGTGGGTCTTCCGCCGCTGCGACGACGAGAGCGAGACGGTGGAATCCGCGATCGGATTGCTGCCGGCGCCCGGCGAGCTCAACACCGACGGGTTGGACATCTCCGACGAGGCCCTGGAGCAGCTGCTCACGGTCGATGACGACGCCCTGAGGGCGCAGATGCCCCAGGTCGAGGAGCACCTGGCCCAGTTCGGCGACGGACTGCCCGACGAGATCAAGGCCCAGCTCGAGGCGCTCAAGCAGCGGCTCGGCTAGCGCCCCTTGCGCTTGCGCGCGCCCTTCTTCAGCTTCCGGCAGCCGCTCGCCGGGTCGTTCTTGAGGCATAGAATCGCGCGCGATGAGTGAGCAGACGAAGTTCCAGCTCTCCGAGGACGAGATCCCGACCAGTTGGGTCAACCTGCTGGCCGATCTCCCCGGCGAACCGCCGCCACCGCCGCTCAGCCCGGCCACGGGCGAGCCGGCCGGGCCGGACGATCTCGCTCCGATCTTCGCGATGGGGCTGATCGAGCAGGAGGTCTCCACCGAGCCTGATGTCGCGATTCCCGAGGAGGTTCGCGACATCTACCGGCTCTGGCGGCCGACCCCTCTGCTTCGCGCCCGCCGGCTGGAGCGTGAGCTCGATACCCCGGCTCACATCTACTACAAGTACGAGGGGGTATCGCCCGCGGGCTCTCACAAGCCGAACACCGCGGTCCCCCAGGCCTTCTACAACCGCGAGGCGGGGATCAAGAAGATCTCGACCGAAACCGGCGCGGGACAGTGGGGGTCGGCGATGGCGCTCGCCTGCCAGTTCTTCGGGCTCGAATGTGAGGTCTTCATGGTCGGCATCTCCTACGACCAGAAGCCGTATCGCAAGGCGATGATCGAGACCTGGGGCGGGACGGTCCATCGGAGCCCCTCGGACCTCACGGAGGCCGGGCGCTCACAGGCCTCACACGAGTCGGGATCACTCGGTATCGCGATCTCCGAGGCCGTCGAGGTGGCAGCGCAGTCGGACGACACGAATTACTCGCTCGGCTCGGTGCTCAACCACGTCTGCCTGCACCAGACCGTGATCGGGCAGGAGTGCATCAAGCAGATGGAGCTGGCCGGGGAGGCGCCCGACGTCGTGATCGGCTGTGTCGGCGGAGGATCCAACTTCGCGGGCATCGCCTACCCGTTCCTGCGCCGCCGCCTGCGCGAGGGGACCGAGACCCGGTTCGTCGGCGCCGAGCCGGCCGCCTGCCCGACCCTGACCCGGGGCCGCTACGCCTACGACTTCGGCGACACCGTCGGCATGACCCCGCTGATGCCCATGTACACACTGGGCCACGACTTCGTCCCGCCGCCGGTCCACGCCGGAGGCCTGCGCTACCACGGTGACGCCCCGAGCCTCTGCGCGCTCGTCAAGGAGGGGCTGGTCGAGGCGACCGCGATCAAGCAGACGGCCGCCTTCGAGGCCGCGGTCCGGTTCGCCCGCTGCGAGGGGATCATCCCCGGGCCCGAGCCGGCCCACGCGATTCGCGCCGTGTTCGACGAGGCGGAGGCGGCGAAGGAGGCGGGGGAGGAGAGGGTGATCCTCTTCAACCTCTCGGGCCACGGGCACTTCGACATGTCTGCCTACGCGGCCTATTTCGCCGGCGAGCTCGAGGACCTGGAGCTCTCCGAGGACGAGCTCACGGAGGCGCTCGAGCACCTGCCGGAGGCACCTCGCTCGCCTGAGCCGTTGGGGAGCCTGAGACGGCGATAGGGTTTCCGCGGGGAGAAATACCGGGACAGGAGGATTCGGATGCTGAAACAAGGACGGTTCGTCGTCGTCCTTGTCGTGCTCTCCCTCGGCGCCACGCCAGCGGTGGCCAGGCGGCCGTCGAGGCTCTCGTCAACACGGGAAGTCCAGCGAGCCCGTTCCCGCAGAACAAGCAGAACGAGCCGACGGTCGCGATCGATCCCGACCAACCCCATCGTGTTGGCTGCGGGCTCGAACGACGAGATCGACGAGGCACCGTGCGTCGGCGGGGATTGCCCATTCGTGCAAGGCAGTCGGCAACTCCGGGATCTACTTCTCCTTCGACGGCGGCACAAGCTGGAGCCAGCCCACCTATCGGGCTGGAGCGACCGCAACGGGACGCCGGCGTCGGACCGATCGGCACGCTTCCGCACTACTACGAGCACGGCCTCGTCTCCGACGGCGACCCGGTAACCGTACTTCGGGCCGCGACCGGATGCGAACGGCCATTTCAGCTGGAGCAACGGCTCACGGCTGTACTACGCGAACCTGACCTCGAACTTCGCGACGGAGAAGAAGCGACCAGACCTTCAAGGGATTTGAGGCGATCGCCGTCTCGCACGCGGACAACCTGACGTCTGCGGCCGCAGGCGATGCCGAGCGCATGGGGCGATCCAGCCATCGTGACCTCGCGGCGCCAGAGCGCTACGACGTTCTCCGACAAGGAGGCAATCTGAGCGGACAATGCCGCCTCGAGCCCACGGTTCGGTACCGCCTACGTCTGCTACACGCTGTTCAAGAGCCAGCAGGACACCGGCCCGGAGAAGATCGCGGTCAGCCATTCGAGCTGACGGCGGCGACACCTGGTCTCGGCCGACGACGCTGAGCTCCGCGTTCGACAATCCGCAGCACACCGGCCGCCAGGGCTGCTCGATTCGGACCGACAGCAACGGCGACGCTCTACGCGGTCTGGGAGGACTCACACCAGAAGCAGGCCATCTTCCTGATGGCTCGCTCCACCGATGGAGGCAACTCGTTCGAGAAGCCGCGCACGATCGCCAACGTGACCGACGTCGGCGCCTTCGATGGCGTGCGCTCGATCTCGTTCGACGGGATCGCCGGCGCTCGCACCAGCTCGTTCCCCAGCCTGGAGATCGCCAACGGCGCGCCGACCGGAGCCGGGGCGTCGAACAAGCTGGCGCTTGGCTGGTCCGACGGCTCCGCAGGGCTCAATCACGAGCACGCCCTGGTGCAGCTCTCCGCCGACGGCGGCACGAGCTGGACGAATCCGGTCCAGGTCGAGCAGAGCGGCGATCGGCCGGACTTCGCGTTCATCGGACTCTCGCCGAACGGGAGCGATCTGTACGTCGTCTACGACGGGTTCAGCGACCCGTTCCGGAACGACATGACGAGCACGCGGAGTTCGTGGGGGTGACGCGGCATGCGGACGTCTCGGGTACCGCCCTCGGCGGTCTGACGACCCTCGACCGCGGCTTGGTCGGCGACTCCCGCGCTTCGAGCTCGAACGGGTCTGATCGACGAGTTCATCGGTGACTACAACACTGTGGCCGCGACCAACGTCAGGGGCGGTCTCGGTGTTCAACGACGCCCACAACGCGGCGGATTGCCCGACCGATCGACGTCGTTCCGGCAGGCGACGGTCGATGGGACAGCTGGGGCGCCGCCGGCACCGGGTACCGACTGCGGGCCGACGTTCGGTAACACCGACATATTCTCGGCGGCGGTCAGCGATCCGACGCCCTGACGTTACGAGGGAGCCGCGGCGCTTGCCGCGGCTCCCCGTCATATCGAGGTACCCGAGGCGATCAGCGCGCCGGAACCAGATAGCGCTCGAGACCCGAGCGGATCGACTCGGGGATAGGCGACTTCGATCCGCCGCCGGTCTCGATGAAGACGTGGCGCAGCTCGCCCTCCGCGGCGGGTTCGCCGCCGTCCTCGACGACGAGCTCGGTGATCATCGAGGTGTCGCCCAGGCGGGTGACGCGGGCCACCACCTCGAACTCGTCGTCGAAGCGCAGCGGCGCCAGGTAGCGAATGGTCGCCTCCGCGACGACCATGTCGACGCCGGCGTCGACCATCGCCTGATAGCCGCCGAGCTCCCGCCAGAGCTCGCTCATCGTCAGGTCGAAGTAGGTGAGGTAGTTCGCGTTGAAGACGACTCCCTGCGGGTCGCACTCGTTGTAGCGGACCCGCAGACGGTGCCGGAAGGACTCGCTCAACCCTTCATCTCGTAGGCCTTGGCGAGCTCCGGGTCCTTCTTGGCGAGCATCTCGGCGAGGTTCACCATCACCTTGCACTGCTTCCAGGTCGCGTCGTCCTGCATCTTGCCGTCGATCATGTGGACGCCGGCGCCGTCCGGGATCGCCTCGATCACCTTCTTGGCGAAGAGGACCTCGTCCGGCGGCGGCGAGAAGACCTTCTTGGCGATGTCGATCTGGACCGGGTGGAGCGACCAGGCGCCGACGCAGCCGAGCAGGAAGGCCGCGCGGAATTGCGTCTCGCACCCGAGCGTGTCCTTGATGTCGCCGTAGGGCCCGTAGAAGGGCAGGATGTCGTTGGACGTGCAGGCGTCGACCATGCGCGCGATCGAGTAGTGCCACGGATCCTGCTGCGCGGTCGCGCGCGGTGCGTCCGGATCGTCGGGATCGGGGTCCTCGATCACCCGGTAGCCGGGGTGGCCGCCGCCGACCCGCGTGGTCTTCATTCGCCGTGACGCCGCCAGGTCGGCCGGACCGAAGCTCATGCCCTGCATGCGGGGGCTGGCCGCGGCGATCTCCTCCAGGTTCACCACTCCCTGCGCCGTCTCCAGGATGGCGTGGATCAGCAGGGGGCGTTCGATCTTCGCCTTCGCCTCGAGCTGCGCCAGCAGCCGGTCGACGTAGTGGATGTCCCAGGGGCCCTGGACCTTGGGGACCATGATCACCTCGAGCTTGTCGCCGATCTCAGTCACCAATTGGGTGAGGTCATCGAGGCACCAGGGGCTCTCGAGCTCGTTGATCCGCGTCCAGAGCTGGGTATCGCCGAAGTCGACCTCCTTGCCGACCTCGATCAGGCCCTCGCGGGCCGGGACCTTCTTGTCGACGGGGATGGCGTCCTCGAGGTTGCCGAGCAGGATGTCGGCCTGCTTGGCCATGTCGGGGACCTTCGCGCGCATCTTCTCGTTGGATGCGTCGAAGAAATGGATCATCCGCGACGGCTTGAAGGGGATCTCCTGGACCGGATCGGGGGCACCGATCGCCAGGGGCTTGAAGAAGTCTCTTGGGTTTCTCATGTGGGGAACGCTATCTGGAGGCATGCATCGGACGCGCCACGGATAGCCTCACGCCATGGCGAAGGTTCGCGAGGCGGTCCCGGGAGAGGTGGAACGGGTGCTCAGCATGTACGAGTGGCTGTTCGCGCCACCGGGCTCGGTTCCACCGCGCTGGGACCCGGAGCGGGCCCGCCGGGCGATCGCCGACGCGATCGCCGATCAGGAAGCGACGGTGTTGGTCGCCGAGCACCGCGGTGAGCTGCTCGGGCTCTGCACCGCGTACCTGGACATGAACTCAGTCCGTTTCGGCCCGCGCTGCTGGGTCGAGGACCTGGCCGTGAGTCCCGACCATCGCTCCCAGGGGGTGGGGAGGGATCTGCTCGATGCCGCGAAGGACTGGGCCCGCGAGCGCGGCGCCACTCACCTGGAGCTGGACAGCTCCGACGCACGCGCCGACGCGCACCGCTTCTACGAGCGGGAGGGGCCGAGCTGGCGCTCGGTCTGCTTCGCCTGGGAGTTGTGAAAGCCCGGTCATTACGAGCTGTTACGATATATCGCGTTAGTTCATGATTGATCGAAAGGAACAACGCGAATGCACAGACAGAGAAGCCGCCATGGATATGGGCGGCACGAGATGAGTCGCGGTCGCGGCCACGGCCGAGGACGCCACCGCGTCCGCCGCGGTGACGTCCGCAGCGCGATCTTGGCGCTGCTCGACGACCGGCCGATGCACGGCTACGAGCTGATCACCGAGCTCGAGGAGCGCACCGGGGGTCGCTGGCGCCCCAGCGCCGGCTCGATCTACCCGACGCTCCAGCTCCTCGAGGATGAGGGGTTGGCCACGGCTGAGGAGGTCGAGGGCCGCAAGGTCTACTCGCTGACAGACGCCGGCAAGGAAGCCGCCCCGGAGCGAACCGAGGGCCAGCAGCCCTGGGAGGAGGGCGACGAGGACTCGCCTCGATTCGAGGCCCGCAAGGAGCTCTTCAAGCTGATCGGGGCGGCGAAGCAACTCGCCCGCGCTGACAATGAGGAGCAGCTGACGAAGGCGGCGGAGATCCTGAAGGACGCACGCCGCAAGCTCTACGGCATCCTCGCCGAGGAGTAGCGAGTTGCCCTAGGGGCGGTCGGGAGCAGCGAGCCCGGCCGCCTTCAAGGCGTCCCTGCGATCGAGATAGAAAGTCGCCCGCCTGATGCGGCCCTCTGGGGCCCACCAGACGGTTCCACTCTCGGTCGTCACCTCGACACCTCCGTGCTTGGTCTTCCCGGTCTGGCAGACCAGCAGAAGGAGCATGTCGTCGACCGGGATCACCTCCTCGACCTCGAAGCGGAACTCTGCCCACGGGCTGAGCCAGTCGGTCATGGCCTCCCGGAATCCACGGACTCCGTCGTAGGTCTGCGGGGGTGCCGCCTTCGCCACCATCACCGTCTCGTACTCCGGGTGGGCTCGCTCGCTGAGGAGCCCCTCGATCAGTTCAATCATCTGCGGGCCCTCGAGGACCGTGCCGACACCGATCTCGAGCTCGGTCGTCACCTCCTTGAGGAGAGCGGTGGTGTCATCTGCTCCGGGCACCTGCCAGGCGAGGGTAACGCGCCTTCCCGGGGCGTCGTCCTATCCTTGGCGGCGAAAACACGACCTCAGAGGAGCCATGGCCGTAGCCACCGAGCAGCAAGCGAGCACCAACTTCCAGGAGATGACCGACGAGCAGAAGGCCATCGTCGAGATGGTCCGTCAGTTCGCCGACGAGCAGATCATCCCCAACGCCGAGGAGTACGACCACGAGGACAAGTTCCCCGAGCCGATCGTCGAGCAGATGAAGGAGCTCGGCCTCTTCGGGGTGACGATCCCCGAGGAGTACGGCGGCATGGGCCTCGACCTGACGACCTACGCGATGATCGTCGAGGAGCTCTCGCGCGGCTGGATCTCGATCTCCGGCGTCGTCAACACCCACTTCATCGGCTCCTACCTGCTGATGAAGTTCGGGACCGACGACCAGAAGGAGTACTTCCTGCCGAAGATGGCGACCGGCGAGATTCGCGCCGCGTTCTCGCTCTCCGAGCCCGAGGTCGGCTCGGACGTCCAGGGCATCAAGGCGACGGCCACCAAGGACGACGACGGCAACTGGGTGCTCGAGGGCCAGAAGATGTGGGTCACCAATGGCCTCGGCTCCAGCGTCGTCTTCGTGTTGATGAAGAACGACCCGAAGGCCGATCCGCCCTACAAGGGGATGACCTGCTTCATCACCGAGAAGGAGCCCTGGAAGGAGAAGAACGAGGGCGACTTCGCGGGCCTCGAGATCCCGCCCAAGATCAAGAAGATGGGCTACAAGGGCGTCGAGTCCACGGAGCTCGTCTACTCGGGCTACAAGTGCCCGCCGGAGCGCATCCTCGGCGGCGAGGAGGCCGGCCTCGGCAAGGGCTTCTCGCAGATGATGGATGCGCTCGAGGTCGGCCGCGTCAACGTGGCCGCCCGCGGCGTCGGGATCGCGCAGCGCGCGCTGGAGCTGGCACTGAAGTACAGCCAGGAGCGCAAGACCTTCGGCAAGCCGATCGCCCAGCACCAGGCGATCCTCTTCAAGCTCGCCGACATGGCCACGAAGATCGAGGCCGCCCGCCTCGTCACCCGCAAGGCCGCGCGGATGAAGGACGCCGGCCAGCGCTCCGACCTGGAGGCCGGGATGGCGAAGCTGATCGCCTCGGAGACCGGCAAGGAGGTCGTCGAGGACGCCTTCCGGATCCACGGCGGCTACGGCTACTCCAAGGAGTACGAGATCGAGCGGCTCTACCGCGACGCGCCGCTGCTGCTGATCGGAGAGGGAACCTCCGAGATCCAGCGGATGGTCATCGGCAAGAAGCTCCTGGAGCGCAACAAGATCTAGCGGCGGGCCGATGTCGCAGGAGAACGTCGAGTCTTTCGAGCGCGGGACCGAGGCGTACAACCGCCGGGACGTCGATGGGCTGTTGGAGACGCTCGACCCGGAGGTGGAGTGGCATTCGGCGCTTCTGATTCCGTTCGGGGGCGCGGCGACCGTAAGTCGGGGACACGACGGCGTCCGTGAGGTGCTGGCGGAGGTCTATGAGGCTCTCGCCGACATCCACCTCGACTATTCCGAGATCCGGGACCTGGGTGATCGAATCGTCGGGATCGGCCACATCCGCACGCGGGGCAAGCAGAGTGGGGCGGTGACCGAGATGGCCTTCGGCACCGTCACCGACATGAAGAACGGCAAGGGGATTCGCATCTGGACCTACCTCGATCCCGAAGAGGCCCTCGAAGCCGCCGGGGTGTCGTAGTAGCCAGCCGCTCTACCGCTTGCGCAGCTTCACCTTCGTCGCGTCCGTGCTGGGAGCGCCGCCGGTGGGCGTGTAGGTGATCGCCACGTTGAGCTTGACCGTGCCGGTCTCGCTGAGCAGGTGCTTCTTCTTGCCTCTGGCACGAATCGTCAGCTTCACGGGGCCGCCGCTGACCGCCGTGGAGCTGACCGCCGTCCCGCCTCCGGCGGACTTGACGCCCTTTCCGCCGACGACCAGGTCGCCCGGGTTGGGAACGGTCGCCTCAAGGGTCGCCGTCCCCCGCTTCATGTTGCGGGTGATCCGCCCGAGCACAAAGGAGTTGGTGGGCTCGAGGACGGCGGAGATGTTGAGACGAAGGGGATCGGTTCGGAGCACAAAGGCCCCCGACTGGCCATCGGCGAGGCCGGGCGCGAGGTCGATGAATGACTCTCCGGGGACGGGGAAGTAGGAGGCGTTGTCGGCTGGGCTCTTCGAGTTGTTGCCTAGGACATCGCCCGCCCTCACCGGGAGGCTGGTCTGAAACGTGTTGACGACGCTCGGGGTGAGGGATCTCGGGCCGTCGTGGCCGACCGCGGTGTAGGTCAGAGGGTCAGCGGCCTTGCGAAACACCTTCATGGTCAGCTCCTGTCCCACGTCGGCGGCGGCGGTGTGGCTCCATGAGGTGAGCGTCCAGGCAGTGACCCCTCCGGTGGCCGGGACGACGTACGAGTTCCCCGAGGTCACGCTGGGCTGGGCGCGGTCGGTGTTGGCGGAGGTCTCCGACGACGGGCCTGGCGGTGCGAGCTGGCCGATGGTGACCGCCGCCGGGACCGGGGCGGCCGTGAACATCAGCAGGGCCGCGGCCGGGACGGATGCGATTCCCAGGCGCGCCAGCCGAGACAACCGCCTTCGCGGACTGGAGGGCATGGGCGGACGCTCGCAAAGGGACACGCCAGTGTCAAGTCGGGCCGGCGGGGCCCGCTTCCTAGACTGAAGCCCATGGATTCTGAGCAACGGGTGGCGCTGGTCAGCGGCGCGAGCCGGGGGATCGGCGCGGAGATCGCCCGCCAGCTCGCCGAGGACCATGACTTCGTCGTGTTCGCTGGAGCCCGGGATCCCGAAGACGTCGCCGAGGGCGATCGGATCATTCCCATCGAGCTCGACGTCACGGACCAGGACGAGGTCTACGCAGCTCTGGAGGTGATCGGCTCGGATCCCGGCCGCCTCGACGCGCTGGTGAACAACGCGGGCGTCTACGGAGATCCGGTCGGGGCGGCCGAGTACGACCTCGACCGTGCCCACGAGGTGCTCGAGGTCAACACCTTCGGGCCGTGGCGCCTGATCGAGGCGTTCCTGCCGCTCCTCCATCGCAGCTCCCAGCCCCGAATCGTGAACGTCTCGAGCGGAGCGGGTCAGCTCTCCGACATGAACGGTGGACGCGGCGCCTACCGAGTCTCGAAGACCGCGCTCAACGCGCTGACCAGGACACTCGCCTGGGACGAGGAGGACGTCAAGATCAACGCGATGTGTCCGGGCTGGGTTCGCACTGACATGGGCGGCTCGGGAGCGACACGCTCGGTGGAGGAGGGGGCCGACACCGCCGTCTGGCTGGCGACCCTCCCGGAGGATGGCCCGACCGGCGGCTTCTTCCGCGACCGCGAGTCAATACCTTGGTGACATGCCCTCCACCCCGGATCTGATCAAGACGGCGATCGAGCGCTTCCAGGCGGAGGTGCCGGCGCTCGCGCAGCTCAAACTCGTCTTCGAGCTGGAGCTCCGCGGTCGCGGTGATGTGCAGATGTTCCGCGTCGAGGTTCCGGGGCCGAAGATCAGCAAGGCGGCCTCCACCCAGGATGCGCGGGTCACCGTGGAGTTCACCCGTTCGGAGTTCAACCGGCTTGCAGCGGAGGGCACGGCCGCCGACTACCGGGCGGCCTACGAGGCCGGTCACATCAAGGCGAGCGGAGACAGCAACATCCAGAAGCTGATCGCCCAGGTGATCGAGCGACACGAGCAGCGAGCGCGGACCAAGAAGGTTCACTGACGGCGCTGGCGAGAAGGCGGGCAGCGGTGCAGCTGCTCCACCGTCCCGCATCCGCGAAAGACCCGGCCGACATCGCCCGCGCGATCGCGGGGGCGCAGGCGCAGGACGTCTATGCCGGGCCGCAGACGTTCCGCTCGCGCAGCCGCAAACTGACCGCGGACGACATTGCGCGGGCGCGTACAGAGGACCGGACGCTGCTCCGTACCTGGGTGATGCGGAAGACCATCCACCTGATTCCGACGGACGACGCGGGTTGGTGGCTGCCGCTGTTCGAGCCGGAGATAGAGCGGTGGTCGCGCCGGCGCCTCGGGCAGCTCGGGCTGTCCGAGGCGAAGCAGGAGAGGGCGCTGGCCGCGATCGCCAGTGCCCTCGCCGAGGAGGGCCCGCTGACGCGAAGCGAGGCGCGGGAGCGGGTCGAGGTCGCCGGCGTGAAGTTGAACCAGCACACCGGGATGCACATCGCGCTCACCTCGGTGGTGGGTGGCATCGCCTGCCTCGGCCCCGACCGCGGCAAGACGACCTGCCTCGTCCGCCGCGAGGACTGGCTCGGGAAGCTTCCGCGGTTCGATCGGGCGAAGGCCCTGGCCGAGCTCGCGCGCGTCTACGTCCGCGCGTTCGCGCCCGCCGGCGAGCGTGACTTCGCCTACTGGTCGGGCCTGCCGCTGCGGGATGTCCGCGCGGGGCTGGAGTCGATTTCGAAGGAGATCGAGGAGGTCCGGGTCGGAGGCGAGGCGATGGTCGTTCCGAGGGGCGGCCTGCCGAGGCTGCCAGTCACGGGTCAGGTGCGCATGCTCGGCAACTTCGACACCTATCTGCTCGGCTGGAAGGACCGTGGCTTCGCGGTGGCGAGCGAGCACGCGATCCACGTGAAGGAGGGGGGAGGAGGCTGGATTCGGCCGGTGATCGTCGAGGACGGGATCGTCGTCGGCGGATGGCGCTCCTCGCGGAAGGGCGCCAAGCTGGAGATCACCCTCAACCTGCCGAAGGCGGAGCGCGAGCGGCTCGGCTCGAAGATCGACACCGAGGTCGCTGACCTCTCGCGCTTCGAGGGGATTGAGGCAACGCTCGCCTGACCCCACTACCATCCCGCGCCGCCAACACATGTTGGGGAGGAGTCACACCGACTCAAGGAGACCGACTCAAACGATGAGCGACGAGAACCACCAGCTGACGACCGACCAGGCCGAGCGTGAGGCCTCCGGAGCGCACGAGTACGGGCGCTACCTGGAGGAGTTCGAGGTCGGAGCCACCTACAAGCACTGGCCGGCGAAGACGATCACGGAGAGCGAGGACCACCTCTTCTGCCTGCTGACGATGAACCACCACCCGCTGCACCTCAACGACGTCTACGCAGCCAACTCGCAACAGGGCAAGAACGTCGTCGCGGGGCCCTACGTCTACTCGCTGATCTTCGGGATGACCGTGAACGACATTTCCGGGAAGGCAATCGCCAATCTGGCCACGGACGAGCTCAGCCATCCGAACCCCGTTTTCCACGGTGACACGCTCTACGTCGAGTCGGAGGTGCTGGAGGTTCGTCCGTCCGAGTCGAAGCCCGACCGCGGCGTCGTCAAGGTCCACACCCGCGCCTTCAACCAGGACGGGACGCTGGTCGCCGAGTTCAAGCGGGCCGTGCTGGTGCCGCGCAAGAATCCCGGCTGATCAGCAGGGAAATCCCTGAGCGGTGCCGGGGTTGTCAAAGCTGCCGTTGTAGCTGTACTTCGTGCAGTTCAGGAGGGAGATGGTCCCGTGCATAACTCCCTTCCGGGTGTTGCTGACGAGCTCCTTCCACTTCCAGTCGTATTCCCGGATCGCGGGGTTCGTCTCACCGGGGAACGGCGCCTGCCCTGGGCTGAGGTAGTCGATCATGAAGCCGTTTCCCTCGCGGACGCCGGTGGAAGCGCCGCCCTTGAGGTGTTTGGTGCCGACGTAGCGACAGCCTTCTCCGGGGTTCTCGCCGTCGATCGAGCGCCCGCCGCCCGCGGCGATGTCCTGCGGGCCCCCGATGCTGAATCCCATCGCATTGTATTGGGCCACCAGCTGCAGGCCCGTCTGCTCAAGCACGTTCCTGTACCGCGGATCCTGACAGCGAACAGGCAGGTAGGAATGGCGCTTCTTGGCCTCGGCACTGCCGGCCAATCCCGAGATCGCAACCAGCAAGACGAGGGTGGTCATCGCAACCCTTCGAATGTCCGGCATTCACTTCTCCCTTCTTCGGACATTCACCATCATGAGATGCTTGGCGTCCAACGTCAAGGAGAAGAAATGGTGAATTTCAGGCGGCTGACCGATCAGGCCAAGAAGATCGTCGACAAGCGCGGTGGCACGGACGCCCTGAAGGAGGACGCCGAGGAGCTCAAGGACATCGCCACCGGCAAGGGGAGCCTCAAGGACAAGGCCAAGGAGGCCGGCGAGGCGATCAAGGATCCGGGGGCCCCGGGCGAAGAGAAGCCGCCGACCAGCTAGTGAGCCTCATCCGGCGCGTGCGCCGGTGGCCGTGACTCCTCCGCCAGCGAGGTGATTTCGAGGACGCCGCGCGAGGCCTCCTCGAGGACCTCCGTCGCCTCCTCGGCCGAGCGCGCATACAGCTCGACCAGCAGGTGGACGATGATCCGCTCCTCGTCGTGCTTGTGGAAGCGGACGTGGGTGAAGAACTCGCGGGTGCCCTGCTCGCCGAATGAGCCGTAGGTGAGGGACTCGGCAGCCTCGGGCCCGGAGCAGCTCTCCACCTGGTCCTGATCCACGGTGACGGTGCAGGAGGCGACCCAGGGCGTGCCGGCCACCATCCGTTCCCAGCGATCCTCGACAGGAACGACGCGATCTTCCTGAATGGTCAGGTGGGGCTGGTCGTGCAGGCAGCGCAGGCACTGGACCACGGCTTCCTGAACCTCGTCGAGCCGGTCCGACGGCTCGCCGGTCTCCGGGTCGACGCGCAGGATCGCGTCGTAGTGCAGCTGCACCTCGAGGTCTCGGGCCCAGCAGCGGTAGCAGCGAAGCCAGGAGCTGCGGTCGCCGTTCAGCTCCGGCTCAGCCATCAAGCCGGTTGCGCGGCGCGATGGCGGTCCGCCACCAGCTCCGCGATCTCGCCCATGATCCGGTTGATCTCGAAGTCCTTCGGCGTGTAGACGCCGGCGACGCCCGCCTCGCGCATGGCGGCGGCATCGGCTGCGGGGATGATCCCGCCGACCACCACGGGGATGTCCGCGCCGTCGGCACGCAGCAGCTCGACGACGCGCGGCACCAGCTCGCGATGGGAGCCGGAGAGGATGGAGAGGCCGACCACGTCCACGTCCTCCTCGATGGCCGACTTGGCGATCTGCTCGGGGGTGAGGCGGATGCCCTGGTAGATCACCTCCATGCCGACGTCGCGGGCGCGCACGGCGATCTGCTCCGCGCCGTTCGAGTGCCCGTCGAGGCCCGGCTTTCCGACCAGGATCCGGATCGGGTGGCCGATCTCCTCGGAGACCTTCTTGACCCGCTCGCGCACCTCGCCGAGCAGGTCCCCGTTGACCGATCCGCCGGCCGCGGCCTCCCCGACGCCGGTGGGCGCCCTGTAGTCGCCGAAGACCTCGCGCAGCGTGCCGGCCCATTCTCCGGTCGTTGCGCCGGCCTTGGCGGCTTCGAGCGTCGCCGGAAGGATGTTCGCCGACTCGTCGCGCGCGACCTCAGCAAGCTTCTCGAGCGCCGTATCCACGGCGTCCTGGTCGCGCTCGGCCTTCCACTTCTCGAGCGCAGCGATCCGCTCCCGCTCGACCTCGGGGTCGGGCGTCAGGATCCCGCCGTCCTCGCCGGTCGTCAGCGGCGATTCCTCGGACTCGGTGAACTTGTTCTGCCCCACCACGGTGATGTCGCCGCGCTCGATCTTCGCGATGCGCTCGCGGTTCGACTCCACCAGCTGGGCCTTCATGTACGGGACCGCCTCGACGGCGCCGCCCCTGTCCTCGACCGCCTGCATCTCCGCCTTGGCGCCCTCCACGAGCTCGTGCGACGAGCCCGTCCATGACCTTCGAGCCCTCGAAGATGTCGGGGTAGTCGAGCAGGTCGGTCTCCTCGGCAAGGATCTGCTGGATGCGAAGGCTCCACTGCTGGTCCCAGGGACGGGGAAGCCCGAGGGCCTCGTTCCAGGCGGGGAGCTGGATGGCGCGGGCGCGGGCGTCGCGGCCGAGCGTCACGGCGAGAGCTTCGAGCACGATCCGGGGGACGTTGTTCTCGGGCTGTGACTCCGTCAGC
This sequence comes from uncultured Solirubrobacterales bacterium, assembly GCA_963831605.1. Taxonomy (GTDB): domain Bacteria; phylum Actinomycetota; class Thermoleophilia; order Solirubrobacterales; family 70-9; genus DASUPK01. Next base: position 456,409 of record CAWHQR010000008.1, read on the forward strand.
CCGAGCGAGTTGACCTGTACGCCGTAGCGGAGGCGCAGGAACTTGGGCTCGGTGACGCCGTAGCGGTTGCGCCCGATCCACTCCCACATCTCACCCATGGCCCGCAACTTGGCGTGCTCCTCGATGAAGCGGACCCCGGCGTTGACGAAGAAGCTGATCCGGCCGAAGACCTTGGGGAAGTCCTCGTCGGCGACCTGGCCGCGAGCCTTGACCTCGTCCAGCACCGCGATCGCGGTCGAGAGGGCGTAGGCGATCTCCTGCACCGGAGTCGCTCCCGCCTCCTGCAGGTGGTACGAGCAGACGTTGATCGGGTTCCACTTCGGGATCTCGTTGACGGTGAAGGCCACCGTGTCGGCGATCAGCCGCATCGAGGGCCCGGGCGGGAAGGCGTAGGTGCCGCGGGAGAGGTACTCCTTGATGATGTCGTTCTGGGTCGTGCCGGAGAGAGCCGAGCGCTCGACGCCGTTCTCCTCGGCGACCGTCGTATAGAGGGCGAGCAGCCAGGCGGCCGTTGCGTTGATGGTCATCGACGTGTTCATCTCGCCCAGCGGGATGCCGTCGAGCAGGGCGTGCATGTCGCCCTTGTGGGCGATGGAGACCCCGACCTTGCCGACCTCGCCACGCGCCAGCTCGGCGTCGGGGTCGTAGCCCGTCTGGGTGGGCAGGTCGAAGGCGACCGATAGGCCGGTCTGGCCCTTGGCGAGGTTCTTGCGGTAGAGCTCGTTGGAGCGGTGGGCGTCGGAGTGGCCCGAGTAGGTGCGAATCACCCACGGGCGGTCCCGCTCGGGGAGGCGGTGCTCGCTCATGTGCCTAATGGTAGGTGCCTGGTAAATGAACCCGCGCACCGACCGCTCCATCCGGCGCTGCGGGGTGTTCTTGCAATCTCCCGAATGCCTCACGGCTACGCTCACCCGCGCATGAAAACCAAGCTCACAGCCCTGCTCGTCACGGTCGCCGCCCTCGCGGCGGGTGCCGTCGCGCACGCCGCTCCGATTCCGGTGGCGAGCTACACCTTCCAGGGGCAGGACGACGTGAACGCGTTCCAGAACGTCGGCACAACCGGTTGCAAGCGCTCGTGGGTGAAGAACCAGGCGCTGGGCCTGAGCGTCGGGAAGACGGGAAGCACCTGCACGTACCGCTCGTCCGTGGTCGGCGACTCGAGTAGCTCGTACTCGGACCAGGGCATGGTGGCGACCGCCACCGTTGGAGGCGGCAACTCGAAGGCCCAGGCCAAGTCCCTGGTCGGGGTCGGGGTCCGCTACAGCAGCTCGGCGAGCTTCGTCCTGCGCGTGCTTCCGAACAAGCACAAATGGCAGTATTTCGTCGATCCCAAGGGTGTGGCGCCCTCCAAGCTCGAGGCTTCCGGAAGCGGCAAGTTCATCAAGATCGCCTCGAAGCCCAATCTGATCACGCTGCGCGCCTTCGCGTTCGGCGGAACCAGCACGAGCGTGATCGGAACGGTCAACGGCCATACCGTGGTCTCGCTGAGCGATTCGGCCGCCGATCAGCCCGACGGCCGACAGACGGTCCTCGTCTCGGGCGTCAAGGGCGGATCCGGCACGGGCGTGATGGGCGTGTTCGACAACGTCACCGTCCAGGTTCCGAACCCCTTCTAGGGCGGGCCAGGGCACGGAATCTTTCCGGGGCCCCGGCGCGATCCTCTACCTTGCGCCCGTGGCAACGACCACGGTTGAGCGCCCCAAGTCGGCCGGCCCGGGCGAGGGAGTTGGCGGGAACTGGCTGGTGATCGTCCTCAACGACGACCACAACACCTTCGACCATGTCGCCAAGACGCTCTCGCGGGTGATCCCCGGCATCTCGCTCGACGGCGGCTACCGCTTCGCCGACACGATCCACAACCGCGGCCAGGCCGCGGTCTGGACGGGACCGAAGGAACCCGCCGAGCTCTACTGGGAGCAGCTCCAGCGGGCCGGTCTCACGATGGCCCCCCTGGAGCAGCACTAGCGGCCACTCTCAACGCTTCTACTTCAAACCAGCCTGAGGCCATCCAGGAGTCCCCAGCCCGCCGGCTCGTCGGCGGGCGGTTCCCATCCCGGGACGAGAGCTCCGAGTGGGTCGGCGGTCACCCGCCCATCATCTCTACTTCTTCGCGGGTGAGTCCTGGACGAGCGTGTTGTTGCCCGGCCCGCCGTTGAGGCGATCCTTGCCGGGTCCGCCGATCAGCTGGTCCGGGCCGGGTCCGCCGAAGAGGCGATCCATCCCGGACCCGCCGCCGAGCAGGTCGGTGCCGGCGCCGCCGATCAGAACGTCGTCGCCCGCGTTGCCGCTGAGCAGGTCGTCATCGGCGCCGCCGTTGAGCTTGTCGTTGCCCGAGTTGCCGAGCAGGATGTCGCGGCCGGCGCCCGCGACCTCCGTGTCGTTTCCGCTGCCGCCCTGGAGGCTGTCGCGGAAGCGCCCGCCTCGGAGGCGGTCGTCACCCGGGCCGGCGAGCACCAGGTTGAAGGCCGATCCTCCGCCGGCGTAGCGGTCGTTTCCGGGGCCCAGGTCGGCCGCCGCGCCCGTGCCGTGCCCGAAGCCGCCCGGGAGGTCGCGCTCGCCGAAACCCTTGTCGGGGCCCACTCCGGAGAGGTCAACCCGGTCGTTACCGCCGCCCGCGACGACGTCGACCTCGGAGATCTTCGGACAGCCGATCGCGGAGCCGCGCGGGTTCTTGCCGTTCACCTTGACCAGCCCGTTCCTGCACGCGACCACGATGTGATCGGAGCCCTTGCCGCCGCTGACCGTCAGCAGGCTGCCGCTGAGCGACGAGCCGACCTTCGCCTGAGCGGCGCCCGGAAGCACCAGCAGCGCCGCGGCGAGCGCGGCGAGGAGGGCGAAGCGCAGGGATGGATGACGGTCGCTGATCATCGACATAGAAGGAACACGCGGTCCGGGGCTAAGTAGCTGCGGCCGAGGCTTCGCTACTCGCCGGCGATCAGCGTGTGCCAGACGGGCAGGACGGGCTTGTCGTAGTAGTTGATCGCCTGCTCTCGGAGAGCGGCGACCTCGTCCGAATACCAGTAGCGCTCCCAGTCATCGTGTTTCTCCCAGATCGACGCCTGGCGGAAGTGGAGAGGGTCCTCCTGGTTGCGGGTCAGCGACCAACTCTTGGCGCCGAACGACATCGCGCGAGCGGCGGCGGGCTCCCAGATCTCATACCAGCGCTCGGCCCGGAACGGTGTGACGTGCCACTCGACGTAGACGATCTCGAGTGCGCCGTTGTCGCTCACGCGCCGACCTCCGCGCGGATCGCCCCTGGGCCGTCCTCCTGCTTTCCCTCGTCCTCGCTGGTTGCGCCGACGAGGATCGAGATCTTGCCGAGGTGCTTGTTCTCGTGGAGGAGCTGGTGCGCCTCGGCGACGCCGTCGAAGCCCATCACCCGCCAGAGGACCGGCTGGATCTTGCCCTCCGCCATCAGCTCGTTGGCGCGCATGCACTCGTAGGCGTTCGCGAAGTGCGAGCCGATGATCTGCTTCTGGCGCATCCACAGGTAGCGCACGTCGAAGTCGAGCGTGTAGCCCGAGGTTGCACCGCAGATCACGACCTTGCCGAATGGCTTGACCACGAAGACCGAGGTGGGGAAGGTCGCCTGGCCGACGTGCTCGAAGACGATGTCGGGCGAGTCGCCGAGGATCTCCTTGACCTTCTTGGCGAAGCCGCGCGACTCCTTGAAGCGGGCCTTCTCCTGATCCGGCGTCTCGTCGCCGGTGCGCATCATCCCCGCGAACTCGTTGCGGTTGATGTAGTCGACTGCCCCGAGGCGCTTGACCAGCTCGCCCTTCTCATCGGAGGAGACGACGCCCACGGCGTTCGCCCCGGCCGCCTTGCAGAGCTGGGTGGCGAAGACCCCGAGGCCGCCGGCAGCGCCCCAGATCAGGACGTTGTGGCCCGCCTGCAGCTTGCACTGGTCCATCAGCATCCGGTAGGCGGTGAAGTAGGTGAGCCCATAGGCGGAGGACTCGGCCCAGGAGAGGTTCTTGGGCTTCGGCAGCAGCTGCTGGGCCTGGACCTTGGTGAACTGCGCGAACGAGCCCCAGGTCGTCTCGTAGCCCCAGATCTGCTGGCTGGGGGCCGCGAGTGGGTCGAGGCCGTGCACCTCGACGTCCTCATAGGACGCCTGGTTGCAGTGGATCACGACCTCGTCGCCGGGCTGCCACTTGGTGACGCCCTCGCCGACCTTCCAGACGACACCCGAGGCGTCGGAGCCGCCGATGTGGTGACCCCACTCGGGATGGTCGCCGTAGCCGAAGACCGAGACGGGCTTGCCGAGGGCCGCCCAGACGTTGTTGAAGTTGACGCCGGCCGCCATCACGCGGACGATCACCTCGAAGGCGCCCGGCTCGGGTACCTCGATCTCCTCCACCTGGAAGGCGTCCTTGGGCTCTCCCTCGCGTTCCTGGCGAATGACCCAGGCGGCCATCTTCTCGGGCAACTCGCCCGGCTGGACTTCGAGCTTGGATACGTCGGCGATCTCTACGGCCAATGTGACTCCCGTTTGGTGGCGGTGGACGCGTGGATCGTAGTCAACGAATCCTCGTCAGGTTTCGTCCGAAACCGCGACTACGTTGATGAGTCCAATGGAAGCGTCAGAGAGACAGCTGCCGATTGATCCCGACGGGGCCGGCTCCGTCCGCTTGGTCGGTGACCGGATCGTGATCGAGGATCTGACGATCGCCGACGAGCAGACGGCGCGGGTCGCCCGCGAGCGCGCGGAGGCGGGGGAGGAACCAGCGAAGACGATCCGGCGTGCAGTTGAGATCGGCGCACGTGTCCTGGACCGCGAGGAGACCGCGGTCGAGGTCGACTACGTCCGGCGTGAGTTCGAGCAGGTGACGAGTGCGCACCGGGAGTCGATCGAGGCGAAGAATCGCGAGGCCGTCGAGCGGATGGAGGAGGGCCTGCGACGCGCGCTGGGCGACGAAGAGGCTGCCGGCGCCCTCGGCCAGGCGCTCGAGGCCCACAGCGACGAGCTCTCCGAGCAGATCGCCGCCACCTTCGGGGGGGACCGCGAGGACGCCGTCCAGGCACAGATCAAGCGAATGCTCGATGAGCGCGACGAGGAGTTCATGCGCCGGCTCTCGGCCGACGACGAGCGCAATCCGCTCGGCCCGATCATGGCGACGCTCCGCACGTGGGCGCGTGAGCGTAAGGACGACCAGGACACGCGCGACGAGAAGCTCGAGGCGAAGGTCGACGAGTTGCTCAGCCGGGCCGCCGAGCTTGCTGGGCTCGATCAGGGCCGCGAGGCCCTTGAGGAGGCTGAGGAGGCCGGCACCCGAAAGGGCCGGAGCTTCGAGGAGCGGGTCGACCGGTCGCTTGAGCGAATCGCCGCCACCCGGGGCGACGCCTCATCGCACACTGGCGGCGAGGGCGCCGAGGGCGGAGGGAAGAAGGGCGACACGCTGATCGAGCTTGGGGCCGGCAGCGGTCCAGCCGTCGGACGGGTCATCTTCGAGGCCAAGGACAGTCGGCTTTCGAAGAACGAGGCTTGGAAGGAGCTCAACGAGGCGATGGCGTCGCGCGCCGCCTCCTTCGGTGTCCTGGTTGTGGCCGGAGAGGACCGAGTCCCTGCGGGACGGGAGACGCTGGTGGAGTACGAAGGGAACAAGCTGATCGTCGCCGTGGATCGGGAAGAGCCCGATGGGCTGGCCCTGGAGGTCGCCTACAGGCTGGCCGCGGCCCGTGTGGCCATGGCCCGCGAGCAGGACCTGACCGTTGATGCCGCCGAAGTGCAGGTCGTGGCCGAGGAGGCCGTGACCTGCCTGAAGCAGGCGCAGTCGATTCGCTCCACCCTGACCGGGATCAAGACGAGTTCGGAGAAGGCGCGCGCCGGACTCGACGAGATGGTCGAGGGCGTGCGCGCACGGCTTGAGCGAATCGAGTCCCTGATCGAGGTGGGGCGCGCGGAGGACGGAGCGCCCTAGTTTCATCCTCCGGAAATTCCGTCCAACGGGCGCGTAGGCGATCATGGTCGGAATGCCCGAGGACGACATGAACACCAGATCACGCATGGAGGCGTCCGAAAACACAGGGGTTGCCTCGCGAGGGAGCAGCGGAAGCGGTCTGCATCGAGTCGATCCGACCCGCGTCGCCCAGACGCTCGGATCGGGTGAGCACGCCGGCGGCTACGCGCGCCTCGAGGTCATGCTGAATTCGATCCTCCCCCGCCTGGTGGGGGAGCCAAGCGCTCCGCGCTCGACGCGCTAGGGCAGCAGCAGGTCGTTCTTTCCGGAGGGACGCTCGGGCCCCACGGTGAAGCTGAATGGCCGCACGGCGAAGCCGTCGACGCTCGCCTCGTAGTTGCCGGGCGTCACGTTGACCTTGATGGTGCCGGTGTCGCCGGGAGCGATCGGATCCGAATTCGCGCTCACCGGACCGTGGATGGCCAGGCTCCCGGTCTGGTTCGTGAGGTTGGCGATCGTGAAGTTGACCAGCCCAGCCCCGAACTCCTTCGGGGAGACCCCCACGCCGTCGGTTGCGACCTTCATGCTGACCTCGGCGGGGATGGGCGGCCGAGGATCGTTGTTGAAGTCGTTCCGGCCGCAGCCCGCGATGACGATGACGGCCAGCAAGGTGGCCGGCAAGAGCAACGCTCTGCCCCTCCTCCGCAGCATGCGTCGAGGAATCTAGCCGAACGGCGGGACACCCGGCATCAGTCGTCAGTCGGTGAAGGGCAGCTCGACCACTTCCGCGGTCGTCTCGCCGCCGGCGACCGTGAGCTGCCGCCCGTCGGCGGCCTCCCGGCGGACGATCGCGAGAGCGATCTGTCCGTGTGCGGGGGAGAGGCAGGTGGTGCCGATCGTGCCGACCTCCTTCTCGCCCAGCAGCAGCGTGTCGCCGTGCGCCACGGGGGCGCTCAGGCGTAGACCGCGCAGCGTCCGATTGGGCTTGCCCCGGTAGTGCAGGCGCGCCACGGGCTCCTGGCCGATGTAGCAGCCCTTCTCGAAGTCGACCGCGCGATCGACGATCGCGGCCTCGGCCGGCATGTGCTCAGAGCTCATGTCGGCGCCGAACCTCGGCCTGCCGGACTCGACCCGAACGATCTCGGCAGCCTCGTCGCTGACTCGCACGGCGCCAGCCGCGTCGAGCGAGGCGCCGAGTGCCTCCGCGTCGCCGGCCTTGACGATCAGGTCGACGCCGAGGTCAGTGGCGACGCCGAGCACGTCCGTGCCGTCCCATTGGCGAAAGCGCTGGGCATGCTCGGGGCCGAGGCCATCGAACCCGGAGAGCTCGGCAGCGCGCGGGCCGATCAGTGAGACGATCGCCCAGTCGCCGGTGACGTCGTCGATCTGAACCTCCCTGCCGATGCTGTAGGTGCGCAGGTGCTTCAGGACCGCCTCGCCGTTGACGGGCTCGAGGTCGAGCCAGAGCCCGCCCTCAGAGAGGTGGAGGACGCGCATGTCCGAGGAGAGGTGGCCCTTGCGGTCGAGGAGCGCGGCGTAGCGGCCCTGACCGTCCTCGATCGCCTCGACGTCGTTGGTCAGCTGACCCTGCAGGTACTCGGCGGCATCGGCGCCGGCGACCAGCACGCAGGTGCGGTCCCGGCGCAGGAATCCCGCCTCCTCGCGGAGGGCGCGGTACTGCCCGTCCAATTCGATCTGGGTCGCCGCCTCGGCCACGAGCCGATTGTAGGTCTCGGTCTCGGTCGGCTTTGGCGAGGAATATGTTAGTCATGACTAACTTCCGAGTTCGGATGTGCTTGAATGCCGTCGATGTCCGCTCAGGCCCACAACGCCCATCCCAAGCGCCGCACCAACGAGGGCGCCGAGAACTACGCGAAGGCGCTCTACGAGCTCCAGGAGCGCGAGCCCGAGGGCGTGGGGACGACGGCGGTCGCGCAGCGGCTCGGCGTCACCCCCGCATCGGCGTCCGGCATGCTGCGGCGGCTCGCCGACGAGGGCGTGGTCGAGTACGCGCCCTACCGCGGCGCGCGCCTGACGCCGGAGGGCGAGCGCATCGCGCTCGAGGTGATCCGTCATCACAGGCTGATCGAGCTGTTCCTCGCCGAGGTCCTCGGCATGCCCTGGGACCGGGTCCATGAGGAGGCCGAGGTGCTCGAACACCACATCTCCGAGGAGCTCGAGGAGCTGATCGCGGCGAAGCTCGGACAGCCGGCCCTCGATCCCCACGGCGATCCCATTCCCGATCGCGACCTCGCCGTCCGGTCGGATGACTCGGTGCCGCTGACGGAGCTCGAGGTGGGCCAGGAGGGGGTCTTCACCCGCGTCTCGGACAGCGACGCGTCGATGCTGCGCTACCTCGCGGAGCGGTCCATTCAGCCGGGGGCGAAGCTCGCGGTCAGGGGCCACGAACCGTTCGGTGGCCCAGTCGTCGTCGAGATCGGCGGACGCACGCATCCGCTCGGTCCCGAGCTGGCGGAGAGCATGAGAGTCCGCCGTGCCTGAGGACGACGTAGGCCTCGTAGATCCGCTGCCCGGCGAGCTCTCCTCGCCTCCCCCTCCGGGGGACAGCCTGGGCGGCGGCGAGAACGTCCTGCCCGAGGACGTCCTTCCGGGCGAGGCGGCCGTCAACCGGGCGGCCCGACGCTCGCTCGACGGACATAGCCGGGGGATCGCCAGGATCTGGCCGTTCCTCGGCCCTGCGTTCATCGCCGCCGTTGCGTACGTCGATCCGGGGAACTTCGCCACGAACATCGCCGGCGGCTCCAAGTTCGGCTATCTGCTCCTCTGGGTCGTGCTCGCCGCCAACCTGATCGCCATGGTGGTGCAGACGCAGTCGGCCAAGCTCGGGATCGCGACCGGGAGGAACCTGGCGGAGGCCTGCAGGGACACGTTCTCCCGCCGCACCTCCATAGGCCTCTGGCTGCAGGCGGAGCTGGTGGCCGCCGCCTGTGACATCGCGGAGGTGGTCGGCGCTGCTCTCGGCCTCAACCTGCTCTTCGGGATCCCCCTGTTCCCGGCGGGACTGCTTGCGGGCGCCGGGGCGTTCGCGATCCTCGCGCTGCAGCAGAAGGGGTTCCGCCGGCTCGAGGCCGTCATCGTCGGCATGGTGGGCGTCGTCGTCTTCGCCTTCGCCTTCGAGATCTTCGAATCGCACCCGGATGGCGGTGAGGTGGCGAAGCACCTCTTCGTACCGGGCTTCAGCGGGACGGAGAGCATCCTGCTGGCCACCGGGATCATCGGCGCCACGGTGATGCCGCACGTCATCTATCTGCATTCCGCCCTCACCCAGCGCCGGATCGTGGGGCGGGACGAGGCGGAGAAGCGAAAGATCCTGCGGTTCGAGCGGATCGACGTGGTGATCGCGATGGCGCTCGCGGGCGCCGTGAACCTCTCGATGATGATCATGGCCGCGGCCCTCTTCCACGGCAGTGGCCTCGCCGGGATCGACACCATCGATGGTGCGTACGACGCCCTCAAGCAGGTCGTCTCCCCGAGCGCGGCGACGATCTTCGGGGTGGCGCTCCTGGCGTCCGGCTACGCCTCCTCCTCCGTTGGAACCATGGCCGGCCAGGTCGTCATGCAGGGGTTCATCAGGCGGCGCATCCCGATCTTCATCCGCCGGGCGATCACGCTCGCACCGGCCCTGATCGTCCTCGGCATCGGGCTCGATCCGACCGCCGCGCTGGTCGCCAGCCAGGTGGTGCTCTCCTTCGGCATCCCGTTTGCGCTGGTCCCTCTGGTGATGCTGACTCGCCGGCGGGACCTGATGGGCTCGCTCGCGAATCCGGCCTGGCTCACCGTGCTCACGTCGATCCTCTCGGGACTGATCATCGCTCTCAACGTGTTTCTGCTCGAGCAGGTCTTCATCGGGTAGCTAGGCTTCGGCCATGGCACTCGCGGAGGACTTCGACGCCGTCATCGAGACGCTGTCGGACGACTGGACAGACCTGGCGCTCGACCTGCGGATCGCCGATGAGACCCGCTACGTCGATGCGGCCGTGATCCTCTCGCTGGTGAACGCGCAGCCCTACTCGCGCGCGGACTGGCATTGGCGGATCAATGTGGCTCACCGATTCGGGCACGCAGCGGCCGCCGAGACTGTCCGCGGCGCACTCACGAAGCTCGACCGGGAGGGGATCGGTGGCGAGTTCCGGGTGCGAGATGCTCAGGAGGGACGGGCCGAGGTGATGCAGTGGTGGGGCAGGCCCGACAGCATCAGGCGCGACTTCGAGCGCCGTCGCAGCCTCTAGAGGAACCGTTCCGGGTCCCGGACCCGGAAGAAGGACTGGATCACGGGCGCGAGCTGGTTGGCGATGATGCGCGCGCGGTTCATCTCGGTCCGGGTCCAGGGCCGCTCCTCGTGGCAGAGCGCCTCGACGATGCCGAGGCTCTCGCCCCGATGAACCACCGGGACCATCAGCACAGTGCGGTAGCCGAGCGAGAACATCAGCTCGATCTCGTTGCGGTCGGCGCGGGGGTCGCTGAGCATGATCTGAGCGGACTCCTGGCGCTCCAGGGCCCGCCCGGTGGTCGGATATTCCTCGACCGCGAAGAACTCCTCCTCGGGCTGCTCGCCGCTCTCGACCAGGGTCTCGACGATGCCGGTGTCCGGGTGCCACTGCGAGAGCGCGACCTTGTCGGCGTGCAGTTCGCCGGCGATCAGATCGAGCGCGCTGTTCAGGTCATCCCGGGATCTCGCGTTGGCGATTCGGGCGCTGAGGTGCTCGAGGCGCCGGTCACCGGCTGAGATCGTGGGCGTGTCAGCGCCCGGCGTGGAGATCAGCGCCTGTGCGAGTGCCCGGTGACAGGTCTCGGCGGCGGGTGGGGCGACCTGGCTCCATGGGGGCGCGGGGCGGCCGATCGCGTAACCCTGTCCCCACGGGACGTCCAGGTTGGCGAGGACCTCGAGGTCGTCGTGGTTCTCGATGCCCTCGGCGCACACGGTTGCGCCCACCCGGCGGGCGAAGCGCACCAGTGACTCGACCAGCGCCATCCGCACCGGGTCCGAGTGGATGGCCCGGGTCAGCTCCAGGTCGAGCTTGACGATGTCCGGGCGGACCCACATGACCTGCTTGAGCCCGGCATAGCCGGCGCCGGCGTCATCGATTGCGATCCTGGCGCCGCGCTCGCGGAGCTGCGCCAGCGAGTTCGCCAGCAGGCTGTCGCCGACGTAGACCTCGTGCTCTGTGAGCTCCACGATCACGCCGGAGAGGTCGTCCGGAAGGACGCTCTTGACCGCCTCCGTGGATAGCGCCGACGGGCTTACGTTGATGGCGAGATACGTCCCGGCCGGACGCCCTGGCGTTCGCAGCGCGGCCTCGATCGCTGTGGCCTCGAGCTCCGGCCCGAGCCCGCTGGCGTTGGCCTGGGCGAACCAGGTCGAGGGCGGGCGCTCCGGACCGTCGGGAAAGCGTGCGAGCGCCTCATAGCCGATCAGGCGCCCGGTCGTGAGCGAGGCGACCGGCTGGTAGAGGGGCGCGATCGCCTGGTGCTCGAGGATCCGCTCGATCTCGGAGCGCTGGGGGGCGTCTCCGCTGAGCCGCACGTGGTCGGGGTCGAAGCGCCGCGTCCGCGACTTGCCGGACCGCTTGGCCCAATAGAGGGCGCCCTCAGCGAGCTGGAGAAGCGTCGCGGCGTCGTCGGAGTCGACGGGGAAGGCGGCAACTCCGGCTGAGCAACTCAGCTCTGACCCGGCGGGCGCGAGCCGCGCGACCGCGGTCCTCACCCGCTCGGCGATCTCCTGGGCCGCCTCGGCGGCGGTTCCGGGGAGGATCAGCGCGAACTCCTCGCCGCCGGTGCGGGCTGCGATGTCGCCGCGCCTGACCGTCTTGCGAAGTTGAGCGGCCACTCCCTCGAGGACTCCGTCGCCGAAGGTATGCCCGTGGCGCTCGTTGACCGCCTTGAAGTCGTCGATGTCCAGCGCGACCAGCGCGAGAGGCTCTCGCTTCGCGGCCGCGCTCTGGAGCTCGCTGCGAAGTGAGCGCTGGAACCCGCGGTGGTTGATCAGGCCGGTCAGCGTGTCGGTCTCCGCGAGGTCGCGAAGCTCGAGCTGCTGGCGGTGCAGCAGGACCGTCAGGCCCAGGGTGAAGAGCACTCCCACCCCGGCGAATGCCGCCACCCCGGTGTTGCCTCGCGTCGCGGCAAGCCCGATGACGGTGCCCCAGATGATCGAGAGCGCCACTGCAGCCCAGGGCAGCACCCTGCGGCGGGAACCTCGGGGATGCGTATTGCGCCCCACGGCAGGAGGTATCGGAACGCACGTCCAGAGCTTTATCCCCGTTTTTTGGTCAAATGGCCAGGTTGGACGCATGACGCCTACCCCCTCCGACACCTGAGCGATGGCCCGGATCGAGGCCCTGGTGCAGGATCTGATGCTCGCCAGCCGAGTGCGCACCTCGCTGGAGGCGAGCGGGCATGAGGTGGAGCAGGCCACGGACCTACCCGATGAGCTCGACGGGATCGACCTCGTGGTCGCCGACCTGGACGCGGTGGCGCCCGAGCGCCTCGGCGACCTGGGCGTGCCGGTGATCGGCTTCTACCAGCACACCGACGTCGACACGAAAAACCGGGCCGAAGGAAGCCGGGCTGACGCTGGCGGTCCCGCGCAGCAGGATGGTCAGGGAGCTGCCGGAGCTGGTGGAGCGAGCGCTCGGCTGAACTTGGCACCTTATTCCCCTATACGGGGAGTTTCGCGCCAACTCTCATCGCTGGCGTGCAGACGTTCTCGGCGAGACCACGGGAAACGTGCTCGGCGGACGAAGCGTCGATCACTCCGTTGTGCGTCGCCCACTTCACCCAGGACATAGCGGGAACGCCGATCAGCAGCGAGGTGAACTGTCCGCCGAGCGAGAAAGCGTGACCCTGGAGCAGCGCGTGGAACTGTGAGGCCTGCGAGCTGTGATCGAGGTCCGGAACCTGCTCAACGAGGTCGTTGAGTGCGCTTTCGGGCTGATCACCCATGCTTCGGTATCCGCGGTTGAGCGCCGAAGCGAGGCTCCGGCCCAGTGCGCACCGATTCGGCGTCGTCGCCAGGATCAGCTCCGGGTACTTCGGTGCCCCAAACTGGTCCACCCGGAACTCCCGGATCGGGATGCCCTGTTTCTGAAGCTCGACCCCCTCGGCGTTCCAGAATCCGGTGGCCGCGTCGACCTTGCCGGCGGCGAGGTCCGCGACTGCGTTGAAGCCGATCGTCACCCGGTGCACGTCTGACGGGTCGACGCCGCCGGAGCGCAGAACCGTGTCGAGGACGGCGTCGTCGGAGGGAACGCCTGTGACCCCGATGGTCTTGCCGGCCAGGTCGGCGGGTGTGCGGATCTCGCTCGGGTTGCGGGCGATCACCGAGGCGAGCGGCCGCTGGACGATGGCCCCGATCGCGACGAGATCGAGCCCGCGCTCGCGTGCGATGCCGAAGTCGTTGATGTCCATCACCGCAAAGTCGGCGCGGCCCGTCTCGAGCAGCTTGGCGCTGTCGGCGGTGCTGGAGGGCTCCTGGATGTGCAGGTCGATGCCCTCGTCGGTGAAGTCGCCGTTCGCCTGCGCCGCGTAGATGCCGGAGTGCACGGCGTTCGGCTGGAAGTCGAGGACCAGGGTCGCGCCTTTCGGCGCGCCCGGTTCAGCGCCGCCCCCTCCGCAGCCCGCGAGGGCTCCAACGGCGAGGGCGGCCGCCAGCAGCGCGGCGACCCGTCTCATTCGGAGCTGACCCTATACGCGAGGGCGTGGAAGGAGCGACCCGTTTCATAAGCGGTCAGTAAAGGTTTCGCAGGGGGTCCCGGCCCAGCCGGAAATGCAGTTAGACTGCGCGCCGCTGTCAGGTCGGACACCTACGAGGAGGTCACTTCAAGTGCAAGATCGAGGTCTAGCGGCGTATATCGGTGAGCTGCTCGGGACGCTGCTCCTGGTCTTCTTCATCACGAGCGTCGTCACGCTCTACGTGGCCACCGGCCAGAACTCCCAGTTCGGGTCGGACTTCGCGGTGGTCGGCCTGACGCACTTCCTCGTGCTGTTCGGGCTGATCATCAGCATCGGCGTGGCGAGCGGCGGGCATTTCAATCCGGCGGTGACGGCGGCGTTCATCGCGATCCGCCGGATCGACCCGATCGACGGCCTCGTCTACATGCTCGCCCAGCTCTCGGGCGGCGTGCTCGGTGCGCTGCTCACCAAGGCGTTTCTGCTCGACGAGGGTCGCGCCTCCGACTACGGAACGCCAAAGGTCACCGCTCTGCTCGGCGGTGCCTTCCAGGGCGCGATGATCGAGGGGATCGGCGCCTTCGTCCTCGTCCTCGTTGTGCTCTCGACCGCGCTCAACCCTGAGGTCCGCCGCTGGGCGGCGCTCGCCATCGGTGGCGCGCTCGGCTTCCTGGTGATGGTCTTCGGGCCGCTGACCGGCGGTTCGTTCAACCCAGCCCGCTGGTTCGGCCCGGCGCTCGTCAGCAACCACTTCACGGATGCCTGGGCCTACATCGTCGGGCCGATCGTCGGTGGCCTGCTGGCTGCTCTGGTCTACAAGTTCATCATCGAGCCCTCGAGCGGCCCGGTGCAGGAGCTGGCGGACACCGTCGCCCCGCGCGGACCGGCTCCGCCCGCGGGCGAGGCGCCGCCGCTGCGGCAGGGCTCCGGTGGCCCACCGCCGAGCTCCCCGCCCGGCGGCATCGCCGGCAGCTAACCGGCTGACGGCTTCGCCATAAGGCCCATCCCCTCGGGCTTCGCCTGCGGGGATATGCGGCGCGGGCGCATCTGCCCTGGCAACCCTGCTTCGCTAGGTTGAGCGAACGATGCGCAGGGTGACCTTCTCGCGGAACCACACGCTCTCGCTCTCGAGAACGTGTCAGTGCTACTGCAAGTACTGCGCCTTCGCGACGCACCGCGCGCACATCCACGACCCCGATGAGGTCGAGCGCCGCCTCGAAGAGGCGGTGCGCCGGAACGCGAAGGAACTGCTGGTCCTGACCGGCGAGCGCCCGGAGGTCAATGACGAGGTCGCCTCGCTCCTGGGCGAGTGGGGTCACGAGGACTTCACCTCGTACGTCGTCTGGACCTGTCAGAGGGCGCTGGAGCGCGGCCTGCTGCCCCACACGAACCTCGGCGTCCTCTCCCGTGAGGACCTCGCCAGGGTGCGCGAGGTGACGGCCTCACAGGGGCTGATGCTGGAGTCGATCAATCCCGACCTGGTGGTCCACCAGGGTTCGCCCACCAAGCATCCGGCGAAGCGGCTGGAGACCATGCGGCTGGCCGGCGAGCTGCGCATCCCCTTCACGACCGGGATCCTGGTCGGCATCGGTGAGACGCCGGAGGAGCGGATCGCGGCGCTCGAGGCGATCGGCGCGGTTCAGGCCGAGTTCGGCCACATCCAGGAGGTGATCCTGCAGAACTTCGTGCCGCACCCGCGCTACTACGGCGCCGAGGTCGCGGACATCGCCGACGCGGCATCGAAGCGGCGCTGGGGCGGGCGCGAGGGCGCCCCGGAGGAGTTGCCGTTGCCCGACTGGGCGACGCCGGTCTCCCTCGAGGAGATGAAGGAGCTGATCGCGGCGAGCAGGCGGCTGATGCCGGACGTCGGCGTTCAGGTCCCGCCGAACCTTGCTGATTGGTGGCCGGAACTGGTCGAGGCGGGCGCCACCGATCTCGGCGGTCTCTCCAGCAACGGCGACCACATCTCGCCGGAGGAGCCGTTCCCGAGCCCCCATCAGGTGCGCAAGGAGCTGTCGCCGCGCGGCTACGCGCTCACCGAGCGGCTCTGCGCCTACCCGCAGTACCTCGATCCCGAGTGGATGGAGCAGGGGGTGCTCGACGTGGTCAAGCTCAAGTACTGGAGCTTCATCCCGCGCCGCGGCTCGGGCCGCCGCCAGGAGACACCGCCCGCGCCTGAGGTGGCGCCGCGCGCGATCGAGAAGGGCCGGCGCGGGGCGGAGCTCTCCGAGGAGGAGCTGACCGCCCTCTTCTCGGAGACGCGTCCCGAGGTGATCGAGGAGATGAGGGTCGCGGCCGACGAGCTGCGCGCCGAGCTCGCGGGGGAGACGGCGACGTTCGTGGTCAACCGCAACATCAACTTCACCAACGTCTGTGTGGTCGGCTGCGCGTTCTGCGGCTTCGGCCAGGGCAAGCGCTCCCCCGACGCCTACCTCGTCAGCGAGGAGGACTTCGCCGCCCGTATCCAGGAGGCGATCGATTTCGGCGCGACCGAGATCTGCATGCAGGGCGGGATCCATCCCGACTACACCCTTGAGGACTACGGCCGTTGGCTCAGCTTCGCCAAGGAGTGCGCTCCTCAGCTCCACCTGCACGCGTACTCGCCGATGGAGGTCCACTACATGTGCGAGCGCTCCGGCCGCTCCCCGGAGTCGGTCTTCGAGTACCTGATCGAGTGCGGTCTCGGCTCCACTCCTGGGACGGCGGCCGAGGTCCTCGACGACGGCGTCCGTCAGCGCATCTCCCCCAACAAGCTGCCGGTGGCGCGCTGGGTGGAGATCATCGAGGCCTCGCACCGCTCCGGCCTGCGTTCGACCTCGACGGTGATGTTCGGCCACATCGAGGAGCCGCGAGAACTCGCGCGGCACATGCGGATCGTGCGTGAGCTGCAGGAGCGGACCGGAGGGATCACCGAATTCGTCCCGCTCAGCTTCATCCCCTTCAACACGCTGCTCGGCCGCACCCACGGCGTGGAGGAGATCTCCCGCCAGGACAACCTCAAGCACACGGCCGCTTTCAGGCTCGGCCTCGGCAAGACGATCCCGAACCTCCAGGCGAGCTGGGTGAAGATGGGGCTCGACGCCGCGACCGAGAGTCTCAGCTGGGGTGTCAACGACCTCGGGGGCACGCTGATGGAGGAGAACATCTCGCGGATGGCGGGCTCACACCACGGCGTGCGCCTCGAGCCCGAGCAGTTGATCGAGGCCGCCCGCCGGGCCGGTCGGACTCCGGCCCAGCGAACGACGCTCTACGACATCGTCGAGACCTACTAGCCCGCCTCACGAGACAATTTGCGCATGCGCAGCATGGTGCTGGAGCAGGTCGGTGAGCCGCTCGTCGAGCGGGAGCTGGCCGACCCCGAGCCCGCCGAGGGGCAGATCCTGATCGAGGTGTCGACCTGCGGCGTCTGCCGCACCGACCTCCACATCTTCGACGGCGAGCTCAGTGAGCCGAAACTGCCGCTCGTCCTCGGGCACCAGATCGTCGGCAGGGTGATCGGCTCCGGGGACGGGACGAGCCGATTCGCCGAGGGCGATCGCGTCGGGGTCCCCTGGCTGGGCTGGGTGGACGGGACCTGCCGCTACTGCCGCGCGGGCCGGGAGAACCTCTGCGAGCACGCGAAGTTCACCGGATACGACCTCGATGGCGGCTACGCGGAGTTGGCGGTCGCAGACGAGCGCTTCTGTTTCCCGATCCCGGGCGAGCAGTCCGACGAGCACATCGCACCACTGCTTTGCGCCGGGCTGATCGGATACCGGTCGCTGCGCCTGGCGGGCGAGGGCGAGCGCCTGGGGCTGTACGGATTCGGCTCCTCGGCCCACATCATCTGCCAGGTGGCCGTCGCTCGAGGCTGGCGGGTCTACGCGCTGACCCGGGAGGGCGACACCGAGACCCAGGAGCTCGCGCGGTCGCTGGGGGCCGAGTGGGCGGGAGCGGTGGGCGATCCCGAGGCTTCGGACCTCGACGCGGCGATCGTCTTCGCTCCGGTGGGGGACCTGATGGTCGAGGCGCTTCGTGCCTCGGCGCCGGGCGCAACGGTGGTGTCCGCCGGGATCCACATGAGCGACATCCCGTCGTTTCCCTACGAGCTGCTCTGGCACGAGCGGTCGATGCGCTCTGTCGCCAACCTGACTCGCCGCGACGGCGAGGAGTTCCTCCCGCTGGCGACCGCACTCCCGGTGGAGACCCGGATCCAGGTGTATCCGCTCGCCGACGCCAACCGTGCGTTGGATGACATACGTCACGGTAGGGTGGAAGGGTCCGCCGTTCTGGAGATCGGCGGGTAGCCTGACTCGGGCAAGGGGGTGCGCTCAAGCGCCTCCCGCATGAGGAGGGGAGAGGAAGAGACAAATGCCAGATGTGACGGTCAAACGCGTCGAGGACTTCGAGGCGATCTTCGGTGGAGGCTTCCGGCGCGCCCGTGCCGGCCTGGGGGTCAGCTCCTTCGGACTCGCCGTCATGGACCTGCCGCCGAACTTCAATCACTTCCCCGAGCACGACCAGACCCACGACGATCAGGAAGAGGTCTACACGGTCGTTTCCGGCCGGGCGACCCTTCGGGTTGGAGACGAGGAGTGGGTGCTCGAACCGGGTGTCTTCGCAAGGGTGGGGGCGACCGAGAAGCGAAAGCTCGTGACCGGCGATGAGCCGGCACGGATCATCGCCATGGGCGCGATGCCCGGAAGGATCTACGAGCCGCCCGAGTTCACCAACGAGGGCACCAAGCCGCCCTCGATGGACGAGCTCAAGTCCAAGAACGCCACAGCAGCTCTTTAGCGGAAGAGGTCCTCTGCGGCCGCGCGTCGCAGCGGAGCTGCGCCGCTGCCGTCGCCGGCAGTCACCAGGTCGCCCACACCTGAGATGACCGCTCCGGGCACGCCCGAATCCTTGTCGCGGACGAGGTCGGCGGCGGACGCGAGCTCATCCGCCACCGCGATCACGGTCGCCGAGAGCTCTCGCCCCTGCTGATCGTGCCTGCCGCGCCAGTCCGCGAGCGGCTCGAGGCCCGCGCAGCCGATCGCGACGTCCGCCTGGCCGATTCGCCAGGCCCGGCCGAAGCTGTCGGCGATCACCACCGCCGGGGAGGCGCCTGAAGCCGCTGCGATCTCGCCTCGTATTCGCCGGGCCGACGCGTCGCCGTCGACCGGCAGCAGCGACACCTGCCCGTCCGCGAGATTCGAGGAGTCGATCCCGGCGTTCGCGCAGACCCAGCCCTCGTTGGTCTCGGTGATCAGGACGCCGCGCTCGGCCCGGACCACGCGCGTGCTCTCCGCGAGGATCAGCTCGACCAGTGCCGGATCCTTGTCCAGCTCCGCAGCCAGCTTCAGGGCGCGCTCGCCGGGCTCGACCTCCGCCAGGATCCGAACGCGCCCCTCGACCTTGGAGACCACCTTCTGCGAGACGACGACCACGTCGGCGGGCGCCGGGCGTGCGGACTCCGCGATCAGGCTTCCGAGCCGATCGCCCTCGCCCAGCTCGGGCAGGCCGAGCAGGGGTTTGATGCGCAACTCGCGGGTGCTCGCCGTCATCGGCGGCACAAGCTACGCCGCCGGCGAGATCTAGGCCACCGCGGGCTGCGTGCGCTCGCCGAGCTCCCAGAGAACCTTGGCCGTGCGCGGGGCCGGCTGCGGGTCGAGCAGCAGGCGGTCGCGGAGCAGCGCGTAGTCCTCGGGAGTGTCGAGGTCGAGGCCCATGGAGTCGAGCTGCTCCAGCGCGAAGCTGATCCCCGAGCCGCGCGCCCGGCTCACGTGGCGAGCGCAGCTGTCGGGCCCGAAGGCAGGGAGGAAGACATCCGGTGGCGCGAGCACGAGGCCGTTGGTGCCCGTCCCGTGACGGTCGGGGATGATCAGGACCGTCCGCGGGGAGCGGCCGATGTGGGCATCGAGCTCGTCGGTGTCGAGCATCGGGCAGTCCACGGGCAGCATGGCGACGCGATCGGCGCCCTCCGCCATGGCGGCGCGAGCCCCGGCCGCGGCCGCCTCCGAGTGCCCTTCATCCTCTGTCTGGATCAGGACCTTGTGCCCGAACCAGCGAACCTGGCGCGCGATCGACGCATCGGCGGTGACCACCAGGACCTCGTCGATGCAGCGGCTGCGGGGAAGCTTCACGATCAGGTCGAGGAAGAGAGCCTCGGCGAGCTGGTTGCGCTCGTCCCCTGACAGCGTGCCGTCCAGCCGCCCATTGGCGACCGACAGTCCCTTCACCGGAACAATTGCGGTCGTGTGCAGGTTGTTGGAGCCCACTCCCATGAGATTCAGGCTACCGGGTAAGGCGCCGTTGAAACCCGGTTCTCGCCGATTCATGGTTGCCCGGCAAGCATCGAGGCGAACTCGAGGGTCCGCTCCGCCAGCTCGCGCCTGCCGGCGCGGCCCAGCATCAGCGTGGGAGAGCTCATGATCCGGATTCCCTCGGGAGGCGGGTCCGGGTCCTCCGGATCGCAGATCATCCCGTCGAGCAACCCCTGGTAGAGCGATGCCGCCCCGGCGGCGCTCGACGGGCGCCCGATCGCGCGCATGAACAGGTCCGTGGGTCCCTTGACCACCTGGCCCGCCACGTACGGGCTGACGGCGACGACGGGCGCGGCCGACGCCGAAATCGCCTCACGCACGGCCGGCATGGAGACGATCGGCCCGATCGAGATCACCGGGTTCGAGGGCCCGATCACGATCGCCTCCGCATCGCCGATCGCCGCGAGCACCTCCGGCGTGGGGGTGGCCGCCTCCAGGCCCTCGATCTCGACCCCCTCGACCGCCGCCTGGGCGTGCTCGGCGACCAGATACTGCTGAAGGTCCCTCCAGCCCTCGGCGGTCCTGACGCGCGTGCGGACCCGTTCCTCGCACATCGGCAGGACGGCGGCCTGGACGCCCAGGGCGCGCGCTATCTGCGACTGGGCATCCGTGCGGCGGCCGCCCTCGGCTACGAACTCCTTCCGGTAGAGGCAGGTCGCGAGATCGCGGTCGGACAGCCGAAACCAGTCGGGCGTTCCGAGTTGGACCAGGCGGTCGAAGACGGTGAAGGTGTCGTCCTTGATCCCCCAGCCCCGCTCTTCGTCGATCTCTCCGCTCAGCCAGTAGGTGACGAGATCGGGATCGGGGGAGACGTCCACGCCGGCGATCTCGATGTCGTCCCCCGTATTGACCACAACGGAGAGGCCGGCTCCAAGCACGTCCTGGAGTCCCGCTGCGAGCTTGGCCCCGCCGGTGCCGCCCGCGAGCACGACGCAGCGCCCGATTCCGCCCTCCGCCACTCCGCCTACGACCAGTGGTCGCCGTCGGGCAGGCCGGTGATCCTGATCCCGGCGTGAGTCTTGTACCGGCTGTTGATCCCGATCAGAAGAGCGGTCAGGGGCTCGACGATCCGAGCCTGGTCGAGCGGCCCCGCATTGACGGGGCGCAGCCCATCGATCAACTCGATCACCTCGGCGACTCGCGCCTTGTCCGCCTTCCGGTTGCCGCAGATCAGCACGTCCTCGTCGAGCTCGCCATCACCCGCCAGGATCGGGGCGCTCACGGTGTGGAGCGTCGAGATCACCGTGACCCCGTCCGGTGCCATCTCCTGCGCCTGCTGAGCCGCCGATCCCTGCCAGACGCCGAGGGTCCGGGTCGCCTTGCCCGAGATGGCGGCGGCGAGCGGAACCGTGCAATCGACCAGCAGCTGGTCCGGGCTCAGGGCCTCCTTCAGGTTGGTCAGGGTCTCGGACTGGGCACGGAAGGGGACCGTGAGGAAGACGATCGGTCCGCGCTTCACCGCCTCTGCGTTGTCGAGCCCCTCCACCCGGGCATCCGGGACCGCCTCGCGCAGCCTGCCCGCGGCCTCCTCGGCTCGCTCGGGCTTACGCGACCCGATCACAATCTCCTGACCCGCGCGCGCCAGGCGCACGGCAAGGCCGTAGCCCAGCGCTCCTGTACCGCCGATGATCGGGATTGGCTCAGCCACCGGCGAGCAAGCTACAGGTCGCCCCGATTAGGCTGCCTGTCGCCATGAGGCTCGAAGGCAGAAAGGCGCTCGTCACCGGGCGGCGGCAGCGGCATCGGAGCCGCGGTCGCGCGCCGCCTCGCCGCCGAGGGCGCGGAGGTCACGATCGGGGACCTGAACCTGGAGGGGGCGACCGAGGTCGCGGGGGAGATCTCCGGCCTCGCCATCGAGCTCGACGTGACGGACCTGGGGTCTGCCCAGGGGGCCGTCGAGAGCGCGGGCCCACCCATCGACATCCTGGTCAACAACGCCGGGACCGACGAGTTCGGCTTCTTCACCCAGACGACGCCCGAGCAGTGGGAGAAGGTGATCGGCGTCAACCTGCGCGGCGTCCTCAATTGCACCTTCGCGGCGCTGCCCGGCATGCAGGAGGCCGGCTACGGCAAGATCGTCAGCATCGCGTCGGAGGCCGGGCGCGTGGGTTCAAAGGGCTCCGCCGTGTATTCGGCCGCGAAGGCCGGCGTGATCGGATTCACGAAGGTGATGGCACGCGAGAACGCCCGCTACGGAATCACCGCCAACGCGATCGCTCCCGGGCCGATCGAGACCCCGCTGCTGATGGGGGCGAAGCAGCTCGGCGAGATCGGGGAGAAGATCATCGAGACGATGAAGGCCGGGACGCAGCTCGGCCGGCTGGGTCAGCCCGAGGAGGTCGCCGCCGCGGTCGCCTTCCTCTGCTCGGACGACTCCTCCTATGTGACCGGCGAGTGCATCGGCGTCTCCGGCGGCATGGGCATGGTGGGCTGATGGCGCTCGAGGTGGGGATGGAGCGCGACATGGAGTTCGTCGTCGAGGACCGGCTGATCACCGACGTCGGAGGGACCATCGGCGCCAGTGTCCTCTCGACGCCGGGCATGATCGGGATGATGGAGGCGTGCTGCGCCGGCCTCGCGTACGAGAACCTCGAGGACGGCAGCGCGACGGTCGGTTTCGAGGTCTGCATCAAGCACGTCGCGGCCGCGGCCGAGGGCTCGACCTGCGTCGTCCACGCGAAGCTGAACGAGATCGTCGACGGCCGCAAGCTCCGTTTCGACGTCGAGGTCAAGGAGGGCGACCGCACGGTCGGCGTGGGCACGCACGAGCGACGCGTGATCCAGGTCGGGTCGGTCGGCAGCGAATAGAGCCGAGCCGCTCGCCTGGTGACTTCTTCCGGCATATCCGGAACAACTCGCCAACTAGGCTGAAGTGATGCCCGAGGAGCTTCCCAACCGCGTCCGCATCCGCGAGGTGGGGCCTCGCGACGGGTTCCAGAACGAGCCCGAGGTGATCCCGACCGAGGAGAAGGTGCGCTTGATCGGCCTGCTCGGCGAGGCGGGCTTGAAGAGGATCGAGATCACATCGTTCGTCCGCGCGGACGTGATCCCGCAGCTTGCGGACGGGGCCGAGGTGCTCACGCGGTTCGAGCCGCGGGACGATGTTGCGTATTCGGTGCTGATTCCGAACAGAAGGGGTCTGGAGAACGCGCTGAAGCTCCGGGACCGCTTCCAGGAGGCGAGCTTCTTCCTCTCGGCGTCGGAGACCCATAACCGAAAGAACGTCAACCGCTCGATAGACGAGTCGCTGGCGGATCTGGAGGGAACGATCGGTGAGGCAAGGGATGCCGGGCTGCGCTGCGAGGGGGTCATCTCGACGAGCTTCGGCTGCCCGTACGAGGGAGAGGTGCCGGCTGATCGCGTTTTCGAGATCGCCGGGAAGCTGAGCAGCTTCGGCTGCGAGGAAATCGCCTTCGGCGACACCACGGGGATGGCAAATCCCCGGCAGGTCGGAGAGTTCTTCGCACAGGCCCGGGAGCGACTTGCGGGGGTCGAGCTGACCGCCCACTTCCACAACACACGGGGACAGGGCCTGGCCAACATCCTCGCCGCACTCGAGCAGGGCATCGAGTCCTTCGAGAGCTCCTTCGGTGAGCTCGGCGGCTGCCCCGTGCCGCCCGGATCGACGGGCAACATCTCGACGGAGGACCTGGTCTCGATGCTGGAGGAGATGGGGGTCGAGACCGGCGTCGACCTGGCGAAGCTGATCCAGGCCTCCACGGAAGCTCAGAAGGTGCTCGGCCGCCCGTTGGGAGCCCACCTGCTCACGGCGGGCCCGATCGACTGGCACCGGTAGGGTGCCCGGTATGCAGAGCGATCGCTTTCGTGCCGCGGCCGAATCGAAGGACTTCTCCGCGATCGACGAGCTCTTCGCGGAGGACGTCGTCTTCCGCAGTCCCGTCGTCTTCAAGCCGTACGAGGGCCGCGAGGCGGTCGCGATGCTGCTCGGTGCGGTGGGCCAGGTGTTCGAGGACTTCCGCTATACCGACCAGGTCGAGACCGGCGACGCTGCGGCGCTCGCCTTCAGCGCACGGGTCGGCGACCGGGAGCTCGACGGCATCGACTTCCTCCACTTCGACGACGAGGGCCGGGTCAGCCGGATGGAGGTCTTCATCCGGCCGATGAGCGGCATGCACGCGCTCGCCGACGGGATGAAGCAGAAGCTCGAAGAAGTCTCGGCCGCGTAGCTACTGACAGGAAGGGCCGTTGCACGTCTTGAGCTGCAACAGCCTCGTCTTGAGCTGGGCCGCCAGCGCGACGTCGGCGGGTGAGGGGGCCGCCGGCCCCGGCGGGTCGTAGAGCCGATTGGTGAGCTCGTAGGGATCGGTATTCAGGTTGTAGAGCTCCTGGTCCCCGTTGCTCCAGAGGTTGTACTTCCATGGACCGCTTCGGATCCCGTAGGTGCCGATGTCAGGGCTTTCGAAGAGGATGGAGCGGTTCGTGTCGACGTTCGGGTTCTGGGCGAGGGGCAGCAGGGGGATCCCGTCCATGACACGGGCGGGCGTTGCGCCGGTCAGTGCCGTGATCGTCGGGGCCAGGTCGATGTTCGCCGCGAGCTGGTCTCGCACCTCGCCCTGGGGGAAGCCAGGGCCTCGGATCACGAGCGGCACCCGCTCGCCCTCCTCGTAGAGAAAGTTCTTGAACTCGATCCGGTGGGCGCCCATCTCGAGGCCGTTGTCGGAGGTGAAGATGAAGAAGGTCCGCCGCTTGTCGCCGAACTTGCGGACCAGCCCGAAGATCCGCTTCACCTCGTCGTCCACCGAGAGCAGGCTCTCCTGGCGGCCGCGGTAGCGCCGGTCGATGTCGGCGAGCTGTGCGTCTGAGAGCTGCGGGATGTCCCGGATCTGCTTCGGCTTGTCCGAGACGTTCGCCTCGTCGAAGTTGGGCGGCTGCGGGGCGGTGATGTCGCCGAACACGCCGAGGTACTGGGGCGCAGGCTCGGGGTCCCGCGTCGACCAGATCGGGGTGCCGGCCTCGCCGTGAGGGTTGTTCGGGTTGTAGTAGATGAAGAACGGCTTGGGGCTGATCGTCCACTGCTTCAGCACAGCGTTCACCTTGGAGTCGAGGACGTAGTCGATGTAGTTGCTCGGCTTGCGTGCGTAGTGATGGACCTTGCCGTTCTCGTTCAGCTTGAAGCCGTAGCGATGCTGCTCGGTGCCCCCGGTGAGGGCATACCACTGGGTCCAGCCCTTCGGGACCTCGCGCGGACTGAACGGGGGAACGCCGTACCCGTTCAGGTACTTGCCGAACATCGCGGTTCGATACTTGGCCTTCCGCAGCCAGACCGCGAGCGTGTTCGAGCTGTCGAGATCGCCGAAGCGCTGGTCGGTGAGCACGTGGTGGTTGTGCGCGTACTGCCCGGTGAGGAAGGTCGCCCGCGAGGGACAGCAGAGCGGGTACGAGACGTAGCTGTTGCGGAAGGTGGTGCCGTGGGCGGCCAGCAGGCTGAGCGTGTTGCGCATGACGGACATGTCGCTCTGGTTCATGTCGTCGGTGTCGATCACGACGACGTTCGGGCGCTTCTGCAGGGCGTTCTTGCGTCGCAGCTGCGCAAGCTTCTCGCGATGCGCCGCGCACGCCTTGTCGCACTTCGCCTGGGCAGGTCCGGGCGCGGCCGCCGCTGTGCAGGCGAAGACGCCCGCCGCGAGCGCAGCGAGAGCCAAGCCTGCCCAATGTCGTCTGCCCCAGCTCATACCGATCAGAAACCCGCGTCACCTTAGGTGGTTGCGCTGTCGCCATGCCCCGGCGGACGCGCCCGCGTATCCTCCCCGCCGCCAATTCGAGACCGAAGAGAGGGAGCTAAGACATATGGCGATCAGCAAGGTCGGCGTCCTGGGCTGCGGCCTGATGGGCCACGGGATCTCACAGATCTGCGCGCAGCAGGGCTGGGACGTGGTGGTGCGGGAGATCGATCAGGCGCCGCTCGACAAGGGGATGGCCAAGATCGAGAAGCAGCTCGCGCGCGCCGTCGAGAAGGGCAGGATGGAACAGTCCGAGGCGGACGCCGTGCGCGGCCGGATCACGCCGACGCTCGACTACTCGGACCTCGCCGACTGCGATCTGGTGATCGAGGCGATCACCGAGGACCTCGACCGCAAGCTCGAGATGTGGCGGGAGCTGGACGAGATCGTCAATGACGACGCCTACCTCGCCACCAATACCTCGTCCCTCTCCGTCGCCACCCAGGCGGACGCCACGAAGCGCCCGGAGCGCATGCTCGGGCTCCACTTCTTCAATCCGCCCCAGGTGATGCCGCTGCTCGAGGTTGTGCGGGCCGAGGGGTCCTCCGACGAGGCCGTCGCCCTCGGGTTCGAGGTCGGCGAGGCGCTCGGGAAGACGACCGTGGCCGCCGGCGACAACCGCGGCTTCATCGTCAACCGGCTCCTGGTGCCCTACATGCTGGACGCGATCCGAGCCCACGAGCAGGGCGTCGGCTCCATCAAGGACATCGACACGGGGATGATGGCCGGAGCCAGCCATCCGATGGGCCCGCTCACCCTCGCGGACTTCGTCGGGCTGGACACCCTCGTCGCGATCGCCGGCGTGATGGTCGACGCCTACGGCGAGGAGCGCTTCGCGGCCCCGGACACGCTCAAGAAGATGGTCGACGCCGGCGATTTCGGCCGCAAGTCGGGCAAGGGGTTCTACGATTACTCCGGCGATGAGCCTGTCCCGGTGGATGCCGGGGCCTAGCCAGCTCGAGGAGGAACCCTTCGCATGCCAGTCGACCAGACCAGCCTGGACCGGATCCGCAACGCGACCTTCCCGTCCTCGCGACGCGGGTACGACAAGAACGAGGTCGAGAAGTTCCTGGCGCGTCTCGCCGACTGGCTCGAGACCGGGGCCGGGGAGGAGTCCCGGTCCGACACCGTCAAGCGGGAGCTCGAGCGGGTCGGTCAGAGGACCGGCGCGATCCTGGCTCAGGCCGAGGAGAGTGCACAGCAGATTCGGGCCGAGGCCGAGGAGGAAGCTCGCGGGACGGTGAACACGGCGAACATGGAGGCCGACGAGACCAGGACGGAGACCGAGCAGATCCGGCAGGCTACGCAGGAGGAGGCGGAGGCCATCCGCCAGCAGGCCGAGCAGAAGGCCCGTGACACCATCGCGTCGGCGCAGGCCGAGGCGGCGCGAATAGTCGAGGAAAGCATGCAGCGCCGGGAAGACATCGAGGCGGCGATCGCCGATCTCATCCGCCGGCGCAACGACGTCCTGGCCGACACCGAGGACCTCACGGCCAAGCTGACCAGCGCCGTCTCGGAGCACCGGACAGAGCCGGGATCGGATTCGTTTGAAGAGCCGGGCGATTCCGAACCGCTCGCCGGGGAGGGCGAGGACGAAAGAGCTCGAGACGGACGAGCACGAGGCCGAGGCTGAACACGAGGACGAGGCTTCATCAGAGGAGACGCAGGTCGTCGACGCCGAGTCCGAGCACGAGGCTCGGACCTGATCGATCCGAGGCGGTCGTGAGCGACGTGAGGGCGGCACTCGACGCCGCACTGGAAGGAGGCCCTGAGCGGCACCGCAAGAAGGTCGCCGAGCAGGAGAAGCTGCCGGTTCGCGATCGGGTCGCGAGGCTGCTGGACGCCGATTCCCTGGTCGAGGATGGGCTGCTCGCCAACTGGGAGCAGGAGGGCCTCGGGGCTGACGGCGTGGTCACCGGAATGGGAATGGTGGGCGGCCGGCCCGTGGCCCTGATGGCGAATGACCCTGCGGTCAAGGCCGGCTCGTGGGGGCCGAAGACGGTCGAGAAGATCCTTCGGATTCAGGAGCGGGCCCTCGCCGACCAGGTGCCGATCGTCTACCTGGTCGATTCCGCCGGCGCCCGCATCACCGAGCAGGTGCGGATGTTCCCCGGGCGGCGCGGCGCTGGCCACATCTTCCACAACCAGGTCCGCCTCTCGGGACAGGTGCCGCAGATCTGTCTGCTGTTCGGCCCGAGCGCGGCCGGTGGGGCCTACATCCCCGCCTTCTGCGACGTGGTGATCATGCGGGACGGCAACGCTTCGATGTACCTCGGCTCGCCTCGCATGGCCGAGATGGTGATCGGCGAGAAGGTCACGCTGGAGGAGATGGGCGGCGCCCGGATGCACACCTCCGTCTCCGGGTGCGGGCACTTCCTCACCGAGTCCGACGAGGAGGCGATCGACGTCGCGCGCAGCTACCTCTCGTACATGCCCGCGAGCTGGCGCGAGGAGCCGCCGGCGGCGCCGCCGGCCGAGCCGGCCGAGAGCCGGGCGGTCTCCGAGATCGTGCCGGGAAATGAGAAGGATCCCTTCGACATCAGGGACCTGATCGCGGCCGTCACCGATGCGGACTCGTTCCTCGAGGTGCATGCCCGCTGGGCGAAGGAGGTGGTGGTCGGCTACGCGCGCCTCGACGGCCGGGCGATCGGGATCGTGGCCAACCAGCCGAAGGTCAAGGGCGGTGTCCTGTTCGTGGACTCGGCCGACAAGGCGGCGCGCTTCATCATGACCTGCAACGCGTTCAACGTCCCGCTGC
This sequence comes from uncultured Solirubrobacterales bacterium, assembly GCA_963831605.1. Classification (GTDB taxonomy): domain Bacteria; phylum Actinomycetota; class Thermoleophilia; order Solirubrobacterales; family 70-9; genus DASUPK01. The sequence goes on from CAWHQR010000008.1 coordinate 484,784, forward strand.
TGTTCCTGGCGGACGTGCCCGGGTTCATGATCGGCAAGGACGTCGAGCGGCAGGGGATCATCCGCCACGGGGCAAAGATGATCAGCGCTGTCTCCGAGGCGACCGTCCCCAAGCTCTCGGTGATCGTTCGGAAGGCCTATGGCGCCGGCCTCTACGCGATGGCCGGTCCCGCCTTCGAGCCCGATGCCTGCCTCGCGTTCCCGCAGGCCCAGATCGCGGTGATGGGGCCCGAGGCAGCCATCAACGCGGTCTTCTTCAACCAGATCCAGGAGATCGAGGATCCGGAGGAACGCGAGCGCTTCGTCAAGGAGAAGCGAGCGGAGTACTCGGAGGACATCGACATCCTCCATCTGGCCTCGGAGCTGGTCGTGGATGCGGTGATCGAGCCCGACAGGCTCCGGGAGGAGCTAGTCCGACGCTATGCCCTGGCGGCGACCAAGGACCGCAGCTTCGCCACCCGGCGGAATCCCGTAACGCCCGCCTAGCTTCTCCGACGCGGCACGTCCCTTCGGGAAGCGGACCAGCGACTCGGTCTCGGTGTCCCAGAGCTTCAGGCGGAAGGTTCGGAAGCTGCTGCGAATCGTGACCACCGGCGTGCGCTCGAACATCGGGTGCCCTTCGTGGGCGGCGCGCAGGTTGTAGTTCGGGATCTTCGCGCTCAGGTGGTGGACGTGGTGGAAGTTCGCGTTGCCCACGGCCCAGGCGAGCGGGCGCGGCAGCTGCAGGTAGGAGCTCCCCTGGAGCGCGGCAAGCTCGAACTGCCACTCGCCGGGCGCCTGGTAGTAGGTGTCCTCGTACTGGTGCTGGATGTAGAGCATCCAGCCGGCGAGGGCGCCGCCGGCCACCAGGGTGGTGCCCTGGATCAGGAGGAAGGTCCCCCAGCCGACGATCGTGGACCAGCCGAGCACCCAGGCGACCAGCGCCAGGTTGGTCGCGACGACGCTCGCGAGGATTCGGCGGGTCATGCCTCGCTGCGGGAATCGGCGCTCGAAGAGGAAGACGAGCGTGGGCCCAACGAGCAGCATGAGCAGCGGGTTGCGGTAGAGGCGGTAGCCGAGCCTGCGCAGGGGAGAGGCTTCCTCGTACTCGGCGATCGTCATGGTGTTGATTTCGCCGACACCGCGGTGATCGAGGTCGCCTGTGTGGGCGTGGTGGATGCGGTGCTGGCGCTGCCACCAGCGGTACGGGGTGAACAGCAGGTAGCCGAGGACGTGACCCCAGCGGCTGTTCGCCTGCCTGGATTCGAACAGCGAGTTGTGCGTCAGGTCGTGGAAGAGCGAATACATCCTCGTCAGGAAGACGGTGGCGACGAGGCCGAGAGCGATTGCAACCGGAAAGCTCGGCTCGATCAGGGCCGCGACGACCCAGACGGCCAGGTATGGGATCACGACGCTCGCGATCTGCCCGAGGCTGCGACGCTGGTTGACCTCGAGATATGGGGCGAGGTCGCGCTTCCAGGTCTCGCGGGACGGGATTCCCGTGGAGCTCATGGCAGTCATTACGCCGGCCAGCCCGGCTCGGATCAGCGGATCAGACTCCCGTCGAAGCAGCCAGGTCGGTGAAGTAGTCGAGCGCTGCAGGGTTCGCGAGGGAGTCGCGGCTCGCCGCCTTCTCGGCCGGCTCTCCCATCAGGATCCGCTTGACCGGAACCTCCAGGACCTTGCCGCTCAGCGTCCGCGGGACGTCCTTGATCTGGAAGATCTCATTCGGCACGTGGCGGGGCGAGCACTGCTCGCGGATCCGCCGCTTGATCTCTGACTTGAGCTCGTCGGTCAGCTCGGCGCCCTCCCGCAGGACGACGAAGAGCGGCATCCACCCCTCGGTTCCGGGCTTCGGCACGTCCACGACAAGCGATTCGACCACCTCGGGCACCTCGGCGACTGCACGGTAGATCTCGGCCGTCCCCATGCGGATGCCGCCACGGTTGATCGTCGAGTCGGAGCGGCCGTAGATGATCGCCGTGCCCCGCGACGTGATCTCGATCCAGTCGCCGTGGCGCCAGATGCCAGGGAACATCTCGAAGTAGCTCGCTCGATAGCGCGAGCCGTCCTCGTCGCCCCAGAAGAAGACCGGCATGGAGGGCATGGGCTCCGTGATGACCAGCTCACCGACCTGGTCGACGACCGAATTGCCGTCCTCGTCGAATGCCTCGACCTTGGCGCCCAGGGCGCGAGCCTGGAGCTCGCCCTTGTAGACGGGGAGGATCGGGACGCCTCCTACGAAGGCCGTGCAGACGTCCGTGCCGCCGCTGGTCGAGAAGAGCCAGGTGTCCGCCCCGAGGTGCTCGTAGATCCAGTCGAAGCCCTCGGGGGACAGCGGAGAGCCGGTGGAGCCGACCGAGCGGAGGGCGAGCTCGCGTCCGTTCTCGGGCTCGACGCCGTCCTTCATGCAGGCGGCGATATAGGCCGCGCTGGTGCCGAAGCAGGTCATGCCGGTCCGCTCCGCCAGGTCCCAGAGGACGCCCATGTCCGGGTAGGCGGGGTTGCCGTCGTAGAGGACGATCGATGCGTCGGTCAGCAGAGCGCCGATCAGGAAGTTCCACATCATCCAGCCCGTTGTGGTGAACCAGAAGAGGCGGTCGCCGGGCTGGGCGTCGAGGTGGAGGTAGCTCTTCTTGAGCTGCTCCATGAGGATTCCGCCGTGTCCCTGAACGATCGCCTTGGGAAGGCCGGTCGTGCCTGAGGAGTAGAGAACCCAGAGGGGGTGGTCGAAGGGCACTCGCTCGAAGTGGAGGTCGGCTCCCTGTCCGAGGTCGGCGAGCTGTCCCCAGGTCATCGGTGGGGCCGCCTTCTCGTCCTCCTCGAGGGTCGAGAGCTCGGGGGCGGCGCTCAGGTAGGGGACGACGATGACGCGCTCCAGGCTCGGGATCTGGGCGACGACGCCGGCGACGACGTCCATCCGGTCGAAGTCCTTGCCGCCGTAGCGGTAGCCGTCGACGGCGAACATCACCTTCGGCTCGATCTGGGCGAACCGGTCGACGATGCTGCCCGGGCCGAAGTCGGGGGAGCAGCTCGACCAGATCGCGCCAAGGCTCGCCGTGGCGAGGAAGGCGATCAGGGCCTCCGGGCCGTTCGGCAGGTAGGCGACGACGCGGTCGCCCTTGGTGACGCCGAGGGCCTGCAGCCCCTCGCGGATCGCCGCGACCTGTTCCCGCAGCTCTCCCCAGCGCAGCTCCGAGAGCTCGCGCAGCTCGGATCCGTAGACGACGGCGACCTCGTGCTTGTCCTTGCCCCGGAAGATGTGCTCCGCGTAGTTCAGGTTGGGGCCCTCGAACCAGCGGGCGCCGGGCATCGTGCGATCGGCCAGGACCTGGTCGTAGGGGCCGTCGGAGATCACCTCGAAGTACTCCCAGAGCGTTCCCCAGAACTCCTCGATCTCGGTCACCGACCACTGCCAGAGGTCGTGATAGCCGTCGAAGTGGAGGTCGCGGTTCTCGGCCAGCCAGCGGATGTAGCGAGTCAGCTGGGAGCGCTCGACCATCTCGGGCGTCGGCGCCCAGAGGATCTCGGCGGCGGTCTCCTCCACGGCCTCGATCCTTACACGCGCCCGGCAGCCGCCGCGGGCTGGGGGGCGGTCGCGCCGGGCTGGCGTCCGGCGTCGCGGTCGATCAGGCGGGCGAGGGAGACGAGGAAGTCAGTCGCGCGGGTCAGAGCCTCGGCGTCAACCCGATCGGGCAGGTCGTCGTGGGTGTGGTACCAGGGCGCGAGGTTTCCGCGCTCGTCCGTGGTTCGCAGGGTGATCGCGCGCAGGCGCCGGACCCGCGCCGGCATCGCGTCGTCGAGGAGGGGGTGGCGGATCGGCCGGGCTCCGCCTCCGGCGCCCGCGTCCGAGAGCGCCTCGCAGAGCTCGATCAGCTGGCGGTCGTGGGGGAGGCTGATCACCGGGCCCTGGCTGATCTCGTAGGCCACCTCGCCGAAGGAGACCGAGTCGACGTTCACGAAGGCGGTGGTTGCGCGGTCGAATTCCTTGCGCCGCGAGCGGACGAAGGCGCGGCTGCCCTCGCAGAAGGACTCCTCCGAGCCCGCGAGCACGATCCAGACGTCGAGGTTCTCAGGGGGGTTCGCGGTCAGCTCCTCGGCGGCCGAGAGGACGGCCGCGACGCCGGAGGCGTTGTCGTAGGCGCCGGGGACGATGTCGGAGAGGGCGATGTCGATCAGCAGGAACCCGCCGACGATCAGGACGATCGTGGGGACCGCCTGCACGGCGTTGAGCCAGGTCGCGTCGAGCCCCGCCATGCGGGCGCCGAGGATCGGGAGGAGGGGGGCGAGCCCGAGCCAGAAGAAGAGGCGGAACGGCCCGAGGCCGACCCGGGTGCGCTCCGGCAGCTTGCGGATTCGCTTGGACGCCTTGGAGAAGATGTAGCCGGTGCGCGCCGCGTCGTAGTGGGCCATCAGGATCAGTCGGGCCGGAGCGTCGGGGCGATCGCCGGGGGAGACGACGTTCTGGGAGATGCGGCGGAAGAGCAGCGAGCGAACGAGGTAGAGGCGGGTATTCAGGTCCAGGTAGGTCGAGGCCGCGGCGAACAGCACCAGGGCGAATCCGACGGCCGGCTGAACGGTGGCGATGATGCTCCCGGCGACACCGAGCGCTGCATGGATGAGGTGCACGACCGCGTACTCGGGGTGGGTGAAGAAGGGCTCGATGTCGGCGCGCCGCCCGATGCCGCGGAGCCGCCCGGCGAGCATCCCCGCGGCACGCCGCTCGGAGTCAGTCCCAGGCCCCCGCTCCTCGAAGGAGCAGAGCTCACGAATCAGGTCAGTGCGTCCCGCGGAGTCCACCGGCGGCGGATTATCGCGGGGGCGCGAGCGGATGGCGCCGGCGGCCGCCCGAGCGCGTCGAATCGCCCGTGAGCGGCGGCACTCGGGGTTATCGTTGCTCGCGCGCCGGAGTGGCGGAATGGCAGACGCTCGGCACTCAAAATGCCGTGTCCCTCGGGACGTGTGGGTTCGACTCCCACCTCCGGCATCACCCGGTCGATGAATGCGCGACCAGGTGCACACGGCGGCGGGTCTGACGCCGTTGCGTTTCACCCACGCCCAGATTCGGTTCGAGTCGGACCATGTCTCCAGGACGGTCGCGCGTGTGGCGGGCGGCTCCAACCCCAGCTTCGACTCTGAGCGCGTCCCTCCATCCTGCGACGCTTCAGCCATGTGCGGGCGCTACACGCTCACCGATCCCGACCCGCGGCTGTTGCGCTTTCGGTTCGGTCTGGCGGAGGAGGCGCAGATCGATCAGGCGCCTCGGTACAACGTCGCACCCACAGATCCGGTGCTCGCCGTCCGGCTGAACGGGGACGGGGAGCGTGAGCCGGGGGTGCTGCGGTGGGGGCTGATTCCGCACTTCGCCGACCCGGACTCGTACGACCGGTTGCTGATCAACGCGCGAGGCGAGACCGTCGCCGAGGCGCCCTCGTTCCGGGACGCGTTCCGGACGCATCGATGCCTGATCGTCGCGGACGGCTTCTACGAGTGGCGGGCGGAGGAGACGGGGAAGAAGCCGGTCTGGATCACGCGGCCGTCGAGGGAGCCATTCGCATTCGCAGGCATCTGGGCCGAGGCTCGCCGAGCGGACGGCTCCTCGGTGCACTCCTGCGCGATCGTCACCTGCGAGCCGGGCGACGTCGTCGCCCCGATCCATGACCGCATGCCGGTGATCCTCGATCAGGCCGATGAATCAGAGTGGCTCGACCCCGAGGCCGGGGAGGAGGGGCTTCAGTCGCTCCTTGTCCCCACGGACGACCTCCTCGTCACTGAGGTGTCGGACGCCGTCAACGACGTCCGCCAGGACGGCCCGGCGCTGATCGAGCCGCCGCTCAGGCTTTTTTAGGCCGGCGCGCCGCCGTCGCGCGACGCGTCGTGGCCCGGCTCTTGCTGGTGCCGGTGGAGCGGCGGCCGCTGCCGCGGCGGGGAGTGGCCGGGGCGTCTTCGCCGCCTCCGCCGTCGTCGTCCGCCGGTGGCTCGACCGGCGGCAGCTCGTCGCCGATAGGTCGTTCCTCCTCGACGTGCCACTCCTGGTTGAAGGCGACCATCGCGACCGCGATCAGGATCACCTGCACCGGCACGAGCACGAGGCAGAGCAATCCCAGCAGGTCATCCGGAAGAGCCGGGCCGCTGAGGCCGGGCTTGGACCGGTCGAACCAGGCGGGTGCGGCGATTCCGGCGAAGATGGCGAGGATGATCGCCAGCGCCGCGATCACCGGAAGCGCGCCTCGATTCCAGCGGGCCACCAGGTAGGCGAATAGCACGTAGAGCGCCACGTAGCCGAGGGCGAAGATCTTCCCGCCCTCCAGCCGCGACCACCCACCGACGGTGATCACCAGAGCGAGTCCGGCTGAGAGGAGCAGCAGGAACACGACCAGGACCCGAGTGCTGTTCGACTCGGATTTCTCCCTGTTCGGTCGCCAGAGCTCGTATCCGGGACGGATCGACCCCGCTTCCATGGCGAGCAAGTCTATGGGCTCGACTGGATGTGCGCTACACCCATTCGCCCGGGGCGGTCATGCGGGCGGAGGGACTCGAACCCCCACGCTCTCTCGAGCACTGGCACCTAAAGCCAGCGTGTCTTCCAATTCCACCACGCCCGCGCGCAGCCGATTCTAGTTTCGCAATCGTTGGCTACTGCGGATGCGCTCGGTGATCGGCCTCTGGAAGAATGGTCTCCATCCGGACATCACCCAATGCGGGGGTGTGTGTCGAGTCAAAGAGGAGGTCAGGATGACCTGGCAAGACTTGTTGCCGGGATCCGAGGACAGCGAGGTGGCTCAGGGTCCTGGCGCGTTGAAGCGACAGTGGCCGGCAATCGTGGCGGGAAGCGATGCTTCTAGCTGAGGACCACGGCCTTGGGGGACGAATGACAGAGCGGACGACGATCTCGGTCTACCTGGTCGACGACGTTCCCGAGCTCCGGGAGCTGATCAGGTACGGCATGGAGGAGGACCCGGGATTCGAGATCGTGGGCGAGGCGGGCGACGGCCGCAGCGCGATCGAGGGAATCGCCGCCACGCACCCGGCGGCGGTGCTGCTCGACCTCTCGATGCCCGACATGGATGGCTTCCAGGCGATCCCGGAGATCCGCAGTGGCGACCCGGACGTCGCGATCATCGTCCTCTCCGGATTCTCGGCGGACCGCATGGGCCCGACCTCGATCGAGCGCGGCGCCGACGACTACGTCGAGAAGGGAACGCCGATCCAGGACCTCCGTGACGCCACGCGCCTTGCGGTGGCGAAGCGCCGCGGCAAGCCGGGCGAGTAGCGCGAGCGAAGAGCGGGGCACCCAGGACTCGAACCTGGAATCGCCGACTTTGGAGGCCGGTGCCTTAGCCAGTTTGGCCAGTGCCCCTTGGGCGGGGAATCGTAACCCGCGGGGCTGGGACGGCTACGTCTTGGGCGCGGGCTTCTGCGCGGCGGGCGGCTGCTGGGTCCCCTGGCCCTTCTTCTTGATCTTCGGCCGCAGCGCGCTCTTCGGCAGCGGCGCCGGATCAGGGCCGAGCTCCACGCGACATGACGCGCCGGCGCAGCCCGAGAGGGGGATGAGCGCGTCGTAGAGCCACTTCCTGACGAACCGGTAGCGAGGATTGGTCGCCAGGGAGTTGAGCTGGGCCGGGTCGTTCAGCATGTCGTAGAGCTCGGTCTGGCCGTTCGCGTAGACGGTGTACTCGTAGCGGTCGGTTCGAATCGAGCGGTAGGCCGGAGCATGATTGGTCTGGTCGGCCGATTTGATCGCGTCCGTCTCCTGCTCGAGGTTTGAAACCCCACGCTTCCCGGCCAGGTGAATCCGCGCCTCGCGAGCTTGCGCGCTGCTCGACTGCGCAGCCTCCGTGCCCGTGTCGCCCGGACCAGTGTCCCCCTCGAGCAGGATCGGACGGGTGGAGCGGAGCGCCGGGTCGTCCGCGTACGGCAGCAGGGATCTGCCATCGGCGAATGCGTTCTGTGATCCCGAAGCGATCTGGAGGATCGTCTGCGGGATGTCGCCGTTCCAGACCAGCTCATTGCTGACGCCACCGGCGGGGATCCCCGGGCCCCGAATGATGAGCGGCACACGCGAGGCGGGGTCGTAGGGAAGGAACTTGCCGCTGGCGATCCGGTGCTCCCCGCGGAAGATGCCGTTGTCCGAGGCGAAGATGATGTAGGTGTCGTCGAGGATGCCCTTGTCCTTCAGGGACTGGACGAGCTCGCCGACCGACTCGTCGAGCGAGATGAGCTGCTCTTCCTGGTGGCGCCGCTCGTTCGCGATCTCCTGCACCCGCTTCTTGCTGAGCCGCTTTCTCACCTGTCTGCGCAGCCACTTGGGCTTGTCGCTGATGTCCTTCTCGTTGAATGCGGGGAGCTTCGGCAACGGTGTGCCTGCCAGCCGGTTCAGGTCCCTCGGCGCGGGATCGAAGGGGCCGTGGGGAGAGTTGAACCAGAGATTGAGCCAGAAGGGCTGGTTCCCGACGGCGTGGTCATTGACGAAGTTGACCGCGCGATCGCTGAAGACATCTGTCTGGTAGTCGTTGGGCTGATCGCCGTAGAAGGTGATGTGCGGGGTCGCGCTCGGCCCGGTCTTCTCGATCAGCTGGTAGTTGAAGTAGAGGGCGTCCTCGGAGACCTTTCCGTACCACTCGGACCAGCCGTCGGGCACTGGCAGGATGCCGTCGGTCGGCGCGTAGCCATTCAGGTACTTGCCGATGTGAACGTTGTAGTAGCCGTCGTTCTGCAGTTCGACGGCCAGGTCACTCGCCTCGTCGGGGCGAAACTTCGGCCAGCCGCCGTTGGGGGCGTCATTGCCATGCACACCGTGGTTGTGCATGTACTGGCCGGTCAGCATCGTCGCCCGCGAAGGGCAGCAGAGCGGGAAGGAGACGTAGGCCTCGTTGAAGCTGGTGCCCTGAGCCGCGAGGAGCGACTGCACGTTCGGCATCACCGACAGCTCGCTCGACGTCATGTCGTCGGCGAGGATGAAGACGACGTTCTTCTGCGAGGGCGCGCCCTGAGCCTCACGGGCGAGCAGCGCCCCGCCCGCGATCAGGAGCAGGGCGACCGCCGCGGCGAGCATCGCCCGCGCGCGGGTAACCGTCGTTCTTGGCCTGGGGAGCGGCATGAGTCGGAGGTGGCGGGCGGCCCTGCCTCTAGAACCGTCCCGCGAGCGCTGAGTTTCGCAAAGACCGCGGCCGGTGCGCCCGGGGGACCTCGGCAGGCGAACCTATAATCGGCGCTCGCGCGGGCGAGGTGTTAACGGTTGCACGTGAGCCTTCCAAGCTCGAGGAGCGGGTTCGAGTCCCGTCGCCCGCTTCGGTCTAGGATTGTCTCCCCCTCGGGGCGTGGCGCAGTCTGGTAGCGCATTCGGCTGGGGGCCGAAAGGTCGCTGGTTCAAATCCAGTCGCCCCGATTTTCAGCCCAAGTCAGCAGGTCTCAGCAAGGACCTGTATTCGTGCCTGGCGGACAGGAGGTTTGCGGGGCCAGGGCATCGGCGAGCTGCGTGCGAGGGCAGCCAGCATTGGCTTTACCTAGCTTGAGCCGTGACCGCGGGGGTCGATGGCGTAGGTGGTGAGTGGCAAGCTGAAGCGATCACTGATTTCCCCGATCAGTCCCTTCTCCTGCCAGTTGGCGTGCTCATGGCTACGCAGGGCGAGCAGGATGTGATCGGGCTGGAACTCACTGACGGCATCGCCGACGGCAGTAAGGGCGGTGTCATCGCCGGTCCTTCCACTTACGCGGGCGCCGATGGAGCGCATGTTGCGCAGCACGGCAACGAGGCGCTCCTCCGCCACCTGGCGCGGGTCGTCAACGTCGTCAGCGATCCAGGAGGCTCGCCCCGGCAGGCTCGGCGTGACGACATAGAGCTCACCGGCGGCATCGATCAGGGCTCGCACCGAGTGCGGCAACTGATCGGCACCGGCTAGAGCGGCGTCTGAGACGACCAAGAGGCGCATGTTCGGTTTCTGCCTAGATGCGGGCATAGTCGCGAATCTCAGTCAAGCTAGCGACCGCTGCCTTGGCTCCGACCAGTCCCGCGCCGACGATCACGAATGTCTCAGTGTGTTCGTTCATCGTTCCCTTTCGCCGACGAGGGCCAGGCTGGGCTGAGGGGCTCTCCTGACCGCTTCGGCCTCGGTTGCGGTCGGTCTGACCAGGCGGCCGCGACGCCGAAACTCTCGAATCACTGCCTCGATTTGAGGGCTGATTCCTGTCATGGCTCGATCATCCGCCCGGGCGTTGCCCGTGTCGATGGGCCTTTCCACCCATCTGGGGCCCGGGCCTGACCGCGCCTTTCAGGCCTCGCGCAGAATCTCGGCGAGGACCACGGCGTTGTTGTGCTCTTGATCGCGGGCCGCGTAGAGGACCGTTAACGGACCAGTCGCAGCGCGGCGGCGAAGCTCCTCGAGGCGCGTCGATTTGGTCGAAAGCTCGTGGCCATAGCGAAATGCGAATGTCTCGTAGCGGGCCGGGAGATGATCGAACCACTTGCGCAGCTCACCGCTCGGCGCCAGCTCAGGGGCCCACTCGTCTAGTCGGGCCCGCTGTTTGGAGATGCCCCGAGGCCAGATGTGGTCGATCAGGATGCGGTACCCATCCCCGGGTTCGGCTTCCTCGTAAATCCGCTTGGTACGGACGTCGAGGGTCGTTGAAGAGTCCCGCTTCTCATCGGCCGAGTTCGGTTTGGCCCGGTCGGTCATGTCAGGCCCGGGTAATCGAGGACGGGCCCATTGCCCGGCGCCGGCTTCGCCAGAGCCTTGCCGAGAGCTCTCGCCAGATCGGAGACACCCAGCGGGAGCAGCAGCTTCGGTTGCATACCGAGGAAGCGCATATCGGTCAGCACTTCGGCCAGGGCATTGGAGAGCTGACCGCGATCGCTGGGGGATTCATCGGCGAGCTCGAGCTCTATCAACCAGCCCCCGATGATCTCGGTGTCCGGGAGCTCCTGCGCCAGCCGGCACATCCGAACCATTAGCTCAGGGTCGCTGGCCTGCAGCCGGTCGGTTCGCTCCCGAAGCCAACCTTCGAGATCCTCCGGCTCAACCGGGGTGCAGGGGTGACAGAGAATCGTGAGCCCGAACATCAATCAGAGGCTCGCAGCGACCGGGAGCCCAGTCCATGGGTGGAAATGCTCATTAGCACAGCGGCAAGCAGGCCCCGACTCTGAGCAGATGGGCCTTTGGTCCCATTCCGCCTCGGCCCCCGGCGCGGAACGCTGTGATCACTCCGAACGAAAGGACCCCAAATGGGTGTTGGATATGCGGGATCGATTCCCCCGACGAGCCCTTCGGCCAGGCATGGGCGGGCCCGGACCCGGCGGCCGAGCCTGGCCTTGCGTCTGCGAGTGCTCTGAAGTTCTCCCCCGCGGCCCACAAGCCGGCCGGCGCCTCCCCCTCCCGCGCCGACCGGTGGGCCGTGCTTTGGTTAGCGCATGACACCCGCCGAAAAACCCGTTTCTTCAAGGGAGCGGAAGCCTTCGATCGCCAGGCAAGCGCTCGTCTCGAGCTCCCTGCTGCTGGCGCTGATCTTCGTCCTCCTGATCGTGACGCCGGTGACGGTCAGCGCCCCGATCCGGGCCAGCGAGATCGTCGTCCTGGTGCTGGCGTTTGTTGCGGTGCTGGCGCTGAACGTGATTCGCATCCGCCGTGCCTTTGCTCCGCTGCGGACCTTTGCTGCCCAGATGGAGCAGGTCGACCTCCGTCACCCGGAGCGGGCGCAGATCGGAGGCTCGAGCGAGAGCCAGGAGTTGGCTGCCTTCACCGATGCGTTCAACGCGATGCTCGAACGCCTGGCCGATGAACGCCGGGCTGGATCGCGCGCGGCGTTGCTGGCCCAAGAACGAGAGCGTCTGCGCATCGCCCGCGCGCTCCATGACGAGGCCGGTCAGAACCTGACCGCGGCGATCCTTGAAATCGAGCGGGCAGCCGCTCAGGGTCCTGAGAGCGAGCGCGAGCGGATGGCCGAGCTCGCGACTGAGCTTCAGTCAACCCTTGACGAGATCCGCCGGATCTCACGCGAGCTTCGCCCCGAGGCTCTTGACGACCTCGGGCTGATCAATGCCTTAATCGCCCTCAGCACACGGGCCGCCCGCCAGGGTGACCTTCACATCGAGCGTCACCTATCGGAGGAGTTGCCCCCGCTTTCTTCAGAGCAAGAGCTGGTCATCTATCGCGTTGCCCAGGAGGCACTGACAAATGTCCTGCGTCACGCCGAGGCTTCCCACTGCGTGATCGAACTTCGGAGCCATGACGGCAGGATCGACTTGACGGTCAGCGATGACGGGCGCGGCATGCCGGCGAGCATCGAAGGCGAAGCGATTGGCATCGAGGGCATGCGTGAGCGAGCGCTGCTCGCCAGCGGGTCCTTGGAAGTCGAGCCCGGTGACGGTGGCGGGACCACCATCAGGCTCAGTGTTCCGTTGGGGCCGAGCTGATGCCGGTCCCGCTCCGAGCACGCATTCTCCTCGCTGACGACCACGAGCTTGTCCGGAGCGGCCTCAAGCTGGTCCTGGATTCCCAGCCGGACCTAGAGGTTGTGGCTGAGGCCAGCGACGGCGAGGAGGCACTCAAGATTGGGATCAGCGCCGAGCTCGATCTCGCAGTCCTAGACGTCTCCATGCCGAAGTTAACCGGTCTACAGGTTGCGGCTGAACTCCACACCCGCCGCCCCGAACTCCACACGCTGATGCTTTCCGTCCACGACAACGAGCAGTACTTCTTCGAGGCCCTGAAAGCCGGCGCCTCGGGATACGTCTTGAAGTCCGAAGCCAACAGGGACCTGATCGAGGCCTGCCGCGGGGCGATGCGCGGGGAGCCCTTCATCTACCCAGCTGCGGCCTCAGCGCTGGTCAAGGACTATCTCGAGCGGGCCCGACGCGGCGAGGAGACGCCAAGGGACCCGCTGACACCGCGGGAACTCGAGGTGATCAAGCTGATCGCTGAGGGCCTCACCAGCGAAGAGGTCGGCGAGACCCTGATGATCGCCAAGAACACCGTCGATCGTCACCGCGACAACATCCTGGAGAAGCTCGGAATGCGGAACCGAGTAGATCTGACCCGCTACGCGATCAAGCGCGGGCTGGTCGAGCCTTAGCCTCGGGGCTAGTCCCTCGGAAGTGAGAAGACTGTTGTCGGCAAGTCGAAGCGCTCTCTCAGCTTGTCGAGTAGTCCGCTCTCTTGCCACCCCGTGTCCTCCTCGGCACGAAGCGCAACCAAGAGGTGATCGGCCGGGAAGTCCCTGATTGCATCCTCGAACGCGAGCAGCGGATCGTCAGCACCAACAGTCCCGCTCGCTGCGCTGCCGATCTCTTTGAGGTGGCCAAGGACTTTCCCAAGTCTCTCGTCTGCCTGCTCCCGCGCTTGATCCGTAGCCGAAGCAAGCCACTCGAACCGACTGGGTAAGGCAGGCGTCACCACCAAGATCTCCTCAGCCGCATTGATCAGCTCCAGGACCCCGAACGGAAGGTCCTCGGTGCTGGAAGCGGACTCACCCGCTGCGATGAGGAGTCGCCGTGGCATCGTCAGCAAACTACCGGCTTGCCGCCCGAACGCCGGTGATGCGCAGAGTTCTCTCTCGGCCGTCAGGCAGCTCAACTGTTGCGTCCTCGCCAATGACGCGTCCAGACAGAGCTCGGCCGATCGGTGAGCTTGCCGAGACGTCGTCAGGGCCGAGCTGCTCATAACCGCCGATCAGTCGGTGCTCGCGCACATTCCCGGAGGCGACGTCTTCCACCTCGACGATGTTGCCGATGGTCACCGCGCCGGCCGGGCCGTTTCCGTCCACGACCGTCGCCGAATCCAAGAGCAGCTGGAGGCGCGCAATCCGCGAGGCGACGACGGCTTCCTCCTCCTTGATCTGGAGATAGTCATCGTTCTCCCCGATGTCGCCGAAGGCGCGGGCGTTTCGCAGCCGTTCTGGGAAATCGACCTCAAGCTGATGCCGGAGCCGGGAGAGCTCAGCGCCGATCAGGCGCTCGCCCTCTCGAGTGATGATCGCTTGCGCAACCGGCTCCAGCGGCCGCCTTTGCGACGCGGGGGAGGGAGCGTGGATCGCTGTTGGGGCAACCATTGGCATAAGTCCATGATTGCCTCGGGCCGGCCCTTCGTCGATGGGGCGTTCGCCCCATTCGAGCTGGAAGCGGCCGACCGGCGCAGACCGCGGCCTGCGCCGGTCGTGATGGCTAGGCTCGCGTGCCGAGCAGCGGTGGGTCGTACTTGCTCGCCAGTCGGGCTAGGGTCAGCGCGGCGAGCATCAGGGCGAAGTCACGCAGCGCGACGTCGTAATAGCCCGAGTAGGTGAGCAGGTTGACGACGATCCCGGCCAGCCATGCGGCGACGAGGTAGGCGCCGTAGCGAGGCTTGACCAGGACGGCGATCCCCGCCACGATCTCGATCACCCCGACCGCGTACATCGCATCGGAGGCACTTCCCGGAACGATGTCGTTGATCCAGGGTGCGAGGTAGATCTCCCAGTTGACCAGGACGTCAAAGAACTTGTCCAGGCCGAACAGGATCGGAGCAGCGGCGAATCCAATTCGCAACAGCCAGAACGCCTGATAGGCGGGGTCGCTCTTCAGGCGTTCGGCCACTGATGGCGAGTCGATCGCGGAGGGGACGCGATTGGTCGCGCGGCCGGTAAGCGTGGCCGTCGACATTCGTACCTCCTTAGGTGGGGTGCTCTCTTGACTTCGTCTGGCCGAGGGCACGCCACTCGCGGGGGACCGCCAGTGCGCCCTTCCGCGGCCGCACCTGCGGTGCGCGGCGGGGTTGGTAGAGGATTCCTGCTCGGGCTGCCATCGACATGAGCCCATGATCAGTTACAGCAGGCCTTGCGTCGATGGGGCTTTCTCCCCATTTGGGCCGCTCCTATCAGCCGGCGTGAGGGATTCGACTCCTTTCCAAGCGGCAACTCGAATGAGCCACTAGCTCGAGGCTCCCGTTTGTCTGGCGTGGCCAATGGGGTGAAAAGGCCGTTTGGCTGCGCTTGGCGACAGATGGGCTGTTCGCCCCATTCCGTCCCGGTGAGGGACGCGGGAGCCTGGTTGATGCGGGCAGATCGCCCGCCGACCAGATTGAACTTGAGAAAGGAAGAGAGATGCCAGCCCCCTATTTAGGACTGTTCGCCCCGATGAGGCCTTCCGACGTCCCGTGGCGCGACGGCCAGGACCAGCCGTCGATTTGGGTCCGCTGGCGTGTTCGCTGGAAGAGGCGTGAGCTTGATGAAGCGCTCGCCCGCGGCGCAAATCCCGTGACCACCGCGGAACTCGCGCTGCGCGCCCAACAACTCTCAGAGCCGGCAACGCGCGCGCGACTTGCGGCCTGGTACGAGAATCTGTTTCGCCTCGCCGCCGGAGGGCCGGGGCCCGGCGCGACAACGGCGATGGTCGTCGCGCCCTTCGACGCTCACCGTGTCGCTGCCAACCAGCCGGTGCTCGCCGCCTTGGCCGAGAGACTGCGCGGCCCTGGACCGCACGACGTGCGCGGGCTGGCGATGGCCTCGAACCTGCTCGAGGATGCCAAGGGTGCCCTTTACGCCCGCACCAGGGTCGACGAGTTGGAACCGGCTGTGCGCAGGGCAATTGCGGCGCTCGAGCCGGCGAGCCAGCCCGTCCGCGAATAGCGCCAGCCGGGGCATACGGGTACTGACCAGGCGGCCCGCGCCCTGACTCTCCCTCCCAGGGGTGCGGGCCGCCGATCTCTTTGAATGAGGACAGTCCGTGTTCCGTACGGATGTGCGGCAGCTGGCAAATCCGCAACCCCGCTCCACGACTGAGATGCGATCGCTCTCGCGTGAAGCGACTTTCGTCATGGAGGGCTCGCCGGACCGGCGTGCCCGATTGTGAGCCGCGCGCCGTGGTACCGCTTTGGTACCCGATGCATCGTCCTATCTGTCCAGATCGTCCACGGCCCTGGACACATAGGAAAGGACGGGACGCTCTGAGACACATAGACGCCTGAATCC
>CAWHQR010000009.1:0-18312 GCA_963831605.1 uncultured Solirubrobacterales bacterium
TGGGGAACACCTGCACGGTTCCGACGAGCCGTCGGACGTCGGGACCCAAAGGACCTAACCTCGAGCGCGGGAGCCCGGCGTCAGTCCGGACGTCGGGCTCTCCCTGTAGATCATGTCGGTGCGGGTCCGCCGGGTCTGGCGGCCCGTTGAAGGCCGTCGCGTAAGGACGCCGTATGCCGTTTGGCAACAACGGCAGGTGCGCGTACCTCTAACGTGAAACGACCCGAAAGCAGCGATGGGTGACATCTATTTCTTTGCGCTGACGGCGGCACTCAATCCGACGCTGCTCACGGCGACGACGGTCATGCTGCTGCTCGACCATCCGAAGCGCCTACTGCTCGGCTACCTCCTCGGGGCGCTGCTGACCAGTCTCACCTGCGGGCTGGTGATCGTCTTCGCCCTCGACGGATCATCGGGTGCCACCAGCACCACGCAGAACACGCTCAGCCCCGCGGCGAACCTCGCGCTCGGGGGACTCCTTCTAATCGTCGCCTACGTGATCCGGCCGGGCCATGCCCTCCCCGGAGGTGACCGCCTGGCCGCTCGGCGTCGCAGGCGCGAGGAGTCCAGAAGCGAAAGGGGCCACCCCGCTGGGAACGTGCCCTCAGCAAGGGCACGGCACGGACGACGTTCGTCGTCGGGGTGCTCCTGTCACTGCCCGGTGCCTCATATCTGATCGGGCTCGACCACATCGCAGAACAGAACGCAACTACTCTCGGGACCGTCGCTCTGGTGCTCAGCTTCAACGTGATCATGCTGTTGCTGCTCGAGTTGCCGTTGCTCGGCTATTTGCTCGCCCCCGAGTGGACGCCGAGGGCTGTGAATCGGTTCAGGGCCTGGTTCAACAACAACTCCCGCGAGTTGGGTTTCCGGTTTGCGGCCGGTTTCGGAGTTCTGCTGATCGCGCGTGGCCTGATCGAGCTGCTCTGACCGCGATCAGGGGCGGGGCCTTCAGTCTGCTCACGGTGGGCCCGGTATGTCGCCAGTTTTCAGGTGAGAGCCAAGGCGCCCCGGGATCGCCAGGCCGCCAGCGAGATGCCCAGTATCCACGCGGCGAAAGTTAGGGCGACGACCGATGCGAACCAGCCCTGAGGGGAAAGCGGGCCCGTTCCAGCCCTGACGGCGAACGGACCGACGAATCCGATCAGGGCGACAGGGATTCCGATCCAGGCCGTCCACATCGGCAGGACCCGGTGTCTAAGCGTCGCCGCCGCCGCGATCGCGATCCAAGCGCTGAACCCGAATCCCGCGAGGTTATAAGCCAGCCAGCCGGCGTCCCAGAACGCGCGTGCCACGGCGGGGTCAGTGTGCGGCCGATACACGACGACCATGAACAGGGCAGTGCCGGCACCGAAGATGCCGGCGGCGGCGACCGCGCTCACGATCGAGGCGATCGCCATCCAGCCGTCCTTTCCCTCACCGTGCCTGACGACGCGATAGAGCCCGGCGGCGAAGACCATCAGCACGGCCAGCCCGATGGCGAGCAACAGCTCGCCTGCGAGCAGCCGACCGCGGTGCTCACTCGCGTAGTGGGCGATCTGAACGCCGCCCGATCCGGAGTCCGGCGGGTCCGCGGAGAGGAGCGCGAATGCGACGAGGTAGGCGGCCAGGGAAATCGCGCCGGAAATCGCTACCGCCTTGGCGAGGCTCCGATCAACGTTCATGCTGGTTTGCCTCGTCCTCGATCCCGCTGCCCTAGGAGGCGCAAGCCGTCCCATCGGAGGCGTGCCCAGTGGCATCGCAGGCCTGGACCGGCGGCGGCTGCCAGCCCGAGCCATCGAGGACCCCGAAGGTCGCGCGGTCGAGGTCATACAGGCGCCAGATCAGACGGAACCCGGAACCGGAGGCGGGCGCCGGCAGCCAATTGCTCGACTGCGCTGGGTTCGAGGGCGGGTCGTGCTGAACGTAGATGTCGATCGACCCGTCGGGATTCCTCATCAGCTGTGACCGGTTGTTGATCAGGTAGCGGTTCAGCGGATTGGGGACGAAGTACGAGTTCGTGTCGTACATCGTCAGCGACCAGAAGGCCCTGGCTGGGATCGGCAGGCTGCTCTTCGGGATATGGACGACATAGCGCTTCGATCCCGTCAGGGGAACTCTCGAGTTGTCGAACAGGGCGACCGGATAGGTCGCGATGCTCGCCCGCTGGCCGCCGACCCCAAGACGGTCGCCGATTGCCCGCAGCGTGTAATTCGTGCCCCAATTGCCGAGATCGGCCACCAGGTACCCGTTGTGCTTCGCGAAGTCCTGCAAGTAGAGCGCGAGCGCCGCGGACAGGACCTTGTTCGGTCCCTGCGTGACTGCGTCCCGAAGTCCGCGAAGCGTGTCGGCGCTGACCTGAGCCCTGGTGGGACTGAGCCCCGGGCCGACCCCGACCGCTTTGAGCTGGTCGAGCAGCGGCCGATCGGCCGGTGGCGCCGGGAACTTCAGCATCTCCTGGCCAAGGGCGTCATAGAAGGCGAGCGGGTCTTCGCCGGGCTGCGTGCCCGGAATCGTCGCTCCGGCCGAGGGGGCGGTGATCTTCTTGAGCCGGCGCGGCTTGTGTCGCGTGCCGAATCTCGACAGCGGCGTGATTGCATATTTGTTCTGGATCCGATGCAGGTTGCGGAGGTCCCTTGGACCGCGGAGATAGGTGCGGCCGACGACCCAGACTCGGTTATACGGCGAGTTCACTCGGACCACGCCGCGGGGCAGCTTGCCCTTGAAGTGCGGTCCCACGACGGCCCAGTCGCCGCCATGAGTGACGTTGAAGTCGCCGGCACCCATCTTCCGATGGGCCGAGGTGATGTTGAAGAAGTTGTTCGTCCACGGGTCCACCAGCTCGAACTCCCAGAAGCGGTGCTTGATCGGCGGAGCGTGCAGCACCACCGGCTGTTTGCTCAGGTTGAGCCAGGCGAGCGAGTAGGGCGTGTCGTTGTTCGGCGCGTTCACGGTCCGCTGGTCGGCGGTCGCGAGGTTGCGAATGCTGCAGAACCGGTTCACCGGACCATGGCCGCTGACTGGATCGCAGCCCTTGACGTTGGTGCTGGACGTGAAGATCCGCTCGGTATCGAGCAGCGGCACCCCGTACTGATAGGCCTGTGCGCCGAGCGCCAGGCCGCTGTTGTAGTCAGAAGTCGGATCGGCGGATGAGACCGCCGCGGTGGCGGCCAGTGCCGCGCAGGCGAGCGCGACTCCTACTGCCAACCGGCAAACTCGCGGGGTGAATGTCTTCATGACGTATTGCTCTCCTCGGTCGTGTGAACGATGAGGGAAGCTAGGTCGGCACCGCGCCCTCTGCTCGTCGACTCCCGACGAGCGATCACACGGCAGTTGTGCGATTCCTACAAACGCCGCCCGGCAGGGGACCGCGCTCGGTCAGCCGGTTCGATCGCCAACGAAGCGCGCGAGCTCGAGCGCGACGCGGAGCTCGAGGGTGCGCTCATCGACACTGCGCCCGAGGACGTCCTCAGCCTGCTTGATGCGGTAGCTGACCGTGTTCTCGTGGATGCCGAGCCGTTTGGCGGTGCGGCTGCGACTGGAGCGCTCGTCCAAGAAGGTTCGCAGCGTGGCCGCCAGCCGGGTCGTGAGATCGTCGTCGGCGGCCATGCCTCGCAGCTCTCGTTCGACGAAAGTCCGGGCTTGGTCGAGGTCGGCGGTCGCGATCGCCGTGAGCGCGACGCGCCCGTAGCGGGTGACGCTGCCGGGCGGCCGACCGGCGAGCTCCGCCACACGGCGGGCCTGTATGGCCTCGTTGTGGCTCTGACGGAACCCTGCCGTTCCCTGCGCCGGCTCGCCGATCGCGATCCGAACCCCCGGTGCCGCCTGTGTGTCGAAGCGGAGGTCATCCAACAGGGTGGACGAGGCGGCATCGTGGGTGCCGATCCAGGCGGCGGTCGACAGGATTCCGAGCGGATGAATGAGTGCGCCGGTTGCGCCAAGGCCGTCGCGGATCCCCTCGATCGCCGCTTCCATGGCGGCAAGGGTGTCGCGTCCCTCCTCCTGTTCCGGCAGCCACGCGACCACCGCCGTGTGCTGACGATCGATCTCGTAGCCCAGGCGCCGACCTGCCAGGGGAGCGTCGATCGGTGCGCCCGCCAGGATCGTGTCGATCGTCTCCGCGCGCGTGGCGGCGGTGCTGCGCGCCCAGCGCTCTCGCTCCGCGCCGTAGAAATCCTCCGCGAGCACCAGCGCCGCGTCGACGTACGCGAACAGCCACGCGGAGCAGACCTCTGTCGCGATCGCTCGCTGATCCGCGTCCGGCGCGTGCTCGGCGATCAGGGCCGCCGTCCCTTTCCAGGCCGCGGCGTGCCCGAGGCGGTAGCTGCGGATCAGCGTCGTGAGCGGGATACCACGGCGCGCACCTTCCTGTGCATAGGCGAGCGTCGGTGCCCCGAGGCTGATCCTGGTCGGGTCTACTCCCTGCTCGAGGATCTGCGCGAAGCCGAGAATGCTCGCCTCGGTGCTGGCGCGGTTTGCCTCGAATGACTCGCTGTCGAGGAGGAGGTCGGGAAGCCGCTGGCCGATCTCCTCTGTGACCTGGGTTGACATCTCACGGGCCCGCTTCGCGAGCTCCGCGCCGACCGGCCTCAGCACCTGATCCCAGGCGCGACGTGGCGCTCCGTCCCGCACTCCGCTCCACTCGGGCTCCATGCCCGGCAACCGTACCGGCGCGCGGCAAATCGACAAACGCCCCGAAGCTGGTTGGCGCAATGCGACAAGCGCGTCGCACCAGGCAAACGGATGATCCGACCATCCCCAAACGGCATCCGAAGGAGCAGCCATGAGCAGCCTCACCGAAGTCAAGCCCCTCCCGACCAAGAGCATCGACGGCGAAGACATTCCCTGGGTTCCGTTCGCGCCCTACTCGGACGAGGTCTTCCTCAAGTACCACCACATCAACCCGGCGCAGGGAGAGATCGTCCTCTCCATGCGCTTCCCCGCCGGCCGGCAACTGCCGACCCACTACCACACCGGGATCGTGATCGGCCACACGATCAAGGGCGCCTGGCGCTATCTCGAGCACGACTGGGTCTCCCGAGCGGGTGGCACGGTCTACGAGACCGCCGGATCGGCGCACACCCCCGAGAGCTGCGGAGACGAGGAGACCGAGATCTTTTTCGTCATCGTCGGCGAGCTGCTCTTCCTCGACCCCGACGGGAACATCGTTGCGCGCGAGAACCATCTCACCTCGATGGAGCGCTACCTCGCCTACTGCCGCGACCACGGGATCGAGCCCCAGGACCTGACCGAGTACCGCTGAGGTTGCGGATGAGCGGCAATGGTCTACAGCCGTCGCTGAGCCAGGTCGCGTTCTCGGTCGTCGATCTGGCGGCCAGCGAGCGATGGTTCCGCGAGGGGCTCGGGTTCTTGCCGGCGGGCGGCTCGCGGTGGCGGATGCGCGGCCCGATGGCCTCTTCATGCAGGGCCTGCCGCGCGTCGCCTCCACCTGCTGGTGGATGGTTGGCCGAAACGACTTCTTCCAGCTCGAGATGTTCCAGTTCGAACGGCCGCTGGCGCGGCTGATGGCGCACGATCGCAGGCCGTGCGACATTGGCTACACGCGGATCGGTGTCTGGGTGGCCGACTTCGACCGGACGTTGACGGGACTGGAGCGCCTCGGTTCACCGCCGCTCAGCGACCCGATCGGACCCGCCGGGGCGCGTCGCGCATGCGTTCGCAATCCCGATGGGGTCTACGTCGAGATCATGGAAGACGACCCCCTTGCTGGCGCCGGACTGGCACCGGATCGATCGGACTGCCCGGTTGCTCTGCGCTCGGTGACGTTGTCCGTCCCCGACCTCGCCCGGTGCGAAGCCTTCTATGGCCGCGGACTGGGCCTGCCCCGGACGATGCCGCGCTGCGAAGCCCTGAGCACGAGGCGCTGTGGGGTCTGGCCGGGCGCGCAGACGCGCGGAAGCGTGTTCGCCGCCGGGAGCGGCACGGTCGAGCTCGTGCAGTATCTCGATCCGGTGGGCCGGCATCGCCCCGCGGGCTACCGAATCTCGGACCAGGGCATCCTCAACGTCGCCTTTGGCGCCCGCAGCAAGGCCGAGCACGGCAGGCTCTATCGCCGGGCGCGCGCGGCGGGGGCCGCGCATAACCGCAGGCCGGCGCACCTCCCGGGCGGCGGAGTCGTCTACGTGAACGATCCGGACCAGTTCTCGGTCGAGCTGCTCTGGATGTCCCCGAGCTCGGATGAAGCACTGGGGATTTGCTCCGCGACCGGTGAGAAAGCGGCCGCGAGCGGACACGCAGGCGGTCGAGCGAACGATTCGGATCGCCGCGCCGGTGCAGACCACCTGGGATGCGATCGCAAAGCACGAGAACATGGACCAGTTGGCTCGGTCTCGGCTCGGTGCGCCGGACCGTTGCCGGCGCGCCGGATCCAGACGGTCGCGGATCCGAACGGCTTCTGAAGCTCACCCGGCTCGAGCAGTCACGGAGCAGGTGTTGGCGTACGAATCACCGACGACCTACCGTTATCGCGTGACGAGGGGATCTCCGTTCGTCTGCCACCAGGGCGAGATCCGGCTGCGAGCGGACGGTGATCAGACGGAGCTCACCTGGAGCATCCGTTTCCGGCCGAGACTGCCGGGAACCGGTCGCCTGCTGGCGATCGCGCTCGTCTTGGCTGCTCGGACGCGGGCTGCGCTCAGGCCTGAAGCCGTACGCCGAAGCGCTCGTCGGGAGGGCTCAATCCAGTTCACCGCCCGAGTCGTTCAACGTCCGGACCACGCCGAACAGATCTCCCTCCTAGAGTCTGTTGGTCTCAGCCGACGGCGAGAATCCCGGAATCATTTGAGCGGGACTCAGCAGTTTCAGAGTCGGAAACCGCAGTCCAGCCGAATCCAGACGAGCGGGCTCCGCTCTCAGGCACGAAACCGAGTCCAGACGAGCCCCACCGAACGCTCGCCGAGGTCTACGAAACCGAAGGTCACAGGTTCGAATCCTGTCGGGCGCGCTCAGGGATCCCTGCTGCGGCCACCTTTTCATGGGAACCGGACTGAGGCGGCCACCGGGGCGGCCCTCGGCGATCGCTATGAGGCGCGCCTCACGGCGCAAGCTAGTGGACCGAGCGCGTCGGCCTACAGCCCCAGCGCAGCCCGCGAGACCGTTTCCAGGACCTGCTGCTGGTAGTAGACCGGCCCTCCAAGGTCCCCGATTACGCCCGACGGGTAGTGGGTGGAGACCCCCAGCGTGTACAGGTTCGAATTGGAGATCGCCAGGCCGAAGTAGTCGCCGATGAAGGCGTTGGTCGTGCATGGGTCCTGATGGGCGGCGCATGCCATCTGGTCGACCCCGCCGATGGTCTGGTCGGGCTGCTCCGGGTCCCAGGTGTCCTGTGAGACTCGGACGTTGCCGCCGACCGGCACGGCGCCCGCACCGGAGTCCTTGAAGGCTTGCAGGGAGACATCGATGCAGAAGTTCTGCCGCCCGACGTCCGCCGGGCGCACGCTCGGGTCGTTCGGGCAGGCAGCGCGGCGGTCGTAGAAGTTGACCGCGACCGCCCCGCCGGGCCCGGCCGCGACCTGCGGCTGGAACTGGTCGGTGGCGGTCGGGTTCGCATTGTCGTTGACCACTACCGGGGCCGACCAGGATTCACCGAAGTCGGTCGACTGGGAGAACTTGACGTCGTACTGGCTCCCGTCCCAGTCTTCCCAGACCATGTAGAGGTGGCCAGGGTAGGTGGGACTGGCCGTGAAGTGCTCGAGGATGCCGTCGCGGAAGGTGGTGTTCGGCAGGCAGCAGCCCGAGAGCTGGCTCGCATCGGCGACGGGCATGAAATTCGACCAAGTCACACCGTCATCGGTGGACCGCGCGACGTAGATGGTCTTTTGATCGTTACCCGTTGGCTTGTCTGCGGCGACCGCGACGTAGACGTTCCCGGCCGCGTCCACCGCCGGGTAGACGTACTCGACCACCGGCCCGGTGTTGCCGGGCGCCGACAGCGTGACGGCCTTCGAGAAGCTCTGGGCACGGTCGCGCGAGACGGCGATCCGGATCTTCGTGTTCTGGCCGTTGTAGACAGCCCAGGCCGCGTAGATGTGGTCCTGATAGGGGTTGCCCGGGATCTGGTTGACGGCCACCCATTGCTTGTCCTCGACACGACCGAGCGTCTTGGCAGTCGAGTTCGAGAACTGCTCGAGGGGCTCGCCGCCGTTGCCCTTCACCCAGTGCCGTCCCAGGTCGTCGCTGTATGAGATGGCGATGTTCGAGTTGGGGTGGAGGTTGGCCCAGAAGGCGTTGAACGGCAAGGTCACCTGATAGACGCGGCCTTGGGTGTCGAACGCGGCATTGGGGTCGGTGTTGTTGGTCCAGCTCGGTGGCATGGCCTGGGTGCCGGTGGAGATGCAGTCGTAGCCCTGCACCTGGTTCGCCGCCACCGGCGCACCGTTGTCGATCGTGAAGGAGCCGAGGTGGAAGTCGTAGAAGGTCGAGAAGGTCTCGAAGAAGAACTTCGAGGTCCCCACGAGTTGCTCGGTGCCGGGCTTGACCGCGAGCCAGGACTCGGAGAAATTCGAGTTGTATTGCCCGGCGCGGCAGGTTCCAGGCAATGGAGCGGTTTGGCCCGGCGGGACGGGGTATCCGCCCCCGGCGGATGGCTGACTGACAACCGTGTTGGTGGTCGGAACGCTCGAGCCCCAAAGCTGCGCGCTCGCTGCATCGACGTTGGCGCCGATCACCCCGACCGTGAGAACTGCTGCTAAGGCGATCCTTCGCACGTGCCCCCTGTGCAGAGTTTGGTCTCCGGCCGAGCCTACTCCCCTCGACCGGGGATGGCTAGGGCTGAGGAACTCGAGGGGGCAATCAACACGATACGACGTCGTCCGCGGCCCGTATCAGGGCAGGGCGGACCGGCTCGTGAGCGACGTTGTTCTGCGGCATCGGAGCGTCTACGTCGTCCGACTCAACAGGGCCCGGGGCAACATGAGGATCGTGGAGATCATCAGTGAGGTCCCGGCGATGGAGCACCGCGCGCGGCCCTTCTCCGGCCCTTAGTAGAGGGGCGAAATAAGGGCCGAGCCGGTCTGAAGCGGTCTAACGAAACCGGCTCGGGAGCAGGGATCTTGCCTCTCGGACGCCCGATGGCGACACGCAGAGCTACGCCCTACGAAACCGAAGGTCACAGGTTCGAATCCTGTCGGGCGCGCTTCTCCTCGTCCCGTTGCCGGCGCGACTGGACAAATTTGTCTAGTCTCTGGGCCATGGCGGATAGCCGGTCGGTTCGCCCGAATCCCTCCGCCGAGTACGGGCAGCTGGACGCCCACACCGCCCGTTTGCTGGTCTCCTGTGAGGACGAGCCGGGAATCGTCGCTGCCGTCTCCAATCTGCTCTTCGAGGCGGGGGCCAACATCCTCACCTCCGATCAGTACTCAAGTGATCCGGAGAACGGATCGTTCTTTCTTCGAATGACGTTCCGCATGAAGGGCCTCGATCAGCGGCGAGGGGAGATCGAGGAGCGCTTCGCTGGGATCGCCGGCCACTTCAAGATGAATTGGCACATTCACTACGGAGGGGATGCGCGCCGCATCGGGGTGATGGTCTCGCGGTATGACCACTGCCTGACGGACCTTCTTTGGCGCTGGCGCCGCGGTGAACTCGCAGCGGAAATCACGGCAGTTGTCTCAAACCATCCCGATCTGGAGGACGCCGTCCGAGCCTTCGATGTCCCGTATTGGCACATTCCAGTGGATCGAGAGGCCAAGGCCGCCGCAGAACAAGCGGCTCTGGAAGTCCTGGCAGGAAACGACCTCGTCATCCTCGCCCGGTACATGCAGATTCTCAGCCCGGAGTTTCTGGCGAGGATCGGCTGCCCGGTCATCAACATCCATCACTCCTTCCTGCCGGCCTTTGCCGGGGCTGAGCCCTATGTCCGGGCCAGGGAGCGCGGCGTCAAGCTGATTGGGGCGACCGCGCACTACGTGACGGACGAGTTGGACGCCGGGCCGATCATCGAGCAGGACGTGATTCGAGTCAACCACCGCTACACGCCGGCCGATCTGGAACGGGTTGGACGAGATGTGGAGCGGGTGGTCCTGGCCCGAGCGGTACGGAGTCACCTCGACGATCGTGTCCTGGTTGACGGCAAACGAACGATCGTCTTCTGATCCAGGGCGACACGGGCCCCTTGTCCATGAGGCCGGGGGTCGCTCCCGGGATCACCTCTTGAACCGCGCCGCCTCCTCGTGGCCGGCGGTGGCCGAGCCCTCGCTATAGGCGTGCGCGCCGGCTCCGGCCAGCTTGCCGCCCTCGACGATCAGGTACTCCTCGCGAATCGGCTTGCCCTCGAAGTGGCACTCGAGGATCTCTCTCGTCCCCGCGGCGTAGCGGGCCTGCGCGGAGAGGCTCGTCCCCGAGGTGTGAGGGGTCATCCCGTGCCAGGGCATCGACCGCCAGGGGTGGTCCTGTGGCGCTGGCTGCGGGAACCAGACGTCGCCTGCGTAACCGGCGAGCTGCCCTGACTCCAGTGCACGCACGATCGCATCTCGGTCGCAGATCTTGCCGCGCGCCGTGTTGATGAGGTAGGCACCCCGCTTCATCCTGCCGAGCATCTCCTCGTCGAACAGGTTCTCGGTCTCGGGATGGAGCGGCGCGTTGATCGTGACCACATCGCAGACCGCGACCATCTCCTCCGGAGTCTCGTGGAAGGTGACTCCGAGCTCCTCCTCGACCTCCGACGGGAGCCGGTGGCGGTCGGTGTAATGGAGCCCGACGTCGAACGGCTTCATCCGACGGAGCACCGCCGAGCCGATCCGGCCCGCAGCGACGGTGCCGACCTGCATGCCCTCCACGTCGTACTCCCGCGCGGCGCAGTCCGCGATGTTCCAGCCGCCGTCGATGACGGTCTTGTAGGACGGGATGTAGTTGCGGACCAAGCCGAGGATCATCATCACCACGTGCTCGGAGACACTGATCGAGTTCGAGTAGGTCACCTCCGCGACCGTCATCCCGGCCTCCTGGGCCGCCTGCAGGTCGACGTGATCCGAGCCGATCCCCGCGGTGATCGACATCTTGAGGTTCGGCGCCTTGGCGATTCGCTCGGCGGTCAGGTAGGCGGGCCAGAAGGGCTGTGAGATCACCACCTCGGCGTCGGGCAGGTTTCGGTCGAACTCGGAGTCCTCGCCGTCCTTGTGGGAGGTGACCACGAGCTCATGGCCGGCGTCCTCGAGGAACTTGCGCAGGCCGAGCTCGCCCGAGACGCTGCCCAGCAGCTCGCCGGGAGAGAAGTCGATCGCCTCAGGGGTGGGGGTCGTCTGCCCGTCGGGATACCGCGCGATCTTGGGGATGTCGTCGCGCGCGTAGGCAGGCGGGTAGCCGTCCACCGGGTCGTCGTAGAGAACACAAACGATCTTCGCCATCTTGATCAGCCTCCATCCTTAGTTGACTGTCCGGGCACCCAGTCGGTCCCGGCGAGCGGGATCTTGGCCATCGCCGCCGCCTCAACGGTCAGCGCGACCAGGTCCTCGGGCTCGAGGTTGTGAACGTGAGATTTGCCGCATGCGCGCGCGATCGTCTGGGCTTCCAGGACCATCGCGCGCAGATAGTTCGCGATTCGGCGGCCGCCGAGCTCCGGGTCGAAGCGGCTGGCGAGCTCGTCGTCCTGGGTGGAGATCCCGACGGGGTCGCGGCCCTCGTGCCAGTCGTCATAGAAGCCCGCCGCGGTGCCGATCCGCTCGTACTCCCGCTCGAAGCGGTGTGAGTTGTCACCGAGAGCGACCACGGCGGCAACCCCGATCGAGACCGCGTCCGCGCCGAGCGCCAGCGCCTTGGCGACGTCGGCGCCGGAGCGGATCCCGCCGGAGACGATCAGCTGCACCTTCCGGTGCATGTCGAGCTCCTGAAGCGAGCGGACGGCCTCGGGGATGGCAGCCAGGATCGGGATGCCGACATGCTCGATGAAGACCTCCTGGCTGGCGGCGGTGCCGCCCTCCATGCCGTCGAGCACGATCACGTCGGCCCCCGCCTTGATCGCCAGGGCGACGTCGAAGTAGGTGCGGGTCGCGCCGATCTTGACGTAGATCGGCTTGCGCCAGTCGGTGATCTCCCGGAGCTCGCCGATCTTGATCTCGAGGTCGTCGGGGCCCGTCCAGTCGGGGTGCCGGCAGGCACTGCGCTGGTCGATCCCCTTCGGCAGGTCCCGCATCTCGGCGACGCGGTCGGAGATCTTCTGGCCCATCAGCATGCCGCCGCCGCCGGGCTTCGCGCCCTGGCCGACGACGATCTCGATGGCATCGGCGCGGCGCAGGTCGTCCGGGTTCATCCCGTATCGGGAAGGGAGGATCTGGTAGACGAGCTTGCTGGAGTGCTCGCGCTCCTCCGGGAGCATGCCGCCGTCGCCGGTGGTCGTGCTCGTCCCCACTGGCGCTGGCGCCACGCCCGAGCGCCTCCTTGGCCGGCGCCGAGAGGGCGCCGAAGCTCATCCCAGCGATGGTGATCGGCGTCTCGAGGTGGACGGCTCCTGGCCGCGAAGCGCGTACCGAGCGTGACGTCGGTGGCGCAGCGCTCCCGGTACCCCTCGAGCGGGTAGCGCGAGACGCTCGCCCCGAGGAAGAGCAGGTCGTCGAAGTGCGGCACACGGCGCTTGGCGCCGAAGCCACGGATGTCGTAGATCCCCTCGCGCGCCATCCGGTGAATCTCGTGGATCGCGTTGCGGTCGAAGAGAGCCGACTCGCGCAGGCCCGGCCGCCAGCGGTCCGACCAGCTCGGGTCGTAACGTCTCCTCCTTGCGCAGCGCGTCGAACTCGGTCATCAGTAGTCGCCCGCGTTGTCGACCTTGAAGTTGTAGAGCTGGCGCGCGGATCCGTAGCGGCGGAAGTCCTCCGGCTTCGCGTCCGCCTCCCCGGCCTCGAGCAGGCGCCCGAGCTCCTCCAGATGCTCGCTGCGCATCTCCTTCTCCACGCAGTCGGCTCCGAGCCCGGCGACCTCCCCGCGCACGTAGACGTGGGCCTCGTAGATGGAGTCGCCGAGCCCCTCGCCCGCGTCGCCGCAGACGACGATCGTGCCCTTCTGGGCCATGAAGCCGCCGACGTGACCGATCGAGCCGTGGACCACGATCTCGATCCCCTTCATCGAGATCCCGCAGCGGGCGGATGCGCTTCCCTTGATCACGAGCAGGCCGCCGCGCCCCGTCGCCCCTGCGGACTGGCTGGCGTCGCCGTCGACGACGACCAGTCCCGACATCATGTTCTCGGCCACGCCGACGCCGCAATTGCCCGCGACCCGGACCGTCGCGTGCTTGTTCATCCCCGCGCAGTAGTAGCCGACGTGCCCGTCGATCTCGACCTCGAGCTCGCCGTCCAGCCCCGCGGCCAGCGCGTGGGCGCCCTCAGGATTCTCGATCCGCCACTGGCTCCGGTTCGTGCCGCCTGAGTCGTGGAGGCGCTGGTTCAGCTCCCTCACGGATGTGGTCGCGAGGTCCACCGACTCGAGGGCGGCCGGCGCAGTGCTCACGCTACCTTCGCCCGCTCCCAGGAGTAGACGCGCCCGGGCTCCGGCTCCCACTGGCGCGCGTCCTCGGCGCCCGGCAGCGTGGCGATCGCCCGGTACTCGGAGGCCATCGCGACCCAGTCGTCGGTCTCGGCCATCACGGCCGGCTTGCAGGCGATCGGGTCGCGCAGCACGGCGAAGCCGTCCGACGTGCCGACCGCGAAGGTGTAGAAGCCATCGAGGTCGGTCAGGCAGCGCTCCAGTGCGGTTTTCAGATCGTCGCCCTCCGAGAGCCGCCAGGTGAGGAAGCCGGCCGCGACCTCGGAGTCGTTGTCGGTCTGGAACTGGATGCCCTGGCCGCGGAGGAAGACGCGCAGCCGGTTGTGGTTGGAGAGTGAGCCGTTGTGGACCAGGCAGAGGTCGAGCCCGGTCGAGAACGGGTGGGAGTGCTCGGTGGTGACGCGGCTCTCGGTCGCCATCCGGGTGTGCCCGAGGGCGTGGGTGGCCGATATCTGATCCAGGCCGAAGCGCACGACGAAGTCCCTCGGGTCCCCCGCCTCCTTGTAGATCTCGATGTGCTGGCCGACGCTCATCACCCGCAGCTCGGGGTGTTGCGCGGCGAGCCAGCGCTGGAGCTGGTCGCCGTCGTCATCGACCACGAACAGCGCGTGGGTGGCGCGGACCTCGGGCTCGCCGACCTCGCCGAAGCTCTCCGACAGCTCCTTGCGGAGCTCGTGCCAGGGGTAGTCCTCCTCGGGCGAGAAGAGCGACACCTTGCACGACCCGGCCGGGGCGGGGTCTCGGTAGAAGGCGACCCCGGCGCTGTCCGGCCCGCGGTCGGCCAGCTGCCCGAGCATTCCGCTCAGGTGCGCGCCGAGATTCTCCTCAACGGCGCTTGACTTGCTGAATAGCCCGGCGATGCCGCACATTTCTCAAACCTCGCTCTCAGGCCAGCTGCAGGTATCGGTCGATCTCCCATTTCGTGATCTGCTCGTGGGCCTGCTGCCATTCGCGCCTCTTGCAGCGGACGAAATAGTCGACGTAGTCCTCGTCGCGCGCCTTGCCCAGTGCCTTGCGGAGGACGTCATCCTCCTCGAGCTCGCGCGTCGCATCGAGCAGGTTCTCAGGCAGCGTCTCGACCCCCATCTTCTTGCGGTCCTCGACGCTGGTCTCGTACATGCTGCCCGTGCTCGGGTCGCCGGGGTCGATCCCGTTCTCGATTCCGTCGAGGCCGGCGGCGAGCACCGCGGTGGCGGCGAGGTACGGGTTGCAGGCGCCGTCGACCGTCCGGTCCTCGATCCGCCCTTCCTCCGGGATGCGGAGCATCATCGTCCGGTTGTTCCACCCGTAGGTGACGTAGGCGGGCGCCCAGGTTGCGCCACTCGTCGGGGCGCCGATCACGAGGCGCTTGTAGGAGTTCACGGCCGGAGCGGTCAGGGCGATGTAGGCCTTGGCGTGCTTCTTCAGGCCGCCGACGAATTGGTAGCCCTTCTCGCTCAGTCCCATCCCGCGCTCGTCTTTGTCCTTGTCCGCGAGCAACACGTTGGTGTCGCCATCCCAGAGGCTCATGTGCATGTGGCAGCCGTTGCCGGTCAGGTGGCCGAAGGGCTTGGGCATGAAGGTGGCGATCAATCCGCGCTCCTGCGCCATCGCCTCGACCATGTAGCGATAGAAGACCGCCCGGTCACTGCTGGTCAGCGGGTCGGACGGCCCCCAGTTCTGCTCGAACTGCCCGTTGGCGTCCTCATGGTCGGTCGCGTACAGGCCCCATCCCAATGAGTTGACGTTCTTGACGACCTCGGAGACGAATTCGAAGCTCCGGGTCAGGGCACGAATGTCGTAACAGGGAAGCTCGAGTGTGTCGAGCGGGTCGGCGAGCTCGATGCCGCCGTCCTCCGTCTGCCGGAGGAGGAAGTACTCGAGCTCATAGCCGATCTTGAACTGGTACCCCATCTCCTCGCACCGCTCCATCTGGTGCCGGAGGATCGTGCGGGGGCAGTACGGCCACTCCTCTCCCTCGACCGTCACATTCGAGGCGAACCAGCCGACATTCGGCTTCCAGGGGAGCTTCGTGAAGGAGCCGGCGTCGGGCATGGCGATCATGTCCGGGTCGTTGGGCTGCTGGCCGATGTCGCCGGCGGCGAAGCCGGCGAAACCGGCGCCGTCGGTGAACAGCGACTCGAGCTCCTCGGCCGGGATCAGCTTGGCGCTGGGTCTCGCGTGCATGTCCACGAAGTTCGCGAACAGGAACTCGATCCCGTCGTCCTTGACTGCCTTTCGAACGTCGTCTTCTGTGGGGCGTGTTTGATCGGTCATGCGTGCCTTTCTCTCACATCAGGCGCGGTCGGGCAACCCTCCCGACCACCCGCTGATCAAGGAGTGGAGAGCCATAGGTTCAGCATATAGACCTATTGAACCAATTTGTCTAGTATGGCCGCAAGAGGTCCTCAGAGGCCGCGAGCGCCCACCACATGTCCTTCCTCCTCACCTGTCCCAACTGTGGCCCCCGAGAGGTCACCGACTTCGTCTTCGGGGGCGAGGTGGTGCCGCGACCGTCCAGCAAGCCGTCTCAGCGGGAGCTGAACACCTACAACTACTTCCGGCGCAACCTGGCGGGCGTCCAGCGCGAATGGTGGTACCACCGGTCCGGCTGCCGGGCCTGGTTCGTGGCCGATCGGGACACCACCACGAACCAGGTGAGCTGGGTCGGGCTGCCGGAATGAGCGACCGACTTCCGCCCGGGCCCAACCAGCGAATCGACCGCGATCGCCCGGTCGGGTTCGAGTTCGACGGTAAGCGCGTGGAGGCCTTCGAGGGCGACACGATCGGCTCCGCGCTCCACGCGTCCGGCCGGCGGGTCATATCGCGCAGCTTCAAGTACCACCGGCCCCGCGGGCTTCTGTGCTGCTCGGGCAATTGCCCGAACTGCCTGGTCGAGGTTGATGGCTGGCCTGGCGTTCGCGCCTGTACCGAACCCGTGCGGCCCGGGATGAAGGTCAGGCACATGAACGCGAGCCCCTCGCTCCAGTTCGACCTGATGAGGGGGACCGATCTCGTCGGCAGCCGTCTCACGCCGCCGGGCTTCTACTACAAGACCTTCATCCGTCCCAGGCGTCTGTGGCCTCTGTACGAGAAGGTCCTGCGTAACGCGGCCGGCCTCGGCAAGCTGCTGAAGAAACAGGCAGACCGCGAGTGGCACACCGAGTACCGCCGCCGCCATGCGGACGTGCTGGTGATCGGAGGCGGCCTCGCCGGTATGGCGGCCGCGCTCCGGGCCGCTGACTGGGGTGCCGACGTGGTGCTGGTGGACGATGGCCCCGAGCTGGGCGGGGCGGTGCTCGTCGGCGATTCCGCCGGCTACGCAAGAGAGCTGGCCGGGAGGGTTCACGACGCGGGGGTCGAGGTGCTGGCGCCGGCGGCGGCGCTCGGCTACTTCGATGGTCTCGTGCCCGTCTGGTGCGGCAGCACCCTGCACCAGATCCGGGCAGGTGCCCTGATCACCGCGACCGGGTCAATCGAACAGCCCCTGATGTTCGAGGGCAACGACCTGCCAGGGGTGATGCTCTGCTCCGGCGCGGAGCGACTCGCGGGGCTGTATGGGGTCCGGCCGGGTAGGCGAGCGGTGGTCGCAACGACCACCGACCGCGGACTCGAGTCCGCCGTCGCCCTGCGCGACGCTGGAGTCGCGGTGGCGGCTGTGGCTGACGCTCGTCCCGGTGGGGCGGATGATGAGCTCGCGGCCCGCCTGGCAGGGGAGGACGTCCCGCTGTTGCGCGCCACCGTGGTGGTCAAGGCCTATGGGCGCAAGAGCGTCAAGGGCGCGGTGGTCGCCGAGTTGGGCGATGACGGCAAGCCCGACCTCGAGACCGAGCGCGGTATCGACTGCGACCTGTTGGCCGTCTCCGGAGGCAGCGTTCCGTCGGGCTCGCTGCTCCTGCAGGCCGGCGCCAAGGCGGAGTGGGATGCCGACCGCGGGGCTTACGTTCCCGGCCAGACGCCGCCGGACGTCTACGCGGCCGGCGCGGTGGCGGGTCACACCGACGCGGAGGCCTCGGGGCTGTTGGCGGGAGCCGAGGCGGCGCTGGCCGTGGGCTTCGGTGACGATGAGGAGCGCTCCGCACTTGCCGAGGCCCGAGAGGCGCTGGAGAGAAGCGGAGGCGAGGGCGTCCGGGCCGAGCCCCCCGCGGCCGCAGGGGGCAGCCGCGGGCACGGCAAGTGCTTCGCCTGCCTCTGCGAGGACGTCACCACCGACGACATCGACTTCTCGATCGACGAGGGCTTCGACTCGCTGGAGCTGCTGAAGCGCTACACGACGGTGACGATGGGTCCCTGCCAGGGGCGCATGTGCCAGCTCGCCTCGATCCGCAAAATGGCCGACCACAAGGATGAGCCGATCGAGGAGGTCGGGCTGACCACCGCCAGGCCGCCCTGGTCGACCGTGCCGATGGGCGTGCTGGCGGGACGGCCCTTCGAGCCCGCGAAGCGCTCCGCGGTCCACGGGCGCCATCGCGAGCTCGGCGGCCACGTGCTCTGGGCGGGCGACTGGCGCCGTCCCTATGACTACGGCGATCCCCGTGGGGAGACGATGGCCGTGCACGACGGCGCCGGCCTGATCGACGTGTCCACCCTGGGGAAGCTGATCGTGCGCGGCCCCGAGGCCGACCGGTTCCTCAACCTGCTCTACCCGAACCGGTTCGACAACCTGAAGCCGGGCCGGATTCGCTACGGCGTGCTCGGCGACGACGCCGGGCGGATCTCCGATGACGGCACGATCTGCCGGCTCGACGATCTCTCGTATTACGTCACCACGACCTCCAGCGGGGCCGACGCAGTCGAGGCCTGGTTCGCCTGGTGGCTCGCCGAATGGGACCTCGACGTTCACCTCACGGACGTCAGCCAGGG
>CAWHQR010000010.1:0-88390 GCA_963831605.1 uncultured Solirubrobacterales bacterium
TCATAATCCGCGTGTCGGGGGTTCGAGTCCCTCCTCCGGCATCAGCGAAAGCCCTGCAAGCGCGGGGTTTTCGCTTTTCGGAGTTCTGCGCCCGGACGCTTGGGGGCAACGCATGGGGCAACACCGCGGGGCTACTGCTTTGCATGGAAAGCAGCACTCCTCCGCGAGATACTGCGTGGGCGATGTCGGAGGAGAACGTGGAAGTCGTGCAACGCGCCTACGCTGCGCTCACCCGAGGGGACGGGGACACGGTCCACGACCTGGTCGCACCGGAGATGGTGGTTGACTTCTCGCGCCGACTCGTGGACCCGTTCGTCCTCCGGGGTCGCGACGAGGCGCTTGGGTATTTCTTGAGCCAGGCGCGCGAACCATGGGACGACTGGCCCGTATGGGAGCCGCAGGAGGTGATTGACGCGGGCGACAAGATAGCCGCCTTGATCCGCTTTAGCGCTCGGGGGGAAGCGAGCGGAGTCGAGGTGGAGGCGCATGTCTGGGGTCTGTGGACGTTCCGGGACGGGAAGGCGGTCGAGTTCAAGTACTTCGGTGACGACCGAGCGGCGGCCCTCGAAGCCGCCGGGCTCTCGGAGTAGCCGCTTTGGACGAAAAGCAGCACCCACTGCTTGCATGGAAAGCAGCGGTCTTGACCTGACGCCCGCTTTTCGCGCGGGGCGGGAGCCGGCTCCCGCCCCGCCTCGCGCCTTGAATGCTCGCTCCAAGCGTCAGCCCGCTGAACCCAGCAGCAAGCCACAGGGCGCCGTAGCGTCACTCACATGCGCGCGCTAGTCGGGGTCTCCGTCAGACCCGGCCTGGCTCAAACCCAAAACGCGGGCGGCCGGAGGGGAACGCCTCAATGGCGTCCCCCTCGCCTACGGACACTGATCCGTCTGCTCTGCGTCAATCGTAGAACTCGACGTAGAACGGAGTTGGAGGGTAGGTGGCTGCGTTTGGATTAGATATTTGGACCGCGGCCTGAGCGCCGAAAATCGAATCGCTGGCGCAAAGCCCGGCGGGATCGCCCAAAGCCGCCTCCGCCACCTCGAACGCGTTGCCGGCGAGATTGTTCGCCGTGGCCTCCACGTGCTTGGGCGTAAAGCCGAGTCCGTGGAAGCAATAAAAACCACCGATCCCTCTGGTGATGTTGGCGCTACTGATCCCCCGGGAGTTGCCGGTGACCGTGCCGTCTGAGTTGACCTCCGCGAACGCCAGCGGCTCATGGGCGAAAGCGGCCGAATCCGCTGAGCTGGCGCTGGGAACCTTCCCGAGAGTCGACAACTTCACCTGCGTTCCGGTGATCGTCTGCTTCTTGATCCGGTTGCCGGGCACGGAGTTCTTCTTAATCTGCGTTCCGCTGATCTTGCCGGCCGCATAAACGGTGCCGCCAAGCGCCACGAACAGCGCCATCACCGCAACTACGTTGGCGAAGGTGAGCCGGCGACGAAGTGCCTTGAGCATGTGCTGCCTCCTTCAGGAAGCTGAGGTCGGCAGACCACTGCCTGTGCCCTGCCGCTTGTATCGAGGGCTCCATCCTCTCAACACCGGGTGCGCGTCGTCAATGGACACAGCAAGCAGAGCGGTGTGTGCCCATCGAACACGAAGACGGAGACCTGTTCACACTGCGACGGCAAAATCGTGCGCTACGACTCCTACTGGAACCGCGCCGAGACCCTCGAAGCCGCCGGGCTGTCGGCGGAGCCGCTTTGGACGAAAAGCGGCTATGCCGCGTTGCATGGAAAGCAGCACGTTGACTTCAGCCGCCTGGCGGTAGACTCAGCCGCCGCGGATGATCTCGCGCGGGGCAAAGAGGTTGGGGTTGGCAGCGGCCGTGGCGCTCACACTCCTCGCTGTCCTCGCGCCCGCTTCGCCGGCGGCCTCCCAGCAGTTGAAGATCCGCGCGGTCTACCTCGGCGGGAACATCACGCCCCCGGTCTCGTTCGTCGAGCTGCAGATGACGGCGCCGGGGCAGACCCTCCTCAATGGGCAGGTGCTCAGCATCTGGAACCACGACGGCTCGTCGAACACCAACTTCGTCCTCAACCACGACGTCGCGAACGGCGCGGACCAGAGCACGATCCTGATCGGAGACCAAGGAGTGCCGAGCGCTGACTTCAACGTGCTGATGCATTCCTCGCTGACCGCCAGCGCCGCCGCGGGGGCCGTTTGCTACGCCTCGATCGATTGCGTGTCCTGGGGTGGAGCGTCGTTCACTGGCAATTCGAGCCTCCCGACCTCGGCTGGGACCCCGATGTCCTCGGGCCTCAACACCACCTCGGTCCTCATCAGGACGATCGCGCGCGGCTGCGCGACGGCGCTCGACGAAGCCGACGACACCAACGACAGCCTCGCCGACTTCACCTCCGGGCCATTCGCGTACCAGAACAACGCGAGCCCGCCGACCGACACGCCGTGCGCTCCCCCCGTGTCTACCACCCCGGCCCCATCTCCGACCGGTCAGCGCGCCGCCGCGCTCAAGAAGTGCAAGAAGAAGCAGGGCAAGAAGGCCCGTAAGAAGTGCAAGAGGAAGGCGAGCCTGCTACCCGTCTAAGCGCGGATGCGAATCGAACGCACCGGGGAACCGCCGCTTTGGACGAAAAGCGGCGCTTTGCATGGAAAGCGGCACTGAACTCGCGCCCTGCTGCGGATCTTCGGCCAGTCGCGCTAGCGGCGGCTACTTCTTTCGCTTCAGCGTCACCGAGGTCGCGAGGGCCCGTGCTGTGCCACCCGTCGGCGTGTACGTGATCGTCGGCGAGACGCTCACCTTGCCCTTCAATCTGAGCTTCCTCTTCTTCTTCCCCGAGGCACGGATGGGCAGCTGCACCGTGCCAGCCGAGGGAACGCTCACGGCGGCTCTTGCGCCAGAGGAGCTGGCCGTCACGCCCGTTCCGCCGACCGTCGCGGTGCCTGGGTTCGGAATGGTGATTGTCGCGGTGGCAGTCCCGTTCTTCTTGTTCCGTGCGATCCCATCCACGGTGAAGGTGTTGGTCGGCTCCACCTTGGCCGAGACGTTCAGGCGACGATCCATCGCGAACAGGGCGAAGGTCCCAGAGCCGCCGTCATCCAGGCTCCCGGGACTCCTGAAGTAGCTCTCGCCGGTGACGTCGAAGGTGCAAATGGGCCCGGTTGTGTCAGCTGGTCCGGTGGAATTCCCGAGGATCTCGCCGGCCTTGACCGCCAGATTCGCCTGGAACGTGTTCAGGGTGTTAGGGGTGATCGTGTGAGGGCCGTCGTGGACGATGACCTGGTAGGACGTCCCCCCGAGCGACCGATACACCTTCATCGTGAGCGCGTCCCCCGCCGCCGTGCCACCTTGCGTGCTCCATGAGGTGAGCGTCCATTTCGTGATCCCGCCCGTCGACGGCACCACATAGCTATTGCCCGAAGTGACCGTTGGCTGCACCCGATCGAACGGGGAGCAGAAGACCGCCGGGGTGGACGTCTGCCCGACGATTACGGCGCCTGCGGGCGCAGCGCCCGCGGCCAGCGCCAACACGGTCAGCACCACAAGCTTGATCGATAAGCGTCTCATCTCAACTCCCCTCATCCACTTCCCCTGTACCGCAACAACCGATCGACCCTAACACTCCGCTGGTCGCCGACGCAAGCTCCGCTACCAGCCCCGGGGGCGGCGGCGGGCTAGCTAGCGGCGGTCTTTTGAGCGGGCAGTTCTCCGCCGGCACCCTTCCCTGGGTCGCGGGATACTGATCAGGTCAAGTCCAAGCAGAGGAGGAACCAAATGGCGCGGTGGATCAAAGGAATGGCCGCGGCCGGTGCTCTGACGGTTGCACTCGCATTTCCGGCTGGAGCGGGAGCGCGAACGCAGTGGATCTGCACGGTCGATGGTGAGCAAGTCGTCTTCGTGTCTGCGGGCGACGCTGCCCACCACGGGCTCACGATTGCTGACAGCAAGGCTGGGGTCGTGTTCGAAACTAAGTTTGGTGAGGTGGACTGCCACGTAGAGTGACGCGGAGGGCGTGGAGCCCTCGAAGCCCGCTGGATCTGTCGAATGGCAAACCGCTGCTTTGGACGAAAAGCAGCGGTCCTACGCCGAAGAGCCCCGCGATTGCGAGGCTCTCCGTATTCCCTCCGCCCCCGGCGGCCACCACGGCGGCCGGGGCGGGCGTTCTCAACCTACGCCCTGGTGGCGGACGGGCCAACGTCGGTTGACGATCCAGCGGCATGGCCTACTCCTTGACGAACTGGATCACCAGGCGCTCCGGCTGTTCCTTCTGAAAGTGCCGGACTCGCACGCGCCCGCCGCGCTTCGCACCTTGCTGTCGAGCGTTGGTCGCGAACGTCGTCGGCTTGCCGCCGAAATCGACGCCTGCGATCAACTCCCACGGCGAACCGTCGAAGGTGATGACGGTCTCCCGTTCTGCGGCGGTCAGGCTCATGGGTTTCCTTTGCTCACGGTTCGGTTCCTTTCGAGGATTGGGGCAAAAGTGGGTGCGCGTCGATTCCGGGAAGGACGTGTTTGGGGTCCCCGTGGAGTTCACGGGTTCTCATTCAGTCCGCTTCGTCGGCCCGGCCCTAACCCGCCGAACGCGGGGCGCTTTGTCAGCGGCCGGCGCATCGGTCGTTGAACGCCACCCCTGCGCTGACTGGGGTCCTCAACGTCAGACGTACATCGTCTCCCTGGAAGCCCGCGACTCTTCAGACGCGATCAGGCGCGTGAAGGAAGCACTCGACGGCGAAGGCAGCTACGTCGAGTTCTCGTCTGACTCGCGCGTTTAGGGGGTTGAACAATCTGGGGTAGGGTCACCGGCAGTCGGCCCGCAAGAAGGGCTGGTCCTGCGCCGCGATAGCTCCTAGGCGCGTGACAAAGGCCCGGAGTAACGCCAGCTAGTCGCCGTCGAAGGCTTACGGATGGCGGCGGCTCAACTACTGCTTTGCATGGAAAGCAGCGGGTTGAGCTGACGATTCAGGAGGCAGCTGCCACCCCTGCCGGGGATGGCGCTTCGGCACATCGTCAACGGTCTCGTGGATGGAAACCGAAGTTTCGAAAGCCCTGACCATGCCTTACGGGAAGGTTCCGTTGACGCAGATCACGTAGCGGGCACCGTGCGGGCCCGCGCCCTTCGGCTCCGCGCCCTGGAGGTCAGGCAGCGCAAAGTTGTTGGTGCCATTGCCACCGTACGTCGTGCCCAACAGGCCGAACAGGAGGGCATTCGAGCTGATATCCAGCAGCCGGCCGTCGGCTGGAAGCATGGTGTTGGGGTAGGTGTTGCCGGCGATAAGGCTGAGTTCGCCAAGCACACAACTGACGTTAACCACGCCCTGACTAAAGCTGCCGCCGGGGCTCCCGAAGAGACCCGCGGACGCGAAGTTCAAGCTGGAAGGGCTGATATCGGCCGCGGTCAGCGACTGGTCCTGGACTTTCGCTCCATTCACCGCGTTGGCCTGGATCTTCGCCCCATTCACAGCGTTGTTCTTGATCTGCTTCGTGCCGATTACGTTCTTTCCCAGATGAGTCGCGGCGATTGCGCCGCCACCGAGCGCCAGGAAGACGGCAACCGTCGCCATCACGTTCGCGTAGGTCAGATTGGCCCGAACCTTCCCCGTCATGGCCCACCTCCTGCATCGCTTCTTCTCCCTTCGGTCTGAATCATATGGCGCGGGGACGGGACGGGCGAACGCTGCCTTGGACGAAAAGCAGCTACCGCATGAAGGCGCCCCCCGACGCAGTTGACACCCTCCTCGGCCATGGGTATAGGGTCGCCCACAGCGTGAGGGGGGCAGGGGACCCCGCATCCGGGGGGGCGACGAACGACGAAAGGACGATCGATGGCTACGTACGTGATCACCCATGAAGTGGACGATGTCGACCAGTGGTTGAGCTCGCCGAAGCGTGAAGAGGTATTCGGGCCAATTGGCGTCACTGTTCGGACCTTCTCGGATCCAAATGGATCCAACAAGACCGCGCTCATCGCTGAGATCCCGGACATGGAGGCGTTCCAGGAGCTCATGAAGAGCGACGCCGCAGCGGATGCCATGAAGAACGACGGGGTCAACCCGGAGACAGTTCTCGTTCTGAGCGAGGGTCAATAGCGGCGTAGCCGCTTTGGACGAGAAGCAGCTGTCCGCTTTGCATGGAAAGCAGCGGCCGCCCGCGACATACTGCGCGAGGGATGTCGGAGGAGAACGTCGAGCTCGTGCGGAGGGCATTAGACGCCTGGAACCAACAGGATGAAGAGACGGCCTTGCAGCTCTTCTCGCCTGACGCGGAGCTCGATGCGTCCGGCCGCATCCTGAACCCGGATATCTACACCGGGATCGACGGCCTCATGCGGTTTCGCCGTGATATCGCCGAGGCCTGGGATCGCTTTGAGGTGGAGATCGAGGACCTCTTCGATTCCGGCAGCCTCGTGGTGGTCTTTGTCCGCTCGCTTGGCAAAGGGAGGGCCAGCGGGATCGAGGTCGATTTTCGCTCGGCTTGGCTCGTCGCTGTGTCCGATCAGAAAATCACGAGACTTCGGTTGTATCGGGAACGGAAGGAAGCCTTGGAAGCCGCCGGCTTGTCGGAGTAGTTGGAGACCGCCGCTTTGGACGAAAAGCGGCTACCGGAGGAGACGCATGAGCGGATAGTGGCCGCGGCGAACGCTGCCCGCGCCGTGTAGGAGCAGGGCCGCCCGGCTCAATCGCGGATCGCCTCCGGAAGTGGAGTCGGCCGCGAACGCGTTCTGAACCGAGTGCCAGGGCCGAGCTACTGGCGCTCTCCCTCCGTGGGTTTGGAGATCGCCTCCACTAGCTCACCGGTCATCTCCTCGTTCTCGCCGAGGGCGATGTCGGCTTGGGTAACGATGCCGGCGAGTTCGCCGTTCTCGACCACGGGCAGCCGCCGAACCTGGTGGCGTGCCATGAGCTCGAGCGCCTCCTCAAGGTCCTTGTCGGGCTCAACGCTGATGGGATCCTGACGGCCGATGTCTCCGACCGACGTCGCCTTGGGGTCTGCCCCATCAGCGACCACTGTCGTCGTGATGTCTCGGTCGGTGATCATCCCGGCAAGCTTCCCGTCGTCGGTTATCGGCAGCGACCCGATGTTCTCGTCGCGCATCAGTCGCGCGGCCTCGACGATCGACGCCGAGGCGTCGATCGAGTGGGGCTCCTCGGTCATCGCGTCGCGAACGCTCGTCGCCATCGTGCCTCCTCCTCTTTCTGTGCGATCTGAGTCCTGCTGCTGACGACCGCAGACGTTACGGATCTCCGTCAGGTCGCGCTTGCGCGGTAAGGGCGATCCAATGAGCGCCGCTACCCATGCAAAGTGGAATAGCCGCTTTGGACGAAAAGCAGCTATTCAGACGCGCGTTTCAAATCTGCAATGTCAGCCAGCGGGGTATTAAGAGATACGGGACGTGTGCCTTCGCGCACGGTCTCCCCCGCCCCCCATGGCCCTGCTTGGTTTCGGCTTCGGGTTCCGGGTTCGGGGTCAAGCTCGGACGAGCGGTTGATCGACATCGAGATCAACCGACACAAAGGCGTGGGGGTTTTTGTTTTTCCCTACCTCAATCGACTGGACACGCGGAATACGGGTCCGGGTGTCCCCAGCTCGAGGACGCAGGGGGGACCCACCCCCTCCCTCCTCGCTCTGTCCAAGGACGCTTTCAGCCGCTAGCTCGTCGCTAGAGGGTCCGGCGCAGCAGGCGAACCGAGTCGGCGCTCGCCTTCACTCGGTGTGGCGGTCCCTCGCCACCGGCCCGCCCGTGGCGAGCACGCGTTCGAGCGTGTCGAGAGCGAACGAGACATCGTCCGAACCGTTAAAGAAGTGAATCGAGAATCTCGTCGAACCGAAGCGCGGGGAGACGATCACTCCCGATTGATTCATCCATGCCGCCACCTGCTCGCCGTCGCGCTCGGGGAAGCGTGCGGTGACGATGCCACTTCGCCGCTCGTCCTCGCGGGGCGTAATCACCTCGGCTCCCAGGTGTTCGAGCCCCTCGATGAGCGTCGAAGCCAGTTTCAGGTTGTGCTCGAGGATCCGATCGACGCCGATCACCGAGATCTGCCTGATCGCGGCCGCCAGCGCAACGCCGGCGGAGTAGGACATGGTCGCGTACTCGAGTCGCTCGACCACCGACGAGGCCAGCCTGAGCGAAGAGGCGTGCAGCGACCAGGGGTCGACCGCACTCTTCCATCCGACGAAGTGAGGATCGAGCCGCTCGAGCAGCCGCTCGCCGACGTAGCAGAGCGCCGCGCCGAAAGGCCCGCAGAGCCACTTGTAGCCCGCGCAGAGCAGGGCGTCGATTCTCACGCTGGAGAGATCAATCGGAACCGCCCCCAGCGACTGCGAGGCGTCGACGACCAGCAGGGCGCCGTTGGTCTCGGCCAACTCCGAGAGCTCCTCGAGCTGGTAGCGAAAGCCGGTCGAGTACTGGACGTGGCTGACGCTGATTGCTGCGGTTCGCTGGTCGACGGCCTCAGCGAGCCCCTCGAACGAGAGCTTGGCCAGGTCCCCAGCCGCTGGGACCAGGCGGACCTCCGCCCCGGTGTCTCGCGCGACCCTCATCCAGGGATAGGTGACGGTGGGGAACTCGAGGTCGATTGAGACCACATTGCTGCCGCTCTCTGGACGCAGCGACCAGGCGATCTGCGAGAGCGCCTCAGTGACGCTTGTCGTCACCGCGACCTGTTCGGCCGGTGCGCCGAGCAGCGCGGCGCCCTCGCGGCGCGCCTGCTGGAGGACGCCCACCTCGGTCGGCTCATCGAACCAGGTGGTGCCATATAGGCCGAGCTGGCTCTGGAACTTCTCCTCCTCGGCCAGGGCGCTCCGCGACATCAGACCGATCGAGGCGGTGTTCATGTAACAGATGTCGTCGAGTGCGGGGAACTCGCCCGCGGGGGCCAGCGAGGCGTCCACGTTCTCCTGCGACATCGCCTACTCCCGCAGCCCGGCGGCTTCGAGGGCCTGTTCGAGGGTGTCGTACTGATCAAGCCTCGTGATCCGGCCATCCTGAAGCTCGA
The DNA here is from genome assembly GCA_963831605.1 of uncultured Solirubrobacterales bacterium. Lineage (GTDB taxonomy): Bacteria > Actinomycetota > Thermoleophilia > Solirubrobacterales > 70-9 > DASUPK01. The sequence continues at coordinate 8,953 of CAWHQR010000010.1, forward strand.
AGGAGAGGACGAGTTCCATCTCGACCCGCAGCCCGCTCGCGCTTCCAACGCCCGACGCCTTCATGGGGACCAGGACGCGCTCGCCGGCCTCGACGTAATCGAGCCACTTCATGCGGTATTCGCTGAACGGCTCGAACCATTCCCTGAAGTATCGGATCAGACCGTCCCAGCCCTTGTAAAAGCTGCTTGGACCGGACCCAATACCCGACTCCAGCGTCCTCAGCTCGATGTCGGGCGAGTAGTCGCGCTCCAAGATCTCGCGGATCGCTTCGCCTTCCCAATCGATGCCGGTGATTTCCGCATCATCAAACGGTTCGAGCAGCGCCTTGATCTTCTCGACGTTCTCCTGCGACATCGCCTACTCCGACAGCCCGGCGGCTTCGAGACCATCGGCGCGGTCCGAATATTCCTCGATACGGCGGAGTTTGCCGCCCTCGAAGGTGTTGACGTGAGCCAGCTCCATGTCGATTGGAACCCCGCTTTCTGCACCGTGGCCCGAGAAGCGAACCCAGACGAACGCCCGATTGCCGTTGGTCTGGATCTCAAGCGGCTCCACCTGCAGGTCGGGATAGGCCTCGACCCATCGCCATATCTGCTGCCTCACCGCCTCGATGCCCCGGTGGATGCCGGGATCAGGGTCGCTGGCGGAGTTCACGTACACGCCGTCCGGATGCCAGACATCCAGCGAGGCGAGTTCTTGCTCGTCAACGGGATCTCGTTCGGCCCGGTTGAACCTGGCGTATCCCGTGCGAACGAAATCTTCGACGTTCTCCTCCGACATCGCCCACGCAGTATCTCGCGGCGGAGTACTGCTTTCCATGCAAAGCACCAGTGTCGTTAACAGATCGCCGCCGAGAACTTCAATACCGGGTGGAGCTCTATGGCGTTCGGCGCGACCCCGGTTTGACCGTGCGGGATGTCGAAGAAGCCCACTCCGGTCAACGTCGCACACGACAGCTAGTTCTCGAGCTGCGCGGGCTTTCTGAAGGGCTGGTGCGTTCCCGGCGCCGCCCTTCCGTTTCCTTGTCAAGAAGCTGATTGCCCAGGTGGGGAGCTTGAAGACGGCGCCGGCTGTTCCGTAGTCGAGTTGGTGGTGAAGCAACTGCGGTTTCGCCATGCAGGTGAACGACCGCAAGCAGCGTAAGTGGTCGCATGGCCATCGTTCAATCTCCTGACCAGCAGGCGGACGAGATTCTGCTGCAAGAGCTGGAGCGCACGGACGATTTGCTGCTGAAAGAGCTGGAGCGCGTGGACGAGATGCTCCTGCGGATTGTGGCCACAATCGACCTATTGCCGGAGCGAATCGCCTCTGCAAATAGGAGGGAGTTCAGGTCCGTATCAGGCAATGGAACGGGTGCAGCAGAACCGGCGCGAGGCCAGGCGTCCACTCGACCGTTCGACCCCTATGGGGAGGACGAGGTCGACCCCTATCTGGAGGACGAGGTCGAGGCCGCCGCGGACAAGAAGTCAGCGGCCAGTCAGGTGGCCACGAAAGTGGAGGGCTGGGTAGCGGGCTATGCCCCAGACTGGGAGGCGCCCAGATTCGCAACCGTCTCGCTGGCGGTTGCCTTGTTTGCGACCGCCATCGCTGTGGTCGGCTTGATCGTTGCTGTCTTTTAGTCCGGGCGTGGAGGCAATCCTCATGACTGAAAAAGGGCGATAGCCCAGGTATCGCCCTACTCCGACAGCCCGGCGGCTTCGAGGGCCTTTGCGTCCTGGTGGGGGAGGAAGTTCTCCACTCGCGTAAAGATGCCGTCGTCGTCAAACGTCCAGAGGACCCAGAACTCGAGATCCATCTCGATCCCGCTCCCCGCTCCACGGGCGCGGGCATACGAGCGGACCAGAACGTTGTTGCCCTGGACCCGGAACTCGCGTGGCTGAAGCTGTTGCGACTCGAAGGCGTCGGGCTCCATCCATGCTCGAAGCGCGTCCACGCCTCTCAGCGGCGCTTGATCCCCCGCGGGGAAGAACTCAATCTCGGGATGGACCCGCTCCACCGCGGCGTCGAAGTCGCCGCGATTGAAGGCTTCATAGCCACGCCGCACGACATCGATCATCTCCTGCTCTCGGTCAGGCATCGCCCGCGCAGTATCTCGCGCAAAGGTTTCGCTTTCCATGCAAAGCAGATAGCCGCTTCTCGTCCAAAGCGCAACTTGGAGGGTCTAGGTGAGGAGGGATCCTCAGCCCGAAGATGGAGCGGATGGACCATCAACCGGAGCCCGTTCAGTTCCTGGAGTGGATACACGGACCAACAGGAGCGCGGAATAGCGCCAGCCGGTTCGGGACTCTGAATCGGAAGCCACCGCGTGTGACATCTGGAGGACCCCCCCTACGGTGTCTTTGGTTCGCGCGGCGTCTATCTGAGCGACAAGCTCTCTCATCGACGAACCTTCGAACCCGAGGAGTTTGGTCGCCTCCACAAGGCGGCATCATAGGTGGCCGTTCTTGCCTAGCGTGTTTGACGCTCGCACCAAGACACAGCGCTTCCATGCGAAGTGCCGCTTCTCGTCCAAAGCAGCTGTCGCCTACTCCTGCAGCCCGGCGGTGGCTAGGGGGAAGTCATGGCGGCTTGGAAGAAGCGGCGATTCTGAACGCGCCCGACAGGATTCGAATCTGGGGCAGACTCGCAGCGAGCATCGTGCACCCCTGGGAGATCAGTAGATGGGCAGCTTGTCGAGGAGCGCAAATCGGTCGTCGATTGTCTCGAGCAGATCCTTGTTGTGAAAGATCATCTTGCTGCGCGTGTAGACGCGAAGCCACTGCTTGTAGATGTGGAGCTCATAGCGGTCGAGCATCTCGCTGAGCGTCAGGTCTTCACGCTGAGCGATCAGTCCCGCCAAGAACATCGCGCACTCGAAACCGAGCGAGATCGACTGGAAATACGGAGAACCGATTGCCGAATCGCCGGCCAGGAACACGGGCGAGCTGGAGAAGGGGTGATCATCGGGGCCCGTCTTGCGCCATTCGCGGTTGGTCGCGTTACGCGCTCGATACACGTTGAGCGGGATCCGGACTATCGCCAGGTCGCCGACCAGCTCGCCATTGGTTTCCTGCTTGATCTTGTCGATGAAGTTGTCCATCGACTCCGCGACCGCGGGAAAATTGCTGCGAAGCCAGTTGCCATCGAAATGTGACGGCATCGCCTCGTACTCGTCAGCGGTGATGTGGACGATTCCTGTCACGTGGGTGACGCTGCCGTCGTAGTAGGTGCGGTGGACGAACGGAATGAACTTGTAGTGAGGGTTTTCGGCGTTCTTGTAGTACTTGCAGTACTCGTTGCAGTCGTAGGTCTGGCCGTACAGGAAGGTGATCACCAGCGCGTGTTCGAGCGAGATGTTCAGCGTGTTCGCGCCTCCAACCAAGGCCTCGTCGCTGGAGCCCGGTGCCAGGTGATCTCGTAGCAGCGACCCGCTGCCCGTGCAGTCGACCAGGAGGTCACCCGGCTCGAGCATCGCGATCGCGTCCTGCGCGGTTACGTCGGCCTCAGTGCGTTGCACTGCGCTCGACCCGTTCGAGTCGATCAAATCGCTGAGCGTGTGCTCGATGGCGTTGAGCGGACAGAACCCCTGTGCCCACTCGCGAAGATTTGCCATCAGCTCGCGGGAGACGGACCGTCGGAACGCGAGGCCCTCGTCGAGCTCTTCCGGATCGAAGACTGCGGCGACCGTGTCTCCGTCAATGTAGTCGGCGCTGTAGCTCTCGACTGAATCCGCCACGAGATAAGGCGCGAGTTGGACCATTCGGGTGCGCGTGTACTCGCGTCGCTTCTCGTAGAGGCTCAGCGGAAGGCCCTCGATCGACTGCAGCAACGCCGTCAACATGAGGCCAACGGGCCCCGCGCCGATGACGTGGACTCGGCCTGCGGAAGGAAGGGACTCGTCGAGGACAGTAGAGGCGGGGGTCATTGAGTGGCCGACCAGCCTTACTCCGGGGGCATCGTAGAGCCTCTCACGATATACCTGACCCCGGCGTCTGCGAAGCTCTTGGCGTGACGTCGTTGGGCCAATGGCGCACCTGGTGGGTGAAGCAGCGCTGGTATGAGCGCAACCACCGCCAGCGGCGCCGCCTGCGCCTCAACCGTCACGCGGCCCAGGGTGGGTTCTTCATCCGCTATCCGATCGAGGGCGAGGTCCTTGAGGCGCTCGATTCGGGAAGGCTGGAGATCGGCGAGGGCACCCTTCTGGAGCCGGGCTGCTGGCTGACCCTCTCGGACGACGCGCGGATCAGGATCGGAGAGGGCTGCTTCCTGAACAAGAACACCATGCTCGCGGCCCTCGAGCTCATCGAGATCGGCGACCACGTGATGTTCGCCAACAACTGCTTCGTCGGAGATTCGAATCACCGCTACGACGACCCGACCAAGCCGATCACCTGGCAGGGCTTCGAGCCGCAGGGCCCCGTGCGGATCGGCTCCAATTGCTGGTTCGGGGTCGACTGCGTCGTCACCGGCGGCGTCCAGATCGGGGACCGGTGCGTAATCGGCGCGAATTCCGTGGTCACGAAGGACCTCCCCAGGGGAGTGATCGCGGCCGGTGTCCCGGCCAAGGTGATCAGGGAGATCGAGTTCAAGTGATGCCCCGGTTACACCGGGCCGCACCTGCGGTCATATTCGACACCCGGTTCCCTGCCACGACTCAACGAGGAAGCCGATGAACGACCAAACCCCCGCCCCCGTTCCCTAGCTAACCGCTGCTTTTCGGCTCCGGCGAAACCGCCGCTTTCCATGCGGCGCCTCGTCCAAAGCACTACTCCGACAGCCCGGCGGCTTCGAAGGCTTCCTCCTTCGTCTGGTACATCGTGAGCGAGGTCTGCTTCCCGTCGCGGAACGCGATCAGCCACGCGCTTCGCACCTCTAGGTGGATGCCGTCCCGACCCCGCATGTGTGCGACGTTCTCCACGATCACCCGGCCGTCCTCGACCTCGACCAGGTCAACGAGCTCAAACCGCATTTCCTCGAATGCCGCGAGGCGCTCTTGCCAGAACGCCCGGATTTCGTCGTGTCCCCGATAGACGCGCGCATCGAATGCGCGGCCGTTGGACCAGTCCCAAACGGCGTCGGGGGCCCACTCCTCCAACGCCCCTTCGACGTCACGATTGTTGTACGCGGCGAAGGCGCGTTGTACCGTCTCGACGTTCTCCTCCGACATCGCCCACGCAGTATCTCGCGGACGGGTGCTGCTTTTCGTCCACAGCGGATGGTGTCGCCAAGTACCGATCGGCCGGCGCCACCGCCGGCCGAGGCGGGCGCGCCAGTTCTCGGCGATTATCCCTTCAGAGGGGGCAAGTCTTTCCCCCTCTTTCGCTCATAGATGGTCCCGGCGACTGCCGCGATCAGTAGGGCTGCGACGACAAACCGCAGTCCGAGCGGTAGACCGGTCGCCCATACCACTATCAATGCGATCGCAAGCACCAGCACCGCGATTCGGTAGATGTCTAGGCGGGTGAGTCCCATAGGTGGAGCCTCACGCTGGATCTACCCCTTGTCAAGGGATGATCGCCAGCTTCTCGTCCAAAGCAGCTACTCCGACAACCCGGCGGCTTCGAGGGCCTGCTCTCTGCTGCCGTAATAGTCGAGGCGCACGCATTTGCCGTCTCGCAGCGTCCACACCGCAGCGTCGACACGTTCCACATCGACGCCACTCTGGCGTCCCCTGGCATGAACGCGGAGAACCGCGACGACGCGCTCACCAGCCTCAATGAACTCCTCCGGATCCCAACGCCAGCTCTCCCAACTGCTCTCCCAATCGGCCTGCCAACGAGCCAGTCCTTCCAACCCCCGGTACTCACCGGAGTCCGGTATGTCGTGGTCGTAGATCTCGATCTCCGGGTCGCAAACTGCAAGAGCAGATTCCATGTCGCCGCGTAGGTACGCGTCATAGGAACGGCGCACTATCTCCACGTTCTCCTCCGACATCGCCCACGCAGTATCTCTCGGCGGAGTACTGCTTTCCATGCAAAGCGGCACTCTTGATCCGCCGGCGGACGACCCTCTACGACCAGAGCCGCCGGCAAACCCCTAAGGCACGTACTCGAGGATCCGTCCCAGATCGCGGAAGCCCGCCGCCGTGTAGATCCGCTCGGCGATCGGAGTCGATTGCAGGCTTGCGGTCGAGCAGCCCCGTTCGACGGCGTCGTGGAGGTGACGTGCGGTAAGTGCGGTGCCAAGCCCTCGCCGACGTGCCGTCTCGAGAGTCGACATGTTGAAGATGCCGCAGTCACCGTCGTGGTCGAAGGCGATCGCAGTCGCGACGTGTTCTCCCCCGAGCCGCGCAGCGAGGACATGGAATGCTCTCGGGTCGGCGCCAGTGAGCAGGCCGGCGGGAACGCCGGCGATTCGCAGGTATTCACAGTACGCGGGCCAATCCAAGGGCCGAAGATCGACCTCCGGGAGAGGGAGGGAGGCGTGATCCAGCGACATGCCCATCGCCCGGGTGGTCTCCTGGACGGTATATCCGCGGCGGCGCATCTCCATCTGCATTCCGTCGTCACTCTCGTGGACCCACACGGCGTAGCGGCCGACGCCGGCGGAGCGGTAGGAATCCTCCGCGGCGGCGACGGCCACGGCGCGCTCGGTTGGGCGGAGGTCGCGATCGATCAAGGCGTTGTTGTAGACCGCGCGCTCGGGTCCGCTGGGGAACACCCCGGCGGTGACTCCGCTCAGTCGCCTCAGTGAGGCTCCGGCCGAGCCGCGCGCGTACTCCTCCCATGAGGCCAGCAGGGTGGCGGCGCCGATCTCATACAGCTCTCCGTCACTCACGGCAGTCATGGTCGCCGCCATCTTGCCGTGCTGCCTAACGCCTGATCAATGCGATCTTTGTGGACCGGGTGTTCAACACGCCACCGTCGGGGGTGTAGGTGATCGTTGGCTTGACGGCGACCCTCCCGGTCCGAATGAGCTTCCTCAGCTTTGCCCCTCTCGCTCGGATCACCAGCAGCACCGCGGTTTGGGCGCGGCCGGCCGTCACCCGAACGGCCTTCGCAGCCGCGAGTCCGTCGCCGGACAGGGCCAGCTCGCCGGGTGCGGGGACGGTCACGGGCAGCTGTGCCGTGCCCCGCCGCTGGTTCAGCTTCGGCTTGCCTAGCGTGAACACGTTCGAGGGTGGCGCCGGGGAGGCGGCTGGCGGAGGCACGTCGACCGCGACTCCACACGGGGCCGTGGCGCCGCTGATGAAGCCCTGATTGGCGCCCGTCCCATCGAGGTTGGCGCGGCCGATCGTCCCGTCGTCGCCGTTCGCCCAGTAGATGTGCCCGCCGTCCACCGCCACGCCGCATGGGCGGTTCCCGCCGGTGATGAAGCCCTGGTCGGCGCGCGAGCCATCGAGATTGGCGCGACCGATCGTCCCGTCGTCACCGTTGGCCCAGTAGATGTGCGCGCCGTCGACCGCCACCCCGCAGGGGACGTGGGCGCCGGCGATGAAGCTCTGGTTCACCCCCGAGCCGTCGAGGTTGGCGCGACCGATCGTGTCGCCCGTCTGGTTGGCCCAGTAGAGATGCGCTCCGTCGACCGCCACTCCGCAGGGGAAGCTGCCGCCGACGACGAGGCCCTGGTTGACCCCCGAGCCGTCGAGGTTGGCGCGGCCGATCGTCCCGTCGATGAGGTTGGCCCAGAAGACGTGCGCGCCGTCGACCGCGACCCCGCAGGGATTGTTTCCCGCGCCGATGAAGCCGGGGTTCACGCCGGCGCCGTCGAGGTTGGAGCGGCCGATCGTCCCGTCTCCGCTGTCGCCCCAGTAGAGGTGCGCTCCGTCGGCCGCCACCCCGCAGGGGTTGGGCCCGGCGGTGATGAAGTTCTGGTTGACCCCGGTCCCGTCGATGTTGGCGGTCCCGATCGTGGTGCCCTTGTCGTTGGCCCAGTAGATGGAGGCAGCAGCACGCGGGGCGAAGGCCAGGCCGAGAAGGAGGACCGCGGCGAGCAGCAGGGGCACGGGTGAGCGCGAGCCGATCATGAGCTCGAGGTGCCGCTGATCGGAGTTCCCTGCGCAGAGACCAGGCGCCAGTTCCCGCCGTCGGCCTGAAAGACGTGGGTGTAGCGGCTGGCGAGCTCAGTGGCGGATCCGGCTCCGCCGCAAAAGGAGATCGCGGTACGGCCGACGACGATGCCGGTTTCGGGGCCGGTCAGGCGGGTCACCGACTCTTCCGGGAACGTCTTGATCTCCTGGAAGATCACGGCGCCGCCTGCGATGGCCAGGAGGAACGCTCCGCGGCGGTGCACGGAGCCGCTCGCGACATCGACGATCAGGAAGTCCTCGGCCAGCAAAGACTCGAGAGCCGGGATGTCGCCGGCCAGCAGCGCCTGGAAGAAGTCCGAGTCTGCCCGCTGCAGGCCTTCGATCTGCTGCTGCGTCACGGAACCGTCGGGGAGGCTCATCTCCCGCTCCCTTGGATCTTCGTGCCGAAGGTCAGCGATGCGACATCGACAGCGGCCAGCTCCAGCTCGTAGCGGGCCATCTCGCGGAGGGTCTCCGGCGGGTGCAGCTTGTCGGCGCCTGACCGCTCGAGGACCGTCGCGAGCTTGTCGGCGGCCTCGTCGAGGATCTCGGCGACCTCCAGGATTTCCTCTGCGCGTCGCATCAGTCAGTCCTGGCAATCGATCAGGGCGAGCGCCGTTGTGTGCGGCTTGCACTCGGCCGCGGTCGGTTCGTTGGCGGGCGGCTCGAGCAGCCAGCCGGCCTCGGGCGGATCGGCGAGTACCAGCACGCCTCGGGCGGCGCGCGGAAGCTCGTAGCGTCCGTTGGTGAATGTCGCGTCTGGTGCGTCTGTTCGCATGGCAGTCAGCATCCGCGCACAGGCGTCACAACGCATCGGTGACTTCGCCAGTCGAGATCGCCAGTCACCGGGAAAGGTCTCGATCTGCTCGAAGTCGGCCCTGCCGCCGCGCTCGCAGGCGCGAGCGCGGCGACTAGTGCCGGCGCCGGCCGGCTAGATGCGACCGTCCCCGTCGCTCGGGCCGCCGTTGTTGTCGGCATCGTGGTCGCCGCCGTTGTGCTGCGGGATGCCGTGGTGGTGATGGTGGTGTCCGGCGATTGCGGCCGGCACGGCCGCGGCTGCGGCGATTCCGAGGACCGCCAGGGCCGCTCCGATTCGGGTCTTGATAGATGAGAGCATCGGAACTCCTTTCCTTGCTTGATGGGATTCATGTGAGGAAGCTCGATATGGCGTGCTCGATCGCGGGTCCCTGCCCCTGCCACTGCTCGGGCGGCGCCGCGCCGACGATCACCGTCGTGGCGCTCCGCCCAGCGACGATGCAGGCGATCTCGCGGTAGGGGTGCCCGCTAGACGAGGTGTAGGTGTCGATCACGCAGGAGCCGTGCGCGTGCCGGAATCGAAGGCTCGTCGCGGAAGCGACGGGCTCCACGTTCACGTCCCCCTCGTCGCGGTTGTGCTCGACCCGGAAGGTGCTCCACGCCGCCAACGTCTCCTCCCCCTGCTGTGGCGTCGCGTTGAGATACCCGCGGATCTCTCCATCCCCAGCCCGGAGGGCGGCCGTCACAGTGCCGGGGTCAGACCTGATCGCGCGCCAGCCGGCCGGATAGGCAAGGCTTGCCGCGCCGTCCGGCAGCCGGCTCTGCTGCCAGCCGCCCGGCAGCGGCGAGGGGCGAAGCCAGCCGAACGCCTGCGCCTGGCTGGCCGCGGGGGGCGACGCACTTCCGCCGTATCCGCCGCAACCGGCGACCGCGAGGGCGATCGTGACGATCGCGGCCGCGACCATCGCCATCAGAAGCGACTTGCGTGGGGATGCGGTTCCTTGCTTGGTGGACATGAGGCTTCCCTCCTCGCGCTTGCGTTCTCGCGATGGCGTGGATTACGGCGATCAGGATCCGCCCGCAAGGGCGGGAACGCATCAGTGACTTCGCCAGTCGGAGTCGCCGGTCGGCGCCCGGCGCCTAAGAGATGGGCCCGCCTAGCCCACCACCGCCGCTTTGTCGGACGGCTCCTGCTCCGGCACATCCATCTGCACCAGCTCCGTCCGCGAGGCGACGCCGAGCTTGCTGAAGACCTTTCGCAGGTGGTAGTCGATGGTGCGAGGGCTCAAGTAGAGCTGGGCGGCGACCTCGCGGTTGGTCATCCCGGAGGCGACCAAGCCGGCGATCTGCAGCTCCTGAGGCGTGAGCTGGTCGAGCGTCGAGGGGTCCCGCTCCCTGGCCTTCTCCCCTGTCGCACGGAGCTCCGCTTCGGCGCGCTCCTCCCACGGGGCCGTGCCGACCTGGCGGAAGAGATCGGCCGCCCTTCGCAGGTGCGGGCGTGCCTCACGCCGCTGGCGCTGGCGCCGGAGCCACTCGCCGTAGAGGAGCTCGGTGCGCGCCATCAGGAATGGCGAGACGAACCCGTCCGGCGCCAGCGCCTCCTCGAATTGCTCGCGCACGTCCCCATCCCCCACCAGCGCCCGGCAGCGCGCCAGCACGGACCGGCGGAGCGCGGAGGGCGAGTACCGCACCCAGCTCTTGTAACGGTCGAATGGCTCCGCCGTCTCGTCGAGCCGCCCGGACCGCGCAGCCGCCTCGATCAGATCCGAGATCGACCAAAGCCCGATCAGTGGGTTGAATTCGGGCCGCTCAATTGCCGATAGAGGCAGAAGGCGGTCGGTCGCCTCGTCAGGCCTTCCCAGCGTGAGATCAAGCATCCCGAGCATCCATTCGGCGTGGGCAAGGATCAGGGTCCCGCCCCCGATCGCGGCCAGCTGGACTGCCTCGTCGAGATGGCTGCGGGCCGCCGACTCGTCCCCTCGCAGCGAGTCGAGTAACGCGGTCACGGTCAGGTTCCAACCCGCGCCCGAGCGGTGTCCGAAGTCGCTCGCGAGCCTGATTCCCTCCTCCGCGGCGGATCGCGCGAGGTTGAAGCGCCCGAGCCCGACCAGCGCGTTCGCCTGCGCCCAGAGCGCCAGCGGGAGCATGCTGAGGAGTCCGCGCTCTCGCGCAATGGCCACCGCACGACTCGAGTGCGGAAGACCGTCTGCGAAGTTGCCCCCGGTGAGACCCATGGTCGCCAGAAGCGACGCCGTGACCAGAGCGCCCGGATCCTCGAGCTGCTCGCCGCGCTGAACCGCCTCCCGCACGAGCCTTTCGGCTCGTTCATGGTCGCCGGCCAGCTCCGCCGCCATCCCGGTCAGCGTGGCGATGCGGAAGCGGTCGAGCTCGTCGTTTGGCTCGATCGCGCTGGCGCGGGCGCCGATGTCAACGCTCAGTGCGGATTCTCCAGCGAAGACCGCCGCCTCATGCGCCTCGCTCAAGGCGTCGAGCTGGAACGAGGGGCTGTCGCTGGTCTCGGCCGCCTCGACCAGCACGGCGAAGGCGCCGCGAAGATCGCCCGTTCTGGCCTCGATCACGCCGCGCAGATAGAGGAGCTCGGCGCGGAGCCCATCCGGCGCGAGCGGGAGAACCCTCGCGATCAAGGCCCGGGCCTGATCCGGCTCGCCGGCCGCCCAGGCCGCGTGAGCAGCAGCCGCGAGCCTGCGCATCCGGCTGTCATCGCTGCCCGAAAGCTCCGCCGCGCGGGCGAACGCAGTCGCGGCCGAAGCGTGCCCCGCGCGCGATTCGTATCGACGCGCCGAGGCTTCGAGCGCGGCGGCGACCTCTTCGTCGGCGCTGACGCTCGCGAGCGCCTGGTGCCAAACGCGGCGATCGGTGTGGTGGTCGGCGCTCAGCGCCGCTGCGAGGGCCGCGTGCCCGGCCCGGCGCTGGCTGTGGGTCGACGACTCCAGCAGGGCGGAGCGCACCAGCGGGTGCCGAAACTCGACCGCGCCGTCCGCGATCCGGAGGAGCCCGTCGCGCTCGGCGGCATCCAACGCATCGGCTGGCAGGCCTGCTTCCTCCGATGCCCGCATCACGGTTGCGACCTCGTCTCGGTCGTCGAGCGCGGCGATCAGCAGAGCGGTCTGCGTCTCGGCGGACAGCCGCTCCACGCGCTGCACGAAGGCCGCCCGCAATCCGGAGCTCAAAGGGGTCGTCTCGGGGAGGGCGGCGCGACCCTGGAGCTGCTGTGCGCTCAGGCCACTCGGCAACTCGAGCAGAGCGAGAGGGTTTCCGGCGGCTTGCGCGAGCAGCCACTCGCGCACGGGTCCTGCTGCCGTAGGAGCGCTTGCCTCGAGGAGCCGATCGGCGGCGTCGGCATTGACCCCCTCGAGCACGACCTCCGGCAGTCCCGGCGTTGCGATCTCACGCCCTGCTCCCTCACGCACGACGAAGAGCATCGCCACCGGCTCGGCCCCGAGTCTGCGCGCGCTGAAGAGGAGCGCTTCCACCGAGGCGACGTCGAGGAACTGCACGTCGTCGACCAGACATAGGACCGGTTGATCGTCGGCCGCCGCGGCAAGCAGTCTCAGCGCCGCTGCGCAAACGAGCAACCGATCCGAGCCGCCCGATGGCGCGAATCCGAGAGCCGCCGAGAGCGCATCGGCCTGGGCCCGGGGCAACTCATCGAGCTTTCCGATGATCGGCCGCAGGAGCCCTTCCAGTCCCGCAAAACCCAAATCCGATTCGGCCTCGACACCGGCGATCCGAAGCACCGTTCGCCCCCGGCTGCGCTCCGCGGCGTAGCTCAGAAGAGCAGTCTTGCCGATGCCGGGCTCGCCCCGTAGGACGAGCGAGCTGCTCTCTCCGCCGGCCGAGACCTCCAGCAGGCGGTCGATCGCGGCGCACTCCTCCTCGCGGCCAACCAGTGCGGCGGAGTCGGGTGTCGCCATCGATCCATCGTAGAACCGAACCGCGGTATGCGTAAGCGTCAGACGGGCTCCGGCTCCGGTACGCCCATCTGCATCAGCTGGGTCCGCGAGGCCACACCGAGCTTGCTGAAGACCTTGCGCAGGTGATAGTCGATCGTCCGCGGGCTCAGATAGAGCTGCTCGGCGACCTGGCGATTGGTCATCCCGGAGGCGACCAGCCCGGCAATCTGGAGCTCCTGCGGGGTGAGCTCGTCAAGCGTCGAGGGGTCGCGCTTCCTCGCGGTCTCCCCGGTCGCCCGAAGCTCCACTTCGGCGCGCTCCTCCCAACGCGGTGCGCCGACCTGCCGGAAGAGGTCGGCCGCCCGGCGCAGGTGAGGCCGTGCCTCACGCCGCGCACGATTGCGCCGCAGCCGCTCGCCGAAGAGCAGCTCGGTGCGGGCCTGCTCGAATGGCGAGAGGCCCGTGCCGGCCTGCAGCGATGCCTCGAATTGCCCGCGCCATTCTCCTTCGCTCACAACCGCACGGCAGCGCGCCAGCAGGGACAGGCGCGCCGGGCTTGGCGAATCCTCCACCCACTCCCCATAGCGCTCGAGCCGATCGACGGTCTCCTCAAGCCGCTCGGAGCGTGCCGCCGCCTCGATCAGGTCCGGGATCGACCAGAGGCCGGTGAGCGGATTCGACTCCGCTCGCTCGCCGTCGCTCACGATCAGCAGGCGGTCAGTCGCCTCGCTGGGTCTGCCCAGCGTCAGCTCGAGCAAGCCGAGCGCCCACATTGCGAACTCGCCGATCAGCACGGCGCCACCGTTCGCGGCGTGCTTCATGGCCTCGTCGGCGTGGTCGCGCCCCCGCGCCTCGTCTCCCCGCATCGCGTCGAGCAGCGCGAGGTTGGCCAGGTTCCGGCCGACACCCCAATGGTGTCCGAAGTCGCTGGCGAGCCTGATCCCCTCCTCCGCGGCGGCGTAGGCGAGCTTGAAGCGGCCATGGTCGGCCAGGGCGGCCGCCTGGTGCCCAAGCGCGACTGGCAGGACGCTGAGCAGCGCCCGTTCCCGCGCAATCGCGACTGCACGCGCGGCGTGGGGCAGGCCGTCTCTCGGCATGTTTCCGATCGTTGCGGCGCGTGCCGCCCAGATCAGCGCGTACGGATCCTGGAGCTCGACCGCCCGCTGGCTTGCCTCCAGCAGAAGCGGCGCGGCTCGTTGGTTGTCGCCGGCCAGCTCGGCTGCGATCCCGGTGAGGGCGGCGACTCTGAACCGATCGGTCTCGCTCCGCGGTTCGATCCGGCCGGCGCTTGCGGCGAGGTTGGCAGCCTGGGCGGAGTCGCCGGCGTACATGGCGGCCTCGCATGCTTCGGTCAACAGCTCGAGAGTGAGCGACCCGTCCTCGCTGGCTTCCGCCGCCTCGACCAGGATGGGGACGGCACCGCGGGCGTCACCGGTTCCCGCCTCGATAACACCCTGCAGATACAGAAGCCTCGGCCGCACCTCGCCTGTCGCAAGCGGTAGTGCCCGAGCGATCGTCTCTCGAGCACGCTCGGGCTGCCCGGCGGCCCACGCCGCCTCGGCGGCGGCGGCGAGACGGCCGATTCGGTGGCCGTCATCGGCACTCAATTCGGCCGAGCGAAGGAACGCCGTGGCAGCCGAGGCGTGCCCGCCGCGCGCCTGATACCGACGCGCTGATGCCTCCAGCGCGCCGGCGACCTCCTCGTCCGTCGTCAGCGTCGCCAGCGCCTGGTGCCACGCGCGACGGTCGGCGTCGGCGCTGCCATTCAGCGCCGAAGCCAGCGCCAGGTGTGCGCTTCGCCGCTGGCTGTGCGTCGACGACTCGAGCAGCGCGGAACGCACCAGCGGGTGGCGAAACGCGATTCCGCCGTCGACCACGCTGAGGAGACCAGCCTGCTCGGCATGGTCGAGCGCATTCGCGGGTAAACCCGCCTCGCCCGCCGCGCGAACCACCGTGGCCACCTCGTCGGCGTCGTCGAGCGCCGCAATCAACAACGCGCTGCGTGTCTCGGTGGGCAATTGGTCGATACGCCCCAGGAAGGCGGTCCGTAGTCGCGCGCTCAGGGGCGTCGCTTCGGGTAGGGCGGCGCGGCCCAGTAGCTGTGAGGCGGACAACCCGTTCGGCAGCTCCAGCAGCGCAAGTGGGTTTCCGGCCGCTTCGGCAAGCAACCACTCGCGCACAGGATCGGCCGCCGCCGGAGCGCTCACCTTCAGGAGCTGCACGGCGGCTTCCGTGCCCACGCCCTCGACCATCAGCTCGGGCAGGTCCGGGGCGTTGAAACCTCGGCCAGCGCCTTCCCGGACCGCGAACAGCAGCGACACCGGCTCGGCCCCGAGTCTGCGCGCGCTGAAAACGAGGACCTCGACCGACTCCGCGTCCAGGAACTGCGCGTCGTCGATCAGACAGAGGAGCGGACGCTCATCCGCGGCGGCGGCGAGCATGCTGAGCGTCGCCGCCGACACGAGCAGGCGATCGGCTCCGTGGGAAGGAGCAAGCCCGAGCGCCGCCGAGAGCGCGGCCGCCTGCGTCTCGGGCAGCTCCCCGAGCTTGTCCACGACTGGCCGTAGCAGCCCGAAGAGACCTCCAAAGCCGAGATCCGATTCCCCCTCAACGCCCGCCGTTCGGAGCACCAGCCCCGCACCGGCGCGTTCGGCTGCATAGCCGAGCAGAGCCGTCTTGCCGATTCCCGCCTCGCCGCGCAAAACGAGGGAGCTGCTCTCTCCGGCCGCCGAAGCCTCCAGCAGGCGGTCGATCGCGGCGCACTCCTGCTCGCGGCCAACCAGCGCGCCGGAGTCGGCTGTCGCCATCGACCCATCGTAAGGCCGAACTGCGGTCTGCATAGACCGGCGACGCCGACTGGCGAAGTCACCGATGCGTTCGCGGGCTCGCGCACCGACCCTAGAGACGCTGCGCACCCAACCCAAGGAGCACACAGATGAGAACCACGAAGACCGATTCACGACGACGACGCCTTCGAGTCAGCCCCGCGCTGGTCGTGGCCTCAATCGCCCTGTTCGCGGCGATGAGCGGCTTTGGCTACGCGGCGGTGAATATGAAGGCGAACAGCGTCAAGACGCGGAACCTCAGTCATGCGGCGGTGACCACCGACAAGATCGCCGACGGCGCCGTCACCACTCCGAAACTGGCGCCTGACGCCGTCGCGCCGAGCGCGACGAACGCAGCCAACGCGGCGAACGCCGCCAGGCTCGGTGGGGCCGCTCCGGGCCAGTGTCAGACCGGCTGGCTCAAGGCCTCGATCGTGGTTGACACCTCGACCGTGTCGGACGCGACGCCGGACGCAACCATTCCCGGAGCGTTCGACTGCGCCAGCAAGGCCGCCGATGCGGTGACGATCCACCGGATCGCCACTGGGCGGTACACGCTCACCCTCGCCGGCCTTGACTCGGGTGTCGCGATCTCGTCGAGCGCAAACGTTGGCGGCGGAGCGGCGAACGTCGTCACGGCGGCCAGCAAGGTCGACGCTCAGGGCAAGGTGAATCTGAACGTCTGGAACAACAGCGATGCAGCCCTCGTCGACGGCAAGACGGTCTCTCTGATCGTTTTCTGAGTCGGCGGCTCGGAGTTCGAGGGCCCCGGCCGAAGAGCCGGGGCCCGCCACTCCGACGGAGTCATTCCTGGCCGTGAGCGCCTCAGTCATCGAGGCCGGCGGTGACGCCGGCGCCCCATGCGATTCCCTCGTCCGGTCCGCTCGAGCGAGAGTCGAGTTGACGCGCGGCTCTGACCGCTGCGCGTCCGAGTCCGTTGGCGTAGGTGGGGAACGAGAAGGGAACCAGCGCGAGGTGTTCGACCATCGTGCCGGACGCCATGGCGAGTGCCGCCAGCTGAGCGAGTTCGACCGCACGCTCACCCACGATGTGGCAGCCGAGGATCGTGTGGTTCCCGCGGTCGACGACGAGCTTGCAAAACCCCGTGGGGCGACCGTCGATGATCGGGCGCGGCATGGAGCCGAAGCCCTCAGCGCCCACGACGACGTCATGGGTCTCGCGAGCGGCCGCCTCGGTGAGTCCGACAGAGGCGTATTCGGGATCGGTGAAGCTGCCCAGAGGGCTGACCTCCGGGGGGAGTACCTCGGTGCTTCCCACGGTGGCATTGGTCGCTGCGAGGTAGGCCTCGCGTGCGGCCTCGTGCACGACCATGATGTGCCCGGTGACGTCTCCCGCGGCGTAGATGCCCGGGGCCGTCGTACGCAGCTGGGAGTCCACCTTGATGTAGCCGCGGGGATCGGTCTCAACTCCCGCGACCTCAAGGCCGAGGCGTTCGGTGTCGGCGACCCAGCCAACCGCGACCACAGCCACGGTCGCGTCGATTTCTGCCGGTGCATCGCTCCCGGAGCGGACGAGTCGCACTCCGGAGGACGACGGCTCGAAGCGCTCGATCGTTCCGGCGTGCTCGAGGACGCGCACGCCGGAGGCCTCCAATGCAGTGCTCATCGCTTCGGCGACCTCCTCGTCCTCGCTCATGAGGATGCGGGGCGCCGCCTCGAACAGGGTGACCCGCGACCCGAAGGCGTTGAAGATCGAGGCGACCTGGACTCCGGTTGCACCGGCGCCGACCACGAGCAGCGAGTCGGGCACCGATTCGAGGCGCCAGGCGTCGCTGTGTGTGGAGGTCAGCTCGAAGCCGGGCACGGGGAGTTGCCGAGAGACACCTCCGGTGCACACGATGATCTGCGCGGCTCGCAGTCGGGTTCCGTGCTTCACTCTCGATTACATGCGGCGCGACGAAGCGGACCGCTCCGGCATTTTCATAGAGGGTCACGCCCGCCTGCTGGAACTCGTCACGGAAGAGCGCGTGCTCGCGCACGACGCCGGTGACCTCGCGAACGCGCGCAAGTAGACGGCGATAGTCGAGCGTGGGCTCGCCGGCGCTGATCCCGTACTGCTCGAGTTGCCGCGCCTCCCGCATCAGGCGCGCCGCGTGGGCCAAGGTCCGCACAGGCACCGGCCCGTCGTTGGCGGCCATTCCCCCGAGTTCGTCGCGCGTGACGAGAGCCGTTCGAGCTCCGAGTCGCGCCGCACGCAGCGCAGCGACGACGCCCGCGGGTCCAGCGCCGATCACGATCACACCGAAGTCGTCAGCCGGCACCCTCGTAGCGTCGCATTTCCTGGACCCGCTGCCGGTCGAGACACAGCAGATAGCCGACTCTCGTCAGAGCCCCAGCCCCAGGAGGATGACCGGACGGCGCTCTACGCTCGCTGCTGTGCTGGAGTTGAGCTTCGGCGACCTCCGGGAGCAGTTCGTGTTCGGCCTGGTCGACGGCATCAACGGTGCCGCGGGCCTGGTGATCGGGCTGCTCGGGTCGAGCGCCTCTTCGGCCATCATTCTGACGGCGCTGACGGCCCGGGCCGGGTCGAGCGCGGTGTCGATGGCCGGGGCGCAGTACCAGTCCGACCAGTCCGAGCTCCCGCGCAAGCTCAGGCTCGGGAGGGTCGCCGCGATGGGCGGCGGCTACTTGACCTCGGCGCTGTTGCCGGGCCTGGGGTTCGCGGTCGGGATCGAGGTCGGGGTGGCGGTGTTCGTCCCCTCGGCGGCTGTGATCCTGGTCGTGATCGCGTGGGCCCGCCACCGCCGCGCGGGCTGGGCGAAGGCGGTCCTGACGACGCTCGCGATCTTCGCGATGGCGATCGGCGCGGGGCTACTCGCCTCGGCGGTCGGCTAGCTCGTGGCCGTCATCACGATTCCGGCGCTATGGAATTCGGGGCGTAAGACCCGTCCCCGACGGGACGCAGTAGAAGCATGCATCCGACGTCCGCGCCCGACGAAGGCAAGCCGATCGTGATCGTCGGCGGCGGCCTCACCGGCGGCAACGCGGCGGCGACACTTCGCGACGAGGGGTTTCAGGGACGGGTCGTCCTGATCTCCCCCGAGCCGGGAGTTCCCTTCGGCCGTCCTCCGCTCTCCAAGACCTATCTCCGGTCCGAGGAGGATCTCGACGGCTGGTACGTGAGACCCGCGGAATGGTGGGAGGAGAACGAAGTCGAGAGGCTGACCGAGCTGGTCGCTTCTGTCGATCCCGCCGCCCACAGAGTCGTCATGGAGTCGGGCCAGGAGGTCGAATACCAGCAGGCTCTGATCGCCACAGGGGGGCGGAACCGGCGGCTCGACATCCCGGGGATCGACCTGCCCGGAATCCACCAGCTCCGCAGCGTTGCCGAGTGCGACGCGATCAAGGACGAGATCGGGGCCGACAGGCATGCGGTGGTCGTCGGGATGGGGTTCATCGGCTGCGAGGTCGTGGCGTCCCTGACGCAGCTCGGGGTGCGCGTGACCTCGCTCTTCCCGGAGACCGTTCCGCTGAAGCGAGTCCTCGGCGATCAGGTCGGCGGCGTGATCGGCGGCTTCCACCGGGCCGAGGGAGTGGAGCTGATGCCCGGGAGCAAGATCACCGCATTCGAGGGCGAGGACAGGGTCGCAGCGGCCGTGACGGCGGACGGTGACCGCATCGAATGCGACTTCGCGGTCGTCGGCGTCGGGATCGAGCCGGTGCTGCCCAGCTTCACGTCGCCCGTTGATCAGGAGAACGGCCTGCTCGTCGACGAGCGCTGCCGTGCCAGTGCTCCCGATCTCTACGGGGCCGGGGATGTGGCGAACCACCTCCATCCGCTGTTCGGGCGGGTTCGGGTCGAGCACTACAACAACGGCGAGAAGATGGGACAAGCGGCGGCGAGGTCGATGCTCGGCTCGACCGACGCCTACGACTACGTCCACACCTTCTGGTCCGACCAGTACGACCACAAGCTCGAGTACGCGGGTCACGCCACGAAGTGGGACGACTTCGTGATCCGGGGAAACCTGGACGAGGGGAAGCTGCTCGGCTTCTACCTCCAGGAAGGGCTGCTGCGGGCCGCGGTCGGCATCGACCGTGGAGGCGACCCCGAATTGGACACCGACTCGGAAATGGCGGCCGCCGCCCGCCTCGTCGGCATGAGTGCGCGGCCCGACCCCGGCCGGCTTGCCGACGAGGGAATCGATCTCTGGTCGCTCACGGACTGACGCGAGGCCGCCGGCGGCCTATTCGTTCGAGAACAGGGGGATATTCGCCCCGCTCGCCGCCACGAGACGAGTGTCCATCAGGGCGACGACCAGCTCGGCGACGTCCCCGGGGGTCAGGCCGGGACGCAGCGCGGGGTTTGCCTGACGCAGCATCTGGGTGTCGACGGCGCCGGGGCTGACGCAGATCGCGCTGATGCCGTGCTCCTTGCCCTCGGCCGCGATCGCCTCCGTCAGGCCGATGACACCGTATTTGGAGACGTTGTACGCGGTCAGCCCGGGGAACTTCTCGGTGGCGTAGACGCCGGAGAGTGAGCCGAAATTGACGATGCGCCCCTCGCCGGAGCGCCGCATCGCAGCGAACGCCGCGCGGCAGCAGAGAAACGAGCCGGTCAGGTTGACATCGAGGGACTCCGCCCATGCCTCCGGCGTGATCTCGTCGAACGGCGCCGATCTGAGCACGCCGGCCGCGCAGACGAGGGCGGAGAGGCTGCCCAGTTCCCCCGCCGATGCGAAGAGGCGCTCGACCTGATCGGCATCGCTCACGTCGGTCGGTTTCGAGGTCGCTTCGCCCCCCTGCTCGCGAATGCGCCCGGCGACGGCGTCAAGGGCGTCGCCGTCACGGGCGGCGAGAACCACGTGAGCACCGGCGCCCGCGATGGCCTCGGCAGTGGCGGCTCCGATGCCGCGGCTGGCGCCCGTCACCACCGCCAGGCGCCCCTCGAGCCAGTGACGCGAGTCAGCCACGTGCTGCTGCCCGCGGTGCGGCGCCGACGACTCGCCGGTAGAGCTGTTCGTGAGCGTCAAGGCTTCGCTCGAGATCGAGGTCGCGTTCGGCGTGCGCTCGGCACTCCGAGCGCGACAAACCTGTGGCCCTGCCGACCGCGTCGGCCGCCGCCTCGATGTCGCCGGGTGCGACCAGGAAGCCGGTCGACCCGTCCACGACCACCTCGCCGAGGGCGCCGCGCTTGAAGGCGACGACCGGAGTCCCGCACGCCTGCGCCTCGGCGGCGAGCATGCCGAACGGCTCATCCCACATCGCGGGGCAGAGAACCACGGCGGCGCGAGCCATCGCCGCCCAGAGTGTCGGGCGCGGCACCGCTCGATGGAGGGTGACGTCTGGGTCCGCCTGGCGAGGGTCGATCCGCTCCCGCTCGTAGTCGGCGTCGTAGCTGTCGCCATAGAGGTCGATGCGGGCCCCGGCTGCCCGGGCGATCTCGATGGCCTCGGCCGCTCCCTTCTCCGGGCTCAGCCTGCCGGCGAAGACTGCACCGTCCCCACCCGCGGAGGACCACTCGATCAGCTCGGTGGGCACGTTGGGTGGGAGGATCGCCGCGACCGGGACGATTCGGCGCCAGGCGCTCGCCTGGAACTCGGATACCCCGGCGACCGTTGGCGGGTTGTCGGAATCGGCCGCTTGACGCAGAGCGCCGGCGACCGCCTCGTCCGGGGGCAGGTGGACCGTGTGCACCACGGGCGCGGGCAGATCGGCGGCGAGGGTGATCGCCGGGGCGTCGAAGGCGTGGTTGTGGATGACGTCGTATCGGTCCTCGCGGAGCACCGAGTAGACGGCGGCGAACGAGTCGGCTGCGGCGTCCGCCCCGGCAGCGGCGCCGGAGGCCCGGTAGAGCGTGGCGCTCAACGCCCTGGGATCGACGCCGGCATCGATCACCTGAACCCCCGGCACCTCCGATCCGGCGGCGGCATAGAGGTGCACCTCGTGGCCCCTGCCGAGCAATCCACGCGCGAGGTCGGCGACGAAGGCCTGCGAGCCGCCGCGCTGAGGCTCACGGATCGCCGCGACGAGCGGCGCGACAAGGGCGACCCTCATCGCGTGATGGCCTTGACCGCGAGGTCGCGCGGCGGGTTGATTCCCAGCAGCTCGTATGGGACCCGGCTTCCGCCGAGGCGACGCACCTTCGCGACCGCGGCCGGATAGAAGATCGAGCAGAGCTCGACGGCCTCCGCATGGCTCGCGAACTCCACGTACATCTCGCCCTCGAAGCTCACGTACTGGTAACCGTGGGAGGCGAGCCACTCGAGATTGTTCGGCCAGACGATCATGACGCTGCCGCCCGGCCGGCAGACCCGCTCCATCTCGGCAAGGCCGGCGTCTCCACCGTGGCCAGCGGCCGGGGTGAGAGCGGAGCAGGTGACGACCAGATCGGCGCAGTCGTCCGCAGCGGGCAACTCGTCGAAGAAGCCCTCGATGACTCTGACGCGATGCCCACCGTCCGCCCGGGAGAGCTTTCGATCCAGGATCTCGCGCATCGGCGCCGCCGGTTCGACGGCAAGTACCTCGTTCGCGCGGTCGATGAGCTCGATCGTCAGCCGACCCGTGCCGGCCCCGACCTCGACGACCCGCTCGACACCCCGCGGCAGCGACCCCAGCACGCCGGGGTGCAGCCGCTCCGCCGTCACGAGCCTGTCCAGGAGCTCGGGTTCGAGCCGGTAGAGCAGCTCCCAGGCGAGGGAGGTGTCGAGTTGAGGATCACCTCGCTCCTCGGATACGAAGCGCCTCGCCTCATCCGCGCTCAGCACCTGGAGGTCGGCCGCGGTGTAGCGCTTCGGCAGCTCGCGACCCCGCCGCAGCGGTGTCTCAGGCGTGATCTCCAACCTCGGCCCAGTTCTTGTCCGTCTCCCACAGGCGCACCGTCCGCAGCCGCCCCTCCGGCAGCTCAGAGCTGATCCGCTCCCAGAAGGCCAGGGCGAGGTTCTCGGCGGTCGGGATGCGCCCCTCGAGCCAGGGCACATCGGTGTTCAGGTTCCGGTGGTCCACGTCTTTGATGACCCGGCGGTGGATTAGGTCCGAGAGCTCCTTCAGGTCCATGACGTAGCCGGTGTCGTCCTGGACCTCGCCGGCCACGACGATCTCGAGGACGTAGTTGTGGCCGTGCAGGTTCGCGCACTTGCCGAACAGAAGCTCGTTTTCCTCGTCGGACCTATCCGGGTCGCTCAGCTGGTGAGCGGCGTTGAACGTCTCTCGGCGGCTGACCAGCACGGTCGTCGAGCCAGCCTTCGACCCTCCGTCTGCGATCGCCGTATCTGTGTCTGTCAGATCCTCATACGGCACAAGCCTTCTCCTCGCCCAGTGGCTCTGGACGATCGTACTTGCTCCTCCCGGCGGGCTAAGTCGAGGGGGGCTTGTTGGGCGCGCGGTACTCGGGGTTGGGATGGTCGGGCATCGAGAGATCCCAGTCGAAGGTGGAATTGCCGTGGGCCGGGACGCCGCCGGCATCCTTGAGCATCCGCGCGAAGTGGAGGATGTTCC
Organism: uncultured Solirubrobacterales bacterium; assembly: GCA_963831605.1. GTDB lineage: Bacteria > Actinomycetota > Thermoleophilia > Solirubrobacterales > 70-9 > DASUPK01. Next base: position 31,893 of record CAWHQR010000010.1, read on the forward strand.
AGGCCATGAACGTCGCGTTGCGGGTGGTCCAGGCGTTCTCGGGTCCGCCGCTCCCCGGATCGGCGTAGGAATCACCGGGGCCGGCCTCGCCGTTCCAGTACGAGTCCGTCTGGGGAGGGATCGTGACGCCGATGTGCTGAAGCGCGTAGAGGACCTGGGCGCTGACGTGCTTGCCCCCGTCCTCGTTGCCGGTCGTCACCGCGCCCCCGACCTTCCCGTAGTAGGACCACTGGCCGGCGTCGTTCACCTCTCCGGAGTAGGCGTAGAGCCGCTCGATGATCCGCCGCGTCGGCGAGGCCTGGTCGCCGAGCCAGATCGGCCCCGCGATCATCAGGATGTCGGCCGGCTCGACCAGCTCGCGATAGATCTTCGGGAAGTCGTCGTGCTCGTAGCCGTGCTCGGTCATGTCGGGCCACACGCCGGGCGGAATCACATGGTCGACCGTGCGGATCAGGTCGAATTTGACGCCCACGCGCTCCATGATTCCTCGAGGTATCGCCAGCAGGGCCTCGGTCTGGCTCGGCTCGGGTGAGCGCTTCAGGGTGCCGTTGAAGACCACGGCCCGCAGATCGTCGTATTTCGTGGGGGCCTCGTCGGCGTGCCTGTCGATGAAGCTCTGGATGTTCTTGGGTATGTGCATGCCGCGCAGTCTGGAGATCGCAGCGGGCGTTACAACCCCGCCGTCGCAATCTGGTCATCCACTTACGTGGGCGGGATAGGGTGACCCCTGGTGTTGGCGAGCTTCCAGCTGCTGCCCGAGCAGTCGACCGACGAACTCCTGACGTCGATCCGGACCGCGGACGAGCTCGGCTACCACGCCTGCTACAGCGCGGACGAGATCTACCACAAGGACGCCTGGATGCTGTTCGCCGCGGCCGCGCGGGAGACGGAGCGGATCCGGCTCGGGCCCTGCGTCGCGCCGATCTTCATGCGCGAGCCGACCTACGTTGCCCAACTGGCCGCGACGCTCGACGAGCTGAGCGGCGGGCGGGCGGAGGTCATTTTCGGCATCGGCAACATCGCGATGCTCGAGCAGTACGGCGTGCAGTGGCGGGGAACCCGGCCGATCGCGCGGCTCCGCGAGGCGCACCAGGTCATGCGCACACTGCTCGACGAGGGCTCGATCGACTTCGAGGGCGACTTCTACGCCTACTCGGGCATCACCACCGCGGCACGGCCCGTCCAGGAGCACCTGCCGCTGAAGATCGGGGCGATGGGCGGACCCAAGTCGATGGAGCTCGCCGGCGAGATCACCGACGGGCTCTGCACCGCGTGCGCGTACTCGCCGGAGGCGCTCACCTACGCAGTCGATTCCTTCGAGGCGGGCGCCCAGCGCGGCGGCAGGAGCCCGCGAGGGCCTCGATCTCTCCGACTCGCTGCTCGGCGCCATCGCCGCGGACCGCGACGCCGCGAAGCGGGCGGGGAGGGTCCTCGCCGCCTTCTACATTCCCTCGATGCCGCCGGCGCTGCTGGACCGGCACGGAATCAGCTTCGACGAGGTCGCGCCGGTCAATGAGGCCTTCGCCGCCGGCGACGTGAAGCGCGCCCTGGAGCTGACCCCGGACTCGATCGCCGATCGTCTGGTCGTCGCAGGCACCCCTGACGATTGGCTGGAGTGGCTGAAGGACGTCTATGCCGCGGCCGGGTTCGAGCACGCCGTCGTCTCGTTCACGGATCCGTTCACCCTTCGATCCTGGGCCGACATCGAGATCGAGGAGCTCCCGGGCCTGAACGAGCAGGTCCGCCTCTTCGGCGAAGAGGTACTGCCGGCGCTCGGCGGGCGTTAGTTAGGCCGGCTGGCGCAGCAGGCCCGAAACAGCCTCGGCGAGCCGCTTCCCCGTCACTGTCAGCCGGTACTCGGCGTGCGGCGGGCGTCCGGGGACCAGCTGCCGCTCCACGATCCCGGCCGCCTCGAGCTGGTCGAGACGGTCCGAGAGCGTCGTCGGGGAGATGCCCGGCAGCGACTGGCGGAACTCGTTGAAGCGCACGGCGCCGCTGGAGCAGGCGTAGATCGTGCCCAGCGTCCAACGGCGCTCCAGCAGGGCCGCCACGGAGCGAACCTCGCGCGGGACGGGCGCGCAGCTACGACACCTGGGCGACATCAGCTCCGCGCTCGGCCGGCTCGAGGGCGTGGTCGAGGACCTCACCGATGCTCATCACCGGGTGGAAGGTCATCTGCTCGCGCACCTCCTCGGGGACCTCGTCGAGGTCGCCGCGGTTGCGCTCGGGCAGGATCACCTCGGTGAGCCCCGCCGCGTGAGCGGCGAGCACCTTCTGCTTGAGCCCGCCGATCGGCAGGACCCGTCCCTGCAGGGTGACCTCGCCCGTCATCCCGACGGTGTGCTTGACCGGGCGTCCGCTGAGCAGCGACGCCAGTGCGGTCGTCATCGCCGTGCCGGCGCTTGGGCCGTCCTTCGGGATCGCCCCGGCAGGGACGTGGACGTGAAACTCGCGCTTGAAATCGTCGCTGTCGATGCCGAGCTCATCGGCGTGTGAGCTGACGTAGGACAGCGCGATCCGCGCCGACTCCTTCATCACGTCGCCCAGCTGGCCGGTGAGCACCAGGCCCTTGTCGCCCTCCATGGCGGTCGCCTCGATGAAGAGGACGTCGCCGCCCGTGCCGGTGACCGCCAGTCCGGTGGCCACGCCCGGGATCGCCGTGCGCTCCACGGACTCCTGGAAGAACTTCTGGCGGCCGAGGGCGTCGACCACCTCGTCGCTTTCGATCGAGATCGGCGCCTCCGCCTCGCCCGAGGCGATCCGTGTCGCCTCGCGGCGCAGCAGCTTGCCGAGCTCGCGCTCGAGCTGGCGCACGCCCGCCTCGCGGGTGTACTCGGTGATCACCTTGCGCAGGATCGCGTCGGAGGCCTCGACCTCTTCGTCGCGAAGGCCGTTGCGCTTCACCTGGCGGGGCCACAGGTAGCCGCGCGCGATCGCGAGCTTCTCCTCGGTCGTGTAGCCATCGAAGCGGATGACCTCCATCCGGTCCAGCAGCGGCGCCGGGATCGTGTCGACCATGTTCGCGGTCGCCAGGAAGACGACCTCGGAGAGGTCGACCTCGACGTCGAGGTAGTGATCGCGGAAGGAATGGTTCTGCGCCGGATCGAGGACCTCGAGCAGCGCAGCGGAGGGATCTCCGCGCCAGTCCGCGCCGACCTTGTCGACCTCGTCCAGCAGGATCACCGGGTTCATCGTCTTGGCGTCGCGCAGGGCGCGAACGATCCGGCCCGGCAGCGCGCCGATGTAGGTGCGCCGGTGGCCGCGAATCTCCGCCTCATCGTGGATCCCGCCCAGGGAAAGACGAACGAACTCACGTCCAAGGGAGCGGGCGACGGACTCGCCGATCGAGGTCTTGCCGGTGCCGGGAGGACCGACCAGGGTGAGGATCGCGCCGTTGGCGCGCGAGTCGTCCTCCACCCCGCGCTCCTCACGCAGCTTGCGAACCGAGATGAACTCGGTGATGCGCCGCTTCACGTCGTCCAGGCCGGCATGGTCCTCGTCCAGGACCTCACGGGTGTGCTTGGGGTCGAGCTTCTCCTCTGAGCGCTTCGACCACGGCACGGCCAGCAGCCAGTCCAGGTAGCTGCGGATCATCGACGACTCCGGCGACTGCTCGCCCTGGCGCTCGAGCCGGCGCAGCTCACGCTCGGCCTGCTCGGCGACCTCCTCGGGCATCTCGGCATCGGCGATCTTCTTCTCGTAGTCACTGATCAGGTCGCCCTCGTCCTCGCCGAGCTCCTTGCGAATCGACTCCATCTGCTTGCGAAGGAAATACTCGCGCTGCTGCTTCTGGGCGCCCGAGTCGACGTCGTCGCGGATCTTGACGCGGACCTGAAGCTCGGCCAGGCGCTCACGCTGCATCTCGACGGCCGCCTCGAGGCGGGCCTTCACGTCGAGGGTCTCCAGCAGCTTCAGCTTCTGCTCACGCGAGAGGTCGGGGCTGAAGTTGGCGGTGTCGGCCAATGCGCCCGGCTCCTCGACAGATCGCAGGAACGCCCCGATGCGCTCGTCTGCTCCTCGCAACTCGAGGATCTCGTCGACGACGGCGCGGTACTCGCGGACCAGCTCGGCGCTGCGCTCGTCCTCCGGGTTGCCGTCGTGGATCTCCTGTACGTCGACGCGCAGCTGGTCGCCGTCGCCCGACTGAGCGGCGCCGGCCAGGCCGCGATGCAAACCGACCACCGTCGCCGCCCATCCACCGTTCGGCAGCTGAGCGCGCTCGATCACCTCGGCGACCACACCGATACGGCCGAAGTCGCCGTCTCGCCGCGGCAGCAGGAACACGCGATCCTCATCGCCGGTGTCGATCGGCAGCGTTGCCGTGACGCCGGGGAAAACGATTGCTTCATCAAGTGGAATCAGAAGAAAGGTCATGGGCACGATCCAGTTTCTGTAGTTAGTCCAGACAGGATAGCGCGTTGCTGAACGGCTATCCCACCGGCTCGGGTGCGTCGGCACGCGCCGTCGCCTGCTGCGCCCGGGCGCGCCCCCTGGCGTCTCTGACCAGGCGGCTCAGGGTCTCCACGTCGTATGCGCCCCGATGACGGCGGCCGTTGATGAAGAACCCAGGCGTGCCCGCGACGTCGCTCGCATCTGCGCTCGACACGTCCTCCGCGACGCGTGGCGCGTACACGCGCCGCCGCATCTCGTCGCGGAATCGCTCGACGTCCAGGCCGAGCTCCTCGGCATGGCGCTCGGGATCGGGCGCCCCGAGCTGATCCTGGTGGTGGATCAACTTGTCGTGCATCTCCCAGAAGGCGCCCTGTGCAGCGGCCGCCTCGGATGCCTCGGCCGCGTTCTGCGCATTGGGATGGACATCGTTGAGCGGCAGGTGGCGCCAGACGTAGCGGAGGTCGTCGCCGAAGTCGTCGAGCAGCTCACGAATCACGGGCTCGGCACGCCCGCAGTACGGGCACTCGTAGTCGCCGTACTCGACCAGCGTCACGGGCGCGTCGTCGGAGCCGCGGATGTGGTCGCGCTCCGGGTCCACATCCTCGGAGAGGTCGAGCAGGTCGTCGTAGGTGCCGGCGATCTGGCGCGCTCTCACCTCGGCGGGCAGCCGGCGGGTCGCTTGGAAGACCATCCAGGCCAGGAGCGGCGCCACCAGCGCCGCCGCGAGAACACCGATCTTCGCCTCGTCGAGCTGCTGGCCGCCCAGTGCGAGGCTCGCGATCAGGATGGAGACCGTGAAGCCCATGCCTCCGACGGTCGCGCCACCCAGGGTCACCGGCCAACTCAAGCCCCTCCGCAGACCCAGCGTCCACGACCTCGACACCAGCCAAGCGGTGCCGGCGATGCCGACTGGCTTCCCGACGACGTAGCCGAAGAAGATGCCCAGGGTGATCGGGGAGCTGATGGCGTCGCCGAGCAGCTGGCTGTCGAAGTGAACCCCGGCGTTCGCCAAGGCGAAGACGGGCACGATCACGTAGCTGGTCCAAGGGTGCAGCATGTACTGGAGCCGCTCGTTGGCCGAGATCGCGGACGCCACGCTGCGCTGGGCGGACCGGGCGAGCTCCGGCGTCGGCTGTTCGCGGAAGGAGCGCGCCTGCTCGGTGACCCGCTCGAGATCGCCGCGCTCCGGCGGGTATGCGCTCGTTACGAGGCCCACCGCGAGGCCCGCGACCACCGGATCGATCCCCGACTCGAAGAGCGCCACCCAGAGCGCGATTCCGGCGACGATGGCCGCCTCGTTCCGCCAGATGCCGTGCGCATAGCGAAGTCCCAGGAGGACACCGAAGAAGGCCACGGCCAGGGCCAGGGGCACCAGGTCGACGTGATCCGTGTAGACGGTCGCGATGATGACCAGCGCCACCAGGTCGTCGACCACCGCGATCGTGAGGACGCGAAGCCGTAGCCGGGTCCCCCGCGGTGCCAGGAGCCCCAGGACACCGAGCGCCAGGGCGGTGTCGGTCGACATCGCCGCGCCCCATGCGTGCGCGCCAGAGCCTCCGGCGTTGAAGGCAGTGAAGATCAGGATCGGCACCGCCATCCCGCCCAGGGAGGCGAAGACCGGGATCGCCAGGCGCTGGCGCTCGCGGAGCTCCCCGGTGTCGAGCTCGCGCTTCGCCTCCAGCCCGACGACCAGGAAGAAGAAGGTCATCAGACCGCTGTTGACCCACTCGCGGAGGTCCATCGAGATCCCACCGCTCCCGATCGTGATTGCGAGCTTCGTCGTCCAGAACGACTCGTAGGAATCCGACCACGGCGAGTTCGCCCACACCAGCGCCACCGCCACGGCGGCGATCAGGACAACGGCGCCGCCCGACTCGGCGCTCAGGAAGTCCCTGACGGGTGACGCCAGGTTCCGCGCCCAGGCGGTCTTGCCCGTGTAGGCGGCAGTCGCCGGCTGCGCGCTCATTCGTTCAGCCTACGCGGGGAGCTCCGGTTGCTATGCCGGAGCCAGCTTCGCGCGGTCGAGCAGCCGATCGATGTCGCTCTCGATGCCCGCGGTCAGCACGTCGACATCGGAGGCGTGGTCGCGGTCTCCCGTGACGCCGAAGTAGAGCTCGCCGTCGTAGGAGAAGATCGCGACGACGATCCGGATCGTGCCCACGATCGGGACGAAGGGGTACGAGGCGACGAGCTTGCGGCCCAGCGTGTGCAACGCGACCTGAGGGCCAGGGACGTTCGTCGTCGCGGTATCCATGTTGAGGCCCGCGGAGCGGGTCGCGACCCGGCTCCCCAGCGCGAGCAGCATCGGAGGCGCAAATCCGGAGAGCTGCGCCAGGGCATCGCCGGCGACGGCCTGTCCCGACGACTTGATGTCGTCCATCTGCTCGCGGATGGCACCGAGGCGCTCGGCCGGATCGTCGAGGCCGACGGGCAGGCGGGCGAACACCGCCGAGACGCGGTTGTTGTACTCGCCCCTCTCGCCCGGCGCGCGAACCGAGACGGGGACCATCGTGCGCACCACCCTGTCGGTGGTGATCTGCTCGCCCCGATGTTCGAGCAGCACCCGGTATCCGTTGGTGATCAGGGTGAGCACCACGTCGTTCACCGTGCCGCCCAGGGCCGACCGCGCTTCCTTCACGTCGCCGAGCGAGACCTTCGCCCAGCTCCAGACGCGGTGCGGCCCGATGGGACCTGTCAGGGACGAGCTGGAGGGACGCACGGCCGGGGCCGCGGACAGCAGGGCCCTGGCCGCGCCGGCGGCCGCGCGCAGCACCTCGGTCGGGGCGTGCAGGGCGAAGCGGACCTGTGCGGCCGGATCGCGGACGCGGTGCCGGGCGCTGTAGGCGATCAGCTCGACGCCGGAGGGCTCGGGATCCGCATGCCAGACCTCGCCATTGGTCGTCTGCTCAGGCGTCTCGCCGAACATCAGGGACATCATGTCCGTGGCGGCGACGCCATCGACCATGCAGTGGTGGACCTTCGAGAGGAGGGCCCAGCGATCGCCCTCGATGCCCTCGACCATCCAGATCTCCCAAAGCGGCTTGGAACGATCGAGGTGCTGTGAGAAGACCCGGGCCGCGGTGGCGCGGATCTGCTCCTCCGTCCCAGGCGCCGGCACCGCGCTGTGGCGCAGGTGGTAGTTGATGTTGAAGTGCGGATCGTCGACCCAAACGGGCTCGCCCATCCCCAGGGGAACGAAGCGAACCTTCTGGCGGTAGCGAGGGGTCAGGCTCAGCTTCCCGGCCACCATCGAGCGCAGCTCGTCGAACGGGGGCGGCGGGCCCTCGAAGAGGCTGACGCCGCCGATGTGCATGGGAGTCACGTCGTTCTCGACGTGCAGGAACATCGCGTCCTGCACGCTCATTGCCTGCATGCGATCTCCTCTGTTTGCCTCAGGACCGACCCCAGCTCCCCGTAGACCTCCGGGTTGACGGCCATCCCGCAGTGGCTGCCGTCGACCTCGACGCATCTCGCGTACGGGTCGAGGCAGGCACGCCAGTCCACGATCCCGTCGCTCCTCGAATACACGGCCAGCGTCGGCATGTCCGGGTCCAGGTGCGCCTCGAGCAGTGCATGAAAGTCCGTGCAGCACTCGCCATCCCGGCACTCGCTCGAGAACATCCCCGGCATGCCACGGTCCCCGATCCAGGCGAGCGACCGAACGGTGCGCAGAACGGAGTCGGATACCGCCAGCGGGTCCAGGACCGGCGAGCCGAGGGTGATGAGGCCCGCAACGGATTCCGGGTGGCCGGCGGCCAGCGCGCGCGCCATGGTCCCGCCGCGGCTCTGCCCGATGACGACGGCCGGACGATCGAATTCGGCGAGCTTCTCCTCGAGGCGCGAGAGCTCGCGGCCGGCGCAGCCGATGTTGATCAGCATGCCGCTGGCGCGCACCTCGTGGCCGCGGCGCCGCAGCCAGCCGACGAGAGCCGTCAGGGAGGCATCACCGGCCATGAAGCCCGGAATAACGAGGACCGGAGGCGGGTCCACCGCCCGCTCCACCGAGAGGAACCGCCGATCCACGAGCAGGCGCGCCAACTCAAGCCAGTAACGGAGCTCCCCACGCACGGGCGCGACTTCCACTCCTGGCACGGTATCTCAGCGCTCGGTCTTCGACTGCCAGAAGGCGACCTCGCCGGCGGTAGGCGTGGAAACCACGCTGCGCCAGCCCTCGGGACCCTCACGCGCGGTCAGCAGGACGTCGCCGCCGAGGGCCCGCGCGCGTTCGGTCGTGACCTTGATGTCGGAGACCTCCACGTAGGGAAGCCAGAGCGGGTGCTCCGCCGCCTCGGCGCATTCGACCAGGCCGCCCCCAAGCCCCTCCCCCATGCCGAGCGAGAGATAGGAGCCGTCTCCGGCGCGAATTCGCTCCGGCCGCCAGCCCAGCACGCCCGTGTAGAAGGCGAGCGCGTCATCCAGATCGCCGGTATGCAGCTCGAGATGGACGACCGAGTTGGAGGCACGCTTATTCATCGCCTGCCATTCAGACCGACCACCGTCTCGAAATTCATCGGTTCCGGCGATGAGTTTCGGCGACCCCGTCGGTCTACTCTGCATACACGGGATGAGCACGATGCCGACACAGTCGACGGTGGAGCAGAGAGAGCTGCTGGCAACCGCCCGCAAGGGAGGCGAGGACGCTTACGCGCGGCTGGTGGAGCCGCACCGCTCCGAGTTGCAGGCGCACTGCTATCGCATGCTCGGCTCGATCCAGGACGCCGAGGACGCGCTCCAGGAGGCGCTGGTCCGCGCCTGGAAGAACCTCCACAAATTCGAGGGCCGCAGCTCACTGCGCTCCTGGCTGTACCGAATCGCCACCAACACCTCACTTGACGCGATCGGGCGGCGGCCAAAGCGGATCCTCCCGGTCGACTACGGCCCGCCGGCCGACCCGCACGGCGGGGTCGGCGAGCCGCTCGTCGAGTCCGTCTGGATCGAGCCCTTCCCGGACGAGACCCTGGGAATCCAGGACGGCTACGCCTCGCCCGACGCGCGCTACGAGCAGCGCGAGGCCGTCGAGCTCGCCTTCATCGCGGCCCTGCAGCTGCTGCCGGCCAACCAGCGCGCGGTCCTCATCCTCCGCGAGGTGCTCGGCTTCTCCGCGCAGGAGACCGCGGACACACTCGACACGAGCGTCGTCTCGGTGAACAGCGCGCTCCAGCGTGCCCGGGCGACGATCGAGAAGAGGCTGCCGGAACAGAGCCAGCAGGAGACCCTGAAGGCGCTCGGCGACGAGAAGCTGCGCGAGATCGTCGAGCAGTACGCGGACGCGTGGGAGCGCAACGACGTCGATGTCGTGGTCTCGCTGCTCGCCGAGGACGCCGCCTTCACGATGCCGCCGATGGCGCGCTGGTTCCGCGGCCACGACAGGATCCGAGCGTTCCTCGAGATGTGGTCGATGCTTCCGGAGTGGGGCTGGAAGTCGATCCCCACGACCGCGAACGGGCAGCCCGCCCTCGCGTTCTACAGCTGGGACGAGGAGAAGCAGGCACGGGTTCCCTTCGCCGTCAACGTGCTGACCTTCGAGGGCGATCAGATCAAGGAGGTCGACGCGTTCATCCTGCGCGGCTCGCAGGATCCGGACCCCGAGGTCCAGGCTCGGACCCCCGAACAGCCGGCCGACTACGAGAAGCTGGCCAGGGCCTACGACCGGTTCGGGCTCCCTGCTAGCTTGGATTAGCGAGCTGTCACTGCTCGGTTGGCGACCTCGTCTCTAGGGGCGAGGAACGTTTTTGATCGCGTCCTTGACTTCGATCGCGGTCGAACTTGTACAAAGAACCGATGAGTTTCCGGGGGTCGCCCGGTCTGTTTGGAAACGACCCCCCATTGGCAGAGGAGGCCATTCCGGATGACGCAGGCACAGGGTGGAACAGGCACGAAAACTGAACTGATGAGCGATCGCTCCCGATGGATCGCGCTGTACGTGCTCTGCGCGGGCATGCTGATGATCGTTCTCGACGTCACCGTCGTGAACGTCGCGCTGCCCTCCATCAAGGACGATCTCGGGTTCTCACAGGCCAGCCTGGCCTGGGTCGTGAACGGCTACCTGATCACGTTCGGCGGCCTGCTCCTCCTCGCCGGGCGCCTCGGCGACCTGCTCGGACGCCGGAGGATCTTCCTGATCGGGCTCGCGCTGTTCGTAGCGGCCTCCCTCCTCTGCGGTGCCTCCCAGAGCGAGGGGATGCTGATCGGCTCCCGCCTGCTGCAGGGCGTCGGCGGCGCGCTGACCTCCGCAGTGATCCTCGGGATGATCGTGACGATGTTCCCGGAGCAGGGGGACCAGGCGAAGGCGGTCGGCGTCTATGCATTCGTCGCGTCAGCCGGCGGCGCGATCGGCCTGCTGCTCGGCGGCCTGGTCACTCAGGTCATCAGCTGGCACTGGATCTTCTTCATCAACGCCCCGATCGGCCTGGTGACGGCCATTCTGGCGAGGCGCCTGCTCGAAGACGATGAGGGTCTCGGCTTCAGCAAGGGCGCGGACCTGGTGGGCGCGTTCCTGATCACCACCTCGCTGATGCTCGGCGTCTACACGATCGTCAAGCCGGCCGCCGAGCAGGGCTGGGGCGCCACCGAGACGCTCCTGTTCGGCGCCGGATCGCTCGCCCTTCTCGCGCTGTTCATCGCGCGCGAGGCGACCGCTACGACGCCGCTGATCCCGCTCCGGATCTTCCGCTCGCGGAACGTCACCGGTGCGAACCTCGTCCAGGTGCTGACCGTGGCGGGGATGTTCGGGATGTTCTTCATGGGCTCCCTCTACCTGCAGCTCGTGCAGGGGTACGACGCGCTCCAGATCGGCCTGGCCTTCCTGCCGGTGACCCTCATCATGGGGACGCTGACCGGCCGTTACTCCGAGCCCTTGATCACGCGGTTCGGCGCCCGTCGCCTGCTCTTCCCGGGCCTCACCCTGGTCGCCCTGGGGCTCATCTACTTCACCCAGGCTCCGGTCAAGGCCGACTACGTGACCAACGTGCTGCCAGTCCTCGTGCTGCTCGGCGCGGGCATCGGCATCTCCTTCCCGGCGCTGATGACGATCGCGATGTCGGGAGCGACCCGCAGCGACGCGGGGCTCGCCTCCGGGCTGGTCAACACCTCCGCCCAGGTCGGCGGGGCGATCGGGCTCGCCGTGCTCGCGACACTCGCCACCTCACGGTCCAACGACCTCGAGGCAGCCGGTCACTCCACGGCTTCGGCGCTGACCAGCGGCTACCACCTGGCGTTCTGGGTCGCTTCCGGGCTGGTCGTGGCCGCCATCGCGGTCGCCGCGACCGTCATCGAGCCCGAATCGAGGGCCGCCGAGCACTTCGCCGCCGACGAGGAGCCCGGCGAGCTGCCGCAACGCGACGACGCGGCGTACTCCGAGGCCGCCTAGTTGGACGAGGCGGTCCAGCGGGCGCTCGAGACCGACCGCACGGTCGACATCACCACAACCGGCCGCAACAGCGGGCAGCCCCGGCGGATCGAGATCTGGCGTTATCGCTACGACGGCAGGACGTTCCTCAGCGGTTCACCGGGGACGCGGGACTGGTACGCGAACCTGCTCGCCGATCCCGAGTTCGTCTTCCACCTGAAGGGCAGCGCGCAGGCCGACCTGCCGGCCGTCGCCATCCCGATCACCGACGAGGCCGAGCGCCGCGAGGTGATCGCGGGGATCCTGGATGACCTCGGCCGCGGATCGGGCGATCTCGAGGAGTGGGTGGCTCGGAGCCCGCTCGCCGAGGTCAAGTTCCGCTGATCAGCGGGCTTCGTTACCGTCCCCGCGGTGATCATGGAGTCCGAGGCGATCAGGCGGCGGCTGCTGCCTGTGGCGTTGGTGGCGGGAGCGCTCGGCGCCGTCGCGGTGTCGGGTTGCGGCGAGAAGTCCGAGCCAACCGTGCATCCGCCGACCACGGCGGCCACCACGACCACTCCTCCGGCCACCACCACGCCGGCGCCGTCGACCACGGCGAAGACGCCCACGCCGACGGCTCCCGTGCCGAAGACGACCCCGTAGTCAGCGCGACTGGGCGCGGAAGAAGTCCGCGAGCTCACGCGCCTGCTGCGCGGGATCGCCGGCGGTCGGGACCGACGCGGCACGCGCGGGCCGCTGCTTCGCCTCGCCGGCGCCCTGGGTGCCGGAATCGCCCGAGTTCGTCGCGATCAGCACTCCGGCTGCGGCGATCCCGAGTGCCACCGCAACCGCCGCGACCCGCTTGGCGAAGGAACGGTGGCGCCGCGCGATCTCGGCGGGGGCGGGCCAGCTGCTGGTGACGGGACCCGTCTGAGGAAGGGCGCGGGTGGGCCGGGTCTGCGAGCGGATCCGGCGGACCGCTCCAGCGTCCCCATTCCCATTGATGGTGGCGAGCGCCTCACCGAGGGAGCGGGCGTCCGCGAAGCGGTCGGCTGGGTCCTCCCGCATGCAGCGCTCGATGATTTCCCGGAGTTCGGGCGACCTCGATTGAGGGAGCAGCTCGTCCGCGACGACTCCGCAGGCGTAGACGTCGGCGGCCGGCGTGATCCTGCCGTCGGCGAGCTGCTCGGGCGCCATGTATCGCTCGGTCCCGATCACCTTGCCGGCCTGGGTGAGGCGCGTGGTCTCCTCGACCGCCCTGGCGATCCCGAAGTCGGTGATCTTGAGGCAGCCGTCGGAGGTGCGGACGAGCAGGTTCTGGGGCTTGATGTCGCGGTGCACGAGCTTCTTCGCATGGGCATGGCCGAGCCCGTCGCAGAGCTGGCAGAGCAGCTGGATCGCCTCGTTCCCGGGGATCGAGCGCCGACGGCCATCGAGGCGGTCACCGAGCGTGCCGCCCTCGACCTGCTCCATGACGATGTACGGCCTGTCCTCGTCCTCGCCCACGTCGAACACCTGGACGATGTTGGGATGGTCGAGTTTCGCGGCGAGGCGTGCCTCCCGTGAGAATCGTCGCCGCACCTCGTCGTCGCCGGCGAAGTTGTCGGCGAGAAGCTTGATCGCCACGTCGCGGTCGAGCTTGGTGTCCCTGGCGCTGTAGACCGTTGCCATGCCGCCGTGGCCCAGGCGGTCCCTGAGCTCGTAGCGGCGCTCGCCGAGGTGCTTGTTCACTCCGGCTCCCCGTTCAGCTTTGCCTGCCCGGGCGGACCAACGCCGCCGTGCTTCGAGTGTCCCGGCGGGACGAAGTGCTGGTCACCGTGATGCCCGTCGCCATGCTCATCCTTCGGCTTCTTCTTCGGCTCGGGCGGCGGTGGTGGTGGCGGCGGCGGCGGGCAGTTCACCTCGTCGACCAGACGGGCGGCGACGGCGGCGACGTCCGGGCGCATCGACTGTGGGATGTCCGCTCCCTCCACGGCTGCTCGCAGCTCGTCGGCGGCGTGCGCCGCGTGACAGGTGTCGCCCGAGTCGAGGTCGGATGCGACGCGGTCACTGAGCTTGGCGAGGTGGCCGGCGGTGGCGGGTGGGATGGGCGGGGGCTGGACGACCGTCTTCTCCCCTCCCCCCGAGCCGCACGCCGAGAGGCCAAGGGCCGCCAGGGCGAGCGCAGTCGCCAGCCCCGCGGCTCTCGAATTCCCCATGGACATCAATCGAAGATCTCCTGGTCCATCAGCCATTACCCCTGTCTCGTTGCTCGAAACCGGCGCAGCTCATCACCGGCAGACGGGGATAGCGAGGGAAGTCAGGGTCGGTCTTGGAGCGCTCGCACAGCGAGAAGACCGAGCCGCGGGTGGTGCGGATCAGGCGTTGATGCCGGCAGCGGTCGCAGAGGCCGGCGGCCGGAGAGCTCACCGCTCCGCTTCTAGGTCTCCGGCGTCCGCGGCGGCTTCCTGGGCCTGCTCGACGGCCTTCTCCGCCTCCTCGGCAGCCTCCTCAGCATGGGCCGCAGCCTGCTCCGCGCCGAAGATCGCGCGCTTCAGTCCCTCCGCCACGAACTCGCCGCCCCGCTGGGCGCGCTCGAGGGGCTCGGTCAGCCTGACGACGCGGCCCAGCAGCTCGTTCATCCGCTCGGCCTGCTCGAGCGCCTCGTCGGCCTGTCGGCGCATCACTTCGAGCTGCTCGCGCGAGACCTCCATCAGGTCGTTGGCCTCCCGGATGCTGCGCTCCATCGTTCGCGGCAACTCGATCGCTGCCCGCGCCATCGAGATCGGCCAGTTGATCAGCTCGCGTACCACGGATTCAGGGTAGTGAAGCTGTCCGGAGACGCTGCAAGAGCTCTCTACTTCACTTTGTATAGTCGGGGTGTGCCGACCTTCCGTCGCTTGCTTGGTTTTCTGCGTCCGTATCGCCGTCAGCTGATCGGATCGCTGGCGCTCGCCTGGCTGGCGATGGGCATGACCGTGCTGATCCCACTGCTCATCGGCGGGGCCGTGAACGCGATCGAGGATGAGCGCCGCAGCGACATCGCGCCCCTGGTCCTGGCCCTCCTGGGTGCGGGTGTGCTCAGGCTCCTGCTGACTCTCGGGCGACGGCTGATCGCAGGCAAGGTCTCTCTGGCGGTCGAGTTCGACCTGCGACAGGTCTTCTACGAGCATCTGCAGAAGCTCGAGCTCGGATTCTTCGACACCCAGCAGACCGGCCAGCTGATGTCACGAGCGACGGTCGACCTGCAGTCGATCCGGTTCTTCCTGGGCTACGGGCTGATCTGGGTGAGCCAGAGCGCGCTCACGATCCTGTTCGCGGCCGTCGCCATGTTCATCCTCGATCCCGTCCTCGCCCTGCTCGCGCTCGCGCCGGTCCCGTTCCTGGTCGCGACCGCGACCCGCTACAGCCGGCGCAACCGCCCGGCTGAGCAGGAAGTCCAGCAGCGCATCGGCGAGGTGACGGCGAGCGCCGAGGAAAGCATCTCCGGGATCCGGATCGTCAAGGCGTTCGCACGGGAGCGACACGTGCTCGGCCGGTTCACCCATTCCGTCAACCGCGTCTTCGAGCAGAGCATGGTGTCGACGAGGCTGCAGGCCTTCTACACGCCGCTGATGGGCTTCATGCCGAGCATCGGACTGGCCGCCGTGCTGCTGGTCGGCGGGCTGCAGGTGATTCACGGCACGACGAGCGTCGGGCACCTGACCGCCTTCTACGCCTACGTCGTGCTGCTCTCAGGCCCCGTGCGCTGGCTCGGCATGTCGCTGAGCATGGCCCAGCGCGCCGTGGCTTCCGGCAACCGGATGTTCGAGATCCTCGACCGGCAGCCGTCAATGGAGAGCGCCCCTGATGCGCCGCCGCTGCCCGAGGGGCGCGGCCAGGTCTCGCTTCAGCGGGTCACGCTGCGCTATGACGGCGCCGAGCCCGCGCTGACGGGCATCGACCTCGAGGTCGAGCCGGGCCGGACCGTGGCGCTGGTCGGGCCGACGGCCGCCGGCAAGACGAGCCTGGTCGGCCTGCTCGCCCGCCTCTACGACCCGAGCGAGGGACGCGTGGTCATCGACGGAACCGACATCAAGGACGTTGACCTGGCATCGCTGCGCCGTGAGATCGCCTTCGTCGCCGATGACAGCTTCCTGTTCTCGGACACGGTCTCGGGCAACATCGCCTACGCCCGCCCCGGCGCCACCGAGGAGCAGATCGAAGAGGCGGCGAAGCGCGCTCAGGCGCACGACTTCATCACGCAGCTGCCCGACTCCTACGACACGGTGATCGGCGAACGCGGCCTGACGCTCTCCGGTGGGCAGCGTCAGCGGATCGCGATCGCCAGGGCGCTGGTGGCAGAGCCGCGGATCCTGATCCTCGACGACGCGACCTCCTCGGTGGACGCCCGCACGGAGGCACAGATCAAGGAGGGGCTGCGCGAGGCGATGAAGGGACGGACCACCTTCATCGTGGCGCACCGGCTCTCCACCATCTCGCTGGCCGACGAGATCGTGGTGCTCGATCGTGGCCGGATCGTCGATCGCGGCACACACGAGGAACTGCTCGAGCGCTGCCCTCTGTACGAGGAGATCGCGGAGAAGGGGCTCGAGGACTCCGTCTACCTGCAGCGGGATCTCGAGGAGCGCGAGGAGCTGGCGAAGCTATGAATGACTCGGACGGCGCCCAGAACTTCTTCGCCCTCTTCCGCTCGCTCTGGGCCCTGATCCGCGGCGACGATGGCCGCTGGCGCAAGGTGCGCTGGCTGCTGTCGCTGCTCCGGCCCTACCGGAGGCAGGTGCTGATGATGTTCGGTGCGCTGATCCTTGCCACCGGGGCGACGCTCGCACCGCCGTATCTGGTCGGACAGGCCGTACACGTCTCCCTGAACGGGGACACGAACGCCCTCGTGCTGATCGTCGTGGCCTTCATGGCAGCGGCCCTGGTCGGCTGGGGGACCAGCTACCTGCAGACCTATCTGGTCGGTTGGGTCGGCGAGCGGGCGCTCCAGGACCTGCGCATTCGGATTTTCACCCACCTGCAGCAGATGTCGATCGGTTTCTTCACGCGAAACCGACCCGGCGTGCTGATCTCGCGGATCACCAACGACGTCGACGCGCTGGACCAGCTGATCAGCACCGGCGTGGTCACGCTCTTCTCGAGCACGCTGACACTGGTCGGCGTAGTCGTGATCATGCTGGTCGCGGACGTCCAGCTGGCGCTGGTGGTCTTCCTGACGCTTCCCCTGCTGTTCATCGCCAGCCTCGTCTTCCGGATCGTCGCGGCGAGCGCGTACCGGATCACACGTGAACGCATCGCCGAGGTGACGGCCTATCTGCAGGAGACCCTGAGCGGGGTCCGGGTCGTGCGGAGCTTCGCCCAGGAGCAGCGCCACATCGAGCGCATGGCAGAGCTCAACGAGCTCAACCGCCGGGCGAACCTGAAGACCGTCTACCTGAACGCGTCGTACTTCCCGGCCGTAGAGCTGCTCTCGGCGATCGGCACGGCGGTGATCCTGCTCTACGGCGGCTATCAGGCACTCGACCCCGGGCTGACCCAGGCCGAGATTCACGCCCAAATCGGGATCGTGGTGGCGTTCGTCGGCTACCTCAACACGTTCTTCGATCCGATCCAGCAGCTCTCCAACCTCTACACGACCTACCAGCAGGGCATGGCGGCGCTGGACAAGATCTTCGACCTGCTCGACACCGAACCGGACATGGCCGACAAGCCGGATGCCCTCGATCCCGGGACGCTCCGCGGGGAGATCGAGATGGACCACGTCTGGTTCTCATACGGGCTGGACCGGACCGCGGGGTTGAAGCGATCGAGCGGGAAGATCGAGACGGGTCCTGATGAGGAGGAGGACGACACGGCTTGGGCGCTCGAGGACGTGTCAATCCACGTGCCCGCCGGACAGACCCTGGCGCTCGTCGGCGAGACGGGCGCGGGCAAGTCGACCTTCGCGAAGCTGGTCTCTCGCTTCTACGACCCGCAGAGGGGCCGGGTGCTGGTGGACGGCAACGACCTGCGCGACCTGAGTTCGACCTGCCTGCGGAGCCAGCTCGGCATCGTGCCGCAGGAGGGTTTCCTGTTCTCCGGGACCGTGCGCGAGAACATCGCGTTCGGGCGACCGGATGCGTCGGACGACGAGATCGAGGCGGCGGCCGACGCGATCGGCGCGGGCGACTTCATCCGCAGAATGGGGGAAGGCTTCGACACCGAGGTCGGGGAACGTGGCGTCTCGCTGTCGGCCGGGCAGCGCCAGCTGATCGCCTTCGCGCGAGCGCTGCTGGCCGAACCGCGCATCCTGATCCTCGACGAGGCGACCTCCAACGTCGACGTGCGGACCGAGCGGACGATCGAACTGGGGCTTGAGCGGCTGCTCAAGGGACGCACGGCGATCGTCATCGCGCACCGCCTCTCGACGATCCGCGGAGCCGACCGGATCGCGGTGCTCGAGAACGGTCGGATCAGAGAAAGCGGCTCGCACGACGAGCTGATCGCGGCCGGCGGCCGATACGCCGAGCTGTACGGGACCTGGGCGGATTTGGCCGCCGCGTAGCGGCCACCAGGCCGCTCCACTTCGGAGCGCAGGGCGAAGCCCGGAGCGACTTATGTGGGGCGGCCGCTTGTGGCCGCGATCTGATGGCGAAGCCGTCCCGTGAGGAACGCTTCGTAGCTAGCCCGGACTGATCCCGCCGGACCCGCTGGATCCGCCGGATGAACCGGAGCTGCCGCTGGTGCCGCTGCTACCGCTCGTCCCGGAGCTGCCCGGGGTGCCGCCGGAGGGTGCGCTCGGGCTGCTCGGCGCGCTGGGGGTGACGGTTCCACCGCTGCTCGAGCTGGAGCTGGAGCTGCTCGAGCTCGAGGGGGTCGACGTGGAGCTGGAACCGTTGATCGCGGAGCCGCAATCCTTGAAGCCGTAGGCGGAGGCCGCAGTCCCGGCCGCGGACTTGGCACTGTCGAGCTCGGTCTCGAACTGGGACGGGTCCTCTCCTCGCTGGACGGCCAGGCCGATCTTCTGACCGGCGGAGACCTGGTCCGACATCGCCTTCAGGAAGGCTTCGAGGTTCGTGTCGCTCGGCGGGTTGAGCTGGTTGATGCTGTCGATCACGCCCTGGCGGAGCTGGGCGATCTGAGCGGCCTGGCTCTCGCCCTGGCCGGCTGCGGCGAACTGCTCGATCGAGGAGTTGGCCTCGGCGCAGATCGAGTCGGCCTGGGTGATGAACTGCGCCTTGCTCGCCGTCTGCTGGGTCGTCTGCGTCGGGACGACGATGGGCGTCACAGGGGAGCTGTCGCCGCCGCAGGCGGAGAGAGCTGCCGCCGAGCCCACGGCCGCAACGAGGGCGATCAGGTGCCTCGGACGCCACATACGGCCGCGCAAGGTAGCAAGGATGTGCAACGGAACTAGGCCGCTTCCTCGCTGCGCTCAGAGTCAACCAACCGGAGGTGCCGGTGCGGCCTTCGATGTCCGTTCCGCCCTCCGTACGTTTCGGTCTGGGAGTGGCAGTTCGCGCACAACAACTGGATGTTCTCTAGACGATTGTCGGTTCCGTCGCCGTTCCGATGATGAAGCTGCGCGCTGAGAGGCTGCCCCATCCAAGTGCTGATTCCACAGATCTCGCACCTGTTCTCCTTGATTCCCGCAGCAAGGAGCCGGCCCTTCAAATGGGACCGATTCGTTCGGCGTTCCTTGACCAGCAGCTCGCTAAGCGGGATCAAATGTGACCGGGACTGAATACGCCCTGTTGCAACGGCCTTGCACCAGGTCGCCTTTGAGAAGCCAAAGTGCCGGCAACACTCCATCGCGCGCATGCCCTTGTCGTGAGCCCGCTGAATCTCATCCCAGTCGTATCGGCGGGCGAACTCATCGTGAACAGGCAGGCCGATCCGTCGCGCGTGGTAGCTGACGGTCGCCTTCGAAAGACCCAATTCGGCCGCGATCATCGCGTGGGTGTATCCCTCATCAAACAAACGGGCGATCACTTCTCTTTTCTCCGAGGGCCGCATGGGCGGAAACGATGGCTCGGACACCCACCCGTCGGCGACTGCGCGCTGCCACTGTCGCGCGGAGATTCCGAAGCGGTCACACGTCTCCAATACCGTGTGCCCTTCGTCGTAGAACCGACCGATCGTTGCCCAGTCCTGACGCTCCATATCGAACGTATGTTCGCATCCGAACCGGACGGAATCCCCTGCAAACCAGGAAGAGCCGGCAACTGCCGACTCGTCTAACTGCGGGCCAGGGACTTGAACCCCGAATTTGCGCTCCAGAGGCGCACGTGTTGCCAATTACACCAGCCCGCAAGGCTCCGAAAGCCTAGCTTGCTGTGAGCTTTCCGAGGTCGCTGTCGGTGTCCCCGAGCAGTGCCTTCGCCTCGTCACTCGCGACGTCGATGCCCTCGGCGAGCATCGTTCGGGCGTGCGCCAGCTCCTCCGAGCGCTCGACCGTCAGCGCCCCCGCCACCTTCCCGTCCTTCAGGTAGAAGACCGCGAACTCGCCCGCGTCACGGTCCCCGCGCCAGATCTCCTCGTCCCAATCCGTCGCCGGCCCCACGTACTCGAGCCCGGCCCAATCGGCCAGGTCACTGAAGAAATACGGCACCACCTCGTACGGCTTCGCATCGCCCATCATCGACCGTGCCGCGTGCTGGCCCTGCTGCATCGCCACGTCCCAGTGCTCGACCCGCAGCCGCCGGCCGTGCACGCGACTGTCGTACGAGCAGGAATCTCCAGCCGCGTAGATCCCCTCCACCGAGGTCTGGAGCGTCTCGTCGCAGCGAATTCCGCCGTCGTCCTCGTCGATCTCGAGCCCGGCCCGCTGAGCCAGCATCACGTCCGGCCTCACGCCCGCGCCGACGACGACCATGTCCCCCTCGATCGTCTTGCCGCTCTCCGTGACGACGGCCGTGGCGTGGTCATCGCCCTGGAAGGAGGCGAGCGTCTCGCCGCCGTGGATCTCGACCCCCTTCGACTCGAGCAGCTCGTGGAACCAGCGGCCGGCGTCCTCTCCGAAGGTCCGCGAGAGCGCGACGTCCTCCATCATCACGATCGCGCAGTCCGTCCCCTTCGACGTCAGGGATGCGGCGACCTCACACCCGATGTAGCTCCCTCCCACCAGCACCACCCGGTCCGCCCGCTCGGCGTCCGCGCGGATGTTGTCCGAGTTGCCCAGCGCCCGGAGGTAGTGGATGCGGTCGAGGTTCGCCCCGTCGACCCTCAGAAGATTGACGTTCGCACCCGGGGCCAGCAGCGCCTTCTCGAAGCCCACCTCCTCCCCGCCCTGCAGCTTCACCGTTCGCGCCTCGGCGTCGAGCGACATCACGTTCGTCCCCGTCCGCAGCTCCACCGAGTTCTCCTCGTACCAGGACACCGGGTTGACGTGGGCGTCCTCGCGCTTGGACTCACCTCGCAGGTACTCCTTGGAGAGCGGCGGCCGCTCGTACGGCGGCTCCGGCTCGCGCCCGGCCAGCAGGATGTCGCCCTCCGCACCGCCCTTGCGCAGCTCGGCCGCGCAGTAGCCCGCGGCGAACCCGCCGATCAGCAGATATTCAACCTGCCGAGTTGCCATCCGACCCAAAGAACGTCTTCAGTTCCTCTTCGAGCCCCGGGTCGAGCACGGCCAGCACCTCGTCCCCGGCCTCCAGCACCGTATCCGGCGTGGGGACGAACCCGCCCTGGCCCTCGCGCAGGATCGAGATCAAGAGACTTCCCTCCGGCATGCTGAGGTCGCCGACACGCCTCCCTGCTACCCGGCTGTCGTCCGCGAGCAACATCTCGATGATCTCCAGCCGCTCCTCAGGCAGGTCGAGCAGGTGCACCAGTCCGTACTCCGGCACCTCGTGCTCCAGCAATCGCAGGATCAGATCGGTGGCCGAGACGTATGGCTTGATCCCCAGCAGCTCGAAGTGCGGACGGTTCCGGGGGTTGTTCACCCGGGCGATGATCCGGTCGACCAGGTATTTCTCCTTCGCGACCTGGCAGATCAGCATGTTGTCCTCGTCGTCGCCGGTGACCGCGATCACCATGTCCGCCCGCGAGATCCCGGCCCGCTCCAAAACCCAGAGCTCCGAGGCATCGCCGTACTGGATGTTGTGCTCAAGCTCCTGCTCGACCGTCGTGTAGCGGTTCCGGTTGTCCTCGATCACGGTCACCTCGTGACCCTTGTCGATGAGCTCACGGGCGAGGTTCCATCCCACCTTGCCCGCCCCGGCGATGATGATGTACTTGCCGCTCGCCTCGCCCATCAGCTGGTCTGGGCCGCCTCGAGGACCTCTTTCTCGAGCATCTCGATGGCGATGCGGGTCGGGCAGATCGTGTTGACGCCCTGCTTCTCGTACCACTCGGCTCTCAGCGGGTCGAGGATTCGGGCGATCACGGTCGGGACGTTGAACTTCCTCCTGGCGAGCTGGGCGACGACGATGTTGGTGTTGTCTCCATCGGTCGAGGCGATGAACGCGTCGGCGCGCTCGATGCCGGCCGCCGTCAGAGCCTCCTCCTCGAGGGCCGTGCCGACGGTGAACTGACCGCCGCTGTCCTCCCAGGAGCGGTCGAGGTTCACCTCGAGGCGCGCGTGCGCCTCGGGATCCTCGTCCAGGCACGACACCTCGTGCCCCTCGCGCAGCATGCTCCGCGCGACAGAGGACCCAACCCTCCCGCAACCGACGATGAGAACGAACATTCCGTTCGGATCTTAGTCCTGCGGGTGCCCGAGCACCCTCGCACCATCCGGGGCAACTACTGAAAAGGGAGGGGTAGTTCTACCCATTGTTAGGAGAGGGGATTCCGAGCAGACTGGAGGACGCGTGTCAGGGGGCCAATCGGATGGCTATGGACGACACTCAGACCGGGACGGCTGGGAGCCACAACCTCGACGTGGGCAACGCGCTCGACCGCGGAGAGATCGACGTCCACTTTCAGCCGAAGGTGGATCTGCGCAACGGACGAGTGATCGGGGTCGAGGCTCTCGCTCGCTGGGAGCACTCCGAGTTCGGACTGCTGCCGGCCGCGGAGTTCATCCACACGATCGAGTCGGACGCCGAGATGAGGTCACTGACCGAGCGCGTGATCGGGATCTCGGCGCAGGCCGGCGGCGACTGGTGGCGATCGGGCCTGCACCTGCAGCTGTCCGTGAACCTCCCTGCGATCGCCGTTTCGGCAACCGACTGGGACCTGGCAGCGTTCGTCTCCAGCTCGCTCTCGACCGCCGGCCTTCCGGGGAAGGCCATCGACTTCGATGTCACCGAGGACGCGCTTCTCCTGGACACGGAGCTCGTCACGAAGCGACTGGCGGCCCTCATTGAGCTCGGGGGCGGAATCGCCATCGACGACTTCGGGACGGGGTACTTCTCCCTGCGACAGCTGACCGAGCTCCCCATCGGCGAGCTCAAGATCGACAGAAGCCTGACCCTCCATCTCGACGATGACGAGTCCAGGATGATCGTCCGGGCGATCATTCATCTCGCCCACCAGATCGGGCTGCCCGTCGTCGCCGAGGGGGTCGAGACCAAGGATGCCTGGCACCAGCTGCGGAGCATGGGATGCGAGCGGGCTCAGGGTTTCCTGATTTCCCCACCGATCCCATCACGCGAGGTGCCCGCCTGGCTCGCAAGCTGGAACCAGCAGGCCCGGGAACTCAGCTCCACCAGCCGAATCAAGCGCCGGCGCAGAATCACCAGGAAGCCGGGGACCGCGCCGGCCGAAGCGCCGGCCAAAGCCCCGGCCTAGCGGTCACCGGGCCGCTCTCTTGGGGGGTCACTCCTCGGGCGGCGCCGTCAGGAGCACGCGGCACGGCGCCCTCTTCAGCACGTACTCGGTCACCTCGCCGATCTCATCAGGCCGCGCTCCTCCGATGCCCCCGAGCACCGCGCCTCCCCGGATCCTCGTCGGCGGCTCGCCGCCCATGACGATCACCTCGACGTCCTTGTCCCTTGCTTCATCGACGATTCCCGATCCGATCGAGCGCGCCGGAACCAATTTCGTCGTGACCTCGACGTTCTCGTACTCGCCCCCCACCTCGCGTGCCCGTTCGAGCGCGGTCTCGCCCCCCGCGCGAATCTCCTTGGGCAAGGGTGCGTCGAGGGGGACGGTGAGCGGCAGCTCCGCGACGTAGACGATCTCGAGCCGGGGAGGACGCCCCCCCTTCCCCACCTCGGCGTCAGCGAGGCGGCCGGCCGTGCTGACGATGTCATCGTCGAGACCGGTGCCGAAGACCGGGACGAGGATCGTCGAGAACTCGACCTCGGTCGGCTGCTTCTTGAGCGAAGCCTCCGGAACCTGCACCCGCCTGGTCAGCGGCGTGCCCTCCACGTAGCGCCGGTAGATCACGTAGAAGACGAGCCCGAACAGCATCCAGCCGCCGCCGACGTAGACGGCCGTGCGGTGCAGCAGGAAGACGGATATCCAAGCCAGCCCGCTGATCAGGGCGCCCGCGATCGCGGGCAGGGGCAGCTCGTGGGAGCCGATTCGGACGTTCCACGGCACCCGGTAGGGCCGCTCCAGATCGGGTTCGATCACCCGTAATCGGACGATCGAAACCTGGGCGATCGTGACCGCGAGCAGCGCGCCGAACGCGTAGACGCGCGCCAGGAAGCGGATATCGCCTGGTATCGCGAGCGCCAGCGCGAGCAGGGCGGCGATGATGATCGCGATGTACGGCGTCGAGTAGTTCTTCTCGAGCTTGCCGGCCCAGCTCGGGATCTGGCGGTTGGTCGCCAGCACGTAGACGTGCCTCGAGAGACCCAGCATCGCGGTGTTCGCCGCCCAGAAGAGGACGGGCACGGCGACCAGCATCACCGCCCACTTCATGACGTCGGCAAGCCAGGCCGGGTTGTAGTTCGCGACCACCCCCAGGATCGGCTCCTCGATGTACTTGCCCGCGAGCGCGGTCTCCGGGCCGTGCGGACCGGTCACGACAGGGACCGCCATGAGAGCCACGGCCGCGATACCGGCATAGATCAGGGGAATCGCCACCGCGCCCACGCCCAACACGCGCTTCAGGTCAGCCGGCTCGAATTCGAGATCCGGCGCGAGATCGCTCGCCGCTTCGATGCCCGCGTACGCGATCGTCGCGATCACCAGCGAGTAGACGATGTCCTTGACGCTCGGGGATGTGAAGAGATCGAGGTGGGCTGTGAGCCGGTCCGGGTGAAGCACGACGATCAGCCCGACGACGATCACCAGCAGCTGCAGCCCGAGCTCGGCCAGCGCCAGCACAACGAGGCGGAACTGCCGGTTTCGCCCGGTGACATCGGCGATGTTGAGGATGGCGGCGAGGCCGATGACGACGATCGCCACGGCGAGCTCGACATCTCCGCCGCCGAACCGGCCGGAGATCGGCGTCAGGTAGTGGGAGACCGTGATCGACGCCGCAGCGATCACGATCAGGTAATCGATCAGGATCGCCCAGCCCGCGATGAAGCTGATCAGCTCGTTGAAGGCGTGCCGGGCGAAGGTGGCGGACCCGCCTCGCTGCCGCAGCATCGCTCCGCCCTCCACGTAGGAGAGCGAGGTGACGGCGAACATCAACCCGGCCGCCAGGAAGATCAGCGGAGTCAGCCCCAGCCCGCGATCGGCAACCACGCCGACCGAGAAGTAGATCGAGAACCCGACGGCGGACGACGCGGCCGCATACAGGAACGGAACGCCCAGCAGGCGCTTCGTCCTCATCTCCCCAGCTCCCTCATCCGCGCATCGACAGGTACAGCCTCCCGGAGCCGAGGGCGATGAAGAGCAGTCCGAACAGGAATCCGACGGCGAGCGGTCCCCCACCGCGCGCCAGCGTCAGCACCAGCATGAGGATGCCGAACCCGATGATGACCACCGAGAACGTGCGGACCGCAAGCTGGTAGCCCTCATCCGGCGAGGGACGCCGACGCTGATTCACGCCCCCATTAAACGGGTTGCGCCGGGGGGCGGCGATCAGCCGGGCAGTCCCCCGATGATCGGGATGATCAGGATGGCCACGATGTTCGCCACCTTGATCATGGGGTTGATCGCCGGACCGGCCGTGTCCTTGTAGGGATCGCCCACCGTGTCTCCGGTGACCGCGGCCGCATGGGCCTCCGAGCCCTTGCCGCCGAACTCCCCGTCCTCGATCAGCTTCTTGGCGTTGTCCCAAGCCCCGCCTCCAGCGGTCATCGAGATCGCCATGAAGATGCCGACGACGATCACCCCGATCAGCAGGCCTCCGAGCGCCTGGTAGGAGATCAGCCCGACGAGCAGCGTCACCACGATCGGGATCAGCGAGGGCAGGATCATCTCCTTCTGGGCCGCAGCGGTGACCAGGGCCACCGCGCGCCCGTACTCGGGTTTGTCCTCGCCCTTCATGATCCCCGGCTTCTCGCGGAACTGACGGCGGACCTCCTCGACCACCTGGCTGGCGGCGCGGCCCACGGCCTCGATCGCCAGAGAGGCGAACATGTAGACCATGATCCCGCCGATCAGCAGCCCGATGAGCACGGGCGGATCGGAGATCTGGAAGCTCAGCGCGTGGCCGCCCGCCTCCGTCTGGAGCTCATGCGTGAAGGCGTCGAAGAGCACCAGCGCGGCGAGCGCGGCCGAGCCGATCGCATAGCCCTTGGTGACGGCCTTCGTGGTGTTCCCGACCGCGTCGAGCGGGTCGGTGATGTCGCGAACGTCCTGGGGCAGGTCCGCCATCTCCGCGATCCCGCCCGCGTTGTCGGTGATCGGGCCGAACGCGTCCAGGGCGACGATCAGCCCGGTCAGCGAGAGCTGCGCCATCACCGCGACGCCGATGCCGTAGATGCCGGCGGTGCCACCTCCGGCAAGCTTCCAGGAGCCGAGGATCGCGAAGGCGATCACCAGCACGGGCAGCGCCGTCGACTGCAGGCCCTGCGCGAGTCCCTGGATGATGTTGGTCGCATGACCGGTCTCGGACGCCTTCGAGATCGTCCGCACGGGCCGGAAACGGGTCGACGTGTAGTAGTCCGTGAGGACGAAGAGCAGCGCGGTGACGCCGACTCCGATCAGGCCGCAGAGCCACAGGTCGGTGACGCTCGTGTTGCCGAGGGCGTTGCCGCCCAGCGGGTCGTTCATCAGCCACTTGGTGATCGGGTAGAAGGCCGCCGCCGAGAGCACCGCCGAGACGGCGAGACCTCGATACAGCGCTGCCTCCACGTTCCCGGTCCGTGTGCGCACCGAGAGAGCACCGATGATCGAGGCGATGATCGCCACAGCGCCGATCGCGAGCGGGTAGATGGCCACCTCGCGGGTGAACCCGGTGAAGGTGATCACGCCGAGCAGCATCACGGCCACGGCGGTCACCGCGTAGGTCTCGAAGAGGTCCGCGGCCATACCGGCGCAGTCGCCGACGTTGTCGCCGACGTTGTCGGCGATCACTGCGGGGTTGCGCGGGTCGTCCTCCGGAATGCCTGCCTCGATCTTGCCGACGAGGTCCGCCCCGACGTCGGCGGCCTTGGTGAAGATGCCGCCGCCGAGTCGCGCGAAGACGGAGATCAGCGAGCCGCCGAAGCCGAGCCCCACGAGTGCGTCGACGCACTCCTTGTCACTCAGGTCCGTGAAGATGAGCAGGGCGCCGAAGTAACCGGCGACGCCGAGCAGCGCGAGCCCGACCACCAGCAGTCCCGTAACGGAGCCGCCCTTGAAGGCGATGTCGAGCGCGGGTGGAATGCCGCCGCGCGCCGCCTCGGCCACCCGCGAATTGGCTCTGACGGAGAGGTTCATCCCGATGAAGCCGGCCGAACCGGAGAGGATGCCGCCGATCACGAATCCGATCGCCGTCTCCACGTTCTGCAGCGGGATCAGCAGGATCGCGACGATCACGCCGACGCCGGCGATGATCGTGTACTGCCGCCGCAGGTAGGCGCTGGCACCCTCCTGAACCGCCCCGGAGATCTCCTGCATCGCCTCGTTGCCGGGCGACTTGGCCAGCAGGCGCTGCGTGATGAGCAGGCCGTACACCACGGCGGCGGCCGCGCAACCGAGCGCGACGACGATTCCGTAATCGGTCAAAAACTTTGTCAAGGGGATAGCTCCTGCGTCGGGTTCGAAGAAATGCCGCTCGTAAAAAGCGGCGCGGCAGTGTACTTGTTACGCCGGGTACTCGGCTTAGCCCGGGGTCCAGAGCCCCGAGTCCCCCTTTGGAGGCTCGGGGCCGGAGCTCTCGCCCTCGCCACCGTCGCCCTGGTCTGACGGCGCTCCCTCTCCGGCGTGGGTGGCGTAGAGAACCTGAAGTTCCGAGATCGCCTGGCGGAGCTGTGCCTGGGCGTCGGGCTTGACCAGGCCCACGAGCGCCTGGGCGGCGTCGATTCCGACCTTGGCCTGGGCCAGATCGCGCTCGTCGTCCTTCGCAATCCGCCGCGCCGAGAGATTGAGGATGCTGACCACGCTCTGCAGCACGACGTCCTCGACCCTGACCTTGCGGATCTCCTCCTCCAACTGGGCGCGGACCTCCTCCTCGGTCGGCTGCCCGGGCTGCTGCTCGACGGGCTGCTGCTCTGAACCCTGCTGCTCTTCATCTGCCACTGACGGCTCCCTCCGGTGCGTAGGTCTTACGAGTCTCCTCGACGGAACGACGATAGATCTCCTCGATCGGTGCGCCCTCGGCGAAGCGGGCGTAGGCCCGCTGGGCACCGTTCTGCTCCAGGAGGTCGACCTGGAGCCCGAGCGCCTGCCGGGCGGGCTCCGTCCATTCGACCAGATCCTCGAGGATGGCTCTGGTCGGGACCAGGCGGCCCTCGCGGAAGTCGATCATCTCGCCGTCCATCCCGTAGCGGATCGCCCGCCAGAGGTTCTCCTCGATCTCGCGCTGCGCGACGCCGAGACGGCCGCAGAAGCCGGCGGCGCTCTCCGGGGTGACCCCGGCATCGAGATCCGCCGCCGTCTGGGCGACGCAGGCGGTGATCAGCGCGGCGAGGTTGAGCGACTCGTCGCCTCGCGTCTGGGCGTCGCAGATACGGACCTCGACGGTGCCGAAGGAATGGTGCGGGCGGACGCTCCACCAGAGCTGGGTCGCCTCCACGATCGAGTTCGTTTCCTCGAGCAGCCGCACGAAATCCGCATAGGTCGCCCAGTCCCCGAACGGCTCGTGGACGCCGCAGCGGGGAAAGGTGCGCGTGAAGATCTCGGTTCTGACCGAGTGCAGCCCCGTGTCGCGATGATCGAGGAACGGCGAGTTCGCTGAGAGGGCGAGCAGCGGCGGCAGGAGCTCCCGCATCCGGTCCGAGACGCGAACCGCGCGGTCGGGCCCCTCGATGCCGACGTGGACGTGGAGGCTCCAGGTGTTGTTCCGCTGTGCGACCCAGCGCAGGTCCCCCTCCAGCCGCCGGTAGTGCTCGGTCTGAATGATGTGCTGGTCGAGATAGTTGGCCCACGGGTGGGTCCCCATCGCGGCCAGGGCCAGTCCCATCTCGTCGGCGATGGCGAAGAGGCGCGTGCGCCTCGCCTGCTGGCGCTCGGCTGCGTCGCCGAAGGTCTCGCCGCGGCCCGAGCGAATCTCGATCTCGGTGTCGATCAGCTCGCCCTTGACGGCATGGGTCAGCTCCGGATCCCGCAGGCAGGCCGCCTGCATCTCCTCGAAGCGGTGCTCGAGGTCGAGAACCGCGGGATCGAGGATCGCGAACTCCTCCTCGATCCCGACCGTGAAGTCGGTCGAGGCCTCGAAGGTCTCGTGGACCGCATCGAGGTCCAGCCCGTCGTGATTTGGATCGGGATCGGTGGTCACCGGCAACCCGGACTAGGCCAGGTAGAAGTAGAGGGCGTAGAGCAGGTCCACTGCGGGACTCGAGGTGTGCACGGTGACGTCCGGAGGCACCTGGAGCAGGCGCTCGGAGTAGTTGAAGATGATCTTGACGCCGGACTTGACCAGCCGGTCAGCGACCTCCTGAGCCGCGTCTGATGGGACGGCGAGCACACCGACGACCACCTGCTCGCCCTCGACCACGGCGTCGATGTCGTCGAAGGACCGGACCTCGAGACCGCCCACCCGCCGGCCGATCACGGCTGGATCGACGTCGAACATGGCCACGATCTGGAAGCCATGGTCGGCGAAGATGTCCGAGCTCGCAATGGCCTGTCCGAGATGGCCGGCGCCGAACAGGGCGATGTTGTGCTGGCCCGCGGTCCGGAGGATCTTGCGGATCTCCGAGACCAGTGAGTCGACGTTGTAGCCCACCCCCCGCTTGCCGAACTTGCCGAAGCCGGACAGGTCCCGCCGGATCTGGGTCGAGTTGATGTGGGTGTAGTCCGAGAGCTCCTGCGAGGAGATCGTGTCCTTGCCCATCTTCCGCGCCTGCGTGAGCACCTGTAGATAGCGCGAGAGCCGTGCGGCGACCCCGAGCGAGAGACGATCCCCGTCCGTGAGCTCCGAGGGCTGCTGCTCGGCGGCCTCGGCCGCGACGTCCTCGATCATGCGGACAAGGTATCGAGACCTACACCGCAGGCTCTGCCGACTCATCCTCGGCGTCGCCAGGCAAGGTGAGTTCAGCTGAGTTTTTGTCAGTTCTGCTCAGATTGGTGCCAGATTTGGTGCCAAACGCTCGCTCCGCCGGCATGGCCCATCCACTCCTGGAGGGTCCGTGGCGGCTCCAAGCCCGGAGTCGCCTTCGTAGACGTTCGGCATTGACTTGCCTTTCCGGCGGCAGATCGGATTTCAGGTCGCGCCGCGTCGGTCTGCTTGCGGTGTGGTGCCCACCGGGGGCAAGCTCGGAGCGGGAGCCGCTACTTGGAGGCAGGTTTGCAGCCGCGCTTCTTGAGGCGCTGGTTCGTGTCCTTGATGTTGGCCTGGATCATCGCCCGCTTCGCCTCGCTTCCCGCCTCGGCGAGCCCGTCGTGCTGGCGCATCAGCTTCTTGCGAAGCTTCTTGCAATTCGGGTGCTGGCTCTTGCAGCCGCGCTTCTTGAGGCGCTTCTTCGTGTCCTTGATGTTGGCCTGGATCATCGCCCGCTTCGCCTCGGTTCCCGCGTTGGCGAGCCCCTTCTGCTGGCGCTTCAGCTTCTTGCGGAGCTTCTTGCAATTCGGGTGCTCGCCCGCGGTCGGTGTGGGGTTGGCGGGCGTGGGATTCGCCGTGTAGGTGATCGTCACCTGGCCGTCGCCCGAGTGCACCCCAGTCTCGAAGTTGGTCCCGGCCGGTCCAGTGCCAGAACCGCCGCCCCCAGCACCGGCGTTGAACCCTCCCCCGCCCCCATACCAGCCGCCACCGCCTCCTCCAGCGGAAAAAATGCCCGCGGCATTTCCGCCTGAGCCGAAGGTGCCCATGGTCGCGGGTGAAGTCGCGCTTCCTCCGGCACCCGGCGTCCCGCCTCCGCCAGCGGCGCCAAAGCTGCAGAGGGCGGGGGAGAACCCGTCTGCCCCCATGAGGCCGCCGCCACCACCTCCGTCAGACGACTGGCCGCCAGGCGAACAGCCCCCTCCTCCGCCACCGCCTCCGGCAACCAGGACCCGCTGGTTGAGGGTCGTCCCCCCGATCCGGATATCCGAGGCACCGCCGCCCCCCTTATCAGTGCCATTACCGCCGCCGTTGAAGCCACCCGTGCCGGTGGAAGGGGAGTTCGCCCCCCGTCCGCCAACGTTGACCCGAATCGAGTCCCCCGCCGTGAGGGGAATTGTCGCCGTGGTGTGGCCGCCGAGGCCGGGGCTGCCGAATCCGGGGTTCGCCGCCCCGCCCTGTGCCCCGAAGAGGTCGAAGCTCGCGCTGGTCACCCCGGCGGGCACGGTCCAGGTCTGCGCCGCGCCGGTGTAGTTGAAGGTCTCGGTGGTCGCGAGGGCGGGCGAGGCGAGCAGTGCCGTCCCAGCGCAGGCGAACGCGGCTGCCAGACCGACGAGGTGGAGGCGCTGCCCATGCCCGAGGATTTTTCGACTAGACGCCGTGGGGGGACCCTAATGCTGGCTCCGCTCGTCTACAAGGGCGATGTCTCGGATCGAATCCGGATAGCTGCTTTCCATGCAGCTTTCCATGCAAAGCAGCGGTCTCGGTGACGTCCGTGTCAGCCCTGCCCCGCCCGCTTGACCGCCTCCCCGAAGCTCGGGGCGCCCTTAGGTTCTGACGGCCGGGCGCCCCGTCGAAGTCCGGCGTTGGCTCGCGCCAGTGCGGATGCTCTTTCAGAACCCGGTCGCGGGCAGCCTTGATCTTGGCCGGGTCCAGTGCGCCGTCATCGTCGCGGAGTTCGTCTAGCTGGACAGCGAGCCAGAAGTCGGCGGCATTTTGCAGGCCACCGTCACCGACCACCTGGCGCTCTACCTCGGCCCGGTCGTAGTCCGCCAGCCGGGAGTCCCGGAGGGTCTCGCGGTTCAGCGGGACAAGGTATCGAGCCGCGCCCGCACGCCGTCGGCGTCGAGGAACAGCTCCGACACGATCTCCCCGCCGACCTCGATCACGGGGATGCGCTCGAGGTAGCGGCGCAGCAGTCCCTCTTCCGATTCGATGTCCACCTCCACCAGCTCGAACGAGAGCTCCGCGCGGAGCTCCTCGAGCCCCTCGCGCGCCTCATCGCAGAGGTGACAGTCAGGCCGCCCGTACAGAACTACGGTCGGTCGCGAAGGCATCGAAGCCCAGGTAGTCGGGGTAGGGGATCGGATCCGTGAAGCGGGCGGCGGAGCCGATCATCGCCGCATTGTCGGTGCAGAGGGAGATCGGAACCAGCTTGAGGCGAAGGCCGAGCTCGTCGCAGAGCGCCCGCGTGCGGTCGCGGAGCTCGGCGTTTGCGGCGACGCCACCCCCCAGCGCGATCGCGGGCCAATCGCCCGAGCGGACGGCCCGCCGGAGCTTCGTCTCCAGCTGGTGGGTGATCGCCCGCTGGAAGGAGGCGGCCAGATCGGCGCGGCAGCGCTCGGTCTCCTCCGGCCCCAGGTCGCGCACCCGGTAGACCAGCGAGGTCTTCAGGCCACTGAAGCTGAAGTCGAGACCGCGCTCGCTCATCGCCACCGGGAAATCGAAGGCCTCCGGATCGCCGTCCTCCGCGACCCGCTGGATCGCCGGGCCGCCCGGATAGCCGAGGCCGAGGAGCCGAGCGCCCTTGTCGAAGGCCTCACCGGCGGCGTCGTCGACGGTTGAGCCGAGGATCTCGAAGGAGCGGTGCTCGCGCACACCGGCCAGCAGCGTGTGGCCCCCGCTCGCAATCAGGCAGAGGAACGGCGGCTCGAGCGGATCCGGCTCCAGGAAGTTGGCCGCGACGTGACCATGGAGATGGTCGACCGGGATCAGCGGCTTCCGGTGCGCCGCCGCCAGTGCCTTCGCGGAGCTCAGCCCGACCAGCAGCGCTCCGATCAGTCCCGGCCCCTGGGTGACCGCGATTGCGTCGGCTTCCGCCAACGTCGTGCCGGCCTCGTCCAGCGCCGCGGCGACCACGGCGTTGACGAGCTCGAGGTGGTGCCGCGAGGCGACCTCCGGCACCACGCCTCCGTAGCGCTCGTGGAACTCGGCCTGGGAGGAGACGACGTTGGAGAGGATCCGCGGGCCGTCGACGACGGCGGCACAGGTGTCGTCGCAGGACGTCTCCAGGGCGAGGAGCGGGCTCAAGCGACCGAGGCGCCCTCGGCCGCCTCGAGCCACATGATCAGTGCGTCCTCTCCGTTGTCGTGGTAGTAGCGACGGCGGCGTCCGGCGGAGCGGAAGCCGAAGCGACGGTACATCTCGATGGCCGGAGCGTTCGAGACGCGGACCTCGAGCGTGAACCGTGACCCCGCTCCCGCCTCCTCGAAGAGGCGCTCGATCAGGTCCGTGGCGACGCCGCGCCGGCGACGCTCCGGATGGACGGCGACGTTCATCAGGTGCCAGACGTCGTCGTACCGCGCGCAGACGAGGTAACCGACCAGACCCTCGGAGTCCTCCGCCGCGAGGCAGATCCCCGACGGTTTCGAGAGCTCCAGGACGAACATGGCGAGCGACCAGGGCGTCGGGAACGAGCGACGCTCGATCGAGATGACCGACGGCAGGTCGCCGTAACCCAGGCGGCGCAGCCTCAACCCGTCCCGCTCTTCCCCCGGGGACTCAGCGATCTCGCTCAAGCCATCTCTTCGCATCGGGCGGTCTCAGATAAAGGGGTTGGATCTGGTCCGGCGTCGCCTCTGCTGCCGCCTCCCCCACCGCGCAGATGTGCCTTGCGGCGACTCGGTGGATCGGGTCATCAGGCGGGGCAACCGTTGCGCCGGCGGCCTCCAGTTCTGCGCCGAATCGTAGCGCCCCGTCTCCGGCCGCCAGCGGGGTTTCCTCGAGCTCCTCGACTCGCGCGGCCAGCTCGGCGGGCTGGGTCACGAAGGGAGCCCACAGCTCCGCACCGTCGCCACCGAACAGGGCGGCGAACGCCTCGCTTCGCCTCGCATCGATGACCGGGAGAGCAAGGGCAGCCGAGCCGCCCTCCGAGATTCCCCGTGCCAGTGCGGTCAGCGAGCCGACGGGCACGATCGGGATCTGCCTCGCCTGGGCCAGAGCCCGGGCGGTTGAGACCCCGATCCGCAGGCCCGTGAACGAGCCCGGGCCGATTCCGACCGCGATCCGCTCGATCCGCGCCCAGCCGCCCGCCTCCTCGACGCTCCGCTCGATCTCTTCGAGCAGCACCTGGGAGTGGCGCGGGCGGCCGTCGGGTCCCGGGTCGACCCGGGCCTCCCGGACGAGCTCCCCGCCGGCCGTCACACCGACCACCGCATCCGCGGTGGCGCTGTCGACACCGAGCACGACCATCAATAGAGTGCGCCCTGAGGATCGGCGTCCGTCGGACTCGGGAGAAGGAGAAACAGAGCCATGGAAGAGCAGTCCAGCAGGTCCACACGACACCCGGCGACGATCGCAGCGGTGCTCGGCATCGCGGTCTTCGGCGTCGGCGCAGGAGTCGCGGTCGCCGGCTGCGGCAGCGACAGCAACAGCAGCACGAACGTGAACAGCGTCATCGACAGCGTCCAGTCGCAGGCAGAGCAGCGTCCAGTCCCAGGCGACCAGCGTCGAGCAGCGTTTCGACCCAGGTCTCAACGGCTGTCCAGAGCGTCCAAAGCCAGGTGCAGAGCGTTCGGAGAACCCCGGTTCTGCAGCAGAGCGCAGCGATCAGGGCCAGAATGGCGGCGACGCGCAGTACGGCTACTCAGAGGTCTGATCTCCCGCCGATCTCGCGCTCGTCCCCGCCGGCGTGCCGAATCTCCACTCTGCGGGTGACCTTCTCGAGCCACGGCTCGGCGGCGGCCGGCCACTCGATGAAGGCGACGGACTCGGGCGTCAGGTAGTCGTCGAGCAGCGCCGGGTCCTCCTGGCCCAGGTCGGTGAGCCGGTAGAGGTCGAGGTGCGAGACCGGGATGCGGCCTCGATAGGTGTGCCCGATCGTGAAGGTCGGTGAGGTCACCGGCTCGCTGACGCCGAGCGCGCGACAGGCGCCCCGGATCAGCGTCGTCTTGCCCGCGCCCAGATCGCCGCTGACCAGCACGACGTCGCCGGGACCGAGCTCGGCGGCGAGGCGCTCACCCACGGCCTCCGTCTGAGCTGCGCTGTCGGTGCGCTCGGTCAGCCGCCGAACAGGCCCATCTGATCCGGCTCCGGTTCGCGAACGACCAGCGGCTCGGGCTCCGGGAGCGGCTGGGCCAGCAGGTCCGGGATCTGGCGGAAGTCCTCGCGCAGCTGCTCGGCGACCCGCGGCGTGCGCAGGCCCGCTGCCGGGTGGAAGAGCGGCAGGAGGAAGAGGTGGCGGCCGCCGATCATGCGCTCCTGCGGGACGCCGCGGACCTTGGTTATGCCCGTCGGGTTGGCGGTGAGCAGCTTGGTGGCGAAGTTGCCGAGTGTGCTGATCACGCGCGGCTGGATCAGCTCGACCTGCTTCTCGAGGTACGGACGGCAGGAGTCGATCTCCTCCGGCTGCGGATCCCGGTTTCCGGGCGGACGGCATTTGAGGACGTTCGCGATGAAGACGTCCTCCCGCTTCAACCCGATCCCCTCGAGCAGATCGGTGAGAAAGCCTCCGGCGCGCCCCACGAACGGCAGGCCCTGGCGATCCTCCTCGGCGCCGGGGGCCTCGCCGACGAACATCAGGTCCGCGTCGGCGTTGCCGGCCCCGAAGACGACGCGGTTGCGCGTCTCGGACAGCGGGCAGCGCTCGCAGACCGAGGCCTCGTTGTAGACCTCGACCAGCGCCCGCCTGCGGGGCTCGGAGTCGCTCACGAGCCTCCTCCCGCTCGCCGGGCGGCCGCCCGCTTCTCGGCGGCGCGCTGTTGCTTGAAGCGCTCCTTCGCACCACCGCGACTGGTTCCGCGCCTGTCCTCCAGGCGGCGGCGCTCGTTCGCGGTCATCTGGCGCTGCAGCGGCGCGTAGGAGGTGGAGATCAGGCGCTCCACATCCGCCGCTCCGCACTCGGGACAGCTCACATCGGCGGCATCCAGCCCCACGTGCGAGCCGACCAGCTCCTCGAAGCGATGACCGCAGGATTTACAGGCGAACTCGTAGATCGGCACCGGGTTGATGGTAGTTCGGGTTCCCGACCGTCCGGGTCCCTTCAGGGGCCGCAAATACCGCCGATTCGGGAGATCTTCAACTGGCTGGCTGGCCAGAAACGCTCTCTATACTTCCCCGCGGGCCGTGACTCAATTCAGCGCGGACCCAAATCGAACCTCACGCACCGACACCTCGTCCATCACAGAAAGCCGTCTGGTATCTCCGATGCGGGAACTGGAACGGGATGACCTCCCCTCCCCCATGAACCTGAACGCGACCAAACTGGTCGTCGTTGGCCGTGGCCGCGTGGGCGGCTCGCTGTCCGGCGCGGCCAGGGCCGCAGGGATCGAGGTCGACCTCCTCGGCCGAGACGAGCCGATCGACGGGGCCGGCGCGGTCCTGCTCTGCGTCCCTGACGATGCGATCGCCGAGGCCTGCGCCCGCGCCGCGGAGGGAGACCCTTCGCTCGTCGGCCACGTCAGCGGCGCCGGCACACTCGAGGTCCTGGCGACGGCGCGAGAGCGTGGCGCGTCCACCTTCTCCCTGCATCCGCTGCAGACCTTCGCCGATGGCGAGACCGCGGTTACGGGAACGCCGGCGGCGATCGCGGGGTCCGATGACGCCGCCCTCGCCTTCGCCCGCTCCCTCGCCGAGGCGCTCGGGATGCGTCCGTTCGAAGTAGCAGAGGAGAGCCGCGCCGCCTATCACGCGGCCGCCGCGATCGCCTCGAATCTTCTG
Organism: uncultured Solirubrobacterales bacterium; assembly: GCA_963831605.1. GTDB lineage: Bacteria > Actinomycetota > Thermoleophilia > Solirubrobacterales > 70-9 > DASUPK01. The sequence continues at coordinate 68,699 of CAWHQR010000010.1, forward strand.
GTCGCTCTGGAGGAGTCCGCCGCCGAGCTGCTCGAGCGGATCGGCGTGGAGGAGGCACGGGAGCTGCTCGCTCCCCTGGTCATGCGCACCGCGGCGAACTGGGCCGAGCGAGGGCCCGCGGCCCTCACCGGGCCGATCGCACGCGGCGACCGCGCCACGGTCCAGCGCCATCGCGTCGCGCTCGCCGAGACCGCACCCGAGCTCGTCCGGCTCTACGACGCCCTGGCGATGCGCGCGGAGGCGATCGCGTGGGAATCCCACGGGGCGTCCTCATGAAGATCGTCCGCACCAGAACCGAGCTGCGAGAGGCTCTTGCCGAGCCACGGCGGGGGGGCAAGCGGATCGGACTCGTCCCGACCATGGGCTACTTCCACGAGGGCCACCTCTCCTTGATGCGGGGCGCCCGCGAGGAATGCGACGTGGTCGTCGTCAGCCTGTTCGTCAACCCGACCCAGTTCGGCCCCGGAGAGGACCTCGAGGCATATCCCCGAGACGAGGACCGCGACGCCGAGCTCGCCGCGCTGGAGGGCGTCGACCTGCTCTGGATGCCGGACGCCGACGAGATGTACCCAGAGGGGTTCGCGACCACCGTCGAGGTCGGGAACGAGCTCACCGGGGTGCTCGAGGGCGATCCCGGCCAGCGGGGCCCATCCCACTTCCGAGGCGTCACCACGGTCGTCGCCAAGCTGTTCAACTCGGTGCAGCCCGACGTCGCCTACTTCGGCCGCAAGGACGCCCAGCAGGCCGTGGTGATCGAGCGGATGGCCCGGGACCTGGACTACCCCGTCGAGATCGCCGTGCAGCCGACCATCCGCGAGGAGGGCGGCCTTGCCCTCAGCTCCCGCAACGCCTACCTGACGCCGGAGCAGCGCGATCAGGCCGCCGCGATCTCCCTTGCCCTGCGAGCGGCCGAGCGGGCGGCCCGCGAGGGCGAGACCTCGACCGAAGCGCTGGTGGAGGTCGCGAGGAACGAGCTTCGCAGTGCCGGCATCGAGCCGGAATATGTGGAGGCACGCGCCGCGGAGGACCTCTCCCCGATCGCCGAGCTCAATGGGCGACCGGTGCTCGTGGCGGTCGCGGCAAGGGTGGGCAGGGCCCGCCTCATCGACAACGTCTTGATCACTCCGAACAGGAAGGCCTGATGCAACGTCAGATGCTCAAGTCGAAGATCCATCGCGCGACGATCACGGACTGTGACCCCGACAGGGGAGCACTGCTGTGAGCACCCAGCCACCCAACAAGCCGTCCGGGTCCGATCGACCCAAGGTGACCCTCCCGCGCATCGCCGAGATGAAGCGAGCGCACGAGCCGATCGTGATGGTCACCACCTACGACTATCCGTCCGCTCAGATCGTGGACGAGGCCGGCGTCGACATCGTCCTGGTCGGAGATACGGCCGCGATGGTCGTGCTCGGGCACGACGCCACCACGCCCGTCGGCATGGACGAGATGCTGATGATGGCGAGCGCCGTCCGCCGTGGGCTCGAGCACCCGCTGCTGATCGGCGACATGCCCTTCGGCTCCTACGAGAAGTCCAATGAGCAGGCGATCGAGAACGCCCAGCGCTTCGTCAAGGAGGCCGGCTGCGACGCGATCAAGCTGGAGCGCGGCGGTGCGTCCGTCGAGCGCGCCCGGGCGATCGTCCGCTCCGGCATCCCGGTGATGGGACATGTGGGGCTGACCCCGCAGACCGCCACGGCGCTCGGCGGCTTCAAGGCGCAGGGACGAACGGCCGAGGCGGCGGCGAAGCTCTTCGAGGAGGCTCTGGCGCTGCAGTCGGTCGGCTGCTTCGCGATCGTCTTCGAGGCCATTCCCTCCGCCGTCACCGAGGCGCTCATGCCGAAGCTGGAGATCCCGGTGATCGGCATCGGCGCAGGCCCGTCCACCGACGGGCAGGTCCTGGTCCTCCACGACCTGCTCGGCGTCTACGACGGCCACCAGCCGAAGTTCGTGAAGCGCTTCGCCGAGGTCCGCAAGGAGTCGCTGAAGGGCGTGCGCGCCTATACCGAGGAGGTCCGCGCCGGGACCTTCCCGGACGAGGAGCAGCACACCTACTCGATCCCCCAGGAGGAGCTGGAGGAGTTGGCGCGCTACCTGGAGCAGGAAGTGCTGGTGGGCACCGACACCCCCTGGGACTGGTAGCTCCGCAAGGAGCCGGGCGTCACCAGGTCAGTTCGATTTCGAGCTCGCGCTCTCGCTCCAGCTCGACCTTGACGTGAATCTCGTCAGGATGCTGCCATCAGATGCCCAGGAGCTGCTTCTTCTTCGCCTCGAAGTCATCGGCGGTGATGACTCCGTCGTCGCGCAGCTTCGCCAGTTTCTCGAGCTCGGCGGTGTAGTCGGCCTCGCCCGCCGGTTGCGCGGGCGCCTGTGGGGCCTGCTCTTCATAGGCGCCCTGGTCCTGCTGGTCCTGCTGGGCCCACTTCTCGTCCTGGTGGTGTCTGACCCTGCCGGCGACTCCGGCGGCGACACCAACCCGAGCCGCCCCGCGGATCAGTCCCGGTCCTCGTCGCATCAGTGGCATCTCAGTCCTCCTTGGTTGTCACGCGTTCGCCTTGGCCCACTCGCGCGCGGCCATGATGACCTCGTGCGGGACCCGGTCGTAGCTGTAGAGCTCGCCGCCCGCGTTGCGAATGGCACCGGCCACGCCCTTCGCCCAGACGTTCTCCCAGGCCAGGACGGCGGCTGAGGATCCGGGGTCGAGCGTCTCCGCAACCGCCATCAGATCCTCCTCGCTGAACAATCCGCTCGGTTCCGCCCCGAGCTTCTCGAGCGCGCTCTGTACGTCGGGATCGAGATCACTGAGCTCGAACGCGACCAGGTCGCCCTCCTCATTCTTGCCCGCAAAAGCGATGTCGATGACACGGATCGTGCCCGCGTCCACGAGATCCCCCAGTGCGGGCGCGATCTCGCCCTTGAACTGGTTTCCCGGGAAGCCGACGACGATGTACTCGACGGGACCGATCTCAGTCGCTTCTGTCATCTCTCACCTCCAGTAGCCGTTGAAGCATCAGGAAACTCCCTTGCCGTCTGGCGGCGCAGGATCTCAACCCCCACCACCGCCAGCGCGGCGATGACCAGGACTATGAGCACCTGGCCGACGTTGTTGATCGTCGGAAGGAGCGTCAGCCAGAGCAGGAAGATGAAGGCCAGGACCGCGTAGACGACGACCGGCTGTTCGCGCAGGTACGGAGCCAGGAATCGCCGAACGGCGACCTCATGCCGGCCGGGCCCCGCGAGGAGCCCCCCGCCGATGAATCCCAACCCGATCACGAGCACGAACAGCGCCCGATCGTGCAGGCCGGCGGAAATGATGTTCCAGACGGAGGTGACGGCCGGTTTGACCGCGTCGGAGCTCGCCACCGAGTCGACGACCGCGTCGCCGATCAGGCGCCTCACCAGCAGGACGAGCAGCGCGGCGCCCAGGATCCCGCCGCCGGCCGCGATCAGTGTCTCCCGCCGCCAGCCCTTCGCCAGGTAGATGGATGCCAGGTACAGAACGAGCGCCAGCAGCGGCAGGACGAAGCCGAGGTTGCGCAGCACCTTGACGACGTCCTGGAGACCGCTCAGCCCGCTGGACTTCATGATCACGATCTCGCCGGGGTGCTGAATCGCCTGACGGTTCAACAGGTCGGTGACGCGCGTCTGGAGCGAGGCGAGCGTGGGGTCGAGCTTGATGATGTTCGCCTGGCTCGGGACCTTGATCACCGCGGCGGCCTGTCCCTGCACGGTCGTCAGCCGTATACCGAGCTTGGCCAGGCGGCCCTGGAGGTCGGACAGGCGGGCTTGGAGCTGGGCGGGGGCCTTCGGCTGGATGGTCGCGATCTTCTGCCCGAGGCTCCCGACGGTCGCGGCGAGCTGGCCGGCATCCGTTTCGAGGGTCGTGAGGTTCTGTTGCGCCTGCGGGGTGAGCGTGCCGGCCTGTGCCTGGGAGAGCGTTGACCGCGTGGACTCGATCTTGCCCTGCACCGTCGTGAGGCGCTGCTTGAGCTCCGTTGAGGACTGCTGGATGAAGCCCTGGATCTCGGAGATCGTCGAGGGGTCGACGCCCAGGCGACTGGCCAGGTCGGCGACGAAGGCCCCGTATTCGAGGGTGACGTCGCCACCCTGCGTCGAGACGAACTGGCCCTTGTCCTCGATCAGGCTGACGAACCGCTGCTGCGCCCCGTTGATCGCGGTGGCGACCAATTGCTGAACCTGAGGCGAGGCGAGCGCCGTCGTCGCCACGTTCGTGGCGAGTTGCCTCGTCGCCGCCGTGATTGGCGCGGCGAGCGGCTGGGCGGGCGGCGGCAGCTTCTGCTGGATTTGGGCCTGCACGTCGACGTTGGCGTAGAGCTGGTCGACCGCAAAGATGCTGAGCTGCTGCTGGACGTCCTTGTTCTGGAGGATCTGCTCGGTGCTGTTGGAGAACTCGCCGCTGTTGAGGACCTGGGTCTGAACCCAGTTCGCGAGCATCGAGACCACCAGCACGATCGACGCGAGCACGACGAGGGCCCACACGAGCTTGCGGTGGGGATGCTTCGGCTCTTGCGCCGCGCGATCCTCCGGGCGGTCGCTCTTGGCGGGCTCGGGGGTCCGGCCTTGCGGACCTGCGGACGCTTCCAACTCTTCCCCTCGGTTTACGCCGGCCGCTCTTCGTGAGCAACCTGGTGAGTGGTTTCTATCACTCGCGGGTGTTCGCTAGCGTGCGCCACGATGGTGGTGCACAGCGGTGAGCTCTCTCTTTCGACCGACGGCGACGCCGATTTCATCGACATCACCGACCGGGTCGAGCAGGTTGTCGCCGACGCGTCGGTGGCGGATGGGCTCGTGACGGCCTTCGTGCGGGGCTCGACGGCGGCCATCACGACCATGGAGTTCGAGCCCGGAGGCGTGGCCGACCTGCGGACCCTGCTGGACCGGCTGATGCCGGTCGAGGGCGACTACGAGCACAACCGGCTCAACCACGACACCAACTCGCACGCGCATCAGCGCGCATCGCTGATCGGCGCCTCCGAGCAGGTGCCCGTGATCGGCGGGCGCCTGGCCCTCGGCACCTGGCAGCAGCTGGTCCTGATCGACTTCGACGACCGTCCCCGAGACCGGACCGTTGTCGTGCAGGTCGTCTCCTGAGCGACGTCAGCCGGCGCTCGACCGGCTGCGCATGTCCAAGAGCCAGCGCTGCAGCGCGAGCGTGGCCGTGCCCGAGAGCAGCAGCAGGGCAACGTTGACTCCCAGCACGGCGGCGGCGCCCCATGACACGGCGACCTCGCCCAGTCCCAGCGAGACGCCGAAGAGTGCGGAGGCCGGGATGGTGGTCACCGAGATCGCAACCCCCACGGCGGCCGCCGCGCGGGTCTCGAACGAGAGCATCGCCGCTACGCCGGCCGCCAGCGCAACCAGAACGGTCGAGTAGTCGATGTGCGCGAGGCCTTTCAGGGAGCTGTCGTGGACCTCGAAATCGCCGGAGAGGATCCCGGTCCTCTGTAGGCCCCAGGCGACCGCCGCCGCCACCGCCCAGGTGAGCAGAATGCCGAGAACCAGCGTCACGAAGGCCCTCCAGGCCAGACGAGGCCGGCGCGCGACGATGCCCACGCAGGCGGCGCAGATCGGCAGCAGGTCCGGGCTCACGGCCATCGCGCCGACGACCAGGATCGGGTTGTCGGTGATCACCCCGACCGCACCGAGGACGGCGGCAACCGACATCAGGGCCAGATAGCGGCCGAGGGGGCGGGCGTGCGCCCGAGCCTCCCCCATCACCTCGATCCAGGCGAAATCGTTTCCGCTGTTCATCGGACCGTGGGCCGGAGCCGGGGCGATCACCTCCTGGCGGGTGATCAGATAGCTGCCGTCGGCGATCTCCCAATCTCGGATCAGACCCATGACCTGATCGGCGACGGCCGGCAGCAGGTCCGCCTCGAGCACCACGCCCGCGCCGGTCGGCTCGCGGCTCATCGAGACGATCTGGTGAACGCCTCCGGTCCCCTCGAGGGCGGTCGCGAGGTCGTTCGCCTGGTGCTCCTCGATGGCGAGCCGAATGCGCAGCATCGGCGCAAACTCTAGGAACGGCTTGGGACGCTCCTATGCGGAGGAGCCCGGAGGTGGCTTGAACTCGATCTCGCGGATCACCTTCGCCGGTGCTCCGGCGGCGATCACGCCGGCCGGGAGGTCGCGGGTGACGACCGAGTTCGCGCCGATCACGCAGCGCTCCCCGATCTCCACACCTCCCGTGACCACGCAGCCGACCCCGAACCAGCAGTTCGACCCGATCCGGACCGGCCCCTGCGGCTCGAACCCCTGCCAGGTGACCGGCTTGGTCGGGTCGTCGTAGCGATGGTCCGAGTCGCCGACGAAGCAGTTGTTGGCGAACATGACGTGGTCGCCGATCTCGATCAGCTCGAGGGCCGCGAGCATCGTGTTCTTGTTGAGGAAGCACCCCTCGCCGATCGTGATGCGCGCCTCGCCGCTGAGCGTCAGCCAGCAGCCCGGCTCGAGCAACGTCGACTCGCCGATTTGCAGATGGCCGGAGTCGAGCGCCTCGAGCACCTCACCCTCCACCGGATAGCGAATGAAGAACCCGCCCTCGGCGGCGTGCCGGTCGATCCGACGCCGCCGCCGTGGGCGCTGATTGCGCTCATACCAGCGCCGCTTGACCCGCCAGGTGCGCCATTGCCTCCGAGAGGCCACGGTGGGAGCTTCGCAAAAGTCCCGGTTGCCGCCCGGATATGGTCTGCCGGCGTGAGCCCAGCCTCGAAGCAGGCGCCGCGCGGAGGGATCGATCTCGGGGGAACCAAGATCCAGACCGTCGTGGTTGACTCGGGCAACAAGGTTCTCGGGGAGGCTCGTCGCCCCACCCCGAACTCGGGCGGGCCGGAGGACGTCACGAAGGCGATGGCTGAGTGCCTCGAGGAGGCGGCGGCGCTGGCCAAGGTCGAAACCGGGAAGCTCACCGGAGTGGGCGTCGGCTCTCCCGGGGACGCGGACGAGAACACGGGGGTGGTCTCCGGTGCCCGAAATCTCCCTGACTGGATCGATCCTTTCCCACTTGCCGACAAGCTCACGGAGCGCCTCGGGTCCCCGGTCAAGATCGGGAACGACGTCTCCGTCGCCGTCCAGGCCGAGTTTGAGCTCGGCGCCGGCAAGGAGTTCAAGTCCGTGCTCGGTGTCTGGTGGGGAACGGGCGTCGGCGGCGGACTGATCCTGGACGGCAAGCAGTGGCTGGGCCGTGGCGCGGCCGGTGAGATCGGTCATGTCGTCGTCAAGCGCGGCGGCGCGCGCTGTACCTGCGGGCGCAAGGGCTGCATGGAGGCCTACGCCGGTCGCCTGGCCATGGAGATCCATGTCCGCAAGGAGGTGGGACGCGGGGCCAAGACCGACCTCTTCAAGATCATGGAGGAGCGGGGACGCGACCGGCTCACAAGCGGGGTCTGGGAGCGCGCGCTCAAGCAGGGCGACAATCTCGCCACGGTCATGATCGACCGTGCGGTGAAGGCGCTCGGGGTGGGGATCGCTTCCTCGGTGAACTTGATCGACCCCGAGGCGGTGATCATCGGCGGCGGCCTGGGGGTGCGATTCGGAGACAGGTACGTCCGCCGGATCGCGGCGCGGATGCATCCGCACCTCTTCGTGGACGATCGGCCGCCCGAGATGCGCCTGGCCGCGCTCGGCGACCTGGGCGGCGCGATCGGCGCAGCGCTCCTGGTCAAGAACTAGGTCACCGACGAAGGAGCTGATGGCGGGGCTCTACATGAGCCCATAGAGCCCCGCCCCAGCCGAAACTACGTTCGAGCCGGCTCGTCGTCGCCGTAGACGACGATGCCGTAGACGATCCAGACGCATAGGGCGAATATCGCCAGCGACCAGAACGGATGCGAGCCGCCCATCGAGAGCAGTGCGTCGATCGCTCCGATGCTTCCGGCGATGATGCCGATCACCCGTCCATAGGTGTTCCCGCTCATCAGCGAGAACCCGCCGGTGAGCTGGATCACGCCGACGATCACCAGGAACCACCCCATCGCATGCAGGTTGGTGAATACGTACCTCGTGTCGTTGACGAAGAAACTCGCGTCGGAGATCGCGCCGATCCCGTAGATGATGTTGAGAACGCCCACCAGCAAGAGCAGGATCGCTACGAACACCATTCGACCCGCACCTCTCATCTGGGTCTCCTCTCTATCGCCGGTCGCCCCTAGACGACCGTATCGTGGTGAAACTACTCCTCCGGTCGGCCAGAGCCCTTTTCCCTGGGACTGGGCAGGGACGGCGCCCCGCCGATCATGTCCTGCCACTTGCGCACGCGGCGGTCGTGCTTCGCCTTCCGCGCCCGCGCCTTGACCAGCTTCCCGCTGCCGGGCTTGTAGCGGCGCTTCGCCCACCAGGACCCGGGGCGCGCCAGTCGAATCGCCGCGACCCAGGCAACCGGACTGATGATCATCCCGATGATCGACGAGCTGATCTTGCCCTTCAGCGCGGCGATCGCGCAGATCCCAAGCGTGATCACGACCGTGCTGACGATCGCGAGCGTCGACCCGCCGTTGCCGGCGTCGAGTGGAACGAAGCCCACGATCAGCCCACCGCCGATGATCGCCGCGAAGATCACCGCATCCACGGAGCTGCGCCCCTCGTCGGCCCAATAGACGTCCTCCAGATAGAGCCAGAGCGCGAACTCGTCGAGCGTCAGCCCCATCCCGATCCCGAAGATGGCGGCGAGGATCTCGAGCCATGGATCGCCCGGCTGGGTCGCGAACTGGAGGAAGCCGGCCACCATCATCGCGACGATTCCGAACACCAGGTGGTGGATGTGCATTCCGCCCGGGGTGACATTCCCAGGCCACCATTTGACCTCCGCTCGGATCATCCGCGTGCTGAAGCGGATGAAGCCGAAGGAGAGCAGCATCGCGCCGAGCAGGATGAGCCCGGCCCGCTGGCCCTCGGTGTCCAGTGTCGCGCCGCTGTGAATCTCGAAGCTGAAGCTGGCGAGCAACCCCTCTCCCACGCCCGCAGTATGTCCTAGGCGGCGATCGCCGTCTTCTTCCGCTTGCCGGTCCGCCGCACCTTCACCTCGGGCTCAACCAACTCGGCGAGGAACTCTCCGGTGTAGGAGCCGGGGGTCGCAGCAACCTGCTCGGGCGTTCCCGTCGCGAGCACGTTGCCGCCCTCCTCCCCGCCCTCCGGGCCGAGATCGATGATCCGGTCGGCGGTCTTGATCACGTCGAGGTTGTGCTCGATCACGATCACGGTGTTGCCCGCATCGACCAGGCGATCGAGCACATCGAGGAGGCGCTGCACGTCCGCGAAGTGCAGTCCGGTGGTCGGCTCATCGAGGATGTAGAGCGTGTCTCCGGTCGCGACCTTGGAGAGCTCGGTCGCCAGCTTCACCCGCTGCGCCTCGCCGCCGGAGAGCTGCGTGGCCGGCTGACCCAGGCGGATGTAGTCGAGTCCGACGTCGCGGAGCGTGACGAGCCGCCTCGAGATCTTCGGGATGTCCTTGAAGAACTCGCAGGCGTCGGCGACCGACATATCGAGCACGTCGGCGATCGACTTGCCCTTGAACCGAATCTCGAGCGTCTCGCGGTTGTAGCGCTTGCCGTGGCATTGCTCGCAGGGCACGTAGACGTCGGGCAGGAAGTGCATCTCGATCTTGATCTGCCCGTCGCCGCGGCAGACCTCGCAGCGCCCGCCCTTGACGTTGAAGCTGAAGCGGCCCGGCTTGTAGCCCCTCGCCCTCGCCTCGCGTGTCTGCGCGTACAGCTGCCGGATGTGATCGAAGACGTTGGTGTAGGTCGCCGGGTTGGACCTCGGCGTGCGCCCGATCGGCGACTGGTCGATGTTGATGATCTTGTCGATCTGCTCGATCCCGTCGATCCGGTCGTGGCTCCCGGGCCGCAGCTTCGCCTGATGCAGCCGGTTGGCCACCGCCGGATAGAGCGTCTCGTTGATCAGAGTCGACTTGCCCGATCCGGACACGCCGGTGACGCAGCAGAAGACGCCCAGCGGAATCGGCACGTTGATCTTCTTGAGGTTGTGCTGGCGGGCGCCCTTGACGACGAGCTCGCCTCGCGGCTCGCGCCGCTTCGCGGGGATCTCGATCTGGCGCTGGCCGGCCAGGTACTGGCCCGTGAGCGACGCCGGATCCGCCTCCACCTGCTTGGGCGTTCCCTCAGAGATCACATGGCCGCCGTGCTCGCCCGCGCCCGGGCCCAGGTCCACCAGGTGATCGGCCGAGCGCATCGTGCCCTCGTCGTGCTCCACGACGATCACGGTGTTGCCCAGGTCACGCAGCCGCTCGAGGGTCTGGATCAGCTTGGCGTTGTCGCGCTGGTGCAGGCCGATCGACGGCTCGTCGAGGATGTAGAGCACGCCGACCAGGCTCGAGCCGATCTGGGTCGCAAGTCTGATCCGCTGGGCTTCGCCTCCCGACAGCGTTCGGGCCGATCGCGCCAGGTTGAGGTAGCCCACGCCGACGTTCTCGAGGAAGGCGAGGCGCTCGGTGATCTCGCGGACCAGCAGCCGCGCGATGGTGCGCTCCGTCTCGGTCATCTCGAGCTCGTTGATCCAGGTGAGCGCGGCCCGCGCGGAGAGCGCCGTGTAGTCCGCGATCGAGATCCCACCGACCTGGACGGCGAGGCTCTCCGGCCGAAGCCGCGCCCCCTTGCAGTCCGGGCACGGCTGCTCGGCCATGTAACCCTCGACCCGCTCGCGGACTCCGTCCGAATCCGTCTCCTCGTAGCGGCGCTCGAGGTTGTTGACGATGCCCTCGAAGCGAACGCTGTACGAGCGACGCCTGCCGAAGCGGTTCGTGTAGTTGACCTTGTGCCGCTCGCCGCCGGTCCCGTAGAGGAAGATCTCGCGATCCTCGTCGGAGAGGTCCTGCCACGGCGTGTCGGAATCGATCCCGTAGTCCTCGGCCACCGCCTCGACCAGTCGCTTCCAGTAGCGCGAATGACCCACCCGCCAGGGCTGCAGCGCTCCCTCGGACAGCGACAGGGTCGGGTCCGGTACGACCAGCTCCGGATCGACCACCCGCTGGAAGCCGAGACCATGGCAGCGCTCACAGGCGCCGTGAGGTGAGTTGAAGGAGAAGATCCGCGGCTCGAGCTCCGGGATCGAGGTGCCGCAGTTGAGGCAGGCGAAGCGTTCGCTGAAGGTGAGGCGGTCGACGACACCTTCCGGAAGCTGACCCGCGCCCTTCGCTCCCTTGACCCCGCCGACGTTCTCGCCGTCGGCCCGCTCCTCCACCTCGCCGGAGCTGCCCTCGGCCAGCACGTCGACCTCGACGACTCCGCCGGCCAAGGCCGCGGCGGCCTCCACCGACTCGGAGAGCCTGCGCCGCAGATCGCCCTTCATCACCAGGCGGTCGACCACAACCGAGATGTCGTGGTTGAACTTCTTGTCGAGCTTGATCTCCTCGTCCAGCCGCCGGATCTCGTTGTCCACCCGGACGCGGCTGTAGCCCTCCTGCCTGAACTGCGCGAGCAGCTTCTCGAACTCGCCCTTGCGCCCGCGGACCACCGGCGCCATCACCATGAACCGGGTGCCCTCGTCGAGGGTCATGACCCGATCGGTGATCTGCTCGACCGATTGCCCCTCGATCGGCTCGCCGCATTCGGGGCAGTGGGGCTTCCCGATCCGTGCCCAGAGCAGCCGCAGGTAGTCGTAGACCTCGGTGACGGTCCCGACCGTCGAGCGCGGGTTGCGCGAGGTCGTCTTCTGATCGATCGAGATCGCCGGCGAGAGACCGTCGATCGAGTCGACGTCGGGTTTCTCCATCAGGCCCAGGAACTGACGCGCGTACGCGGACAGCGACTCGACGTAGCGGCGCTGCCCCTCCGCGTAGATCGTGTCGAAGGCAAGGCTCGACTTGCCGGACCCGGAGAGCCCGGTCATGACGATCAGGGAGTTGCGCGGCAGCTCGAGGTCGATGTCCTTGAGGTTGTGCTCACGCGCTCCGCGGATGACTATGCGCTCGGATGGAGCCACTACGTCGATGATAGGAGCCGAACGGACGTTCCCCGCTCAGGCAGGCAGAGGCGCCGGCGACCGGCCCAGGTTGCGCCCCAGGTGACCAGCCCGCCGGCCAGCGCCACCGCCAGGCCCGCGTGCGGGCTGGCCTCCGTCACGGCGATACCCGCAAGGGCGTTGCCCATCGCGGCGCCGCCCACGATCGCCGTCAAGATCCAGCCGGTTGCCTCAGCGGCGGTCCCCGTCGGAGCGAGCGAATCAAGCAGCAGATAGATGAGGGAGATCGCGGGTGCCAGGGCCAGACCGCTCAGCGCCATCAACGGGAAGGCGGCGCCGATCGACGGAACCGCAACGAGCGGCACGAAGGTGAGCGCGAAAACCAGGCCGACCTTCGGAAGCCGCTCGCCGGGCGGCTTTCGCCACGTGCGCGCCCCATACCAGAGCCCTCCCGCCGTGCTGGCGACCGCCTGCGCGGCGATCAGGGTTCCTCCCAGCTCGGCCGCCCCATGTTCCGAGGCGAATGCGGTGATCGCGAGCTCGGCCGCACCGACCGCAATGCCGATGCCGAGGGCCGCGCCCATCAGGACATGGACCCCCGGAGAGCGCAGGGGTCCGACGCCTCTGTGCTCCGCCGGCACTCCCCGCCAGGAGCGCGAGGCCGGCGACGTCACAAAAATCGCTGAGCCAATTGCCATGAGCGCGATGCAGACGCAGAGCGAGGCTGTCGGCGATGCGAGCGCGATCACCGTCGCCGCGATCAGAGGGCCGACGATGAAAGCGACGTCGATGGCGACGGCGTCCACCGCGAACGCAGCTTGCCTCAGCTCCTCATCGGGGACAAGCCTTGACCACAGGGTTCGCATCGTGGTGCCGAGCGGGATGGTCCCGAGGCCCGAGATCGTCGCCGCCGCGCACAGCACGGCGACCGGCGCATCCCCATGCGCGAGCAGGATGAGCCCGATGAAGCCGATCGCATTGATCGAGCTGGTCGCGAGGATGACCCGTGTCTGCCCGATCCGGTCGATCACCCTCCCCTGGATCGGCAGCGAGATGGCCGCCGCGATCGAATACGCCGCCAGCACGGCGCCGGCGGCGGCGAATGAGCCAGTCGCGGCATGAACCAGCAGCAGCATGGAGAGTGGCTCCGCGGCGAGCGAGAGCCGCCCGATCACAGTCCCGATCAGGGGTTGCTTGACGCCGTTGGCGCCAAGAACGCGTCTGTAGGACTCGGGAACCATCCGGGGCCAGGTTAAGCTCGCCTCCAATGGAGGGGAGGCCGCCAGTCAGCGGGATCTCGGAACTCGTTCTCGAGGTCTTCGATCTCGAGGCCGCGCGGCATTTCTACAGGGAGGTGCTCGGCTTCGAGGAGACGCTCTTCGGCGAGGGCGCGGAGGGGCGGTACTGGTACCTCGTCGGCGACACCGCCAGGCTCGGGCTCTGGACCGAGCAGGTCGGCCTCGCCGGCGGGCGGGGCGGCTCGCACGTCCACTACGCCTTCAATGTCGGCGACCAGGAGATCGACGGTCTGAAGGAGCGCATCGAACGCGCCGGCGCGGAGGTGGAGGGACCGATCCAGCTCGGGCCGGGCCGGGCGATCTACGTCACGGATCCGGATGGCAACGTGGTCGAGTTCTGGAGCCAGAACATGGCCGAGTACACGCAGGGCGCCCGCGCGGGAGGCGACCCCGGGACCTTTCGCGACGGATGAACGAAGAACCCAGAGGCGTAACCCGAAAACAGCTGTTGATCGGCCTGGCCTTCGCCGCGGCCTCGCTGGGCGCCCTCTACATCGTGCTGCCCAACATCGCGGGCCTGGGCGACACCTGGCGGAGGTTCGACAAGGGAGAACCGGGATGGCTCACCGCCGGCCTGTTCCTCGAGATCGCCTCCTTCTTCTGTTACGTCGCGCTGTTCCGGGGAGTGATCGGGCACGAGGCCGGGATCGGCTGGGCGCAGAGCTACCGGATCACCTTGGCGAGCCTCGCCGCCACCCGGCTGCTCGCGGCGGGAGGGATCGGCGGCATCGCGCTGACGGCCTGGGCGCTGAGGCGGGATGGGCTGTCCACCGCGCTGGTGGCGCTGCGGATGGCGACCCTGCTGGTGCTGCTCTACGCGGTCTACATGGGGGCGATTCTGCTGACCGGGCTCGGCCTGCGGACCGGAATTCTCTCTGGCCCCAGCCCCATCGCATTCACACTGATCCCGGCAACCGTGGCGGGACTCATCATCATCGCCGCGCTCCTGATCGGCTATTTCGGCGGCGAGCTTCACGAGACGACCAAGCGGCTGCGCCATCCCAGCCGCCGGGAGCGGTGGCGCGCGGCCCTCGCCACCGTGCCGGACACCCTGGCAGGTGGCGTGCGCGGGGCGGTCGCGATCCTCAGGGAGCGGCCGGCCAACGGCGTCTGGGCGGTCGGCTGGTGGGGATTCGACATCGCAGTGCTCTGGGCGTGCCTGCACGCGTTCGGCACCCCACCGCCGGTCGGCGTGATCGTCGCCTCCTACTTCGTCGGCATGACCGCCAACCTGCTTCCCCTGCCCGGCGGCGTCGGCGGCGTGGAGGGCGGCATGATCGGATCGCTGATCGCGTTCAACGTGCCCGGCGGGCTCGCGATCGTCGCCGTCCTCTCATACCGCGCCTTCTCCTTCTGGCTGCCGACGATCCCCGGCGCGATCGCCTACATCAGCATCCTCCGGCAGGAGCCGGCCACGGCGGCCGCCGAGACGGCCAGCGCCTAACCGACCGGCTAAGCGACGGCCTTGGCCTTGGCCTTCTCGAACTCCTCGTCCGAGAGCTTCCCCTGGTCGTGGAGCTGCGACAGCTTGGCGAGCTCGTCGGCCGCCGATCCGCCGCCGGCGGTCTGCTTGACGTAGGTGTCCAATTGCTGCTGGGCCTCCTGCTGCTGCGCCAGCGCCCGCTCGCGCATGCCGGAGCCGCGGACGATCAGGTAGATCAGCACGCCCAGGAACGGAATGAAGATCAGGAAGATGATCCAGGCGGCCTTGCCCCAGCCGGACATCTCGTGATCGCGGAACAGGTCGGCGATGACGGTGAAGAGCACCATCAACCAGGCGGCGAAGAGGAAGATCTCGAAAACTGTGAGCAGTCCCTGGCCAAACGTGTAGTCAGCGAGAACCATTCAGGTCCCTCCTGGGATTGAGTCGGATCAGCTTTGGACTACCGGAGTATGACCAGTGCTCAGCGCGTTGCCCGGCTGAGCACGTCCTCGAGCAGCGCCGAGCGGTCGCCGGGGCCGAACTTCTCGGTCAGCTCGGCCTCGATTGCCGCAGCGTCCTTGCCCTCGACGGCGAGCTTCATCGCCACCAGCCGCTCGGCCGCGTCGCCGCCGTTGCCAGAGGGTGGAGAGACCGGCGCCTCGGGTACGGGCTCAGGTTCAGGCGCTGGTTCCGGCTCCTGCTCCGGGGTCTCGGCCTTCGGGATGGCCTCGGTCGCAGCTGCCACCAGGGTCCCACCGAGCTCGTCGAGCGCCCGCTTCGCCGCCTCGATCTGTCCGCGGGCATCGGCCTCGGCGCGCTCGCGAATCTGCCTCGCCTGCACCTCGGCCTGCTCGCGGATGCTCCCCGCCTTGGCCTCGGCCTCGCGGACGATCTCGGTGGCGCGGTCCTCGGCCTCCGCGACGATGCGGCGAACCGCTTCGGCCGCCTTCGCGGCCAGATCGTCGGCGTGCTGCCCCGGGCTCATGCCGCAAAGCGTATTAGGGCATAGGCTCCGGCGTGTCACCGGCCTCGACCGTCGGGCGACACCTGATGGCCACTGGCGAAGACTCAGTTCAGAACCGGGCGGCCCCCGGTTCGGGGACCTCGACCGCACCCAAGAATGCAACCTGGGTGCTCGCGTCGCTGATCGCCGTCGCGACCGTCGCCAATCTCGGGTTGGCGGTCGCCAACGTTGCGCTACCCGACATCGGCCAGCACTTCGATGCCTCGCAGACCGATCTCAATCTGGTCGCAATCGCCTACTCGCTCGGGCTCGCCTGCTCCGTTCTCTACTTCGGCGCGGTAGGCGATCGCTATGGCCGCAAGGGAATCCTGCTCCTGGGAATGGCCCTGACGGTTCCCGCCGACCTCGTGGCGGCCTTCGCTCCCTCGATCGGCGTGCTCTTCGCGGCGCGGATCGTCGGTGGTCTCGCGGCCGGCATGGCCTACCCGACCACCCTGGCGCTGATCACGGCGCTCTGGTCAGGCCCGGCCCGGACGAAGTCAATCGCCCTCTGGGCGGCGACCGGAGGGGCGCTCACGGCGCTCGGCCCCCTGCTCGCCGGCATCCTGCTCCAGCACTTCTCGTGGGGTTCCCCGTTCCTGCTCACCCTGCCGTTCGCCGGGCTCGCCCTGTTCATGGCGGTCAGGTTCATTCCCGCCAACGTCAACGAGGGGACGGAGCCGGTCGACCATCCCGGCGGCGTGCTCACGATCTTCCTGGTCGGCGCCTTCATCATGGCCATCAACTTCGTGGTGGTCCCGGGCAAGGGGTCACGTGGCAATCGGGCTGTTCGCGGTAGCCGCGGCCGCCCTGATCGCCTTCTACATCCGGGAGCGAAGAGCGGCCAACCCGCTGTACGACCTGCACGTGGCCTCGCGCCGAACGTTCTGGGTGGCCGCGGTCGCGGGGATCATCGTCTTCGGCTCGCTGATGGGCTCGATGTACATCGGGCAGCAGTTCCTCCAGAACGTCCTCGGCTACTCGACCGTCGGCGCGGGAGCTGCGATCCTGCCGGCCGCCGTCTGCATGGTGCTCGTGGCGCCCCGCTCGGCCAACCTCGTCGAGTCGAGGGGTGCCCGCTTCACCCTCCTGTTCGGCTACGTCTTCGTCTTTCTCGGCTTCCTCACCATGCTGCTCCTCTGGAAGGAGGGCATCCCGTACTGGAAGGTTGCACTCGGGTACGCCTTCGTGGGGATCGGGGTGGGCCTCGCCGGCACTCCCGCATCGCACTCCCTGACCGGGTCGGTCCCTGTGACCCGCGCCGGCATGGCGTCCGGGACCGCCGACCTGCAGCGCGACCTCGGTGGTGCGATCCTGCAGTCGATCATGGGGGCCTTCCTGACGGCCGGTTATGCGGCCGCCGCCTCGGCGGCCATCGCCGCCTCCGGGAAGAACGTCTCCGACAACGTGCAGAGCGAGCTGACGAAGTCGTTCTCGAGCGCGACCGACGCGGCCAAGCAATACCCGCCGTCGATCCAGAACGACATCGCCGCCGCCGCCAAGGCATCGTTCCTCCACGGCGACCAGTGGGCCTACGTGGCCGGGATCGTCGCGGTCCTGCTCGGCGCGGTCGTCGTCTTCTTCCTCTTCCCCAAGAACAAGGAGGAACGGCAGATGCTCGCCGAGTTCGCGGCCGAGGACGCGGCCGCCGCCACGGGAAAGTCCCCGGCCTAGGCCATGCGCAAGTGGATCCCCATCATCATCCTGGCCTCGGGCCAGTTCGTCATGACGCTCGACACGAGCGTGATGAACGTCTCGATCTCCCAGATCACCGCCGACCTCAACACCTCGATCCAGGGAGTGCAGGCGGCCATCACCCTGTACGCGCTGGTGATGGCGGCGCTGATGCTCACCGGCGCCAAGCTCGGCGACATCTACGGCCGCAACAGGATGTTCGCGATCGGGCTCGCGGTCTACGGCACCGGCTCGATGATCACGGCGCTCAGCCCCAATCTCACCGTTCTGCTCGTGGGCTGGTCCGGGATCGAGGGGCTCGGGGCGATCATGGTGATCCCCGGGATCGCCGCCCTCACCGCCGCCAACTACGAGGGCAAGGACCGGGCGGTCGCCTACGCGCTGATCGGCGGCATCACCGCGGTCGCGGTCGCCGCCGGCCCGCTGATCGGCGGCTGGGTGACGACCAATGCCAGCTGGCGCTACGTGTTCGCGGGAGAGACCGTGATCGTGACCGTGATCATCCTGCTGCGGGGACAGATCGCCCAGGCACCGAAGGCCGAGCACCGCCCCAAGCTGGACGTCATCGGGTCGGTGCTCTCGGTCGCCGGCCTGGGACTGGCCGTCTTCGGGATCCTGATGGGCAGCAAGTGGGGATTCGTGAAGCCGCTCGCGGCTCCGACGATCAACGGACACGAGATCACCCCGCTCGGCTTCTCGGTGGTGCCCTTCATGGTCCTGGCCGGGCTGGGAATACTGGCCGGGTTCGTCCACTGGGAGGAGCGCCGGCACCGCCTGGGCCTCGACCGCCTGCTTGATCCAGCCCTGCTCAAGATCACGCAGCTTCGCGCCGGTCTCACCACCCTGATGGGCCAGCAGCTGGTGCTGATGGGGCTCTTCTTCGTCGTCCCCGTCTACCTGCAGGTCGTGGTCGGGCTGAACGCGTTCGAGACGGGCAAGCGGCTGCTCCCCCTCTCCGCGGCGATGCTGGTCTTCGCGATGGCGGGTCCCAAGGTCGCGGGGAGACGCTCGCCGAGGACGGTCGCGCAGGCGGGCCTGATCCTGATCAGCGCCGGGGCCGTGGTGATGCTCGCCACGCTCGACGTGAAGCTCAACGACACCGGGTTCAAGATCGCCATGGTCCTGATCGGCGCCGGAGGGGGCCTGCTCGCCTCGCAGCTCGGCAACGTGATCATGTCGTCGACCGACCCGTCCAAGGCCAGCGAGACGGGAGGCCTGCAGGGAACGGCCCTCAATCTCGGGGCCTCGCTCGGCACCGCCCTGGTCGGCGCGGTCCTGATCCTCAATCTGATCAACGGGTTCAACGACAACATCGCCGACAACCCGCAGGTTCCGGCCCAGGCGCGCGAGACGATCGCCGCCAACACGGAGGAGGGAATCGACATCGTGCCGGCCGCCCAGGTCGAGCAGCGGGCGCTCTCGAAGGGCCTCTCGGAGGACCAGGCGAAGGCGGTCGCTGCCGACTACAGCGATGCGCAGCTCGATGCGCTGCGTATCTCCATCGGCATGGTCGCGGCGATCGCGTTGCTCTGCCTCTGGTTCACGAGGAAGCTGCCAACGTCGGCCGTCGCGTCGGCGACCGAGCCGGAGCGCGCCGCGCCGACGGCTCCCGCCTGACCTGTTCGGCCCAGCGGCAGGAAAGCCGTCCGGAAGCCCGAACGGTCGGAAGTGGCCCGAAATCCCCGCGAGGGGCGAGAGAAGAAGCGGTCGCTCGGATTCTCGCGCAAGCAGGGCGAGCGCTGGGGGCAGTTCGCCGAGAGGGTCGCGAATGCCTTCGGGCTTGTCCTGCTCCTGGTGCTGGCCACCTATGCCCTCGGCTCGCTGACCGCGTTCAATGGCTGGACCGCGGTGCTCACCACCCTGGTCGCGGCGCTGGCCGGCGTCGTGGGCCTCGCCGGATCGGGGGTGCGCCCGACCGTCGTCCGCGGCGCCGGAATCGTCGCGCTGGTGGCAGTCATTCTCGCCGTGCTGGCCGAGCTCACCGACAGCTTCCACGTGCTGGGCGCCAGCTCATTCGTGATCGTGTGCATCCTGTTGCTCGCGGCAGGGGCGATCCTGCGTGCCGTCCTGATGGAGACCGAGGTGGGATTCCGCACGATCCTGGGCGCGATCAGCGTCTACACGATCCTTGGACTTCTCTTCAGCTTCCTGTACGCGGCGATGGACCGGGTGGAGTCAGCCCCGTTCTTCGGCACGGGCGTCTCGGTCAACGGCGGCGACTACCTCTTCTTCAGCTTCACGACGCTGACCACCACCGGCTACGGGAACCTGGTTCCCGGCGGGGCAGCCGGGCAAGATGTTCGCGGGCCTCGAGATGCTGATGGGCCAGATCTTCC
>CAWHQR010000011.1:0-28749 GCA_963831605.1 uncultured Solirubrobacterales bacterium
CTCCGGCGCCGTGTGCGGAAACCGCGAACACGGCGAGAAGGCAGAGCCCGGCGAGCAGAAGCGTTCCCTGGCGAACCCGCATGGCCCGGTCAGTCTAGGCGAGCGGGCCGGCTAGTTGATGACGACGGCGCTCTCCGCCGAGCTGACCGCCCCGCCGCCGCCGCGCGCGCTGATGCTCTCCTCGCGGGTCAGGCGATGTGCCAGGTAGACCGGGATGATCGAGAGCAGCACGACGATCACCGCGACCACGTTGGTGATCGGCAGCTGTTGGCCACGGAAGAGGTTGTCGAGGATCCAGATCGGCAGGGTCTGCTGGCCGGCGCCAAGCGTGAAGGTAGTGACGATGATCTCGTCGAAGGAGAGCGCGAACGCCAACAGCGCGCCCGCGACCAGCGCCGTCTGCATGCCGGGCAGGGTGACGTGCCGGAAGGTCTGCCAGGTGTGTGCGCCGAGATCGGCCGAGGCCTCCTCGAGGTTCTCCGACACCCGTCTCAGGCGGGCGATCACGTTGTTGTAGATGACCACGATGCAGAAGGTGGCGTGCGCCACGATCACGGTGAACAGGCCGAGCGTCACCCCGAGCACCTGGGTGAAGGTGTCGCTCAGGGCGAGGCCCGTGACGATGCCCGGCAGCGCGATCGGGATCACGACCAGGAACGAGACAGTCTCCCGTCCGAAGAAGCGATGCCGAGCGACCGCGAAGGAGGCAAGCGTGCCGAGGACGAGCGCGATCCCGGTCGCGGCGAGCCCAACCTTGATCGAGGTGAAGAAGGCGCTCCGCGCGGCGTGGTCGTGGAACGCCTCGCTGAACCACTTCGTCGTGACGCTGTCGAGGGGCCACTTCAGCGTGGTGCCTCCGTTGAAGGCGTAGACCGCGATCACCAGCAGCGGGATGTAGATGAAGGCGAGGGTGATCCCGACGCCGACGCGCAGCAGGGTTCTGTAGCGGGGGGAAAGGGTCATCGGCTCAGAGGTGCTCGAAGGCCCCGAGCCGGCGGGCGATCAGCAGATAGACCACCATCACCGCGATCGGCACGGTCGCGAATGCGGAGGCCAGGGGCAGGTTGTCGGTATGGCTGGTGAAGACGACGTTCCCAATGAACTGGGTGCTCGGCGAAACCAGCGAGGGCGTGATGTAGTCGCCCAATGTCAGCGAGAAAGTGAAGATCGAGCCGGCGACCACGGCCGGGAAGACGAGGGGCAGGATCACCCGCCGGAACGTTCGACCGGGTTTCGCGCCGAGGTCCTCGGATGCGGAGAGCAGCGAGTCCGGGATGCGCTCGAGGCCTGCGTAGATCGGCAGGATCATGTACGGCAGCCAGAGGTAGCTCTCCACGATCCAGACTGCCGTCGTCCCGAAGCCCGGGCCGTTCAGGCCGATCGGGTCGAGGGCCCAATTGATGATTCCATTGGCCCCAAGCATCGTCTGCCAGGCATATACCTTGACCAGATAGAAGGACCAGAGCGGCATCAGGACCGCCACCACCAGGAAACCCTTGGCCCTGGGCGAGGCGATCTTCGCCATGTAGAAGGCGATCGGGAATGCCAAGAGCGCGTCGGTGACCGTCACGGCCGAGGCCACGCCGATCGTCCGGAATGCCACCGAGCGGTAGACGTCGGTGTTCCAGAGCTCCTTGAAGTTGTCGAAGGTGAAGCCCTTGACCAACTCGCCGCTGAGGGGGTCCACGCTCCAGAACGAGGCGACCAGCAGGACCGCCAGGGACCCCAGGTAGAGGATGACCAGCCAGCCGAGCGGGGCGGCCAGCAGGGAACCCACCTGCAGCCGCGGGCGGCCATGGAAGAGGTCGGCGAGCCTGCGGCTCGCCGACCTCTTCTGCGGCGCGGCGCCTAGGCCGGCCGCTTCCATGACCTGTTACTCAACCCTTGATCTGGGTCCATGCAGCGGACCAGTCGTTGTAGTCCTTGCATGTGCTACCGCGGCTATCACCGCAGTCCGCAAGAGGCACCTGCCAGTAGTAGACCCGCTTCCAGAAATTCGGGTCCGCTGCGCGGTACTCGTTGCAGAACTGTCGGATCCGGGGGAAGGGCATCCGCCTTCGCCGCCGCAGTCAACGTGGATGGATCGCACGACTTGCTCTGTGCGGGCGCCTCACCGAAGTACTGAGCGACCTCGGCGTTCGCCTGCGGCGAGACGATGAAATTCATCCACTTGTACATGCAGTTCGGATGCGCCGCGTTCTTGGCGATCATCCAGGTGTCTGACCAACCCGTCGCGCCCTCCGAGGGCAGGAACCCGGTGCTCGGACCAGGTGCCGCCACCGGAGCGCCCGCCGCCTTCAGTGCGAAGTACTGGTACTGCCACGTTGAGCCCACCACGGAGTCACCGTTGGTGAACGAGTTGATCTGCGGCGTGGCAAGCGCCCAGTACTGCCCGACGTTCGGATGCTGCTGCTTGAGCAGATTGACAGCAGCGTTGAATTGGTTCGTGTCGAGCTCGTACGGGTTCGTGATCCCCAGATCAGGCTGGTGGGCCTTCAGGTACACGGCGGCATCCGCGATGTAAATCGGGTCGTCGTACACGCTGATCTTGCCCTTGTACTTCGCTGCCTGGGCTGGGTCGAGTATCACCGACCACGAGGTCGGGGCCGGCTTGACGCTGTTCGAGTTCCACATCAAGAGGTTCGCACCGCGCCCGTGCGGAATCCCGTAGTTGACACCGTTGAACGTGTTATACGGCTGGTTCTTGAGGTCGTCGAAGATCGTCGCGTAGTTCGGCACCAGGCTGGTGTTAACCGGGGCGACGTCACCACCGTCAACGAGCTTCGCTGTCGCGTTGCCCGACGCCGAGACGCCGTCCCACTGGCCGGTGCGCATCAGGTCGACCATCTCGTCGGACGTGCCGGCCTCCTTCAGCTTGATCTGGCAGCCCGTCTGCTTCTCGAAGGCGGACTTCCACGGGTCGGCGACGTAGCCCGGCCAGGCGACGAGGTTCAACTGCCCCTCGCCGGCTCCGACGGACTTCTGTGCGGTTCCGTTGTCGCTACTGCTGCTGCTGCTTCCACCACACCCGGCGACCACCAACATCGTGGCGGCGAGCCCTCCGACGATCGCGGCGGGCAGCCAGGCGGAGCGAGCTTTGAATTTGCTCACTTTCCTTCCTCCTCTCCCTCTACGGCGACGGTCTGATCCGCTCGCCATCCAATTTTCACTTTGCGGCCGCGTTCTGCCTGGACCTCCGCGGAGGTCGTCTCCAGGTTCTGGCGGACGATTTGGAGCTGTCCCCCCGACTCGAGGTCGACGAGATATCGGGTGATCATTCCGGCGTAGGAGACGTCCTTGATCGTCCCCTCCTCGATGTGAAGTCCGTCGGGCGCCGCACCGTTCTCGATGAACGAGATCTTCTCGGGGCGCACCGTGAAGCGCTGGCCATCGCGCTCGAGCAGGTTCGAGACGCCGACGAAGCCCGCGACGAAGGCGTTCTGGGGCCGCTCGTAGATCTCGGTGGGCGGACCGATCTGCTCGATCCTGCCCTCGTTGAAGACGGCGATCCGGTCAGACATCGTCAGCGCCTCCTCCTGGTCGTGGGTCACGTAGATGAACGTGATCCCGACCTGGCCCTGGATCGTCTTCAGCTCGATCTGCATCTGCTCGCGCAGCTTCAGGTCGAGGGCGCCGAGCGGCTCGTCCAGCAACAGGACGCGCGGCTCGTTGATGATCGCCCGGGCGAGGGCGACGCGCTGCTGCTGGCCGCCCGAAAGCTGATTCGGCTTGCGGCCCTCGTATCCGCCGAGCCTGACGGTGGCCAGGGCCTCGGTGGCGCGCTTGCGGCGCTCCTCCTTGCCGACGCCCTTGACGCGCAGCCCGTAGGCGACGTTGTCCCCGACAGTCATGTGGGGGAAGAGGGCGTAGTCCTGGAAGACGGTGTTGACCGAGCGGTCGTACGGCGGCAGCCCGGTGACGTCCTTGCCGCCCAGCTCCACGCGGCCCGTGTCCGGCTCCTCGAAGCCCGCGATCATCCGAAGCGTCGTGGTCTTGCCGGATCCCGAGGGGCCGAGGAGCGTGAAGAACTCTCCCCGCTTCACCTCGAGGTCGAGACCCTGGACGGCCACGACCTCGCCGTAGTGCTTGCTCACCCCAACCAGATGGACATCGAGGTCGTCCGCGCCCGCTGCGGCGCCTGGCTCCTCTTCACTCGTCGATGCCTGGGTCGAGGCTACGGCAGTCTCCTTCGCTGACTTCCCTATCGGGCGGCGCTGTGCGCACCGTACAACGCGGCCCGCTCAGGGCATAGGTATATCCGAGCGCCGCCCTGCCTCGCGAGGACGTGATGGACAATCTTTGCGAGCAGGCTTGGACAAACCGCCTTCTACATACGGGAGTCCCGCCCCGCATAAGTCGCTACGGGCTTCGCCCTCCGCTCCAAGGTGGAGCGGCCTGGTGGTCGCTAGTAACCGGGGTAGTACTTGGCCGTGTAACCCGCAGGCTTGCGCTTCGTCCGGCGCCAGCGCGGTCCCGAGCCCTGGTTCAGGCGCTCGCCGACCGCGGAGGTGTCGAACCGCAGGCCCGCGACGACCATGTAGGCGTGGCTGGAGTTCGCATAGACCGTGATCCAGCGACCCTTGCCGGGGACGCCCCAGCTGCTCGCCAGGGGACCGGAGGGCTCCGGGCTGGAGAGGAAGCCGGCCGCGTGGAGCACGTAGCTCACCGAGCCTGAGCAGTCATATCCGGTGTCCGTGAAGGAGCGGTGTCCGCCGCCCCAGCGGTACGGGAAGGTGTGGATCGCGTTACCCGCCGCGATCGCCGCCTGGATGTTGGCGGGCGCGTCCGCGGGCGCGAGGGCCGTGCCGTCCTTCCGCAGCTTCGCGCGGCCAGGAGGCCCGACGGGAGCTGCGGGATCGGTCGGCGTGGTGGTGGTTCCGCCGGGAGGTCCGGACCCGCCCGTCTGGGCGGCTGCGGGCACTGCCGCGGCCAAGATTGCAATCGCTGTGACCCCCGCCACTGCGAGACGACGCTTCGAGCTAGGTGTGCTTCGCATCAACAGTTCTCCTTTGCAGGCCTGCGGGGTTAGCTGACGGGCTGGCGCTTGAGGAGCCTGCGCCCCCACCCTTCGACTGCGGTGGGTTAGCCCCAATACTTGGTTCCCCCGCTCCCATCCTCTCTCTGGGATGGGACTCGGCGTAACTGGCGCGGGACGTTACCAAACGTGAGAGATCCTTTGCAATCGACAACCGTCTGCTCGTGACTTCAGGCACGATCTCTGGATTCGACGCCTGTGACGCAGCCTCCTGCCGCCTGATGGAAGGAAATTGGATCCCCGCGAAGAGGCAGCGCCGCGCCGCCCGGGAGAGGCGGCGCGGCGTACCTAGGGGAGGAGAGGTGGCCTCCAGGAGGCCGCCCGGGGGCGGCTAGAGGCCTGGGGAGAAGCGCGTCGAGTAGCCGGTGCCCGCCCGCATGTTGAAGCGCCACCGTGGGCCCGAACCCTGATTCAGGGACTCGCCCGCTGCCGAGGTGTCGAACCGAAGCCCCGCGACCGTCATCCAGGCGTGGGTCCGGTTGGCGTAGACGGTGATCCAGGAACCGATGCCCGGGACGCCCCAGGCCATCAGCGGCCCGGAGGCCTCAGGGCTGCGGAGCAGTCCTGCCGCGTGCAGCACGTAGCTCACGGCTCCGGAGCAGTCGTAGCCCTTGGACTTGAAGCTTCGGTGCCCGCCGCCCCAGATGTAGGGGCGTTTGTGAATCTTGTTGGCGGCGGCGATTGCCCTGCGCACCTGCGTCGGAGCGTTCGCCGGGGCGATGGCCGTGCCGTCGGATTGGATCTGAGCGGTACCGCTCGGTGCCGTGGACGTCGTGACGCTGCCGGGTGAGCCCGTGCCGCCAGTCTGGGCCATGGCCGGCACCGCGGCGCCGAGCGACGCGACCAACAGCAGCCCTGCGAAAGCCACCTTCATGCTTCTGCTGAGAGTTTCTGACCGCAAACCGTTCTCCTTCGTCGGCCTACGGGGTTAGCTGACGGACTACCGCGAAAGGAGCTTGCGGCTCCACCTGACCGGTGGATTCGCCCCAACTGCTTGGTTCCCCCGCTCCCGGCCCGCACTTTCGGGGCCGAGACTCGGCGTTTGGTTCGCGCGGCAGACTAGCAGGGTCGGAAAATCTGTGAGCAGCTACTCACAGAGAGCCCGCAATCTCCGCAGAAGCGCTACAAGCCGGGGTAGTGGCGCACGGCGAAGCCCGCTCCCGTGCGCAGGGTGTAGCGCCAGCGGGGGCCGCGGCCCTGGTCGACAGTCTCGCCGCGGGGAGAGGTGTCGTAGCGCAGCCCGGCGATGTACATGTAGGTGTGGACCCTGTTGGCGAAGACCGTGATCCAGGCGCCGGGCCCCGGCATGCCCCAGAAGGCGAGCTGCCCGGAGACGAGCGGCGAGCTCAGCACCCCCGCCGCGTGCAGGACGTAGCTGACGGCCCCCGAGCAGTCATAGCCCCTCGCCTTGAAGGCCCGGTGTCCGCCACCCCAGATGTAGGTCCTCCGGTGGATCCGGTTGGCCGCCTGGATCGCCCCCACCACTGCGGACGGGGCACCGGCGGGGATGCTCGCCTTGCCGCCAGGAAGGATCGTGGCTCCGGTGGTGACGGCGGGCGACGACCCCTCGGGCGCGCCCGGCG
The DNA here is from genome assembly GCA_963831605.1 of uncultured Solirubrobacterales bacterium. Taxonomy (GTDB): domain Bacteria; phylum Actinomycetota; class Thermoleophilia; order Solirubrobacterales; family 70-9; genus DASUPK01. The sequence continues at coordinate 6,619 of CAWHQR010000011.1, forward strand.
GGAGCGTGGTCGTTCCATCGGTCTGTCCCGCCGCCGGAGCGGCGGCGATCAGGGCGGCGCAGAACAGAAGTCCTGCGATTGCAAGCCTGCGGGTTTGGCGACTCGGGCGAGGCAGCGGTCCCTCCTTTTCCCTGCAATCGACCGTAGCAGAGCCTGGCCTGAATGTGAGCGAGCGCTCATAGATCCGGACAGGTAGTTTCACGGCGTGGATCTCGAGGGGAAGCGGGTGTTGCTCAGCGGAGCCACCGGGGGAATCGGCCGGGCGATTGCCGAGAAGCTCGCGGGACACGGGGCGCACCTGGTGTTGAGCTCACGCCGCAGGGAGGAGCTCGGGGAGCTCGCCAGGTCGCTCCCCGGCGGGGGACACGAGGTGATCGTCGCCGACCTCGCAGAGTCCGGCGCGGCAGAGAAGCTGATCGAGGACGCCGGTGACGTGGACGGCATGGTCGCCAACGCCGCCCTGCCGGCGAGCGGCAAGCTCGACGACTTCAGCTCGGAGGAGGTCCAGCGCGCGATCCGAGTCAACCTCGAGTCGCCGATCCTGATGGCCCGGGCGCTCGCCCCGAAGCTGGCGGAGAAGGGCGAGGGCCATCTCGTCTTCATCTCTTCGCTGTCCGGGAAGGTCGGCTCCCCGCGGGCAGCCCTCTACGGTGCGACCAAGTTCGGCCTCCGGGGATTCTCCTTCGCGCTGCGCGAGGACCTCCACGAGAGTGGCGTCGGCGTCTCCATCGTCTCCCCGGGGTTCGTGCGAGGCGCCGGCATGTGGGCCGATGCCGAGGTCGATCCGCCGCCGATGATCGGGACGACGACGCCGGCGAAGGTCGCCAACGCCGTCGCGCGGGCGATCGAGCGCAACCGCAACGAGATCACCGTGGCGCCGCGCCGGCAACGCTTCGCGGCTGAATTCGGCTACCGCCATCCAGGGCTCGCAGCGCGGATGCAGCGGCGCGGCGGCGCTGAGCGGATCGCCTCCGATCTCGCCGCCGGACAGTCGAACAAGCGTTGAAGTAATCTGTTGACCGCGCGTCAAGGAGAAGACGCGCGGCGCGCCGAGGGACGCGTCGGAAAAACAGTCAGGAGAGGGATATGCGAAAGCTCGTGTTGGTGTCGGTCGTTCTCGGGTCGCTGCTGGCCGCACCCGCCGCTCACGCCGCGATTCCGGACGTCTTCGGTGGTGCCGTCACCTGCACCGTCGCCGGGGATGGTGTGCGCGAATGCGGCAACACCTCTCCTCGCAGCACCGCACCGAGCTGGGACACCACTCCCATCGACGTGAACGTCGCCTTTCCGCCCGCCAGCGGATCGGACGACAACTACCCGCTGATCATCATCGGCCACGGCTACGGTGGCTCGAAGATCGGCTTCGGGACCTCCGGCGGCACCGACGGGCTGAGGCAATTCACCAGCCGCGGCTACGCCGTCTTCAGCATGACCGACCGGGGCTTCCACCAGTCCTGCGGCTCGGCAGCGGCGGTGACCGCCGGTGGCTCGGCGTGCAACAACGGCTACATCCACCTGATGGACGATCGCTACGAGATCAGGGACGCTCAGTTCTACGCCGGCGAGCTCGCGGACGAGGGTCTGGTCAACGGCCAGCAGGTCGGCGCCATCGGTGGGTCCTATGGCGGCGGCCTGTCACTGCAGCTCGCCGCGCTCAAGGATCGCGTGATGATGCCTGACGGCAGCCTCGTGCCCTGGACGAGTCCGGTGAACGGCATTCCGATGCGAATCGCCGCGGCGGCTCCTGACATCCCTTGGAGCGACCTGGCCTACTCGCTCACCCCCAACGGGCAGAAGCTCGACTACGTCGCCGACCCGGCCTACACCGGCCGGATGGGGATCGAGAAGGAGTCGTTCAACAACGGTCTGTACGCAACCGTCACGCTCGGTGCGGGCCTCTATTGCGGCATGGCGCCGTACCCGTCACCGTGCACCGACTTCGGGGCTAACGTGACCTCGTGGAAGACGCGCATCGAGCAGGGGGAGCCCTACGACGGCGATCCCTCCTCGCAGGCGATTCTCGACGAGATCAAGGCGCACCACTCGGCCTACTACATCGACCACTCCGAGCCGCCGGCGCCGCTGCTGATCTCGAACGGCTTCTCGGACGACCTCTTCCCCGCGGACGAGGCAATCGGCTACTACAACCGGATCCGCTCGCAGTACCCGGACGCGCCGATCTCGTTGTTCTTCGGTGATTTCGGGCACATGCGGGCGCTCAACAAGGCGGACGTGACCAACGCGCTCACAGATGCGGATAACGCCTGGCTCGACTACTACGTGAAGGGAACCGGGTCGCAGCCGTTCCAGGGTACGACCGCCTACACGCTCACCTGTCCGTCGTCGGCGCCATCCGGCGGCCCGTACCAGGCGGGCAGCTGGGCAGGACTGTCGCACGGGGTGGTTCGCTTCCTCGACAGCGGCAGCAAGACGATCTCGGCGAGCGGCGGGGACTCCAGCGTCGACGCCACCTTCGATCCGGTTCAGAACGGAGGCGGAGGGAACGCCTGCCAGACGGCACCTGGCGGTGACATCAACGGCGTCGCGACGTATCGGCTTCCCGCGGCTGCCGGAAGCGGCTACACGCTGCTCGGCTCACCGACGATCGTGGCGACGATCGCAAACCCGGTGGCCAATTCCGAGATGGCGGCGCGGCTCCTGGATGTCGACCCCAGCGGCACCGAGACGCTCGTCGCCAGGCAGCTCTACCGGCCGCAGGTCGGTACCTCACGCCAGGTGTTCGAGCTGCATCCCAGTGGACACCTCTTCGCGCCCGGCCACGTCGCGAAGCTGGAGCTGCTGCCGAAGGATGCCGGCGGCGGGTCGCTGAACAGCTACGGCCGCCCTGCGAATGGACAGGGCGACATCACGGTCTCGAACCTCGACCTGCGGCTGCCCGTGTCGGACGATCCGGGTGCGGCCGGTGGCCAGGTCGGGGCGGCGCCGGCGTTGCCCCTTCCCTGCGGGATGGGGATCGCGCCGGAGTTCTCCTCGGCGTCCTATCTGCGCGCCTCCCTGGGGAGCGGCAAGGTCAAGATCAAGGGCAAGAAGGCCAAGGTGCCGGTCGACTCGTCACCAGGCCCGAACCCCTGCCAGGTCCAGGTGAAGCTGCTGGGCTCGGGCAAGGGGACCGCCAGCTCCGCCAAGAAGAAGAAGAAGAAGAAGGGCGGTTCCCTCGGCAAGGGCAGCGCCACGATCGGGGGCGGACAGAGCGCGACGGTCAACGTCAAGCTGACCAAGCATGGGCAGCAGACCGTCTCGAAGGGGAAGGCCGTGCGGGTCGAGATCACCACGGTCGATGCCACTGGCAACACCGTGCAAACCTCGAAGGTGAAGCTCGGCAAGCAGGGCAAGAAGGGCAAGAAGAAGCACAAGAAGTAGCGACGCTGACCCGCCCGGCGGCGTCAGCCGCCGGGCGTCACTGGTCATACTGCCCCTGTGAGCAGCGATAGCTTCGAAGCGCGCGCCGAGCTCGACGTTTCGGGCCGGAAGGTGGAGATCCACCGGCTCGATGCCCTGCAGGAGAAGTTCGACGTCGCGCGGCTGCCGTACTGCCTGAAGGTGCTGCTCGAGAACGCGCTGCGCCTCGAGGACGGGACCTCCGTGTCCTCCGAGGACGTGGAGGCGATCGCCACCTGGGACGCCAAGGCGGTTCCGTCGGTTGAGATCCCGTTCCAGCCCGCGCGCGTGCTGATGCAGGATTTCACGGGCGTGCCCGCCGTGGTCGACCTCGCGGCGATGAGGGACGCGATGGAGGACCTGGGTGGCGCCCCCAGCGCGATCAACCCGCAGGTCGACGTGGACCTGATCATCGATCACTCCGTCCAGGTGGATGCATTCGGGAACCAGAAGGCGTTCGGGATCAACGAGGAGCGCGACTACGAGCGCAACGGGGAGCGCTACGCCTTTCTCCGCTGGGGACAGAGCGCGTTCGACAACTTCAGGGTGGTGCCGCCGGCGACGGGCATCTGTCACCAGGTCAACCTCGAGTACCTCGGGCAGTGCGTCTACACGCGCGAGCGGGACGGGACCACCCAGGCCTACCCGGACACGCTGGTCGGCACGGACTCCCACACGACGATGATCAACGGCCTCGGCGTGCTGGGCTGGGGCGTGGGCGGGATCGAGGCCGAGGCCGCGATGCTCGGGCAGCCGATCTCGATGCTGCTCCCTCAGGTGATCGGCTTCAGGCTGACCGGCGAGCTGCGCGAGGGCGCGACGGCAACCGATCTCGTCCTGACCGTCACCGAGATGCTGCGCGAGAAGGGCGTCGTCTCGAAGTTCGTCGAGTTCTTCGGCCCGGGCATCGCCGATCTCGGCCTCGCCGACCGGGCGACGATCGGGAACATGTCCCCCGAGTTCGGCTCGACCTGCGCGATCTTCCCGATCGACGCCGAGACGCTGCGCTACCTCGAGTTCACGGGCCGCCCGACCGAGCAGATCGAGTTGGTCGACGCCTACACGCGCGAGCAGGGCCTCTTCCACGAGCCCGACGCCGAGCAGGCGACCTACAGCGACACCATGGAGCTCGACCTCGGTGAGGTCGAGCCGAGCATCGCGGGCCCGAAGCGCCCCCAGGACCGGATCGCGCTCTCCAACGCCAAGCCGGCTTTCCTCGAGGCCATGCAGGAGTGGGATCCGGAGGCGGGCAACGAGCTCAGCAACATGCTCGACGTCGCGATCGACGAGTCCTTCCCGGCCTCCGATCCGCCGGCCGAGGAACACGATGGCGAGAACGGCAAGCCGCGAAGGGCCGGCCTGTCCGCCGTCGCCGAGCAGAGCAAGACGAGCGATTGCGTGTCCGTTCAGCTCGAGGACGGTCAGACGATCGAGCTCGACCACGGCATGGTCGTGATCGCGGCGATCACGAGCTGCACCAACACCTCGAATCCGTCGGTCATGCTCGGGGCCGGCCTGATTGCCAAGAAGGCAGTTGAGCGCGGACTCGCCCGCAAGCCCTGGGTCAAAACCTCTCTCGCGCCCGGCTCGACCGTGGTCACCGAGTACCTGGAGAAGTCCGGCCTCGACCGCTATCTGGACCAGCTCCAGTTCAACCTCGTCGGCTACGGCTGCACGACCTGCATCGGGAATTCCGGGCCCCTACCAAAGGAGATCTCGGAGGCCGTCAACGACAACGACCTGGTCGTCTGCTCGGTCCTCTCCGGCAACCGGAACTTCGAGGGCCGGATCAACCCGGACACCCGCGCCAACTACCTCGCCTCGCCGCCGCTGGTGGTCGCCTACGCCCTCGCCGGCCGGATGGACATCGACCTGACCAACGAGCCGCTCGGCTGTGACTCTGACGACCAGCCGGTCTACCTCTCTGACATCTGGCCCAGCTCCGACGAGATCAAGAAGGTCGTTGGTGAGGCGGTCCGCGCGGATATGTTCACCAAGAGCTATGCGGATGTCTTCACGGGCGATGTGCGCTGGAAGGGGATCGAGATCCCGGAGGGCGACCGCTACACCTGGCCGGACTCCACCTACGTGCGCAAGCCGAGCTTCTTCGAGGGGATGGACCAGGAGCCCGCGCCGGTGCAGCCGATCGAGAGCGCGCGGGTGCTGGCCGTGCTCGGGGACTCCGTGACGACGGACCACATTTCGCCAGCCGGAGCGATCAAGAAGGACAGCCCGGCCGGGAGGTGGCTCCAGGAGCAGGGAGTGGAGGTTCGCGACTTCAACTCCTACGGGTCGCGGCGAGGCAACCACGAGGTGATGATCCGCGGCACCTTCGCGAACGTCCGGCTGCGCAACAGGCTGGTCGAGAAGGAGGGGGGCTTCACGAAACACTTCCCGGACGCGGAGGAGACGACGATCTATGAGGCGGCGATGAGCTACGCCGAGGAGGGGGTGCCGCTGGTCGTGCTCGCCGGCAAGGAGTACGGCTCGGGCTCTTCACGCGACTGGGCGGCCAAGGGCACCAACCTGCTCGGGGTCCGAGCGGTGATCGCGGAGAGCTTCGAGCGGATCCATCGCTCCAACCTGATCGGGATGGGCGTGCTGCCCCTGCAGTTTCCCGACGGCGAATCGATCGACTCGCTCGGCCTGACGGGAGAGGAGACCTTCGACGTCGGCGACCTCCGGAACGGCGAGGCGAAGAAGGTCGAGGTCACCGCCCACCGCGATGGCGGTGACGACCTCGGCTTCGAGGCGACGGTGCGGATCGATACGCCGAACGAGGTCAGCTACTTCCAGAACGGCGGCATCCTGCACCGCGTCCTGCGGGACCTGCGCTCCCGCGGCTAGGGCTGGTTCGCGTCCTCGAGGACGGCCCGTAGAGCGGCGATGTCCTCGGCCCCGAAGACAAGCCGGTTCTGAGTGGCGATGTAGACGAGGTCGAGGTTCACCCCGGCCTGAGCGACCTTCCGGGCAAGGTCCGCCAACACGCCTGGACGGTCCTCGACGTTGACCACGACCACCTCCCGCTCGCGGGTCACCCCGACGTGGGAGATCGCCAGGGCGTGTTTCACCGCCTCGGCGTGCGGGACCAGGATGTGGAGCTCGGCGCGCTCACCGGCGCCGACGCACGTGGCGGCCGCGATGTTCACACCCGCATCGCTGATCGAAGCCGCCACCTCGGCCAGCGCGCCGGGGGTGTTCTCGATGTCGATGACCAGGTCGACAGCCATTCGCGAGTGCGCATCAGCCTACCCGCGAATGCGCAGGGGGGAACCAGAATGGCCGGCCCCCCGTTTCCCCTATTTCGTTTGGTGGCACGGAAGAAGCGGCGTGGCGGGGCCGCGGGAGGCAGGGGGTCCACACGGCCCGCGCCACGCCTGCGCGTCGGTAGCCAGGGAGGGATTTCCGACGCGATCGTTCCCGGAGGCGGGACTAGCCCGGGAACGAGTTTGTCAAGTTAGTACGTCCTCCCGCCTCATTTGATTATTCCCCGTTTCGTTGTGCGGTGTCAACTCCGGCTCTGAGATTCCCCATCCGCGGCGCTCAATGAGCTCGATTCCGATCACCGCGCCCACCGGCCCCAGCGGCGTGAGGGTGGCCGCAAGCAGGGGCCAGGGTGCCTCCCGGCGCATGATCGCCCAGAAGATCAGCGCGCAGAGGCCCAGGTAGCCGATTCCGTGCAGCAGGCCGAAGAGGGCGGTCTCCGAGGGGTAGCCTGGCGCGATCCAGAAGAAGAGCAGCGCCGTGAACAGGCCGAGCTCGAACCAGGACGCGATCTTGACCCAGTGGAAGAGGCGACCGGGGACCGGCCTGGGTGAGGCATCTCCCTGCTCGGCCGTCGCCATGAGGTTGAAAGTAGCGGCTGTCCGGACTCGACACCCGGTCGGAGTGTCATGGGGCGATCTTCATACCGGCTGTCCATGGTTTTGTTGAGGGCCGGCGGGCAAGATGCGCGCCATGGACCAATTCCACGGAGATCAAGGTTCCAACGTGAGCATGAGAAGGCTCGTGCGGTTGCAGCGCTCGTATCGGTGCGCGAGCTGTGATGCAGAACACCACTCCTGGGCTCGACTCAGCTCCTGTCCCGACTGCGGCCGCTCCCTCTCGGTGGCCGTGATCAGACGGGCGGCGCTCACGGGGCCGGTCTGAACGACGCCAGCGCGGGCTGTTCGTGCGGGGGCGATGGCCCGCGCGGACGGCCCGCTCAGGCCGGCGCGGAAAACTCATCACCCACAGCGAAGAGCGCTGCTTTGCGTGGAAAGCGGCGGTTCGGTCATGCGCGAGATACTGCGTGGGCGATGTCGCGAAATTCGGTCTTGAAAATCCTGATGGCGAGCCATACGTTCGGATGAACGCCGCAGCGCCAATCCTCGTCGGTTACGACGGCTCAGACACGGCGCGTCGGGCTATCCACGAAGCCGCCGAGCTCTTCGGCTCCCGCCGAGCCCTGGTGGTCGCGGTGTGGGAGCCCGGTCTTGCATACGAGGTCGGGGCGACGACAACGGACCCTACGACGGACCCCGTGGGCCTCGGGGCCGGACTGGTAGATCCTGCAGCTGCGCGGGAGGTTGACAACGCGTCTCAGGCGCACGCCGATCGCGTCGCAAAGGATGGGGCTGCACTGGCGAAGTCCCTCGGACTTCAGGCCGAGGCGCTCGCCGTGGCTGATGAGGGCAACGTGGCCGACGCGATTGTTGAGCTGGCGCGCAACCGAGACGTGGCTGCAATCGTCGTCGGCTCCAGGGGACTGAGCGGGCTTCGGGCGAGGTTGGAGGGCAGTACCTCAAACGCAGTTGCGAAGCACGCCTCGTGCCCCGTCCTCCTGGTTCACGCCGATTGAGCGTGCCTCCACACGGTCTTGAAGTTCTCGGCGGCGAGCTGCTAGCGACACATCTGGCACATTCCCTCCGGTTCTGCACGCGGAGCGCGAGTAAGGCACAGCCCGAGCTGCGGGCCCGGGCACCGATGGAGGGAAGCCTCGATACTGGTTCATCCGGAGCGCTCGATCTGGTGAAGTTGGTCGCACCTCACGACAAGTTCGGCTGGCGAGCACGCCGCCGTCGAAAGGAGAAGCCTTATGGCCGCCGATGAGAAGCCAGTCTTGATCGCCTATGACGGCTCAGACCATGCGAAGCAGGCGATCGAGCAGGCTGCAACCGAGCTGCGGATGCCTAGGAAAGCAGTCGTGGTGGCCGCGTATCAACCACTCGAAGCGCTCCCCTTCTGGGGCCGTCCCGCTGCGATCGTGCCCGACGAGCTGATCGAGGAAGCCGGCAAGGAGGCGACCAAGACGGCAGCCGAGGGTGCCGAGCTGGCGAACTCCGCGGGGTTCGAGGCCAGCTCTGCGGTCCGCGAAGAGGACCGCGCCTGGAAAGCCATCCTTGTCGCCGCCAAGGAGGCCGGTGCCGGGATCATCGTTCTCGGGTCGCACGGGCGCGGAGCTGTTGGCTCCGCCGTCCTGGGGAGCGTCGCGACCTCCGTTGCACACCATGCGAATCTCCCCGTGATGATTTGCCGTCCCGCTGACGGCGACTAGGAATCGCGCGTGGCGATGTCGGAGGAGAACGTGGAGACCGTCGAGAGGGCGATTACGGCAATCAATGAGCGGGACATCGATGGTTACCTCGCTTGCTGCACCGAGGACATCCAGTTGCGAACGCCGGTGTCGCAAGTCGCGGGCGCGTACGAAGGAGCGGTTGGCATCCGGCGGTTCTTCGCCGATATCGAGGACGCGGGTCCCGACTTCCGGCTTCACCTCGAACGCCTGGAGGCCGCGGGCGCCGAACGAGTCCTTGCTTTCACGCGTCTGACCTTTCACGGGCGCGCCAGTGGCCTGACCATCCCAGCTGAGACCGGGAACGTCTATGAGTTCGAGGAGGGCAAGATCAGGCGGATTCAAATCTTCTTCGACCGGGCCGAAGCCCTCGAAGCCGCCGGTCTGGCGGAGTAGCGGCTTTGGACGAGAAGCGGCTATCCGCTTCGCATGGAAAGCAGCGGTCTCCACGCACGGGGAACTACCGATGTAACGACCCGAAGCCTCCAATAGGGTGACCAGGCAGGGAAGTTGACTTAGGAGGGGGTCTCGCCGCTGGAAGCGTCGCGGAAGCAAGGCGGCCTCCAAGGAGGAAGAAGCACTCGAAGCGGGCGCGGAGGAAGTGCCGCAGCAAGGCGAACCTGCTGCCCGTCTGAGCCTTCCGCGAGAGACCGTGAACCGGCTGTTTGGTGAGTTGTTCCGGGATAGCCGGAGGGACTTCCCAACTCGGGGCGATCGCCCGCGCGGACGGCACACTCGGGCCGGCCGCGACCACGCGAGATACTGCGTGGCGATGACCCAGGAGAACGCCGAAATCATGCGCAGGGCGTACGCAACCCTCGAGAAGCAGGGGGTCGAGGAGATGCTCGCCTTCGCGCACCCGGACTTCGAGATGACGACCCTGGCCTCGCTCGCCTCGGAGCCCGACACCTACCGTGGCCATGACGGCGTTCGCCGCTATTTCGACTCGTTCGGCGACGCGATGGAGGGCGTCTACCTCGAGGGACTTGAGTTCATCCCGGCGGGGGACAAGGTGATGGCGGTGGCGTCGCTGCGAGCGCGAGGGCGATCGACTGGAATCGAGGCGGAGCAGCGCGCCTTCCTGGTCTGGACCCTGCGTGACGGTCTTGTGATCGGCCTGGAAGCGTTCCCCGAGCGGGCGGAGGCCCTCGAAGCCGCGCGCCTCGAGGAGTAGCTACGCCGGATCCGCCCGGCCCATCAGGGCCGTGAGGACTATCCGCTCCTGCTCCTTGGTGTGGGCGACCGCGTACCCCTCGCCGGGGCTCGCGCGCGGCGGCCGGCCGATGTAGCCGAGCTCGACGCCCTTGGGGAGCAGCTCGGGCATGCGCCGCTGCATCACCGACCAGGCGCCCATGTTCCGCGGCTCCTCCTGGACCCAGACGATCTCCTTCAGGCTGGGGTAGCTGGCGATCAGCTCGGTGAGCTGCTCCTTCGCGAACGGGTAGAGGAGCTCGGCTCGGGCGATCGCAACGTTCTCGATCTCCTCGCGCTTGGGGGCGGCGTCGATGTCGTAGTAGATCTTGCCGCTGCAGAGGGCGAGGCGCTCGACCTTGTCCTTGCGGCCCTCGGCGTGCGGGTCGTCGAGCACGAACTCGAAGGAGCCGGTGGTCAGATCCTCGAGCGTCGAAGTCGCCCGCGGCAGGCGCAGCAGGCCCTTCGGCGTGAAGACCACCATCGGCCTGGCCTTCTGGATGTGGGCCTGGCGGCGCAGCAGATGGAAGTACTGCGCGGCCGTGGATGGATTGGCGATCCGGATGTTGCCCTCGGCCGCGAGCTGGATGAAGCGCTCGATCCGGGCGCTCGAGTGCTCGGGGCCCGCGCCCTCGTAGCCGTGGGGGAGCAGCAGGGTGAGGCGTGAGGTCTGCCCCCACTTCGCCTCGGCGGAGACGATGAAGCTGTCGATGATCACCTGCGCCGAGTTGCCGAAGTCACCGAACTGGGCCTCCCAGAGGATCAGACTGTCCGGCGAGGCCGCCGAGTAGCCGTACTCGAAGCCGAGGCAGGCAGTTTCCGAGAGCGGGCTGTTGTGGAGCTCGAGCGGCGCGTTCGCCTCCGCCAGGTTCTGGATCGGGGCGTAGCGCAGTCCCGTCTTCTCGTCATGCAGGACGAGGTGGCGGTTGGAGAACGTCCCGCGTTCCGTGTCCTGGCCGGTGAAGCGGACGTGGACCTCCTCCGTCAGCATCGACGCCAACGCGAGGGCCTCGGCGTGACCGAACTCGATCCCGCCGTCGTTCATCGCATCGAGCCGCTTGGAGAGGGGCTTGCGGAGCTTGCGGTGGATGGTGAAGCTGTCCGGCACCCGGAGGAGCTCCTCGTTCAGCTTCCGCAGTCGCTCCTCGGGGACCGCGGTGTCGACGCTCGGGCTGCGGGTGCGGTCGAGCTCCCCGGTGCCCGTCGCGGTCGGGTCTGCGTAGTCGCCGGACTCGATCTTGCGGCGGAGCTCGTCATGGGCCGCCTTGAGCCCCTGCTGGCGCTGGTTGTTCCGCTCCTCGACCTCGTTGGGCGTGACCATGCCCTCCTTGACCAGCTCCTCGGCGTAGATCTGACTGACCGGTGGGTGCTCCTTGATCTTTGCCGCCATCAGCGGCTGGGTGTAGGCAGGCTCGTCGGTCTCGTTGTGGCCGAACCGGCGATAGCCGATCAGGTCGATCACCACGTCGCGGCCCCAGCGCTCCCGGTAGGCCATCGCCAGACGGACGGCGGCGACGGAGGCCTCCGGGTCGTCGGCGTTCACGTGGATGATCGGCACGTTGAAGCCCTTCGCCATGTCGGCCGCGTAGGGCGTGGAGCGTCCCTCCTCTGGGTCGGTGGTGAAACCGATCTGGTTGTCCTGGATGATGTGGATCGTGCCGCCCGTCGCGTAGCCCTTCAGCGATTGGAGGTTGAGGGTCTCCGCCACGACTCCCTGTGCCGGGAACGCCGCGTCGCCGTGGAGGAGCACTGGGACGGCGGCCATCGGGTCATGCTCGAGGCGGCCGTTCTGGCGGCTCGTCTGGGAGGCTCGCGCGGCGCCCGTGACCACCGGGTCCACGAACTCGAGGTGGCTCGGGTTCGGGTAGAGGCGGACGCCGATCTCGGAGCCGTCCTTCGTCTTGTAGAGGCCGCCGTGGCCGTAGTGGTACTTGACGTCGCCGGTGCCGCCGGTGGGGATCGCGGCGAGGGACTTGACCGCTTCGATCGCCTTGGCGCCCTCGAACTCGGCCAGGATCGCCTCGACCGGACGGCAGATGTTGTGGGCGAGGACGGCGAGGCGGCCGCGGTGGGCCATGCCGATGACCACGTCGTGGGCGCCCTCCGTGTGGGCCATCTCGAAGACCTCGTCGAGCATCGGCACGACGGCGTCGAGACCTTCGATCGAGAACATCTTCTGGCCGAGGTAGGCCTTCTCCAGGTAGCGCTCGAAGCCGAACACCGAGATCAGCCGGTCGAGGAGGCGCTGCTTCTCCTCGGCGTCGAGCGGCTTGCGGTGCCAGCCCGTCTCGATCATGTCCCTGAGCCACATCCGCTGCTGATGCGAGGAGAGGTGCTCGATCTGGTAGGCGATCGTGCCGCAGTAGGCCTCGCGCATCCGCGGCAGGACCTCGAGGAGCGTTTCGCCCTCGACCCCGATGCGGAGGATCTCCGCCGGGATCTGGGCCATCAGCTCGGGGGTCAGGTTGAGCGTCTCGGGCTGGATCGCCGGATCGCCCTTGGGCTCGGAGCCGAGCGGATCCAGCCGGGCGGCCAGGTGGCCGTGCGTGCGGTAGGCCTTGAGCAGGGAGGTCGCGGCCTGCACGCCCTGGAGGAGCTCGGTGCTGGGCCTCGCGGCGACGCTGGGGGCTGTCGGCCCGCCGGGCGAGCCGGGCGCCGCCAGCGGTGGCGAGGAGGCCGACGCCGCGTGCGCCGAGGTGATGGGAGTGGGGTCGACCTCGAGCTCCCGCGCGACCGACTCGTAGAAGTCGTCCTCGCCCTGCAGCAGCTCCTCGATGCGGCGCAGGAAGGATCCGGACTCCGCACCTTGGATCACTCGGTGGTCATACGTGGAGGTCATCGTCATCACCTTCGAGACCCCCAGCGCCTTGATCTTCTCCGGCGGAGCGTGCCTCCACTCGACCGGATAGGCGAGCGAGCCGCAGGCGACGATCGTGCCCTGACCCTTGAGCAGGCGCGGCACTGAGGCGACGGTCCCGAGGCCGCCCGGGTTGGTGAGGCTGATGTTGGTCCCCTGGAAGTCGTCTGCGGTGAGGCTGTTCTCCCGGGTCTTCGTGATCAGCTCCTCGTAGTAGGAGTGGAAGCCCTTGAAGTCGAGGCGATCGGCGCCCTTGATGCAGGGGACCAGCAGGGAGCGCTTGCCCTTCCGCTCCACGTCGACGGCGATGCCCAGGTTGACGGCCCCTGGCTCGATTACGGTGGGCTTGCCATCGCGTTCCTCGAAGGCCCGCCCCATCACGGGCCATTCCTGCGCGGCCTTGACGATGGCCCAGGCGATCAGGTGCGTGAAGCTCACCTTCATCCCGCGCTCCTTCAGCACCTCGTTCAGCGCCCTGCGCTTGGCGTCAAGGGTGTCGACGGCGAGCTCACGGAACGAGGTTGCCGTCGGAATCGAGCGGCTCTCGTCCATCGCCTTGGCCAGCGTGGCGGCCGGTCCTCGCAGCGGCGTCGCCTCGCTCTCGGCGGCCTTGGCGGGCGCGGCGCCGTCGCCTCCGTTCAGGACGTCCGCTTTGGTGATCTTGCCGCCTGGACCGCTGCCCTTTACACCGGCCAGATCCACTCCGTTCGCCTGAGCCGCCCGCCGCGCCACCGGAGTGGCGTTGGCCGCCTGGCTGACGGCTTCGCCATCACCCGCCACGACCTCGCCTTCGGCTGCGGCCGTATCGGGCGTGGGTGCGTCTGGCTTGGCAACCCTGGTCGCCCCGCCGTCGGCGCTCGGAGCCTCGCCCTTGGTCATCTCGGCGAGCGGCTTGCCGACCTCGATGGTCTCGTCGGGACCGACCAGGATCTTGGTGATCGTGCCGCTGGCGGGAGCGGGGACCTCGGCGTCGACCTTGTCGGTGGAGACTTCGACGACCGTGTCGCCTTCCGCGATCTGATCGCCCTCGGAGACGTGCCACTCGAGGACGGTCCCCTCGGTGACCGACTCGCCCATCTCTGGCATCACGATCTCCAGGCCTCCGCCCTCGAGGCTCTTCCCAGCGGAGACCGACGGGTCGTCGGTGGTCGCGGTCGTGGACTCGCCGGCGCCGTTCGAATCCGCCTCGCCATCAGAAGAAGCGTCCACGGAGGCTTCGGCCTTCTTCTCCGGTGGTCCGCCGTTCGGATCGATCTCGGCCATCGGCTTGCCGACCTCGATCTCATCGTCGGGCTGCACCAGGATCTTCGTGACGGTGCCGGTGGCGGGGGCGGGGACCTCGGCGTCGACCTTGTCGGTCGAGACCTCGACCATCGTGTCGCCCTCTTCCACGGAATCGCCCTCCGAGACATGCCACTCGAGCACGGTGCCCTCCGTCACCGACTCGCCCATTTCGGGCATCAAGAGCTGAACCTTCTGCTTAGTCGCCATTCCCCTTACTAACTGTATGACGTTCTCTAAAGCTGCTTTGCACTACCCGATCCGAGCGATCAGGTCTACCGCGGGCCAGCCGTTCTCCCGGATGAACTCGCGGGTCGGCGCCACCGTCTCACAGAAGGCGCAGGCGATCATGTCCGAGAACCCGACCGGTCCCGAGAGCGCGAGCGGCATGTCGCACTCCGGACAGGCGAGGGACCGCATCCCGAGCCAGGCCGCGCGCTCCGCGGGACGGATCTCGACCCTGGCCGCCGCGGCGCGCAGCCGCTCGTCGCGCTTCGGATCGAGGTTGCTGGCCGGATCGTAGAAGAGCCCCACGACTTGATTATTGCGCTCGGCCCGAGCCGGCCTGCCACGGTGTAGGTTCTGAGCGATGGGAGCTGGGGATTCGCGACGGTCAGGTGTCCTGCGTGTCGCAGTGCTGGCTTGCGCAGTGGCTCTCCTTGCGGTGCCGACGACCGCCTCCGCCGCCTTCCCTATCGGGACGAATGGCCGGATCGCGTTCGCCAGCTGTGGGACCAAGTGCCACGTCGACGTGATGAACGGTGATGGCTCGGGGCGGATCGAGTTGACCAACACGCCGGGCGTCGACGACACCAGCCCTTCCTTCTCCCCGGACGGGCGCCTGATCGCCTTCGTCCGTGCTGACGCGATGCAGGAGGACGTTTGGCTGATGAACGCGGACGGCTCGGGGCAGGTCGACCTCACCAGGACGGCCGCCCCGAACCAGGACTTCGACCCAAACTTCTCGCCCAACGGCCGCCAGATCGCCTTCGTCAGGTACAACGGCACCGACTGCGACGTCTGGATCATGAACACCGACGGGAGTGGCCAGAGGGACCTGACCAACACACCGAACAGCGGCGAATGCGACCCTCCGTTCTCGCCCGACGGGCGACGGATCGCCTTCTTCCGCGGAACATCCGCTCAGCTCGACATCTGGAGCATGAACGTGGATGGCTCCGACCAGAGGGACCTGACCAATACCCCGTCGCCGGCGGGCGAGGAGGAGCCGGCGTATTCGTCCGGCGGTGCGAGGATCGCCTACGAGCGCTTCAACGGCAGCAGCGAGTCGGATATCTGGGCGATGAACACTGATGGCACCGGCCAGATCGACCTGTCCAACGCGGCGGGGGCACAGGACACCTCGCCGGCCTACTCGCCGGACGACAAGCTGATCGCATTCAAGCGGCAGAGCGGGACCGACCTGGACATCTGGGCGATGAACGCCGACGGCTCCGGCCAGGTCGACCTGACCAAAACGCCGGCACCGACGAACGAGTTCCAGCCGGACTGGGAATACGTCTACAAGTGTGCAGGCCGCCGCGCGACCATCATCGGCACCGACTCTGCAGAGAAGCTCAAGGGGACGAAGGGCCCCGACGTGATCGTCGGCAACGGCGGCAACGACAAGATCAAGGGGAAGGGCGGCAACGACAGGATCTGCGGTGGGGCTGGGAAGGACAAGCTGGTCGCGGCGAAGGGCTCCAAGGATCGGTGCGTCGGTGGCCCCGGCAAGGACACCGGCAAGGGCTGCGAGAAGGGCAAGCTCTAGCGGTTCCGGCTACTTGGCTCGCGGTGTAAGTTCCCCGTGAGGAGGTGAGATGAGCTACTTCGTCACGGGCGCAACCGGTTTCATCGGCCGCAACCTGGTCGAGCAGCTGCTTGCGCGCGAGGGCACCATCTACGTCCTCGTCCGCGAGGGGTCACGTGGCCGGCTCGAGGAGCTCCTGAGCCGCTGGGGCGCGGACGACGACCGGATCGTGCCGGTCATCGGCGACCTCTCCCAGGAGCACCTGGGCTGCGGTGATCGGATCTCGGAGCTGCAGGGGAAGGTCGACCACTTCTTCCATCTCGCCGCGATCTACGACATGACCGCGGACGCCGAGAGCCAGCGCATCGCGAACGTCGAGGGCACCAGGGAGGCCGTCAAGCTCGCCAAGGAGCTCGACGCCAAGCACTTCCACATGGTCAGTTCGATCGCCGCTGCCGGCCTCTACAAGGGCACCTTCACCGAGGACATGTTCGAGGAGGCCGAGGAGGTCGACAACCACCCCTACTTCCAGACCAAGCACGAGTCCGAGGCGGTGGTGCGGGAGGAGTGCGAGGTGCCGTGGCGGGTCTATCGGCCGGGCATCGTGGTCGGTCACTCGGAGACCGGCGAGATGGACAAGGTCGATGGCCCGTACTACTTCTTCAAGCTCTTGCAGCGAGCCCGGAACGCCGTCCCGCAGTGGTTCCCCGGGATCGGGATCGAGGGACGGAAGATCAACATCGTCCCGGTGGACTTCGTCGCCAAGGCGATGGACCACATCGCCCACATCGATGGGCTCGACGGGCAGGCATTCCACCTCACCGACCCGAATCCGCTGTCGGCTGGTCAGGTGATCAACACCTTCGCGAAGGCCGCGCACGCGCCCGAGGCGGTCATGCGGATCGACTCGCGGATGTTCGACTTCATCCCGAAGCAGGTCCGCGGTGGGCTGACGATGCTGCCGCCCGTCAAGCGGATCAGCGATCAGGTGCTCGCGGACCTGGGTATCCCGCGGTCGGTGCTCGTCTACATCAACTACCCGACCGATTTCGACTCGACCAAGACGCAGGAGGCGCTGGAGGGGAGTGGGATCTCCGTTCCGCCGCTGCCCGGCTACGCCGACAGGCTTTGGGACTACTGGGAGCGGAACCTCGACCCGGATCTGTTCAAGGACCGCTCGCTCTCCGGGGCGATCGGCGGCAAGGTCGTCCTGATCACGGGGGCCTCGTCGGGGATCGGCAAGGCCTGTGCCGTCAAGTGCGGCGACGCCGGCGCCGAGGTGCTGCTCGTGGCGCGCACCCCGGAGAAGCTCGAGGAGACCAGGGCGGAAATCGAGGAGGCCGGTGGCAGCGCGCACATCCACCAATGCGACCTCTCCGACCTGGACGAAGTCGAGCGGATGGCCAAGGAGGTGCTCGACCAGCACGAGCGCGTGGACATCCTGGTCAACAACGCCGGCCGCTCGATCCGGCGCTCGATCGAGAACTCCTACGAGCGCTTCCACGACTTCGAGCGGACCATGCAGCTCAACTACTTCGGAGCGCTCCGGCTGATCCTGAGCGTGCTGCCCAGCATGCGGAAGCGCAGCATGGGCCGCAAGGGCGGCCACATCATCAACATCAGCTCGATCGGGGTGCAGACCAATACGCCCCGGTTCTCGGCCTACGTCGCCTCCAAGGCGGCCCTCGACGCCTGGTCACGGTGCGTCGCCTCCGAGGTGATCGACGACGGCGTCCACATCACGACCATCCACATGCCGCTCGTCCGAACGCCGATGATCGCGCCGACCAAGATGTACGACGCCTTCCCGACGATCACGCCCGAGGAGGCCGCGGACATGATCTGCGACGCGATGATCCGCAAGCCGAAGAAGGTCGCGACCCGCCTCGGCAACTTCGGCGAGCTGCTCTACAACGTCGCCCCGAAGGCCTCGGACGCGATCCTCAACACCGCCTACAAGCTCTTCCCGGAATCGAGCGCCGCGAAGCGCAAGGGGAAGGACGACGGCAAGCCGGCCGAGAAGGAGCAGGAGCTCTCCACCGAGGGCGTCGCATTCGCGTACCTGATGCGCGGCGTGCACTGGTAATGCGAGGGCGCGCGGCAGCGCGACCCGTTTAGTGCATGCGCCGCTCAGGGCTCAGTTGTAGAAGACGATGAAGAAGCCGGCGTTTGCCTCCGCAGTCCCGTCCGTAATCAGCAGCAAGACGTATGCATCTGCGGCGGGGGTGCAGGCACTTGAGTCCGTGCTGCCGAACTGCGGGCCGATCTCGTTCATGGAGTCGTCGTAGTCCGTGGTCACCTGCGCCCCCTTGAAGGCAAATCCGAGCTGGTAGAAGCAGTACATCCCCGTGCTGGGGCGGCTGACGGTGGCGTTGGCCATGTTCTTCGACTTCGCCTGGTCGATCGACCCATCGGAGTTGATGTGGGCGAAGGCGATCGGATTCGCGCTCCCCGCCGTGCTTGCATTGCCCGCATTGGTCGCGTTGTCGGCGTTCGTTGCGTTGGCGGCCCTGGCGACGGAGAGACCCGGTGCCTGCGCGGCGATCTGCTGATCCGCGATCGATCTCGCCTGCGCAGCGGTGAGACCCTTGCTCTTCTTCTTCGACGAGGTAGCCGTTCCCGCGACGGCGACACCTCCTATGGCGATCAAGGCCACCAGAACTCCGCTGGCGATCGCCCACGCGTAGCGCGACTGGATTACCCGCTTCACTTGCCCACTCTCCCTTTGGTTTCTGGAACGGACCGCCGACGCTCCCCGGCTGGGGTCGTCGCCTGTGAAGTAATGTCGGCGCGTGGCGACGGCGACCCGGCGGCTCAAGCATTGGGGCTGGGGATACGAAGATCAACAGCCCCCGCGCGACCAGGTGGAGGCTACCGCCAGGGCGGTCACGAAACGTCTCGGTTTTAAGGTAGATCGGATCGAGAATCCGGTCCCGCTGGAGTCGGTGGAGCTGGCCGAGTCACGCATCAGGCCCCCGGCGCGGTTCGCAGAGATGTTCTCCTCCGACCGCTATGACCGCGTTTCGCATTCCCTCGGCAAGGCCTACCGGGACGTGGTCCGTGGCTTCCGCGGCGAGTTTCCGAATCCGCCTGATCTGGTCGCCTACCCGGAGTCGGCGGAGGATGTGGACATCGTCCTCAACTACTGCGCCGACGAGGGCGCGGCCGCGATCCCGTTCGGCGGCGGTACGAGCGTCGTGGGGGGAGTGGAGCCGCGGATGCGCGATCGGTACCCCGGCGTGGTCAGCATCGATCTGAAGCAGATGGACCGGGTGCTCGAAGTGGACCCCGTATCGAAGGCGGCCCGCATCCAGGCCGGCGCGACCGGCCCGTTGCTCGAGGACCAGCTCCGTGAGCACGGGCTCACCCTGCGCCACTTCCCGCAGTCCTTCGAGTACTCCACCCTGGGAGGCTGGATCGCGACCCGCGCGGGCGGGCACTTCGCGATGCTCGAGACCCACATCGACGACCTGGTCGAGTCGGTCCGGGCGGTGACGCTGGACGCAGAGTGGGAGAGCAGGCGGCTGCCGGGATCGGGGGCGGGGCCCAGCCCGGACCGGATGCTGATCGGGTCCGAGGGGATCCTCGGGGTGATCGTCGATGCCTGGGTTCGCGTGCGCGAGCGCCCCACCGAGAAGATCTCCTGCGGGGTCGCCTACGACGACTTCGCCACGGGGGCCGAGGCGGTCCGGGAAATCTCGCAGTCGGGCCTCAACCCATCCAACTGCAGGCTGCTCGACCCGCTCGAGTCGGACACGACCTCGGCCGGGCCGCCCGGCAAGGCGCTGCTGGTGCTCGGCTTCGAATCGGCGCACGTCCCGGTCGAGGAGCCGATGTCCGTGGCCCTCGACATCTGCCGCAGCCACGGAGGGGAGCCGGGCGAGCCCCGGCGGGGCGGCGGGCGCGAGTCAGGCGCCGGGGGCGAGGACGCCGTCAATGCCTGGCGCAGCGCGTTCCTCTCCGCTCCCTACCTGCGGGACTCCCTGGTCGCCTGCGGGATCCTCTCCGACACCTTCGAGACGGCGATCACCTGGGATCGGTTCCCCGACTTCCACGCCGAGGTGATGGAGACGGCGAAGCGAGCGGTCGCCGAGGCGAGCGGAACGAGGGGCGACGGACGAGGTTCGCCACGGATCAGCTGCCGCTTCACCCACGTCTATCCCGACGGGCCGGCGCCCTACTACACCGTGCTGGCGCCGGCGAGGCGGGGGGACGAGGTCGCGCAGTGGGATGAGATCAAGGCGGCGGTCTCCGAAACGCTCATCGATGCGGGCGGCACGATCACCCACCATCACGCCGTCGGCCGCGATCATCGCCCTTGGTATGACCGGCAGCGCCCGGATCCGTTCGCGGACGCGCTGCGGGCTGCGAAGCGCCGGCTCGACCCGAAGGCCGTGCTGAACCCGGGCGTGCTGATCGACCCGTAGCGGCCGCTTCCTTGATGGTGTGATTCGCGGACCGCTGCTTTGCATGGAAAGCGGCGGTCCGCCGTGATTGGATAGCCACTCACGGCGAATGGAGTCTCAAAATGACTAGTCACAGCGTTGGGGGATTCATCCGATCCAATGTGCTCGGGCTGACGGCGATATTCATCGCCCTTACCGGCACGGCACTCGCGGGCCAGCAGCCGAGCGGCGGCGGTCCTAGTGCGGGGAAGAGCGTCGTCACCGACGCGAAGTTCAAGAAGCTCAAGAAGAGGGTCGCGGCGCTTGAGGCGAAGACGACGCCGACGACGCTTCCGCCGAGCGGACCCGCCGGTGGTTCACTGGCCGGTACCTATCCGAACCCCCAGCTCGGGCCGATTGTGCGGCGGGTTGGCCAGTTCTCCGGCACCATCTCGGCGAACACCGGGTTCTCCGTCGCGGCGGATTGTGACCCCGGCGAGGTTGCGATCTCCGGGGGTGTCGACGTGGGCAACAGCTTCACCACCCATACGGTGGAGAGCCGCAGGTTGGACACCGACACCTGGACGGTCACGTTGCAGACCGGAGCAAACCCCGATACGGCTACTGCCGAGGTGTACTGCCTGAAGGTGTAGGCGATCGAACTGCGGTAGGCGCGCGCCGCGCAGCTCCGGGCAGCATTCAGCTCGGTGCGGTGACCGCTAGTCAGCTCGAACTAGTGAGATAGCTGCTTTGGACGAAAAGCAGCACCGCTGCTTTGTATGGAATGCAGCGGTTTGGTGATCGGACGCAAACGGGCTGTCCGTCAGTCGCGGACTTCCCCCGCGACTGCCCAGGCGCGTGCCGTCAACTCGAACGGACCATCGCCCAGAGCCAGGCGTTTGCGGAAGCTCTCGCGGAGCGCGGCCCGGCTCCTCTCGTCGAGTGCGCTGCAAAAAGCGCCGGCGGGACCGACCCCAGTTGGCAACGGACTCCATAGGTCTTCGAAGTCGGTGTACTTGGCGCTCGCGACGAGGGGTCCGAAGCGGACGGACTCGAGGTCAGCTGCGCGCCAAAGCTCTGCCAGCTCGCCTTCGCCGCACCATGGCATCACTACCCCCTCATCGGAGGTGGCTGCGCGTTCGGGAGCAACCTCGTTAGCGGCGTCCCAGAATGCACGCAGCAGCAGCATTTCACCTCTGTAATCCCAAACGCAGGAAGCCACCAACCCCCCAGGCCGTGTCACCCGAACCATCTCCCGCACCCCAGCTTCGGGGTCGCGCATGAAGTTGACCACGAGCTGCGACATGGTGGCGTCGAACGTTCCCGTTGCGAACGGAAGCGCCTCGGCTTGGGCCTCGACCACCTCGACGCCGGGCAAGCGCGTTCGGCAGGCTTCAACGAACGGCGCCGATGGGTCAGCCGCCGAGACGTTCGCCGCCCCCAGCTGGTCCACCAGTACGGCCGAAAGCGCGCCAGGCCCGCAGCCGACATCGAGGGCGCGCATCCCGGGCTCAGCGCCGGCGAACCCGATCAGCGCCGATGCAAGCGAAGGACCGTAACGCCCCACGAAGCGATCGTAGGCGTCAGCCGATGCTCGAAAGGTCTCTGCGCCCGGCACCGCCGCCCGAGGCTAACTCACCCCACTAGGCGTCGCTACTCCCTTCGCGTGAATGCAGCAGCCTGAGGCGCTCGGAGACGTAGGCGTCAGAGGGTT
>CAWHQR010000012.1:0-10825 GCA_963831605.1 uncultured Solirubrobacterales bacterium
CGCTGGCATTCACAGCCTCTTCACGGGATTTTCGAGGGGCCGTCGTACCTTCGGATCGATGGCCAGGAACGATCCGACAGAGCGGCTCGGGCTGAGCATCCCCTACGACTGGTGGCCCGCCGCGTCGCTTCTCAAGGAGATCGAGGCCGCGGGGTTCCGCTACGTCCAGGTCCCATCTCCCCCGCCTTCGGTGCTGACCGTCCCGCGGGACGCCCACCGTCACGCGGCCGCGCTCGCCGAGGTGCTCGGCACCTCGGGCCTGCGCGTGGTGCTGCACGGCCCCGGGTCCGTTCAGGCCGGAACCCGCGACGGTGACAGAGCCCTGGCGGGCCTGATCTCCTACGCAGCGGAGGTCGGCGCGTCACACGTCGTCCACCACGCGGCCAACCTGCCCGATGCTCCCGCCAGCGAAGATCGGCGCCTTGCGGAGACCCGTTCGCTTGCGGCGCTCGCCACGCCCGCCGAGCGCCTCGGAGTGATCATCGCCCTCGAGAACCTCGCGCCCGTCTACCCGGGCCTGGACGCCCTCTCCTTCACTCCGCTCATCCTGCGCTCGATGGCGAAGCGGATCTCGTCTCCCGCCGTCGGCCTCTGCCTCGACATCGGGCACGCCAACATCGTCGCCCGCCTGCGCCTCACCGACCCGCTGGAGCTGATCGAGCCGGCGCTCGATCGCGCGGTGCTCTTCCACCTTCACGACAACCTCGGCGCCCGCCGCGGCGAGACCGACTCGCCCGAGATCGACCCGCTCCGGCTCGACCTTCACCTGCCGCCCGGCCGGGGCGACGTCCCCTGGGACCGCCTGGCACCGCTGCTCGCCCGCAAGGGAGCCGCTCCGCTGCTGCTGGAGGTCCACCCGCCGCGGCCATCTGCGGCCAATCTGTTCCAAGCAGGCGCTGCGGCGATCGCCCCGCCGGCGGTCCCGGCGCTCGCCTAGCTTCCGACCAGAGTTCCCTGACCCTGGGAGGCGTCGTCGGCCCCGGCGGCGCCCTGGTCGCTGGTGATGCCCTTCAGAGTGAGGCTCCCGTCGCTCGCGACGGCGACATCCGCCTGAACGGCCTCGCCGCGAGTCAACTTCGACTGGTCGATGCCCGCCGGCACGTTCAGCGGAACCAGGTCACGGCCCGCCTCGCGAATGTCGTCGCTGGAAACGACCAGTCCGTTCGGGGTGCAACCCGTCTGCTGGACCACTCCCTCGATCAGGGCCGACGTCTGCTGTGCGGTGACACTCAGCGAGGTCTGGGTCAGGCTGCCCGTCGTCGGCGGCGGGGCGGGAACCCCATTCTGCTCGGTGCCCCCCGGATTGCAGGGCGCACCGTATGGAGTGAAGTCGGTGGTCGGCACGGGATCGATGGGAGTGAAGGCGGCGCCGATATTCACTCCGACCTGAACCTGGGCCCCGATGACCGGCAGCGGAGCTGCAGGCGGCGAGCTCACCATCACCGAGGCGCCGACGGAGGAAACCGAATAGACGAAGTGGTCGGAGCTTGGCGGCGTGCCACTGCAGGGAGTGCTGCGATGCTCCAGATCGGCGCAGGAGGTGACGGTCCCCAGGAAGTTGGCGCTGCGTGGCCTGTCCCTGCACCGCGCGGTTGCCCTGCTCGGCGTAGGTCCCGTTACTCAGCTTTCGGACTGGGCTCTTCACCTGGTCGCCGACCTGGGGAAGGGTGTTCCCGTGGATCGCGATCAGTCCGCCGTTGGAGGCGAGCGTGTAGCTCTGAGCGATCGCGTTGACGCGCACCACCGTGCCGGTGAATTCGAGGGGCGGGGTCTTCTGCTTCTTCTTCTTCTTGCCGCCTCCACCGCCACCCCCGCCACCACCACCGCCGGCGGACGATGTCGGCGTCGAGGCGATCGTGGTCGGAGCCGGGACGACCACCGGAGCGCTGCCCACACCCCCGCCCCCGCCGGTCGCCGGGGTGGGGGTGGTGGTGTTGTCGGGAGGCGGCGCCTGGGCGACCACGGTGGGACTCGGCGCTGCGATGATTCCGCCGAGGTTCGGGCTGATGGCCGTTCCCACGACGAAGCCGAACCCGAGCGCCAGCGCAGCGAAGGTGCTCACGGTCTGGATTGGAACGGGCAGCACGAAGCCCGATCGGCTTGCGGCGGCCGTAGCGCCCGCGGCGCCTGCTGGCAGCGCGTAGGGCAGGGCCAGCGGCGGCCCCACGCGGTGACCGCATTCCACGCAATAGCGCTGGTCCGTGGCGAGCTGCGCCCCGCAGCTCGAGCATGGCCCGCGGACGTTCAAGGCCTCGCCAGCCATCCGGTTACGAGTTCGAACTCGACTGAGCCTTGGGCTGCGGCTGCTCGCTCGGCTTGTTGGCCGGCCGGAGCTCGTTGCCGCACTTCCAGCAGAAGGCCGCCCCGTGCGCCTGAAGAGCGCCGCACGCCGGACATGTCCCGGCAGCGCCGGCGGTCCCGAGCTTCAGCAAGCGCTCGATCTGCCCCAGTTCGGCATCGACCTCCTGAAGCCTGGCCGCCTGCTTGTTGAGGACATCCAGCCGGTAGTGGTCGCGACTCGCCATCTCATAGGCCATTCCACCGAGATCCCACTGGATCTCCGCAAACTTGCGAGAGAGCTCCTCGCGCTGCTCGAGCAGCTCGGGCTGGCCCACCGGCGTTCCGGTTGCCGATGCCCCGTTCGAGGCGGCCTTCGCGGGAGCCGCCTTACGCTGACCGCCCTTGCCCTTGGGGCTGACGCCGGAAGGCTTGACGATCGCCTGAGGAGGTTTGCCAGAGTGGCGGAGAGTCTCCAGGAAGCCGGGCTTCTTCATCGCTGGTTTCTTTGCTTGCGCCATGTCAGCACCCGATGCAGGTCGCGCCGCTGCCGCCGCCGGCCTGTCCGCTGGGATCGAGGGGGGCAGGCTTGCCCTGCGTCGCCACCACGTTCGGCCCGCTCTTGGCGTTCTGCTGCACCGAGGCGCCGGTGTTGGCGGTCTGAATGCCGGCCGTCGACCCGCTGCCACCCTGGACGACCTTGCCTGCGCCGGGGGCGGTGCCGCCGCCCCCGCCGCCCTTGGCCGCCTTGTTGTTGCTGGCGGTGGTCGCCGTGGTGTTCGTCGGCGTTGCCGCTGCGGCGGTCGTCGTGGGAGCCGCCTGGGTGGCGACGGTCTGCGTGTTGTTGTTGCCCTTCTTCCCGATCAGCACACCAAGCAGGAGCATCACGCCGAGCAGGGCAATGGCCAGGATCGCGAAGGCAGGGGTCCACTGCTGAGTGGCCGGCGCGGGCGTTGCCGCCACCGCCCCGTTCGTCGCGGCGACGCCGCCGTTCAGACGGCTCTCGTAGTCGACCCGGCTCTCGCCGCGCCGCCGACCACAGTTGAGGCAGTAACGCTGATCGGTCGCCAGCACGGAGCCACACTGCTCACAGGTGTCGCCTTCTTGCCCCACCACGGGCAGGCCGATTGTCTCGGTCTGATCCTCGCCCGTTGTCCGTGCCATTTGAGTCATGCCTCCTGACTGCTACTTGAGGGTAGTCGGGGGCGCCTGAATAGTCACGTCAGCGCCCACCGGGTTTCCGATGAAGTAGATCGTGTAGTTCGCCGGCCTCGCTCCCACCTTGAGCGCCTTGATCTGGCCCCGGCCGGCCGCCACGATGCGGCCTCCCTGCCGAGCGACCGCGAACAGGATCAGATGCTGCTGGTCGATCTTGGACTGGTCGGTGACCGTTCCGGTGACCTTGGCCCCCGAGAAGTCGTGCCCCGCCCTGGGTGGGCTTACCGCCAAGTCGGGCAGCGGCCCGGAGGGCGCCTTGCCCTCGGGCTGCCCCACCGTCACCTTCGCCGTCTTTCCCTCGCCGGTGACCTGGTCGTTCACCCAGAAGAATGTCTCGTGCGGCTGGATCACAGCAACGTGGTTTAGCGCGAAATCGAGTCCGGCTGTGTTGTTCTCGTAAACGGACTTCCCCTTCGGGTCCTTGACGTCGACCAGGATCGGGACGTTGACGAGCATCTGATTCGACTCGTTCTTCAGCTCCACCACCATCGCGTCGCCGTTCTGATCGTGCAGCAGTGTCGTGTTCACGACCTTCACATCCTTGCTCGGGTGCGGAATCACGAGCGGCTTCGGTGCTGCCGCCTGCGCCTGGTCCTGGATGATCTTGGCCTTGTCCTGACTCGACTGGCAGGCAGACAGCGAGATCGCCGCCAGAACCGCCAGTGCGAGTACCGCTGGGCGCCATCTGCTCAACCGAACCCTCCGCTGACGTACTCGCGCGTCCGCTTCGCCTTCGGAGCACCGAAGACCTGGTCGGCATCGCCGTACTCGACGAGGTCGCCGAGATACATGAACCCGACCCGGTCGGCCACCCGGTACGCCTGCTGGAGGTTGTGCGTGACGATCACGATTGCGATCTCGGACCGCAGCTGCATGATCAGCTCCTCGATCAACGAGGTTGAGCGCGGATCGAGCGCGGAGCAGGGCTCGTCGAGCAGAAGCACCTCGGGACCGACTGCGAGCGATCTCGCGATGCAGAGGCGCTGCTGCTGGCCGCCCGAGAGCCGGAGCGCCGGGTGGGTCAGGTTGTCCTTGACCTCCTCGAGCAGCCCGGCCCGGTCGAGGGCCTCCTCCACCGCCGGCCGCAGTGCCGCACGCGAGGGCCTGCGGGAGCCGCGCTCGCGCAGCCCGTAGGCGACGTTGTCGAAGACGCTCATCGGGAAGGGGTTCGGCTGCTGGAAGACCATCCCGACCTTCCTGCGGAGCTCCGTGACGTCGTGCGCGTCGACGTCCTCGTCATCCAGAAAGATCGTCCCGCTGCGCGTCGCGGTCGGCGTCTGATCGACGAGCCGGTTCAGCGAGCGAAGCAGTGTTGTCTTTCCGCATCCAGACGGTCCGATCAGACCCAGCACCTCGCCCTGGTGCACGGGAAGGTTGACGGCTTTGACCGCGGCTTTGCCGGCATACGCGACGCCCAGCTCTTCCGTGCGCATGCGCTCCTGGACCTTGCCTCGCTTGGCCTCCCGCTTTCGCGGAGCGCTGAGCAGGCCGGAGGCGGCCTCCTTGACCGCCCTGGGCTGCGCCGTTGCTTTGCTTCGGCGGCTCGACGACCGTCGGATCGTCCTCCACCACGATGCGGCGCACGGGAGGGGGATTCTTCAGCGGGCCCATGGATCACTCCTTTGACGAGAAAAGAGGTCGACTACGAAGTTCATCAGGATCACGATCATCAGGAGCACGAACGCGGCCGCGTAGGCCTTCGTGGGTGAATTGCCTTCTCCAGCCGGGGAGTTGGCATACACGAAGCTCGTCAGCGTGCTTCCCGTCCCGCGAAGGGTACCCAGCAAGGGTGCGCTGCCGTAAGGCTGAAGCGTCAACGACGCGCCCAGCAGGATCACCACGATCGCCGTGTCTCCTGCGATCCGCCCCATTCCGAGGGTCGCGCCTGTCGCGATGCCCTTGCGGGAGGCAGGCAGCAGGACGCGACGGATGGTCGAGATCTTGTCCTTGCCGAGCGCGTAGGAGGCCTCCCGGACGTGGGAGGGGATGGATTGCAGCGCCTCGCGAGTGGACCCCACGACGAGGGGAAGCGCGATCAGGGACATCATGATCCCGGCGATGAAGAACGAGCGGCCGAAGACGGCGCCACCCTGGGCGGTGAACGAGAGGAAGCCGAAGACGCCCTTGCTGAAGATCAGCAGGCCGAAGATCGCCAGCACGATCGTCGGCGTTCCGGCGACGATCTCCACGCCTGATTCGACCATGCGGGCCAGCCAGGAGGGTCGGCCGTATTCGCTGAGCCAGACGGCAGTGGCCACTCCGATCGGCAGAGCGATCAGGATCCCCAGCGGTCGTCAGGAGGAGCGTGCCCTCGATCGGGTCGAGGTAGCCGCCGCTGGTGCCGGTGATCGTCGTCGTCGACTGGACGATCGGGTGCTCGCCGATCGCACTGATGTTCACGTACTGGAGCCCGCGAACGAGCATGTAGGTGACGATCGCCCCGGCGATCAAGCAGAGCATCAGACCACAGAACCAGGCTGCGGCCAGACCGAGCCGGTCGGTCCAGCTCCACGGGACGATCTCCTCCTCCTTCAGGAGTCCGCGCTCGCGCCGCGGAAGCCTCGGGCGTGGCACCTTCGGCGCCTGCAGACGACGCCGCGGGCGCTTGACGTCCGCCACGTTCCCCCCTTCTGTCCTGTCGCGGGTGTGCTCATACGGGCGAGAGGCTGTAGCGACGGAGACGGCGCCGGATGTACCAGCCGCCGAAGGACAGGAAGGCCGCCGAGACGAGCAGCACGGCGGCGAAGGCATAGAGGGTCTGCTCAAACGGGACGACCGACAGGCCCTCCGCGTTGTCGACGATGGTCGCCGCCAGGGGACGCGCCGGCTCGACGAAGAAGATGATGCCGTCCAGCGGGTTGGGCGAGAACCCGACCGAGCCGGTGACCATCGAGAGCATGATCGCCTCACCCAGGGCGCGCGCGGTCGCGAGGACCGCCGCAGCGACGATCGCGGGACGGGCGGCGCGGACGCTGACCGTCCACAGGGCTCGCCAGCGATTGACGCCAAGCGACACCGAGCCCTCGCGCCAGCCCAACGGCACGGAGCGGAGGGCGTCGACGACGATCGCGATCATGATCGGCGTGATCATCACGGTGAGGATCACGATCCCCACTCCGATGCTGAAGCCGTTCAGGCTGATCACTCCGGCCACGGAGTCCTTTGCCCCTCCGCTGATGATGTGGTTGCCGACGAACGGGACGATCACAAGGATTCCAATGAGCCCGTAGATCACCGATGGCACTGCCGCGAGCAACCGAACGACGGGCTCGAGCACGCGTCGAAGCCCCTCGGGAGCGAACTCGACGATGAACACCGCCGACAGGAGTGCGAAGGCCACTCCGAGGATGACCGCCGAGATGGTGATCAGCGCGGTCGCGTAGATCAGCGGCCAGGCATGCATCGTGTACACGTACTGGCTCGGATCGCCGGGCGACTCGAAGATCGCGGTCAGCTCGTCGTCGACGTTCCCTCCGGCGAACGGGTTGAACCAGTCGAAGCCGTTGTGCGAGAACGAAGGCCAGGCCTTCGCGAAGACGAAGACGATCATCCCGGCGATCAGCGCCAGGACGACGCAAGCCAGCGCGCCGAGCAAAAGCTCGGCGCGCTGGTCGCTTCTGTTCCTCGGTCCCGCCTTTTGGAGACCGGCACGGCGTCTCAGTCTCATCAGTGGAGCGGTACCCAATCCGATCCGATGATGTTGTTCGCCTTCTTGTTGCCCAGAACCCATCCAATGAACTTCTTCACTCCGCCTACCGGAGCACCGCGCGTAACGAAGTAGAAGCTACGCACCCCTCCGTACTGGAATGAAGCTGCGTTGCGCAGGGTGCAGTCGACTCCGTTGTATTGGATGACGTGCACGCCGCTGGTGAACGCCAGGGACACGTAACCGATGCCCCGAGGGTCACTCTGGACGCCCTGCTGGACCAGGCCATTGGAGGCCTTCGCGGCGACGAACGATCCCTGGTTGGTGCCGCCCAGGAAGATGTTCCTGAACGCATCGTGCGTACCCGAGGTGGGCGCACGCCCGATGGGATCGATGCTGCCGCTGATTGGAGCCCCCGGCACCTGGGTCCAGTTGGTGAACGTGGGCCCGACGAAGATGTTCTTGATCGTCGCCGAGGTGATGTTTCCGAGCGGGTTGCCGTTGTTGGTGATCATGCAGATCGCATCTCGGGCGATCTTCGTGAACACCAATCCACCCGGGTCGCCGGCAGCCGGGTCGCGGGAGGACGCGCCGATCGAGACACGGCCCCTCGAGACATCGGAGATGCCGACGTTGGAACCACCCTGCAGGATCCGGAATCCGTACTTCTTGCCCTTCTTGGTCTTGATCCAGGCCCTGGCAAGCTGGGTCTCCAGCGGAAAGACGGAAGTCGATCCGCTGATCGTGATGATCTTCTTCGTCTTCGCCTGCGCCGCGGCGGGTACGGCCGCGAACAGCGACAGGGCGGCGATGACCGCCATGAGGCGAATTCCTCTTCGTGACACAAGTACTCCTTTCGGTCTCTCAAACGAGGACCGCGGGAGTGTCTAGGCGTAGACCTGGAGTCGTGTGACTAGCCCGTGACCATGCTGTAAACGGAATGTAAATAGGCTTGGATGCAGGGAAAACTCGACGGCCGTACCCGACTTTCGTGATCGGCAAACCCGGCTAATCGGCGCGCCCGACGGCCCCCCGCGCAGAACGAGCGGCGGCCGCGCTTTCGCGCGGCCGCCGTCCGGAAAAAGAGAGTCTGCGTGGCAGCTCTCTGCTCCTGAATCCCTACTTCTTCTTCTTGCCGCCCTTGCACTTGCCGAAGCCGGACACGGCGATCGGCTGCGGTGCGGAGGTGTACTCGCCGGCGCTGCTGCCGATCACCGGCTCGCCGATTGCAATCAGCCACGCCTTGGTCTTGGGCTCACCGCTGCGCTTGCATGGAACCTGGTCGAATCCGATCGTCTGCGTAGCCGTGTTGCCACCGCTCAGCGCATTGCCGTTCGGAAGCAGGGACGTCTGCGTCTGACGGTCGACCTGGCCGCAGCCGAACCCGGCACCGGGGAAGGTCCCCGAGCACTGCTCGAGGGCGCCCTCGTTGGCACCGCCTCCGGCGCTGCCGGAAACGAGTGGCTCATCGCCAGGCAGGTCGATGGGCTTGTTGCTGTACAGGGCCCAGCCCCTGACCGTCTGGTTGCAGCTGAACGCCAGGGTCTGGTCGCCCGCCGTGGTGGAGGGCGTGATGGCGCCGGAGCAGGAGACGGGGAAATTGTTGACTCCCGCCGACTGCGTGGCGCCGCTGCTCTTCTTGCCGCCGCCGCCGGACCCACACGCCTTGCCCTTGTAGGCCTTCAGGCTGACCGGGATCGGCTCGGTGACGAACTCGCCCACCGTGGTCGAGTCGCCGCCGGTCGTGAACGACGTCACGGGTGGCTCCCCGCCGACGAACAGGTAGACCTGGAGCGGGTCCTTGCCGGCATTGCAGGGACTGGCGCCGAGCTTGATCTTCTGCGTGACGGCGGTCCCCCCGGCGATCACCTCGGTGCAGGGTGCACCGACGATGCCGTTTCGGTTGACAGGCGTGCTCGAAATGCGTGTGAACCCGCCACAGGTGAGCGGGGTCGCTGTCGCTCCTGGATACGGCGGAACGGGCGCAGTCCAACCGGTCGTCCCGGGCGGCTGCGTGCCGGGTGCCGCTCGGTCGGGCACTCCACAGCCGAAGCCGACACCGGAGCCACTACAGGTCAGGAACGAGGTGGCAGCCCCGGCCTGCGGTGCGCTGAACCCCTTGATCGTCTTGTTGGCGCCGACGCTGTAGGCGCGCGTGGTGGCATCGCAGGTCCACTTCAGCGTCGCCGACGTCCCCTTGGCGCTGCCCTTCGGGACCAGCTTGGCCTTGCAGTTGCCCACATTTGACGCGGATGCGCTGCTTGCGGATCCGAGGAGTGCAACCCCCAGGACCGCGCACATTGAGACGAGTACAGCGATCCGCCGCCTGCCCCGCCAGCCGCGCTCGGATCGGGATGTATTGATCACTTGAGTGGCTCCTTCACGTATATGCGAAGGTGCTCCCCGTCGGGGGGCACCCCTTTTGTGTTGATCCGCCACAGGCGGACGGACGCGCGGCAGTCTTTACGGGGTCGAACCTCCGGATGTTGCGATCCGGTGTACGGGATGTAAACGCGGTGACAACAGGCAGGTGGTGCCCATGGAGCGGTCACCGTTTATTCGCAAACTGGTCACCTGCGCGTAACGCCGCTGTAAGCCCGCCTCCCCAGAATGCGAGAGCGGATGCCGCCGGGCTTTCATCCTGGCCTAACCCCGACCGACCAGGCTGCGGTCATGGCAGAGACCGCCATTTCCCGTCCTTGGACACGCGCACGCAGAGTTGGGGCGGTACTGGTCCCGGCCGCTGTGGTCCTGACGATCGGCTTCGTTCTCGTCACGCAAGGCGCGTCGGTTCTGGCCGCGATCGCATCGGTCCCGCCGTGGGCGATTGCCGGGGCAGTGATGTCTCACCTGCTCACCCTGGCCCTGAGGACGGAGGCGTGGCGGACGGTGCTGGCCGCGGCCGGCGGCGACAGGCTCAGTCTTCGCACGCTGCACACCGCGAACGCGGGTGCCTTCCTCGCGGGAACGGTGCAAGGGCAGGCGGCGATGCCGGCACGGATCGCGCTGCTTCGCCGATTCGGAGGGCGGGACGCGCCCGAGGTCAGCCAGATCGCGCTCGCCGACGCACCGATCTTCATGTTCGAGGTCTGCACTTCGGCGCTGCTGGCGGCCGTCGCGTCGACCGCGGTCGGGGGGATTCCGGCATGGGTTCCCTGGGCGATGCTTGGCGGCGCCGCCGCTGTGCTCGCCGGCCTGCGGCTCGCCTACGGGCGCCTCCGTCACCGCAGCTTCGTCGCAGGGCTCGGCGTGCTCGCTCGGCCCCACCTTCGCAACAGACTGGCCCTCGTGGTCGCTGCATTCACGGGCATGGCGCTGCTGCGCACTTGGATCGTGCTGGCCGGTTTCGGGTTGCCTTCGGATCCCGCCACCGTCTGCCTCGTTCTTTTCTCGATGGGAACGATCGGACTCCTCCCGATCGGTGTCGGGACCGGGCCGACCGCTACCGTCGCCGCTCTTGGGACGACCAACCTCGCTGCCGCCACGGCGGCGGGAATGGTGGTGAGCGCCGCGACCGTGCTGGCGGTCCTGCTCTACGCAGGGGCATGCTGGACGTGGTGGGCTCGACCGGTGCGCCGCGAAGCCGAAGGGGAGTTGGCTGCGGTCGTGCCTCTGCCTGTGCGACCGACCCCGGTCGAGCCCGAGGTCGACCTCGCTGCCTAGCTAGCTCGAGGGAAGCGGCGC
>CAWHQR010000013.1:0-48779 GCA_963831605.1 uncultured Solirubrobacterales bacterium
GCGGAATACCCGTCGGGCCCTAGAGGCCCATCTTCTTCAGGATCTGCTCCGAGTCCTCGATCGCGAAGTCCTTGCGGAGGCGCTCGGCGATCTCCTGCCGATTGGCGCCGGCCGCGGACATCTGAGTGGTGAGCAGCCGCAGACCGTCGGAAAGCCCGTTCTCGGATTTCTCGGCCTTCGAATTGCTCGCGGGCTTGGACCTCGGCTTCGGCCCCGGCCCCCGTCCCTTGGCCTCCTCCTGCTCCGGGTCCGATTCCAGCAGCCGCTGCCGGGCATCCTCGAGAAGGTCAATCAGCTCATCGGACCGGCTGGCGATCGCCCGAGCCTTCTCGATCAGGTCATCCGACAGCTGGGCTTCGGCCTTTTCGGGTCCGTTCTGGCTCACCGGTCGGCCCTCACCGAGGAGGTCTCCTCGGCCAAGCTCGACCTCTCCAGCTCGGCGCTGACGTGAGCCGTCTCGGCGAGCTGACGGGAAGTCTCCACCTCGAGAATGACCTTGAGGCGCACGAGCTCCTGGTACTCCGGCGAGGAGGTGACATCTGCGGAGTGAGGGTTTCCCTGGCTGGACATTTCGTTGACCGCCGGCGCCTGAAGGCGCCCGGTTGAGTCTTGGATCGTACGGTCGCGATCAGGGGCCGGCATCCGCAATTTGACGCAGACTTGACGCTGGGATGCGCCACTGGACAGATCATTAGGGGACGGAAGATCGCGGCTCACACAGGTCTGAAGCTCATCGCCACCGCGTCCATCGTCTGCCTTGCCTCACGTGAGGACGGCTGGCCCAGCCGCGAGAGGATCAGATAGCTGTAGCCGCCGGACACGAGGACGGTGGCCGACTCGGTACCGCCCGGATATCTCACGCGTACGGTCCTGGCCTGCCTGCCGCCCGTTTCGGCTCGTCCGACTGCCGCGACATGAGCGCCGGGATGTCGCTGGAGGAGGAAAGTCTTTGAGGCGTTTGCGAGCTCGGTGTCCGACCTCGCTCCCTGCTCGTAGTAGACCTGCACCTCGGCCCTTCCATTCCCGGCCAAGAGGGTCACGGCTCCTCCATCCACCCCAGCGCTCCAGCCCGGTGGAACGCCGATGGACACGCGGTCGGCGAGTTGCCGCTGGTCGAGCCTGATCGCCTCACGCGACGGCTTCGATTTCCGCTTGGCCTGCGGCGCCGGAGCGGTCGGGGTAGGCGCGCTCGCCGGCGGCGCGGTGGGGGTGCTCGAGTTGGCCGACTCGTCAGCGGACGTCGCTGCGTGGTCGGAACCGCCGCTGGAGGCGATCGCGAGGACGATCAGGACGAGTGCGCCACCGATCAGCCCAGCGATCAGGGCCGGGAGCCAGCTGCGCCAGCTGATCGAGTGGGCCCCGGAATTTCTTCGCGGTGGCTCGCCCTGCTTCGTCGGCCCTGGGCCACCCCGCGATCCCTCCTCGTCGTCCGCCGGCGGTCTCTTGGCCGCGCGCTTCCTCCTCGCCATCCGCTGCGACGCGCTTCGGGATGCCGGCTGATCGACGATCAGCTCCTCATCGGACTCGGCCGGATACTCGATCGACTGCCCGCACCCGCCGCAGATGACCCGAACCAGCGACCCGGCGGAGCCCTCCCGGCGCTGGACCTCGAAACCCCCGCCGCAGTCCTCATGCTCGGCCAGGAAGATCGAGAGACCCCTCCTGCTGAGCTTTTCCACCCCGGGGTCACCCACTCGGCCAACCTACTTGGTCGATCGCCCGGAATCGCGGCGTCCAGGCGCGCGATATCCCCCAGCCCCCCACGGGGATCTGCTGCGCGAGGCCTGTTCCTGAGTTCATCTCTTCACTGCGACCCAAACCTGCCCCCGCGGCACGATATCGAGGGCCGCGGCGAACGCCTCGACGCGTGCGGGTTCATTTACCCAGCGATGCGAGAATTTGCCGTCTTGCGGCGCCTCCTCCACATCGGCTCGATCATGCTGATCACGGCTGGGATCGTGGTCCTCGCGGACGCGGGACTCACCCTGGTCTGGCAGGAACCGCTCTCAGCCGCCTATGGCGCGATCAAGCAGGGGCAAGCGGCAAGCCAGCTCAATCAGCTCGAATCGCAGTATCCGACCGCCGCCGACCTGGCGGCGATCAGGGACGTACGAGGAAGCGCCGCCAAGGCGAGGATCCTCGCCGACCGCTTCGAGCCCCACCTCGAGGAGGGTCACGCGATCGGGCGAATCAAGATCGACCGGATCGGGCTCAACATCGTCGTGATCCAGGGGACCGACACGGCGTCGCTGGAGAAGGGACCTGGGCATTACAGGAACACTCCCATCCCGGGGCAGGCGGGCACCGTCGCGATCGCGGGGCACCGGACGACATACCTGGCGCCGTTCCGCCACATCGACGAAATCCAGAACGGTGACCAGATCCGGATCGAGATGCCCTACGCCGCCTTCACCTACACGGTCCAGAGACACCAGATCGTCGATCCCACCGATGTGGGGATCATCAGGCCCGTCGGCTACCCGCAACTCGTGTTGACCGCCTGTCACCCTCCCTACAGCGCAGCCCAGCGCTATGCGATCTTCGCCAAGCTCACCAGGGTCGACACCTTCGCCGTCACCGGCGGAGGTCGCTGGCCCGCACCGTAGCCGGATCGGCCTCTGGCTCAGACGCCCGGCGTGCGCGGCGCGGAGAGCCTCCGCAGGGCGAATCCTGCGCCGATCATCAGCAGGGCGGCCCCGGCCACGACGGCCAGATCCATCCCGGTGAAGGGCAGCGATCCGGACCCGTTTTCCGCGGTGGGCCGGCCGGCGGTGGTGTTGCTCGCCGTGGGCCCACCGTTCGCCGTGGGCCCGCCAGTGCCGCTCGTCCCCTGAACCTGGGACTGGGGCGTGTACTGGGCCGCCGACGGGTTCGACAGCGCATCCTGGCCGAGCGCCGTCGCCGGCACTATGAGCAGCGCAGCGCATGCTGCCGCCGCGATCATCTTTCCCAAGGGCAAATGCTTCATTGACGCCTCCCGATCGGAGTCTCGATGTTCGTGCAGCCCCCTGCCGCACCTACGTATTAGTTGGTATAGCAGGTAAGACGGCCCAGGGCGTCAGGCGGTCGGCGAAGGCGTGGGAGGGCGAGGGCGCATCTGAGCGGTAGGCGACGATGAAGCGCTCGTCCGGGCGGTTGATCGGCTCGGGAACGAAGATCGCGGTCGCCGTCTCGGCCATGATCAGCAGGTCGAACATCAGCGAGCGGCGCTTGAGGTAGTACAGATCGTGACAAAGCTTCCACGCCTCACCGATGGGCGTGCCGGAGTATCCGCAGCGCACCGTCGCCCACCCGGTGATTCCGGGCTTGAGCAGGTGACGGCGGTCGTAGTACGTGAACTGAGCCTCGAGCGAGGCGACGTTGTTCGGCAGTTCCGGGCGGGGTCCCACCAGGCTCATGTCGCCCTTCATCACCTGCCAGATCTGCGGCAGCTCGTTGATGTGCAACCGCTGGAGCACCCGTCCGACCGAGGTGACCTTCTCATCTGCCGGCCGAGGATCCGAGTCAGCATCCGGGGTGAGCGTGCGCAGCTTGAGCAGTCCGAACTCACGGCCACCCTCCCCAAGTCGCGTCTGGCGGTAGAAGATCGGGCCGCCATCCCCGAGCTTCACGGCCACGGCGGCGATCGCCACAATCGGCGCCGCCAGCAGTGCGATCAGTCCGCCCAGCACGAGATCGAAGACCCGCTTCGAGGCCGGCCAGCTTCGGTGGTACTCGGGATGGAGCATGTACTGGAACCAAGCGGAGGTGGTGGTCCCCAGAGGGACGTGGCCGAAGAGCGACTCATAGAGCTGTCCCGACTCGATCAGCGACACCGGCAGGTCCAGGCAGTCGTCTGCCACCCGCTCGAAGACCTCCAGCCGGGATGGTGCGTCGACAACGGCAACGGATTCGTCGGTCTCGCTGCTGTTGAGAGGCCCGAGAACGAGCAGCTCTATCGCGTTGTCCAGGATCGCCTTGCGCAGCAGCACCAATGAACCGAGGCAGCGGATGCCGGCAACCACGCTTCGGTTGCATGAGTGGCTCGGATCAATGCACCCGATCACCTTGTAGCCGCGTACTCCAACCGCCTTGAGCTCGGCCTGCAGGCCCCGTGCAAATTCGTGGGATCCGATCACCGCCACGCGGACCTCGCGCTCGCTGCGGAAGCGATGGGTCACCCACGCCCCCATGCCGGTGACCACCCATGCACCAAGCACTGGGGCCACCATGTGCGCCGGGGTCACTGCGGTCGGCGAGCCGTCCGAAATGCTGATCAGGACAGCCGCCGCCGCCCCGAGAGGCGGGGCGGCGAGATAGAGCAGCCCTGAAGCGAGTGGAACCAGATGAAACGGATACTGCGGGCGGCGCAGCAGGCTGATCGCCGCGAGCATGCAAGCGAACACGAGCAACCCCTGCCACTCGGACCGGAGATGGCTATAGGCGATCAACCCGCCGGTGACCGCTGGCGCCAGCCGCAGCGTCAGAAATTCGATCTTCCGCTGCGCGCTGAGACCACTCAGGTACGGAAAACCGCCGCGCTCCTGAGCTACCTCTCGCAACTCGTGGGAGGCAGAGGTCACCGCTTGTTTCCCAGACTAGGCTCGGGGGACCTTCGGGCTCGACAGCCTCCGCAATGCGAGGCCAGTCCCGAGCAGGCCGGCAGCAACGAGCGCCAGAACAATCACGTCCATACCCGTGAACGGCAGCGAGCCGACGTTCGAGTTCAGCCCCGAGGTCGGGGTTGAGGCCGCGGTGTTCGAAGCCACTGGGCTCGATTGGTTGTTCCCACCGTTCGTGCTCGTTCCTTGGACCTGAGACTGAGGCTGGTACTGAGCATCCGAGGGATTGGACAGGGCATCCTGTGCCAACGCCGTCGCCGGAGCGACCGCAACGGCCGCAACAACCGTGAGAAGGGCAAGGCCCCCGAGTCGCTTGGTGAAGTTTCGTCGCTTCATTGTTTTCCTATCGGCTCGGGGAGCATCGGGCTGAAGGGCCTCCCGGTCGGCCTCCCGTAAGAGACCTTGATTCCCACCTGGGCCGGGGTTGACTCC
Organism: uncultured Solirubrobacterales bacterium; assembly: GCA_963831605.1. Classification (GTDB taxonomy): domain Bacteria; phylum Actinomycetota; class Thermoleophilia; order Solirubrobacterales; family 70-9; genus DASUPK01. The sequence continues at coordinate 5,034 of CAWHQR010000013.1, forward strand.
CCTGTTCGCGCTGCATACTAGGGAGACGATCGGCGTTGCGAATCCGCAATTACCCGCAGTCCTGATCCGTTCTACCTGCGGTGGACTAATGCCTGACCCCCAGCTTGTGGGCCAGATTGTCGATTTCAGGTTCATTCGGGTTGAGCTCGCGTGCCCGAGCCAGGGCTGCCGTAGCCCCCGCGGCGTCGCCGGCCTTCCCAAGTACGCTCGCCTGCTGAAAATAGAGGAGCCAGTCGTCATGGCTGCGGCCGATTGCGTCGTTGATCGACGTGAGTGCCAGTTTGCTATCGCCGGTTTTCTCTGCGATATCTGATTCAGCGGCCAACGGGCGACTGCTCCATGGATTGAGATCGGCCGCCCGGGCAAGATCGTCCAACGCGCTCTGTGGATTCGCCCGCCAATTTCGAATCGAGTTGTCCGTATAGCGTGCGCTTAGGTAGAACGGGACCAGGGTGAGCGCAAGCACGCCGACAGCGACGGCGATGGCGGTCCGGACTCCGGAACGGGTGGCCGCCCCCTCCTCATCGCTGCGACGGAGTGCGGGCGCGGCAGCGGCACCGAGCGCGAACGGCACCGGCAGCGTGATCACGGCGTATGACCAGAACCAGTCGACCGAGGCGTGGGCAAGCCAATAACCCGCAAGAGCGAGAGCTCCCGCCACCAGCGCCGCCTCGGACGAGCCCAGGCGCCGGGCACGGATCGCGGCGACCACGGCTCCCACCAAGAAGGTCAGAAAGAGCAGCGCTCCCGGAAGCCCGAGCTCGCCGAGCATCAGCATCTCGATGCTGTGGGGGTCTTCGGGCTCAACGCCCGCGCCGTGCCGATGCACGAGGTAGTCGGGGCGAAAGGCCCCGGCCCCGTCGCCGCGCAGCGGGTGCACGTCGAACTCGTCACGGAGTGCCACGCGCCAAAAGTCCCCGCGCGACGTGCGTATGTCGAGGCCGAAGCGGCTCCCATTGCTGGCCAGGTCCGGTGTTCCGGCGGTCAGCTCATTGACGTGTCCGCTGACGAAACCGCCAGGCCCTCCATCCGTTCTCAGCAATGCCACGAAGCCGGCCAGCACCACCAGCGCCACGCACGCCAGAAGCCCCCAGCCGATCCCGGTGCGCGCGCGACTGGGCAAGGAGAATCCACTCCCGACGCGCGCCAGCACAAGTCCGACGACAGTGCTGAGCGCCACCGTGAGCGCGATCGCAACGCAGGCATGGTGGAGCGGGGGTATCTCGGCGGCACCGTTGCCCGCATTGCGTTGGAAGACGTCCAACAGCTGAGGCAGCGCTATCGCTGCCGGGATCACCGACAGCCCCAACCAGCCGAGTACCCGGAGGCGGTTCGGATGCGCGGCAACGAGAATCGCGACACCGATCGGCACGGCAAAGAGCGACCCTCGGCTCTGGGCCAGCACTGCGAGTTCGATCATCAAGGTGGCAGAGCCGAGCAGCACGCCCCGGATCGCCCATGGCAGACTCTCGAGAAGTGGCCAGGACGATGGTCGGGAACAACGCCATCAGGAAGAACGCGGCCTCCGCGTTTCTGTAGCCGAGCGGATAGCGAAGGGTCGCGTCGGTCTCGAGGTAGTCCACGGAGTTGTGACCGGTCCAGATGACGATCAGCGTCGCCAACCCGACCAGCGCTCCCGCAGCCGCCAGGGGAGCAAGCACCAGGAGCATCCGGCGGCCGAGAAGCAGACATGACCAGATACCGATGCCGAAGACCGCCACGTACGCGAGCGCTCTCTGGGCGTCCGAGAACGCGACTGCCGGGATCGGGGACCAGATCCCGGATATCAGGGTCCACGCTGCCAGCCCTGCGAGCGCCACGAATGACACGAGCGCTGGGCCGCCCAGGCGCGCCAGCGGCGGGCCAGCGAAGAAAATCAGAGCCCCCAGGACCAGCAGGAGCATCGTTCCCGGCAGGAAGGTGACCTCGAAGTACCCCCCGCTCTTCCACGCCCACCAGGCAACGACCCCGCCGACCACGACCAGCGGGAACGCCGACAGTCGCTGGAGGGGCATTCGCGGAAGCTAGCCGAACAGGATGATGCTCCACCCGTCAACGGCGGAATATGCTCGCTCGATGCCACGGCTCGGCGTCTACACGGACTACACCTACTCCGTCGTACAGGGAACGCCGTATGCCGAACGCGCCTTCGCGCTCTTCATCGCAGCACTTGCCGAGAAGCTCGACCGGGTCGTCGTCATCGGACGGCTCGATCCGCGCAGCAAGGCCCGCTATCCGCTCGGGGGGGTTGAGCTCGTGCCGCTTCCCAACTATCCGAGTCTCACCCACACGCGCCAGGCCATTCGCGGGATGCTCGGCTCCCTGCGGCCTTTCTGGCACACCCTTGACGAGCTCGATTGCGTTTGGATTCTCGGCCCGCATCCGCTCGCCCTGCCATTTGCGCTGATGGCCCGAATCAGGCGCCGCACGGTGATCCTCGGGGTGAGGCAGGAGTCCGTGGCCTATATGCGCAGCCGGCACCCCAACAGCCGCGTCCGGCCCGCTCTCGCCTGGGTCCTGGAGGCCTGCTTTCGGGGATTGGCCAGGCGCTGGCCCGTCGTCGTAGTCGGTCCGTCATTGGCCGAGGCGTATGACCATGGCCGAGCGGTGCTCGAGATCTCCGTTTCGCTGATCCCCGAGAGCGAGATCGGCGCCGGACAGACCTCGCGAACCTACTCGGGAGAGTTGACCGCCCTCAGTGTGGGCAGGCTCGAAACCGAGAAGAATCCGCTGGCCCTCGCGGATGTGATCGCAGCCCTCAGGCAGCTGGACGACCGCTGGCGGCTTGTGGTCTGCGGGGAGGGCGCGATGCGCCCCGACCTGGAGCAACGGCTGAAGGAGCTCGGCGTCGAGGACGCGGTCGAGCTGCGCGGGTACGTTGCTCACGACGCGGGCTTACGTGAGGAATATCGCAACGCTCATGCGCTCGCCCACGTTTCCTGGACCGAGGGGGTCCCCCAGGTTCTCTATGAGGCCTTCGCGGCGGAGCTGCCTGTCGTCGCCACCGACGTCGGCGGAATCCGTGAAGCGACCCCTGACGCCGCCCTCCTCGTCCCGCCCGGTGATTCGCAGGGAATTGCCGAGCAGCTGGCGCGCCTCGGTCGCGACGTGGAACTGCGAGCGCGACTCGTCGAACACGGACTTGAGGTGGTCCGTTCCCACACGCTCGAAGCCGAGACGAACAAAGTCGCAGGGTTCATCGAGGAAGCCACCGGCGGGCTTTCCGGCTGACCCGGTGCGAACCCGCGCCCACTCCCGCCCGGGGCCAGTGACACAATGCCCGCACTCCCGATGACTCCTCCCGACGACAACGCCGGCCGGTCGAGCTGGCTTCAGCCATCCCCCGAGGACGAGGGGCTGAAGCGGTACGTCGAGACGATCCGAGAGCGGATCTGGCTCGTCGTCATCGCCCTCGTGGTGACCACAGGAGTGGCCGTCCTCTATGTGGTCACGGCCCAGAAGACCTACCAGGCCCAGGCACAGCTCCTGATCACCCCAACCCCAGCGACGGATCCCGTGCTGGCCAGCCTCGGTCTTCTCGTGGAGTCGAGCGACCCGACCCGCGACGTCGAGACCGCGACCCAGCTGGTGAAGACACCGCAGGTGGCCGCGCTCGTCAAGACGAAGCTCCACTCGCCGGACAGCACGCAGTCGCTCCTCAACAAGGTTTCCTCAGACCCCGTGGCTCAGAGCAACCTGGTTGCGGTCACGGCCACGGAGAACAGTCCTGACGCAGCGCGGGATCTGGCAAATGCCTTCGTCGATTCGACTGTCCAGGAGCGGAGCACCTCATTCCAGCAGGAGGTCGACGCTCGACTCTCGCAGTTACAGGCCTCGTCCACGACCAGCAAGGACGTCGGGGAACTGGAGGCTCTGAAGGGCGCACCCGATCCGAACTTCCGCGTCTCAACCCGCGCGGAGACGCCAACGGGCCCCTCGTCGCCCAAGCCTCTGCTCAGCATCGCGGCTGGCATCTTCGCCGGTCTGGTGCTCGGCATCGGCGGGGCTTTTCTTGCTCAGACGCTCGATCCGACCCTGCGGCGCGAAGCTCAGCTGCGCAGGCTCTATCGCCTTCCCATCCTGGCCCGTGTCCCGCGCCAAGGGAGTCGCCGTGGCAAGCACGAGCCCCTTGGGCCCAGGCGGCTCTCACCGGCCGGGGCCGAGGCCTACCGGACCCTTCGGGCGACGGTCGCTCGCCGTGAGCCCGCGGACGAAAAGGGCGGTCAGGTGATCCTGGTCACCGGTCCGTCGGCCGGGGAGGGAAAGAGCACCACCGCCGTCAACCTCGCGTCCGCCCTCTCTCTCACCGGGAAGGACGTGATCCTGATCGAGACCGATCTGAGGCGACCGTCCCTCGGACCCGTCCTGGGGATGAAGCCGAGCAAGGGCGGCGTCGTGAGCGTGCTGATCGAGAACACTCGTCTCGCCACCGCACTCACGTCGAGCTCCGCGTACGGTCCGAATCTGCGCGTTCTCCTTGCCGACCAGATGGGGAGCGGCTGGATCACGGACCTCTTTTCGATTCCCGCTGCGGACGCGATGGTGAACGACGCCAGGCGGCTCGCTGACTACGTCGTGATCGACTCACCGCCGCTGAACGAGGTCGTCGATGCCCTGCCTCTCGCCCGCCAGGCCGATGACGTCCTGATCGTCGTGCGGCTCGGCACCACTCGGCTGGACCGGCTCAATCAACTTGCGGAGCTGCTGGCGGAGAGCGACATCACGCCGATCGGCTTCACGGTCGTCGGCGCGAGTCAGCCTGGGCGCAGCGGGTACTACCACGCAGCCGCCAGCCAGGCCGAGGCCGACGGTCAGCATTCAAGCCGTCTGCCGTTCAAGGCGCCGTCGCGAACAGCCTGACGGCGTCCGCCATGGCGCTCCGGCACAACCCCATGCGCCTGTTGGTCGCCGGGGCGGCGGCGTTCAGCGGCCTGCTGCTCGGGCTGCTCGCCGGATTGAATCCCGCGCTCGCGATTCTGGCGTCGATCACCTGCGCCTACGTGCTGATCACCTTCGCGGACCTGAGTATCGGGCTGTCGATCTTCGTCGTCGTCTCGTTCCTTGAGGTTCTCTCGACCGGCGGTCTGGCTGAGAATCTGGCGAAGCTGCTCGGCCTCGTACTGGCACTCTCCTGGCTCGCTCTGATCGCCACGCGCTCCGACTCCACGACGGATCTGTTCACTGCCCACCCCGTGGCGGCGTACGTGCTGATCCTCCTGGTCGGTTGGAGCGCGCTGAGCTCGGTTTGGGCAGCGGATTCGGGGGTCGCGATCTCCACCACATCGAGGTATCTCCTCAATGCGACGCTCTACGTAATCGCCTACACCGCAATCGACAGCCGGAAGGTCGCCCGAAGGGTGATCATCGCCTTCGTCCTTGGCGCTGTTGCGGCCGCAGGCTACGGGCTCATTGTCAGCCCGGCTTCGCCCGATGAAGCGGGTCGGCTTGCCAGCGGAGCCCTGGACCCGAACTATCTGGCGGCGGTTCTCGTCGGCGGAATCTTCCTGAGCTTGGGGCTGGCAGCGGCGTCAAAACGCGGAACGGGCGCATCATTGCTCGGCCTCGGCGGCGCCGCATTTTGCCTGCTGTCCCTCTTCCTCACGGCTTCGCGTGGAGGGTTAGTCGCGCTGATAGTTGCGGCGCTCGCCGCGATCGCGTTCGGAGGCCGGTGGCGAGGGTTCGTCGCCGTCTTAGCTCTTTTGTTCGCGTTCGGTGGCTATCTCTACTTCGCCACGATCGCGCCGCAGAGCGACCGCGATCGCATCAGCCAGGTGACTCAGGGCGAGGCCGGCACGCAGGAGGGCCGAGCGACGATCTGGAAGGTCGGATGGAGGATGTTCGAAGCACAGCCGGTGGAGGGTGTCGGCGCCGGCAACTTCCCGACGGCAGCCCTGAAGTACGTGGTCCGCCCCGGTCAGGCGCCCCGAAGTGATCGCCTGATCAGTGAACCGGCGGTGGCCCACAACACCTACCTCGGGGTACTTGCCGAGCTCGGGTTGGTCGGAGGCGCGCTGTTCTTCTCATTGATTGCGTTCTCGGTCGGCTCAGCCGCCGTCGCCGCTCGTCGCTTCCGCGACTTCGGAGACCGGCAGATGGAGGCACTCTCGCGCGGGCTGTTTGCAGCGGTGGTAGGAGTGCTCGCCGCGGACTTCTTCCTCACCGCGGAATCGAGCAAGCAGCTTTGGCTCTTACTGGGACTCGGGCCTGCCTTGCTGGCCATTGCCAACCGAACGAACCCCGAGCGCGAGCAGTCCTAGCCGCGTCTTCCGCCCTCAATATTGGCGCTGTACAGTTCCTCATAGAACGTCTCGATTCGCTTGACGGTCGCGGCCAAGGTGAACTGGTTGCGCCGTCTCCTCCTCCCGGCCTCCCCCATCTGTCTCGCCATCTCCGGATCTGCGAGCACCCGCTCGATTCCTGCCGACAGTGCCCGGGAATTGCCGGGCTCGACGAGGATCCCGGTCTCCCCGTCGGCCACGATGTCCGGAACTCCGCCGACGCGGGTGGCGACCACTGGCAGTGCGGCATCCATGTATTCCATGATGGACAGCGGACTGCCCTCATAGGCCGAGCTGAGAACCCCAATGTCGAATGCGGCCAGGACGCGCGGAATGTCATCTCGAAGCCCGAGAAAACGGACGAGTCCACCGGCCCGGTGTTGCGAGACGAGCTCGTGAAGCCGAGCAGTCTCCTGCGGAATGCTTGGGTCCTCACCGCCGACGATGAGCAGGACCAGTCCGGGGACCTCCTCCCGAACCCGGATTGCGGCATCGATCAATACATCAAGCGCCTTCTGTGGGCGCAGGGCCGCCACCGTCCCGATGACGGGCTGTGCCGGGTCGATGCCGAGTTCGGCGCGGACCTCGGCCCGGGCGGACTCGGGCGCCGGCTCGATCTCGATTCCATTCGGGATGAACCTCGTCTTCTCTGGCGGGATTTTTTCGATGTCCATCATCTTCCGCTGGTCCTCTCGAGAGACCGCGACGAACGCGTCCGCGGTCGACGCGATCAGGCGACGGTCCAGGATGGATCGCACCCGATCCCCGCTGTACGACCAGGTGTGCTCATGGGCGATGAACACCGGCGGCCGGACGAGGCGGGCAAGCATCGCCGCCCACACGTTCGATCCGAACTTATGGCTGTGCAAGATGTCGACGCCGCCGTTGCACAAGCGTCGCACGACCGGGCGCCAGGGGCGAAGGTCGAGTCGAGCCGCGCGCTCGATGCCGATGAACTCGACTCCTGCAGCGGCGAGCTCATCGAGTCCCCTCTGATGCTCTGGTTCGGGCTCCCACCGGGTCACGCAGTAGGTTGGCTCGAAACGATCAGGATCCAGCCGTTGCGTGATTTCACGGGCCAGAGATTCGCCACCTCCATGTGTCCCGATGCCATCGACGAGCGTCAGCACCTTGAGTCTGGCGTTTCCAATCTGACCCGATGAGTGCACGGCGCGCGGCATGGATGTCCAGTCTGGCGGAAGCGGTTTGACAATCCCGCCAGATCCGGACCCAGCAGAGACTGAGTTCGGCGACGCGTCCAATCGACTCACGGGCACCGTGATCAGGGGAGCGGGCGTCGCCAGTCTCGGCTACCTCATGACCCAGGTCCTCACCCTGGCCATCTTTCTGGTTCTCGCCCGCCTCGCCACACCTGATGATTTTGGGGTGTTCGCCGCGGGCACGATCATCGTGAACACCGGAGGCCTCTTCACTGAGTCTGGCATGCTGGCCGCGCTGATCCATAGGCGGGACCGGATCGATGAGGCCGCGAGCACGGCTGTGATCTCGACGGCGGTGGGGGGACTCCTGGTCAGCCTACTTGCGCTTCTCGCCTCCCCCCTGGTCGGAGCCTTCTTTAGCAGCGATCGGGTCGGAAGCCTGGCGGCAGGAGCCTCGGGTTTGCTGTTCATCAGAAGCCTGAGAGTCGTCCCCGAGGCGCTTCTGCAGAGACGATTTTCGTTCTGGAGGCGGATGCTGGTCGAGCCAGTGCAGGTCATCGCATTCGGCGCCGCCGCCATCGTCGCCGCGGCGAATGGACTGGGGCCGTGGGCGCTCGTCATCGGTTACTACGTCTCGGCCGTCACAGACGTCCTGCTGTCCTGGTTGCTGTTGCGGTGGCGTCCCCGGTTCAGGCTGGCGTCCTTCGCGATGTGGCGAGAGCTGGTGGCCTACGGTCGTCATGTGCTGACCTCCAATATCCTCATCCGGCTGAGTGACCAAGTGCCCAACCTGCTGATTGGCCGATTTGTCGGAAAAGGCGCGTTGGGTCAATACCGATATACGGACCGCCTGGCGTCGACGCCGCTCTCGCTCGTACTGGCTGCGGCTTCTTATGTGGTCCTTCCGGCGTTCGCGCGTATTTCGCACGACGAGAGCCGAATCCGCGGGGCCTTTCAGCAGTCGCTCCACTGGTTCTCGGTGATAGCAACCCCGATGGGCCTCATCTTCATTCCCTTTGGAATCCCACTCGCTGTGGTGTTGTTCGGCGAGACATGGAGGGACGCCGGTGAGGCGGCAATTGCGCTGGGCCCGTTCGTGGTGGGCGCGTCCTTCTGCAATCTGACCGCAGAGGTGTTGAAGGCGCTGGGTCGGCCCCGGCTCCTGAACCATGTAAATGCCGCCATCGCCGGCTGCTGCACGCTGGCGATGGTCGCCCTCCTCCGTTTCGATCTCATCGGGGTAGCGGCCGGGGTCTCGATTGGAACCTCGTTGGGTGCCGCGTACGCCCTGCGGTTGGCAGGACGCCTCCTTGACCTCACGGCTGGCGCGATTCTGCGCGAGATCTGGCCCGCGATGGCTGCCGGGGTTGCCATGGTCGTGATCGCGCTGCCGTTGGCTCGCCTGGTGGACCCAACGTCCTATGGAACGGTGGCCGGACTGCTTCTGCTCGCGGCGGAGGGTGCTGTGGCGCTTGGGGTGTACGCGCTGGCTCTGCAAATGTTCGCTCCTGACACCTTCCAGAGAGTTCGTCACCTCGTCGGAACGGCACGCAAGCCGGAACCGTCAGGTTGATCGCAAGATGACGAAACCGGCTTTCACGATTGTGATCGCAGCCTTCAACGAGTGCGATCTGGTCGGAACCGCGATCCGCTCTGTCATCGCTCAAACTCGGCGAGATTGGCGGCTGATCGTCGTCGATGACGGTTCGACAGACGGAACCGCGGAGGCTGTGAGCGGCTTCGTCGAAACGGATCCGCGCGTCGAGCTCCTTCGCAAGCCGAATGAGGGACTTGCTGCCGCGCGCAATACGGCCATCAAGGCCTCCGAATCCCCTTTCGTCTGCTTTCTGGACGCGGACGACTTGTGGCTGCCCGGGTACCTCGACGCGATGGCTTCGGCGCTGGACGACAACGAGGACGCTGGGGTGGCTTATGCAGATGCCTGGGCCATGGACATCGGAACCGGCCGGTTCCGCGTTGGCACGGTGATGCAGACGTGGGGCGCGCCCGAGAACCTGCCGGAGGATCCCGAGTCGATGATGCGCCTCATGGTGCGGCGCAACTATGTCTGGGTTTCGGCCACTGTGCGCCGCCAGGCACTCACGGACGCCGGGCTCTTCCGGCCCGAGTTCCGAGTCGCGGAGGACATCGACCTCTGGTTTCGAGTCCTCGCCTGCGGCTACGGAATGGTCCAGGCACCTGGCGGACCTCTCGGGATCAAACGCGAGAGAGCCGGCGCGCTGACGGCGCGCGAGTTCGAGATGGTCGCCGGCGTGCGACAGGTGATGCTCCAGGTATCGTCAAATGAGCAGATCCCCCTCGACGTACAAGGTCTCGCGAAACAGCGAGAAACTGAACTGAGCCACCGGATGGCCGTCCTGGGCGGGAAGAAGCGTGCCCGTCTTCTGACGCTCAACGCCTATAGGAAACTGGGAGCCGCGAGGCGGCTCATGACGGATCGATTCCGCTGGCGGAACGAAGTCCCCAACGAGGTCAGGGCCGCGTTTCCCGACCTTGTTGAATCCGATTGAGGGGGAGCCGACTTCCGGATGAGCCGAATCCACCTTCTTTCCGCAAGCCAGCCGGGCGGCCGCTATTGGGATCCACGTGCCCACTGGGACCTGAAGGCCATGCTGGAGGCCGCATCGACGGACAGGTTCAAGTCGCATCCGCTTGTCGCGCGTCCTGAGGAGGCGGACCTCGTCCTGTTCGTCGAAACGAGCACCTGCGCCGGTCCGTATTTCGAGTCAATTCGCAGGCATGAGGTCTACCGAGAGCACCGGGAGAAGTCTTATGTGTACTGCGCGACCGACGCGATCCTTCCGCTCGTGCCGGGGGTTTTCCCGAGCATCGCAAGGCGCGATTATTTGTCCGCGTGGACCCGTGCCGGTGGATACATCGGCATCCGCGAGCGCGAAGGTCTTGTGTTCGATCCGGAACGACATCCAGTGCAGCTCTTTTCATTCGTCGGGTCGAGTGCGACGCATCCGGTGCGCAGGAAGATCATGCGCCTCAATCATCCGATGGGCCAATTGGTCGATACGAGCAAGGAGCCGTCCGGTGTCTTGTCGGACGCGGAATATCAGCGTCGCTATCGGGACGCGTTATTGGACAGCGCTTTCGTTCTCTGTCCACGAGGGGGAGGCCCCTCGACTTTCCGCCTGATGGAAGCCATGATCATGGGCCGGGTTCCCGTGATCATCTCCGACGCCTGGTGCGCACCGAGCGGCCCGGATTGGGACGGGTTCTCGATCCGGGTTCCCGAAAGTGACATTGAGGACATCCCAGCACTCCTCGAGGCCCATCGGTCTGACGCTCTCGAGATGGGTCTGAACGCACGCCGGGCCTGGCTCGACTGGTTCGGGCCGGAAACGGCGTTCCATCGGATTGTCGGCTGGACCCTGGAGCTTCACACGCACTCTGGGGAGCGCGCGGGAAGTCGTCGCCTGGCCCCGTGGGCCCGAGCCGCTCGACCTTTCCACCTTCTGCGGTGGGCCAGGCATCGATTGCGGCGGGGCCGCAGGGTTAGCTAGCCGAGGCCAATCGTCCGGTTTCACGCAGACTTGCCAGCCGCCAGAGGGCACGTGCGGCACGATCCTCGACCGGGGTGCTGTGGATCGCCGCACCGCCGGCCGCCAGGATGATCAGGCTCCACTTCAGTGTCCACCAGCCAAGCGCACCCTGTGACAGTCGCGTCAGCACGCGGCGGCCAAGCCGGTCGTCAGGGGACCGTTCAGCTTCGCCATCCAGCAGATCGGCATGGGCGGCGACCAGTTCCGGGCTATCCGCGGCAGACCGGGTAGCACGGTCGGCGAACGCACGAAGTGAGCGCTCGTAATAGTGCTTCGCTTTCAGAGCCGGATCGAAAAGGCCGCACAGCCCTTCGCGCAGCAGCTGCAGACCGATCTCTCGATCGTCGAACATTGTCGCGGTACGCGGCCTCGCTGCCGCCGTCAGCCAGTGTCGACGACGGACCGAGACGTTGCCGCCCCAGAGCCTCCGGAGAATCGAATCGGGGTGCATCCGATACTCCGCGCACGTCCCCTCGTATGCGTCCGAGTAGTACCGGACCGGGGCGGAGCTGAGCGGCCATCGCCGAGGGGTCGCAACCGGCATATAGCCGACAACGACAAGGTCATCACGGTCCGCGTGATGGCGGGCATGTCCGCTAACTAGGCCCGGTGCCGCCTCGACGTCGTCGTCCAACGCCAGCAGCACCTCCGAGGTTGCGAAGGCTGCACCATGATCGCGGGCCCTTTGCAGCCGTGTGAGGCGCCGCGGTTCTTGTGGGACGGTCGTCGCCTTTATCCGCTGGTCGGTCGCAATCAAGCGCTTCAGCAGGTCGACGGTTATCGGATCACCCCCGTCGACGACCACAACCACTTCCGTGGTCGCATCATCGGCAGTCACGGCTGTCAGACAACGCGCCAGCTGCGCAGGGCGGTTCCGGGTAGGGATTACGACGCTGACGGTCGGAATCTGGTTGCGGGCCATCGATTCGAGGTTAGTGTCGGCTCAGCGATCAATGGCGCCGGCGAGCGAGCTCAGCACCAACCCGATCTGCTCCTCGGTGATGGTGGGGAATAGGGGCAGCGTGATCGCTCGATCGGAATAAGCGTCCGTCAGCGGCAGGTCCGCTTGGACGTCGTAGGCGGAGAGGCGGTGCACCGGCGGATAGTGAAGGCTGGTCTGGACCCCTCCCTCAGCCAGCTTGGATCGGATCTCGTCCCGACCGTCTTGGTCGTCGACCAGAACCGTGAAGAGGTGGTTCGCGGAGGTGCCCCCGGAGACCGGCGGCATCGTCGCCGTCACCCCGTCAAGCTCAGCGATTCCGGTTCTGTACGCGTCGGCGGCGGCCGCGCGCAGGCGGTTGTCGGCGTCGAGCCGTTCCAGCCGGGAGGAGGCCAGCGCCGCCCGGGGCTCGTCGATCCGGTAGTTGAAGCCGAGCTCAACCACGTCGTAGGTGCTGGCGTGCCCCTTGTGCCGGTCCCAGGTCAGTGACGTCATGCCGTGGGATCGCAGCAGCTTGACCTCCGCCGCCACCTCGTCGTCGTCGGTGACGACCATCCCCCCCTCGCCCACTGGGAGGTTCTTGTTGGAGAAGAAGCTGAACGCGCCGGCCTTGCCGAGCGTCCCCAGGTGCCGCTCGCCGATCTTCCCTCCGAGGCCGTGCGCCGCGTCCTCGAGAAGTACGAGATCGCGTTCCGCCGCCAGTTCGGCCAACTCCCCGCTCTCGCCGGGGTGACCCGCGTAGGTCATATTCATGATCGCCTTGGTCTTCGGCGCGATCGCGGCCTGGGCAGCCTCGGCCGAGAGCCACGGCCGGTCAAGAGCCACGATATCCGCGAAGACGGGGGTCGCTCCGGTGTAGCGAATGGCGTTCGCCGTGGCGACGAAGGTGAGCGAGGGGACGACCACCTCATCGCCGGGGCCCAGGCCCGCCGCCAGGCAGATCACGTGAAGCGCCGCGGTCCCGCTGGCGACCGCTAGGGCATGCTCGGCGCCTACGTATTCGGCGAAGCGAGCCTCGAGCTCCTCCGTGCGCGGCCCCATGCTGAGCCAACCCGACCGATAGACCTCGACGACGGCAGCGATCTCCGGCTCGCCGATCTCAACGTCGGCGAGCGGGACCCGCCACTCAGGCATCCTCGAACAGCTCCGGGTGCGCCTCGATCTCGGCGGTGGCCCGTTCGTGCTCGCCGACGGTCCCGATGTCGAACCAGACCCCCGGACCGGTGTAGACGGCCACCTTGCTGCCCGCCTCGAGCATCGCGTCGACGACGTCGGGAAGGTCGAAGCGCCGCTCCGGGATCAGCTCGATCACCTCGGGGCTGTAGGCGTAGATGCCCATGCTCACGTCGAAGCGCATCGTCGGCTTCTCGACGTACTTCGTCACGAAGCCATCATCGGACTCGATCACGCCAAGATCGATCTCCACGTTCTGGCGGTGCGTCGCGATGGTCAGCGAGCCGTCGTGGCCCCCGTGAAACCGCATCAGCTGCGCGTAGTCGAGCGTCGTGAGGATGTCGCCGTTCATGGCCAGGAAGGGCTCGTCGAGGTCATCGATCCGGCGAAGGGCTCCGGCCGTCCCGAGCGGAGCGTCCTCCCACCAGTAGCGCAGGTCGATCTGGTTGGGCAGCTCGACACTGTCGAGGTAGGTCTTGATCAGTCCGCCCAGATGGCCCACGGAGAGGTCGATGCGCTCGAAGCCGTTGCGCGCGAGCTGGCGAATGACCAGCTCGAGGATCGGGCGGTCGGCGACCGGCACGAGCGGCTTGGGCAGCACGGTCGTGTACGGACGCAGCCGGGTTCCCTTACCTCCGGCCAGGATGACGGCTCTCATCGTCGCGATCCTAGATGGTCAATCGGGCGCAGCCGCAATTGTTCTGACCAGGGCGTCGAGCGTTTCAACTCCGACCTCGCGCGAGTTGCGCTCGGCGAAGTCTCGGCCCCGTGCCCCGAGTTCGGTGGCCAGCCTCCGGTCGTTGCGAAGCTTCCGCACCGCGTGGGCCAGTGCGGTCCCGTCGCCAGGTGGCACCGAGATGGCGGCGCCGGCCTCCTCGGTCAGCCGAACCGACTCGCCCACCGCGGCGAGGATCACCGGCCGCCCGACCGCGCAGCAGTCGAAGAGCTTGGAGGGGACAAACCCCTCCAGCCCGGGCATCGGTGCAAGGGCCACGAGCAGGGCATCCGAGGCGCGGGTGAGACGCGCGACGTCCGCGGCGGGGATCGCATCTCGCACCTCGGCCTGTCCCGGGGGGAGGCCGCGCGCCAGCTCCCGTAGCGCCTCCCTGCGGGGGCCATCCCCGATCAGGACCAACCGGAAGCCATCCCCGAGGAGCCTCGCTGCCTCGATCGCGCTCTCCAGCCCCTGGGCCAGTCCGAGGTTGCCGGCGTAGGTCCAGACGAAGCGCTCGTCCCGCTCGCCCGTCAGCTCCGGCTCGGGGTCGCGCTCACCGGCGGCGAGAAACGAAGGCGTCGCGCCGTTGGAGATCACTGTCACCTTCCCCGCCCCTCCCCGCTCCTCGATCATCTCCTTGAAGGGCCTGGTTGTCGTGGTGATGGCCGCTGCGCTCCGATACAGCCTCCGCTCGAAGCGTTCCGCGGCACGAAGCAGCGGCCCGTCCCCCAGCTCGCCGAGCGTGACGGCCACCTCGGGCCAGGGGTCGCGGACATCGAGGATCCACGGGGCCCGGTGGCGAATCGCCAGGGCGGCGCCCACGCTCCCGACCGGGAGAGGCGGGGATGACGCGATAACCACATCGGCTGGTCCGCGGCGGGCACCCACCATCGTTCCGGAGGCGGCGTAGGAGAGATAGTTGGCGATTCGGGCCGGCGCCGTCTTCTTCGGGGTGGCGTACACCCAGACGTAGTCGACCACGAAGCCGTTCAGCTTGCGGCGATCCACCAGGCGTCCGCCGTACCCGGGAGCGACCACCCCACCTGGATGGTTGGGCACCTCGCACACCACTTTGACCTGGTGGCCTTTGCGGGCGAGCCCGGCCGCGAACTCCCCTACCCTCGCAGCCGGGGCGGTGATCTCGGGCGTGAAGTACTGGGTGGCGATCAGGATCCTCATGCGAGGCGTCCTTTCAGATCACATACCCCTCGAGCGGATGCGCCTCCGGGTGCGCCTCGATCCAGCTGATGGTCTGCTCAAGCCCTTCTGACAGGGTTACCTCCGGGCGCCAGCCGGTGAGGTCCGTCATTCGAGCCGGGCTCGAGAGCAGGCGCATGACCTCGCTTGCCTCCGGGCGGACCCGGTCCGGGTCTTGCTCGACCTCGAGCTCGCGCCCCAACACGGAGCCGACCGCCTCGACGAGATCGCCGATCGAGATATCGACCCCTGTTCCGAGTTGCAGCGTCTGACCGACGGCCGCATCGCTCTCCGCCACCGCGGTGAAGCCGCGCGCGCAGTCGGTCACGTAGGTGAGGTCTCGTCGCGGGTCGAGCGACCCGAGCTTGATGACGCCCCCGCGCAGCGCCTGAACGATGATCGCGGGAATCACGGCTCGAGCCGATTGGCGTGGGCCGAATGTGTTGAAGGGACGCAGCACCGTCACCGGCAGGCTGAACGACCGGTGAAAGCTGAGGGCGAGCTGGTCGGAAGCCACCTTGCTGGCGGCATACGGCGATTGCGCTGCGAACGGATGCTCCTCGGTGATCGGCACGGACTGCGCGGTCCCGTACACCTCGGAGGTCGAGGTCTGCACGAGACGCGGAATCTCCATCGCGCGGCACGCCTGCAGGACGTTGAGGGTGCCGACGACGTTGGTCTCGACGAAGTCGCGGGGGTTCACGTAGGAGTAGGGAATGGCGATCTGGGCGGCAAGGTTGAAGACCAGCTCGGAGCCCCGCACCGCCTCGGTCACAGACTCCGGGTCGCGGAGGTCTCCCAGGACGACCTCGACCTCTTCGAGAATCCTCTCGTCGAGATATCTGAGGTTGCCTCGGTCGCCGCGCGACGTGTAGCGGACCAACGCGCGGACCTGCGCGCCTCCCTCAACCAGCTCCGCGACCAGATGACTGCCGATGAAGCCGCCAGCGCCGGTCACCACCGCGCGGGACCCGGGGAGAGCGCTCACCCTGGGGCCGCTGATGCGGTCATCGTCGTCGGCGCTCCCGGCGGCATGGCGTCAAATGTACCTGTGCTTCAGCGGCGCAGGCGGTCCAGGTAGCCACCGAGCTTGGAGAAGGCCACCATCAGAGTCGCGCGTCCTGTCTTGATCGCGAACCGAGTACGTCCGTCCGAGGCATACACGCCGATCCGGGGCCAGTGATAGGGGCCGACCGGGCCAGCCGCGAGGATTGCCGCGGCATCGTAGCCAGCGGCCTCTGCGGCCGCCTCGATGCGGTCGTCGTGGCCGCCATACGGGTACGCGAGCGTCCGGCAGGGCTCGCCCAGCTCGCGCTCTACGGTCTTGCGGGACTCACTCAGCTCGGCCATCAGGTCGGCGTCGGACAGGTCCGGCAGGTAGGGGTGGCTGACGGCGTGGGAGCCGATCTCCCACCCGGCGTCAAGCAGACCCCTGAGCTGATCCCAGTTCAGGCACAGCAGCTCCTCGCCCTGCGGACCCTCACTCCACGAGTCGATGCCGGGCCATCGCATCGGTTGATCGCTGCCCACCCACCGGGTGGGCACATAGATACTCGCCGTCAACCCCAGCTCGGAGAGGACGGGGAAGCCGTACTTGAGCACCGAGCGGTAGCCATCGTCGAAGGTGATCGCGACCACCCTTCCCTGGACTTGGCCCCTGGCCACGTCGGCGAAGGTCGCCCCGGTGTAGCCGCGCTTGACGAGGGTGGTGAGCTGGGTGCGCATCACCTCGGGCGTCACCGCCAGATCCGAGTCCCAGGTCGGGCTGACCGCGTGGTAGCAGAGCACCAGCGCGCTTCCTTGACGGCGGCGCCTGCTTGAGTGACTCCAGGGCAGCCGGTGGGCGAGCGAGCGCGTGCGCGGCACAACCATGCGGAAGGCGCTCTTGCTCGCGAAGGCGCGCGCGTTGTTCACCCGGCTCTCGGAATAGCCCTGCCAGCGGTCGGCGGCGCGCTCGAGCTCAGGGTGCTCGGAGATGCGGGACATCGCCCTCAATTGGGCGATGTGCAGGTGGTGGTACGCGGAGCTCGCGAGATTGCGGACGGGGTGCGGAAACAGGTCGTAGTAGGACCAATAGCCGGAGTCCCAGCGGTGGATGCAGGCTGCCAGCGTGCTCGCCCCTTGCGCGAAATCCTGCGATGCCTCGCTGTCCCCCAGGCCGAGGCCTACGTCGAAGAACCCCCAGAGCGCGAAGATCGCCCCATTGAGCACGAATGAGGGCGGTTCGGTCGGGTACTCCTCGGGAAAGGACTCGCCGTTCAACAGCGCCGAGGCGCCACCGCTGCGACTCGGCACCCTGCCCGCCGCGAGCGCGCGGCGGGCGCCTTCCGAATATCGCTCGTCTCTGGTCGCCATGTACAGACGGACCAGCAGGCTGGCGCCTTCGCCCTGCGCCATTGCCGACACCCACGGCGGGCGCAGTTCGTAGGTATGTGGCATCTCGACCCTGTGAAGCCAAGCGCCATCGTGCACCCCGCCGACATGCTGCTCGGCCAGCAGGTGGTCACCGGCCCCGATTGCCCCCGCCAGCCACATCTCGCCCTCTCCTCGCAGGTAGCGCTCGTAACAGCCCAGCCCCCACTGAGCGGTGGCGACGTGAAACTCCAGTTCCTCGGGCCGAATGCCTTTGCGCGGCCAGTCCGACGCCGTGGCCTTGAAGTCGAAGTTGATGTAGTAGCCGGCGACATCGTCGTTCCCGATCAGGGAGCCGACCTCGGTCGGGAACGAGGATCTGGTGCTGAAGAGGTTGGGGTCGGTCGGACCTCGACGTCGGGTCAGGTAAGGGGCCTTCCTCCGGACGAAGACCGGCTAGGGCGGTGAGATGCGACCAGAGGTCATCTGGGCCCGATCCTAGTCCAGTGCGCCCGGAGGAGGCGCGACGTTCACGTAGAATGCAGTCGCCGCACGATAGAACGGAGCCACATGAAGCCTGTTACCGCCCCTGACCCGAAGGAGATTGCCGAGCCCGTGAGGACCACCGACAAGCCATTCGAGGTGGACGAGAAGCTCATGTACGAGAAGTTCGGCAGGGAGTCGTTTCAGGTGAAACACAACCTCACCGACCACCCGCTGCTTTCGATCGAGCGGCTCGCACAGCTCGCCGACGCCCTCCCTCCGGACCAGGCCGAATTCACAAAGGGCAAGGCCTCGGAGATACTTGTCGGAGGAGGCGATCAGCCGGAAGAGATGACCGCCGGCGACGTCGTCCGCGGGATCGAGACCAACGGCATGTGGATGGTGCTGAAGCGCGTCCACACCGAGCCTGAGTACCAGGCCCTCGCCGATTGGATTCTCGGCAACATTCGCTCGCAGGTCGTCGAGCAGGAGGGCGGCCGGGTCAGCAGCGAGTGCTACATCCTGATCTCGGCGGCTGAGTCGGTCGCGCCCTCGCACTTCGACCCTGAGTACAACATGCTCTTCCAGATCAGGGGCACCAAGGACCTCACCGTAGGCACATTCACCGACCTCGAGACCGAGCGGCGGGAGGCAGAGCGGTACTACGGCGGCGGGCACCGCAACATCTCGGACCTGCCCGCCAATGAGACCGTCTACGCGATGGAGCCCGGCGTCGGCGTCCATATCCCCGCCGAGGCGCCGCACATGGTGAAGAACGGGAAGACCTGGTCGATCTCGCTCTCAACCTCGTTTTACTCTCGCGAGAGTGCAAAGAAGGTCGACACCTACGCGATGAACGCCCGCCTCCGCAAGCTTCGCATCTCCCCCACTCCCCCCGGTGAGCATCCTGGCCGCGACCGCCTTAAGGCCAGCACCTGGCGAGGCATGCGCCAGGCGCGCAACGCCGTTCGAGGCCTGGTCGGCGGCCGCTCCTAACCCGCGTTTCAGAGGTTGTCCCGGCTGATCAGCCTGAGCGGCCGCCCGGGAGGAAGCGCGCAACGGAGCGCGCCACCTTCTCAAGGCGAGGATGTTCGGCAAGGCCGCGTCCACGGCGCCTGGCCGCCGCCTCGCCGGCAACCAGCAGCCGAACGGGACGGCGGGCGCCGACCAGAGCCACCGTCCGGACGGGTCGGGGCTGCGGCGCGAAGCGCCATTTGAACGGCTCGCCGCCGAGGAGCAGGTCGACGTCGTCAACCTGCTCTCCGATGGCGCTGCGAATCGTGTCGTTCAAGAGCACCATCCCCGCGCTTTGCTCGGCGAACGCCGGGTCGAAACCGCTCTGGTAGACGGCGTAGCGGGGGCCGATCCGCCAGGCAAGGTAGGCGGCGGCAGGAGTTCCGTCGAGTTCAAGGATGCGCAAACGCAGCCAGTCCTGACTCATCGCGGCTTTTGCGAATCGGGTCAGAAAGTCGCGCACCGACCGTGACTCGATCGAGGAGCCTCCCTCAGCGTGACGGCGGTCATGGAGGTCGAACAGAGTTCCCAGATCGGCTTCCAGGGACTCGGAATCCGAGGTCTCGCGCACGTGGTGCTCGACGCCTTGGCGGTCCAGGGCGCGCTCGAGGCCACGCCCCACGCGCTGGCGGAATTTTGAGCTGCGCTCGGCCAGGTATCCCTCCCAGTCCAGCCCGGCGACACGGGCACGCGGCATCTCGGCCTGGTTCTGCTCGATCAGCGCGAGCGGCCTCGCAGAGGCGGCTGCAAGCCGCTCAGGCCAGTCCGTATCGCGATCGACCCAGTGTAGGACGAGCAACAAGCCCCCGAGCTCGTCCTGAAGCGCCTCGGCCGCGGCCTCAGCGACCTCACCCTGATCGGCTGGGGCCGAGGCTACCCCAAAGTTATCTCCGTACTCGGAGCCACCGAAGCGGATCGCCTGGAGCCGCTTCCCTTCGTAAAGCGCCAACGGGATCACTCCCGCAACCTGTCCCCCGGCACGACGAGCCACCACAATCCGCGGTCGGTGCTGAACAGCGCCCTCCGCCCATGCCGAGTACCACTCGGGCGTCACGAAGGCGTTGCCCGCGACGCCCGCCAGGTGGCGCCATTCGTCTTCGATCGTCGCGGCGGCGCCGAAATCGGTGATCACCTCGGCTTGAAGGCCGCTCAATTGACCCCCTATATGTCAGGTGCTGTTGATGGAGAGACCATCCGCGAGCAGAATATCCGGCAGCTGAATGGCATCCCTGCCCTCACGCCGGAATGGCTCGGCGCGTGGGTCCGCGATGTGGATCAACTCGGGGGCGACGTGGCGCCGTTCCAGCACCCGGCAACCGGGGCCGACCGAACTGGGCGGTCGAAACGTGAAGTTGCTGATCCCGGGGCGGCAACCAGGGGGCGGGCCAACTCGGCGCCTCGGCCTTGAAGCGCAGATCGACGTAGTAGCCGTGCAGCTCCCCGGGACGAACATCCTTGCCGACGGTGATCGGAAACGAACGGGCGCTGCTGAAGAAATCGGGGTCGGTGGGTCCCCTCTTCGTTGGCCGCTCGCTGGATCCCAAGTACTAGCGCCCGGCTAGAGGCCGCCGGACCCGCCGGGGGCGGTGGTGCCGCCCGGAACCGGGGTGCCACCGCTCGGGTTGGTGGTCGTTGAGATCGTCGACTGGGTCGTGCTCTGGACGGTGGTCTGGGGAGCCGTCGTCGAGATCGATCCCAGGGGCGCCGTCGTCGTCGAATTGTTGTCGTTGCTGTCGTCGCCGAGCACGATGATCAGGCCGACGACGAGTCCGATCACGAGAGCGACGAGGATTCCGATCGTCCAGCGAGCGCGAGTGTTCACGCCGGCGATCCTAGCCGAGGATCCGGCCGAGCTTCTCGAGCGCCTCGTCCACGTCCGCCTCATCGATCACGAGCGGGGGCAGAAAGCGCAGGGTCTCCTCACCGATCGGGTTCACGATCAGGCCCTCAGCCAGGAGGCGCGACGCGGCATCCCTTGCCTCGATCCCCTCGATGCGCGCACCGATCATCAGGCCGCGTCCCCGAACCTCGGCGACGGCATCAATCCGCTCGAGACCCTCGCGGAGCCGTCCCCCCAGGTCGCGCACGCGGCGAAGCAGCCCGGGGTCGTCGATCACCTCGAACGCGGCAAGCGAGGCGGCGGCGACCAACGGCCCCCCGGCGAAGGTCGAGCCGTGATCGCCACGCTCCAGCACATCGGCAGTGTCAGGAGAGGTGACGCACGCGCCCACCGGCAGGCCCCCTCCGAGCGCCTTCGCCGTGGTCATCACGTCGGGACGGGCAGGCAACTGTTCGTAGGCCCAGAGCGAGCCGGTCCTCCCCATTCCGGTCTGGATCTCGTCGAAGACCAGTAGAGCGCCCGCCTCGTCGCATGCCTCGCGTGCCGCGGCGATCATTTCGTCGGAGACGACGTTCACCCCGGTCTCTCCCTGCATCGGCTCGAGCATGACGGCTGCCGTTTGCTCGCCCACGGCGCCGCCGAGCGCATCCGGGTCGTCGCGCGGCACGGCGCGGAATCCGGGTAGATAAGGCGCGAAGCTCTCGTTGGTCGAGAGCCCGGGGGTGGCGGAGAGAGATCCCATCGTCCGCCCGTGGAACGCGCCGTCCAACACGACGATCTCTGGATCAGCGATGTCACGCGTGTGCGCGTGCTTGCGGACCAGCTTGATCGCGCACTCGTTCGCCTCCGTGCCGGAGTTGCAGAGGAACGCCCTGCCGCCGAGACTCGACTCGCAGAGCCGCTGCGCGAGCCGCACGCCGCCCTCGGTCAGGTAAAGGTTGGAGGTGTGCATGAGGGTGCCGACCTGCTCACGCACCGCCCCGACGACCGCCGGATGACAGTGCCCGACCGAGCAAACCGAGATCCCGGCGAGGAAGTCGAGGTATTCCTTGCCGTCCGAGTCCCAGACGCGCGTGCCCTCGCCCCGGACCAGCTCGACCGCCGCCCGTGGATAGGTCTGCATGACCCAGCGGGCCTCCAGCTCCTGGAGCTCGGCGAGGTTCATGCGGTGATCTTGGTGCCGATGCCCGCGTCGGTGAACAGCTCGAGCAGCAGGCTGTGTGGCTGACGGCCGTCCACGATGTGGGTCGCCTCCACCCCGCCCGCGATCGCATCCACGCAGGCCTGAAGCTTGGGGCGCATTCCGCCCTCGATCCCGTCGAGCGCGGCGCGGACCTCGTCGGCCGTCGCCTGCGAGATGCGGGACTCCGGGTCATCCGGATCGCTCAGCCAGCCATCCACGTCCGTCAGGAAGATCGCCTTGTGGGCCGGCATCGCCGCCGCGACCTTACCCGCCGCTTCGTCTGCATTGACGTTGTATGAGGCGCCCTCGCGGTCGGTCCCGACAGACGCGATCACCGGGATGTAGTCCTCGGCGATGTGCTCGATCACGTCGACGTTGACCTTCTCGATCTCGCCGACGAAACCGACGTCAGCGGTCTGCCCCACCGGCCGAACCTCGAACAGCGATCCGTCCTCGCCGCCCAGGCCGACCGCCGGCTGGCCGTGGCGGCTGAGCCGCGTGAGGATGTCCGAGTTGATCTTGCCGAGCAGCACCATCTTGGCGACCTCGACGGTCTCGGCGTCGGAGACGCGCAGGCCCTCGACGAACTTGACCTCCATCCCCATCCGCTCCATGTAGTGGGTGATCTCCGGGCCGCCGCCGTGGACGATGATCGGGTTCATCCCGACGTACTTGAGGAGGACGACGTCGCGCGCGAAGGCCTCTCGCAGCTCCTCGTCGCGCATCGCGGCGCCGCCGTACTTGATGACGATCGTGCGGCCATGGAACTCCCGGATGTAGGGAAGCGCCTCGAGGAGGGTCTCTACCGACGAGGTCACGTCGTGTACTCCGCGTTGATCCGGATGTAGTCATGGGTCAGGTCGCTGAAGTAGACGTGGGCGCTCGCCTTGCCGCGGCCCAGGTTGATCGAGAGCTCGGCCTCGGGCAGATCGGCGGCGAGATCCCCGGCCTGGATCCGGTCGGGCCCGAGCTCCTCGAGCTCCTCTCCCGCGAGCGCCATGCCGGCGGCCTGGGCGATCCGGCCCCAGTTGGAGTCCCGGCCGAAGAGCGCGGTCTTGACCAGCGGTGAGTTCGCGATCGCTCGCGCGACCCGCTCGGCCTCATCGACGCTCTTCGCTCCGGTGACCTCGGCGCGTCCCACGCGGGTCGCTCCCTCGCCGTCCGCGACGATCTCGAGGGCGAGCTGCAGCAGGACGGCCTCGAGCAGCCCCTGCGGCAGGACAGCGTCTGCGGTGCCCGTCGCCTGGAGCAGCACCGTGTCGTTGGTGCTCATCTGCCCGTCGACGGTGATCCGCTCCATCGAATCGGCGAGGGCAGACCGCAGGACAGCGTCGGGCTCCTTCACCACCGCGTTCGTCTGTACGAAGCAGAGCATGGTCGCGAAGCCCGGCTCGATCATCCCGGCGCCCTTGGCCTGCGCCGAGACCGTCACCTCCCCCGCCCGGATCGAGCACCTCTTCGGGCCCTTGTCCGTGGTCATGATCGCCTGCGAGAACTCCTCGCCGCCGGTCGGGGACAGTCCCTGGGCCGCCTCCCGGACACCGGTCGTGACGGCCTGGATGTCGAGCGGCACCCCGATCGTGCCCGTCTCCGCGACCGCCACGGAAGCAGGGGTGACGTTGAGCGCCTCGGCCGCGGCGTCTCGCATGGCCAACGCGTCCCGGTAGCCCTGTTCGCCGGTGGCCGCGTTGGCATTGCCGGAGTTGACCGCAACGGCGCGCAGTGCGCCGGCCTCGCACTCCTGCCTGCAGACCCGGACGGGTGCGGCGGCGGCCGCGTTCCGCGTCAGGGCCAGGGCGGAGACCACCTCGTCGGCGTCGCAGGCCAGCACGCCGACGTCGGTGGCGCCACCCCCCTTCAGGCCGCATGCGACCCCCGCCGCCCGAAAACCGGGGGCGAGCTCTGCCGGGTCGAGCTGCTCGAACTCCGGCGGCGGCGTCACCCAGCGCGAGCGGAAGAACGTCTGGGTTGCAGAGCTCATGAGATCCCCTCGCCCTCGGGCAGATCAAGCATCAGGTTGAGGTTCTGAATCGCCTGCGATGCGGCGCCCTTCCAGAGGTTGTCGATCGAGGCGAATGCGAGGACCCGGCCCGAGGCCTCATTGAGAGCCAGATGGATGCGGCAGACGTTGGTTCCGCGGACGCCGCTCACGCCCGGTGGCTCGGAGGTCACCTCGATGAAGGGCTCGTCGCCGTAGCGCTCCTCGTAGAGGGAGAGCATCCGGGCGGGGTCGACTGGCTCGGTCGTCCGGACGTAGCAGCTGACCAGCTCTCCCTGGTCGAAGGGCATCAGGTGCGGGACGAACGTGAGCCCCTCGAATGAACCCGTCGCGCCGTTCCCTCCGGCCAGCTCCGCCAGCTCCTGCGCGATCTCCGGCGTGTGGCGATGCCCGGCGACCTTGTACGGCTTCGCGTCGTCGGTCTCCTTGACGACGGCCATCTCCTCCTCGGCAGCGCGCCCGGCACCGGAGACACCCGACTTGGCGTCGATCACCACGTCCTCGATCAGCCCCTCCGCGGCGAGCGGTGCCAGCGCCAGGATGCTGGCCGTCGGGTAGCAGCCCGGATTGGCGACCAGGTCGGCGCCGGCGATCTGCTCGCGGTGCAGCTCGGTCAGCCCGTAGACGGCCTCCCCCAGCAGCTCGGGCGCTCGGTGCTCTCCATACCAACGCCCGTAGGTGTCGAGGTCGTGGAGGCGGAAGTCGGCGGAGAGATCGACGACCTTCGTGCCCTGCTCGCGGAGCGCGGAGACGACGGGCGCCGCGGCGCCGTGCGGATACGCGACGATCGCGGCGTCGACGTCCGCTCCGCTCTCGGTCGCGGGCTCCTCGAGAACCAGATCGACGCCGTACTGCGGATAGAGCTCGCTCAGCCTCCTGCCCGCGTCGGTCCGCGCGGTGACGCGCACGAGCTCCAGGCTCGGGTGCGTTCGAACGAGCTCGGCCGCCAGCGCCCCCGCGTATCCGGATGCTCCTGCCACCAGGACGCTATTCACGGAGCGACCCCCCGAGATTCTCGACTGCGGTCTCGATGGCGCCTCTGCGCTCCGCGACCTCCTCATCGGTCAGCGTCCGATCGGCCGCTCGGAAGGTGAGCCGCAGGGCCAGGCTCTTGCGCCCCTCCCCGACCTGATCGCCTCGGTACAGATCGAAGACCTCAGCCGAACGCAGCAGATCGCCTCCGCCCTCGAGGACGGCCGAGCGGACCTCCACGGCGGGAACGGATTCGTCGACGATGACCGCCACGTCCTGGTTGACGGCCGGATAGGTGATCACGTCCTCGTAGGACTCGTCGCCCACCGGCGAGCCGGCGACCAGGGGAGCCAGGTCAACCTCGAATCCGGCGGCGGATTCCAGGTCCCACTCGCGGCAGACGAGCGGGTGAAGCTCGCCGATCCAGCCGGCGTCCTCGCCCTCGATCAGAACACGACCGCTTCGCCCCGGGTGCAGGAAGGGCTCCTCGCCGGGAACGATCTCGATCGCAGCGCCGAGCTGCCGCCCGAGTGCCTCAAGCACCGCCTTGACCGAGTAGAAGTCCGCCGCCACCGCCTCACTGCGCCAGGAGCCAGGCCTCAGCGGCCCCACCGCAATCGATCCGATTCGCCAGGGCTCGTAGGCCGGCGCCGGCCGCTCGCCGACGAACTTCCCGGCAAGCACGCCGTCATGGGGCGAGCCGCCCTCACGCAGATAGGCCCGGCCCGACTCGAACAGCGCGATGCGCTCCGCGCCGTGGGCGCGGTTGTAGCTCGCCGCGTCCAGCAGGGAACCGATCACGGCGGTCCGCTCGACCGAGTGCTCCGCCGAAAGGGGGTTCGAGACGCGGATCGGCTCTGCCCTGACGTCTCCGTCCGGGATCCGAAGCCGGCCGGGCATCCCGGGGTCGGTCAGGCTGAGGTCGACAACAGCGTCGAAGCCCAGATCCCGCATCGCGTCCTCGGCCCTCCGCCGCAGGCGCTGTTCGCGAGTCAGCCGTCCCGCCTGGCCGCTGGTCGACGGCAGAGAAGCCGGGAGATTCTCGGCGTAGCCATGGATCCGGCCGACCTCCTCGACCAGGTCGACCTCGCGCGTCACGTCGTAGTGGCGATGGAAGGGCACGGTCGCCTCCAGGTCGTCCCCGTCGCGGTGGACCTCGAAGTCGAGGCGCTCCAGGTACTCGGCGCACAGCTCGGGCGAGATCTCCATGCCGAGGAGCCGCGCAACCCGCTCATGGCGCAGGCTCAGCCGATGCGCCTCAGGGACGTCCGCCGCCTCGTCGATCGTCCCGGGCACCAGCTTCGCGCCGCAGAGCTCGACCATCAGCCGCGAGGCGATCCGCTGACCGCGCAGCGCAAGCTCTGGGTGAAGCTGCTTCTCGAAGCGGTTGGACGCGTCGGTGCGCAGGCCGAGCTTCCGGGAGGTGCGCAGGATGTTGACTCCGTTCCAGGTCGCGACCTCGAGCAGCACTCGGGTGGTCGTCTCCGAGACCTCGGAGACCTCGCCACCCATGATCCCCGCGATGCCGGAGGGCCCGTTGCGGTCGCAGACGAGCACCGCGTCCTCATCCAAGGTCCGCTCGACCCCGTCGAGCGTGGTCATCTTCTCCCCCCGCTCCGCCGTGCGAACGGTCAGGGCCCCATCCGGGACCTTGTCGAGGTCGAACGCGTGCAGCGGCTGCGCCGTCATCAGCATCACGTAGTTGGTGATGTCCACGACGTTGTTGATCGGCCTCATGCCGGCGCCGATCAGGCGAGCCTTGAGCCAGAGCGGCGATGGGCCGATCTCGACCTCGGTGAAGACCCGCGCACTGAACCTCGGACAGAGATCCGGGACCTCGACGGTGACCGAGGCGTAGTCGCCCACCGTGCCCTCGCCGGTGGCTTCGGCATCCTCGTCCCAGGGCGGCGGCGCGAGCGACTCTCCGGTGATCGCGTGGACCTCCCGGGCGACACCGTAGATTCCGAAGCAGTCGACCCGGTTGGAGGTGGGCTCAAGCTCGATCACCGGCTCGGACACCGGGATCACCTCGCCGAGCGGAGTTCCCGGCGACCACCCGTTCTCGAGCACCGCGATGCCGGCTGCGTCGTCGCCGATCTCCAGCTCAGACTCGGAGAGGATCATTCCGTTCGACTCCACGCCGCGCAGCTTCGCCTTGCCGAGCTTGGTGCCGTCCGGCATCACGGCTCCGGGGAGCGCCACCGGGACTGTCTGCCCCGCAGCCACGTTGGGGGCGCCGCAGACGATCGTCCGCTCGCCGTCGCCCGCGTCCACCTGGCAGACGCTGAGCTTGTCGGCGTCCGGGTGCTTCTCGACCGAGAGCACCTTGCCGACGACGAAGCCCTCGGGATCCGGCGCGCCGGCCTGCGTGATCCTCTCGACCTCGATCGAGTGCATCGCGAGCTCGTCCGCCAGCTCCCCGACCGTGAGCTTCGGGTCGCAGTAGGAGCGCAGCCAGGAGTCCGGCGCCCTCATCTGAACTGCTCCAGGACGCGGACGTCGTTCTCGAAGAACTTGCGCAGGTCGGGGACGCCGTACTTGAGCATCGCGATGCGCTCGATCCCCATGCCGAACGCGAACCCCTGGATCTCCTCCGGGTCGTAGCCCGACTCGCGCACGAAGCCGTAGACGTTCGGATCGACCATCCCGGCACCGAGGATCTCGATCCACCCGATCCCCTTGCAGAGCGGATCGCGAGAGCCGTCGGGCAGCCTGCCGCTGCCGCCGCAGCGGAAGCAGGAGACGTCGACCTCGACGCTGGGCTCCGTGAAGGGGAAGAAGCCGGGCCGGAAGCGGGTCTCTCGCTCTGGACCGAAGATCGCGCGGGCGAACTCGTCGAGCGTCCCCTTCAGATCAGACAGGGTGATGTCCGTACCGACGGCGAGACCCTCGACCTGATGGAAGATCGGGCTATGGGTCGCGTCGAATGGATCCGAGCGGTAGCAGCGCCCGGGAACCACGATGAAGATGGGCGGCGGCTGCGACTCCATCGAACGCACCTGCATCGGCGAGGTGTGGGTGCGCAGGACGACGTCCTCCGGGCCCGGCGGCAGCTGCTCGCCGTTCGAGGGGATGCGCAGGTCATCCCGGAGCGTTGAGGGATCGACGTAGAAGGTGTCCTGCGCCATCCGGGCCGGGTGGCCCGGCGGGTGGTTGAGCGCAGTGAAGTTGTAGTAGTCGAGCTCGACCTCGGGCCCCTCCATCACCCGGTAGCCCAGCCCGACGAAGATGTCCTCGATCTGTCGCTGGGTCCGTATGAGCGGGTTCTGAGCGCCGACGGGCAGACGGGGAGCGCCCGGCAGGGTGACGTCGATCGCGTCCTCCGCCAACCGCGTTCCCAGCTCGCTCGCGTCCAGCTCCGCGCTCCTCGATTCGAGCAGGGACTCGAGCTCGACGCGCGCGACGTTCCCCGACTTGCCGACCGGGCCGCGCTCATCCGGTGGCAGGTCCGAGATCCCGCGCAGGATCTGTGTGAGCTCCGCCTTGCGTCCGAGGTAGCGCACCCTGAGCTCCTCGAGCTCGGAGGTCGTCGAGGCCCCGCCGATCGCCTCGGCGGCCTCCTTCCGGATCTCCTCGATGCGCTCAACCATGATCGGCCTCGGACGCTATCCGCTGCAGCGCAATTGCAGCCGCCGCCGCGACGTTCAGTGACTCGGCGCTCTCACGCACCGGGATGGTCACCCGCACATCGCACTGCTCGATGACCTCGCCCGGCAGGCCCTCGCGCTCAGCGCCGAGGCAGAGGGTCGCCACTCCGTCGAGGGCCTCGAGCGGCTCGCCGCCGTGCGCGACCAGCGCGGCCCGCGCCTTCGGGGACGCCTCGATTCCGCCGCGCACCAGCGGCTCGGCGAAGACGGCTCCCATGCTCGCCCGGACGGCATGCGCCCCATAAGGATCGGCGCAGTCGGGTCCCAGGACCACCGATCCACCGATCAGCGCGTTCGCGGTGCGAATCACCGTCCCGACGTTCCCGGGGTCCGAGACGCCGTGGAGGTAGACGCAGGGCGCCATCGGCTCGTCCGCCCAGACCTCGCGCCACACGCCGATCGCCCGCGTGCCCGAGCCGAGCTTCGAAACCTGGGCGAGCAGCGCGGGCTCCACCTCGGTGCCGCCGAGCGCTTCGCCTGCGGCGGTCAGCAGCTCGACTGGCTCGGCTCCGGCCTCGCGTGCCGCTGCCAGCAGATCCTCGCCCTCCGTGATGAAGAGCCCCTCGCGTTCGCGCGTTCGCCGCCGGCCGAGCCGGCGGATGAGCTTCAGCTTCTCGTTCTGTGGGCTGGTGATCATTTGTGCGGGTGTTGGAAATGAGGCCGAAAACGAAAAAGGGCGGCTCCGCCTCGCGGACCGCCCGGGGAATCCTGCTCTGGCTGCCGTGAGCTAGGCGGCGGCAGCCTCCCGGGCGAGTTCCACAAATCGGCGGAAGCCATCGGGGTCGTTGACGGCGATGTCGGCCAGCATCTTGCGGTTCACGTCGACCTCGGCCCTCTTCAGGCCGTTCATCAGCTGGGAGTAGCTCATGCCCTCCTGGCGGGCGGCAGCATTGATCCTGGTGATCCAGAGACGCCGGAAGTCGCGCTTGCGGACACGCCGGTCGCGGTAGGCGTAGGCGTCCGAGCGCATCACCTGCTCGTTCGCGAGGCGGTAGCTCGAGTGTTTGCGCCCGAAGTACCCCTTGGCCCGATCCAGCGTCTTCTTCTTGCGCCGCTTGCGTGCGACGGCGTTGGTGGCGCGCGGCATCAGCGACCGCCCTTGACGAGCAGCTTGTTGACCCGCTTCCGATCGGCCTCGGAGATCTCCGAGGGCCGCCCGAAGCGCCGCTTACGGGCGGGCGACTTCTTCTCGAGAATGTGGCTCGAGTAGGCGCGCCTGCCGCGGAGCTTGCCGTTGGCGGTCTTGCGAAAGCGCTTCTTGGCGCCGGAGTGGGTCTTCATCTTGGGCATGGGGCCGTTGCATTGAAGCAGACGACCACCCCTGCATCGGCATCCAACACCCGTCGGAACGGAGCAACTCCGCTCACAAACGTTCGTCCAGACCGACTACCCGAAAGTTCGTAGAACCCGGTGTCGAGCCGACGCCATGCGTGATGACGGCAACGGCAGACAAGACGCGGAGGCTTCTCAGCATCGCCGCCGTGGTTTTCGGATGCGCGGGGTCCCTTATCTGCCAAGCGGCAT
Organism: uncultured Solirubrobacterales bacterium; assembly: GCA_963831605.1. Lineage (GTDB taxonomy): Bacteria > Actinomycetota > Thermoleophilia > Solirubrobacterales > 70-9 > DASUPK01. The sequence goes on from CAWHQR010000013.1 coordinate 35,083, forward strand.
CACAAGCGACTGCCGATCCGATCGCGAGCGCCAGCGGGGGTAAGAATTGCAGCAGGACACGTGCCAAGCTCGCCAGGAAGCCCAGCAAGGTCGCTCACAAGAATCGTCTCCGGTGCCCTACCGCCCGCAGCGGCTCGTCCGGTTCAGGGTCCTCGACCTCAGGCCCGGGGTACTCCTCAGGCTCCGGCGCCGCCACGACACCAACCGATCCCGCACCAAATCCCAACTGCCCTCTCTCGCACCCTGACGCCTCGATCGGCATGACTCTCCCCTCCTCGTGCACCCTCGTCTCCTCCGACACAGCTTCCAACCCAGATCCAATTCCGTTCTGGGGGCAACTCGACTGTCAGAACGCCGGTCGCCAGCAGCAGGTGAGCACCGGTGGTGACCCGAGCGTCACCGCCCTGGGGACGAGTCAGGCGAACAGCGCCTTTCGCCAGATGACCGTGATGGATGGCGACGACGTCTGGGGCGAGCGCTGCGAAGGCGGATACAACTGGAGCCAATCGACCGGCGGCGGGGGGACGCCCGGCCCTGGCCCGACGGTTGCCTACTACAACGGCACACGTAGGGCGACCTACATCTCGATCAAGGCGCCCAGCGGCGTCGACGTCAACGATCCACATTGGCGGACCGTCATGCAGATGAAGCAGACCGAGCCTTACACCGCTCCATGGGACGCGGGCCAAGGCCAGGTTGCGCCGGGTCCAATGATCGAGATGCAGCTCCGCAGTGGCGCCTGGACGCTGATCAATGACTGGCACACGCTCTGGACCGCTCCCGCACAAGCCGGCGTCTGGACCAGATTCGCCTATGACGTCACCTACTCGCCGGATCCGAGCGTCGGCTCAATCAAGGTCTACGCCGACCTCAACAGCGATGGCGACTTCAGCGATTCTGGTGAGCAGAGTCCCACCTTCCACGTGTCGACCCTGTCGACCGAGAGTCAGCCCGGCGGCGCGAACCCATACAGAGCGGGGCAGCCAATCCCTGATCACCTTCGTGCGGGCATCTACCAGGACCCGGTCCACAACTGCGTGTCGGGCTGCTCGATGGACCTGGACAACGTCCAGATCGTCAGGCCCTAAGGGCTAACTCGCGGCGACTGCATTTTCCTGCCCCGCACCTCGCGCCGGTGCTAGGAGCATCGTCATGTTCCGACCCTCCTGAAGAGGCGGCTGCTCCATGACGCCGATCTCGGAGACGTCCTGGAGGAGCCTGTCGAGCAGCATGCGGCCCCTCTCCGGGTGGCTCTGCTCACGGCCCCGGAACATGATGGTCACCTTGACCTTGTCCTGGTTCTTCAGGAACCGCTCCACGTGGCCGCGCTTGGTCTCGTAGTCGTGCTGGGCGATCTTGGGGCGCAGCTTGATCTCGCGGACGTTGGTCTGCTGCTGGTGCTTGCGGGCCGCCTTGGCCTTCTGCTCCTGCTCGTACTTGTACTTCGAGTAGTCGAGGATCCGGCAGACCGGCGGCTTGGAGGTCGGAGAAACCTCGACCAGGTCCAGGTCCTTCTCGCGAGCGCGCTCCAGGGCATCCGGGGTCGGGACGATCCCGACCTGCTCGCCGTCCTCATCGATCAGGCGAACCTCGGGCACGCGGATTCGCTCGTTGATGCGAGTGGAGTCGCGCTCAGGCGGACGGCGGTCGAAGCGGGAGACCGCCACTAGCTGCGCATGAGGTAGAGCTTCAAGAAGGTGATGGGCGAGATTGGATCGGTGAGGCGGGCACGGGGCGCTTAGGCGCGCTTCGTGGTGTGGGTGCCCGGCATTGCGGCCAGTATAGACACCCCTCCCCGGTCGAACGAGGGCTGATCGGTACGTGCGCTAATCGCCGACCTCGTCCCGCATGCGGGAGATCAGGGCGTCCAGGCCCATCGCGCCGAGATCACCGTCCCCGTGGTGGCGCACCGAGGCCTCGCCCGATTCGGCTTCCTTATCGCCCACGACCAGCATGTAGGGCGCCTTCGAGAGCTCCGCGTCGCGGATCTTGCGGCCGACGGACTCCGTGCGGTCATCCACCCGCGCTCGCAGGCCGGCGCTCCGGAGGGCTTCCTCGATCTCGCGCGCTCGGTCGTTGTGGCGGTCGGCGACCGGCAGGACGACCGCCTGCACCGGTGCCAGCCAGAGCGGGAAGCGACCGCCGTAGTGCTCGATCAGGATCCCCGCGAAGCGCTCCATCGACCCCAGCAGCGCGCGATGGATCATCACCGGGCGGTGCTCGGCGTTGTCCGCGCCGGTGTAGGAGAGCTCGAACCGCTCCGGCATCTGGAAGTCGAGCTGGCAGGTGCCGCACTGCCAGGAGCGGCCAAGCGCGTCGGTGATGTGGAAGTCGATCTTCGGCCCGTAGAACGTGCCCTCGCCCGGGCTGACGTCGTAGTCGCGTCCCTGGCGCTCCAGGGCCTCTCGCAGGGCTCCCTCCGCCCTCTCCCACTGCTCGTCCGTGCCGATCGACTTGTCCGGCCGCGTCGAGAGCTCCACCCGCACGTCATCGAATCCGAAGCGCTCATAGAGCTCATCGATGCCGGAGCAGATGGAGTCGACCTCGTCGGTCACCTGATCGAGCGTGCAGTAGACGTGAGCGTCGTCCTGGGTGAAGGCGCGGACCCGCAGCAGGCCGTGCAGAACGCCCTCGCGCTCCCAGCGCGAGACGAGCCCGAACTCGGCGAGGCGCAGCGGCAGCTCGCGATAGGAGTGCCGGCCGGAGGCGTAGACGAGGCAGGCACCGGGACAATTCATCGGCTTGAGCGCGTATTCGCGCTCGTGCTCGGCGTGCTCGCGCTCGGAAGGCGCCGTGAAGAACATGTTCTCCTTGTAGTTGTCCCAGTGCCCCGAGCGGTGCCAGAGCTCGACGTCGAGCACCTGCGGGGTCTTGATCTCCTCGTAGCCACGGGCGTCGAGCTGCTTCCGGACCTCGGCCTCGATCAGCCGAAGCAGCACGGTCCCCTGCGGCAGCCAAAACGGCATCCCGGGCGCCTCGGGCCGGAACTGGAAGAGATCGAGCTCCGGGCCGAGCCGGCGATGGTCGCGCTCGCGGGCCTGCTCGAGCCGCTCGAGATGCTGCTCGAGCTCCTTCTTGTCCATGAAGGCCGTGCCGTAGACGCGGGTCAGCATCTGGCGGGTCTCGTCTCCGCGCCAGTAGGCGCCGGCAAGGGAGGTGAGCTTGAAGGCGCCGATGCGCCCCGTCGAGGGGCCGTGCGGACCGCGGCAGAGGTCCTCGAAGTCCCCGTTCCGGTAGAGCGAGACGGTCTTCGCGCCCTCGTCGCGGATCAGGTCCTCGATCAGCTCGACCTTGTAGTCCTGTCCCTCCAGGCGGAAGTGCTCGATCGCCTCCTTCGCGGGCAGCTCGCGGCGTTGGAAGGGCTCGTCTGCCTTGATGTGCTCCTTCATCCGCTCCTCGATCCGAGCCAGGTCCTCCTCGCCAGGGCTCCCGTCAGGGAATTCGATGTCGTAGTAGAAGCCGTTCTCGATCGGCGGCCCGATCGAGATCTTCGCCTTGGGCCAGAGATCGAGCACCGACTCCGCGAGAACGTGCGCCGCGTCATGACGGATCAGCTCGAGCGCCTCCGGGCTCTTGTCCGTGACGATCTCGATCCGCTCGCCATCGTCCAAGGGCGCCGAGAGGTCCCGGAGCTCGCCATCGACCTTGAGGGCAAGCGCTGCCTTCGCGAGCCCCGGGCCGATCGCGGCGGCCGCGTCGGCGCCCGTGGCCCCGGAATCGAGCTCGAGCTCGGAGTCGTCTGGCAGCTTGACCTTGATCACGCGGCTAAATCTAGCCATGGGCGTTGCCACCCAGCATGCAGGGATGCGCAACTCGGGCGCCGTACACCAGTTGTGAGTGCCAATGGGTACCGGCAGACCCAGGTCGTTTGCGTGCGCCGTCCTGGCGCTCGCCCTGATGGCGGTGACCGCCACGGCTGCCCCCGCGCCGGCCGCCCCGAGGGCCAAGCACCACGTCTGGCGGTTCGGCACGCGCACGCTCGCGAAGGGGGCCACGGGCAAGGACGTCCGCTACCTGCAGCGGGCCCTCAGCCGGCTCGGCGTCGCCACGTCGGTGGACGGGGTGTTCGGCAAGGGCACCTTTCGCGACGTCGAGGAGTTCGAACAGCAGCACGGCTGGCCCGTCAACGGCGTGATCTCGAAGAAGGACGCGAAGCGCATCAGGAAGCTGCTCGCGAAGGGACAGGTGACCGGCAGCTATTTCATCCAGGGATACGTGCTCCCCACTCTGCAGCTCAGCTCGCGCAAGGCCGGGAGCGCCAAGGTCAAGGTGCTGGACTCGTACGGCAACCTCGTGCAGACGCTTCCCGTCGACTTCGGCGGCGCCGAGTCGAAGCCGGTCGCCTGGGACGGGATGCAATCGGGAGGTGGGGTCGGCGGCGACGGCACCTACCAGATGAAGCTCGCCGATCCCGGGACGGCGGGAGCCTCGGTCACGGGCGGCCAGACGCAGCCCTTCGCGATGCACCTGCACCAGTTTCCTGTGCCCGGGCCGCACAGCTTCGGCGGCCCCGACGACCGATTCGGTGCCCCCCGGTCCGGCCACATCCATCAGGGCCAGGACATCCCGGCGGCCTGTGGGGAGAAGCTCTACGCCTTCGAGAAAGGGCAGGTCAGGGTCAACTCCTACCAGGCGGGGGGCGCCGGCTACTACATCGTCATCCACGGATTGCTGACCGGGACCGATGCCGTCTACATGCATATGAAGGCGCCGAGCTGGGCCCCGGTCGGGACACCGGTCACCGCGGGCCAGCAGATCGGGAAGGTCGGCGAGACGGGCGATGCGGTCGGCTGCCACCTGCACTTCGAACGCTGGAGCGTGCCCGGTTGGTACGTGGGCGGCGCGGCGTACGACCCGCTGCCCGAGCTGCAGTACTGGGACACCTACTCCTAGCCGCTGTAGTCGAACGTCCCGCCGTATCCGCAGGTGCCGCGGAAGCTGAATGCCAGCGCGTCATCCTCGACGACCAGCTCATCGGCGATCAGCTCCTCCCCGTCCCGGTCATGGCCCGGAATCACGCAGGTGACGGTCTCGGCGCCGGGGTAACGGTCGCGGATGTGGACGCTGACCTGGTCGCGGATCCGCAGTCGCTGACGCCGCCGGGTGTGGTTGACGTCGATATCCACCGGGCGCACGGCCAGCAGCTCGCTCGGCTTCCACGCCCAGGGGAAATGCTTGTCCGCGTCCCCTCCGAGCTTGCCGGTCCAGATCGCCTCGAGAGCCTTGCGCCTGGCCACGTCCGAGCTGCCGTCGAGATAGAGCACCCAGCTCCAAGGGGAGCCCTCCTCGTCGTCGCTGTAGCGGATGGCCATCGCGACGGGCTCCCCGGCCAGGTCGACGCCATCCGCCTCTCCCTCGGCGATCACCCAGGAGAGGATGCCCATGCAGATGCCGTGGGTCGAGCGGCCGCCGCCGACGCCGTCGATCCGGCGGCAGGGACAGATCGCGTCGCAGTTGCACGACTCGAAATAGCTCCCCCCGACCTGCCAGCTCACCGCATCATCCCCCTGTGCGGCTCCGCTTGATCATCCGAAGTGGGCACAGCTGGGCTCGAACCAGCGACCTCCGCCTTGTCGAGGCGGCGCTCTCCCAACTGAGCTATGCGCCCGGGATGAGAAATGTAGCGCCGGGGCGCGTCAGGCAACAGGTGCCGTCGGCGCCTGGACGGTGGCCGGCGCCTCCGGAAGCAGGCCCTTGGCCCTCATCGTGATCTTGAAGGTCTCGAGCGTGTCGTACTTCGGCTGCCAGCCCGCGGTCGTCTTCAGCTTCTCGGTGGAGACGACCCACGGATAGCGGATGAAGTCGAGGTTCCCGGCGGGCGCCTCGGTCCGCGGGACGTGGAGCTTCCACATCGCGTTGTTTAGGCGCTTCATCGACTTCAGGGAGACGTTGCGCGTCTTCTTCCCGACCATCTCGGCGGCGCGGCTCCAGGTCAGCAGGCCATCGCCGGCGAGATTGAAGGCGCCGGCGTGCTTGCCATCGAGCAGCGCGATCAGAGCGGAGACGACGTCGTCCTCGTGCACCAGCTGAAACTCCTCGTCTACGCCGTCGAGGATCGGGATGAAGGGGTTGTTGCCGAAGGCGCGGACGATGTAGTTGTCGACGCTCGGACCGAAGACGATCGACGGCCGGACGATGGTCATCGCGGCGTCGGGGTTCGCAAGAGCCCAGAGCTGGGCGACGCGGTCGGAGTCCGCCTTGTGCTTCGCGTAGGAGAAGTCCGGAGCGCCGCGAACGGGCCAGTCCTCGGCGATCGGCTTCGGGTTGTCCGGGAAGGCCCCGTAGGCCGTCGCGGAAGAAGTCTGGATCACCTGCTTGATCCCGGCGTCTTCGGCGGCCTGGAGCACGGCCTGGGTGCCGTTGACGTCGATGTCGTACATCTTCGCCTCGTCACGGATCGGGTTGAGCACGAAGGCGAAGTGCAGAAGCGCATCGATCTCGTGGCGCTCGAGCAGATCCCTCATCTGCTTGCGATCCCTGATGTCGGCCTTGACGAACTCGTGCTTGGGCCAGGAGCGGGGCGGCGGGCGAAGGTCGACGTCGACGATCTTCTCGGTCTCCTCGCGGCCGGAGAGCTCGTCGGTGAGCCGGCCGCCGATGTAACCGGATCCGCCAGTGATCAGGTAGCGCACGCAGCGCATCCTATCCTGGCTGGGCGGCCAATGTCTACGAGCGGTTACTCACGGATCCCGTGGCTGTGGAAAACCCGCAGTCTTCGCAAAATTGCCCGCAATCCAACCGAGAACTGCAACCTGTGGCGATAAGTCGTGTTAGTTTCTCTTGACAGGCTCAAGTCATGGCAGCGGACCGCCGACATTGAGCCATAAGACTTGAAGGACCGACGGGCCGGCTGAAGCTCAGATTCGCCGGCGGCACGTCCTTTCGGATATAAAGGGCCCCCTCACCGGGGCCCTTTTCCGTGCTGGACCCGGCTCCGCGCATTCCGATCGCCGTGAACGCCGATCACGTCGCTTCTCGCTCCACGCTCAGGGTCAGGCCATGGACGGCCGTCACCCTGACTCGGGCTCCGACCTCGGCCCCAGCCTCGCAGTCCGCCCGCCAGATCTCACCTCGGAAGCGCACCCTGCCGCGGGGATCGCAGGCCTCGATCACCACCGCGGACGCGCCGATCAGGGCTTCCCTGCCGGTGGCGATCCGGTAGCGGCGCAGGAAACGGACCCAGAATCCCACCTCGGCGACCTCGATCGCAGCGGCCAGCGCGACGAGCGCGATTCCCCAACCGGGCGGGAGGATGATCAGTGCCAGGGCGATCGCGCCGACCAGAAGCATCGGTCGATGCTACGGGCGGCCTCGCGACGATCTCACCCCGAGGCCGCTGCGTGGTAGGTGCTCCCCCCTCCCAAAGAGGGAAGATGGGCCAGTAGGCGGAGACCCCAACCTCACCGTGGGTGATCACGACGCGGAGGGCCAATGGCCGTGATCGATTCAGGAGTGCTGCTTTGCATGGAAAGCGGCACCTTCGGTCGGCGCGAGATACTGGGGGGATGTCGGAGGCGAACGTTGAGATCGTCAAGGAGGTGATCCGTCTTCTCAATCTCGCCGCCCAAGGCAAGCCGAGTCCGAAACTATTCGAGCTGTTCGCGCCCGACGTTCTCATCGACATGACCAGACGCGTGTTTAACCCGGACACCTATGAGGGGCACGACGGGCTGCGTCGTCTCGGCAGGGAGGTGGGTGAAGTTTGGGGAGATTTCCACGTCGAGCCGGAGAGGTTCATAGACGCCGGCGAACAGGTGGTCGTGATCGAGACCCGCCGAGGGCAGGGCAGGGGGAGCGAAGTAGAGGTGGCGATGAGGTCGGGTGTGATCTGGACTCTCCTGGAGGGCAAGGTCGTCCGGATGGAGACAGATTTCGAGCCGGATGAGGCTCTCGAAGCCGCCGGGCTGTCGGAGTAGGCGACCCCTGCTTTGGACGAAAAGCAGCAGTCGTCAGGCGGTCCTCTGTCCCTCAGCCCACTGGGTCAGCTCGGCCATTGTCAGCGGTGCCTTCCGTTCGCGTCCGCGAAGAAGCGGCGAAGGACTAGGAAAGAGGCGGTGACTTATCGCTCCCGCTCCCACTGGTCGGGAATGGCGCACTCCAGACAAAGGACGTTCGAGCTTTGGAGGTCGTAACCGTCCCCCTCCTGGGTTCCGCATTTGTCGCAAGTCGGGGTGAGTCTGGTTGGCATGAATCTCTCTCGACTTAGGTTGGCGCGGGATACTGGAACGGTGATGTCACAGGCTGAGAACCTCAACGTCATGCGCCAGTTCGCTGAAGCGATGGCGGAGGGACGACCGGAAGACATCACTCCGTTGCTCGGCCCAACGGTCGAAATCGACGACCAGGACATACCCGACGCTGATGGGCACGACTCTTTTCTCGAATGGCAGGCGCGCTGGAACGAGAGCTGGGATAGCTGGCACTTCGAAGCCCTCGAGCTGCTGCCCGCCGGCGAGGACAAGGTGCTTGGCCTGTTTCGGATGATCGTCAGGGGCAAGGGCAGTGGCATCGAGCTTGCCCGCGATGACGCCATCCTGGCCGAGTTCGCCGAGGGCAAGATCGTGGGGATTGGCTACTACAACGACCAGGCCCAGGGACGGGAAGCCGCCGGGCTGTCGGAGTAGCTGCTTTGGACGAGAAGCGGCGCTTTACATAGAAAGCAGCACGTTCGGTCAGTCGCGAGATACTGGACGGGCGATGTCGGAGGAGAGCGTGGAAGTGGTGCGCCGAGTCGTCCGGGCTGCCGAGCGCGGCGACTGGGAGGCGGCGTTGGCCGAATATGACGAGGCGGTGGTGCTTGACATGAGCCGAATGCCTGATGGAAATATCTACCACGGACGTGAAGGGGTCCGGAACTTCTACGTCGGCTGGCTCGGCACCTGGAATGAATTTCGCGTCGAGCCGGAACGCTTGGTGGATGCCGGTGATCGGATCGTCGACATCAACCAAGTGATCGCCATCGGAAAGGGCAGCGGAGCGCCCGTGCGGATGAGGACCGGCAACGTCTGGACGGTCGAGAACGGGAAGGTCGTGCGGCATGTCGGCTACCCGGACGCGTCGGAAGCCCTCAAAGCCGTCGGGCTTAGGGGGTAGCTCGGACCACTGCTTCTCGTCCAAAGCGGCTACTCCGACAGGCCGGCGGCTTCGAGGGCCTGTTCGAGGGTGTCGTACTGATCAAGCCGGGTGATCAGACTGTCCTGAAGCTCGAAGGAGAGGACGAGTTCCATCTCGACCCGCAGCCCGCTCGCGCTTCCAACGCCCGACGCCTTCATGGGGACCAGGACGCGCTCGCCGGCCTCGACGTAATCGAGCCACTTCATGCGGTATTCGCTGAACGGCTCGAACCATTCCCTGAAGTATCGGATCAGACCGTCCCAGCCCTTGTAAAAGCTGCTTGGACCGGACCCAATACCCGACTCCAGCGTCCTCAGCTCGATGTCGGGCGAGTAGTCGCGCTCCAAGATCTCGCGGATCGCTTCGCCTTCCCAATCGATGCCGGTGATTTCCGCATCATCAAACGGTTCGAGCAGCGCCTTGATCTTCTCGACGTTCTCCTGCGACATCGCCTACTCCGACAGCCCGGCGGCTTCGAGGGCCTCCTCGGGCGTGAGATCTGTCTCCCATCGAATCACCTTTCCCTGGCTGAGCGTCCAGATCACCCCAGACCTCATCTCCACCTCCACGCCGCTCCCGGCTCCCCGCCCATACCGAGTCTCGATAACGATCACGCGGTCGCCGGCGTCGATCAACCGCTCCGGCTGGACTCTGAACTCCGCCCAGACCTCGTTCACCTCCTCACCCAATCGCTGGAGGCCTTGATGACCCTCATAGGTGGCGGGATTGATCACGCGGCGCGTCATGTCGATCCGAACTTCAGGATCGAAGCGCTCGAGGAGCTCGGGGGCCTGCTCGCCGCTGGCAGCCCTTCTGAGCAGACCCATCACCTCGCGCACGACCTCCACGTTCTCCTCCGACATCGCCTACTCCGACAGCCCGGCGGCGGCGAGACCGTCGGCCCGCTCCTGATACTCCTCGACGCGGCGGAGCTTGCCGCCTTCGACCGTGTTGACGTGAGCCAACTCCATATCGATTGGAACCCCGCTTTCTGCTCCGTGACCCGAGAAGCGGACCCAGACGAACGCCCGATCGCCGTTTGTTTGGATCTCAAGCGGCTCCACCTGCAGGTCGGGATAGGCCTCGACCCATCTCCCTAGCTGCCTCCTCACCGCCTCGATCCCCCGGTGAATCGCGGGGTCAGGGTCGCTGGCGGAGTTCACGTACACGCCGTCGGGATGCCAGATATCCAGAGTGGCGAGCCCTTGCTCGTCGACGGGGTCTCGGTCAGCTTGGTTGAACCTGGCGTATCCACGGCGGATGAAATCTTCGAGACTCTCCTGCGACATCGCCCACGCAGTATCTCGCGGACGGGTGCTGCTTTTCGTCCAAAGCGCTACTCCGACAGCCCGGCGGCTTCGAGAGCATCCGGACGGTTGAAGTAGACCTCGCATCGTTGGGCCTTGCCGTCTTTGAACGTCCAGAGGTGAAACACATCGCTGCGCTCAATCTCAACGCCGCTGCCCTTGGCGATGCCCCAACGCCGGATCTCCATCAACACCTTTTCCCCGAGATCGGTCAAACCCTCGATCTCGTAGCGAAACGACTCCCACTCATCCAGCCATAGATCGATCCCGCGCTCGAATTCGGCCAGGCCGACGTAGGACTCCACGTCCGGAAGCTCAGGGGGTTGATGCAGCTCTGCGTCGGGGTGGAGATAGGTGATGGCGCGCTCACGATCGCCGTCATTGAAGGCTTCGTACATCGACCTGACGATCTCGACCTTCTCCTCCGACATCGCCTACTCCCGCAGCCCGACGGCTTCGAAGGCTTCGGCTCGCTCTTGGAACATTCGAATACGTGTGATCTGCCCTTGCTCGACGGTGAACACGAACGCGCTCCTCGCGACCACTTCGATCCCGTCGCGCCCCCGAAGGCGGGCGGTATTCGGAACCACGACGTCGGAGCTCGCCTCCGTGAAGCTGTGCGTTTCAAGCTCGACCGTTTCAAAGGTCGACCAGAACTCCTCCCAGAACTCCTCGCGCTTGCCGTGACCGCGATAGACGCCCTTGAGCGGCCCTCGGGAATGCGACCAGTCAAGTTCACCCTCGGGATGAAACGAGGCCAACCACCCCGTTAGGTCTCGCCGGTTCCAGGCTTCGATCGCTCGGCGGACGACTTCGACGTTCTCCTCCGACATCGCCCACGCAGTATCTCTCGGACGGGTGCTGCTTTTCGTCCAAAGCGGCACTCTTCGGCTGATCGCCGCGGGACCCGGCGGCTCTGCTGCTTTCACGCGAAGGGAGGCGTGCGGTTGCGATGCGATACTCGCCTTCGCTCACGATTGGGTGACCCCCTGACACGAGCCGCGTGATGAGCGTAATGCTCTCGCACCGAATCGAGGGCGGAGATAGTGAGCACATGACCCGATTGAGAGGAGTGAAATGACCGTGACGCGAGAAGTGATCGTCGGCGGAGAGGTCCCGAGCGGGGTAGGTCCCTATTCGCCTGCGGTGCGCGCGGGCGAATTCTTGTTCGTCTCAGGTCAGCCGGGTGTGGATCCGGCGACGGCGCAGCCGGTCGGGCCCCTGTTTGGCGAGCAGGCAAGACAAGCATTCCGGAACCTCGATGCAGTGCTTCGGGCGGGCGGTAGCCGCCCTGATCTGGTGGTCGAAACGACCGTACTGGTTGCCGACGCGGGCGATTTCGCTGAACTCAACGAGCTGTTTGCAGAGTTCTTTCCCAAGGAGCCTCCCACGCGTATGACGATGCCAGTGCAGCTCCCGCTCGGCCTGCTGATCTCGATTGGGTGCACCGCGCTCGTCGAGAGCTGATCTCTGTCGCAGATCAGATCGACCGGCGGCAGCAGCACTCGCCCTTAGAAGAAGTAGCCGCCCTAAAGGCAGGGCAGTCGCAGTCACCTACTAGGTAGGGGTTGAGCGAGGGGAGCCAACCGCTGCCCCCGCCAGTAGCGGACAGGGGCGGTCATCCGCGACCTGTCATGGCTCCTCTCGCTGAGCCTCTACTCCGACAGCCCGGCGGCTTCGAGCGCCTCGTCGCGGTCCATATAGGGATCAACGCGCACCACGCTCCCATCTTTGACCGTGAAGATCACCCCGGTGTCGGTCTCCACGACCGCGCCGCTCTCCCTGCCCTTCGCCACCTCGTGGAAGAAGACGAGCACCCGGTCACCTGCGTCGAAGTAGTCGGTCGTCTCGAGCGACTGTCGCTCCCAGGCCTCGAGCGCTTCCACAAACGCCGCGATCACCTCGCGATGGCCCCTGGCGACCTTTCCGTCGTCCAGTCCACCCTTCGTTCCGTGCCACTCGACCTCCGGATGGAGCTTCGCCAGCGCGCCCTCGATGTCGCCTTCGTCGAAGGCCGCATTCATGGCTCGGACCACCTCGACGTTCTCCTGGGACATCGCCCACGCAGTATCGCGTGAACAACCGCCTTCCAATGCAAAGCGGATAGCCGCTTCTCGTCCAAAGCAGCGGTCGCGGTCGGCTGGCCGCGCGAAGCCGACGAACTTCAGAGATTCTTCTTCAGCTTCACCTTCAGCGACTGGGTGCGCGGGTCGCCCCCGGTGGGGGTATAGGTGACTTTGGGCGTGACCGTGACCTTGCCGGTCTCGTTGAGCGTTTTCTGCTGCTTCCCCTTGGCCTTGATCGTCAGCGTCACCTTGCCTGGCGCAGTGACGGTCTTGCTGATTACGGCTCCTGGGGCGCTGGCGACCTTGACGCCCTTGCCCGACCCGGTGAGGTCGCCAGAGTTCGGAACGTCGACCGTGATCGTCGCGGTGCCCTTCTTCTTCTTTAGCTTGGCCTTGCCGAGGCTGAATGTGTTCGAGGGCGTGAACACGGCCGAGACGTTAACGCGAGCGTCGGTGCCCTGGAGGAAGGGGACCGATTGACCGTCAGCGAGCCCCGGGGATGTATACCAGTACGTTTCCCCGAGAACGTCGAAAATACAGGCGGTCATGGTCCCGCTACCACTGTTTATCCCGATCAAGTCACCGGGCTTAACCGGGATGCTGATTCCAGCGAAGGTGTTGAGAGCGCCTCCGGTCAGACTGCGAGGCCCGTCGTGGCCTACGACCATGTACGTCGCCGGATCGGCCACCTTGCGGAAGACCTTGAAGGAGAACGTCTGCCCCGAACCGGCTCTCGCCTGGTGACTCCAAGAGGTGATCGTCCCGGTCCCCGGCACGACGTAGCTCGTCCCCCCCGTCACTGTCGGTTGAGTCGCATCGGCATCCGAGATGCACGTCACAGCAGGGGTCGGGGACGGGTCCACCTGCCCGATCGTCACCGCCGCCCCGGCCGGTGAGGCGATCGTGGCGATCAGCGCCGCCACAACCACAGGTGGAAGTACCGAAAGCCGCCTTCTTCTCCCTGGGCACATCGAAGTGACCCTATTCCGACTCAGAGGGGCTGTCAAACAGCCCGGCGTTGCCCACATGGTATGGCGGGCCACAGAGTGCCGCTTTCCATGCAAAGCGGCGCTTTTGCCCGCAGGGAGACGCCAGGGGGCTCGATTCGTGTCTCGGCCGGCGCACTTCCCGGGACATATTCGGGACACGCTTTGGGATCCGCGGTCCCACCACTCGAGCGAAGATGCCGATTAGCGGGGTGTTTCGAGAG
>CAWHQR010000014.1:0-13777 GCA_963831605.1 uncultured Solirubrobacterales bacterium
GTTCCGTGCAAAGCAGCGGTGTTGCGGAAGGGCTTCGAGAGCTGAAACGCGGCGCCCCTGTCGGGGCACGATTTGACACACGCATGCCGAGGGACGAGACTTGACGCGGAGTTGTAGCTCGGCCTCGCTCTAGCATCGGCAAAGGAGGCTGGCGTGGCTCATAGCCTTAGCCTGACCCGCGGCCCGGAGGACCGAGGCGCGTGGCCGCAGTCGGGGGATGTTGCGCCGGGGGCGTGGCTTCGCCTGGCCGCCCTGGGAGGGGCAGCTGCCACCGCAGTCGTCGTGGTCAGCGGCGCTCTCCACCTCGGCCTCCCCCACCGATTGCTCGCGATAGTGGCGCTTCCGCTGCTCGGCGCGGTGGTCGTTGCGGCAGCCACTGCGCATTCGCGGTTGCTGCCATTCTCGGTTGCGGCTCTCGTGCTGTTCGTTGTGGAGAGCGCTTTCGGCGGCGTGGTCGCTTTCGCCGGTCGGCCGGGGTGGTCGGTCGTGCTCCACCTCCTGTTCGCTGCCCTGGCCCTGGCGGCAGCCCTGGTGAGCGCCGCGGTCTCATTCCAAGGGAAGCAGGTACCGGCGGGCGCGTGGCGAGATTACGTCGCCCTGACCAAACCGCGGATCATGGTGCTCCTGCTGGTCACAGCGGCCGCCGGGATGTTCGTCGGGGCCGGCGGCGTGCCGGACTTGGCGGACCTGGCCGTCGTCCTGGTCGGCGGGGCTCTCGCCTCTGGGGGTGCCAGCGCGCTGAACCACTACCTGGACCGGGACATTGACGCCCTCATGGGTGAGCGAACGGCAGACCGGCCGCTCGTCGCCGGTCGTCTGGTTCCTCCCCGCGCAGTCGAATTCGGGCTCGTCCTCTGGGCCTTCTCATTCGTCCTGCTGGCCAGCTTCGTAAATGTCCTGACGGCGACCCTGGCCCTGGTCGGGGGCCTCTTCTACGTGATCGTCTACACGCGTTGGCTGAAGCGGTGGACGGTTCAGAACATCGTCATCGGGGGCGCCGCGGGCGCTGTTCCACCGCTGGTCGGATGGGCCGCGGCGACCGGCAACCTCACTCTGCCGGCAGCCTTCCTCTTCCTGATCATCTTCTTCTGGACGCCGCCACACTTCTGGTCGCTCGCATTGCTGATCAAGCGTGAATACGCCGCCGCACACGTCCCGATGCTCCCGGTTGTAGCCGGGGATCGAGACACCTCCCGCCGGATTCTCGTGTACTCGCTCGTGCTCGCCACGACCACCCTTCTGCCCTTCCTCTGGCATTCGGTCGGCGATCTGTACTTGGGAGCCGCGCTGATCCTCGATGCGGTCTTCATCGGTCTGGCGCTGCAGCTGCTGCGTGAAACGAACCCGGCGCGAGCTGGGCGACTATTCCACTTCTCGCTGCTCTACTTGGCGATCCTGTTCTCTGCGATGGCGGTCGACACGGTCGTCACCATCTGACCGTGCCGCCGCCTGATCGCAGCTGGAGCTATCGCTCGTAGACCGGCTCCGGCGGGCGACCTCGTCGCCTCGAGGGCCGGCTCGCCGGGGCCGTCTTCCGGCTGCGGCGCGCACCCTCCGGCTCGCTGTCACCGGACCGAGGAGTGGTCGGCAGGTGGTACGGGAGTCGCATGGTCGCCGCCAGCAGTCCGAGCAGGCCGACGACCGCAACCACGTTCATGATCAGAGCTGTTGCAATCGACACGTTCGTGCGCCTCCTTTCGGTTTGGGTCAGTTCGCTTCGGCACCTTCTTCCCGGTGCCGCGGTTCTGACACCCTGCCAAGCGAAGCTGGGAGCCCCTTAAGAGCCCGGTGATAGTTCCCTAAGAACCGGTCCCCGCGGTCAGATGCAGCGCGCGCAGCAGCGTGTCGGCGGTCTGCGGTCCACGCAGGACATCTGTGATCTTCCCGTGAGCGTCGAGGATGAAGGTGGTCGGCAGGCCGTTCAGCCCGTAGTCCTGGCCGGCCGTCCCGTCCGCGTCGATGAGGTTCGGGTACGTCAGGTGGTATTGCCGCAGGAACGCGCGACCGGCGGAAGTTCCGTCCGTCCAGTCGACTCCGACGAGATTCGCGTCTCCGTGGAGCTCGTCAGCCACCTGCCCGAGGACCGGGGCCTCCTTCTGGCACGGCGCGCACCAACTGGCCCAGAAGTTGATCGCGGCCGGCTTGCCCCGGAGGGAGGCGAGTGTCATCTGAGGAGGAACGAGTACGCGCGTCGGCAACAGCGGCGCACGTCTTCCGGCCCCGAAGCGGTTCGACGTACCGCTCAGGACCACGATCGCGATCACCGCAACGACGACCCCGGCGGTGATCAGGGCGATCCGGAAGCGGCGGGCGATGGCCCCTACTCCGAAGCCAGGATCGGCACGTCGTGCGCGATCTGCTGAGGCGTGAAGTCGTGCTGATACAGCGTGGTGATCCGCCCGCTGGCGCTGATCCCGTACACCAGTGCCGAGTGCTCGACCACGTCGGGGTCGCCCTTCGTCGGCGTCGCCTTCGAGAGGATGCTCCAATCGCGCCAGACCTTCTCGAGCTGCCCGCGGGACCCGATCAGATACTGCATGCGACCGGTCATCCGATGCGCTCTCAGGAAGGCCGCGACCGATTGGGGCGTATCGCCACGTGGATCGACGGACACCGCGATGATCTGCACCTTGGCCGCCTCCGGTCCGAGCTCGGCCTGAGCAGTGTGGAGGTTGCCGACCATCAGCGGGCAGATGTCCGGACAGTGGTCGTAGATGAAGGTCACCAGCACCGCTTTGCCTCGGTACTGGTCGATGTTCACCGGCTGACCGAGCGAGTCCCGAAGGGCGAGCGGCGGGGCGGGCTTGGACGGCAGGGCGCGGACCCCGGCGAACTTGGGGCTCGTGCTCGCAGACGCGCCGCCGCCTCCACCGCAGCCAACCAGGACGGCGGCTGCGCATGCCGCCACCAGGGTGAGCGCCAGACCCGAGCCTGCGCCTCGAAGCCGTCGGCGAGAACGGTGCATCAATGCACTCACCAGTATTGCGCTCCGACGATTCCCAGGAACGCGCAGGAGACCGATCAATCCTCCGCCGCGAGGAGGCGCAGATCCCCGGCCGGCCAGCCGGGTGGAAACGGATAGAGGAGGCCGGCGCGCTCGAAGCCCTCCCGGTCGATGAGATAGACCGGTCCTGTCGCGTTTGCGCCGGCCCCACGGGCATCAACTCGGTAAGCCTTGAGCACCGGAGCCAACTGCCGCCGCGAGCCGAGCAGCCAGTGCCAGTCGGCTGCTGATCCCAAGCCCCAACTGGCGACGGCTGCCCGCGTCGATTCGGGCGTGTCGTGGGACGGGTCGCGGCTCACGATGACAAGCGCCGGCCGCGCGGGCGGCGGAAGCAGCCGGAGGGCCGTGCGCAGCGACCTCACCTCCGCGGCGCAGGTCCGGCGGCAGCGCGAACTGAAGAAGGCGAGCATCACGGTGCGGCCGCGTAGCGAGCCCAGGGATACCGGCTTGCCGCTCTGGTCCGGCAGCCGAAGATCTGGAGCGGGTCTTTCCCCGGAATTCCAGGTCGCCTGGCCGTGCAGGCCCGGGGGATTGCCTTGTGCGCTCGAGCCGCCTCCGCCGTTCAGCGCGTGGATCGCGACTCCGGCGCCGACCCCGACGATGACCGTCGCCAGAACGACCAGGCCGCCTTCCCGGAGCCCAGTCCGACGACGGCTCATCGATCCGCGACGGATCGATGGCCGGGCGTCACTCTGAGTAGCGCCGGATCAACAACAGCATGCACCAGGCCAGGACCGCGAGGAAGACGAAGAGCGGGATCGCCCAGGTGAGGACGCCCTGGCCGGCGACCGTGATGGCGATGATGTTCGACGGGAGCGGCATCCTGTTCCCTCCTAGGTCACTGGTTTCCGGCGAGCGCGCCTGCGCGGGGACCCGGGTCGCGGGCACGCTCGGGCTCCAGCCAGCGGTAGATGATGAAGATGATTGCAATCGTGAACGGGATCGAGCCGGGTACCCACATCACCCCGGCGGCGAACTGCTGGTCGGTGAGCGCGCTGATCCCGCCGGGCCGGGTCGCCTCCGCCGCGTAGGGGGCGTAGAGCGGCGAGCTGGCGAAGGCGAGAACGATTGCGAGCAGCCAGCTGACCACCATCGCCGACGCGACGTACAGGGCTCGGACTCCATCGGGGAGCGGCGATCGCCAGGGCGGCGAGTCGATCACCCGCGTCCAGAAGAGCAGGCCCGTACCGAAGAAGAGCGCGTGCTCCGCTGCGTGAACGAGCGGAGAGCGCAGGGTCGCGTCGTACGCGAACGGGATGTGCCAGACGGCGAGCGTGACCGAGAACAGCAGCCAGGAGGGAACCGGATCGCCGAGGAACCGCGCCGTCCGGCGCAGGCCGTCCGACCAGCGGCCTTGGGTGACCTCGTGCGCGACCCACCGGCGAAGGCCGAGCGGCAGCCCCCGCCACATCCTGTTCCAAGGCCGGGCCAGTGCCAGCAGACGGAGGGGCGACGAGGAGCAGGAGCACGTGCTGGAGCATGTGCGCCCACTGGAGCTTTTCGGCCCAATCGTCGATCGGCGAGGCGAGTGCCACGACGACGGTGGCGAGCCCGGCGATGAAGGCCGCCAGGCGCCAGCGGCGGGCTGTGGATGGCTGCGGCCGCACCCCGCGGCCGCCCAGCCAATAGAGCAATGCGGCGAGGGCCACCCAGAGAAGCGCCGGGTCGGTGGTCCAGCTCAAGAGGATCGTCGCCGTGGACAAGGCTCAGGACAGGTAGAGGATCGCCCAGGAGAGCACCCCGATGCCCGCCAGCAGGCTCCAGTAGAAGGCGGCGTCGGCCAGCCCGGCCGGCACGGTTGCCCCCTCCGCGCGTCGATTGCGCACCCCCTCGGCGAAGAGGATCTCGACCCAAAACATGGTGAGGATCACGAAGACGACGAAGAGGGTGGTCCAGCCGATGAATACGCTCGCGTAGCCGCCATCGGTCGGGCTGAAGTGGACGTTCGCGTACTCGAACACCTGCACCACGCAGCCGGCGAGCCCGAGGACGAGTGCCGTCCCAGCCGCCGCCAGCCAGCCGCGCTTCTCACGCGCCGCCCAGGATGCGTAGGCCAGGAGCCCGGCGCTGACGGCGAAGAGGAGGACGATTGCGATCCCGTACCTCTGCGGCGGGTCGACGCCCGCCGGGCGCCACTCGTGACTGTTGTTGAGCGAGCGCAGATAGAAGTACGCGAACACGAACGCCGCGAAGAACATGATCGTCGTACCCGGCGATCACGCGGGCACCGAGCCAGAGGTTCCGCTCGTGGACCTCCGGCGGCTCGTCAAACGGCCCGTCCGCCGAGCTCTCTTGCTGTCCTCTTCCTGGGAGCTTGACCATCGTTATCCGGGTGCCGCCGCCGGTGCCTTCGCGGGTCTGGGCGGCGGGGGTGGGGTTCCGTAGTCATAGGGATCCGAGTCGATCACCGGAATCTTGTCGAAGTTGTGCACGGGCACCGGCGTCGGCAGCTGCCACTCGAGCGACTTGGAGTCCCACGGGTTCGCCTCCGCCGGCTTGCGGGCGATCACAAGCGAGTAGAGGACGTTCGCCAGGAAGACCAGCATCGATAACCCGAGGACGAAGGCGGACACCGACACCCAGATGTTGAGCGGCTGGAGGCTCGACGCGTAGGTGGACACTCGCCGCGGCATCCCCAGCAGCCCGGCGGCGAACAGCGGGCCAAATGTCGAGTTGAAGGCGATGAACATCGACCAGAAGTGGATCTTCGCCAGTCTCTCGTTGAATCGGAACCCCGTCATCTTCGGCACCCAGTAGTAGATCGCCGCGAAGAACGTGAAGATCAGGCCGCCCATGATCGTGTAGTGGAAATGGGCCATGACGAAGAAGCTGCCGTGGGTGCTGACGTCGCTCGGGGTATCCGACAGGAATACCCCCGAGATCCCGCCGATGAAGAAGTTGAAGAACCAGGCCAGGCAGAAGAGCATCGGCACCGTGTAGCGGATCGTCGCCCTCCAGAGCGTCGCCATCCCACAGAGGAAGATGAATCCGGTGGGTATCGAGATCACCTCCGTGGAGAGCATGTAGAACGGGCGCAGCGCTGAGTTGATGCCGCTCACGAACAGGTGGTGCTGCCAGACGAAGAAGCTGAGCAGCGCGACGCCGAGCATCCCCGCCACCGCGAGGCGATAGCCCCAGAGCGGCTTGCGGGCGAACACCGGCAGGATCTCGAGGAGGATCCCGAACCCGGGCAGGGCTAAGACGTAGACCTCCGGATGGCCGAAGAACCAGAACAGGTTCTCGAAGAGGTAGGGGCTGCCTCCCGAGGGCGCCTGGAAGAACGAGGTCTGCGCGGTCCGGTCGAGCCCCACCATCAGGAGGACGGCCGCCAGCACGGGCGCCGCGAGCACCATCAGGCCCGAAGTCGAGATAGCTCCCCAGCAGAAGATGGGCAGCCGACCCCAGGTCAACCCGGGCGCCCGCATCGTCACGATCGTCGCGATCAGGTTGAGCCCGAGGAGGGTCATCGAGACCCCGACGAGGATGAAGAAGATGATGTACGAGTCCATCCCCATGTTCGCCTGGTCGTTGAGTGGCCCGTAGCCGGTCCAGCCGGTGGGAAGGCCGCCGAAGAAGATGGCGCTCGTGAGGACCGCCCCGGCCGCCATCAGCAACCAGAAGGTGAGCGACTCGATCCGCGGGAAGGCCATCCGCTTCGCGCCGATCATCAGGGGCACGAAGTAGTTGGCGAACGGGCCGAGAACGCCCGAGGTCATGATCCCCATCATCATCGCCCCGTGCAGGCTGACGATCGTCAGGTAGTTGCCGGCGCCGAAGAGCTGGGGCGAGGGGCGGAGAAGCTCGGCCCGGATCAGCATCGCGTTCACGCCGCCGATGAAGAAGAAGAGGCCGATCCCCACCAGGTACTGCAACCCGATCACCTTGTGGTCGGTGCAGAGGCCGAAGTAGCGGCGGATGCCGCCTTCCTCGTTCTCATGGTGTGAGGGCTCCCGCCCGATCATCCTCGCCAGGGGGTACCGGAGATACCCGAGCCCCACCAGGAAACCGACGACGAAGAACAGATAGGCCAGGAAGAGCGCGATGTCGTTCTGCCCGGTGTCGGCGGTGTACTCGTAGTTGGTGAAATGGATCTGGTGGCCGAGCCACCAGCCGAAGTAGAAGCCAACGATCCCGAGCAGGATCCCGCTGATCACGTTGAAGCCGATCAGGCCACGCAGGGGGGAACTGGCGGTCCGTTCGGTGTTCATCCGGCCCTCCTATGGGGAGCGGGGTCGTAGTGGGACCTGAACTTGGGAAGGACGCCGGTCGCCGGGCCGAAGGCTGCCTGCTCGGCGTGGATCCAGGCGAGGAACGCAGCGTCGCTCACGACCTGCCCCGTATCGAACATGTGCCCGTGGAAAAGCCCGCAGAGCTCGGCGCAGCGAATCGAGAAGCTGCGGACCTCGGTCGGCTTGACATAGGCGACGTTGTCCACGCCCGGATTGGCATCAGCCTTCACACCGAGGTCGTGGGCCCAGAACGAATGGATCACGTCGAGCGAGGTGACGTGCAGCGCGACGTTCCGGTCGACCGGCAGCTCCAGGTGCGGGGTCTCCACCCCCCCGAAGGTCGGAAAGCGGTAGGTGAACGCCCACTGCTGGGCGATGACCTGAACCGGGAGCACGCTGCCCGACGGCTTGGCGACCGGGTCCGAGCCCTGGCCGCCGCCGGAGCCCTCGTCGAACAGCCGAACGGTTCCGTAGGTCGCCAGGAAGAGCACGATCACGGAGGTGACCGCCAGCCAGGTCGTCTGTATGCCGCTGTCCCCGAGAATCGCGACTCCCTCGTCCGGCCCCTCGTCGCGGCGGCGGAATACGATCAGCGCGTAGGCGAAGTAGACGATCATCAGCACGGCGATGGGCGTCACGAGCCCGAGCAGGACCTGGTTGTCGGTCACCTGCCCCGAGGCCGCGTTGGTGCTGTTGCCCGGCGGCAGATCCGGCGCCCATACCAGGACCACGATCGGCGTCGCGATGATGCTGAGCGCGGCCCACAGGATCAGGATTCGTCTGAAGTGTGGGGGCTCGGGCATCGTCGCTCGGGCTCAGACCACGTGTAGGAAGCCGTCCATGTAGCCGATCGTCTGCATCGGGCCGCCGAAGCCAGTGAAGAAGCCGGCCGCGCACGGCACGAAGCACTGCCAGCGAATCCAGCCGCCCTTGCCGGTGCGGATCGTGAAGGTGATGGTCTCGTGCGCCTGGCTGAGGGAGCACGGCATCTCCGAGCACTGATTCGGGGCGTCATCGGCAACGCCCTTGATCGGGACGACGATCCCCAGCTCGGGCACCGTGAAGGTATGCGAGGCGGCGTCGGGGGAGATGTTCTTCACGGTCTTCCCGTCCAGCTGCATGGTTCCCCCGACGGTTCCCTGCACCTGCGAGAGGAACGGGTTGCGGAGCCCGCTCTCGCCGTCGAAGTTGAGGACGGTGATGCTCACCAGGGAGTGGGCGGGCACGTCGAAGGTCGTCGTGTGCTTCCACTGATTCCCCTCCCGCACGAGATAGGAGACCCAGGTCGGGTGTCCACCGAGCTTTCCGACTGCCGGGGTCGTGCCCAACGTCAGCTGCGCCTGGGCCGGCCCGGTCTGCTGCGCCGAAACCGGCGTCGGAGAGCGCACGAGCTTGTTGACGTAAAGCCCGATCGCCAGGGCGACGATGACGACCCCGGCAACGATTCCGAGCCACCGTACAGCAACGGAATTCACACCATTGACTCTCCTTCCACGTCGCCCCGAACGCAGAGAGCGCCCAGGCGCCGCAGGACGGGAATCTATACCCGTGTCAAGACGCAGTCAAGAAGTGACGCGCTCTCTGGGCCGAAATGCGCGGATCTCCCCCAGGGGAGGGTCGATTACGGGGAGCGGCTTGCTCGGTGGCTCCGGAGGTGGCCCAGCCCGGCCTCCGCCCCCGCCCCCGCCCCCGTCCCCGGCATCGTCGCCTCCCTCGTCGGCATCGAAGCGCAGCACGCAGAGCGCAAGGCCGATGAAGACGGCGCTGCCAAGCATCGACAGCAGGAAAACAAACATGCCCGAAAGTATGCCGCGTCAGCGGGGGCTGGTGCTCTGGTTCGCTCTCGCCCTTCCACTTGTGCCGGAGGTCCCAGTCCGGCCCTCCCACGGCTCCCGACTCAGGCGGTAACGGCGGCCTCGGTCGCGACCACTCCATCCTCCTGCAGACGGCCGATCTCAGCATCGCTGAGGCCGAGCACCTCCGCGAGCACCTCGTCGGTGTGCTCGCCGAGCAGTGGGGCGCGGCGCACCGGCACGCGCTCGACCTGACCGAACTCGAGCGGCGAGCCCGCCATCAGGTGGGAGCCGATCCCCGGCTGCTCGACCTCGTCGAACATTGGGTTGTCGGTCGAACAGCGCGGATCTCCGTCGACGAGCTCCATGAACGTCTGGTAGGGGCCCCAGCAGACCCCGTGCGCGTCGAAGACCTCCCGGATCTCGTCCAACGTGCGGGCGGTGGTCCATGGCTTCAGCGTCGCGCCGATCACCTCGCGTGCGATGAACCGATCCCCTTCCTTATCTAGGTCCACATCGAGCATCCGCTCGAGGACCTCGAAGGCCTGGTCGAGACCGGTCGCCTCGACCAGGCTCCTCCACTGGCGCAGGGTCAATGCCACGATCATGATGCGCTGCCCCCCCTTGGTCAGGAAATCGCGGCCGAATGCCCCGTAGAGGTAGTTGCCGTCCTTCGGTCGCTCTCGGCGGCAGATCTGCGCCTCGGCGATCTTGCCGAGGTTGCCGACCATCGCGAAGGCGACGTCGGAGAGCGCGACCCTGACCAACTGGCCCTTGCCGGTCCGTGTCCGGTGCCGTTCGGCCGCCAGCATCCCGCCCGCGGCCAGCGTGCCCGTGATCGCATCCCAGGCCGGCAACAGGTGGTTGAAGGGAACCGAGAGGTGCCGCGGGCCGGTGGCCCACGGAAACCCGGTGGCCGGATTGACGGTGTAGTCCACCGCGGAGGTGCCGTCGTGATTGCCGTTGATGCTGACCATGACCAGATCCTCTCGGCCCTCCTGCAGCGCCTCGTAGTCGAGCCAACCCCGGGCCGGGAAGTTGGTCAGGAAGAGACCGGCCTCGTCACCGGGAGCGGTGATCAGGGCGGTCGCGAGTTCCTGGCCTGCCGGCGATCGGAGGTCCACCTGGATCGAGCGCTTGCCCTTGTTCATGCCCGCCCAGAAGAGGCTCTTGCCGTCTTCGGTCACTGGCCAGCGGTTTCGATCGAGGCCCCCGCCGATGGGGTCAAAGCGGATCACATCGGCGCCGAGCTGCGCCAGCGTCATGCCTCCCAGGGGCGCCGCCACGAAGGCGGAGCCCTCCACAACTCGCATGCCGTCCAGAATTCCCATCTCGCGACCCCTTTCCACTACCTAGGCCATCAATCCGACGAAGCTCCAGTCGAGAACCTCGGCGATCTCACTACTCTCGAAACGGTCCGCCTGCACCCGAGCGCGCAGGTCGACCAGGCCTCCGCCCCCCTCGAGCCGTTGCGCCCCTTCGACGCTGAGTTCAGTCGCTAGGACGTCGTTCTCGAACACCGGAGCGAGGTGATCGCAGCCATGCCAGGCGACGATCGTGACCAGATTGGGAATCGCTCTGGTGGCCTGCGCTGCCGCGACGGCGATCGTGTGGCCGCCGTAGACGAGCCGGCGCCCATGCGCGCTCGCCCCGGGATCAGTGTGCGCCTTGGCGAGGTTGAGGGTGAGTCGGGCCAACTCCGGCGCCGAACTCACGGTATCGCGGCCGCCGACCTCGAATGTGGCTCCGACCTCGAGTTCGGCGAAGTGCGCCCCTGGGACACGCTCTCGGAAGCGGTCGAGCCTCCACTTGCCGGGGATGGCGGCGGCGACCTGCTCCGAGTCGAGCTCGTCGGGAATCTCCTCGAAACGGTCAGCGTGTCCGGTCTCGGCCGTCGGGTCTCGCATCGGGATCATCGGGCAGCGCCAGAAATCGAGCACAATCTCGCCACGCTGGTTCTCCGTCCGGATCCGCAGTGCGACCAGTCCGCTCGCCCTGCTGTCCTCCCGGGCCCGGTTCTGCTTCAGGCCGACGACCTCGGTTTGAGTTCGCAGCGTGTCGCCGATATGAACTGGATGCAGCAGCACCAGGCCCCGGTAGAAGAGGTTGCCCAGAACACGCTGGGTCGGCCCGGTCGACTGACCGATGGCGACGTCACAGACCAGGTTCGGATGCGCCAGGGCTTGGTCCCGTGCCGTGACCGCGGCGCTCAGCTCGGCGTCGAGCGGCAACCTCAACCTGTCTCCGAGCAGCGCCTGATGGAGGGCCGCATGGCCGGAGGTGAGTGTGAGCGCGGGCGCTTCGTCGAAGACGTCGCCAACCACGAAGTCCTCGAAATGTGGACCGTCGCTGACGATCCGCTGCCTCGCTTCCAATTCTCCTCCTCGACGTGACCGCGCCGTCCCGATCCGAGGCTTGTGGCACGAGGCACGTGAGGCTAGCTGATTCGAGACTATGCTCGCGACGCGTGAGATCCCGCCGCTCCTGCCTCTCGGTTCCCGCCTCTTCGCTGAAGATGCTCGCCAAGGCGCGGTCGCTGCCAGCCGACGAGATCGTGATCGATCTCGAGGACTCCGTCACGCCCGACGCGAAGGAGGCGGCGCGATCCGCAGCCTGCGCTGCCATTGCCCAGGACTGGGACGGCCGGGCCGTGGCGGTTCGCGTCAATGGACCAGGCACCGAGTGGTGGGAGCGTGACGTGACCGAGCTCGCCAAGGCCGACGGCGGCGCGCTTGGCAGCCTGGTGATCCCCAAGTGCGAGGCGGCTGCCCAGATCTACGCAGTCGAGCGCCTGCTCGAGGGAGCGGAGCGCGGCGCTGGCTTCGACCGGCCTCGTGTCGGTCTGCAGGCGCTGATTGAGACCGCAGCCGGGCTCGTCCGGGTGGGCGAGATCGCCGGCGCGGGTCTTCGGCTCGAGACGATGATTGTCGGCTACGCCGATCTGGGGGCCTCGCTCGGCCGTCAACCGGAAGGCCGGTATCCGGGTGACCGCTGGCACTGGGTGCGCGAGACCGTGCTCGTCAACGCTCGCGCCGCCGGCTTGACGGCGATCGACGGGCCGCACCTGGACGTCTCAGACGAGGCTGGGCTTCGGTCCTCCGCCTCGAGCGCTCGCGCCCTGGGCTACGACGGAAAGTGGGCGATCCACCCGAGCCAGCTCGACCCGCTCAACGAGATCTTCTCCCCGACACCGGAGGAGTTGGCGCGCGCCCACGCCGTGCTGGAGGCACTGGAGGCCGCCGGGGACCGAGGCGCCGTGCAGCTGGATGGCGAGATGATCGATGAGGCCAGCCGGAAGCAGGCCGACCAACTGATCGCGCGGGGCAAGGCGTCGGGCATGGGCACGACCGAGGCCTAGGCCGCCGATCCCCGGGCGGCCGATTGAGCGCACCGGTAGTCAATCTCTAGAAAACGACCCGCCCCAGGTCCAGCGGAGGTCGATCCGAGATCCGCCGAGTAGCCTGGTTGAGCATGCTCACTGTGTCAGTGCTGGGCGAGCTTTCGATCGAGGTTGACGGCCGTCCGTTGGGCCGGATAGCGAGCCATAGGGCACGGTCCCTTCTCGGCTGGCTCGCTATCAACCCTGGACTTCATCCCAGGGCCCGTGTTGCCTCGGTGTTCTGGCCGGACGTGCTTGATGAGAGCGCACGCTCCAGCCTCCGGACCACCCTCGCCACCCTGAAGCGGGAGCTCGGCCCTGCCGCGGACGTGGAGGCTTTGTGATCGTGCCGGCGGCGGTCGATCGCGAATTGGCTGCATAACGGGGACGCACAGGGACGGATCTCGGTGATTTTGATCCTGCTCGACGACCAGCTGGTTTTACTGGGTCAGGGAAGCCGGACCTTGGTCCATTCGCGTAGCTGGACAGTTGGCGTTTCGCCCGGTGCCGTCGATGCTCCGCCTTGCGCTGGCGCAGAAGCTACCGACCGGATTCAGGGGCAGCATCGCGGTCGAGGACTCCGGCGAGCACCGCGGCACCTTCGACATCAAGCACGGCGGACTTCTTCCAGTCGTCGATATCGCCCGCTTCGGGGCACTCAAGGCCGGCACCAACGTCACCGCGACAATCGAACGGCTCCGGGCGGCGTCCGAGTTCGGGGCGATCGAGTCCGCTCATGCTCAGACGCTCGAAGAGGCCTACGACCTCTTCAGCACCCTCCGGCTCGAACATCAGATTCAGCAGCTCGCGCGTGGAGACGAGCCGGTGACGGCAACCCGCGAGCGCAGGTCGGGGCCGCCTCGTCGATGCATTCCACGAGGTCGCCGCTGTGCAGAAGTCGCTGTCGAGCGGGATCGTGAAGTAAAGAGCTGCCCCGACTCCTGCTTCCCGGAGTGGCTGGCACCCGGGATCCCTGAACGCGCCCAACAGGATTCGAACCCATCGACCGTTGCGGTTGCATGGGCCCACTCAGGAATGGGGCCCCTTCGGGGCCCTTTTTCGTTCCGCCGCCCGGCGGCGGTACACCTTCTGCCGTTCCGACTGCCAGGCGATGGTCGCCCAGGTGGCGAGGAAGCCGCCGCCGAAGAAGAGCAGGAGATCGACCGCTACGAGACCCAGGGAGCCCTTGTCGACGAAGGCCGCGGGAAAGAGCAGCAGGGACCCGATCATGGCGATCAGGCCGATCGCGGCCACGAACGGGATCCGCCACTGCTTGCCCATCGCCCATCGATTGAGGACGCGCATCGGGACGCTTCATATCAGTCGGAAGTATCAGTTGGAAGCCGGCACGACCAGCAGTGGCTGCTTGGCT
>CAWHQR010000015.1:0-24461 GCA_963831605.1 uncultured Solirubrobacterales bacterium
CGATCCCCGCGGTGATCGACATCTTGAGGTTCGGCGCCTTGGCGATTCGTTCGGCGGTCAGGTAGGCGGGCCAGAAGGGCTGTGAGATCACCACCTCGGCGTCGGGCAGGTTTCGGTCGAACTCGGAGTCCTCGCCGTCCTTGTCGGCGGTGACCACCAGCTCATGGCCGGCCTCCTCGAGGAACTTGCGCAGGCCGAGCTCGCCGGAGACGCTGCCCAGCAGCTCGCCGGGAGAGAAGTCGATCGCCTCAGGGGTGGGGGTCGTCTGCCCGTCGGGATACCGCGCGATCTTGGGGATGTCGTCGCGCGCGTAGGCAGGCGGGTAGCCGTCCACCGGGTCGTCGTAGAGAACACAAACGATCTTCGCCATCTTGATCAGCCTCCATCCTTAGTTGACTGTCCGGGCACCCAGTCGGTCCCGGCGAGCGGGATCTTGGCCATCGCCGCCGCCTCAACGGTCAGCGCGACCAGGTCCTCGGGCTCGAGGTTGTGAACGTGAGATTTGCCGCATGCGCGCGCGATCGTCTGGGCTTCCAGGACCATCGCGCGCAGATAGTTCGCGATTCGGCGGCCGCCGAGCTCCGGGTCGAAGCGGCTGGCGAGCTCGTCGTCCTGGGTGGAGATCCCGACGGGGTCGCGGCCCTCGTGCCAGTCGTCATAGAAGCCCGCCGCGGTGCCGATCCGCTCGTACTCCCGCTCGAAGCGGTGTGAGTTGTCGCCGAGAGCGACCACGGCGGCAACCCCGATCGAGACCGCGTCCGCGCCGAGCGCCAGCGCCTTGGCGACGTCGGCGCCGGAGCGGATCCCACCGGAGACGATCAACTGCACCTTCCGGTGCATGTCGAGCTCCTGCAGCGACCGGACGGCCTCAGGGATCGCCGCCAGGATCGGGATACCGACGTGCTCGATGAAGACGTCCTGGCTGGCGGCGGTGCCGCCCTCCATCCCGTCGAGCACGATCACGTCCGCCCCCGCCTTGACCGCGAGGGCGACGTCGAAGTAGGTGCGAGTGGCGCCGATCTTGACGTAGATCGGCTTGCGCCAATCTGTGATCTCCCGGAGCTCGCCGATCTTGATCTCGAGGTCGTCCGGACCGGTCCAGTCCGGATGGCGGCAGGCACTGCGCTGGTCGACCCCCTTCGGCAGGTCACGCATCTCGGCAACCCGATCGGAGATCTTCTGACCCATCAGGATGCCGCCTCCGCCGGGCTTCGCTCCCTGGCCGACCACGATCTCGATGGCATCGGCGCGGCGCAGGTCGTCGGGGTTCATCCCATAGCGCGAAGGGAGGATCTGGTAGACGAGCTTGCTCGAGTGCTCCCGCTCCTCCGGGAGCATCCCGCCGTCGCCGGTGGTCGTGCTCGTCCCCACTGCGCTGGCGCCACGGCCGAGGGCCTCCTTGGCCGGCGCCGAGAGGGCGCCGAAGCTCATCCCAGCGATCGTGATCGGCGTCTCCAGGTGGATCGGCTCCTGGGCGAACCGGGTGCCGAGCGTGACATCGGTGGCGCAGCGCTCCCGATATCCCTCGAGCGGGTACCGCGAGACGCTCGCCCCAAGGAAGAGCAGGTCGTCGAAGTGCGGCACACGGCGCTTGGCGCCGAAGCCGCGGATGTCGTAGATCCCCTCGCGCGCCATCCGGTGGATCTCGTGGATCGTGTTGCGGTCGAAGAGGGCGGACTCGCGCAGGCCCGGCCGCCACCGATCGACCAGCTCCGGGTCGTAGCTCTCCTCCTTCCGCAGCGCGTCGAACTCGGTCATCAGTAGTCGCCCGCGTTGTCGACCTTGAAGTTGTAGAGCTGGCGGGCGGACCCGTAGCGCCGGAAGTCAGTGGGCGTCGCGTCTGCCTCCCCGACCTCGAGCAGGCGCCCGAGCTCCTCGAGATGCTCGCTGCGCATCTCCTTCTCGACGCAGTCGGCTCCGAGCCCGGCGACCTCGCCTCGCACGTAGACGTGGGCCTCGTAGATCGAGTCGCCGAGCCCCTCGCCCGCGTCGCCGCAGACGACGATCGCGCCCTTCTGGGCCATGAAGGCGCCGACGTGACCGATCGAGCCGTGGACCACGATCTCGATCCCCTTCATCGAGATCCCGCAGCGGGCGGATGCGCTCCCCTTGATCACGAGCAGGCCGCCGCGCCCCGTCGCCCCTGCGGACTGGCTGGCGTCGCCGTCGACGACGACCAGTCCCGACATCATGTTCTCGGCCACGCCGACGCCGCAATTGCCCGCGACGCGGACCGTCGCGTGCTTGTTCATCCCCGCGCAGTAGTAGCCGACGTGCCCGTCGATCTCGACCTCAAGCTCGCCGTCGAGCCCCGCGGCCAGCGCATGGGCGCCCTCGGGATTCTCGATCCGCCACTGGCTCCGGCCCGCGCCGCCTGCGTCGTGGAGGCGCTGGTTCAGCTCCCTCACGGATGTGGTCGCGAGGTCCACCGACTCGAGGGCGGCCGGCGCGGTGCTCACGCTACCTTCGCCCGCTCCCAGGAGTAGACGCGTCCGGGCTCCGGCTCCCACTGGCGCGCGTCCTCGGCGCCCGGCAGCGTGGCGATCGCCCGGTACTCCGAGGCCATCGCGACCCAGTCGTCGGTCTCGGCCATCACGGCCGGCTTGCAGGCGATCGGGTCGCGCAGCACGGCGAAGCCATCCGACGTGCCGACCGCGAAGGTGTAGAAGCCGTCGAGGTCGGTCAGGCAGCGCTCCAGCGCGGTTTTCAGATCGTCACCCTCCGAGAGCCGCCAGGTGAGGAAGCCGGCCGCGACCTCGGAGTCGTTGTCGGTCTGGAACTGGATGCCCTGGCCGCGGAGGAAGACGCGCAGCCGGTTGTGGTTCGACAGTGAGCCGTTGTGGACCAGGCAGAGGTCGAGCCCGGTCGAGAACGGATGGGAGTGCTCGGTGGTGACGCGGCTCTCGGTCGCCATCCGGGTGTGCCCGAGGGCGTGGGTGGCGGATATCTGATCCAGGCCGAAGCGCACGACGAAGTCCCGCGGGTCCCCGGCCTCCTTGTAGATCTCGATGTGCTGGCCGACGCTCATCACCCGCAGCTCGGGGTGTTGCGCGGCGAGCCAGCGCTGGAGCTGGTCGCCGTCGTCATCGACCACGAACAGCGCGTGGGTGGCGCGGACCTCGGGCTCGCCGACCTCGCCGAAGCTCTCCGACAGCTCCTTGCGGAGCTCGTGCCACGGGTAGTCCTCCTCGGGCGAGAAGAGCGACACCTTGCACGACCCGGCCGGGGCGGGGTCGCGGTAGAAGGCGACCCCGGCGCTGTCGGGCCCGCGGTCGGCCAGCTGCCCGAGCATTCCGCTCAGGTGCGCGCCGAGATTCTCCTCAACGGCGCTTGACTTGCTGAACAGCCCGGCGATGCCGCACATTTCTCAAACCTCGCTCTCAGGCCAGCTGCAGGTATCGGTCGATCTCCCATTTCGTGATCTGCTCGTGGGCCTGCTGCCACTCGCGCCTCTTGCAGCGGACGAAGTAGTCGACGTAGTCCTCGTCGCGCGCCTTGCCCAGTGCCTTGCGGAGGACGTCATCCTCCTCCAGCTCGCGCGTCGCATCGAGCAGGTTCTCAGGCAGCGTCTCGACCCCCATCTTCTTGCGGTCCTCGACGCTGGTCTCGTACATGCTGCCCGTGCTCGGGTCGCCGGGGTCTATCCCGTTCTCGATTCCGTCGAGGCCGGCGGCGAGCACCGCGGTGGCGGCGAGGTACGGGTTGCAGGCGCCGTCGACCGTCCGGTCCTCGATCCGCCCTTCCTCCGGGATGCGGAGCATCATCGTCCGGTTGTTCCACCCGTAGGTGACGTAGGCGGGGGCCCAGGTCGCGCCACTCGTCGGGGCGCCGATCACGAGGCGCTTGTAGGAGTTCACGGCCGGAGCGGTCAGGGCGATGTAGGCCTTGGCGTGTTTCTTCAGGCCGCCGACGAATTGGTAGCCCTTCTCGCTCAGTCCCATCCCGCGCTCGTCCTTGTCCTTGTCCGCGAGGAAGACGTTGGTGTCGCCGTCCCAGAGGCTCATGTGCATGTGGCAGCCGTTGCCGGTCAGGTGGCCGAAGGGCTTGGGCATGAAGGTGGCGATCAATCCGCGCTCCTGCGCCATCGCCTCGACCATGTAGCGGTAGAAGACCGCTCGGTCGCTGCTGGTCAGCGGGTCGGACGGCCCCCAGTTCTGCTCGAACTGCCCGTTGGCGTCCTCATGGTCGGTCGCGTACAGGCCCCATCCCAATGAGTTGACGTTCTTGACGACCTCGGAGACGAAGTCGAAGCTCCGGGTCAGGGCACGAATGTCGTAACAGGGAAGCTCGAGGGTGTCGAGCGGGTCGGCGAGCTCGATGCCGCCGTCCTCCGTCTGCCGGAGGAGGAAGTACTCGAGCTCATAGCCGATCTTGAACTGGTACCCCATCTCCTCGCACCGCTCCATCTGGTGCCGGAGGATCGTGCGCGGGCAGTACGGCCACTCCTCTCCCTCGACCGTCACATTCGAGGCGAACCAGCCGACATTCGGCTTCCAGGGGAGCTTCGTGAACGAGCCGGCGTCGGGCATGGCGATCATGTCGGGGTCGTTGGGCTGCTGGCCGATGTCGCCGGCGGCGAAGCCGGCGAAGCCGGCGCCGTCGGTGAACAGCGACTCGAGCTCCTCGGCCGGGATCAGCTTGGCGCTGGGTCTCGCGTGCATGTCCACGAAGTTCGCGAACAGGAACTCGATCCCGTCGTCCTTGACTGCTTTCCGAACGTCGTCTTCTGTGGGGCGTGCTTGATCGGTCATGGGTGCCTTTCTCTCACATCAGGCGCGGTCGGGCAACCCTCCCGCCACCTGTTGATCAAGGGACTGGAGAGCCATAGGTTCAGCATATAGACCTATTGAACCAATTTGTCTAGTATGGCCGCAAGAGGTCCTCAGAGGCCGCGAGCGCCACCACATGTCCTTCCTCCTCACCTGTCCCAACTGTGGCCCCCGAGAGGTCACCGACTTCGTCTTCGGGGGCGAGGTGGTGCCGCGGCCGTCCAGCAAGCCGTCTCAGCGGGAGCTGAACACCTACAACTACTTCCGGCGCAACCTGGCGGGCGTCCAGCGCGAGTGGTGGTACCACCGGTCCGGCTGCCGGGCCTGGTTCGTGGCCGATCGGGACACCACCACGAACCAGGTGAGCTGGGTCGGGCTGCCGGAATGAGCGACCGACTTCCGCCCGGGCCCAACGAGCGAATCGACCGCGATCGCCCGGTCGGGTTCGAGTTCGACGGGAAGCGCGTGGAGGCCTTCGAGGGCGACACGATCGGCTCCGCGCTCCACGCGTCCGGCCGGCGGGTCATATCGCGCAGCTTCAAGTACCACCGGCCCCGCGGGCTTCTGTGCTGCTCGGGCAATTGCCCGAACTGCCTGGTCGAGGTCGATGGCTGGCCCGGCGTTCGCGCCTGTACCGAGCCCGTGCGGCCCGGGATGAAGGTCAGGCACATGAACGCGAGCCCCTCGCTCCAGTTCGACCTGATGAGGGGGACCGATCTCGTCGGCAGCCGTCTCACGCCGCCGGGCTTCTACTACAAGACCTTCATCCGTCCCCGGCGTCTGTGGCCTCTGTACGAGAAGGTCCTGCGTAACGCGGCCGGGCTCGGCAAGCTGCTGAAGAAGCAGGCAGACCGCGAGTGGCACACCGAGTACCGCCGCCGCCATGCGGACGTGCTGGTGATCGGAGGCGGCCTCGCCGGTATGGCGGCCGCGCTCCGGGCAGCCGACTGGGGTGCTGACGTGGTGCTGGTGGACGATGGCCCCGAGCTGGGCGGGGCGGTGCTCGCCGGCGATTCCGCCGGCGACGCAAGAGAGCTGGCCGGGAGGGTTCACGACGCGGGAGTCGAGGTGCTGGCGCCGGCGGCGGCGCTCGGCTACTTCGATGGTCTCGTGCCCGTCTGGTGCGGCAGCACCCTGCACCAGATCCGGGCAGGTGCCCTGATCACCGCGACCGGGTCAATCGAGCAGCCCCTGATGTTCGAGGGCAACGACCTGCCAGGGGTGATGCTCTGCTCCGGCGCGGAGCGACTCGCGGCGCTGTATGGGGTCCGGCCGGGTAGGCGCGCGGTGGTCGCAACGACCACCGACCGCGGACTCGAGTCCGCCGTCGCCCTGCGCGACGCCGGAGTCGCGGTGGCGGCTGTGGCTGACGCCCGTCCCGGTGGGGCGGATGACGAGCTCGCGGCCCGCCTGGCAGGGGAGGACATCCCGCTGCTGCCCGGCACCGTGGTGGTCAAGGCCTATGGCCGCAAGAGGGTCAAGGGCGCGGTGGTCGCCGAGTTGGGCGATGACGGGCAGCCCGACCTCGAGACCGAGCGCGGTATCGACTGCGACCTGTTGGCCGTCTCCGGGGGCAGCGTCCCGTCGGGCTCGCTGCTTCTGCAGGCCGGTGCCAAGGCGGAATGGGATGCCGACCGCGGGGCATACGTTCCGGGCCAGACGCCGCCGGACGTCTACGCGGCCGGCGCGGTGGCGGGTCACTCCGACGCGGAGGCGTCGGGGCTGCTGGCGGGAGCCGAGGCGGCGATGGCCGTGGGCTTCGGTGACGATCAGGAGCGCGCCGGACTCGCCGAGGCCCGAGAGGCGCTCGAGAGAAGCGGAGGCGATGGCGTCCGGGCGGAGCCCCCCGCGGCCGCGGGGGCCAGCCGCGGGCACGGCAAGTGCTTCGCCTGCCTCTGCGAGGACGTCACCACCGACGACATCGACTTCTCGATCGACGAGGGCTTCGACTCGCTGGAGCTGCTGAAGCGCTACACGACGGTGACGATGGGTCCCTGCCAGGGGCGGATGTGCCAGCTCGCCTCGATCCGCAAAATGGCCGACCACAACGACGAGCCGATCGAGGAGGTCGGGCTGACCACCGCCAGGCCGCCCTGGTCGACCGTGCCGATGGGCGTGCTGGCGGGCCGGCCCTTCGAGCCCGCGAAGCGCTCCGCGGTCCACGGGCGGCATCGGGAGCTCGGCGGCGACGTGCTCTGGGCGGGCGATTGGCGCCGTCCCTACGACTACGGCGATCCCCGTGGAGAGACGATGGCCGTGCACGACGGCGCCGGCCTGATCGACGTGTCCACCCTGGGGAAGCTGATCGTGCGCGGCCCAGAGGCCGACCGGTTCCTCAACCTGCTTTACCCGAACCGGTTCGACAACCTGAAGCCGGGCCGGATTCGCTACGGCGTGCTCGGCGACGACGCCGGGCGGATCTCCGATGACGGCACGATCTGCCGGCTCGACGATCTCTCGTATTACGTCACCACGACCTCCAGCGGGGCCGACGCAGTCGAGGCCTGGTTCGCCTGGTGGCTCGCCGAATGGGACCTCGACGTTCACCTCACGGACGTCAGCCAGGGGCTCTCGGCATTCAACCTCGCGGGGCCACTCTCGCGCGAGATCCTCTCCGGCCTCACCGACCTCGATTGCTCCAACGACGAGTTCTCGTACCTCGACGGGAAGCGCGCCCACGTGGCAGGCGTGCCCTGCCTGCTGCTGCGGATCGGGTTCGTGGGAGAGCTGGGATACGAGCTCCATTGCCCCGGATCGCTGGCCGAGGATCTCTGGGACGCCCTGATGGAGGCCGGAAAGCCTCACGGCATCAGGCCCTTCGGCCTCGAGCCGCAGCGGGTGCTGCGCCTGCAGAAGATGCACATCCTCGTCGGGCAGGACACGGACGCCGAGTCCAACCCGCTGGAGGCGGCGATGCCTTGGATCGTCAAGCTCGACAAGGAGGAGGACTTCATCGGCCGCTGGGCGCTGGAGAACGTCCAGGAGCGGGGAGACGAGAACAAGCTGGTCGGGTTCACCATGGCCAACGGGGCGGTGCCGACCGAGGGCGCCGCCGTGGTGGGCGACGGAAACCAGCCGGTGGGACGGGTGACCTCATCCCGCTTCTCGCCGATGCTCGAGAAGACGATCGGGATGGCCTGGGTTCCGGCGGCCCTGGCCGAGGACGGGACCGAGATCGTTCTGGCCGACAAAGGTCAACGGCTCCGGGCGCAGGTGCAGACCGCGCCGTTCTACGACCCCGACCAGGAGCGGCTGCGCGGATGAGCTTCGAGTTCCTCGCACCCGACGCGGCAGAACCGGTCAACGGGACCCTGCCGCTGCTTCGCAGCCCGATCGAGTGGACGCTTCGCGATCAGGGTGCGAACTTCACTGAACGCGCCGGCTGGAGGGTCGCGACCGACTACGGGAACCCGAGCGCCGAGCTGGCTGCCTGCCGGGACTCCGCCGGGGTTGCCGACCTCTCCCACCTGGGCAAGCTGGAGCTCCAGGCCGAGCCCGGCGTCACCTCGTCGATCATCGCCGAGCTGACGGGCGGAGGCGCGCTCGCGCCCGGGCGGGCGAAGTCGCACGACGGTGTCTGGTGGTGCCCGATGGCGATGGGCCGCGTGCTCGCACTGACCCCACCCGAGCGGACGGCGGAGGTTCGCGACCGGCTCGAGGCCGCTGCCTCCGCGGCTCCATTCGCCTCAGTGATCGAGATGACGGCGGCCTACGGATCAAACGCGTTGGTCGGCCCGCTCTCCCGGGAGACCTTCGCGCGGACCATGGCGCTCGACCTGAGAGCAGATCATTTCGCCGAGGGGGACTTCGCTCCGGTGTCGGTTGCCCGCACCCCGGGGATGGTGCTCCGGCAGCGAGGCGATCAGTTCCTGCATCTCTTCGGTGCCGGATTCGCCCACTACGTCTGGACCGTCTTCGTCGACGCGGCGGGCCACCTGGGTGGCAGAGCGGTCGGCGTCACGGCGATCGAGGCGATCAGCACGGAGGAGGTCGCCCGTGCGTGATCTGTTCCGAAAGCGCCGCATGTGGCGCCGCACGCCCGAGCTCAAAGACCGCTACGACGTCATCATCGTCGGGGGTGGTTCGCACGGGCTGGCGATCGCCTACTACCTGGCCCGCGATCACGGGATCACTGACGTCTGCGTCCTCGAGCAGGGCTACATCGGCTCCGGAGCAGCCGGGCGCAACACGACCATCCTTCGATCGAACTACAAGACGCTCGAGGGCGCGCGGTTCTACGACGCCTCGGTGCGCCTCTACGAGGGCCTCTCGACGGAGCTCGGGTTCAACCTGCTCTTCTCACAGCAGGGCCATCTGACCCTGGCGCACACCGATCGGGCGATGTTCGTGATGAACGAGCGCGCCGAGGTCAACCAGCTGGTCGGAATCGACTCGCGCGTGATCAGCCCGGAGGAGATCGCGAAGCTCGCGCCCGCGATGTCGCTGAAGCCCGACGCCGTGTATCCGGTGATGGGCGCGCTCTACCACCCGCCTGGCGGGATCATCCGGCATGACGCGGTGGTCTGGGGGCTCGCCAGCGGGGCCGACGCGGCGGGGACGGAGATCCATCCGTATCAACAGGTCACCGCGATCGAGCGCACGAACGGGCGGGCCAACGGCGTGGTCCTCGCCGACGGCAGGCGAATCTCCGCGGGAACCGTGGTCAGCGCAACCGCCGGCTGGAGCTCGACCGTCGCGGCGATGGCCGGGGTGGAGCTCCCGATCACCACCCACATCCTGCAGGCATTCGTGACAGAGGCGCTGAAGCCGTTGCTCGACATCGTCGTCGTGTCGTCGCAGATGCACGTCTACATCTCCCAGACGGACCGGGGCGAGTTCCTGGTCGGCGCCGAGATCGAGCCGTGGACCACCTACCGTCAGCAGGGCACCCTCACCTTCCTGCAGGAGTGCTCGCGGCACTGCCTCGAGCTGTTCCCCCAGCTCGAGCGTGCTCGCATCCTGCGGAGCTGGGCAGGGCCTCTGCGACATCACGCCGGACTACAGCCCGATCCTCGGCCGCACCGAGGTCGATGGGTTCCTGATCAGCGCCGGCTGGGGGACGTATGGCTTCAAGGCGGCCCCGATCGTCGGCAAGACGATGGCCGAGCTGATCGCGACGGACGAGGTTCCGGGGCTGATCGACTCGTTCACGCTCGAGCGCTTCTACAAGGACCGGCTCGTCTCTGAGGTCGGGTCGGCGGCGGTTTCACATTGAGCCAGGAGGTCATGCGGAGATGAAGACAAGCCTCGAGATCGCTCAGCAAGCCGAGCTGGAGCCGATCGACGCCATCGGCGCGCGGATCGGGCTCGAGCCCGACGAGATCGAGCCCTATGGGCGCTACAAGGCGAAGATCTCGCTCGACGCGATCGACAGGCTCTCCGGCAAGCCGGATGCGAAGCTCGTCTGCGTCGCCGGGATGACGCCTACCAAGGCAGGCGAGGGCAAGACCACGACCTCGGTCGGACTGACCGAGGGCCTGGGCCAGATCGGCAAGAGCCCCGTCCTCTGCCTGAGAGAGCCGTCCCTCGGTCCCGTGTTCGGAATCAAGGGAGGTGCCGCAGGCGGCGGGCTCGCCCAGGTGGTTCCCATGGAGGACCTCAACCTCCACTTCACCGGCGACATCCATGCGATCGGCGCCGCCAACAATCTGCTCGCCGCCCTGCTCGATGCCTCGATCCTGCACGGCAACCCGCACGACGTCGACGCCCTGCGGGTGCCCTGGAAGCGAGCCGTCGACGTGAACGACCGGGCCCTTCGAGCGGTGGCACTGGGACTCGGGGGTCCGGCCAACGGCTATCCGCGCGAGAGCGGATTCGACATCACAGCCGCCTCTGAGGTGATGGCGATCCTGGCAGTGGCGCGCGACATCCACGACCTCCGGAAGCGACTCGGCAGGGTCACCGCCGCCTACTCGCACGAGGGCGAGCCGGTGACCGCCGACGACCTCGGGGCCGCCGGAGCCATGACCGTGCTGTTGAAGGACGCGATCAAGCCGAACTTGATCCAGACACTCGAGGGGCAGCCCTGCCTGATGCATGCCGGGCCGTTCGCGAACATCGCCCACGGCAACTCTTCGCTGATCGCGGACCTGCTCGGCCTGAAGCTCGGCGACTACGTCGTGACCGAGTCGGGCTTCGGCTCGGACATGGGAATGGAGAAGTTCATCGACATCGTCTGCCGGGCCGGCGGGATCAGCCCCAGCGCAGTCGTCCTGGTCGCGACGGTGCGAGCCCTGAAACACCACGGGGGTCTCGACGAACCTGAGGGGGCGAGCAAGAAGCGGACCGGGGAGGCCATCGAGGCGGGGATGGCCAACCTCCACAGGCATCTCGGAATCGTCGAGGAATTCGGCCTACCAGCCGTGGTGGCGGTCAATCGCAGACCGGAGGACACCGATGAGGAAGTCGATCTGGTCAGGCGCCTCGCGGAGGAGGGCACCGCCGCCGCAGCCGCGGTCAGCACTGGTTACGCCGAAGGTGGCAAGGGGACGGCTGAGCTGGCTGAGGCGGTCGTCGATGCCTGCGACGGACCCCGTGACCTCCGGCTGCTCTACGAGGATGGGGACGGAGTCAAGTCGAAGATCGAGACCATCGGGACCCGCGTCTATGGCGCAAACGAGATCGTCTACTACCTCGAGGCGGAGCGGAAGATTCAGCAATTCACCGATCAGGGTCTCGCCCATTTGCCGGTGTGCATGGCGAAGACGCCACTCTCGCTGTCGGCGGACCCGGAACTGATCGGTGCCCCAACCGACTTCCAGCTTCCGGTACGGGATGTTCGCGCCTACACCGGCGCCGGCTGGCTGGTGCCCCTATGCGGCGCCATTCAGCAGATGCCGGGCTTGGGCAAGACGCCCGCCGCCCATAACGTGGATATTGATGCGGAAGGCCGGACGGTTGGCCTGTTCTAGCCGGAGCCATGGCTGAGCTGGGCAGCCGAAAGATCGAGGAGGCGCTCGCCGCGCTGGCCTCACCGCGGGAGCCTGCAGCAGCCGGTGTCGCCTCCGCCTTGACAGCCGCCGCCGCGGCTGCCCTGGTCGAGCTCGCCGCCGCCCTCGCGGCCAACAAGATCGCAGCGCAGGACCGGAATGTGGGGGACGGCGCGGACAGGATGCGCGCTCTGGCGCAGCAGGCCGACAAGCTTCGGCGTCGCCTGCTTGACGCCGGCGACGAGGATGCGCGCACCTACGCTCAGGTCGCCAAGGCCAGGGAGGGGCGAGACCAGGCGAGGGCTCTGGATCGGGCCAGCGAGCCACCGCTTGCGATCGCGGAGGCTGCCGCTGCGGTTGCCGAGCGGGCCGCCGAGGTGGCCGAGGCCGGAGATTGGGCGTTCACCGCCGACGCGGTCGTTGCCGGGGAGCTCGCTGCGGCGGCCGCACACGGTTGCGCCCATCTCGTCGAGACCAACCTCGCGGGTGACCCGGAGGATCCTCGCCCGGCACGCGCCCGCGCCGCTGCAGACCTCGCTGCGCAAGCGAGCCGCACTGCGGCAGAGCACATGGCGCGCTGAGGGCCCACACTTGGCTACGCTCGCTGCTGTGTCCCGGCCATCGCTGGTGGACGTTGCGGAGGCCGCGCTGCGTCAGCGGCTGGCCCCAGGCCGCGCGCGCCCGGGGGATCGCCTGCCGCCCGAGAAGGAGCTGGCCGACTCGCTCGGCGTCTCTCGAGGGACCCTCCGCCTCGCGCTGGAGCGGCTGGAGAGCAACGGCGAGGTGAACCGCCGGCAGGGCAGTGGCACCTTTGTCGGACGGGTGGCGATGCCCGCCGCCTTCAGCGAGGGCCTCGAGGTGCTCGAGTCCTATACATCCCTGGCACGCCGCCAGGGGGAGCGGCTGACCGCCCGCGACATCTCGATTGAGCAGGCGCGAACGCCCGGCTACGTCGCGGAGGAATTGGGAGTCCGTAGGGGAGTGAAGGCTCCGCTGATTCAGCGAACCCTGGTCGCCGACGACGCGGTGACGGCCCACATGCGCGACGTCGTGCATCCCGACATCACGATCCCCCCGACGGAAGAGCTCCGCTCGGCCCTCGAGGCCGGCAACATGATGCTGGACGTCCTCGTTGGAAACGGGGTCGAAATCGCGTTCGCGAGGACGCATGTGAACCCGCGGATGGTCGAGCCGGACAGCCGCCTCGGACAGGCGCTCGAGGCGACCAGGGTGACCGCCACCCTGGAGCTGGTCGAGGTCATGCACCTGGCGGACGGGAAGGCGGTGCAGTACTCCACCCAGGTGTTCCAGCCCGGTTCGATCGACCTGCACGTGATGCGGAGCCTCAAGCACTCACCCGGGGAGGACAGCCGGCCCAGCGGCTGATCGCCCGCCTATTAGGTCCAGGGGTACGGGCCCGAGGAGGCGAGATGTGTCTCGCCCAGCGCAAACCGGGCGAGCCTGTAGGCGTCGAGCCCGGACTCGCCGTCGAGGATCTCGTCCGCCGCGAGGCGGCCGAGCGCGAGCATCTTGAAGCCGTGCCCTGAGTCCACGATCACGTAGGCGTTCGGCAGCACCCAGTCGCAGACCGGATAGTTATCCGGGGTGTGGGTGACGATCCCGCCCGCCGGGGTGACCTGCCATTCGCCGCTGCGCCCGCGAAACCGCCGCAATGCCGTCGCGAGCCCGGACTCGAAGAACTCTGCAAACCCGGGCTCGGCCGCCTGTGCCGGATTGTCGGGCCCGTAAGGGTCGAGCTCCGGCTCGGCGAGCAGGACGGGAAGCCCACCGCCGGTCACTCCGGTTCCGGTCCGGCCCATGTGGAAGTAGATGCCCCAGGCCCCGGGGAGCAGCGTGCGCCCGTTGCGATCGGAGCACAGCCCGCCGCCCTGGTCGAGGTGGACGACGGGAGCCTCACGTCCGGCGCGCCCGCCGAGGCCCGCGCCCGGAAGAGCAAACTGACCCTCCTGCGCCTTCCAGTATGAGATCAGGGGCTTGGGCTGCTCGCTGCCGGCGAGAGGGATCTCGGGGGACTGGCCCAGCATCTCCCAGAGGCGGGCTGCCCAGGGGCCGGGTGCCGCGACCAGCGCCTCGCATTCGATCCTGCCCCCGGAGGTGAGCACGGCCTCGACGCCATCGGATCCGAGCTGGAAGCCGGTCACTTCAACGCCCTCGGCGACGCGCGCACCAGCGGCCCGTGCACGCTCGGCCAGGTACCGCACCGTCTGCATGGCGTCCGCCCAGCCTCCCCGGCTCTCGTAGAGGACGGCCTCGACCGGCGCCTCCCAGTCGGGCCACGTCCAGGTCAGGTACTCACGGCAGCTATCCGCGCCCACCACCAGCTCCGACTCGTACCCCGCGCCCTCGTGTTGCTCGCGGATCGCCACCAGATCCTCGACCTGCGTCTGGGGGACCGCGGCGAGGTAGCCGACCTGCCTGAAGCCGTAGCCGTCAGGGTCCGCCTCGAACATCTCGACCGACTGCCGGATGAGGTCGGTGACCGCTGGGGAGCGGTAGTAATTGCGAACGATCCCACCGGCGATGCCCGAGGCGCCGGAGCCGATCCGATCCTTCTCGAGTACCAACACGTCGGCGCCGCGCTCGGCCAGACGCCAGGCCGCCGACAGGCCGTGGACGCCGCCGCCGACGACGACGTGGCTTGCGCCTCTCAGCTCCACGGGTACGGGCTGCTCGAGACCGGGTGCAGATCACCGGTCTCGAAGCGCTCGAAGCGGAAGGGGTGGAGGAGGGAGGAGTGCTCGCCCTGGAGCTCGCGAGCGATCTCGCGCCCGACGGCGATCATCTTGTAGCCGTGGTTCGAGTCGGCGGCCACGTAGACGTTCGGGAGCATCCGGTCGAAGACGGGGAAGTTGTCGGGGCTGAAGGCGCCCGCCCCACCGGACCGCTCCTGCACGTAGGTTCGACGGCAGCCCCGGAACCGCTCCATGCAGTGGGAGAGCGCCGCGCACCAGAGATCCGGGAACCCCGGCTCCACGCTGCCGGTCGGGTACGGGTCCACCTCGAAGCTCGGGCCAACGGTCAGGGGCTGGGCGCCGCCCTGGACCGTGCGGCGATCCGGCTTGACGTAGATGCCCCAGGGCTGATCGGTGATCAGCTTCCCCTCGTCGTCGATCAGGGGGCGGTGTGAGTCGACGTGCAGCACCGGCGACTCTCGCCCGTCGTCGGTCACCAGCGTCGAGGGCGGGAGCGCCACCTCTCCCTCCTGCAGGTACCAGTACGTCCACATCGGCAAATCGCGCTCCACCGAGCCATCGGGCCCGTGAACGTCGATCCGGTCGGGCTGCCCGAGCATCTCCCAGAGGGAGGCGATCCAAGGGCCCACGGCGATGACCACCTGGTCGACCTTGATCTCGCCGGCATTCGTCTCGACGCGGTCCACGGCACCCGAGCCGTCGGTCGAGAAGCCGGTGACCTCGACCCCCTCGAGAATGGATGCGCCGGCCGCTCGAGCCTTGTCCGCCAGACCGAGCATCGACTCGCGGTTGAAGGCGAAGCCGCCGGTCTGCTCGTGCAGGCACGCCGTCAGCCCCTCCGCGCGCCAGTCGCCGAACAGAGCCCGCATGTGGGCCGACACCTCGTCCTCGCCCGTGTGGAGCTCCGAGGGGTAGCCGATCTGCTGCTGGCGCTCGAAGACCTCGGCGAGCTCCTTTTCCTGGGCTGGGGGACCGAGGGCGATGTAGCCCGAGCCGTGATAGCTGAGGCCCTCCGGATCCGACTCCCAGATCTCGACGCAGGCGGCCATCAGCTCCTGCATCGCCGGCTGGAAGTAGTTGTTACGGATCACCCCGCAGGCGATCCCCGATGCTCCGGCCGCGACCCCGGATTTGTCGACCACCACCGCCTCCTCACCCGCTGCGGCGAGGTGCCAGGCGGTGGACAGCCCGTGCACGCCGGCGCCGATCACCAGGTGGCGAGCGGAGTCGGGCAGGGCCGGCATCGGCGTCAGTGCTCCGGGGGCTCCCAGCCCTCGAGCACCTGGGGCTTCCAGTCCTCCCCGACGGTCTTGGATCCGTCAACCCACGGGCCCAGCTCGGGCTGGGGGAACTTCGCGTGAGGGCCCTTGAGCCGGATGCCGTATGAGTTCCCGGAGGTCAGGTGGGCGATCAGCACCTTGCGGGCGATCTCGTCCTCACTGCCCTCCGGGATCGGGAAGTAGATCCGCAGGAACGAGTTGGAGTAACGATCGAAGACTGCGGGCGTGCCCTCCTCCTCCAGCAGCTCGACGTCCTCGAGCCAGTTCAGGTCCTTGCCCGGCGTCGCCGCCTCCAGGTCGATGTCCTCGATCAGCGAGATGTCCTCCTGGTACGGAAAGCGCTTGCCGGAGAGATACTCCGCGTCGATCGAGACGACCTTCTCGGGCTCACGGACGTCGCCGCCGTCCGTCACTTGCCGTCCTCCCCGGCCGCGGGCGCCGCCTCGGGGATGTAGTCGACCGGGTTCTCCAGATACTGGTCGAGCATGGTGCGAATCTCGCCGAGCGCCCGCTCCTCGGTCACCCCCGGGATGTAGTCCGTGCCCGCCAGGGGGACCCGGGCCATGGCCGAGGCCTCGACGGTGAGCGCTGCGAGGTCCTCGGGTTCGAGGCTGTGGACGCTGGTCTTCCCGCAGGCCCGAGCGAGCATCTGCACCTCGAGCGTCAGCGCGTGCAGGAAGTTGAACACCCGCTGAGCCGCTTCGTCGACGTCGAGGCGCTTGCGCAGCTCCGGATCCTGCGTCGTGATCCCGACCGGGCAGCGTCCCGTGTGGCAGTGGTAGCACTGCCCCGCCGGCACGCCGACCGTGCCCTCGTAGTCCGTCACGCCGGGGATCTCCTTGTTGCAGTTGAGCGCCATCAGGGCGGAGTGGCCGATCGCGATCGCGTCGGCGCCCAGCGCCAGGCATTTGGCGACGTCGCCGCCGTTGCGAATCCCGCCGGCGACCACGAGGTCGACCTCGTCGGAGAGCCCGACGTCCTCGAGCGCCCGGCGCGCCTCTGGAATGGCGGCCAGGAGCGGGATGCCTGTCTCCTCGGCGGCGATATGCGGCCCCGCGCCGGTGCCGCCTTCGGCCCCGTCCAGGTAAATGACGTCGGGGCCACACTTGGCTGCCATCCGGACGTCGTCGTAGACGCGCGCTGCCCCCAGCTTGAGCTGGATCGGGACCTCGTAGTTGGTGGCCTCGCGGGTCTCCTGCACCTTCAGCGATAGGTCGTCGGGCCCGAGCCAGTCCGGATGGCGCGCCGGCGACCGCTGGTCGATCCCTGCCGGCAGGCTGCGCATCTCGGCGACCTGCTCGGTCACCTTCTGGCCCATCAGGTGGCCTCCCACGCCGACCTTGCAGCCCTGGCCGATGAAGAACTCGATCCCGTCGGCCAGCATCAGGTGATGGGGGTTGAAGCCGTAGCGGCTCTGAATCACCTGGTAGTACCACTTGGTCGAGAGATCCCGCTCCGGCGGGATCATTCCCCCCTCGCCCGAACAGGTCGCGGAGCCCGCCATCGAGGCGCCCTTGGCCAGCGCCATCTTGGCCTCGAGCGAAAGCGCCCCGAAGCTCATCCCGGTGATGTAGATGG
Organism: uncultured Solirubrobacterales bacterium; assembly: GCA_963831605.1. GTDB lineage: Bacteria > Actinomycetota > Thermoleophilia > Solirubrobacterales > 70-9 > DASUPK01. The sequence goes on from CAWHQR010000015.1 coordinate 17,271, forward strand.
GGATGTCGAGCTCGAGCGGCTTCTTGGCGAAGCGGCTGCCGAGCACGGTCGTGGTGTCGCATTTCTCCCGGTAGCCCTCGATGACGAACCGGGTCAGGGTCCCGGGAAGAAAGATCAGGTCGTCCCAGCTGGGGAGCTTCTTGAACATCGAGAAGCCGCGCATCCGGTAGCGGCCGAGCTCGGCCTTCATGTGGATGTCGTTGATCACCTCGGGCGTGAAGATCGGGCTTCGCCCGAGTACCTCGCGCCTTGCCGGAGCCTCCCCTTGTGCGTCCTGCTTCTGCTCCGCCATCGCGGCCCTCCTAGAGAACGAGCTTCCGCTCGCTCGGTTCGAGGTTGTCGTAGTTGTAGAGCTTCTTCCCCGAGACGAGCTTGCGCAGCTTCGGCGGCGCTCCCAGCCCGTAGATCGAGAACTTGCGCTCGACCAGCTCGGTGTCCTCATCGGTCCACTCGGCCTCGACGCAGTCGATCCCCAGCGATCCGATCTTGCCCCCGACGTAGATCGTGCCGTCGTACATCGAGTCCCCCAGCCCATGGCCGACGTCCCCGAGGATGATCTGGCGCCCCCGCTGCATCATGAAGCCGGTCATCGACGCCGCGTTGCCCAGCACGATGATCGTGCCGCCCTTCTGGTCGATTCCGGTGCGCGCCCCGACGTCACCCTTGACGACCAGGTCGCCGCCACGAAGTGCCGCCCCCGCCAGCGACCCGGCGTTGCTCTCCACGACTACGACCCCGGACATCATGTTCTCGGCGACCGACCAGCCGACACGCCCGGTGATCTCGACCTCGGGTCCGTCGATCAGGCCACAGCCGAAGTAGCCGAGGCTGCCCTCGAACCGGATCCGGCATCGGGCCAGGATCGCGACGCCGAGGGAGTGCCGGGCGCTCGGATCCCGCACGGTCACATCGGTGATGCCCTGCTCGTAGATCAGCCAGCGCAGCTCGGCGTTGATCTTGCGAGTGGTCATCTCGCGAGCCTCGATCACCGCGCTCTGCCCATCGATCTTCGCCGCCTTCGGAACCGAGTCGTCGAGCTCGACGAGGCCGCGCTCGTCCATGCGAGGCTGCTCGCTCACCTGGTCCACACGTGCACCTCGCTCTCATAGGGGTCATGGGTCTCGATCTCGCGGTCGAGCACCTGGCGGATCGCGATCTCCTCGGAGGCGAGCGCAACGATGTCGTCGTCCTCGTACAGCACGAGCGGCTTGGCGCCCAAGGCGTCCTTGGCCACCCCCAGCGAGTCCTCGGTGACGCAGATGTAGGTGAAGACCCCGTCCAGGTCCTCGAGGCTCTGGTGCATCGCCTCCTCGAGGGTGCGGCCCTGGCCCATCTGCTCGGCGAGATAGACGGCGATGATCTCCGAGTCACACTCGGAGTTGAAGCGGTGGCCGGCCCGCGTCAACCGCCGGCGCCAATAGTGGAAGTTGGTCAGCTGGCCGTTGTGGACGACGGCGACGTCAGGGAACGGGTAGGCCCAATAGGGGTGGGCGTTGGCGATGTCGACGTCCGATTCGGTCGCCATGCGCGCGTGGCCGATCGCGTGGGTGCCCGTGTACTCCCCGAGCTTGTAGCCGCGGGAAACGGTCTCGGCGTCGCCGAGGTCCTTGATGATCTCCAGCGAGCGCCCGAGCGACAGCACCTCCGTGTGGCGCACCCGCTCCACGGTGTCGGCGAGCTGCTTCGCGTCGCCATCGAAATCGAAGAAGATCGTCATCGTGTGCCCCGCCTCCTTGATCTCCTCGATCCGGGCGCCGGCGGCGCGCATGCGCGTCTCGACCTCGCTCCGTTGCCGCTGCATCCGCCGCTCGAGGTCCGGGTCGTGCTCGGTCGACTCGCTCAGCTTCACGTGCATCACGAACGTCCCGCCGCCGCCGCGGTAGAGAGCAAAGCCGGTGGAGTCCGGTCCCCGGTGCTTCATCGCCTGGAGCATCCGGGTCATGTCGCGTCCCACCGCTTCGTGCCCCCCGCCGTTCCGGTAGATGATCCCCGCTATGCCGCACACGGTCGATCACCCACCGAAGTCATGGCATGACGTCCAGGTACTGCTCACGCTCCCAATCGGTCACAGCTGTCAGGTAGCGCTCCCACTCGTCACGCTTGTAGTGCATGAAGACATCGTAGAGACGGCCCGGTAGCGCCCCGCGGACCACCTCGTCGGCCTCGAGCGCATCGAGGGCCTCCCCGAGGTGATCGGGAACCCGCTCGAACTCCGCGCCCTCGGCCAGCAGGTCGTAGGTGTTCCCCTGCTGCGGCGGCCCGGGGTCGAGCTCGCGGCGCACCCCGTCCAGGCCGGCGGTGAGCAGGGCCGCCTGGGTGAGGTACGGGTTGCAGGAGGAGTCCACTCCACGGAACTCGAAGCGACCGCCGCTGGCCACCCGGACGGTGCAGGTGCGGTTCTGCCAGCCGTAGTTCTTGTAGACCGGCGCCCAGAAGCCGAAGTCCCACATCCGCTTGTACGAGTTCACCGTCGGCGACCCAATGCAGGTAAGCGCCCGGAAGTGATCGAGGATGCCGCCCATGAACCGCCGGCCGACCTCGGACAGCTGGGCCGGCCCATCCGGGTCGTGGAAGACGTTCACCCCGTCCTCGTTCAGGAGGGTGAAGTGATGGTGATGCCCGTTCGCGGACACCCCGGTGAACGGCTTCGGCATGAATGACGCGTGGAGGCCGTGCTTGCGGCCCACCGCGCTGCAGATCTGGCGGTAGGTGCTGAGGTTGTCCGCCGTCCGCAGGGCGCGGTCGAAGCGGAAGTTGAGCTCAAGCTGCCCGGGCGCGTCCTCGTGGTCGCCGTAGCTCATGTCGAGGCCCATCGCCTTGCCGTAGGCGACCACGTCGAGGATCACCGGCTGGAGCTGCTCGAACTGGTTGATGTGGTAGCACCATGGCTTCGTGACGCCCTCGGGCTCCTCGCCCGGCTCGGGGATCTTCATCCACATCATCTCCGGCTCGATTCCGCAGAGGAAGGAGTAGCCGAGCTCCCCCTCGACGTCGTGGGCGACGCGCTTCAGGTTCTGGCGCGGGTCCGCGTCGAGCAGCTCCCCGGTCTCGGTGTCATAGCAGTCGCAATAGACCCGGGCCACGCGCGGGTCCCAGGGCAGGACCTCGAAGGTGTCCAGGTCGGCGATTGCGGCCAGCTCCGACTCCTGCGGCCCGAAGCCGATGTAGTTGCCCTGACGATCGGTGAACAGGTCCGCCGTCGCCCCGTAGACAAGCTGGTAGCCGCGGGCGGCCACCTTCGGGAACCAACTCGCCACCACGCCCTTGCCGTTGATGTGGCCGCTGATCGAGATCTGCTGGAAGAAGACGTACTCGATCCCCTCGTTCTCGATCCGCTTTTCGATCTCGGCGATCTTGTCCGCGCGGCCGGGTGCCTCGCGGGCCTCCTTCAGGGTCTGCGGGGCAGGCTCGATCTTCGGCGAGGAGAGTGCGGCCTCGACCTCACTGGGCACCTCGTTCTTGGCGGCCACCATGGCTCCTTCCGGGTTGCGCTCAGCGGTGCGCGGGACGTCCTATCGCGGCCACTATAACCGGGCGACTGAACAAAAAGGTACATTCGGCTCGCGCCCGCAGGGGGCTGAAGAGGTTTGCTTAACGACCAGCGGTGATTCACAACTTTCTTTCTATATGTCCGCTGGGCACTTTGCTTGATCGGCCAGGGCGGAGGGGGTTCACTGCTCCGGACACCGTCCCGCCGAACGAGGGAGAGAGATGGCGACCCCAGTGCGGTTGCATCGCAGCGAGCTCTGCGTCCCCGGCACCAACATGCGGATGCTCGAAAAGGCGCCCGGCCTGGGCGCGGACGTGGTCATGCTCGATCTCGAGGACGCCGTTGCCCCCGACGACAAGCCCGAGGCGCGGCGAAACGTGATCGCGGCCCTGCAAGAACTCGACTGGGGCGGTTGCAGCGTGACGGTGAGGATCAACGGGCTGGACACCCACTACTGCTATCGCGACATCGTCGATGTCGTCGAGCAGGGCGGAGAGTGGCTCGACACGGTCCTGGTCCCGAAGACCGCATCGGCGGGTGACATCCATCTGGTGGCGGTCCTCCTGACCCAGATCGAGGAAGCCATGGGTATCGAGAAGCCCATCGGGATTTCAGCGCTGATCGAGACCGCGCCCGGAATCGTCAACCTCGACGAGATCGCCGCCAGTTCCCCGGAGCGGCTGGAGGCGCTGATCTTCGGCGTCGCGGACTACGCCGCTTCGATCCAGAGCCAGACAGCCTCGATCGGCGGCTCGGACGCCGGCTACGCGATGCTCACCGATCCGAACGAGGAGGCGGGGGAGGCTCGAGAGCTCCACTGGGGCGACCAGTGGCACTACCCGCTGTCTCGAATTGCCGCCACCTGTCGCGCGCATGGACTGAGGCCGGTCGACGGACCGTTCGGGGACTTCGGCGATGCAGAGGGTTATCTCGTAGCGGCCCGGCGAGCATCCATCCTCGGCTTCGAGGGCAAGTGGTGCATCCATCCAAGCCAGATCGAACTCGCCAACGAGGTCTTCTCCCCCAACCAGAGACTGGTGTCGCGGACCCGCCGGATCATGGCCGCGATGGACGAAGCGGCCCGGACGGGCAAGGGCGCGGTCTCGCTCGACGGCCGCCTGATCGACCAGGCCTCGCTGCGCATGGCCGAGCACCTGCTGACCAAGATCGAGCTGATCGACGAGCGTCAGAACGGCTCGCGGGCCTCGATAGCGGCGGCGGAACGCGCGGCAGCGCCCTGAGTCCAGCCTCGCAGCGGGTGGACGCCGATCTGAGATCCTTTCCCGGATGACTCGTCCGGTCGTCATTGGAGTGGTCGGAGATTCCGCTGCTGGGAAGACGACCCTGACCAGAGGGGTGGTCCGTGTGCTCGGCGGACGCGAACACGTCTCGTACATCAGCGGCGACGACTATCACCGGTACGGGCGCCAGCAGCGCGCCGAACTCGGGATCACGCCACTGGATCCGGCCGCGAACCACCTCGAGATCCTCGGTCAGCATCTGGCGCACCTGCGCGACCGAGAGCCGATCCTGAAGCCCACCTACGACCACCGCAGCGGGAGTCTGGGCGCCCCGGAGTACGTCCGCCCGCACCCCTTCGTGGTGGTCGAAGGGCTGCTCAACTTCAGCTCGGAGACGCTCTGGGCAGCCCATGACATCCGCGTCTTCCTGGCCCCACCCGAGGAGCTGCGGCGAACCTGGAAGCTGACCCGTGATTGCACCCGCAGGGGCTATACGACGCACGAGGTGATCGCCGAGCTGGATCGCCGAGAGGGCGACGTTGAGCGCTACCTGCGCCCGCAGCGGCGGCTCTCCGACATCATCGTCTCGTTCGCGCCCACCACCAGCAGCAACCCGGAGCTGCTCGATGCCGAGCTGATCCTTCGCGACACCCTCAGCCACCCGGACCTCTCACCCTTTCTGTCGGACGGGGACGGCCCGACGCTGGCCCGCCGCGAGCACGAGTCACTTCTACGGGTCCCGGGTGAGACGGACCCCGACCTCGCCGCCGAGCTGGAGGATGCGGTGTGGACCCGGATGCAGTCGGCGAGTCACCTTCGCGCCCAGCGGCTCGGGGAGTTCACGATCGGCACGGACCTGCACCGGTCGCAGTCGCTCGCGCTCGTCCAGACGCTGCTGCTCTACCACCTGGTCTCGACCCGGGCCGAGATCGGGGCCGGCATCGATCCGCACCGGCATCTGCCGAACGTGACCGGCGCCGACTCGGCGCTGCACGCCTAGCCCCGGTTTCCTAGCGTCGCCGGCGGGTGCGCTTCACCTCGTCGCCGTGCGAGCGGGCGAGTGCCTCGGCCGCTGCGGGTGAGCGGACGAAATCGCTGAAGGCCTTCGCCGCCTCGGAGCCGGGGCCGATGGTGGATCGGACCACGAACCAGGAGCGCTTCGGCAGGCCGCCGCGCGGGCGAATCGTCTTCAACAGGCCGACCTCCAGCTCCAGGGCGACGGACTCGCGGGACTGCAATGCCACCCCGAGCCCGATCTGCGCGGCGCTCTTGATGGCACCGTTCGAGCCCAGGGTGAGGATCGGCGGGTCGATCTGGTTGGAGTTGAGGTACGTCTCGCAGAGCCGACGCGTGCCGGATCCCTGCTCCCGCATCAACCAGGGCCTGCCCGCGAGCTCGTCCACCGCGACCCAGGCCCGCCTTGCCAGCGGGTCATCGGGAGAGCTGATCAGCACGAACTCGTTGTCGAGAAAGACCTCGCCCTGGAACCCGCGCCCGGAGGGAGCCTGCCCCGAGATCGCCACGTCCGCCTCGTGCGCCTCGAGGCGCCCGAAGACCTCCTCGCGGTTCCCGACGTGGACGGTCACATCGATCGTGGGCTGGCGCTCCTGGAAGGCATGCAGGAGCGGCGGCAGCAGGTACTCGCCCGCGGTGGTCACGGCGGTCACCCGCAGCGGGGCCGTCTCGCCCTTGGCCACCTCTCTCGCCACCTCAGAGCCCTCCCTGAGCAGGGCCAGGACATCGGCGGCGTAGCGGGCGTAGGCCTCGCCGGCGGCGGTCGGCCTGATGCTCCGGCCGACGCGCTCGGTGAGGTCCACTCCGAGCTCGCGCTCCAGGGCGGCGACGGCGGCGGAGACCGAGGGCTGGGTCACAACAAGCTCCTCGGCGGCGCCGGTCACCGACCCGTGGCGAAATACAGCAAGAAACGCCGAGAGCTGGGTGACGGTGACGGCCACGCGCAGGACAACATATAGGGCATTACCTATTGATTGGTGTGTTTTCTTAGTTTGTGCTCGTGCACCCGCCGTGGGACCCTGCCCCCGTGAGGAACGACCTTCCCCCGATCTCGCCGTCGGAGAGGCTGCTCTGCGGCCCAGGCCCGAGCAACGTCGACCCCTCCGCTCTCGAGGCGATGCAGAAGCCGATGCTCGGGCACCTGGACCCGGAGCTGCACGAGATCCTGCTCGACGTCGTCGACATGCTCCGCAGTGTCTACCGGGCCCAGGGCGGGCTGGTCCTGCCTCTGCAGGCGACCGGAACATCGGGCATGGAGGCCGGCCTGGCCAACCTGGTCGAGCCGGGAGAGACGGTGATCGTCGGATCCAGCGGCTACTTCGGCGCGCGGATCGCCGAGATCGCCCGGCGCTGCGGCGCCGAGGTGGTCGAGGTGAGCGCGGAATGGGGCGAGCATGTCCCGAACGCGCGCCTGCTCGCGGCCCTGGACGAGCAGCCCGACGCCCG